>NZ_JBWDNO010000002.1:0-1119026 GCF_056269245.1 Paenibacillus sp. J31R98
TCCCGAAGGACAAGATCCGCTCGACTTGCATGTATTAGGCACGCCGCCAGCGTTCGTCCTGAGCCAGGATCAAACTCTCCATAAAAGTGATCCGAAGATCATTTATGAATTTGCTTGTTAGCTCATTCAAAAAACTAGCTTGTTTTAAGACCTTTAACAGGTCGCTCATTGTTCAGTTTTCAAGGAACAAATTTCGTCGTATTTCTTGTCCCAGTCTTGCGACCGGAATTAGAATATATCACACATCGAAACTCAATTGCAAGCTTTATTTTTCAACTTGTTTTGCGTTTCGTGCACCGCGCTTTTCCTTACGTCTCAGCGGCAGAACATTAGATTACTACAATAACCACATACAAGTCTAGTGTTAAAATATTCCTGAACTCTGACCGATCATAGTCCCCCGCAGTACTTGTCCTGCAAAAATAGAAAAGCTGCCCGAGTTTCCTCGGACAGCTTTCTGACGGTGATCGATCGATTAGAGTTGCTTCAAGTTCACAAAACACATCGGTTGGAACACTTGGGCACTGCGTTAACTCCCGTCTTTCAACGAAAAGCTAAGCAGCACATGTGACCTGCTCTGCGACACGTCGCCTCGCTTCCATGTAGTTAGGTGATTAACTAAAACCCTCTTGTAGCTCTTGCACCATTCGGTTCAATGGAACCACACCTCTCTTTGCACCGTCGAATATATCTTGTACAGAAAACGGACTTCTTATTCAAGTGTTTTGAGTTTTCGTAAAGAAGGGAACCAAACCATCCATAACCCTGCGACAATGATGGTGCCGATCCCGCCAATTAACGTTGCATTCACAGCTCCGACCAAACCCGCAAGCGTGCCCGACTCAAACTCGCCGAGCTGATTCGACGTACCGATGAACAACGAATTGACCGCATTGACGCGGCCGCGCATCTCATCCGGCGTTTGGAGCTGAACAAGTGAAGAACGAATGACGACGCTAATAACGTCCGAAGCACCGATCATGAGCAGCGCGAACAGCGATAAGACCAGATTCGTCGAGACGGCGAATAGCATCGTCGCCAAACCGAATATGGCAAGCGCGCCGAACAGAATCGGTCCGAGCGCTTTCTTGAGCGGATAATACACGAGGGCAATCGACATGATGAGCGCCCCCACCGCTGGTGCTGTACGCATGAGTCCCAGCCCGACAGCGCCGGTTCGTAAAATATCTTCAGCAAAGATCGGCAATAGCGCCGTAGCGCCGCCGAGCAGTACGGCGAACAGGTCAAGCGATATGGTGCCCAAAATAATCGGATGACGTCTCACAAAGACCAGCCCAGAGAAGAATGATTGAAGCGTAAGCGGAGCCGGCGTTCTAATACCGCGTTCCATACGAATAAGAACGGTCAGAATCGCGCCTGCGAGCAACGCCACCGACGCTGTCCCATACACATAAACAGGACCTACAGCGACGAGAATGCCGCCAAGCGTCGGTCCTAAGATTTGCGACGTTTGACCGGCTGAAGTCGTCCATGCGATTGCTTTCTGCATAAGCTCCTTTGGCACCAACATCGGCAATAAAGCGGATGACGATGGTCCTTCGAACGCTCGGCATGCGCCAAGTATCATCGCCGCTACGAGGATCTCCTCGCGTCCCAGCCAGCCCGCAAGATTGGCGATGAGCAGCAGTACTGCTATTCCGCTCTGGATGAGCTGAACAAGAAAAACGATGATGCGGCGGTCAAAGCGATCCGCGATTTGGCCGACGATCAGCGTAAGAAGCAGCATCGGAAGGAACTGAGCAAGGCCGACAAGGCCGAGACTGTATGCGTCATGTGTCAGGTCGTACATTTGCCATCCGATTGCGACGGACAGCATTTGGAATGAGGTGGATGAGAACGTGCGTCCGATCCAAAACTTATGGAACGATGATTGCTTTAATGATGGTTCCGATATTTGCTGCATGTTGCACGGGTCACTTCCTATCTCGTAATTGCTTTTCTACGGCATCGACTTGCGGTTCAATGCTATCCCACCGGTTCATGCAATGGTACAGAATCATCTCAAGATCATTGGCTCTCTGCTCCGGATTCATATTCCTCACAAGCAAATTAAGCAGCCAATTCGTCAAATTGCGAAGATGATGCTGATAGCAGTAGAACCGTAGCACGCCGGTGTTCACCTGAACCTCGCGGCCCATCTGCTTCTCGTATGAGGATATATAAATACCAAACTCATCCCCGATATATCCTCGGATATCAAATTCGATCGGCGCAATTATGACGGATTCCCAGTCGACTAGATAAAGGCTTCCGTTGTCGCCACGAATTAAGTTGCCGCCCCACATGTCCCCATGACAGAGCACCATCTCCCGGTCGTCCTCAAGGGACTTTGCCTGCAGGTCGATAAGCAACTTAACCATTCCGCTGATCCGCTCTCTCTGTGGCAGCAAATTTGCTTGTAGCTCAAGGACAATAGGATCTCCATCTCCAACTCCGTCGACTTCGCTTCGGTGTTCCAGCATTACCAGGCACTGCTCCAAATCAGGAACGAAGGATAAATCGAACGTTTCCGAAGGAAGCGCGAACAGCTCGTGATTCAAGGTTGGCATAATGCCATGGACCCGCGCAGCTAGCTGAGCAATCGTGCTGATCGTCTCCGGCGAGAATGGATAGGCATCTGCGAGCGTCTCTCCGGCGATGTAGTTAAACAACACAATGGTACATTCCTCTACCGTAATCCAGTAGTCGCCGCTGAGCGTGCGAATCGGCCATGTTAGCTGATCAAATTGACCCTCATGCTGCAATTGCCAAAGCAGAGGCAAGTAATAGCTGAGTTTGTCCGCTCCACTCTTCTGACGATCGTTATTATGGTCGAAAAGCTTGACGTAATACCGATGCCCGCCATTGCACTGTAGAAAATAAGAATAAGCAGCATCCCCCACCGGAATAAACGGCATGGCTTCTGCCTGGATGCCATACGCGTCGCTTAGCTTTGCGAGCACCAGCGCCTCGTCAATCTCGAATTTGACCTTCATTCTGTTTAGCCTCCTCCAAAGCAAAAAATCCGCGTTAGCCGCGGATTTCTGTAGCCAGTTTATAACTGTACCTGCATCGTCCCTAACCCGCGGAAAAGCATGTTCGGACGCCATTTGGGATATTCGTCCTTGAAGCGCATTTCTGGAAAACGCTGCATGAACACGGACAGCGCAATCTCGCCTTCCATGCGCGCCAGCGGCGCACCGAGGCAGAAATGAGCTCCCGTAGCAAAAGCGAGATGGCGGTTCGGAGACCGCTCAATGAGGAACCGATCCGGCTCCTGAAACTGTGCCGGGTCGCGATTCGCTGCGCCAAGCATAACAGTGACAAAATGCCCCTGCTTAATGGTTTGGCCACCGATCATATAATCAGCGGAAGCAAGACGAGAAGTCTGCTGCACAGGCCCTTCATAGCGAAGCCCTTCCTCAACAGCAGATGCGGTCAGAGCCGGCTGACTGCGTAGGAGCGCATGCTGCTCTGGATGGTCTAGCAATGCTAGCATCATATTGCTGATCAAGTTGACTGTCGTCTCATGCCCGGCTACAAGCAGCAGTACACATGTCGCGATAAGCTCCTGCTCCGTCAAGGCATCGGCTTGCTCCTTCGCATGAACTAAATCGCTGATCATATCTTCCTTCGGCGCCTTCTTACGCTCGGCGATCAGCTCACGGAAGTAAACGGAAATCTCCTCAGCTGCCCCAATCGCTTGCTGCGCGAAATCCGGCGGTTGTTCGCCGCCTTCCAATATGCGCGCGAAAGTATGCGACCAGCCTTGAAACAGCTCCCGATCTTCCGGCGGAACGCCAAGCATCTCCGCGATGACGATAACCGGCAGCGGGAATGCAAAGGCCGAGATGAGCTCCGCTTCGTTGCCTTCCGCCATCTGGTCGGCAAGGTGCTCGGCGATATTACGGATATTCTGCCTGAGCCTCTCCATCGCGCGAGGTGTGAAGGCTGGGCTGACGAGCCCCCTTAATCGGGTATGTACAGGTGCATCACGGAGCAGCATCCAGTTATCGAGCAGATCGTTGACCGGCTTCCATTCGTTCACCACTTGCTGCGGCGGCTCTTCATACAGGCCGGGCATCGCATTCTTATGCTCGCGGACAAATACCGGATCCTTCAATATTCGATTGACGTCTTCATATCTTGAAATTATCCAGAAGCCGCTCTCTTCAACGAAGTGAACTGGCTCATGCTCAAGCAAATAGGAATAGAACGGATACGGATTGCGGTGCGCCGACTCGGAATACCGCCGAAACCAGGAAGCGATATCAGGCTTCTCGGTGGATGACGATTGCGAATGTGAATGCGTAGACACAGTAACCACACCTTTTCGTTTGATCAGTCTGTCATTACTTCGTCATCAATGAGCCATTTCCTGCCATACCCGGTATCGGTATCCTAATGCTCGATGATCTCAATATCCATGCTATAGAGCAGAGAGATTGCCTCCGGCAGCGTAAACTTCGCTTTCATAATCCGATTAACGCTCGGATCTATCGCATAATTCGTTGCATGCGACAAGTCTGCGCCAGTCAGATTCGTCTCGCTAAACAAGCTTTCCGAGAAATTGGTATGGGTCAGCTTCGACTCCTGCAAATTCGTCTGACGGAAATCGACATTCCGAGCGGTACAGTCTTTCATCTCGCTCTTCGGCAGCGTTAGCCCAATGAACGTGGAATGATTCAGCACACATTCATCGAATCTCAGCGTTCCGGGCACGACGATCCGCGACCAAGAGGCTTCGGTCCAATCGACGCCAACCAGCTTGCATTGCTTGAATGACGCTTGCGAGATCGAGCTATCGAGCAGCTTGACCAAGCTGAGATCGCAGGAAGTAAACGCACAATCCGAGAACTTGCATTCATCAAACACCGTTTCGTTGAAATCGCATTTTGTAAACGTGCAATCATAAAATTTGACGCCGATTAGTTCTTCCTTAGAAAACGTCAATTCCGCAAAATGTTCGTTATAGTACTCTTTTTCATGGAACATCTGTATCCACCTACTTCAATTTGGTATAGATCAATTTGCGTAGAATCGCCGTCTCCTTCACAGGGATCGAGAATCCTCGCGAGCTGTCGGACACATTGACGAGCAGGCCAGTACTGCCTTCATCACGATCAATATTAAGCACATACCGATTCTTAACTCCGTCACTAAATTGTACATTCATGTAGAAATACACGTCATAATCAAGATCTCCCATGATTTCCTTCGCTTTGCCGGACGCATCGAGAAAGATCTCAATATCTTCGGGACGCGTGAATTTCATATCGGCTAACTGCCTCTTCTCGTGCTGAACGCATAAGTTGGCACACTCGAGCGTAATGCTCACGATATCGTGCTTACCATTGCCAATCAATGGATCTGAGGATTCGCTTCCCGATCCCGACTTACAACTAACAACCGTGCACAGCAAGACTAAGATTACTATAACATGGTAAAGACCCTTCTTCATCCAGATAATCTCCTCCCTGTGCCTCTGAAAATGGATACGCAGCATCTCCCCATTTGTTGCGAGCCAAATCCCGAAGCTCACCCAGGTGAAGGCTTTATGCAGCACTCTCGAATCGGGTATCACAGACCAAAAAAGAGCAAAGGCGTCTTCAGCCCCTGCTCTTCACAATCGTTCAACTATTCGGTTACTGGCTCCAAATCGCACTCTTGCAGCTTCAGCAGCTTCGACTTATGCTTCCACTTGTAGCCGAGCCAGATCACAAGGAACAGCGGAATCCCGATGTAGGATGCTAGCACGAACATCCAGTCGATCTTGCCGTCTGAATACGCGCTGATGCTCTGTCCGATGATGACGATCATACACATGATGCCTGCCAAAATCGGTCCGAACGGGAACCACAGCGAGCGATAAGGCAGATCTGCAATGCTGCGGCCTTGCGCGACATACGCCTTACGGAAACGGTAATGGCTGATTGCAATACCGAGCCAAGCGATGAAGCCCGACATACCGGATGCGTTCAGCAGCCAGATATACACCTGACCATCCCCGAAGAAGGACGCGAGGAACGCAAGCATGCCGATTGCTGCGGTTGCAAGCAGCGCATACACGGGAATGCCGTGTCTGTTAAGCTTGGCGAACAGCTTCGGCGCCTTGCCTTCTTTCGCTAGCACCCAAAGCATCCGTGTCGAAGCATACATGCCCGAGTTTCCTGCGGAGAGAACCGAACTCAGAATGACTGCATTCATCACGGAAGCGGCAACGCTAAGACCCGCTTTCTCGAAGATGATCGTGAACGGGCTTGCCGCAACGCTGCCGTCTGCAAGCGTATCAGTTGTGAACGGAATGAGCATTCCTACAACGAAGATGGCCAGGATGTAGAACAGCAGAATCCGCCAGAACACGCTGCGGATGGCGCGCGGAACACTCTCGCGGGGATTCTCGGATTCACCTGCCGCGATACCGACAAGCTCCGTTCCTTGGAACGAGAAGCCGGCCGCCATACAAACGCCGAGCACGGCCAGCCAGCCGCCTGAGATCGGAGCGTCGCCGGCTGTAAAGTTGCTGAAGCCTACTGCGTCTCCGCGCCAGATGCCTACGATCATAAGCAAGCCGATGCCGATGAACACGATAACAGTGACGATCTTGATCATTGCAAACCAATACTCGGATTCGCCATAGCTTTTGACCGACAATAGATTAAGTCCGACCATGAGCGCCAGGAACAGCGCACTCCATAAGAAGGATGGGCTGTCCGGCAGCCAGAACTTAATGATGAGCGTTGCGGCAGACAATTCTGCGGCGATCGTAATCGCCCAGTTATACCAATAGTTCCAGCCGAGGGCGAAACCGAAGGATGGATCTACGAATCTCGTTGCATACGTGCTGAATGTTCCCGATACCGGCATATAGGTAGCCATTTCGCCCAAGCTTGTAACGAGGAAATAGACCATGATTCCAATAACGAGATAAGCTAGCAGTGCTCCTCCGGGTCCGGCTGAGTGAATGGCTCCGCCGCTTGCCAGGAACAGTCCTGTTCCAATCGATCCGCCGAGGGAAATCATCGTCATATGGCGTGATTTCAAGCCTCTGCGCAGTTTGTTCTCTATCAATTTCGATACGCTCCCTTTACTGAATATCCCTGAAAATAAACACAAAAAAGCTGCCTTCTTCAAACACAAGAAAGGCAGCTTAAACGTACCTCTATGATCCTGTTCCAAGATAGCTCAACATGTTATCCCTGGTAAGGATAGCATGACAGTTCCGTTCCTTTCGGAAACGGCCCCAGCAGGCACGCCCAGTATGACGCGCAGCTTCGGCGATGTTGCCTTTTCACCCGGAATCAACAGTCTTTACTGGACTTCCCCCGAATGTACTCTTCAACATCGCGACCTCTACCTCATCACATGAATCATGAGGCATTTGTATTTAATTTTCACAACAGGTTTCAATATTAAAGAGCCTCGTCCTAAAAAGCAATGGTAAATTGTTCCGAACTAGCGCGAATAGGCTACTCTAAATCACCGCCGCGGTAGGCCTTCTCGTGGTATTTGGTAATGAATTTGAACAGCGATCGCCCATCATCATCCGGCTTGAAAGACGAATCTAACGGCAAATACATCGCATGAAACGTCTCTGGCACCCAGATATACGGATGTACATAGCTTGTCAGCTGAAAGCCCGTCTTTAGCCAGAATTGGATGCGCTCCGCATTCTCCTCCGTCTGCTCTGCTTCGACCTCGATGATGATCGCATGGCAGGACTCCGAGCCGGCTGCCCACTCGCTGATCGCTTCAACGCAATGTCGGCCAAGCCCGCTTCCTCTGCGACTTGCACGTACTGCAAGATAATCAAGCACAAGCACGTGCGCATGACGATCGATAGACGTCAACGCCATCGCAATGACTTCGCCCGCTTCGCTCCATGTATGCAGCTCACTTAGCTTACGCTCGAACATGCGGCGTATAACCCCTACACTCTTGCCTCTATGTTCAGGGAATGCTTCCCTGTAAACAGGCTCTACCTCTCGCCAGAAGCTCTCATCCCACTTCGATGTTACTTGATAGTCCATCGACATCTTACAGGTGGGCGATCAGTTTCTGCACGAATTGCTCCAAATACCGCTGGTCCAGCTCATCGAACCGGTTCAGTTCAGGACTGTCGATGTCCAGTACACCGAGCAGCTCACCGTCTTTGATGATCGGAATGACGATCTCGGATTGCGAAGCT
This sequence comes from Paenibacillus sp. J31R98, assembly GCF_056269245.1. Taxonomy (NCBI): domain Bacteria; kingdom Bacillati; phylum Bacillota; class Bacilli; order Caryophanales; family Paenibacillaceae; genus Paenibacillus; species Paenibacillus sp. J31R98. The sequence continues at coordinate 8,189 of NZ_JBWDNO010000002.1, forward strand.
GCGTCACACGCAATATGGCCCGGGAACTCATGAACGTTCTCGACGCGAACCGTTTCTCTTGTGCTTGCCGCCTTGCCGCAGACTCCGCGAGAGAACGGGATGCGTACGCATGCAGGCAGCCCTTGGAACGGTCCAAGGACTAGCTCCCCGCCGCGGTTGATATAGAAACCAACCCAGTTGATGCGATCTAGAAACTGATTCAGCAATGCGGATGCATTGGAGAGATTCGCGATTTGATCGGCTTCCCCTTCAAGCAGCGCTCCGAGCTGGCTGATGACTAATTCGTAATTTTGTTCACGTGATTCTGTATATGCCTCTGTATGAAACATGTTGGATGCTCCTTTACTTGCTTGATAGGAATGGATGAAGAAAGTCTCTATATTGTATATCAGCTGGATGAGCCATTCAAATTGATGCTGCTGGAAGATGAATAAATTCACCGTGCAATATCTAACTAAATTCCCATCCTAGTGCAAGTTCCTGCAGATCATCATTGCCGATACGAATCGTCTTCTGCTCGGTAATACGGCCACCCTGTGCCAGGTAGAACGTTAAGGACGGATTGTCAGCGAGCACCCATAACATCATCCCGGAACAACCGGTTTGCCGTAGAAATTCCATGACACTGTGAAATAGCTCTTTGCCTATGCCCTTACGTTGCTCCTGTTGAATCAAATAAATGGCATATAGCTCCCCGTCAGAGTCCTGTTGTTCTTCACGACATCGTCCACCGCTTGCAAACCCGACTATACGGCCGTCGTCCGCTTCTGCGACGAAGATACAACCCAGCTCGTTCATGTTGTTGAAATTCCACTGCCAGTTTCGAAGCCGCTGCTCCACAGACAAGCTGTCCAAATAATCATCGGCAACAATCCCCCGATATGTTGTCTGCCAGCTCTGCACGTGAACGGCCGCAATTTGCTCCGCATCAGCTATTGTCGCTGCTCTTACCAACATTTGCACCCCACCGCCTTCTACCCAACTATTCCACGGATATAACCAATTCCCTCTAACCTATTAGGTTCATTTTGACGGTATAAACAATAAAGGCCGCCAGTCTCTATGGACCAACAGCCAAACAATTCGTTTAGTTACTCTTCCCTGTCAAGCTAAGCTCGAACATATCAATGATCCCCAGGAAATGCTCCGCTTCCCGATAGACATGATCGGCAAGCAAAGGATGGATGATACTCTTGATTCGGCAAGCCTCAATGAGATCACGTGCCGTTTTCTTAAAGTCACGCAGGGCGACGACAGATACGCGGTTCTGATCAAGAAACTGATCCAGCAGAGGAACAGTCTGCGATTGCGGTCGCATCGAATCAAGATCGATCGCTTGATAGAGCAGTTTATCGAAGTCGTGACCGAACTCATTCGCCTGCTCGACTAGCTTGCGTTCCGAAGGATCAAGCAGATGGCTGATGAATTTCGCATGATCAGCCATGATGCGCAGGAAGAACACATTCTCGTTGATAATGGCATCAGGCAGCGATTCCAGCCTACCGGCATTCAGCTCTGCCAGCCGATTGCGGAAATAGTTCGCTTCTCTGCTCGTATGATCGACTAGCAGTGGAAAATTATTCGCTCCAGGCAGCTGACAGGTGAGAATAAGATGAAGGATTTTGCGTTTAAACAACCAGATGTGCGATACGGCATTGTGAACCTCTTCATTAAATCTCCTGATCACCGCCGGATCTGTGCCTGTCGTGAATTGATTCGCCCTGTTCTCAATATTCTCGAAGATAGAGTAGAATTGATTGGCCTCATTGATTAGCGTCGTATCCTCACAACGGAATCCAAGCTTCAGAAATAATGAATGCTCTTTCATAATCCGTGACCAGAACCGAACCTCCTCCAATGAGCGAGCTACGAATGCATCCGGCAACTCGAATCCCTCCCTATACTTCTACTCCAAGCTCTATAGCGTATGGAAGTAAGGCTTGTATATATGACATTCGAACGGGGCTAGATCGAAGAAGTAATTCCAATAAATTTCCATAATCACCGAAACTCTTGGTGTGTGTAGAGCGTAATAACAGCTATGCTACTGAACCCACTACCGATGAAACGGGGAATTACGATGCCGAATGAATTGAGCACGCAGCTGCTTGATGCGAAAGAACGGCTGTACCGGCTGAACAAAGCAGAGCGCAGACGCGAAGAACTTCTAAGACGGGTCCGTACTCTGGAACAAATCATAATCCAATATGAGGTCCAGCTAGAGAAGGAAGAGGCAGACGTCGAGAAGCTGACCAAGCTCAGCCTAACGAACTTATTCCATATCATTCTGCGCAGCAAGGAAGAACAGCTCGAGCTTGAACGCCAACAAGCGCTAGCTGTCGCACTGAAGCTACAGGAAGAGAAGCAGCGGCTATTGAGCACCCAAGAAGACTTACGGCTTCTCGGTGACGAGCTGTCACAATATCAAGGCGCTGATCGTGATTATAATCGCCTATTAACCACCAAGGAAGCTGCACTTCGCGTCGCCTCTGCGCATGCGAGTGAACTCATTGCTATGGATGATCAAATATCGGACCAAACCATCCAATTGAAGGAGCTTCAAGAAGCTTTGACAGCAGGCAATCGCGTGGTATCTGCTCTTGAGGATGCATCCGCGAGTCTGGAGAAAGCGGAGAATTGGGGAGCGTGGGATACTTGGGGCGGGGGCGGATTAATCAGCACATCCATTAAACATGAGCATGTGGATGATGCCAAGCGGCATATTCAGAACGCGAATCATCTGCTCCATAACTTCCGTGATGAGCTTGATGATCTCAATCAAGCCATCAATATTCAGATTGACATCAGCGGCACGCTCAAGATGGCTGACTACTGGTTCGATGGCCTTATCACCGACTGGATCGTCCAAGGACGTATTCAGAATTCACAGCAGCAGACACTGGATGCGCTAGGAGATATTTATCCCGTCATTCGAGAGCTGCAAAGCAAACAAACAAGCGGCCAAGCAGCACTTACGGCTCTGCAATCGAAACGCCAAGTTTGGATTGAGATGACGAATCTCGAGTAAATAGCTGAGGGCATATGCTCCTTAGGAGGCATATGCCCTTTGCTTTAGTCAAGACGGCGTTCCATCTGGATGCCCACCACATATTCACCTGTTGCTGTCTGATTACTAAATAGATCTACGGGTATGAATCCGTGCTTTCTATAGAAGATTAACCCTCGCGTGTTCGTGCTTTGGCAAATCAACTTCATCACGCTTACTCCGAACCGCTCCTTCGATATATTGATCATCGTTTCGAGCAAGAAAGAAGCAGCACCTCTACCTCGATATGCTGGCGCTACGATGACATTACCCAAGAAACAGCTCTCTTCTTCTACCCCATACAAATTCGCATATGCAACGACTTGATTCTCGCATAGAATGCATGTTGGTACCTGTCTCGTTTTGGTTCGTTCTTCAATTTGCTCCGGTGTAAGTGGGAACTGAGCTGATGGAAAGAAGTATTGAAGCTCTTCTGCATTGAGCGTGAATGTAGAGATAATCGCTAAGTCTGAAGCTTCGAGTGGACGGCTAGTGTACACGGCAAATTCCCCCTATTTGCAGAGCTGAATACTGATTACTGATTACTTATTTCTTGTTCCACGTATCCTTCAGCGGTACGATCCGATTGAACACGAGCCCCTCAGCGGAGCTAAGCTTCGAGTCTGTACAGAAATAGCCGTGACGGAAAAGTTGAAACTTCTTCTCTGGACCAATGTCACGAATGTACGGCTCAACCATCGCATTGCGCATAATGGTTAGCGATTCCGAATTCAATCGATCTGACCAGTCCTCATTCTCTTCTGGCAGAGCGTCCGAGTGCAGAAGCTTATTATACAGATGCACTTCAACTGGAACGGCTTCGTCCGCAGACACCCAGTGGATCGTTCCTTTCACTTTCCGCTCATTAAACCCCGAACCGCTCTTCGTTCTCGGGTCGTACGTGCAGCGAAGCTCTACGATCTCGCCTGTCGCAGAATCCTTAATCACTTCTTCGCAGCGGATGAAGTACGCCCCTTTCAGCCTGACTTCCATTCCTGGACTAAGCCTGTGGAATCCAGCAGGAGGCGACTCCTCGAAGTCTTCTTGCTCGATGTAGATCGTCCTCGTGAACGGCACTTCCCGTGATCCAAGCTCCGGACTCTCGCTATTGTTCTCAACAGTTAGCAATTCCGATTGACCCTCTGGGTAATTGGTAATGACCACCTTTAACGGGCGGAGCACTCCCATCACACTTACCGTAGTTCCCTTCAGCTCTTGACGGAGAACGTGATCGAGCAGCGAGATATCCACGGTGCTTTGCGTCCGAATGCTGCCAATCTCCGTTATGAACCGGCGAATACTCTCTGGCGTAAAGCCCCTTCGCCGAAGACCGCGCAGCGTAGGGAGTCTCGGGTCATCCCATCCATCTACGTGTCCACCTTCGACGAGCTGCCGCAGAAATCTTTTGCTCGTGACAACGCCTGTCAGACTGAGCCGCCCGAACTCCCTTTGACGCGGAGGTACTGGCAGTTCAAGCTCACGCAGCACCCAATCATACAACGGGCGATGATCCTTGAATTCAATGGAACAGAGCGAATATGTGATGCCTTCAATCGCGTCTTGAATCGGATGCGCGTAATCATACATCGGATAGATGCACCACGCATTCCCCGTCCGGTAATGCTCGGCATGAATGATCCGGTACAGCACAGGATCGCGCATGTTCATGTTGGGCGAGCTCATGTCAATCCGGGCACGGAGTACTTTCGCGGCTGATGGGTAAATGCCAGCCTTCATCTCCTCAAACAGCTTGAGGTTCTCCTCCACCGTCCGGTCTCGATAGGGACTGTTCATCCCCGGTTCAGTAAGTGTCCCACGATACACCGACATCTCAGTTGGCGACAGATCACATACATACGCTTTCCGATCCTCGATCAGCTTCACGGCACAGCGATAAATCTCCTCGGAATAGTCAGAGCCGTAATAGACATGCTCCTTCGGGTCGTACCCGAGCCACTTGATATCCTCGATGATGGCGTTCACATAAGCGATATCTTCTTTGAGCGGATTCGTATCGTCAAACCGCAAGTGGAACTTGCCGCCGAAGCTGGCCGCTATCATGTAATTCGTATGGATCGCATAGGCGCTGCCAATATGCAAATATCCGTTGGGCTCTGGTGGAAAGCGCGTGCACATGTCCCTGTTGAACGGCTCAACAGCGAGCTCTTCCTCAATTAACTTCAACATAAAATTATCATTGTTCATGGTCTTCGGCTCCTCCTAATGAGCAAATAGCGTGGCATTAACTTGCGAAAAATAAAAAAACTTCACCTCCAAGACTTGTTGGTCTTGGGGACGAAGTTATTCGCGGTGCCACCCCAGCTTCATTAATATGTCGCCATATTAATCTCTTCAAGTACGGCACTCCGTTGTATGGAATGGTTATACTCTAGCTCTGTAACGGGAGCTCCCGTCATGCCATCACGATAAACCCTAGATCCGGCATGCTGCTCAGAGGCTTGGTTCGCGGAATAGATCCCTTGCTCCTTCTCAGCACCCGGAGCTCTCTGTACAGGTTCCTTATTCCCTACTCTTCTCTTCATCGCACGGTGTAAAATATTTCAAACATCATAACAGATCACATACTGCGTTGTAAATGGGCTAAACACAATGGCGAGCTATGGCAGGCGATACCAGGCAAAAGGCTTGCCGTATCGGTATGTATCGCTGATTTCGTTCAACTGCTCCTTGAGTGGATCAGAGAGCTGTTCAGAAACGGAGACGCAGTTCAAATTATCTTCCAACTGGCTAGTGCTCGTCGCTCCGACGATAACCGTGGACACTGCTGGACGGTTCATAAGCCAAGCGAGCGACAACACGCTAGCTGACCATCCGTTCGACTCCGCGATGCTGCTGACTTGCTCACCGAGCGTAATTCTGCCTTCATCCAGAAACCGCGCGAAGTTTGGGTCGGTCACGACACGAGAATTCGACGGCGCTTCTTCATTAAGGCTATACTTGCCGCTCAAGATACCGCCAGCGAGCGGGAAGTATGGAATAATGCCTACGCCTTGGTCAAGACAGACCGGCGTTAGCTCCTGCTCAGGCGTCCGGTCCGCAAGCGAGTAGCTGACTTGCGTGGATACGAATCGCGGGAATCCTTTGGCCTCGCTAATCGCCAATGATTTCATTAGCTCCCATGCAAAATAATTGGATGCGCCAATATAGCGAATCTTGCCATTACGCACCATATCATCGAGGAAACGAAGCGTCTCCTCCAGCGGCGTGTACGGGTCGAAAGTATGGATTTGATAAAGGTCGACATAATCCGTTTGCAGCCTTCTGAGGCTATCCTCCAGCTCTTGCTGAAGATGATAGCGGGAGGAACCACTCTCATTCGGTCCGCTTCCCCGTGGAAGTCCGCCTTTTGTCGCGAGCACGACCTTGCGTCGTTTGCCTTGGAGCGCCTCTCCAATAATACGCTCCGACTCCGTGCCAGCGTAGATATTCGCCGTATCAATGAAGTTGATCCCTCTATCTATAGCGAGATCGATGATTCGTATGGAAGTTTCGCGATCGGCCCGCTTGCCGAATGCATTCGTGCCGAGTCCAAGCTCGGATACGCGAAGCCCGCTGTTACCTAGTCGTCGATAATTCATCGTTGATTATTCCCCTTTGCGCCGTTTACTTGATTCGATTCATAAAATCCTTCATTGCGTGAGACATCCATTTCTTAGGATGCTTAACGAGATATAACTTCAGTCGGATGTCAGGGTGCCCGAAAGGCAAAACCGCCAGCTCGCCTCTCCGGATCTCTTCTTCTGCCGCCATACGCGGCAATAGCGCGACGCCATCACTAGTCATTATGCAGCGCTTAATCGCTTCCGGATTGCCGAGTTCGAGCCCAATGCGGTACACATGTCCATTCGCACGCAGCACCTTTTCCAGCATGATGCGGTAATTACAGCTATCCTCGCTCATGAACCATTCCACACCTGTAAGATCGGATAGCTCCACGTTATCTTGCGAAGCAAGCCTGTGAGTCGGATTCACGATCAGCACGAGCGGCTCTTCCCGTATCATCTGCCATTCAAGTGCTGAATCAGACGGATTACTTGCCAGGATAAACCCGAGATCAATCTCGCCGTCCCTGAGTTTGTTTAAGATCGATTCTTCACGATCCGATTGCAGTCTGATGGCAAGATCAGGATAATCATGACGCAGCTGCTGTATGGGAGGCGGTAGATAATAGGATGCGATGGAATCAATCGTTCCGATCGAGAGCGTACCTCCACCCTGACGAGCAAGCTTTTCCTTGGATTCCTGAAATAAGTCCAGCATTTGCACGGCTACCCGGAGCAGTTCTTCACCGGCCGATGTTAAGCGCAGCCCTCGCCCGAATCTCTCGAACAGCTCCACGCCATACGCTTTCTCCAGCTTCTGAATTTGAGCCGTTACACTGGATTGTGCATAGCCTAACTCCTCGGCGGCACGGGTAAAGCTCTGGCGATGCGCAACCTCGCGAAAGGTTTGCAAGTAGATGAGGTCCATTTCGCTCTCACTCCATCATTATTTTCGATTTCCCTCATCACTTATTATAGATAACTCTGATCCATATTCCTATGCTACAGTTAGACTATAAACAACATTTCGGAGGTGCAGCCATGCTACATGAAGAGAATCTACGCGGAATATTCGTGCCAGTCGTGACTCCGTTCTCACGAGACGGATCACTAGATGTATCATCTTACGACCGTTACTTATCTGACCTGCTTACGCATGACATTCAAGGAATCGTCATCAATGGAACAACCGGAGAATCGCCAACCGTTACGTGGGAGGAAGTAAGCGAGCTTGTCCGAAGAACGAGAGCGATCATTAACAGCTGCGGCAAACAGATCCCGGTAGTTGTCGGCACTGGTACGAACGATACGCATTCCACCATTTACCGAACCAAATCTGCGGAGACGTTCGGTGCGGACGCCGCACTCGTCGTTGTGCCTTATTACAGCAGACCGTCGCAAGCTGGCATTCTCGAACACTTCCGACATGTTGCGCAAACGGGATTACCCATTATTGCGTATGAGGTTCCCTACCGCACTGGCGTTCGGCTGAGCCCAGACACGGCTGCTGAGATTCTGGCACTGGATGGGGTAATTGGAATGAAGGATAGTTCTGGAGGAATTGAACTGCTATCAGGATTGAAGCAGCTTGATGTCAAGAAGCCCATCCTTTGCGGAGAAGATGCGTATTTTCTCACCCATTTGAATCAAGGTGCCGCAGGAGGCATTCTGGCAGCTGCGAATATAAGGACGGAGATGTTCATCGAGACGTATCGGCAGCACCGAGACGGCCATTCAGCTCAAGCGGCGAATGCATTCGATTCTCTGATTCCTCTCATTGAGCTGCTATTTCGGGAGTCGAACCCCGCCCCTCTCAAATGGCTGCTTTCCAGACAGGGCATCCTTGCATCGGAAACCCTGCGACTTCCATTGATGCCTATATCTGAAGCATTACAGCTGCAGCTAGCGAAAGAGAGGGGATATTAGTCAGTAAATCGTAAAGGCACCCGATTAGTTGAGGCGGGTGCCTTGATCTGTAGAATAAGCATGAAGATGATTCTCGATAACAAAGAAATGATTAAACAAACCAACAACACGGATCTTATTGTCTTCATCGTTGAAAATATACGAGTCGGCTGTCATGAAGAAGACGAGATGTCTGATATGAGTCGCCAAAGGATCATACTCCGTGTGAAAGCATTTCGTGCTCGTTTTAGGTTCGCAACTAAGCCCTTGATTATTTTGCAGAAATGCGTGGTAATCCTTCGAGCTGGGATTTGTAGATGCCATCACAAACAAGATTAAGAGAGTCATCCACGTCAGAAGTTTCTTATACTTAACGACTAGTCTCCCCCTCTCTAGTAGATGCCTACCTATTCCTATTCTTGAACGAGCCTCTCGAAGATAATTTCAAAAGAACCTGGTTTCCCATGACCGTCGTAATTGGTCCCGAGAACCTGTACTAAACGCCAGCCTGCCTTTGCATATTCATCGATCGTATTGCGATGCGTAGGAGCTGAGAAGAAACCGCCTAACGAAGTTTCCACGTATTGGTATTCGTATACTGCCATGATTGATCAATCCTTTCGTCCCTCGTCGATTAATAATATTTCAGAAAACCCCATAAGAGTAAGATTGGAACAGCTGCAATAAGACAAGCCATTGCGGCATTCTCCCGTTGTCTCTTGTCGCTTGGATCTTCATTGGAGTAATTGGCTCGCTGACGATCTCCCGACACCATTGCCCCGCTTGTAATTATTGTGCAGATAACGAGGGCTACCCCAATCCAGCCGGATAGTCGTTGAATGGTGGCGCTATTCATCAATATCGTCAACGCCCACAGAACGAATGAAACAATCAGTCCAGAGAGAAATGAGTATTTTGCGGTTTTCAACATCTGTGTCCCTCCCTCCATCTGATTTCCATAATTACCATATCATGCATACGTGCCAATGCGGGGAAAGTTTCGGTTGGAAGCTCTACATCACCAAATGACGAGGAAAGAAAAGAAGCTGATCCAATTGACCAGCTTCCAATGATTAATTACATATGAAGTTGAAACCATGCTCAGGAGTATGCTGCAACGATTCCGAACCGCTCCGGCGAGAATGCCAGCCTGCGCTCTGCCGGCTGCTTCCCGTCCAGGCAATCTGCTACGAACTTGGCAGTTGCCGGGCTGAGGAGGATGCCGTTGCGATAATGGCCGGCAGCCATGATGACACGGTCTGATGCGCTGAGCGGTCCGAGCAGCGGGAATCCGTCCTGCGTGGATGGACGCAACCCCGCCCAGCGATGGAACGGAACGCGATGCTCCAAATCTGGAACAAGCTGCTTGTTCCACTTTCGCAGCCGTTCGATGCCCCTATCCGTTACTGTCGTATCGAATCCGGCCACATCCTCAGATGCGCCGCAGACGAGAGTCCCGTTCTCCTTGGCAACGAGATACCCTTGATTGCAGAAGACCATATGCTTAACCGGCAGCTCACCGCCCGCCTCGTAAGCGCATATTTGCCCGCGAATCGGGTACACGGGAATCCGAATGCCGAATGTCGCCTCCAGCTCCTGCGCCCACGCGCCAGAGCAAACAACCAGCCGATCGCCTCCGAACTCGCGACCGTCCGCCGCTTGAACGCGCACTTCGCGCTGCCACTCCGACACAGCCAGCTGCCCCAGCTGCTCATGAATCTGCACGCCTAGAGAACGGCATGCTTCCTCAAGCGCCTTCACATAATGCGGCGCATAGAGATGGCTCTCTTCCGGCGTATACAACGCCGCCCGCACATTGCCCGCCAGATGCGGCTCAAGCAACTGAAGCTCGTCGCCTTCTATGATGCGCCCCGAAGAGCCGTATTCGCGCTGCCAAAGCAGCCTGCCCTCAAGCGCCAGCAAGTCGGCATCATGATAGGCTGCATAGAGGCTGCCCGAGTTCGTATACTCGAACGATTGGCCCGATACTGCCTTCACGTCAGCCTGCCATGCTGGGTAGAGCTGTAAGCTCTCCAAACATAGCTGAAAAAAAGCATCAGGCCCTTCCACGTTCTCGGAATAAGGCGCAAGCATTCCGGCAGCTGCGCCAGACGCTTGCCCGCCGCAGTGGTTGATCTCCAGCACGGTCACTTCATAGCCCCGTCTTCGCAGCTCGAACGCGCAGGATAAGCCGATGACGCCACCGCCCATCACGATCACTTGCTCTTTCATCCGAAACCTTCTCTCCCTCGTGTACGACTTCTCGACATCCAAGCTACCTGGTTAGCTCAGCTTGAACGCCTCGTAACCGCTGCTTGCTGATGCGTACTTCTTCTTCTCAATCCGGCCTGACAAGTAGGAGAGCCTGCCCGCTTCGATGGCAAGCTTCATGGCCAGTGCCATTCGTACAGGATCCTTTGCTTTGGCTACAGGCGTGTTCATTAATACAGCAGACACGCCGAGCTCCATCGCCTGCGCGACATCGCTGACAGAGCCAAGACCTGCATCGACGATAACCGGAACTTTCGCATCCTCGACAATGAGACCCAGATGGTAAGGATTAAGAATGCCTAGCCCCGTCCCAATCGGAGCTGCTCCTGGCATAACCGCTGCCGCGCCGGCTTCCTCAAGACGTTTGCACATAATGGGGTCATCCGTGATATAAGGAAGCACTGTAAACCCTTCTTTTACCAGAATCTCCGTCGCTTTGAGCGTTTCAATCGGATCAGGCAGCAGTGTACGCTCGTTCGCGCTAATTTCCACCTTCACCCAGTCGCTAAGACCCGATGCGCGAGCAAGCCTCGCGATGCGAACTGCTTCATCGGCTGTCCGTGCGCCCGATGTATTCGGCAAATAGACATAAGATTCATCCTGAACATGCTGCAAGATCGAATCGTCTTCCGTAGATTCCAGATTAATCCGCCGTATAGCGAAGGTAAGCACCTGTGCGCCGGAGGCTTTGATCGCTTCCTTCTGCACATACGGATTCGGAAACAGCCCTGTCCCGATAAAGAAACGCGATGTTAGCTCAACGCCGCCAATTTGAAATCCATCCCTCATCATCCGTTAGCCCCCTCCGACAAAATGAACCAGCTCGATCTGCATATGAGGCTGCACCTCTGCCGATGCCCACTGCTCAGCAGTCAACACGGCGCCGCCTGCTTCCACGACTAACGGCTTCCCCGTCAATCCGTAATGCTCCACGACATCCGCAATCGTCAGAACGCCGTCAAGCTCGCGTTCCGTTCCGTTAATAACGAGCTTCATCGGCCACTCTCTCCCTTGCTATCCAGCTTGGCGAGGAACGCTCTGCAAATTCCGCTCACGTCACTGCTGCCAACAATTTCGCTCACCGCGCATACACGGGTTGCTCCTGCAGCGATGACTTCATCCACATTGCTCAGCTTAATGCCGCCAATGGCAACAAACGGAATACGGATCTCCGCAGCCACTTCGCTCACATAAGAGACGCTAACCGGATCGACGACATCCGCCTTCGTCGCTGTGCGAAATACAGGTCCGACTCCGATATAATCAGCGCCTTGCGCTTCTGCCAGCCGAGCTTCCTCAATGGCATGAGTAGAGATGCCGATGATTCGATCTCCGACGAGCTTGCGCGCTTCTTCCAGAGGGAGATCGTTCTGGCCCAAATGAATGCCGTCTGCATCCACTTCCAGCGCAATATCGATATGGTCATTGACGATGAAGGTTACGCCATGCTTGCGCGTCAGTTCCCGAAGCGCCTGCGCCTTGCGGAGCAGCTCTTCTCTATCGCTTGTTTTATCCCGCAGCTGGATGATATCCGCACCGCCGAGAATGGCTTCCTCCATCACCTCAATAAGATCGCGGTTCGGGTGAAACTGTTCCGCTGTAATGGCATATAGGCGAAAATCTTTCATTTTCAAAAGCCCCCTTTTTTTACGCTCCAATGTATCTCGCATACAACGTTTTTGCTCGGACAATGTCCTCGGTGCCTTGCACGAATACGCGACCGTCCGGGAACAACACCAGCCGCTCGCCCTCCGGCAGCTCGGCGCGAACCAGATACGCATTGCCGCTCACCTTGACGACAGCAGGCGCCAGCCGCTCGCTCCACTCAGCCAGATCAATAGGACCGCTTCCCGCGAGCTGCACTGTCTCCCGCCCGCATAACGACACCGCCGCTTCCGGCTGCGCCGGATCAAGCGCCGGGTACTGCTTTAACTGGCAGCAGGGACAATTGGCAGTCGGTTCCCCGAGCTTCATTTCATAATGCCTGTTATGCCACAGGTCGAATGTAACGAGACTACTTCTGCGCTTGTCGCCTGCGCCTACCAAATACTTCAGCGCTTCGACAGCTTGATAAGAGGCGACGATATCGATCACCGGCGCGATGACGCCAATCGTATCGCAAGTCTGTCCGCTCGCATCTGCGGATTGAATGAAGCAGCGAAGACATGGCGTCTGCCCTGGCACAAGCATCGCGCTCATTCCATGCGCACTAACAGCACCGCCGTACGTGAACGGAATTCCTCGGCTGAAACAAGCGTCATTCAGTAGAAAACGAGTTTGGAAATTATCTGTTCCATCGAGTACTAGATCAACTCCATGCAGCAGCTCGTCGATATTATGAACGGTGGCATCTGCGACAATCGCCTCAATTCGGACGGACGAATTAATGCGTGAGAGCTTCTTCTCCGCCGCAACCGCCTTCGGATAACCGTTTTGCACATCGTCCTCGTCGTACAGCATTTGCCGCTGGAGGTTGCTCAGCTCAACATAGTCGCGGTCTACGAGGCGTACGAAACCGACGCCTGCCCTAACCATATGGTTGGCGAGCACGGTGCCGAGCGCCCCCATGCCGACAATGCATACAGCGCTTTGTCCCAGCTTACGTTGACCCGCTTCGCCGATTGGCGCAAACAACATCTGTCTTGAATAGCGTGTGTCCATTGGATGAGTCTCCTCCTACAGATTGCGGAACGCCTCTTCAGCTTTGATTTCCTTCGATATTTGGTTATGTTCCTTCAGCCATGCGATAACGTCCGTCCACGATTGAGCGGATTGACTCATGAAAGGCTCTTTTCCAGCATCCATAAGCGGCAACAGAATAGCCAAGCTTTGCTTCTCTACATCAGCATCCAGCGGAAAATCTGCATTTTGTTTATCGAGCAGCAGCTTAAGTGCTTCATCCGGGTGGCTTGCCGTATACGCCTGCCCTTTGCCTGCTGCTTCGATGAACCGCTTGATCGCGTCAGCGTTCTTCTCTACGCCGGACTCGCTAGCCGTGAGAACCAGCTCGTAGTAATCGGGAACGCCGAACTTGGACGGGTCGAATACGGACAGCTTCTCGCCTTCTTTCTCGAGCAGCAGCTTCTCATGATTGATGTATCCCCCGATGATGCCGTCCACTTTCTTCGTGGTCATCGACGGGATAAGATCCCAACCAACATCCACATATTTCACCTTGGACGGATCGCCGCCATCTGATTTCACCATCGTATTAATCAGCTCCTGATCGAGCGGGAGGGATGGATAGCCTACTGTTTTACCCTCCAGATCCTTCGGGCTTTGCACCCCGTCTGAGCCGCGAACGAACAACTGATTCAGCGGATGGCGAACGATTGCGCCGACAGATACAATCGGAATATCTTCCGCTCTCGCAACCGCAACCTGCATCTGATAGCTGAACGCTAGATCTGCTTTGCCCGTCGACACCAGCTTGAGCGCATCATTCGTATCGGCAGGCGTCTCCAGCTTGACCTTGAGGCCAGCTTCCTTGAAGTAGCCTTGCGATTCTGCTGCATATAAGAACGTATGAACCGCATTCGGATACCAGTCCAGCAGAACCGTCAGTTCCGTTTCACCATCGCCAGAATCTTTCTTGGACGCACAGCCGGCTGCAGCACCAATCATAAGCGTAGCCGCGAGTACCAGCTTCGCACTTCTTCTCCAATTCCTTAACATCGTTGCTTGCCTCCCTTGAATCATCATGTAATTCCCTATAATCCACTGCTATCCCCTGCGATGGTTCAGTACCAGCTTCTCCAGCAATTGAACCGCAAGGAACAACAGAATACCCATTGCCGACAGCAACAGAACACCTGAGAACACCGCTTCACCGCGAAGCATGTTCGATGCCCGCTTCGTATACATGCCAAGCCCATTCTCCCCGCCGAGCCATTCGCCAAGCGTTGCGCCACCGACGCTAATTGCGGCCGCTAGCTTGAGACCTGTAAAAAAGCCCGGCATCGCCGATGGCAGCTTCCATTTCGTGAATAGCGCGCGCTTGCTCGCCCCCATCGTCCGCAGCAGCTCCCCGATACCGGAATCAGCAGTCCGGAAGCCGTCAGCGGTATTCACTGCAATCGGGAAGAACGTAAACAGCACGACAACAGCGACTTTACTCCATATTTCATAGCCGAACCACATCACCATAATCGGCGATAATGCGATAATCGGAATCGTCTGTGAAGCGACGATCAGCGGGTAAACCGTGCGCTTGGCAATTCGAGAGACGTCGATAAATATCGCTGCCGCTACACCGAATACGGTCGAAATGAACAGCCCCAGCAGCGACTCCCACAGCGTGACTCCCACATGCTTCACCAGTACACCACGGTTCTCCCACATAGAGACAAGCACATCGGACAATTTAGGAATAATGTAATGCGGAAAATGAAAAATTCGAGCACTTGCTTCCCACAGAAGTGCAATCAGCAGCACGAACGCCGCCTCAGGTAGATAAGCGGTTATTCTAGCTCTCATGCTCATCACCTTCCTTCCGCCCATTCGCGCCTTGCTCCAACAAGGAGATTAGCTGCCGCTTCAAGCGGATGAATGGTTCATCGAGCGCAAGCTTATGGCTTCGCGGACGAGGAAGGTTGACTTGCAGTTCGCTCAGAGCTGTTATCGGAGAACTCGCGGCTACGAGAACTCGGTCGGATAGGAAAAGCGCTTCATCAACGTCATGTGTAATGAAGAGCACAGTCTTGCGATGGCGTTCGCATACCTGCAGCAGCCACTCCTGCATGCTGAGGCGCGTTATCGCATCCAAGGCGCTGAATGGTTCATCAAGCAGGAGCAGCTCGCCGCCGCCAAGCAAAGCACGAAGGAAAGAGACGCGTTGGCGCATGCCGCCTGACAGCTCATGCGGATACTTCCGCTCCGTGCCCGCTAATCCGAACTCGGGCAGATGCTCCAGCACTTGGCGCTTCGCTTCGCCTTTGCCGACTCCGCGAAGCTCAAGGCCAAGCGAAGCGTTCTCCAGCACGGTTCGCCACGGCATCAAGCAATCCCGCTGCGGCATATAGCCGATTCGTCCTCGCTTCGCCGCTTCCTCAGCCGGCTCTTGGTTTGCTCCAATCGCGATCAATCCTGCATCTTGCTTGAGCAAGCCGGCCACCAGCCGGAACAGCGTAGTCTTGCCGATTCCGCTCGCGGCGAGCATGCTAACGAACTCGCCTTCCTTGATATCGAAATCAAGTCCGCTGAATAACGGAGGCTCATCTGCAAACGAGAAATGCAGATCTCTCACAGACAGCGCGATCGGTGGATTCTCTAGCTGCGAAATACTCACACCGGCCACTCCTCTAAGCGGTAAGCCATATCCCAGAACATATACTCCAGCTTCGAAGCTATGAGGAATCGCTCCTCCAGCATCGCGAGCTCACGCTCAGGCAGCCCCTCCGCCAATTCGTCCATCAGTCCGATACACCAATCCGTCAACTCACCGAATTCTTCGGAGCCGTACATCAGAATCCATTCGCGATAAAGCGGATGGTCCAGCGCGCCGGGAAGCTTCATGAATGCGACTCCGATTTCGCGGTAGCTCCACATACACGGCAGCAAAGCAGCTACCACTTCTGCTAGAGAGCCATTTGCCGCGACATCCATCAGATATTTGGTATAGGTAATTGTCGTCGGCGAAGGTACCGTCTGTTCCAGCTGTTCGCGGCTTACGCCGAACTTCTCCGTATATTGGCGGTGCAGCTCCATCTCCACATTAAGCGTGTTATGCAGCAGCTCTGCAAACTTGGCCATCGTCTGCACATCACGGGCTTTCACGCTGCCGATCGCAAACAATTTGGCATAATCAATTAAGTAGACATAATCTTGCTTGAGATAATAGATAAACCGATCGGGATCGAGCGTCCCCGAACGCAGCTCCGTTAGAAACGGATGCTCGTGGCACTTCGTCCACACCGGCTCTGCAGCTTGGTACAATCTTTGGCTAAAACAACTCTTACTCATCGGACAACAGCTCCTTTTTGTTACAGGCAACAACGGCATAGAACGCAAAAAAACCATTCGAGAATATACGAATGGTTGCGAATTCATGCAATTCGATACGTTCTCTACGCCAGCATTACCTGGTTCAGATTAACGGTCAGGGAAATACGTTCCCTATCTCAGCCAGACTTCATCCAGCACCCGCACATACTATTCAGTTGCTTTTACTATAAGCGATCATCCATCATTTCACAATAAGAGATTTCGAAGTCGACATATTGCTGGTTTAGAAAAAGTTACCGTACCGACTTTTTGATACGGCTCACTCCTTAGCAATAACGCTTTCCCGTGCATATCTACATCAGAAACCGCAGTACCATAATCGAAATAATACCAATCACGACCGTCCCTAGTAAGCTGCGCGTGAAGATTGCCGTTACAAAAGTAGGTAGTGCGGCGAATAATTCCACATTGTCTCGAAGCGGAGATAGCTCCCCGTTCTGAATGAACAGTTCCTGCCCTACCAAAGCAGCCATGACTGCAATGGGTACATAATTCAACCAGCGCATACCCCAATCCGGGATTTGAATACGACTAAGAAGGATGAGCGGCAGCACTCTTGGTATGAAGGTGACCATGGATGAACCGATAATAATGAGTAGAATATCCCATCTTATTTCCATTTTTCCACCGCCATTCCGACCGTTGCGGCAACAACTGTAGCCACGATGACGCCGATGCTTGCAGAGGATACCAACGTAACCCCTACAACAACGACTACCGCGATAATAGCGACAATAATATCTCTCGCAATCTTCGCCCTGCTCACCATCAGTAGAACCAGAAGTCCAATAAACATAGCTGGCAATGCAAAGTCTAAGCCAAACTTCTCAGGATTCGTGATCCATTGCCCGAAGAAGGCTCCAGCAATATTCGCTGCAATCCAATTTAGATATGCGGTTATGTTCAGTCCATGCATCCATTTCTCACTGATTCGCTGCTTATTCACCGTTTGATTGATGGCAACGCCGAATGTTTCGTCGGTAAGCAATGAACCTACCAGCATGTTCTTGAGAGGGGTAAGATGGCGAAAATAAGGCGACAACGCCGCGCTGAGCAAGAGATGGCGCAGATTCACAAAGAAGATCGTGACGATGATTGCCGCTACCGAGCCCTGTGCTGCAACCATCCCTGCTATAATGAACTGAGCTGATCCCGCATAGATGAGGACACTCATCAGAACAATCTCAATGATGCTAAGTCCCGACGTTTTCTCAACAACCCCAGCAGCAAATCCAATGCTTAAGTATCCCAGCAAGGTAGGAATGCAATCCTTAACACCTTGGATAAACTCCCCCGCAGTTACGGCTCTTTGTCCTTTTATGTTTGTGTTTTCTTGCATTGCTTAATCCTCTCCGTCAATCACACTCGTTCGTTATCGTATATTTTTTGTGTGACATATCATACGTTACTTAACGGAGAATGTCTATGCTAAAGGGGCATTTAAAATGTAGTCAACCAAGCACATTCCTTCTCTACGACCAAACGCGCCAGATGCTCATGCAGAATTTGCGGCAATACATGATGCTCCTGAAGACTCTCATTGGACAACTCCACCCAATAAAATTCCAAGTGACCTTCTTCGGAAGCAGGTAACTCATGTGATTGCAATTGCTCCGAACTCACTTCGAAGAGATGACTGACTTCATGATGTACAATCCCTTGCTCATCCGTCCTCTTCGTCTCCACTACACCTAGAAACCGTCCAATTGTACTGTCAATGCCTAACTCTTCGGCTAGCTCTCTCTCTAATGCGTGTTGAGCGCCTTCTCCTAGCTCGATGCTCCCGCCGGGGAGGAAGGAATGAGCTCCTTTTAAACGAGCGATTAGGATTTGATTGTTATGTACAATGACCGCTCGCGCGATATGCCGGAATTTAATGATTGCGCCTTCCGATGGAATCTCGCCACTCGAGTAGTATCGAACGACCTTCCCCTTCTCAGTCGCATACTCGATCTCTCTTCTCGTGCTCGTTCCAATATAGCCGCCAACGTCGATCACGTATATTTCATCGGAGAGATCAATCTTTCTAAAATGCAGCTCACCTAGCAATTCTGCTTGCTGTCCGGTAAGCTCACAACCCTCACTTTGCTCGAAGAAAGCAAGGCTAATGACAATGTGACCTTGCAGGGTCAGGAATGCGTTCACTTGATTGAACTGTTCCTTGAATTTAGTCGAGCCGCATAGCGTGATTACGCTCATAGAAGTCCCCCAGTTATACCGGCAACCGGTACAGAATCGCTGCTTGTTTTAATTTAATTATAGCAATCTCAACCGACGTTTCGATGTAGCCTATGATCTGGTCGAAAGTGAACACTCGTAGCTTATCAGTGAGAGAATCCGAAGAGTAATTCATATCTTCTAGAACATGTGGAATTAACGCTTCGACATCCGTGGACTTCACCTCTACGAGATCAATGACATCGCGAGGATTCAATAGCAAGCTTCTGAGACGCTCTCTCAAACCGTAATACGCCAACAATTGTCCGTTTAGCAAGCGAAAATCATTGTGATATTGGTTATATAGCTCCTTATCCGCTTCCATACGATTTCGCAGCCAAGATAAATTAAAGCCTTTCAACCAGATGTCATCGGCGACAAGGTGCGTGAAGTAGCCTAGAATATAAGCATTGGCGGCGTGTGCGTGATATTTATATAAGAACCCTTGATAATCGACGCTCCGCGAATAATCATGGACGTCACCTTGAAAGAAATGGGATTCATTCTTGGTAGAAACCGCATCAGGAGCGATGCTTCCAAGTAGAAATAACTCTCGATCTTCTAATGAGAGACTCTCTGCAATCCGATCCGCTATAATCGCATGCATAATTCTTGAGCCCACTGTAACCCCTCCACACTGAATGTCGTAATAATCCATTATTATCCTTTTTGCTGACGGATTGCTAGTCTCAAGTTTCGCTTATTTAATAAATGGAATTTTTAGAAAATTCTATTGAGGAAACCAACTTCTCCGTCTTATAATAAGTATTAAATAACGGGATGCGTAACTGGCGAGAACGTAGATCACTACGGGGGAGCGCATCTGTCCAACTAGCCGTTCGCCTGGGCAAAGCATTTGGTTGATTCTAACCAAGTGCTTTTCTATTTTCTAAGGAGAGTGCCGGGATGTTGACGAGCAAAAATGTAGCCGTAATCGTGTATGACCAAGTGGATGCGCTCGACGTGACAGGACCATTCGACACTTTCGCAGTAGCAAGCAATTGGGGGCAGGATTTCCGCGTTTATACGGTCGCCCTCGAGTCTACAGCACCTATTCGGACGATCAGCGGCTTAACGATCCAACCTGACTTCGCTTCATGGGACTGCCCTGCTCCGGATATTCTGATTGTCCCTGGAGGCTGGGGATCTCGGAAGGAGATGCATAATGAGAAGTTGACGGGCTGGATCTATGAAACCTCGCAACAAGCTTCCTTTACCCTGTCTGTATGTACAGGGGCACTATTGCTCGCCAAAGCTGGACTTCTTGAAGGATTGCGCGCGACTACCAATAGGCGGGCGATGGATTTGTTCATGGAGGCAGCACCAGCAAGCACAACGATAGTTGAGAACGTCCGATATGTGGACAATGGTCGCCTCATTACATCGGCAGGTGTTACGGCGGGCATAGATGCTGCGCTGCACCTTGTCGCTAAGATTCACGGAGAAGAGCGCGCGATCGAAACCGCATCAAGGCTGGAGCATGATTGGCGGCGTGAACCATCGGAAATGCTCGCGATTCGCCGAGCAACGGAAGAGGATGTCGACGGCATTCGTTCCCTATTCGTTGAAGCTTCGCAATGGATTCATCGGACGCATGGATTATGGCAGTGGAGAGCCGAACAATTTACTCTCGAGATGGTCGAAGCTTTTGTCCGGGAGCAGGAGGTGTTTGTTGCCAAGCTGGGGAACGAGCATGTCGGATGCTTCTCCATGCACTGGATTGACGAAGTAATATGGGGTGAGAAATTCCACGAGGATGCGGGCTATGTCCATCGATTATGCGTATCGCGTAAACGCAAGGGAGAAGGCATCGGCCGCGAGCTCATCCGGTATGCGGAAAGTTACATTAGCGCCAAAGGTAAAAGTTGGATCCGACTGGACTGCATGGCCGACAACCCGAGTCTGAATGCGTACTACGTCAATTCCGGTTTTAGCTTTCAGGGGCGTTATGAGCATAGCATCTGGAGTGCCAATCTATATGAGCGGGAAATAAAGAAGACACCGGCGCTTTAGCGCTGGTGTCTTCAGAGTGTAGAAAACCGCATTAGCCAATATTGGCAGCATAGCGAGGCTGAGAGTGCGGAATTCGATCTCTCAGCAAAGAAATCCGCCGATTACTACTCTGAGAGTGCAAAATTCGAACTCTCAGACTGTCGAGGCTTTCTCGACAGCCTGAAGACAGTTCAAAAACTACAATTTCTCTCGCGGGAACGATAGAACGATGAGCTGTGCGTTCTCATTGTAACCCTCACACTTCGACATTTGCACATCCGTAAAATCTCGATCTCGTTCATGAAGCTGAATGGATCTGCACACATATTGCATCTTCATCTTATCTTTTGGAAAATAAGCATCCCTAGAATGGTCAACGTTCCAAGTGATCTCTTTCCCATTCGAAATCACATCATGAATGACGGGTCCGCTATCCATGCCCGGCATAATAATCATTAAGTTGTCACCACGTCCTTCATGAAATCGACTCACCATTTCTTCGAGCCGATCCAGATCTGCTTTATCATAATTGATAATATACGAGGTATGGTTAGATGCGCTCTTCATATCCGGTTTTACGATCAGGATTGAAATGACACCGAGCAAAGCGACAATAATTAGGGTCTGCAAAATAACGATTGTTCGACTTATTCTAATACCCGCTCCTCCTAAATGGTAACAATTTACTAAAAATCATACCGCATCACGACTCGGCGCTTGGTCGGATGGGTCACTTCGCGGAACCCCGCAGCAGCAAAGGCATTGCGGCTTCCGACATGAAGCTCGCCCCAAGTGATCACCTTATCGGGAGTCGTGATCATGGGGTATCCCTCGATTGCGCTCGCCCCTCGCACTCTTGCGAATTCAAGAGCTGCTCGTGTGAGCTCATAGGTAATCCCACGCCGGCGATAGCCGTTGCGAATAATGAAACAAGTGATGGCCCACACACCTTCGTCGTCCTTATTCTCATTCCGATCTTGCCAGTAATACCGACTTTTGAGCAAGTACGCCATACGAGGCTCAACCGCACACCAACCTACAGGCTCGTTGCCAACGTAGGCGACGAGTCCGCTTGTCGAATCAGATTCTGGATTCTCGCACTCTGTCTGACTACGAAGCATGAAAGCTCGCTCGTCATCCTCTATTTCATTCCACCGGTCTCCTGGAATCTTGAACCGTTGGCAGTAGCAGGTTACTCCGTGGCACTTGGCTGGACCGAGCACAGTCTTCAAGTCTTCCCAGGACGCTTCGTTCGCAGGTACGATAGTGATCGCTTCGTTCGATGTCATTGCCCGTTATCCCTCCGAATATGGTGACTCCATAACCGGAGTATTCGCTAATAATTGGCAGTAATCCTGCCCGCAAGCTATTTTGTTCGATTAAAAAAAGCAACCAATCTGAAAGATTGGTTGCTTATCCTACCCCTTACCTCTCGATCAACTCCAGCGCATTCAACAGCCCCTGCATATACCCGACTGCGTGAGCTCGTGCGCGATGGCCCCATGCAGAATCATTGATAACGTTCGGAACATGATCGTCCATCAAGAAGCCTGTGAAACCGGAGCGCTTCAGCTCCAGCAGCACTTCCGCAGGATGATAGTTGCCTTCGCCGAGGAAGCACTCTTGGAACCTCGGCATCGTGCCTTGTACGTCACGGAAGTGGACATAACAGATTTTGTTCCGCGGGCTAAAATATCGGATCATCTCCATCACATTCGCAGCGCCGTAGACCATCTCCGAGCAGCAGCCGAGACACAGATTCAAGCCCCATGCGTCGCTATCCGCAATTGCCTCCGCCCTCTTGAAATTGTCTACTTTGTAGAAGATTCTTGCCGTTCCATCCAGCATCGCAACAGGCGGATCGTCAGGGTGCAGCGCAAGCCTCACGCCAGACTCTTCAGCTACCGGAAGCACAGCCTTCAGGAAGTATGCATAGTTGTCCCACATGATAGACTCATCCGGCACTCTCACTTCGCGATTCGCAGCATACTTCACTTGGTTGATGCCGCTTGCTGCCGCTTCCAGATCGAAGGCTGTACATAATGCGCCTCCCCGCCCCGGCTCTGAGGAGGTCCTCCAAACGAAGTTCGGCATGAAATGATGCCCAAGGACCGGAATCCCCGCTCGCCCCATATGCCGGATGATCGTACAATAATTCTCAATTTGCTCATCCCTGCCGGGCAAGCCAAGCATGATTTTATCGTAGAAACGAATCGGTACGTTCTCTATGGATTCCAAGAACAATCCATTGTCGTCGCAAGTCTTCTTGATCGCAGACAGATCCTCATATGTCCAACAATGTTCTCCGGGAAGCTTCGGGGTGTTAAGCTGGACGCTCGTTACGCCTAGCTGCTTGGCAAACGTCATCGTTTCTTGAGTCAGCTCTTGCATTTGTCCTAAGGCAATACGTATGTTCTGCTTCACTACTAATCACCGTCCAAGTCCGATTTTTGGAAATCCCATCATACCGTGTCTTGTCTGCAGATAAGCTTTAAGCCTTGTACAACATATTCCTCATCGTTCTATACATATAGCAAAATCGGACTCTTATGATTACATCTGAATCGCAATAAGATTCTTCTCTTGCACCCATTCCACCTTGGCGCCCAGCGACTCGCTAATGAATCGTAGTGGCAAATATACGGTACCATTCACGATAAAGGGTTCTTTCGCAAGCGTCACTTGTTTCCCGTTCAACTCGATAGAACCGTCACCACCATAATTAAAGCTTAACTTGATGTCAGTGCCAGCCTTATGGATGGCAGCAATCTTGCCATACATATCCCAACTAACTGATGCGCCTAATCGCTCAAAAATCGACCTTAATGGGATAAACGCTTGCCCGCCGCGAATAATCACGCCGTTGCTGAGCGCAACCGCCGCTCCGTTCAGCTTTATCGTGATCGGTTTCTGTACAGGTACTGGCGTATCATAGCTATACGTGTAGTCTCCATACCCGAGTGTCGCTTCTTTATTAATTCCCCATCCCCATAAGCTGCCATCTGTTGCCTGCATGATCATATGGCGAGCAGCCCCCTGAATTCGGCTCACGCCTGACTTCAGCTTCTGAAATTTCGGAGCTACTGGCATTGCACTCGTGTCAATCGATGTCTGGTACACGGTACCATCCTCAGTCAGCGCAACTAGTGATCGTTCCACCACTGCAGCATCCTTCACATGGCTTATGCTCGTTAACCGAATCGGTGAGGGATGCTCATATTGCACGGTACCATCTGTCCATCCGGTCAGGGTGATTCCCCAGAACCACAGCTGTCCGCTCCGATCAATGGCGATATTGGATTTGCCGTTTGATTTGATCATGCGAATATCATTAACAGATGCCAGCTTCGACGCCGTATTAGCTAATACGGTTATTGTCCCGGTCTTATCCGTATGGACTGGCAGCTCCCAGATCGCTCCATCCTCTGTTAATGCAAAGTTACTGTCGATCTGAACGACATGATCAACACCATTCACTTGCGTGAAGGAGAGCATATTATCATTGCTTCGCCATACTGATCCATCGCTCTTCAAGAACAGTAAATCCTGATGATAACTTGGCTGCTCATAGTAACTGCTGATCATCTGCACATGATCAAGACCCTTACTCTGAGTCAAGCTTCCCCAGTCCAATTGGCCCGAGTTCGCGCGCGAAACTGTAAATACATCGCCATCATGTTCGATAATGATCGACTTGTCCGACAATGAAGTAACAGAAGCAATGTCATGCAGCTGAGTCACTTCTTCTACCTTGTTAATCGCTAAATTCGATGTCGGCTCCCAGCGCCAGACCGATAAGTCCTTCTTCATAATCATTCGATCAGCGAAAGCAGCCTCGACATTGGCAAGCTCCCCAATTTGAGTTGGGACGGAATGATTCTGCCCCCATACCCAGTAGGTACCATCCTTCTTAATTAATGATCCAGGGTCAAAATTATAAATTTTCTCGCTTGAAATGACTGATGTTGTTGACGTTGTTGACGCCGTGCTGCTGTCAGCTGCTGCAGCCGTATGTACTTGCCATTGTATCGCTGAGCTAGTTGCCAAGCTAAGTGTTAGTACGGCTATTCCGATCGGTTTCTTCATCCTCATATACACTCCTGTTAGTCCGTTTAACGATTTGGACGCCAAGAATATCGTCAAGGTTGCAATATTTTACCAAAATAGATTATTTCACAATCCGCATCATCTCCACGACCGGCCGACTGTCTCCCGGAAGCACCCTCTCAGCGGCTTGCATCTGAGACGAGCCATCCCCATCTAGGAAGATGCCATCAACGAGCTTCGTATTGCCCAGCTGCTCGAGTATTGCCGATCGGAATTCTGCCAACGTGCCTTTCGTGCTGCTGACAATGAGATAGAGCTTACCTTGCCGGTCATAGACCGCAGCGCTGCGAAGATGACTGTTATTCATGAGCGGCGCATTTTCTAATACGGCTTGTCCCTGCCAGATTGCATCCTGTCCTAAGCTCATACTGATGCCGCCCTGCGCCCAGAAGTGAAGCGGATCGCTCACCTTCAGCTCTGCCAGCTTGCTTACGATCTGAACAGAGAGCGTATTACTCGCGCCATCCCAGACGAGCGTGCCGCGCGGGTACTTGGTATTCTCATCCCCTACGCCGTATTGCCCCTTTGCTCCTCCAACCGGCTGCCCGTTTACGACCGCCATGCTGAGCAAGCTCGTATCGTAGAAGAATCCGCCATTCACCCCGTAATAATCGGATAAAGCGAGATTTTGCCGAACGACCTCAAGCGCTATATTCGAAGGATCGGTCTGCAGCACATGCAGCTTGAAACCATTCGCAGCCTCTTTCTCCATATATTGATACTCATGCCCCGGGAAGCGAGCCACATGAGGGCTTGCATGGCTATTTAGCATCCTCAACATCACCACCATCAGAATCGCAAGCACGAGCAGAATCCCTCCCATTATAGCTGCAACTCTCACGATACGAATCCGTTCCGACACATGATTTCCCCTTTTCATCACGCAATTATTTCCTACTAGCGAATCTAGTATATCGAATTGAGCTGTAATCTACAAAATAATAGAAATGGAAACTTTTAGTGAAACAATTCCAGATCTGCCATCGTCTATATCGGCAGTTAGTCCGAACATTACGAAGAAGGCTAGGTGAATATACGTTGAAAATCTCGCTAAAACCGCGCCGTTCCTTACTGTGCGCGCTCGCCGCATTATCCATCCTACTGCCCGCTGCAGGAGCTGGTACAGGAGTCAAGGTTCACGCTGAAGGTGTCCAATTAAACGCGTATCCAAGCTATCTCGAGAAGACGCCGGTGACGAAGCCACTCTGGTCTGCCCAGATCGACCATGAGCTCTATATGCCGAGCGGATCTTCTTTTGCAGTAGAAGGCAACATCATCGTGTATTTGCAGAACAAGCATCTCGTCTCCGCGAATGTAGCCACTGGGGATCGGTATTGGTCGAGTAAAACGAATTACACAGGCAGCTTCTTCCTGCGTGGTGGCATTATCTATGCACTGGGTGAGGATCGCGTCCTCTATGCCTTCAATGCCCAGTACGGTACGAAGCTATGGATGTCCCCGCTCGGCAAGACCAATCTCGTTCAGATGAAATTCGATGACAAACGAATCTATGCAAGCTTCAATGAAGCGTTATTCGCAATCGATCCGGCGACCGGCAAGAAGCTCTGGATGGTTGACAAGACAGAAGCATCAGCGATTAATGATTTGACACTTGTAGGCGATACGATCGTTCAATCGTATTATGAGCAAGGGGCAATTTCCCATGCTAATCTATATGGCTATGACGCCGCCACCGGCAAAGAGAAGTTCGGGTTCTCTTGGGCATCGAATCCGCTTGCGGTAGAAGGCAATCAGCTATGGGTCAGCTCCCATAATTTCATGGCAGAGGAACCTCTCACAACGCATGTCCTTCAGATCAATACGGACACCGGGAAGCTGGTCAAGGACCAAATCTATGATGTGAGCAAAATCAATGCCGAAATCTCAACTTCTTCACCGAATGATCCCTATACGAGAATTACGAAGCTCGCAATGGACGGTCCGTGGCTCTATATTGGCGTTAATGACGTCGTATATCGCTATCATCGGGATGCCGATCCGACGAAAGGCGCGCCTTTTGTCTATAACCACATGTATCAAGGGACGCTGGGCAAGTGGATTCTCGGTCCAAGTGACGGTTACATGACGTTTGAAGGGGTTGTCGGACTGACCTCGATCTCGATGTTCGACCTGACCAAACCGAGTATTAACTACTGGGGTAATGGTAATATCTCGCGTGTCGACCGCATTGGCGGCGGCATGTTCATCGGACTTCAAAATGGTCACTTCCTCATCTCGAAGCTAAGCACAGGTAAGACATTATTGCATGGCCAAACATCCGCTTGGATGTTCGATCGATTTGTCGTCGCCAATGATGTCGTATTCGTTCAGGCAGAGCATCAATTGCTCGCTTACAGGCTTCCTGCTGCAGCCAAGTTCGCACCGACGCACAAGCTGATCATCAAGGACGAGAAAGCAGATGTAGTCGTGGATGGCGTTAAGCATACGATTACGCCTGATGCTGCCTTCGTGAACAATCAAGTGTTCGTCCCGTTCCGCGCCATGTTCGGGTTATTCAATGGTACGATCGGTTATGATGCCGCTACTAAATCAGTAACCGCAACAGCGCTTGGCAAGAAGGTTCAGCTAGCAGCCGGCAATCCGCTTGTGACGTTAGATGGCGCCAAGATCGGGCTGAGCGAAGCCCCGCTCATGTATAACAATACGGTATACGTCCCGCTTCGTGACATTAGCACGATGCTTGGCACGTCCGTCACGTGGAAGAACCATACGGTCTATATTTCAACCAAGCCGGAAGCGGTAGCAAAGTAGGATTCAAACAGAAGGGAAGCCAGGCATAATGCCCAGGCTTCCCTTCTTGACTTTATGGATGAAATGACTTCCAAAACTCCCCATTCGTATCAATGATGCTCCTAATCTCGGCAAAAGGAATCGTGAACGTCGGGAATCCCGCAGCATACGGCCCAATATCGTAGGGATTGAAGTAGAGATGCAGCGCATTCTCGGTTACGAAGAACGGCTGATCGGCACTAATGCCTTTGTAGGTGTCGGGGAATACGTACGAATATTGCGGGTCCTCCTTAATCTGCTTGCCGACGATATCGCTGAGCACCTTCACGTAGTTGCTGCCCGGCTTGAACAAATCCTTGAGCGCAAACATATGTCCAGACACCAAATTAAGAATCGCATAGATTTGAGTCGGCATTCCGTGCGCCGCGCCAAACGGGAAGTTGTAGCCGGTAAGCTCCAGCTGCAACAATTGATGCTTAAAGAACGAGACGTCGAAGTCGCCATTGTACGAATAATCCAGCCGCTCATTCGCAGGAATCGGCTTCACCTGTGACATTGATTTCAGCTTCTCATTGACGCTTCGCATTGCAGCTTGATTCGCCATCCCCTCGACCTGTGGGTAGTAGACAAGATAGTCAGGATTCGGATTGAACTTCACTTCTTTGACGGCATACGGAGGCGTAAGCGGAATGACTACATTTTGCTGCCAAATCATTCGTCCAGCGCGATTGCGATAAGAGAGTCGCTGATCGACATAAGCTTTAATGAGTCCGCCCTCTTCGACGGTCAGCGATCCTCGGCCTGGAATTCGCGGGTAGCCCTCGGCTGGCTTGCCCGTGCGGTCAATGAAATAGGTCTGTTTCGTATCCGACACCGACGCGAGAGAGTTCTGATAATCCGAGACATCATGATAAAGGAAATCGGAGAGACGTTTACCATTCCAATCCGCGATTGCATAGATCGAGCCGATGAACGGCTGCTCCTTGTCAATTGCGTTGCCAAGCGCGAACCGCTGCTCGCCTAAGCTTCGCACATCGTTATAGATCGGCTCTACGATATACTCGCCTTTCTTATTAATAACACCGTATTCGGACTGGAAGTCCGCGGACGTATTCACAACCGCTCTGCCCCGCTCGAATGGCATAGCCGCGTAATAGGTTGGCTGTATGATGATTTTGCCGCCTTCATCAATATATCCGTATTTACCGCTGAGCTCCCTCTGGAACGAGAGCATGCCATCCCCATACGGTCCTACATAGGCGAACGGGTAGGTTGCAAGCCGTTTGCCGCTCGGATTAATGAGCGCGTATTCATTCTCCTTAATCTTCACGACTGCGCGGCCGCTTGTGAAGTCCGTCGCATCCTCATACTGCGCGGGTATCACTTCATTGCCATTGGCGTCGAGATAACCATATAAGGATTGCCCCGAGCCACCCGGCGAATCTTGCGTAATATAGAAGAGCGACCGGCCGCCGCGCATATCGGCTATGTAAGGATACGGACGCTTCGTGAGCACTTGCCCGCTCTCGTTGATCATATGAAACCCTTGCTTATCGATGACCGCTGCACGCCTCTCCGAGAACGGATAGATCGAATCATAGATCGGCTGAACAACGTAATTCGCTGAGGCATTAATGAGCCCCGTTCTCCCCTTCTCCGTCACAACCGCAAGTCCATTCTTCTGAAAATCATTCGCATCGTCGAAACGAACCGGGATTTCCATTCTGCCGTTACTATTGATATAACCCCATTTGGTACCGCCAATTCGTTTCATCGAAGCCGGGTAGAGAGCAACCGCCCGCGACATACTCGCCCTAAATTGCGCGTCAGCAAGATATTCCCAGTAGATAGGAGCGCCAGGATACTGCCGAGTCAGCTGTTCATAATAACGGGAAATCGTCGGATAATAGTCGGCATACGCATCCGGTGCCTCTATGAATGTATGGCCGTCCCACTTCACGACATCAACACGATAAGCCTCGCCAGATACGTGGGACCACAGCGCAATACAGAGCGTATCATCCCTATCATCCGTCTCGCTCGTGCGTGCCAAGGAGACCGATTCCAAGTAGCTGTAATGCATATCCTCGGGCGCAATATCGACCAAGCCGTTCTCGGTCCACTCATAGACAGACAGCTTCGAATAGTCAGGACTAACCTGCCAGCCGATGACCAAGTTGTTCGAGTCCTCACGCGTAACCGGCATCGTAGTCATGAGCGTCACGCCGTATCCAGGCGCCTTCAAGCCAGATGCCCGTTCCCATACGCCATTGCGGTAGCGTAGTTCAAGCAGATGCAATTCACCGTACATTCGGTACACCAATACCGTCTCAGGAATGTAATCTTCATTCATATCAACTGCGCAAATCGCAGCTCGCGGTATCGTACTCTCAATAAACTCCAGCTCCGCGCCGTAAGGCAAATACGCGCTGGCAAACTGGATAAGCTGCTCGTTATACGGAGTCATTGTCGCAGCATCCTCCCTTTGTCTTACGCATGCTTCGCCTTAAACGTATGCGGGAACGAGGCAACTTAGTAACATTTTTGAGAATTGGTCTTGTGCAACATAGTTGGCTTGTCTAAACGATCTTGACCCCGTTTAACTGTCCTTACCCACGGCAACACTGTTTCTCTAGACCCACACGAAATTCGTTTTATATAATAAAGTCGCAGGTCACGTATGGGTCGGGGGAGAAGTAGTGGACACAGGATTACAGAACAAACAAGCCGAGTATGGAGCATGGATCAGCATTGGAGTTTATATCGTGCTCTCCTTGCTTAAGATCGGAGCTGGCTGGTGGGGAAATTCAGAAGCGCTGATGGCTGACGGCCTAAACAATACATCGGATATATTCGCATCGCTTGCGGTGCTGATCGGACTTCGAATCTCCAATAAGCCGGCCGATGCCGATCACCAATATGGTCACTCGCGCGCCGAGACGATTGCTTCAATGGTCGCTTCCTTCGTCATGTTCGGAGCTGGTATTGAGGTGCTTAGAAGCGCTATTATCAAAATCATTCAGAAGGACATCGCTTCGCCGAATATGTTTGCGGCTTGGGTCGCAGTCTTCTCCGCTGTCGCGATGTACGTTGTCTATCGGTATAATCATCGTCTGGCAAGGCGGACACAGAGCCATGCGCTGAAAGCAGCCGCGCTCGACAATCGCTCCGATGCGCTTGTTAGCTTGGGGACATTCATCGGGGTCATCGGCGCAATCAACGGACTTCCTTGGCTGGATGCTGCGACAGCCATTATTGTTGGCTTGCTGATCTGGAAGACGGCATGGGAGATATTCCGCGAAGCGAGTCATATGCTAACCGACGGATTCGATGAGAATGAGTTGGAGAAGTTCAAAGAAACGGTTCTTGCGCTCGACGGGGTTGAAGGAGTTCGGGATATCAAGGGGCGCGTTCACGGCAATCAAATCTTCGTGGATGTGATCATTGAAGTGGATCACGAGATGAATGTGCTGGAGAGCCATGAAATTACGGAGCATGTGGAAAGCGAGCTGCTCGAGAAGCATCAGGTGATGCAGGTGCATGTGCATATTGAACCTTATATACAGAGCGAGAGACTAGAGATAAAGTAGTTGATTGATAATCTCCTTATGAAAATTTGAGCGAGGGGCTGTCCCAAAGGTCATCATGACTTAGGGGAGCCCCTTGATCTTTTTCAATATTGAATGGACCGTTTCACAGATGATTTTTCGCCAATGTAGATACCTACGGTACTCTCTTTCGGCACTCCAGACGATTTCCCACCAATGTAGATACCTACGGTACTCTCCTTCGGCATCACAGATGATTTTTCCGCCAATGTAGATACCTACGGTACTCTCTTTCAGCACTCCAGACGATTTTCCGCCAATGTGGGTACCTTCAGTACTCTCCTTCAGCACTACAGATGATTTTTCGCCAATGTAGGTACCTACGGCACTCTCTTTCGGCACCACAGACGATTTTCAGCCAATGTAGGTATCTACCGTACTCTCTTTCGGCACTCCAGACGATTTTCCGCCAATGTGCTCCACCAGACCAGCTACTTTCAATCCATTTGGCGGATTTCCACCATGGATCAGACGAGCTCCAGCTTCATCGTCCATGAGGTACCTTCCTCGCCACAGCGGATAAAGTTTAGGCGTTCATATAATTGAACGGCTCGCGTATTCGTCGGGTCAACGCTTAGCGATAACGCTGGGTACCCTTCCGAACGAGCGTACACTATGACCGCCTGCATAAGCGCGAGACCAATCCCGTGACCGCGATGACCCGATTCAATCGCAATGCCTAGCTCAGGCGTCTTCGCGTCAACGAAGCCATACCCTCTATTGACTTCACTAAATAATCGGAACCAGACCGCTCCTACGAGCCTACCATCCAATTCCGCAAGTAGTGCCGCATCACCTGCTCTCCCCCAACCCTCGCTATACTTCCGAATTCTCGGCGCGTTCAGCAACTCTTCCTTCGGCGGCTTATTCTCAACAATATGAATGGATTCATAGTGCATATCCATGAGAAAATCAAGCTCCGCCTGTTGCATCGGCCTTATATGTAGCATCGAATATCACATCCTTCGTTCAGGCTTTAGACTATCTACATCTTACCAGAAGTCCTTGCCTTAACAAGGACTTGTGAGATGGCGAGGGATGTTCTCTCGACTTCGCTCTCAGCCCACTGTTAGCGAGTTGCGCTCGTGAGAGAACGTATATGTTCTCTCACGAGCGAAAGTCGTCTTCTTCTTGCTGAGAGCACGTATGTGTTCTCTCAGCTTCACTCGCGGTCGCTTTTGGCGAGTTGCACTCGCTAGAGAACGTATGTGTTCTCTCAGCCAGCTCTCAGCCTCACTCACTACCCTTTTTTAGCGATTCCCACGCCCGAGACAGTGACTAATCTGCACATAGGTGGTCTATTTCGGCAGACTACCTGCGATCTTCACAAACGGGCACCTTTATGTGCAATGCGCGCTAGTGGCGACATTTCGTTTGCTCTATAGTGAAAGTAAGCCACTCTAAGGAGGGAATCTATTATCATGCTAGCAGAAGCAGCCGGATTATTTCATTATCGCTTGGAATATAACGCCGAAGGTGCCAGCCCCTTTCACGCCGAGCTCACTGTGGAAACGTTGAGCGAGCCAGGCACCGAGCTTGTCCATATTCGAATCCATTCCGACATCGCGGCCGTTCCAGCGCCGTTTCGCCTCAAATGGCGGATGCCGATTGTTGATGTGCACGGGTTATGGCATCCAACTGCCATTTATAATAAAGGACTACGCGCCGATTGGTCGCAACCGTTCGAGTCGAAATCAACGTATTCGGCTCCGGTTTGCTGTCTCTTCGGTGGGGATGGCGGCAATCGGCTTACTTTTGCCTTCTCCGATGTACTTAATGTCATTAAATATGATGCAGGCGTCAATGAGGAATCTGCTTCCTTTCACTGCCACGTCACCATGTTCGATACGCCAACTACTCCAGTAACAAGCTATCAGGCTACGCTTAGAATCGACGCGCGCAGCCATATCCCCTACTACGAAGCACTGCACGAGGTAAGCGACTGGTGGAGCTCCTTCCCTGAGAACAAGCCCGCTCCGGTACCGCATGCGGCGACGCAGCCGATGTATTCGACATGGTACAGCTTCCATCAGAACCTCTCGCCGGATGCGATCGAGGAGCAATGTGCCGCTGCAAGCAAGCTGGGCTGTGAAACAGTCATTGTCGATGACGGCTGGCAGACGGCGGATAATGCGCGCGGCTATGCGTATTGCGGGGATTGGCAAGTATGTGCGGAGAAGATTCCGGATATGCGAGCACATGTCGAGAACGTTCATAAGTTCGGCATGAAGTACATCCTCTGGTATTCCGTGCCTTTCGTAGGAAAGCATAGCGAGGCGTGGGTCAGCTATCAGAATAAGCTGCTCTATACGATTGACTACCTTGATGCAGGAGTCCTTGACCCGAGATACCCGGAGGTTCGCAGCTACCTGCTCGAAATCTATGAGAGAGCATTAACCGATTGGGATCTGGACGGATTCAAGCTGGACTTTGTCGATGTGTTCCACCAGCCGGAGAAGGAGAATCCCGGCAACGATGAAGGCCGCGACGACATCTCGGTCGCGCAAGCTGTCGATCTGCTATTGAGCGAAGTCATTGAGCGGCTGAGCGCCATTAAGCCGGACATTATGCTCGAATTCCGGCAGAATTATATTAGCCCGCTCATGCGCAAATACGGCAATCTATTCCGAGCAGCGGACTGCCCGAACGATGCGGTTCAGAATCGGTTGCGCACGCTCGATATTCGGCTCCTCTGCGGTAATACAGCCGCGCATGCCGACATGATTATGTGGCATGCCGACGAACCGGTCGAGAGCGCTGCGCTGCAGCTCATCAACGTTCTGTTCGCTGTGCCGCAAATCTCCGTGCGCCTCACAACTCTCCCAGAACAGCACGCCGAGATGGTCGCTTTCTGGCTCGCATTCTGGAAAGAGCATCGCAGCACGCTGCTGGAAGGCAAGCTCGCGCCGCATCACCCGGAGCTGCTCTACCCGCTCGTAACGGCAACAGGCAGCAATACGTATATTGCTGCCGCTTATCAAGAGAATCTTATTATTAAGCTGCCAGAGAACCTGCCGCAGACGCAGCAGACAATTCTAATTAACGGCACGCGCGCAAGCAGGCTCGTTATCGAACTCCCACAACAGCTGCATAATGCCACAGCAACGGTTACCATTAAGAACTGCCTCGGTCACATCGTCACGGAGAACACTCTAAGCAATTCATCTGGCATTCACACGATCCCGGTGCCAGCAGCTGGACTCGCAATTATCACAGCCATCTAACGCCGACTTATTCCGTGATGCTCTTCAGCCCTTCCCGCTTCCGGAAGTCGCTCGGCGTGAAGCCTGTGTAATCTTTGAAGATCCGATAGAACGCTCTCGGAGTGGTATAACCAAGCCGCTCCGAGATATCGCCGACTTTATCGTCGCTGTGGACGAGCAGGCTCTTCGCCTTGTTAATCTTGGCGTGCACAATTTGCTCCCCTAAGCTTTGCCCCGTCACCGTCTTGCAGATTCTGCTGAGATAGGCAGGGTGCATATACACTTTCTCCGCAACCGACTCCAACGTAATATTATCCTCAATATGCTCCTCAATGTAGCGCAGCAGCTGCTCGATCATCTCCGTATGAATATGGGTCTTCTTCTCTCCCAGCTTCTCGTAGAGCCGCTTCGCCATCGTCGTCATCTGCAGCTTCAGCTCTTCCATCGTGGATAGCGTCGCCGCACTTTCATTGATATAGAAGTGTTTGCCGAATACGTCCGACAGCTGCAGCGAGAACTCTACGCATAGGTCCGATAGACAAGCCACATACTGCAAGAAAATATACTGCACATCCGACTTCGTTATGCCGATGTACGATACTTTATGGATCATTTCGCTCAGTGACGCTTCAATCCGATCCCATTCATTCATGCGGAAGTGAATCTTGATCTGCTCCTTGACCTCGTTCCATTGAATCGAATTCGAATCGAACATAAGATGGTTATCCATCTGCGCGACGCTCGGATAATGGATGATGCTGCTCTTGCCAAAATAAACATTATACGAAATCGCCCGAATCGCTTGATCGTAGCACGATTTGATCTCATGCACATCGCTGGCCGGTTCGCTTATGCCGATGCTGGCGGACAAATGCAGGTAGCCGACAATCTGATTCTTCAGCTGCTTGCACAATTCAATATGCTGCTCGTGCTCGGTACGCTCCGAGCTGTAATTGAAGACGACAGCCAGACGGTATGGCTCAAGATGACCGGCTACCGCTGATCCATGCTCCCCAAGCACTTCCTCCGTAATATTCTCCACGGCGTAATAAAGCAGCTGCTGCTCCAGTTGCGTATACTTCGCCTTGAACGCACTCACATCTTCGATCTCGACGGTCATCACAAGGAAACGGTCATGCGGGAATTGCAATCGCAGCTTGCTCGGAACTTCGAGCGACTGGTAGCCCGCTATATCGCCAGTCAGCAGGAGTGCCAGCTGACGCTGCTTGAACACGTTCTGATTGCTGCGAATCATGTTGAGGTACGTCTTATTCTCCTGGTCCATGCGCGTAAACGCCTGCTCCAAGTAATTGATCTCGTTCATATTCGGCGCCGTTTGCAAAGAATCGCCGGTCAAACCTTTAATATAGCCAAGCAAGTTCCTCAGCGGCGTATAGATGTTCTTCGAGCTCAGCCATGCAGCCAGCGCGCCTAACACAACTAGCCCCAAGCTAATGAACAGAATACTGTTCAGTACGCGATCGCTGCTCTTCGTGAGTTCATGCTTCGGAATAACATAATCATATTGCAGACCGGATGAAGCGGATTTCTGTGAAATAACGACGTAATCGCTCTTCGTGCTTGGATCTTGGCTCGCCTGGAACAAGCTCAAGTTCTGATCGGACAGCATGAGACCTTTGGAATTTCGGACGAACAAGCTGCCATAAGCGCCTGCCTGCACCGGATACGTTATGCTACTCGCATCGACGTCGACGGCAATGAACCCTTTTACCGCCGCGGTAGGACCATATTTGAAAATATACGTCAGCACCTTCTGGTTGTCGCCCGTCGGACGCAAGACCAGCTCGTTTGACTGCAAGCTGTCGTCCTTCTTGGTCACCATCTCCATCAGGTTCTTATCGACTTGATCTCGATATTCCCCCATCCCGTAGATCGAGATTCCGCCAACCGAAGTGATGACCTTCTTCGAAGCGAGATCGATAATGGCGAAGTTCTTAATATGCTTCTGATACGCCTGCTGCTTCCGATCAAGCGCGATGCGAACGTCAAGGAAGCTTGCAGAGTATGGCGTCTTCGCCATCACATCGCTGTAATAGCTGAAATTGATCATGATTTCATATATAAAGGAGCGCATTTGCTCATACGTGATGTCGTTGGCACTGGCAATTTGCTTCAGCAGCTGCTCGCTATAATTCTCGCTCTGATGTTTCGCATTCGTAATGGATATTTGGTAGGAGAACACACTGGAAATAAGAGAAGGGATAATCGCGATGCAAAGAAGGATGAGCAGCAGCTTGGCATATATATTGTGGAACCAACGGGACTTAAGCTTCATGATTAGACCCCTTCCATCTCTATACTCTGTCATAAAATAGCTATAGGAAGACCGACTAGAGCGTCGATCTCCCTTTACTTCCATGCGATAAACTAACCCTTAAGCGATCCTAACGTAACCCCTTTGACAAAATATTTTTGGATAAACGGATAGATGAGCAGCGTTGGCAGAATACCAACCAGAATGACCGTGGAGCGTACTTGCCCCGGCAGCACTTGATTGTTCGTAGCCTTCACGAATCCGGATAAGCCGTCCATCTCGCTGTTCACGACGTATTTCTTCAAAATGAGCGGCAGCGTGTACTTATCCGTGTCATTTAAATATAAGTAAGGCGTGAACCAATCATTCCAGAACATGACGGCGAGGAAGAGAGCGACCGTTGCAAGCACAGGCTTCGAGAGCGGAAGCACGATTCTTGTGAAGATCGCAAAGTCCGAAGCGCCGTCGATAACCGCAGCCTCCCTGACTTCGCTTGGAATCTGTTTGAAGAAATTGATGAGCAATATAATATTGAAGGCGGCGGTGACCCCTGGAATCCAGAGCGGAATCCATGTGTCCATCAAGCCCAGACCTTTGGTCAACAGGTAGCTTGGAATGATACCGCCTGAGAAGAACATCGTGAACACGATAAACATGGTGAAGAAGCGGCGGAACGGGTAGTGCGGAAGCGACAAGACATACGATGCACACGAGGTCAGGAATAAGCAAGCCGCTGTCCCGACTGCCGTTACGATTACGATATTCAAGTAACTGCGCCAAAACTGCGTATCCTTGAGCAGTCCATTATACGTATCAAGCTGGAAGCCTCGCGGCCAGAACATGAACCCGCCCTTGCTCGCCTCAATCGGATCGCTGAAGGATAGCGAAAACGAATGCAGAAACGGGTAAATCATCGTCAAGCAGAGGAGCGTCATGAACAAGTAGTTCAAATAATCGAAGACATTCATTTTTTTATTTAGCATCGCCTCAACCCTCCTCCTACCAAAGCGAGTTCTCCGAATCGCTGGTCTTCCGAATAATATAGTTGCTGATGATGATTAGAATGAAGCCGACGATGCCTTTGAACAGCCCCATCGCGGTTGTGATGCTGTACTGCATCTGCGTAACGCCCATCCGGACGACGAACGTATCGATGACATCCGCCACTTTGTACACTTGCGCGTTGTATATGTTGTAGATCTGGTCAAAGTTCGAGGACATCAGCCCGCCTACCTGCAGTATAAATGTGATGCCGATCACCGGTGCGATCGAAGGAATCGTAATGGAGACGATGCGCTGCCAGCGGGTGGCGCCGTCGATGTGTGCCGCTTCGTACAGCTGCGGGTTCACCCCTGCAATGGCCGCGAGATAAATAATCGAGTTCCAGCCCATGCCTTTCCAAATCGCGGAGCCAATCAACAGCTGTAAGAACGTCGCATTATCAGTCAGGAAGTTCTTCGGATCCATGCCGAAATAATCGGTCAACACATTATTGATAAGGCCGTCGACCGAGAACATCAGCAGAATAAAACCGGCCATAATTGTCCATGGGATAAAATACGGCAAATACGTAAGTGTCTGTACGACCCGTTTGAACGGTGAATGCTTGATTTCATTGAGCATGAGCGCAAACAGAATGGCTGCCGGGAAGCCGAAGCCGAGATTGAGCAAGCTAATGAAGACCGTATTGCGAATGAGATGCAGCATATCCGGATAGGTGAAGATCATATGGAAGTGTTTCCAGCCAACCCATGGACTGCCCCATAATCCTTTGCCGATGTTGTAGTCTTTGAAGGCGATAATGAGCCAAAGTAGCGGAAAATAACTGAAGATAAGAAAAGCGACAACGACCGGAAGCAACATCAATGTGAGCTGCCAATGCTTCACAAGTCCTTTCAATGATTGCAGGAACGTCGGCTTGGAGCGAATCGCCTTCACGCTTATTTCGGCGCGGTATTCTTTTGCAATTTCCATGTCCTGCTCCTTCCTTGTTCACGTATGATGGCGAAAGGAAGACAGGAAGACTTCGCCTTGAAGCGCCGGGAAGTCTTCCTGCATGCTCCTTATTTCTTGAAGCTTGCCGTATACAGATCGTTCGCTTCTTGGGTCAGCTGCTTGCCGCCGTTAGCGTCGAACCACTTCAGGAAGTCGTCATAAGCGGAGATTGGCGCTTCACCGATTACGATCTTAATGAACGTTTCATTCCATTTGTCTTGAATCCGTTGATCCGTGCTTGCCGTCGATGGCAGCGGCAGCATGAACAGAACGTCCGGTTTGCCGGCATAGTACGTTTGCCATGCGTCAACCATCTGAGGATTTGTAAATTTCTTCACGATACTGATGGAGCCGAATGGTCCGAACAGACCGCCGTTCGGGCCGCCGGTTCCGATCGCGTTCGTCTCCGGCGACTTGTCGTTGTCATACGGAGGAATAGCGATTGGAACGCCGTTATCCAGCTTATAGGATTTGCCTTCTTCGCCGTAGTGCGTTGTCAGGAAGAGGCTTTCATCCGTTGCGACTGCGTTCATAATTTCAAGGATTTTGTTTACTTTCTCAGGCTGATCCTTCAGCTTCGCTGAGAAGGCAATGAAGTTCTGACGCTTGCCCCATGACCAGACACCTTGCTCGCCGTTTGCACCAGTCGGCGCTTTCGTGTAGTCATACTGTACATTCGGATTTATCTTCTGCAGCGAGTCCGGATTCGGACTTGTGATACCGTCGATCCCTTTAGTCGTCATCGCATATTCGCCTTGTGCATATTTCGCATCCATTTGGTCGCCTTTATCCGTTACGAACGCAGGGTCGATGTAGCCAGCTTTATACCACTCGCTGAGCTTAACCAGCGCATCTCTTGTACCAGGCAGCGTCTCCGCTCTTGCAATATTGCCGCTCGCATCCAGCTGCCAAGTGCCAGGCATCGAGCCGTAAGCACCGAACAACCATGTGTAGGCATTCCATGGATATTGAATATCAGCTCCGCTGAACATATAGAGCTTCTTAGATGTTGCATTCGTTGCTTTCAGAATATCCTTTTCTTTGCCCTTAATGGTCTTGAATGCGCTGTCATAATCAGCAATGGATTGCGGAACCGCCGTGATACCAGCGGCAGCAAGCACATCCTTACGCCATGCCATGCCGGTGTCCCAAGGGACAACTGCGAGGTATTGTGGAATCGCGTAGTTCGTGCCGTTTACGTTCGTCAAACCCCAGAGGCCTGGATCGACTTGATCAATCGAGCTCGTTACATCTGGCATCTCTGCAGTGAGCAGATCCTTCGGAAGTTCAAGCAATACGCCAGAGTTGCCAAGCGCTGCAACGTCCTTCGGATCGGCAATACGCATAACATCCGGAAGGTCGCCGGAAGCTGCAAGCAGGTTCAGTTTGTCCATCTTCGCAGAAACGAAGTTAATCTTCACATTGAATTTCTCTTCAATAATCTTCTGTACATAGCTGTCTGGGAGAAGAGAATCTAATTGGAAGTTGCCGTGCCAGTTAATTTCCATTGGAGGCTCAGTCGTCGTTGTCGAGGCGTTGTCTGTTGTTGCAGCATTGTTCGTCGTTGTTGAATCATTGGTAGTGGCTGCTGTGTCATTGGTTGTGTTGTTACTTGAGGCGGTGTTATTCGTACCCGCATTGTTCGAATTGCTTGAGCAGCCAACAAGAGCAAGTATCAGCACAATCATAACCATCATGGATACTTTCTTGTTCACTCTCGATCTCTTCACATGATTGTCATTACGCAACATGTGAACCCCCCTTAAGCAATGTTCAGGTGATCCTGACATCTGCAATGTAGCATGCGTCTTCTTCTTCTCGATATAGACTTTTCATGCAGGTTCGTGCGTAAATGCTGAATGGATATGTATTTATTGTTAAAAGTGACATTTGTGTGGCTTTGAGCACCTGTTTCAGGCGGTAGATTGGTGAAATTCGGATGAGCGGTTTGTTTGACGGAGAAGTCTTGCTGACTAATTCGATAATCTTTGCCCTCAATCCTGCTGCATTTACTTCATTCGAGCATTCAAGCTATACTACGTGAAGATGTAAATGATGGAAAGGACATGATCGTTTGCTGCTCGCAATCGCTTTATTCCTCATGGCGGGTCTGGCCGAGATCGGCGGCGGCTACTTGGTATGGCTATGGCTGAGGGAGTCTCGCTCGTGGTCGTTTGGCTTGGCTGGGAGTTTGATTTTGATTCTCTATGGCATCATCCCAACGTGGCAGAGCTTCCCAACGTTTGGGCGAATCTATGCAGCCTATGGTGATGGTCATGCTCTGGGCGCCTAGAGCATAAGAAGACCCGGCAGCTTAATCGCATGCCGGGTTCGTTTGCTAATTGGGAAGTA
Source organism: Paenibacillus sp. J31R98 (assembly GCF_056269245.1). Lineage (NCBI taxonomy): Bacteria > Bacillati > Bacillota > Bacilli > Caryophanales > Paenibacillaceae > Paenibacillus > Paenibacillus sp. J31R98. The sequence goes on from NZ_JBWDNO010000002.1 coordinate 49,477, forward strand.
TGAAGTAAAATAAAACGCCCATAACCTTGAGCATGCTCAGGTTATGGACGCGAATTGCCGTTATTATTAACGAGGCCATCTCTTGTTCGTTGGCAAGAGCTGCGGGAATGGCGTGTGCGGCTCCATCTGGTACCAGTACGCGACGGACGAAATATCGTCAGCACGCTCGAAGAGCTTCGTGTGGTCATGTCCGATTTGTTGAATCGTTACGCGAAGATCGCTCTCGAACCGGATCGGATCCAGCATATGCCAGCGATACATGCCGTGCATCGGCACATTGTGGCCGTACCAAGCATCAACCTCCGTCGTTTCTTTATAGAATTTGTAGCCGAGATACGGAGTCGAGTACGATTCTGGCTCATTCGTCTTCATATTATTGAAGCACCACGCACCGCCGACATAATCTTCCGTACCTGTTCCACAGATGGTTGGCCACTCTTCATCGCCATCCATGAAGAACTTGATTTCGCCTTCACCCCACCAATTGCGCTCCAGTGCAGCCCAAGCAAGGTAGGTTCCGATATACTGACCAGCACCTTTTACTCCGTCAAGGATGGTGTAATCTTGAGCGATCTCAGTCACGTGCTCACGGCGCCATTGTGCGTGGAAGTATGCCGCATTATCCGGCAGCTCGTCCACTAAGGAGTAGTTGAATGTATAGAAGAAACCATCGATATCGACAGCATGCTGGTTCTCAATTGTAATTTTGGCTGAGTTGCGGAACGGCATCGGGATATAGCAGTTCATGCCGCCTGTCGGCACGACCGAAATCGGCAGCGAGTTCACATTCGTGCGCACGCCGAAACCATTACAGAAGAAGTCGCCAAGCGGAACTTCAACGGACGGCGTTGCTTCGTCGTCCCAGTACATGCGAAGCACAAGATCACGGAGCACGAATTGCTGCGCGTGGCCCTTGCCTGTTTTATCTGTAACCGTAATCCAGAAGTGCTGGATAATGCCTGCACCTTGAATATCGACTAGTGTCGCTACTTCGCCCTGTTTGAGCGTAATGCAAGGTCTGCCTTTGCGAGCAGTACCGAGATTGCTTGCGTCTTTGCCGCCTTGTCCCTTCTCGCCTTTCGGATTCTCAGCCGAAATCGAGCGGGTCCGTGCATTCGTAATGAGTGGTGCGGAGGAAAGTCCGAGTCCAAGTCCGTTATTTTGCAACATACCCATTCACCTCATGTATCATATATTGTGTTAAGATGAACTCATTATATACTGATTTATATGGAATTCCGTTAGCAGAGATTGTTCATTTATTTATCAAATATTGCTGAGGTGTTGCTAGTGGCGCTGCAGATGGATAAGCTCTCCCCTTATATTCGGGTGGCTCTTGATAGTGTGCTTGAAGAGACATGGATGGTTGAGGAGCGGATCATTTGGGACTATGAACTGCTCTATCTGATGGAAGGACAACTGCTTGTGACAGTTGAGAATCAGGTGTACCACGGGACTGCCGGAGACTTCTTCTTCTTCAAGCCGGGGCAGCGGCATTCGATTCGGAATGTCGGGGGAACTCGCGTGCGCCAGCCGCATGTGCATTTCGATCTGTACACGGATGGGCTGAGCGCTGAGATCGGCGTTTCCTTCAAGCCTCTGGATGCCATGACGCCGAAGGAGCGAAGCTGGTTGAGATTGAATGAGCTCGATTCGCCGCCATATGATGTCCCGAGTTATTTTCGTCCAAGTGATGCACAGCCGATCGCACAGGCTCTGTTCGAGCTCATTCGTGAATTTGAGACGAAACCGCCGTTCTATGAGCTTCGGATGAAGGGCGCGCTATTGACTATCCTGGCACAAATAATGCGGGAACAATATTGGGGCAGCAGGACGTCGGGTGACGGACATATGGAGCTGCTGGCTGATGTGCGGAGCTACATCGACCAGAATGCGCATCGCATTGTTAAGCTGGACGAGCTGTCCGAGCGGTTCCACCTGAGCAAGTTCTATCTCATCAATCTGTTCAAAACGATGTTCCAAATGACGCCTATCCAATACCACCAGCACATCCGCATCGAGAAAGCGAAAAATATGATCCAGTACACGCATCTGACCATGCAGGACATCGCCGACCAACTCGGCTACGCGAACATTCATGCATTCAGCCGCGCTTTCAAATCCAGCACGGGCTGCTGCCCGTCCGATTATAGACGGGGGCGGTAGAGGAGTCGGGCATTGGCGGCGATGCCGCGTCGCGGGGAGGCTGAGAGATCGAATTTGTACTCCCCCCCTCATGCCACCAACTTCACACACTCCCTGGAAGCATGCAATTTTGCTTCATCTCCCGAATCATCAATTATTCTCTCATGATCCGTATACCTCTCCCCTAACCATTTGCCCTTCACTCTCCCTAACTCCCTACTCAAGCTGCCCCAGCCACTTCCTCCTCCATAAATTTCACCATACATTGCAACCATCACATTATTCCATTATTCCATCTACCTCCTGCTCTGTTCATATTCCCGCTCACCTCTAACTCTCCTCGCTTGTCCCCGCATATATCCAATCACAATGGCTTTGTCTGTAATATTATGGAAACGAATAGATTGATATTTTCATAGCCTCAAGGGGGAATGCATATGGCAGAATGTAACGCCCAGGCGACCGGCAGCTGCTCGGAAGCCGAGGGCACAGATACGACCGCTAGCGGAGCGGCCTCGCATGCGGAGGGTTATCAAACGGTGGCGAGCTCATTCGCCGCTCATGCCGAAGGCTACGCCACGCAAGCGATCGGCCCTGCTTCGCATGCGGAAGGCGGTGCAGCGCTGGCGCATGGGCTTTATAGCCATGCCGAAGGACGCGACACCAATGCGACGGGCGAAGCTGCACACGCCGAAGGTTACCTCACGAAAGCAATGGGTGACGGCTCCCATGCCGAAGGTTACGCAACGCAGGCGATCTTCCCGCATTCTCACGCAGAAGGACGCGGCAGCGTCGCGGCGGACGAAGTCGCCCATGCCGAAGGTTATGTCACGGCAGCGTCGGGTTTCGCCGCGCATGCCGAAGGTTACGCTGCGCAAGCACACGGCCCAGCTTCGCACGCCGAGGGCGGCGCCACACTGGCTGATGCCCTCTATGCGCACGCTGAAGGCGAACTCACTAGAGCACTTGACATGCGAACTCACGCCGAAGGTCAACAGACGACAGCGAGTGCCCCTAACGCGCATGCAGAAGGCAGCCACACAACGGCGAGCGGCCAGAATTCGCATGCAGAAGGCGACACAACTACGGCGAGCGCATGGGCTTCGCATGCAGAAGGCATCAACACGATCGCGAATAAAAACGCCTCACATGCAGAAGGCGATACCACAATCGCAAGCGGAGGTGCCTCCCATGCGGAAGGCACTGATACCATCGCGAGCGGCAATTCCGCGCATGCGGAAGGGGCGAGATCACAGGCAACTGGTGCTTTTGCCCATGCCGAAGGATATTTAACAAACGCGAGCGGCTCTTACTCGCACGCCGAAGGCTCTACTACGACAGCCAGCGGGAATTATGCTCATTCGCAAGGTCTTGATACCGTTGCGAATGGCCACTTCTCACACGCGGAAGGACATATAACTTCAACGAACATGCTGGACGGGGCACACATTATGGGGAGGTGCGGCACCGCAAATCTATTGCCATACTCCTGGTACCTTGCCAACGGTATTACTCCCGATATGCCTGGCCTAGCAGCCGCAATATTATCAACGGGCGATGTCAAAATCGACGGCGCGGTCAGCAGCCCTGCTGCCGATTATGCGGAGATGTTCGAGACTGTTGATGGCAATCCGATTGAGCCTGGCTACTTTATTGCATTAGCAGGCAGAAAAGTTCGCATTGCGATGGCAGCCGATCCTTTTATTGTGGGCATCTCCAGCGCCAAGCCCGCGTTTCTATCTGGCAATGCCGAACTGAGCTGGCCGAAGAAATACCTCAACGACGAATGGGGAAGGACGCTTTACCATGATGTTACCGTTCCTGCCCATCGCGGCCAGGACGAACGAATTCTTATTCCCGAGCACATCGAGCGCCAACCCCAGATGAATCCGGATTGGGATCCAAACCAGAAATACATGCCTAGATTGGGCCGGGCGGAATGGGTCGCAGTCGGCATGATTGGCAAGCTGCTCGTTCGAGACGATGGGTCATGCCAGCCTGGCACCCTCTGCAAGCCAGGTGACAACGGTTACGCCACCGCCGCCGCAGCGCCAGGCAGCGGTTACTATGTCTTGGAACGGACCGCACCGAACCAGGTGCTCGTCCTGTTCGGATCACGTTTTAGCTTATGAATAGATCTAAACAGCATCGATTTTTATAGATTCTAGGGGGAATGCATATGGCTGAATGTAACGCCCAGGCGACCGGCAGCTGTTCGGAAGCCGAGGGTACAGATACGACCGCTAGCGGAGCGGCCTCTCATGCGGAGGGATATCAAACTACAGCGAGCGAGTTCGCCGCTCATTCAGAAGGCTACGCCACGCAAGCACTTGGCGCAGCTTCACACGCGGAAGGCGGTGCCTCGGTAGCGCATGGGCTGTACGGTCATGCGGAAGGACGCAACACCAACGCGGCGGAAGAAGCCGCCCACGCCGAGGGCTACCTCTCGATAGCAAGCGCGTTCGCCGCCCATGCCGAAGGATATGCCTCGCAGGCGCTCGGCTCAGCAGCGCATGCGGAAGGCGGAGCTACGCAGGCAAGCGGCCTCTACTCACACGCTGAAGGCGAACTCACCATGGCACTTGGCGACCGAGCTCACGCCGAAGGGCAACTGACTTCCGCTATTGCCGCTAACGCACATAGCGAAGGGCAACAGACAACAGCTATTGCAACTAATGCGCATGCTGAAGGGCTCAATACGATTGCCAGCGGCCTAAATTCCCATGCGGAAGGGCAATTGACTTCGGCCACCGCCGCTAACGCCCATGCCGAAGGGCAGCACGCCGAGGCAGCGGCAGTTGCTGCACATGCCGAGGGAAAGGATACGCTCGCAAGCGGCCAAGCCTCGCATGCCGAAGGATCCTCCGTTCTATCAACGGCGTTAGCCTCACACGCAGAAGGCAGATCCACTTATGCGCAAGGCGAAGCCTCACACGCGGAAGGATTCTCCACGCGGGCGTTTGGCGCCTACTCGCATTCCGAAGGCAACCAAACGATCGCGTTCGGCCAAGCTTCCCACGCGGAAGGTATAGATACTGCTGCGTACGGCTTGTATTCCCACGCTCAAGGCGCCAGTACCAAAGCGGATGGACTCGCCTCGCACGCCGAAGGGGTCGGCACATCCACGAATTTTCTCGAAGGCGTCCATATCATGGGCCGCTACGGCAAAGCAACCACAGAGCCGTACTCCTGGTATCTAGCCAATGGAACAAGTGCCGGATCACTTGGACTGGCTGCAGTGATTCAAAATAACGGCGACGTCAAAATCGACGGCGCGGTCAGCAGCCCTGCTGCCGATTATGCCGAGATGTTCGAGACCGTTGACGGCAATCCGATCGAGCCTGGTTACTTCATTACTACTGTCGGCGATAAAGTCCGGATCGCAACATCATCTGATCCCTTCGTCGTCGGTATTTCAAGCGGAAGACCTGCTTTTCTCTCTGGCAACGCCGAGCTGAATTGGTCGCAGAAATACCTTACCGATGAATGGGGTCGTACGCTTTACCGCGAGGTTACCTTGCCTGCCGTATTCGGCCAGAACGAAGAAGTACTCATGCCCGAACGTACAGAGCGCCAGGCGCAGCTTAATCCGGATTGGGATCCGAACCAGCAATATGTTCCTCGTCTCAATCGGCCAGAATGGGTAGCCGTAGGCATGGTCGGCAAGCTGCTCGTCCGCGACGACGGTTCTTGTCAGCCAGGAGCCTTCTGCAAACCGAACGACAGCGGTATTGCCACCGCGGCAACAACACCCGGCAACGGTTGTTATGTTCTGAAACGGACTAATCCTAGTCAAGTGCTCGTACTGCTCGGCACTCATTTCATCTAGTAGGGATGAAATAGGTTCGGGCCATTCTGACAACCGATAGCGTTCAAATCGGCCACCAGAGGCTAGATAGCCTTCGTGACAACCAATGGCGTAGCCGAGGAGTTAACACTCGACTCCATTTTCATAGATTCATAGCCTCAAGGAGGAATGAATATGGCAGAATGCAACGCCCAAGCAACCGGCAGCTGCTCGGAAGCCGAGGGCTCTGACACCCTCGCAAGTGGCACTGCCGCCCATGCGGAGGGATTCCAAACGACGGCGAGCGCCTTCGCCTCGCACACCGAAGGTTACGCCACGCTGGCCATCGGCCCCGCTTCCCACGCGGAAGGCGGCGCTTCGGTGGCGCATGGGCTGTACGGCCACGCCGAAGGCCGCAACACCTCCGCGGCGAACGAGGCCGCCCACGCCGAGGGCTACCTCTCGGCGGCGGGCGGGTTCGCCGCTCATGCCGAAGGCTACGCTACGCAAGCGAATGGCCCCGCTTCGCATACGGAAGGCGGCGCTACGATTGCATTAGGCCTCTACGCACACGCCGAAGGCGAAATCACGCTCGCGCTCGGCGACCGCTCCCACGCGGAAGGTCAACTCACTACGGCAAGCGCGCTCAATGCGCATGCCGAAGGCGAACTGACCCAGGCGACGGGGCTCGATTCCCACGCCGAAGGACTGCAGACCGTCGCTAGCGGGCAGGCTTCCCACGCCGAAGGCGAAGCCAACACCGCGAGCGGACGAGCTTCGCATGCCGAAGGCAATCTCACCGGCGCAACCGGCATCGCCGCCCACGCGGAGGGGCAGCAGACGCAGGCGACGGGCGATCTCTCGCATGCCGAAGGCAACCAATCCATCGCCAGCGGCCAATCCTCTCACGCCGAAGGCGCGGTTACGACGGCGAGCGGCTTCACCTCGCACGCTCAAGGTGTCAACACGGTCGCGGACAGCGCCTTCTCGCATGCGGAAGGACTCGGTACATCGACGAACCTGCTCGATGGGGTGCACATCATGGGCCAATTCGGCGCTGCGAACGCTCAATCCTACTCTTGGTATCTAGCCAACGGCACCAGTAGCGAGGCGCCTGGTCTTGCTGCCGCAATATTGAGTACCGGCGACGTCAAGATCGACGGCGCAGTCAGCAGCCCCGCCGCCGATTATGCCGAAATGTTCGAGACAATAGACGGCAACCATATTGAACCCGGCTACTTTCTCTCCTTAGCCGGCGACAAGGTCCGTATCGCGACGGCAGGCGATCCCTTCATCGTAGGCGTATCGAGCCGTAAGCCTGCTTTTCTCTCTGGCAATGCGGAGCTAAGCTGGCCGAGTAAATTCCTCACTGACGAATGGGGAGGAACTCTCTACCATGATGTAATCCTCCCTGCCCTTCTCGATCGGAACGGACAAGTACTACTACCCGAGCGTACTGAGCGCCAACCCCAGTTGAACCCCGATTGGGACGCTAGCCAACCCTACATTCCGCGCCTGAGTCGACCGGAATGGGTCGCAGTCGGAATGCTCGGCAAGCTGCTCGTCCGAGACGACGGGTCTTGCCAACCTGGCTCTCTATGCAAACCAACCGACAACGGCCAAGCAACCGCTGCAACGGTACCAGGCAGCGGATATTATGTGCTCAAGCGAACAGCTCCAAACCAAGTGCTCATCCTATTCGGCACCCTCTTCACCATATAATCAACAAAAAGCCGCGAGCATAACTTAACGCTCGCGGCTTTCTTTTCGCTATTATACATCCACACTCGCTGCCGACGTTGAAGCCGCCCGCCTCTTCATATTACTAAGCGCAACGCCGGCGAGAATCAACAGCCCTCCGGCGATCTGTGCAGGCTTGATCGGATCGCCAAGCACCAAATAACTGACGAGAATCGCAATAAATGGCGGAATGTTCATGAACATAGCACTCACAGATGCCCCGACAACGGCAATACCTCGGTTCCACCAGAAGCCGGTCACCCCTTGACCGATAACCGCTACTGAAATCAAGAGCAGCCACGTCAGCGCATAATGGCTGCCATGCAGCTGACCGCTAATTCCCTCATACGCAACCGCTGGCGTCATCAGAATCGTGCCAATTACGGTGGAATAGATCGTCACTTCATAAGACGACATCGCGATGGTCAGCTTGCGGATAAACAATAGACTGATGGACATCCCGAGCATTGCAAACAGCAAGTAGATGTCCCCCACTGATATGCCGAGCTCCTTGCCGCCAAACAATACGATGCAGATGACGCCGGTCAATGCGACGACAGCGCCAGCAAGCTTCGGCAGCGTAAATTCTTCTTTCAGAAAAATCCTTGCCAGCAGCGTCGTCGCAATCGGTGACAGCGCAATAATCAAAGCCGCATTGCCAGCAGTCGAATGCTGCAAGCCTGTGAAATAGAATAGCTGGTTAATGAGCGTACCCGAGATGCCGGCAAACAGCAGAAGCCCCCACTCCCGCTTCTTCGGCCATCGCATCGAACGATTGACTGCCGCAACCGACAAGAGGAAGAGCGACATGACAACAAGCCGAGCAAACGATAAGAAGATTGGCGAGAAATCGCGCAGCATATATGCGCTTGCCACATAATTGCAGCCCCAAAGAAGCGATACTGCCCACAATTTCATATAAACGGAACGATCCGGCATTTCAATAAAATCCCCTTTTGCGAATTCTTGCTCCTCTGATTACTTCGGATGAACCGACTGACCCAGACCGAGCGATCTCTTATTCGAACGCATGTAAGACATCACTGCCGCAAGCGCCATTAGTGCTGCCATAAACCAGAATACGGCATGCAAACCGCTAATGAACCCGCCAAGTGACGATGTATCTCCATTCATGCCAACTTGCGTTCCTGAGAATATCGCCAGCATCGCTTCATGCGGAATGCTGTGCGTCACGATCGGCATGGAGAACGCGATGCTGAGCATCATGCCCATATTCGTTGTGAGCGAGCGAATCCCGGACGCTTCCCCGCGGTATTTGGCCCCGGCTGCATTCATGATGCTGCTGGAGTTCGGAGAGTTGAACAGTCCTGAGCCGATACTAATAATCGTCATGTAGACGGCGAGATGCCAGAATGGCGTCGACAATCCGGTATCGAGAGCGAGCCCTACCAGTCCGAAGATGCTGAGGAACAAACCAAGCGTCGCCGGCATCGTCTCGCCGTATTTATCTCCAAGGCTGCCAGCAAGCGGCGAAACAACGAGCATTCCAGCTGCAAGCGGAATCGTCATTATCCCAGCGACGAGTGCATCCTTCTCAAGCGCACCTTGGAAATAGAAGATCAACATAAACATGACCGCCATCCGGGCAATCGCATTGAGCGTGGCGGATACGATGCCGAAGGAGAAGATCCGGTTCGTGAACAGCGGCAGATGCAAGAGCGCATTCGGATGCTTCTTCTCACAGATTAAGAAGATTGGGAACAACACGAGGAAGGCAGCTCCGGAAATCCAGACTACAGGCGACAACCAGCTTTGAATCGGCCCCCACGTCAATGCGATCAAGAGACCGGTCACCGAGATGACATACGTAATAACACCACAGAGATCGAGTCCTCCAGTCTTCGGAGCGGCAATCTTGTCGTCTTTTACACCCATAACGCGCAAGCCCCATACGACGCCGATAACGCCGAACGGCACATTGAACCAGAAGGTCCATTCCCAACCGAACGCGGTCGTCAGCCATCCGCCGAGCACAGGTCCGATAATTTGACCGACAGCCACGACCATAATGTTAATGCCAAGCGCCTTCCCAAGCTCTTCCCTTGGAAAAGCATCCGCGACTATCGCGGTACTATTCGCCATTACCATCGCTCCGCCGACCCCTTGAAGAATCCTCAGGATAATCAATAGCGGCGCATGATCAGCGAAACCGCACACGAACGAAACGATTGTAAACAACATCATGCCAGCAATATAGATCTTTTTGCGCCCGAATCGGTCAGCAAGCGAACCTGCCATAAGAACCATAACGGTCTGGGCAACCATGTAAGCCAGCATCACCCACATCGCTTGGAGCAACGTGGCATGTAGCCCTTTGAGCAAATCCGGCAATGCAATAATGAGTGTGCTGAAATTAAGAGCGGATAGTAAAGAGCCGAGGCTCGTTACAGACAAAATCCACCATTTTCGCGATTGATCCATTCGTACTCTCCCTCTTCCTGCTTGCTTACTCTGAGCGTTGTTTTAATTGAGTTGCCCGCTCGAGCCGGTTACTGAAGCCTTGCTTAAGTATCTGAAGCTTCTCCAGCTTCTCGTCAATATGCGTAATAATCCCCTTCAGCCGCAGTGCAGCCTCATCAAGCAGCCGATCCTTCTCTTCATCCGACGCGCCTTCACCATAATAAGTCACCCGGATGCGGTCCAGCTCTTCCTCCGCTTGCATAATTTCACGGATCTCAACCAATGACGCCCCAAGTACCTGCTTCAGCTTCAAAATATGCTCTATCCGTTGCAGCATCGCCTCATCGAACAAGCGATGGCGCCCTTCGGACCGGGTCACGGCAGGCAATAGGCCAATCTCCTCGTAATAATGGAGTGTTCTCGCCGTAATGCCTAGTCGCTCGGTTACTTCTTCCATCGTATATTTAGGTGTTTCGCTCGTCATCTGTCCTTCGATTCTCCTTTCCATTAGTCATATTCTCTATCATAACAAAAATTACTTACGTTAACGTAAGTTTTTTGCTAATTCATTACCAGTTTCGCGTTGTGCTCGCATAGGATAATAATGGATGCGGTATTTTGACTAGGATCGTAAGGAGATGAGAAGCATGAACGCGGGGAAAGCAATCCGGTTATTGTTGATCGGATTCGTTATTGCTGTCGTTGCCATCGGTCTATTGCCATTTTTGATTATCTACAGCTGGAGTGACTTGTATGGCCTGTCCGAATTGGATCCGTCTTCCTCGCCAATCGCATATCTGCAGAAGCTGTTGAAGTAACGGAACAGCCACATGTGAAAAAGGCACTCCGCGAATGGAGTGCCTTCTTGTTGTTGTTGTGTCAAGCGCATTATGCCTCGAGCAACCACCGGTGTACCTGCGGAAACAGCTTGCCCCAAGTGGATTCATGATGCGTTCCGCCGGCAACGAAGTCGAATCGAACACGGCTCTCCGGTACCCCGGCTGCTATTAATGTCTCCCTTGCCAATGCAACATGCTCATGGGCAATTTTATTGAAATCAGGCTTGTCGGTTTCCTGATCCCCGATGCTTAGGTAGACACGGAGCGCTGGGGAAAGTGCCGCTTGCTGGATCAATTGGATAATCGCGCCGTTGTCATGCCACATGACGAAGGAAATGCCGCCAACTCGGCCAAAATGATCCGGATAGCGAATAGCGATATACAACGAGACATACGCACCGAACGAGCTTCCGACAAGCATCGTATGCTCTGGTTCAGGTAATGTCCGGTAGTGGCTGTCGATATAAGGCTTGAGCGTCTCCGCCAGAAACTCGGCGTATGCCTGTCCTTTGCCGCCGAAGCCATATTCCTCGTTAATCGTGAAGTTGTATTCATTGTTGCGCTCATTACCGCCATTATCAATAGCGACTACGATCGCTTCGAGCGCAGCTTCCTCCAGCCCTAATTGCTCCAACGTCTCGTCGACGCCCCACTCGCTCCCCCAGGATGTCGCTTGATTGAATACATTCTGGCCATCATGCATATAGATGACCGGATATCTGCGATCCCCTTCGCTGTAGCTTCTCGGCAAATAAATCCAGATTCTGCGCTCCGTCTGCAGCTGCGGAATCGGGAATGCTTCCATAATCCGGACATCACCAGTAATGGTATGAGTGGCCTCGTCATTAAGAACTTCTCTCCAAGGCACAGGAACGCTAATCGTCATGAGTGACACTCCTAGTAATTGAATTTACTAGAATCTTAACGCGCCGCCATTCTGGATGCAATGGATTTTCGTTTGGCCTTCATATAGCTATCCCATATGGCGAATAAATAGACGATGTTGTAAGCAAAAACCCACTTCTCCTGCCAACGCTGGGAAGGTAACCCATCGATGCTGAGCAGCGCTCGCTGCCTGCGCGGCAATCCGGATAAGTATTGGTAGCTAATGCTTGCATCCGACTCCTTTTGGCTACACGCGGATCGATTATGTATCGTCTCCCTCAGTGGGCTCTCGGTGCATTTAGGAAGTCGAGAGCACGCATTCGTTCTCTCAGCGGGATTTCGGCGTATTGAGGACGCTGAGTGCACGTATTCGTTCTCTCAGGCACAGATTATCGGTTAGTTTGTTCAATCTCGGCGCTGAGAGCACATATTTGTTCTCTCAGCGGGATTTCGGAGCATTTTGGAGGCTGAGAGCACGTATAGGTTCTCTCAGTTTCTTTTTCGCGAGGTTTTACCGAGGGGATCACCACGCTGGAGGTACGTGATCATATTCGATGTCACAGCATTTTTCTATAACCCACGGATGGCGCTCGATTACCCGCTGAGAGAGGTTTTTTCCTCTCTCAGCCCTGTTTTTGCTATTTTCGCTGACCGAGAGCGGGTATTTCCTCTCTCAGCGCAGAATTTCAGATTGAGGAACAGTTTTCTCCTTCTGAGAGAGGTTTTTCCGTCTCTCAGCCCTGTTTTCGCTATTTTCGCTCACCGAGAGCGGGTATTTCCTCTCTCAGCACCTGATTACACTCTCAGAGCAGCCCATCGGCCAATTTCCTTGCTGAGCGTTCGAATTTTGAACTCTCAGCTTCGCCAAGGTGCCGATATCGAGATAGATATAGAAAGAAAACCCACCGTTTCAGTTTCAAACGGTGGGTTTCTCTACACTCTAAAACCTTGCTCCGACATAAGCTATCTCGACTTCCCACGCCCCTGAACAACCCAGAACGCTTCGATCACTTCGCCGCGAACGGCCGCAACTTCGTCAACCATGTTCATGACGGCGCAGCAGTGAACGGGCACGATCTCAAGCGTGTCGCCAATCGCAAGCGACTGCTCGCTCTCATCGAGCTCCAGCATACCGTGCTCTTCTGTCATCCACGTGAGCTTGATCCCCGGATGGCCGACGACGTAACCTTTGCCGGTCCCTATCGGTGAGGCTTCCCCATCTGAGGTGAACACCTTGGTTCCAGCATCAATGACGGCTCTGCCAGGTTCAGGCCTGCTGACGACCGTCACCTTCACGGTTAAAGCACAATCTTCCAATGACTGAGCACCAAGAGCGACCTGCATCAGATCTCCGAAAATATAAGTTCCTGGCCGCAGTTCCGTCACTCCCTGCACAGGCGCGGTATATGGCGAACCCGGAGATGAGCCGACGCTCACGATATCGGCAGCTATCCCTTGATCGTTCAGCAGCTGCGCCGTATCGGCCGCTGCCTGCCCTTCCTCCCGCGCGAACCGGCGCAGTTCTAGCTCATCGGCCGCCTGATACACTTGCCCGCCGAAGGTCATGATGCCCTTGATCTCGATGCCCGGCAGCTGAACCAGCTGCATCGCAAGCTCCAGCACCGGCTCTCCGGCCCCCAGCCCGACGCGGCGGAATCCGCAGTCAAACTCGAGGAGAACGCCGATCGTCAAGTTCGCCTCGAGCGCTGCCTCTGATATCGCTTCCGCAACCGCATAGCTGTCAACCGCAACCGTAACGTTGACATGCTTGACTAGTCGAATGAGTCGTTCAAGCTTCTTCTCCCCGACGATGGGATACGCGATCAGAATATCGCGGACACCGCCCGCTACCATCACTTCCGCTTCGCCGAGCTTCGCAACGGTTACGCCGACTGCGCCTGCTTCAATTTGCTTGTGAGCAAGCACCGGCAGCTTATGCGTCTTGGCGTGCGGACGAAGCGATACCCCCGCACGATCAGCAATATCCTGCATTCTCGCAATGTTGCGATCTACGGCATCAAGTTCGATAAGCACGTAAGGCGTATCCAGTTCGCTTTTGTTCATAGGAAGGTCACCGAAGCCTTTCTTTGTCATTGAGCAACCTAGAATGCACTACACTTACACTTCACTTCTATGCAGCACATTGGATTCTCACGACATTCCAGCGACCGAACGGCACTATCCCTTCTAAGACGCAGCTTTAAAAATAACCTGATTCTTGAGCTTCGCCTCTATTTCCTTGTGAAAAGCTTGAAACACGCTGGATTCCTTCTGTTTCAGAAGAAAAACGAGATGCGGATCATCCACTTCCTGATCATCAAAGTAGAGATCCGTCTGTGCGTTAAATTCCGCTTCGTTCCCGTGATAGTACTTCTCTACCAGCTGTTCCAGAATTGGGACAACTTGCTGCTGGAAAGAGATGCTCTGATCCTGCTCTGTACGCAAATCCCCGGCCTGTTTCACGGTTGGCGGCGGTGCTGCTTCATTCCCGCAAGACGCAAGCAGCATCGTACATACGAAAGCTGCTCCAATGAGTGATTTAAACATACCCTATCCCCATGCTTTACATTTCTTAATATCTTGCTTACGAACGTTCGGCCGAAAAGTTGCGCGGGGAACGATGCAATCTTATTCGATATCCGATTAACTCTGAACAAGCTCCGGCTGATGCTCTTTCAACCATGCCCGCAAGGGTACATCCTCGTCTGTCGGCGTATAGTAGCCGTTACAGTTCACCCCGGCGCCAAGCAGCTGGCGACGGATCGGATCGCTCTGTTCCCACAGATGCGAGACGGTCATGTCATCCTTCGTGCGGAGCCAGCGATACCCGTAACCGTAGAACAGCACTTTGCGCGTCAGCTCGCTCGACCAGTTCGGAGTACCGGCATGCCATAGACGCCGATCGAAGAATACCGCTGATCCGGGCTTCACGCATACCGGAATGGCCCCTTCTGGCTGTCCATGGCGATCGACAGGAATTTCGATTTCATCGCGAAGATGGCTGCCTGGAACGACCCAGAAGTTGCCGCGGTCCGGCTCAGATACGTCGGATAAGAAATAAGCAACCTTGAGCGACAGCCTTGGACGCGGATGCGACTCGATCTCTCGATTCACTCGGCCGCTGTCTTGATGCCATCCGAATGTGCCGTCATTTTTGGACTGGCCTGATGGCGGCGTCGCAATCATATGCGCATGGTACAAGTAGATATTCCAGCCAAGAATGCCCCATACCTTCGGCAATACTTTCTCATAATCAACGAGCGATAAGAACGATTCATGATCGGGGATGAAATTCGGATAGAACAATGCCGTCTTCGGGTCATGACCCTCACTGAGCTTACGCTCATAGATGCGGTCAAATTCAGCTGTCAGCCCGGTCACTTGTTCCGGTGAAAGTGCGTCTTCGACAATCAGATAGCCTGTTTCTTCAAAGGTCTTCCGTTCCTCAGCGGTGAGTGCGTAGTTCAAACACGATTGGTTCAACTTCGATTCCCTCCTGCCAATAATGGATTGTACCCCTCTATCATAAACCGTTTTGGTTGCGCTTACGAGAATTATTTCTCACTTTTTTCCATTTATATAGCAGCACACCTTTCACCCTTTCTGGGCTCATGCATAGCATGGAACTACCTGTATAGAAATCGCTGGAGGGATCAGATTGAAAAAAGCATTTATCGTGCTGACTGCCATCGCTGTCATGCTTACATTACTGCTGGCAGGCTGCAGCGGCAAGAAAACAGAAGCGACGAAGGTTCGCATCGGAGAGGTGACGCGCTCCATCTTCTACGCACCGCAATACGTAGCCATTACGAATGGGTATTTCGAGGATGAAGGGCTGGATGTCGAGCTGACAACGACGCCGGGCGGCGACAAAACCATGACGGCGCTCCTCAGCGGCAACATTGACGTTGCACTGGTTGGTTCCGAGACATCGGTCTACGTTTCCTTGCAAGGCTCCGATGACCCGATCATCAACTTCGCTCAGCTGACACAGACTGATGGCACGTTCCTCATCTCGCGTACGCCGATCGAGAACTTTACTTGGGATATGCTGAAGGGCTCCAAGTTCCTCGGCCAGCGCAAAGGCGGCATGCCGCAGATGGCAGGCGAGTTCGTGCTGAAGAAACATGGCATCGACCCGCAGAACGATCTGGAGCTTATCCAGAACGTTGAATTCGCGAATATCGTTCCGGCGTTCACGTCCGGCGATGAGCAGTTCGTGCAATTGTTCGAGCCATCAGCAACGATGCTGGAGCAGCAAGGCAAAGGTTATGTTGTCGCATCGTTCGGTACCGAGAGCGGACACCTGCCATACACGGCTTACATGACGAAGAGCAGTTACATGAAGAACAATGCAGACACTGTCCAAAAGTTCACGAACGCAGTATACAGAGGCCAGCTGTGGGTGGAAGAGCATAGTGTCAATGAAATTGCCGATGCTGTCGCTCCTTTCTTCCCGGATACGGACATTAACCTCATTCGCGGAGTTGTCAAGCGGTATAAGGATCAAGGCTCCTTCGCTACCGATCCAATTATTGACAGCAAGGAATGGGCGAACCTGCAAGACATTATGATGCAAGCCGGCGAGCTGAAAGAACCTTCCGATTTCGGCAAGCTCGTCGATAACTCGTATGCAGAGAAAGCGATCAAAGAAGTCAAATAAGCGAAATAAGCAGCTTCATGAGGAGCTTATTGAAGCCGCCAGCTAGCAGCCCGCGCGGCTTCTTTCCTCATTCCGAAGGAGTGACAGGCATGACAAGTGCTGTAGAAGTCAATCATGTTTCGCATGTTTATGTAAATGAGCATGGCGCCAAACTCGCGCTGAAGCAGATTCAGCTCAGCGTGGAAGCCGGCGAGTTCGTATCGCTCGTCGGTCCGAGCGGCTGCGGCAAGACGACGCTGCTGTCCATTATCGCAGGCTTAATAGCACCGTCGGAAGGCAGCGTTCGGCTGTTCGGTCAGCCGGTGAATGGTCCAACGCCAAGAGTTGGCTACATGCTGCAGCAGGATTATCTGTTTCCATGGCGGACCATCCGCGAGAACATAATGATTGGGCTCGAACTGATGGGACAGGTAACGCCAGCCAAGCGCGAGTATGCGCTGCATTTGCTCGATGAGATGGGATTAAGCGCCCATGCGGGCAGCTATCCGAGCGAGCTGTCAGGCGGGATGCGCCAGCGGGTTGCGCTCGTGCGGACGCTTGCGACGGAACCGGATGTGCTGTTTCTGGATGAACCGTTCTCCGCGCTTGATTTTCAGACGAAGCTGCAGCTGGAGAATTTGATCTGCGAGACGCTGAGGAAACACCGCAAAACCTCGCTGCTTGTCACCCACGACATTGCCGAAGCGATTGCGATGAGCGACCGGGTCATCATCCTGGCGCCGAATCCGGGGACTGTCTACAAGGAATTGGACATTCCTTCGAGCCTCGCTGACTTGCTGCCAACTCAGGCGCGTGAGCAAGACGGATTTCAGCCGTATTTTCGCCTCGTATGGCAAGCCTTTGAACAAATGGAGAGGAGCAAACCGTCGCTATGAACGCATCGAATTCAAATCAACAACCTCAGCAAGTCGCAACCGATCCTGCACAGCTCTATCAAGCCTATAAGAAAGCGCGTAACAAGGAGAAGCTCTACGTACTTATTGCCCGCATCCTGCTCCTCGTTCTCTTCCTTGGCTTGTGGGAATGCGCAGGGAGGCTGAAGTGGATCGACGTCTTCTTATTCAGTTATCCGAGCAAAATCTTCCGTCTGCTGTACGACAAAGCTCTCGACGGCTCTCTACTTCCTCATATCGGCGTCACGGTAGCTGAGACCATCGCCGGCTTTATTCTAGGGACGCTTAGCGGTCTTATTCTCGCAACGCTGATCTGGTGGAGTCCTTTTCTGGCGAGAGTGCTCGATCCGTACCTCGTTGTCCTCAATTCGCTGCCGAAGGTGGCGCTTGGACCGCTGTTCATCGTCGCGCTCGGCTCAGGTATTCTCTCGATTATTGCAACCATACTATCCATTACGGTCATCATCACGACACTGGTAATCTATACGGCCTTCAAGGAGGTCGACCCGAACTATGTGAAGGTCGTTCGCATCTTCGGAGCGACGAGAACACAATCGTTCTTGAAAGTCATTCTTCCAGCCTCCTTCCCTGCTATTATCTCGACGTTAAAGGTCAATGTCGGCCTCGCTTGGGTGGGTGTAATCGTTGGAGAGTTTCTTGTCGCGAAGGAAGGGCTGGGCTACTTGATCATCTACGGATTTCAAGTGTTCAACTTCACGTTAGTGATCAGCAGTCTGTTCATTATCGCGGCAGTGGCTACCATTATGTATCAGATTGTTGCTGCTATTGAAGCGAGAATTGTGAAGAAGCGCTGAAAAAAGGCGCTTGTACCCGCTAGATACGCCAATGCTTCTGCAAGAGTACGAGCATATTCCTAGAGTATGTGAGTGGAAAACTCTTGAAGAAGGACGCTGGTTGATGTGCCATTCTGCTGGATTGGGAAAGTCGTCATCGTTAGGAACGAAGGCATTGTTTTCATCGGGGATGCGGTAGATATCTCGGAGATTTCAGACATAAACGAGAATGCGAGTGAGCAAAGTACGGATACGGACGAAGTCGGGACTGGAACCGGAGCCGAGAGCGGGGTCGATGACGGGATCGGTACGGCGACTGCTAAGCGGAAAGGCAAAGCGAAGGGTAAAGGCAGCGCACAGGGGAAAACGAAGGCTGCCGGAAGCAGGCACCGCGCTGGTGCGGGAAAAGTAGTCGGCGCGGAGTCAAGTACGTGGCGGAAGAAGCGGAAATAACGATAATCGGAAGGGAAATGCGCAGCGCCAACGCGGTGGAAGAAAGAAAGTAAGGACTCAGCTCCAACGCGCTGCGGATAATCCCGAAGTAATCGAATTGTGTTATTTGTATCGGGCTGCCTTTCTCGGGGCGGCTTATTTTTATTGGTGCAAACCTTCTAACGAACTCAGCAGCGCTTATTTACTCGAAAATAGCCCCTTCTCCATTCTAACGAACTCCAGCGTTCTTATTTGGCCGATTTCCACTGGAACCAGGCTCGATTCGGTGGAATAAGGTGTCTGAGGTTCCTTAGAATTCCCAGCACGGCAATTTTGCGTGAATAGCGTGTCTGAGGTTCCTTAGCACCGCTGGAGTTCTTTAGCACACCTGCCGTTTATGCCAGCACAATACGGACTAGCTCTCCCAGATCGTCAATGATTTCGTCAGCATCATCGACTGGCTCGAACTGCTGATTTCGTTTCCAAACTGCCTTCATTCCGGCGTTTCGACTGGCTCTTATATCGTTATCAGGATGGTCTCCAACGAAGAGAGAGTTCTCAGCCGATACCCCAAGTTTAGCTAGCGCGCGATGAAAGATCGCTTGGTCAGGCTTCCGCAGCCCTTCCCATTCGGAGATGAGCACTTCATCGAAATAAGGTTCGACGTGCAGCGCTTTGAAGTTATCATATTGGAATTGACCAAATCCGTTAGAGATCAAAGCGAGCTTGATGCCATGCTCCTTCAACTGTACGAGCATACTTAACAGGTTTGGAAAACCGATACAATGCTTTTGGAAGTTTGTCACATAATCATTCAAAAGCAAGGTCCAATCTAAATGACTAATAGAAAACTCTTCAAGCATCTGTCGATATACGTTGTCTTTCCATACATAACCATGATTATCGAGTTCAATAAAGCGTCTAACGTAGCTCTCTGTATCCACGATCTGCAGCTCTGAATATCGATGCCATTGGTCTCTCACGAATGCTAGTAGAGAGGAGTGACGGTCAAGCAATGTTCCGTCCAAATCAAATAGCACGGCTTGGATTGTTATTCGAATCACTCCCTTTGTCACATGTCGTGCTATTCATCTACCAGGAGCTCGCGCAGCATGCGCTCCTTATTATTCAGGAACTCTTTCATAATGATGTAATGATCCGTTTGCTCCAGCGTTCTCGTCTCTATACCGTCCGTCGTCAAATAATAAATGGTTGACTCTGGATATGCCATCAGAATCGGCGAGTGAGTCGAGATGATGAACTGCGAGTTCTGCTGAATCAGCTCGTGCATATTCGACAACATGGCCATCTGGCGAAAAGGAGACAGCGCCGCTTCCGGCTCGTCCAATATATAGAGACCGTTGCCGCCGAAGCGGTTCATGAAGGTCGCGAAGAACGACTCGCCATGCGACTGTTCGTGCAGCGACTTGCCGCCATAGGAGTCTATCACTGAAGCTCCCAATCCCGGCTCTTTGTCCAGCGCATCAATATTGCTCGCCAGATTGTAATAGCTCTCCGCACGGAAGAAGAAGCCGTCTCTTGCTTTCTTAAGCCCGCGCACGAGCCGAATGTACTCGAACAAATTCGAATGCGAAGCATGCGTCGAGAACGTGAAATTCTTCGTCCCGCCCTCTGGATTGAAGCCCCATGCAACGGCGATAGCCTCCATCAAAGTGGACTTGCCCATTCCGTTCTCGCCGACAATGTACGTCACCTTGGGATGAAACTCCAGTCGTTCGAGATGCTTAATCGCGCCAAGATGAAACGGATATTCGGCATAACTGGAAACACGCTCCCGCTCCAGCTCGATTGAACGTAGAAACGTATCCTGCTCATAAATACGTGAAGGCATGTTGTGCATCCTCCTTCAGTAGGAAGTGATTTATGCGAATACATTATCACACACCGTATTTATTTGGAAATCATTCCTCTATTATTCTAAGCATGCATAGCGTCTTGCCGCTTAATCTGATCTTCAAGAACAAGACATGCCATCGCTTCAACCACCGGTACAATTCTTGGGCAGATACATGGATCATGCCTGCCTCTAGTCACGATGGTCTGCTCCTCCCCGTTCTCCCCTATGGTTTGCTGAGGAACGGATATCGATGAAGTTGGCTTGACCGCAACCCGGAAGACGATGTCCGCGCCCGTGCTGATACCGCCTAGAATTCCCCCTGCATGGTTGCTCAAGAATCCACTTGCGCACATCGCATCGTTATGCTCGCTTCCTTGCATCCTCGCAGCTTCGAAGCCCGCGCCAAACTCAATTCCTTTTACAGCACCGATGGATACCATTGCCCGTGCAAGCTCCGCATCAAGCTTGTCAAAGACAGGCTCGCCAATTCCGGCAGAAAGCCCGCGGATTCTGCATTCCACGATGCCTCCGCAGCTATCGCCAATCGAAGCTAAGTGCTCGATTCTCTCAATCATTAATTGAGCGGCGATCGGGTCGGCGGCTCTTACTGCATTTCGCTCGATCTCTTCCTCGGAGAAGCTGGCACACGCAATGCCGCCGATTTCTTTGGAATACGCAACTATCGAGATGCCCCTCTGTTCGAGAAGCTTACGCGCAACAGCGCCTGCAGCTACTCTGCCCGCCGTCTCCCGCCCAGATGCCCGGCCGCTGCCTCGATGATCGCGAAGACCATACTTCTGCATATACGTAAAATCCGCATGACCTGGCCGGTAACTATGCTTAATATCGTCATAGGCTTCCGGACGCATATCTTTGTTGTACAGAATAATAGTCAGCGGCGTACCTGTTGCTCGCCCCTCATACACGCCCGATACGATATGGACATGGTCGTATTCCTTCCGGGGTGTCGTTACGGACGATTGTCCCGGCTTTCTTCGGTCCATCTGAATTTGAATGTATGCCTCATCTATTTCCAAGCCCGGTGTCACACCGTCAACGATAACGCCAACCGCCTCGCCATGTGATTCGCCGAATGTCGTAATTCTGAATCGTTCTCCAAACGAGTTCGCTGCCATAATCCTATCCCCTTGTCATCATCACTATCGTTTTCTATATTTTAGATCTATAATTGAAATAAAAGAAATCGAAATATTGATGCTTTGTCATAGAGAGGAACTATGTCAACGATGATTAATACGGAGTGGTACCGCATCTTCCTGTATGCAGCCCAATATGGCAACGTAACCAAAGCCGCACAGAAGCTGCACATAACGCAGCCTTCAGCGAGCTATGCTATTAAGCAATTAGAAGAAGCGCTGAACGTTGTCTTGTTCGATCGTCTATCCAAAGGCGTGAAGCTAACCTATGAGGGGCAGCTTCTCTTCGAATATGTAGATCGGGCTTTCACACAGTTCGATCGAGGCGAGAATGAACTGCAGCTTGTGAAGCAATTCAAGTCTGGGCTACTTCGGATTGGCGCGAGCGGTACGATACTGAAAGAAACAGTGCTTCCGGCGCTCGATCAGTTCCATGCTGATTTCCCGGAGATTCGCATCCGTTTAGTTGCAGAGCAGTCGAAGGAACTTGTGCGTCAACTCAAGAATCGAACGCTAGAAATCGCCTTCGTTCATCTCCCGGTCCATGATCCAGAGATTGAGGTTAATCCGCTCGCTTCCGTGCGCAACTGCTTCGTTGTAAGCAATGCGTTCCAATCGTTTCTTGAGGCACCCGTTTCAACGGAAGCTCTGCTCAAGCTGCCGCTGCTGATGCTATCACCTAGCAGTGCGACAAGGCGAGTCATCGAGCAGTGGTTTACGAGTCAAGGCTATACTCCGACTAGCGATATTGAATTAAACAGTATCGATCTATTAATCGAATTTGCGCGTCGCGGATATGGAGCAGCGTTTGTTCCTTATCACTCTGTGAGCCGGTTCATTGAGGCTGGCGTGTTATTTGAGCTGAAGACGGAGGTTCCATTGCCTGAGGGAGAGATTGGAGTTGCCACGATGCGAAGCTCGACCATGACGGCTGCAGCGACGGCTTTCCTTGAGCGGATTGAAGGCTCTGCAAAATAAAGCTGCCAGCTTCACCAACAAGCAATACCACCACTCCTATGCGGATAAGAGAATCCACAAAAAACATGCAGCCTCCTCCTTCGCAGAGAAGTTCATCTGCAAAAAAACAAGCAGCCTCTCTCCTCCTATGCGGAGAAGAGAATCTGCTTGTTTGGTGTTTGCTTGTTATTGTGGAAATATCCTACTCGACTTACAGAGCCGTATCGTCCACGCTGTTCAGCCAACTCTCGATGCTGCCGATAACCGACGAGACACAGCCGTCTTCGAACGGCGAGATCAGACCAGCCACCTTCACAAGCTCCGTGAAGGAGAGGCTGCCGCCTTGACGGCACAGGTTTACATAAGCATCCCATGCCGCTGTGCGATCTTCGTTCATCTGCTTCCAGAACTGGAACGCACAAATCTGCGCGAGCGTGTAGTCGATGTAGTAGAACGGCGAACCAAAGATATGGCCTTGCTTATGCCAGAAGCCGCCGCGCTCCAAGTACTCATTGTCTGCATAATCACGATGCGGCAAATATTTGCGCTCGATATCGCGCCATGCCTGCTTCCGCTCTGCCGGCGACGCATCCGGGTTCTCGTAGACGAAATGCTGGAATTCGTCGACGGTTACGCCGTAAGGGATAAACAGCAAGCCGCTGCCGAGATGCTCGAACCGGTATTTGTCCGCATCCTCTTCGAAGAAGAGGTTCATCCACGGCCAAGTGAAGAATTCCATGCTCATCGAATGGATCTCGCAAGCCTCGTACGTCGGAAAGTTGTACTCAGGCACTGCGAAGTTACGGCTCTCGTAGACTTGGAAGGCATGACCCGCTTCATGCGTCAATACGTCAATATCGCCGGAAGTACCGTTGAAGTTGGAGAAAATAAACGGTACGCCATAGTCGCTAATGTACGTGCAATAGCCCCCACTCTGCTTGCCCTTCTTGCTCACCAGATCCATTAGGCCGTTATCCTGCATGAGACGGAAGAATGTATCCGTCTCCGGCGACAGCTCGGCGTACATCTTCGCGCCGCCTGCTACGATCCAATCCGGATTGCCCTTCGGCTTCGCATTGCCGCTCTTGAAATTAAAATTCTCATCGTAATAACGCAGCTCATCGACGCCGATCCGGTTCTGCTGACGCTGACGAAGCTTCGTTGCCGCCGGCACGATATATTCTTGCACCTGTTTGCGGAAGTTCACGACCATCTCCGCATTATAGTCGGTACGGCTCATTCGCGCGTAGCCAAGCTCAACAAAGTTCGTGAAGCCAAGCTTCTTCGCTATCTTCGTGCGCACCTTCACGAGATCATCATAGATGCGGTCGAAGTTCGCTTCGTTCTCCGCCATGAAGCCGGATGATGCCTCAAGCGCTCTCTTGCGCATATCCCGATCCGTTGACTGTTGGAAAGGTCCGAGCTGCGACAATGTACGTTCTTCGCCTTCGAACATGATCTTCGCCGATGCGATCAGCTTCGAGTATTCGGTAGACAGCTTGTTCTCTAGTTGGAGATCTTCAATAATGTCTGGGCTGAACGTCTTGAGCGCAAGCTCGGCGAGGAGGAACAACTGCTTGCCCCACTTCTGTTCCAGCTGTGCACGAAACTTCGATTCGACCAGCGCACGGTAGTAATCAGTTATGTATTCCTGGACGATCGGACCCTTCTCATCGAAGAAATCCTGCTCCGCTTTATAGAACTCATCATTCGTGTCGATGGAATGGCGTATGCTCGCGATCTGCTGCTGAGTGTCGAACTCGCTGCGCAGCTTGTTAATTGCAGCCATAGCCAGATCCTGCTCTTCATAGCTCACGGCTGACTGAAACTTCGCCAACTCTTCCTTAAACTTCGCCTCAAATGCTGCCACATCCGGGCGCACGTACCGGTACTCGCTAAATTTCATGACGACATACCTACCTTTCGCTAAATAATGAAATAAATTGACGGGCGACTATCCAATTATAGCCTATCCATGCCATTTTCGTGAAGAAGAGAAGACGTATAAAATCAAAGAAGCCCCCCCATTATTCGGAGGGCTGCTCTGCTGGTTCGGATTCTGTTACCGGAGGCTTAAACCTCCTGATGTTATGGTTTCAACCCGATGTCAGCTACTGGTACAATCCGCTTTCTTTATTCCACCAACATGGCAGTATTCCTTGAATAAATTCCAATGGCGCGCTAATATCCAACTGATGAAAAGCATATGTATATCGAAGTCGTTATAGGGTATACATCCGCTTTCACTTTACTTTGAGCAACTGAGTGCTTAAGTTCGTAACGTCTTTTATTCAGTCATCGCCAATTTCCACTTCATTTACCTCACCATGCTTAATTCATCTCATTCATTCTACAAATACTCGTCATCATCCTACCTGTTAGCGGAATAGGTTGCCGATTCGATTCGGCAGCCTATTTCTTGTTACTCTATAGATCTCCGGGATTTTTGGACCATCCCTCCCGCAAAGAAAGCCACCTATTTTATGAGTGCCTCTCCTGTCATATTTGTTTAATTATCGCATCCGTTAGTAATCTTACTCACCTACCATACCGTCATTATCAGCATCGCGCATATATGGATATAACCAGTGTTATATTTAGGTTAGCAAACGAAACTGTTGACACTAAAAGGACCAGACATAGTAGATATATCTAATATGTCTGGTCAGGTTAACTTTCGGGGAATTGTTGTTGGCAACCCTCTCTCCTTCTCAAACGACGAAGAAGGATTTCACACCCTGCTTCGGTGGATCCATTCGCTGCAAGTAACGCATGGTTTAACGGCAGCCATTGTTGGCATGGAACCTACCGGGCACTACTGGCTCAACCTCTCCAAATAGATCTCTGAGCAACAGTTTGAAGTCGTTCTCGTTAATCCTCATCTTGTAAAGAAAAACAAAGAAAACCGAGATAATACACCATCCAAAAGCGCATGGCTCCCAGCCGTGAAGCCTACAATCCTCATAAAACGATGCCACTACAGCTAGCTGCTTAAGCACATCCAACTGTTTCGTCGTACGAATTTTGACTTATTCGTGGGATTTCATAGAAAGCACGGAGTACCGGATGCAGTTGAACCAAAGGGCACCGACCCGTACCGTTATCATGACCGGCCTCCACCCCTTGGACAGGCGTAACGAAGGAATGAGAGGGCTATGACCCGTTGAGACATGGGAGTGAAAACCTCCAGGGGCGGCGTGGAGAATGCGTGCAGTATATGGAAGGATATGGGGTAGCGACCTCCCCCTCTATTTCCTCACTCCTTCATGTTGTTCTGGTCTACAACAATGGTTCACTTACTATCTTTCTGTATTTCTGGCAAGGGTGAAATCCTGCGAATAAGCGAGCATTCGTGAGAAAACTAAATCGTACCGAGGGAGTTCAACGATCGGTATTTCTGAATTGGTACTTCATTAATGCGATCTTCAAGCTTTTCGTGGTAATGAGATCAAGTTCTTGTCATTTGGTTTTGACAAGAACTTGATCCCATAAATACAAAAAAGCCGCGATTTTCGCGGCCATTAATGCGGCTTACAATGTTATTATGTTATTGTCACCCGAAAACTGTGATTTACTTCTTTTTCAGAATTTATACAGGCCTTCAAACCATCCATCACGTGACACAAAGCAGGATCGACAGCATTCAGCATTTCTTTGGCACTGGTTTCAGCGATTTTATCCTTTCGTTTCGTCTGACATCTCTTACACGAACCTACGTAGATTCGGAGTGCCCCAAGTATTCGACGAATCCTTGTGCATCTTTCGTCTGGGTCCTTCCAATTTGCTTCAGAATACCTAAATAAGGTGGGGTCTCACAATTGAGACCACCTTATCATTGACTAGACAAATCGTTACTATGCGAAACCATGAACAAAGGATCTTATTAATTAATTTATCTATTCTTATTTCAATCTATTTATTAATCTATTATACCCATCACGAGTCAAACATCGATTTTTCATTATTAATTCAGGAGAAAGGCCATCACGCAAATCTTTAAGTACTGATAAAAGCGTCTCAACTTCGTCATCGTTAGATTGTTGCTGTTGGTCCTTTGTTATTTTTTCATTGTAACAGTGCTGCTTAAACTGCTCTATTTCATAATCAATATCGACTAAAGGTACAGTACAAATGAGATTTGCTAGTTTTCGTACGTTGTCTACCGAGTTCACGCCTGCCACACCGGCATCCCTCGATAATTTATTGATTAGACTTTCAGCATAACTTTCAGATATGCCACAATCCTTTATTAATTTAGATCTAATTTTATTGTGTCCTGATGAATCGTAATGTTCTTCCTTCTGAATTAGACATATGACCATGTTCTCATTTTTTACGTAACGGAACTCTCGAGCACTTAGTGTGAATTCTCGAGTTCTTTGAGACTTCCTACTAGGTCCAGCAGGTATTGCAAGTTCTATTTTTTTTATTCTTATCTCAAGTTCAGATATTTTTTTAACCGCACGCTGCCTAAGAACAGCATTTTGCTCTATGCTCCAGTATAATTTAGAAGGTTTAAAAATAGCGTTATTAATGTTATTCATAAGTTCCTTGCAGCCATAATAAGTTTGCGGTTGATAATTAAGTAGTATATTAAGATTAGTAATTAATAGATCGACTGCTGGCGTGAATGGTGGCTCTTCTGAATAGTTCTTTACATTGTCATAGACTTTTTCAAGTTCATCTAAGCTTTTAATGAGAATTTGTCTTCTATTAACTCGTATTTTTTTATTGTTATCAATGGTCACATTATTCCCTTCATTGACTATGATTTCAAGGTAAGAACTAAACCGATCATCGTAAAGTTTACCTGTATACGAATTCTCAATCAGGTTTTGCTTCAACTCTAACAATACATTTTTCATAAGTTTATACGCTTGATAACTATGTTCAGTAGTAGCATAAAACGGAATTGAATAAAAAATTCTCAATATTATTTCTTCGACTTTAATATCTGGAAATTCACGAAAATTCATATAACAGCTAAAAATATCCACGCCTAATATATCATTGAGTATACTTTCTCGATACCTACAATCTACAATTCGCTCTGTAAGTGTTCTCATGAGTTCTATATCTTCATCATTGTTCATGTACGTGTGAAGAAAGTTGGAATAATTCCTAAGCATACCTTCCTTATCGTATAACTCATGAGTATTCTGCGGCTGAAAATCAAGCCATTTCCTCAGATTGTCAATCTTGTCAGAATGCTTAAGAGGAAGAATTTCTCTGATAGTATTGTCCAGCCGATCCATTTGGAACACCACCACAAATGTTAATATTTACCTACATATTACCATTATAGTACATGAGCAGTACATGCCGAGTGCTTAATTCTAAGCGCCATTTACTTTAGGACCTAATGGGTATCGTGTATTCCGAGGCTGTTGCTAAATTTTTAGATGCTTACTCTGCAAAGACCGCCCGCATACTCTCTCCATTATACCCTCTAAACAACAGATCTATCTCAAAAAGACTGCCGCCTCACATTCAATTTCTAGTTCGATCTTAGGCAATCATTTCTACTACCCAGTTAGCGTATCCAGTGTTTTAAGGATAAGCTAATCATCGTCATCATTATCGCCATATCGTGAGTTGTAATACTCCTCTTGCTTTTGTTCGTAATAATCTTCCTCTTCTGCGTACTTCTCGTCCCAGTATTCTTCTTCTTTTTGACGATCATCTTCATCTCGCTGTTCTCTATCACGATCCTGGCGCTCATTTTCTTCATGCCGGTATATCAAATCTGCAGCAGAAATGGTTCCGCTGTCATATAACCCTTGTAGGTAGAGATCCGCATCGTAATATTCCGCAGGTCTATTGTCATATCGTGATGATTCATCATCATCCTCATGTATCTCAACCGCGCTTACTGAGTTAGTTACATCGTCAGAGACTGAGTAACTACTGTCGTAAAATCTCTGTGTTCGAGTTGCTGATTTTTCTACATGGGATTCATCGTCAACCTCGTCAGTGGACTCCAGAAAGCTTAAAAATGCATCAATGTGTTGGAAGAGAACCATTGACAGAATCATCACATAACCGGTTACTTCAAATGCCCTATTTAAACCGTATACAATTGATGTGGCAAGAAGTGCAACCAAAAATGCGATAATTCCTTTAATGTTAAACTTGAAGAGTTTAGAGATAATAGCTGATCCGATAAAAACGATCAAGTTTTGATGGCTGCCGGGAATGACAAGATCGTGGACTACAAAAAACTTCGTATAAAGTATTAATCCAATGAGGCCATAAGCGCCTTGCATGAACACGTTAATCCGCATACTTGATTCCTCCTTTAATTATCAGGCAAAACCAGTTTGCATATGTTTCAGCTGAATTCTTCGAAGGCCGTTCCACAAGAGCGGAGTATCATTTTTAGTCAGATCTCTTCCTTTCGTACTTTTTCCCAGAAGTAATTCTTCTCAAGTTTGTCCTAACTCTCTCAATTTCATGATCATAGTTTTCCAGGTTCTTCAATCGAAGAATTCGTAAACTATCTTTTAATTCACCTGGTCTCAATTGATGAATCAATTGCAACAGATCATTTTCGTATTGGCGTAAGACTATAGCGTGCTTAAGCTTTTTTTCCAAAATCCGCTGTAGAATCGACTTATGTTCTCGCCGCTTATGCCACATCAACCCCACCTCCGCCTTCATATAGTCATAATAATAATTTGGAGACGAAGCAACACTCGAAAAGAAACGGTACGGCTAATCAAATGCGTCAACATCACGAGAGGTTGCCTCGAGTATTTTATGCAAGATGTTGATTCAGTTCAGCTACTAGAATTGATCTCTCCTATACAATAATTAAGACATCAAGGCTGGGCTGATTTCGTCGACTTTACGTGAAGGACGATCTGGGACAGTAAGTACGCATCGCACGAGGCACGATGTCTTGAAAATTGATACGGATAATTAGGATTGCAGATATGAAATGCATCTTTCAGGGTTGGCCCCTTACTTCTTGCATGACCAGAAAAAGAATTAAACTCTTCTCGGAAATCTTGGAAATGTATTTTTTCAAGCATGGATGACTCCCCGAGGGCAATCTCCAATTCCTTCTTATCTTGCGAGCCCCATGTATACACCGTATTTAGCGATAAGCATCTGCACTCGTTTATTAGAGCAGAGACCGCCAGGCTTATGGGTACTCCGGTAGCTGTAATTCGTGAGACAAAAGCTTTTCCAATTTTATCTGCGGTCCACGATTTAATTAGTTGGTCGTAGACATACGTACTGTAACGTTTCTTAAGCCTCTTATTTCTATAGGACACGAAACCAAGTTCATAAACGAAGTGACGAGTGGATTCAAACTCTAAATCCAAACATATAAAGTTCAACTGGTTCACCTCTTTATATCGAGATCTAAAGCAACCAAGTAACTCCTTAGCTACATTTATATAAACCAATTCATCAAGAGCCATATAAACCGCCTTGAGCTAACGGAAGCCTATTCCATTCCAGAAACAATCCAAAGGATCGGAGTAGGCTAATGCCGTCTCGCTCTGAACAAGATACGGGGACCATGCAGAAGGCATTACCGCATCATTATTTTAAAATCATCTCGTAAAGCTAAAACCACCATCTGGGAGCCCTTTAGCAATAAACGACATCCCCTTTGCGTTCCACTTGACGTACGTCTTACCTTTTGTTGTGATCTTCTCTGATCCCGTGTACAGGATACCAAGTTTGGCCAATGCCGATGCTTCAAGGTGTGCACTTGATGAGGTAGTACCGGCATCTTTCACCATAATCACGCTGCTGAACGCCTTACCGTTCACAACAGCTTTCTTAACGGGATAATCTGTTTTAAAGTTATAACCTTTATCGATCCCAATTGGCGTCAGAGGCAGTGGGATATTTCCCCAAGGGTAGTACGTGACCCCTCCAAACTGGAGGCTACCCGTTACAAACTCGGTCGGCATGAAAACATTGTCGAGGAATACTCTAGTTACATATGCTTGTGCACTTATTGATAACCCTTTCCCTACATCAACCCCGTTCAATTGAATTCTGAGCGAGGCATATTTATTTGTAAAATTGAATCCGCCTGCTATTGGGTTAGGCACGAGCGGAATGGATAAGTCCCACCTGAAAAATTGAATACCGTTGTAATATTGACTGACGGTACCGGTGGCCCCTAGATAATCAACTGCCCGTTTAGGAAGATATGAATCCCCATTGATCACGATGCCCGGTCCAAATTCGTTGCCGTTAATTTGAACGCGAACTCGGCGATAGGAATCTGCCTTCTTCTTTTCAAGGGCATTCCATGTTGCATTGTCTACGATGCCGGTTCTCGGAAGACCATTTTCTTCCTGGAACGAACTCACGGAATTGGAGGTGATCGACCCGTATATGCCATCTATAGCGGAGAAGTAATAGCCTTTGGCTGTGAGGAGCGATTGAAGATCTGAAACGTAACTTCCGGATGATCCCAAGCTTAACGTAGCTGGTCTTTGGTTGGATGCTTGTAATTGAGCCAGTTTCACGCGGGCAGTATTCACCGTAGAAGACCCATAGACAGCTCCATCGATTATGATGGCCTGATATATTTCTATGGCTTTATCCTTGGTTGTCGGCGATTTGGCGAGCTGTTCAGCGTTCTTTAGAAGGATTTTCCCTTCTGCAACCTTCAGTTGTATTAACTTTTCGCACTGCTTGAGATAGTCTTGGAGAGCAACGTAATCGCTGTAGGATATATTGCCGTAGACCACCATGAGGAATGCGTCAGCATGGTACAATGTGCTCTTCGAAGTGCCAGAGAGGTAAGCATGAAAATCATTGATTACATTCTCAATTAAACTGTAATCCGGATTTTGGCCCGTAGGAACAAAAACTGATTTGTTCTTTGCTTTAGGAATCGCAAGTAAACCATGACTGATTGTAAGGCTTCCTATCTTTGATTCAGGGGTATAGACACTGTTTGTAAACGCATGATTCAACATGTGAAGAATCATATCGCTTTCTTTAACGGAATCAATTGCCCCGAGGTTGTCTACGAAATCCATCGCATTATCAACATTGTTCGCAGTACGAAGTATTTTTTCGGCAAGAGTCGTGTTATTGACAATTTTTAAGGCCAGATCGATCTCTTTGATATTCCGCTGAAAGTCTGCCAAATCAGGTCCGGAAGTAATCAAGGACGAGATCCGTTTGGAGATAAACAGTTCCGGCTTCAATGCATTCATTCCTTTGACTACACTCCCTAATTTATTTAGGGCAACATCCTTTATCACATTTCCATACTCATGCTGAATCATGCTGTCTACGATCGCAAGAATAGGGAACACTGCCGTTCCTCCAAATATAACGATTTTGGAGAAAGTAGACTGGTTTTCTATCGAGTAACATTTGTCCCATTCGAACAGTCCCCCGTACGGGCAAACATCATCACTAAGACGTAAGTTTGTTCCGCCTACTTGCGCAAATGTAAGTGTAGGAGCACAAGTGAGAATAATACAGATTACTAGTGAAACCAACACAGCTTTGGGAGCAAATCGTTTCAACATGTCTGATTCTCCTTCGCTAATAATTATCTCTGAATTATTATTGGCACTCAGCGTCATCTGCGTCATCCTCTAGCCCTTACGCGTGTATACCTGAGTTAAGTCTTATGGCATCGCCCCTTCCGTTGGTAAACTTAACTTTGACTTCGTGTAGTTCGCTTTGCTGTGCTTTTATCATAGGGGCAGGAAGGTCGGAGTTAAACACCACTATTTAGATGGTAAAAATCCAGTTAAAAAAAGGGTATTGTCAGGAAGCCTAAAGTTCGATATAATGTGTAATTTCAAATAACCCTTAAGCTTAAACAACCCGCTTCCAATAATGGGAAGCGGGTTGTTTAAGCATTTTTATAGTGCTTGTAACTGAAAATTGCCTTTTATACGACATCTGAATCTTTATTACAATGTTCCATTGGTAATGGTGTTAAGGTGTAGAGATTGAGATGTCCTCCAATAAATCTGCTCCGTTATTTTTCACATTGCCAATATCCTTAGAAACTGGATATTTAAACATCCTCTCCTCCGGGTAGGGCTTCAGGAAACTCAGAAGGTAGCAAAATCACAGATCATCGTGCGGTTCAAAACAAATAAAAAGTGCTCAACCTTGCTTAAAAGCAAAGTTGGGCACTATCAGATTATGTAGGTGGTTTGTGGCATGTCGCCGTTGATCAAATGTACCCGTTAGTTCAACGGCTACCCAACAATTTGTTTTAATCCATCCAGAGTCTCCACAAAAAAACTTTGATTGTTTTCGATTTCAAATTTCAGTTCATTGACCTCGTGTGCAAACTCCATATAGTAACCTTCAATGACGCACTGCCCTCGATTATTAAATATTACGTCAAACTTTAAGTTCGCTTCGTGATTCGTAAATGTTGCAACTCCGTCAAAATCAGCGTAACACCGTACCAACTGATTGTAGAACTGGAATACTTCACCGTTGAGAACCACAACTCCCCTTTAACGTAATAGTTCCCACTTTTGATTTCCACGGTACCTCTAGCATCATAACCACCAAAATGACTTGTCATGTTCGGGAAATCGAAAACCTCTTCAATGGTGATTTGTACAAAACTGTTCTGTTTGCCTCGCGCAACAAATTCATACACAGATAATCATCTCACTTCGGTGGAGTATTTGTTTTGTTCAACTAATCTGCCCTTTACTTCAACAAAAGCAGCAGCTGATCCTCTGATCTGCTGCTGCTTTATTGATTGAACTATAGTGCCCGTTAGTTGAATGAGATCACTCACTTACCACCACTCAAAAAATTAGGATGATGGTACCAAATAAATTCAATCCAAGGTGGCGCTACATCAGTAAAATGTCCCCAACTCCCAGGCAAGTCCCCAGGATAATTACTTTTTATCTCAGAAAAATATGCAAGTACAAATTGTTCCTTTATTAAGCCGTTCATAATCCTACTCAACGTTTGCGTGTATTCTCTTGGCTCTTGAATTTTATCTGGAGACTTAGAACGATCATACACCCAATCTTGATCTGGATATGATGTGAGCGTTTCATCCTTATACGGATTTCTTACTATATAACCACTACCATTCCAGTCCTCATGTGAGAGTCCAGAGAAGAACGGGTTAGCACACATTAGATAATAGAATCCGCCGATTTTTGTTACTCGAGATACCTCATGAAAAACAACTCGTGAATCTGGAACAAATGTAAGTGAGTATGGATGCCATACTCCATCAAATGAATGATCTGCAAAGCAAGATAAATCGCGCATATCACCTTGAAATACATTAACATCTACTCCATAATGCTCAGCAGCCGCTTTATCTCGTTCTAATTGAGTATGTGAAATGTCCAGAACTGAGACATTAGCTCCCAGCAAAGCGAAAGCCGCAGACTGCTGTCCACCTCCGCTTGCCAAACATAAAACGTTCTTTCCTGTCAGGTCATCCAAGATACCCATTCGATCAAGACCTAAATAATCACGAGCAGACTCTTTATTAAGATCAAGATAAGGACGTGAGAATAGAGCATCTGATTTTGCCAACGATTCCCATCTTGCTTGATTAAATAAATACACTTCATCTTTCATCTTTTATCCTCCTAGTGAAATTTATGTTAATCTATCGCGGATTATCAGGTGAAGTACTGTTAACCCGTCTTCAAACGGCACTGCTCAATTGACGCGTTTTGGCACGCTGATGTCAGCCTATAAGCACATCAATTTGCCGAAATTCATGTACTACGTTATCCGTGAGAAAGGCGAAGTGTACAACGCACTGAAGTCGCTCTTCCGCAAGCGGGAATTGGTCGTATAAGCGTCAAATAGAACCTCCAGCACACTTGAAAAAGTGGCTGGAGGTTTCTTGTTCTACTCTGCGGAAGTTAACATGACCAAGAAGGATTCATCCATTCTTGCCGACTGGTCAAATACCAACGTCCCTTTCTCATAAACCATTAATTGCTTCCATTCACCGTTTCTAGTCACTTCCACATCGAATACCGTTTGAAATGCCTGAATATCACGCAGCGCCGCTGTTTCCCAACCCACTGGCAGCTGCGGATTGCAGGTAAATGATTTGAAGCCGTTCGGTCGTATTCCAAACAATCCTTCTATAAAAATTCTAGCGTATAGACCGCTTTCGGCAGACAAGTGACGCTGGTTCCCCTCCGGGAAAGCTTCCACACAATACGGAACATGCTCGCCAAGCAGCCTTGCTGTACTCAGATGCTCTAAATGTTTTAGAGCAAGATCTGGCTCTCCTACCGCAAATACGCCTCTAAGTGCATA
The DNA here is from genome assembly GCF_056269245.1 of Paenibacillus sp. J31R98. Classification (NCBI taxonomy): domain Bacteria; kingdom Bacillati; phylum Bacillota; class Bacilli; order Caryophanales; family Paenibacillaceae; genus Paenibacillus; species Paenibacillus sp. J31R98. The sequence continues at coordinate 84,321 of NZ_JBWDNO010000002.1, forward strand.
TAGTGTCGACCGATCCCAGAAGGTTTGATCTCCGGCCTGCGTGCTCAGACCATTCGTTGTCCATAGCCTAGGAGAGAACAGCGCCTCAAGCGTACCTTCTTTCCTAGTGTCGATTCCCATGACTAACGGAGCGCATATCCATGAACGCAAAATATCGTTGCCTTTATAATAGTGGTACGTAGAATACCCTTCAACTTCACCGCCGAAATAAGATTCGATCGCTTCCTTCAGCTCCTCTGCCTCACGAACATAGCCTTCCTGTTCGAGCGGTTCGAGTTCCTTGGCAAGCATCGAGGCGCTAAGTAAAGCATCATATACGAGTGAGGACGTGAATAAATTAGCCTCTCCGGCGGGAAACCGGTTTTCTAGCTCGTCAGAATCACTTTGGATAACCCCGTGCTCATTCTTCTGCCGTCTTGAATATTCCAATGCCCACTTAATTCCAGGCCAAAGTTTCTCAGCAACATGGCGATCTCCGTATGCCAGACTGAACCTTGCAGCCCCATAAGCGAACATGGCACCATCCCCGCGGTCACCTGCTCCGTTCCATATATCCGTTCCTTCGGCAACGATGCTCGAAACAAGCGCCTTGCCGTATTCCGGATCCATATGTTTCATATACAGCTCGTATCCGTTGATACTTTGTTCAATCCCTGCCGCATAGCCTAGGAACGGAAAGAAAGGGTTTATATACTCGCACTGATCATTCGTCCATAAGGCTGCATAATAATCGCCGCCTCCCGGTCCGTGCATAAGTCCATTTATCGTTTCGAAGATGCTCTCGCTTCCACGAAGTTTAGCGTAATCGAACGCCGTATTTAATATCCGATTCGGCGTTTCCAGCCTTAAGGAACGGAACACGCCATCGATAAACTCGCTCCGCTTCTCCTCTTCCTCTAACGCGTTAAACGACACTTTCTCGTTTTGTACAGAGGCGGTAAAGAGACAGATAAAGGTGCGGGCCTCATCAGGTGCTAAGGTGAACTGCTCGGAGTAATCGGCTCCAGCACTATAATTGCCTGCCTGATCCGCTAATGCAACTCTTAGTTCATAAACAGCGCCGGAAACACCTAGCTGTGAATCAGTCACGTGCATATACGCAGGCGATTGTACCTCGATTTGCATGTTGTTTGGGGTACTGTTCCGGATCGTCACCTTCTCGATGATGGCCCTCTGAAGGACGGCAGGCACAATTGTTCTATTTATGTCCAACCCCTCGACAGTCGTGCTATCAATTTCCAGCAATCCTTTAATTCGGATGAGACGGGGAAATTCCGCTTCTATTTGTTTGCCGCCGACCTTTAGGACAATCGATTCCGTCTGGGTGAAATTGTGCGATAAGCTTCCTCTCGTATCGTTAGGAATTATGCGCAGCCCCGGAAATACCGCATGACGATGCAGTTTCAGAGCCCCTTGTTCATCGACGCCGTAACTAATGATCGCTGAAGTATGAAACCCGCTCATCTCGATATGATCGTAATGAGGAATTCGAGTATCATTTACAACATGCCATACGATGCTGCCGTCTGCCTCTAGCACATGCCTCATACGCTCGCCTTCAGGAGCCTTGTCGCTCGTTTGACACCAGGACGGAAATACGGCTGGTCTCTTCTTAGTCATATGAAATTCCTCCACTAACGCGGTATCGTATTAAATTACTTATGCATAAAGAGAGCTGTCGAGACTTTCTCGACAGCCCGAGGCCCATTAATTGTTGAGCCTTCACTGACTAAGGTGATTTCCTCCAGTCTCTCCCTCACGAATGGAAATCAGCTGATTTCCGATAAGTACCTGAAGAGCAGGACCCTTCTGATTGGTAACGGTGATTTGGCCGCGATTCACTTCGATGCAGATCGTATTGTCCAGCAGTGCAATGCCTTCCGCCTTCACCCACTCGACATCTTCAGGCAGCTGGGGAGCAATCACAATCTGCTTCTGATCAGCTAGTGGCCTTAAGCCCAATAAACCAGTGACAATATTGCCGATGACCGAGTAAGAGACTTCCGGATATTCCCGGCGCGGTGTCCGTTCGTCGCTAAGCTTTAATAGCGCTTTATAAGCCTCTTCCTTCTTACCCATTGCATAATAGATATTCGGCAAATGCGACATTTCCTCCACATTCGTAACGCCGCAGCGAATAATGTCCTCTACAACAAGCTGCCGCTTCACCTCTGAGGTAATCAGCCCGAAATAAATCGGCATATAGTGCGCGGACATGTAGTACTCCGTATAGAAGCTTCCATCTTGCAGTATAGCCGAGCTAAAGCGCTCATCCTTCTCACTCCACCACTGCGTATCAAACAGCTGCTGGAGTCCTTTAGCCAAGGTGTTGAAGTGCTCCGCCTTGTCGTTCTCACCGCGAAGCCTTGCGATGGCGCTATACGCAGCATAGGCTCCGTATTGAGCAGCGATCAAATCGCCTCCCACCTTCGGAGTAAGCGCGTCTTCCACATAGGACGCGATTCCCCTTCTCCCTTCGCCTTTTACGTGGTCAGGAATGCCATCACCGTCACGGTCCCAGCGCTGCACATACTCATTCAGACTCTTCTCATAGAAGTGAAGGAACCTTTCATCATGCAAGTAGTCTGTATCTCCGCTCCACAAATATTGTCTGTAGCAGCAATTAACGATGTCAAAATTGGCGGGAAGGTTGTACCAGAAGTCATCGTCATTTGTATAATCATCCGGGCAAGGAAGCCCGTCTTTCGTAATTTCCCAGAACGTGCACCAATCTTTGGATTCACTGATATGCTCCGCAAACTTAAGCAGCATGTTCTTCGTATAAGCGCCTAATCCGAGCACAGCAGCTCCGGTGCTCTGATGCGCCACATCACGCATGCAGAATGCAGCGCGTCCTGGCAGCGAAGCCTCATACCACGGTCCGACTGGATCGCTGCTAAATGCATAAGCGAGCGCTTGTTGTTTCGCCCAATGAGCTGCCTCTTCAAGCTGCATGGATGAGGATTTCAACGTAAATAGACTTGAAATTGACATGTGAAGATATGCCTCCCTGTTTCACGATTGTTGAATCAACCTTTGACGGAGCCTAGTGTAATTCCGCCGATAAAATATTTCTGCAGGAATGGGTACACGCATAGAATAGGCGCAGTTACGACGATCGTCGTAGCCGCACGCAGCGTCTGCGGTGATAAGCCTTGAAATTTGCGCAGCAGCAGCTGCTGGTCGCGAATTTGTTGTGTCGCTTCAACCTCCAGAAGAAGTCGCCGTAAATACACTTGAAGCGTATCGAACTGGCCGTTGAAGTTGTACAGAATGACATCGAACCAGGAATTCCAGTGCCCGACTGCTGCATAAATAGACACTGCCGCAAAGACCGGCATGGCGACTGGGATAACGATTTGCAAGTAAATGCGAAGCTCGCCAGCGCCGTCTATCCGAGCAGATTCAAACAGCGCTTCTGGCAAATCCGAAATATAGGAAGCCATAAGCAGCATAAAGTATGCATTCATAAGGCCAGGAATCCAGTACACATGGAATGAATTTGTCAGTTGCAGCTGATTCATTAGAATATAAGTGGGAATGATGCCGCCGCTGAAATACATCGTAATAAAGAACAGAATGCGCATAAATTTGCGTCCGGAGAAGGTCCGAATGCTGACGATATAGGACAACAATCCGGTCATGAATAAGCAAGTACCTGTCCCGATGATAACGCGCAGAACGGACCAGCTTAATCCTTTAAGAAGCTTCTTGTTCTCAAATAACATACTATAGGCGGACATCGAGAACTTTCTTGGGAAGAAGTATATTCCTCCTCGTGCCGCATCTTTCCCGTCATTAAAGGAAAGCGCCAGCAGGTTAATGAACGGGTAGATGACTACAAAACCGAGCAGCAGCAGTACACAGATAATAGCAACGTCCGCGAAACGACTCGCAAACGAGGTCCGGTATGAATGGCTCTCCATTGCAAAGATTCCTCCTTCCCTAGAAAATGGATGATTGCGTATATTTTTTGGACAGTCGGTTCGCAACAAAGACAAGCACCAGTCCCAGTATGCTCTTCATAAGTCCGACAGCTGTACCATAGGAATAGTTGCCAAGCTGTACGCCGTAACGGTAAACATACGTATCAATAACCTCATAATGGTCTTGTGTGAGCGGATTACCAATGAGCAGCTGCTGCTCAAATCCGGCATTAAGTATGCCGCCAATCGCCAATATGAGCAGAAGCACAGCCGTTGAGCGAATGCCTGGCAGCGTAATATGTCGGATAAGCCCAAACCGGCCCAGTCCGTCAACTCGTCCCGCTTCATACTGCTCTTTATCGATACCGGCAATCGCGGACAAATAAATAATGGCGGAGAAACCCATGTCCTTCCACACATTGCTGCTTACAAGAATACCCCAGAAATAATTGCCATTCGTCAGAAACTGGATCGGTTCGTCAATGATTCCAATCATCTGCAAGAGATCATTCAGAACGCCATTACTCCCAAGGAGTGTAAAGATTATGTTCGCGACAACAACCCATGAAATAAAGTACGGAATATACGATAGGGATTGGATTGTCCTTTTGAATATACTGCCTTTCACTTCATTCAACAGCAGTGCCAAAATAATCGGCGCGGGAAAACCAATCATGAGGTTCAAAAAGCTGATAACGAGCGTATTACGCACAATTTGTAAACAATCCGGTTCGTTGAAGAAGCGGATGAAATTGTCCATTCCAACCCAATTCGAGAACATAGAGTTGCCGGGAACATAATTCTGAAACGAAATGAGCAGCCCATACATCGGGTAATACGAGAAAATAAGCACCCATACAATCATAGGTAAACTGAGGAGCCAAATTTGCCTTTCGCGTCGTACTCTCTTCCATAATACGGCCATACGCTAACCTCCAATTCCAATCGCTCAAAAGAAACGGGGGAGTCGTCCGAATCAGGAACGATCCCCCGCTTACCGCCCTACTGTGTTTTAGCCAAATTGTCTTTATATGACTGCGTCCGGAATGCTTCAATATCTTTAAGACCTAACTTGTTCGCTTTATCGCGCATGTCGTTGAATGCCTTTACAGCACCCTCCTCGGTTTTGCTCATGACGGCAGTAGCAAAGCCGGTTTTGACCAAATCTTCGATCTGCTGGTTTACGATCGTAAGCGGATTATCCGCTGTAAATACGATGCGTCTTGCCGTATTGTCATAAATGGTATCCTTGAGATTCGTGTTCATTAGCGCTTTCCATTTGTCTTCCATGTTGAAGTTCTGGTCATAAAAAGCAGTGCTCTTGTTATCGTCACTCATCAGACCTTGCGGAGAATCCAGCCAAATTTGGCCTTGACCTGTAATTTCATCGGCCTTCTCGTATTCAAACGTCCCTGCGAACAGCTTCTTCTTCTGCTCTTCAGTGAAGGCCCACTTGCCATTGCCATCGATAGTCCACGTCGATTCAGGCAAATTCGGGATACCCCAGCCGATCAAACGCGTTCCCAATGGCGTCATTCCAAAATCAAGGAACTTAATGATATCTTCCGGATGCTCTTCTTTATCCGTAATGACAGTGTAGTTCCAACCCGTCGTATCCTTTGGCGACAAGTATGCAACTTCAGCACCCGGCGCTTTCAAGCCAATTTGCACATAGCGCTGATTGTCTGTCCAGCCTTCCATCGTCGTCTTCCACACTTCATGACCGGCATTCCACGACTGCCACCAAGGTCCGATATGGCCGATAACCTGCTCATTCGAGAATTTCAGCTTCCAATCGTCAAACTTATTCAAGAAGCTGTCCGGGTCCATAAGACCTTCACGGTAAAACCGGTTATAATACTTGACTGCCTCCACACCTTCAGTTGTATTCAGCCAGTTGGTCAAGTTATGATCCGCATCTTCCTTGTAACCGTCCTTCAATCCCCAAATGCCGAGCACATTGTTCACACTAATTTGCTCATTCCAAGAAATGGCGTATGTTTTCTCACCTTGTGCATCTTTCGGATGTGCAGCTACCATCTGCTTCAGCACATTGTAGTAGTCATCGGGAGTATCAATCTTTGGAGATCCCATCTCTTGATACCAGTCCCAGCGGATGTGCGCGCTGAAGTCTGGAATAGGCAGGTAGCCCCAGCCTCTTGGTAACCCCCATAACTTGCCGTCTTTATCGAGATACGAGTTATATTTGGCACCGAGCTCCTTCTTGATGTTCGGGCCGTATTTGTCTACCAAAGGTGCTAAGTCGATAAGCTTGCCTTGCACCCGCCACTTGTCCATCGTGTCGCTGTCCATCGCAGAAATAACGCCCTTATAATCGTTGGAGGCCAGCATTAGATTCATCTTCTCTTTACCGTCTACATCGTACTGCGTCTTCTTAATGTCTACGTTAAACTTCTCCAGAAAGTAATCGTGAATCGCTTTAAAATTTTTGGCCACTTTGTCAGGATTGTCTTTGTCGGCATTATAATAATCGACAGTAATCGTCTTGTCTGGAATTGTCCAGCCATATTCATTTACCTTCGGAGCAGCTGTTGTCGTATTATTCTGCTGCGTGTTTGTTTCCTTTTGATTAGCTGTGTTGCCGCTGTTGCTTGGTTCCTCGCTGTTGTTATTTGAACAGCCTGCCATTAACCCGCCTGTCAATAAAACCGATCCTAAAACAATTGCCGCACTTTTTCTAAGTTTCATTGCTTAACCATCCCCCCAAGGAGTTGTTTTTCTTTATTGTGATTACGCTTACATCCTAAATAGTAAGGGAGATGAGCCCTGCTTGAGAATGTACATATCTTCTCGTATATGTGTTTTTCATCACTGATCGGATGCGTTTACAGCAGCTTTCTATATTCACCTGGTGTGACCCCGACAGTCTTCTTGAATAGCTTTGTAAAATGCGGGTAATCCGGGTACCCCACGCGTTCGCCGATTTCATAGGTTTTGAGACTCTTTTGCTCGTTAAACAGCTCCTTAGCCCTCTTAATCCGGTACTCGATTAGATAGGATATGAACGACTTACCAGTCTCTTGCTTAAATAAATTATAGAAATGGGTAACCGAAATATTCAGCTCTGACAACAGCTCGTCAAGTTTAAATTGCGAATCGGTATACCGTGTCTGAATGACCTCAATTGCCTCTTGTATGATAGTCTGCTTTCCCCAATTCCGGCTTGCTCGTACTTGTTCGATGACGCGAAACAGCATATCGTGGAACTGGCAGACCATCTCTGGCAGCCGCTCTGCCCAAGCCAATTGAAACGTTTGAGTCATCCCCCGCTCCTCCGACTGGTGACGAAGCGTTGCAACTGTATCTAGCAATACCACTTTCTTCTGCTCATCCGAAAGCCTGCTTTCGTTCACCTTATGCAGAATACGTTCAGCCGAAACCTGAACACCGGACTCATCCACCTTCCAAATCCGGTCAAGTAGTACCGATGCTTCACGCAAACAGTGGCGCGTAAGCTCGCCCTTCGCTAGTGAACCGTCGATGTTCTCCTTATACTTTGCGTACAGTCTAAGCAAAAGCTCTTTCACTGCTGAAGCGCGCATCGGCTTCAATATATAGTCGGCCACGCCGAAGCGGATCGCCTCTCGTGCATAATCAAACTCGCCGTATCCGGACAAGATCACAATCTCCGGATTCAAGCCTCTTTCCTGTATTTTGCGAATAAGCTCAAGTCCGCCCATTACCGGCATGCTAATATCCGTAATGATGACATGAGGCCGCTCCCTCTCTGCCATTTCTAGCGCCTCCTGACCGTCCATAGCATCCCCTACAATAACAAAATCAGGATGCGCATCGGTCAAAATTTTGCGCAAGCTCAGCTTAATCATATGCTCATCATCAACTAGTAATATGCGGTAGCTCATGGTTATCCTCCTTAGCTGCATCATGCAAAGGCAATGTAATTTGAATCACGGTTCCACGCTCGCCTGAGGAGGCGATATAGAGCCCGAATGGCGTACCGAACAGCATCCGCAGCCGAGTGTGCACATTATGCAGGCCGATGGAGGGCGGACCATCTCCCTCCTGCCTCAAGCTGCCGCTAACCTCCTCTTCACTCTGTGAGAAGAAGCTGTTATAACGTTTCATCAAATCTGGATGCATCCCTTTTCCAGTATCGGATATTTCCAGCACAAACCGATTGCTATCTTCAATTCGGTTTGCAATTCGAATAATACCTGGGTGGATGCTATGCCCCTCATAACCGTGTTTGAAGCAGTTCTCCACAATTGGCTGCAGCATCGAGCGTACAGCCAGGACAGAAGAAGCCGTCTGTCGATCGACCTCGATCTGATAGGTGAACGCTTGGTAGCGTTCGGATTGAATCGAGAGATAAGCTTCAATATGGCGAATTTCATCTGCAAGCATGACGCTGCCATTCGGATTCTGCACATTATAACGGAACATCTCTCCCAGGGAGACAATCATATTGCTAATTTTCTCATTGCCCTCTAGGATGGCGTTGGAATTAATAAATTCAAGCGTATTGTATAGAAAATGAGGATTGATCTGCGCCTGCATCGCGTGCAGCAGCGATTCCTTCTGTTTGACCTCCAGCTCCTTCTCGCGAAGCTCCGATACATGCACAATTTCGATGAGCCGTTTAATCTCCTCTACCATTTTGTTGAATCCACGAAACAAGCTGCCGATTTCCTGACTTCCCTCGTTCGGCGCTTTAACCGTAAAGTCACCCAGCTCAGCACTTTTCATGAGCCGAAGCAGCTTTACAAGTGATTTCGTAATGGAATACACAACACCACTGGCAGCAAGCATAGAGAGCAGAAATAGAAGAACCAGCACGAAGATGGAGATCCGGCTTACCGTAACAATGGACTCATTCAACTCCGAGAGAAGCACCTCAGAAATGAGCGTCAAGTCGGTCCGATTCGAACGAATAAATACAATCAGCTTCTTGCCTTGATCCGTTTGAACAGTAAACGCTCCGCTTTGCTTCGTTCCCATCTCTTTCAAATAGGCATCCGAGACGACCTTTGGCGTTCCATTCCATTGCGGGTGATAAATGATTTGGTTCGCTGAGTCTGCCACCCAAACAAAGCCTGTTCGTCCAAGCTTCACTCGCTGAATGATGTGCACCATCTCATCGCGCTTCAAATCGACGATGAGCATCCCCTGCTTCATATGGCTTTGCGGCGGCGTAAACTTCATCGCCATCGCGACAACTTCATTACTCGGCGTCTCTTCAAGTCCCATAATTTGAAATCTGCCGGAAGCCTTTACCCGGCTGAGATAAGACTTGTACCGCTGCTCCGCCATCATAAAGCTCGAGCTTGATGTCGCTTTCATCCGATCCGAAATAAGCGAAATGCCAAATATATCTTGACGATTCATCACAATTTTGGAAAATAGCTCTTTCTCGATGCGATACGATAGCTCGTAGCGCTTTATCGGATCTTCATTCGGATTATTTAGGAAAGCGCCCGTCAGGTCACTCGCGAGCATAGGAAGCATCGTACGCTGTACTTCGGTAAAGTACGTCTCCAAATTCGCATTTACCTGTGTTACCATCTGAATGCTGGAATCGATGGCATTACCCTCAATTACGTTGTAAGTTCTCTCGTACCAAATCAACCCGATGACAGGCAGTGGAAAATAAAGAAAAATCATAATGATGAGCAGCTTCTTCTGCAGCGAGATTTGATGCAATAGTTTCATGCTTGTCCTCCTAGTATGAAACTCACATGTCGTTGAATAATCATTAAAATTTAATATAGCCTATTCCTTCGTGAATACGCTATCTTTTCTTAATGGAATAAATGATAAAAAGACCACATCATAACCGCAAACAGCGGTATCGATGTGGTCTTTTGGGACATAGAATGTTTTCATCAATAAAAGCTCATCTCTTTGCGGCAGAAAAGTTCGATGGCCCCTCCTTCACGCAAATCAATAGAAACATCTCCTTTATAAAGACGCAAATGTTTATTAACTTGTTGCAGTTACCTGCCCGTTAGCTCAACAGGCTGCCGATGTCGGCAGCCTGTTTTTTGTTCTTACGCTATCACACCCATTGGTTAAACAAAACCATGATTCTTTATTCATAAATCTTGGACGCATATAAAATATCAGCTAACACTTTCCACGTTGGTTGTTCAGGAATCGACTGGTTAGTATTTGAATAGTATCCTTCCATAGTCTCTATCCATGCTTCCATCGCTTCAAGGTACATCTCTAATGTTGGATTTTCCCAATCTTTCTTATTTATAACCAAGTCTTTTCTAAGAGCAGAAAAGAACTTAAGAAAATCCTCTTTTGTCTTTATTTCGTTTATCATTTCATGCAACTGCAAATAAACCCATCTCGGCTTCCTGTGTGTATTTTTTATTGAATTATTGTGTCCCGTTAGTTCAATAGTAACTCATCATCAGTTGGTAAACCTCTCCAGCCAATTTCTTTGATATTGAGTAAGTGGTATTTGTATTATTTACGTTCTCAATTGTTCCAGCCTCTTCAGTTATCCAAAGAAAATAGGTTTCTTTGTCCAACTCAACTTTATATTGCGGGTATGACATATCGGCTATGCCTGGGTTCTTTGTTGCATGCTTAAATGCTCTACTGAAAACGGATATATCATCTGTATCCGTAATTACTTTTAATGAATTCTGCTCCATCTCTTGAAAGCTTTTCATTTTATAAATATTAATTTGTTCGATTTTTTCGTTTGTGCAGCCTGTCACAACGAACACAAAAGCAAAGAGTAAAACAAACATTCGAAATTTCATTAAATATTCCCCTTTTATCTTTGATGCTTCATAGACGTTTTGTTTGTAAATTATGTTACCTTCGCCTAATTGGAAATTGGAGGAGTACTGCTTTGCTATTATGTTATGCTGCCCGTTAGCGCAACGATTGACAACTGAGCAGAGCTTCACATTTTATGTCGATTATTTATGAACGGTTACCCTCATGTCTCGCATCTGGTATTCAGTGTCATTTACAAACATAAAGTAGTATGAACGGAGCGTAAGATAGCGTCAGATACACGTATTCTACGGGAGGAGATACGATTGAAAATCTTTGTTCTGGTCCATGGTGCTTGGGGTGGAGGTTGGAACTGGCGTTTTGTTGCAAACTATCTTCGTGCAGCAGGGCATGAAGTACATACACCAACTCTCACAGGTATGGGTGATCGTTCCCATCTTGCGAGTTCAAATGTAAATCTGGAAACACATGTGCAGGATATCGTCAATCTTTTGTTCTATGAAAACCTAAGTAACGTAATTTTGGTTGGACATAGTTACGGCGGAATGCCGATTACAGGAGTGGCGGATAAAGCTTCAGAAAGACTAGATCACCTTGTTTATCTGGATGCAGCTATTCCAAGTGATGGGCAATCCTTTTTCGATGTCTATCCAGATAGCAGAGACTGGTGGGTGTCCAGAGCACAGAATAATGATGGATGGTCAATCAAGCTTGATCCTGCCGATTTTCCACATGTAGCTGAAGCCATTCCAAATAAACCGATACTTGAATGGTTTATTGAACGTATGGAGGGGCAGCTTCACCCCTTGGCTACACTGTCCCAGCCTGTTCAATTAAAGTCATTAATTCCTCGTACTTTCATTTATTGCACACAGATGTCCCATACGTCTAGTTCAGATGAAGTGAAAAATAGTCTTGATCCTAGCGTGAATTTTGTAGATATAGAGACGAACCATTTCGCTCCTTTCAGTGCCCCTGAGCTGGTGGCACGGGTACTGTTAAAGATCGCTCAAGGTGAAAAATGAATAACCAATCGTATATTCCGCTAATCTGCCCCGTTACTTCAATGAAAAACGGCAACCGATCGTTTGGCCGGCTGCCGTGTCGTATCTCGTATCATGAAACCATCGTTCCCCGTCAGCTTAATGAGTAATGAAGAAGTATACTTCTCGTAGTTGAGTAAAGTACTCGTTACTTCATTGAAGACAAGGAGCTGCCACGGCCGGATTGCCTATTTGGCACGACTTAAAATTCACTATCAGCACCTAAAGACTCTAAAATCACATTGTATTCAATTCTACCAATAATAGTGGATTTAAACATCTGTTCTGACTCGACACCTGTATCTTGAATTACATAATGTTCTGAGTCCAGTTTCCAAACATCACAATGAATTATTCGAACATTATCTTTGTTTCTGCCGATCCAAAATTGCAGATGTTGATCTCCTTTCACATTTTCAAGTATATCTTCTTTCCAATTCATTTCATTCAATAGTTCCTTTATTTCTACGATCCTATCTGAGTCGTTTATCTGCACAATATTCAAAGAGCCTTGTTTAAAATACATTGTTTCTGTGGCCTTATTATTGCATCCTATTATGGCACCAAGTAGAAATAAGAAAGGAATTACTCTTCTGAAGGTCATCTTGTCTTCATCCTTTATTTTATGATAATAAGTTGTTTGATTACCATGTCGGTTGAGTGTACTATCTTGAGGGGTGATATTATAAGCATTCGATACCCCTCCGAGAGAATCGGCAATGACATGTCCTTCATCTAATACTTCGCTTTCGACACCAGGGACTTTCGCCTCATCAGAGCAATATCTACCAGACGATGAAACAGACTCGTTACTGTCATCTTGTAGAATGATTTCGTCAGCAATGACACGCACTAGTTACCCGTGTTCGTTTGTAAATGCCCAGTATTCACGGTCCCCGTAACCAACATCCACAACGACATTAGGTTCACGATGCCCAGACAAATCACAACCATCCACTTCAATAAGTTTGTATCCTGAGAATAGTTCGTTATTTGATTGGGCTGGTGTTTCATCGGTTACGGGTTCGTCAACAACCGTCTGGGTAGTTTCTTCTCCTTCTGTCTCTTTAATGACCTCGGTAATAGTTTCTTCAGGTTCTTTATCAACTGTGGTTACTTTTTGTTGAGCATCTTCTGTATTTGAAATAGTTAAATTTTCTGCATTGGTACAACCAACCATTAAGATGATCATTAACAGTAAGACTAAATAGTTCATTTTCTTTTTCATTTTAGGACTCTCCTATAATAGTTTCATACCTGTTCATTTTAAAAATGACGACTTTAAGTTATCTTGTTCTATTATCTTAACATAAAAGAATATTATCATTTTAAATTATCCTGCCCGTTCGTTTAATAACCAGTGCATTTCCAGGGATCCAGGATTGTATAGAAGTTCTTGTCCTAATACGGCTTTGTATAGAAGTTCTTATCGTGAGCTGACGAAAAGAACTTCTATATAATAAATAAAAAAAGCCGCAGTTTATGCGACTTTCATTGTATAGATGTTGTTGTCGTCCTACAAAGAACTTGATGTCATTCGGGCAAGTGGCATCTGTGATTCAATATCCCCCGATTGATAAAGCAAAGCTTCGCGTTTTAAATCTAGACAATAAAATTGCACCTCCATTTAGACGGGCGTCTATCAATTGGGGTGCAGTTCATTGTGATCAGCTGTCTTTTCGTCTAGAAAAGGCTTGGAAGCATGGCTTTTGCCATCGCTTCCAAGCCTATGTTATGGGGCTGGAGGGAAAACTATAGCGTCAAGTGATCTATCGAAAATCTGTACAAGCGTAATATTTTCTTCCGGAGTGTTACGCTGAATCGAAATAAAATAATTGTAGGTTCCTGGATTTTGGGGAATATCTGTCCAAGTCAAGTTTAGCGCATTTGCAATAAATGCACTACCGGATCCGGATATAGGTATATTAACTTCATGAAGGAAAATAGCGTTGAGTGCGAAACCTGGATTTCTCTCTAGTCGAAAATAAAAGTCGTACGTGAATTCTGTACCATTAGCATTAACAACGTAATTAACCATCGAATCCAACCTAACCTTTTGGTTAGCTACGGTAGTTGTTACGGGGAGAGTTAAAACTGTGGTAGTACTTGGTGCAGGAGATAAAGTAATAACGCTTTGGTCTTCTTGAATATAAAAGTATGTGCTCCCTACCCCAGTAGCTCCAGTCACGCCGGTCACGCCGGTAGCTCCAGTAGCTCCGGTTGCACCCGTACCCCCTGTAGCTCCAGTAGACCCGGTTGTGCCTGTAACCCCAGTCACGCCGGTAACTCCAGTAGCTCCGGATGTACCCGTAACCCCTGTAGCTCCAGTAGACCCGGTTGTGCCTGTAACCCCAGTAACCCCAGTAGTACCAGTATCGCCCGTAGTTCCAGTAGCTCCAATAGCCCCGGTTTCTCCTGTAGCCCCTTGAGCACCAGTTCCTCCCTGCGCCCCGGTAACTCCTTGAACTCCAGTAGCCCCAGTAGCCCCAGTAGCCCCCTGGGGACCGATAGGTCCGGTAACGCCAGTAGTCCCTTGAGTTCCCGATCCCAGAAGTTCATTGGATACAAGACGATGGGCAGTAACTAATTGTCCGGTTGAATCTTCACCCCAGAATGATATCTCAGTAGAATCAGCAGCCGGACCGCTGGTAATAAAAACAAATTGGAATGCGTCATAATCTGCAGGGTAATTCTTAGTGACCACTCCATTAGGCTGAACGGAGAATAATTCCTGTTGATACAAGGATCGAGCACCATGCAAAACATAACCTTCCAGCAGAACAACAGCATAATTGACAGGATCGCGGTTATCGACTTTTATTGTGATTTGTTGCGTTGGCCGCATTCCGCCTGCAAGCTCGTTTGGAATCGGGCCAGTTGATAGTACTGCCATTCTATCACTCCTTTCGCGTTAGACTTCAAATTCACCTGCTACAAGACGATGACTTGCTGTTAACTGTCCGAACGAATCTTTTCCCCACAAGGAAATTTCAGTAGAATCAGCAGCTGGACCGCTGGTTATCAGAACGAATTCGAATGCGTCATAGTCTGTGGTGTAATTCTTGGTAACCACTCCATTAGGCTGAACGGAGAATAATTCCTGTTGATACAAGGATCGGGCACCATGTAATACAAATCCTTCTAGTAAAACAATCGAATAATCGACAGGATCGCGGTTCTCTACGATTATCGTAACTTGTACAGTCAGCCTGATTCCGTCTGAAGGCTTGTTCGCAATTGGTCCGGTTGATGATACTCCCATCCATTCACCTCTTCCTCACGTTAGACCTCTATGGAAATTAATACGAGTTATCATATGATCAAGTCAAACACACGATTTGGACTTTTTACATAAAATGTATTTAACAAACGCTAAGACTATTCGATAATTAATAAGGTTAACAATTCATCCAGCTCTTGCTCACATTCGGCAGCCAACGCAGCGGACCATCGAGCAGAGCTCTCACGAATAAGACTACCTTCGGGTCAGCGCCAACTGCCAACTCCTCTTCCCATCCCCGCTCCAATTGCCCATCCTTCGGTTTATAACCAGCGTACATTATGACAGGAAGAGATGCCCAAGACCAACCAAATCACTGGACGGATGTGGGAATCGCATCCGCACCCTCACTGGTCCCAAGCTGACTGCGAAACTTTGTTGACCTCTCCCGCCATCTAGATCTTCAAGTGCTTCACTTAATGGTTCTCAATACGACAGGCAAAACCAAAGTCGATCAGATACAACCGACCTCTGCTCGTCATCACGTTCTCGATTAATCTTACGGCAATTCACCTTTTCTTTTTTCCTGAATAACCATAATAAGTAAAGTCCGCCTATGCAGATGTAGTGAAACAAATGCAAGAATGATGGAGGATTTCGTTCATGTATAATCAAGGTTTATTTTACTATGGCTATCCATACAGCTATCCTTATTATTACAACTATTATCCAGCTAATCATGATGTCCGCAACTATATAAGTTATTTCAGATTCCCTGACGAGCTTCAAATACCGGATTCAGCCAAAACGAAGCGGGTCTATCCGATCGGGGAGGAGTTTTTTGTTCCTGAGTTTAAGCTCGCTCAATGCGGTTCAAGTAGATTCAATGCCTATTACGATCATCGAGGGTTCAAAATTAGTATGAACCGCGTAAAACGTACAGTCCGTAGCGCGACCGATCGTGCCAAAGCCATCGGAAGGAAATGGAATGAAGAATTCAATAAGCTACTAGGGGATAATAGTGCTGAGATTAGACGAGTGGAAAAAGAAATAAAAGAAAAGTGGCAACTTCTATACTTCTTAGATTGTCCTCCCGACCAGATTGAAACAGCATCACATTGCAAAAATAATTCCAGAGTCCAACAACTTTATGCTGAGATCAAAGCATTGGAAAAAAGGCTGCAGAGTTTGCGGAGCAAACGAGGATTTTTCGATACCATTGACAGCGCAAGGAAGACTTTTCAGAATAACATCAATGATCTTGCAACTCAGCAGATTCCAAATGTCACTTGGCCCAAGAGCTGGCCGGCATTGGATGAAATAGAATTATTTCCAGCTCTTGTCGATCAAGAGCTGGAGTGGCCTAAAACATTGAAGGAATTAAATATCGATCCCGATTTGATTCAGGATATTCAGCTTCCGGATAATATAAAAGATATGCTTAATATCCCCGAAGATCTGAAAGCCCAATTGGACTTGGACACGTTGAAGGATCAAATCCAGTTCGATGATCTGCAACATTCTGTCGAGCAAGTTCTGACAGACGTAAAAAATAAAGCATTAGCCGAGCTAGATAAATATAATATGTGTCTGTTTATTAAGAACAGTCCGTATAGGTTGGAAATTCAGCTGGAATATGTTTCAAGTATAAGAGCTCTCGTAGAAAATTATATATACGGATGTATCGAGAAAGCTAAAAATGCCGCCTTGTTCGTATTAATCGGTTATATCCCCTCTATCATCAATTCATATGGGGCAACCATTCCATTGGCGTTATCCAATGCATTCTCTACGTTTTGGGCCACGCTCAAAAAATGTTTTTTTGATGTGTACAACGCTTTTAAGGATGATATTAAAAACCTGATCAATGTAGATGATTTCGCCGGTTTTATCGAAGCCATCGAAAAATACGTCTCACTCGATATTGTATTGGAGAAACGGACGGTACCTTGGGACAATAAAGGCTCTTTACTGGATTTAGTCAGCGGTCGCGCAAGCGAGTGGAAATTCCGCCAGCTGCCTTTCGATATTCCTTTCGATACCGAATATACGCAGAGCGATCCGCAAGTCGAGGTTTCCGTCGATGATTACGTGCTTGATGCAGAATCGTTAAGGCAACTCATCGATAAATGCGCAAAGCATGGGATGTGGATTTTTGTGATTTATAACCAAAAAGATGTGTTCGGCAAGTGGATCGGTACCTGGCTGAATGTCAGAAGCTTTACGAATGATATTTTGTCCGGATATACCATTACAAGAACCGCTGCCAGTAAAGTGAAGAATAATATGCAAATTCCATTAAGCCATATTAGAAATTTAAAATGCTATAATTCTTTAATGGATTCAACCGATAACCCGGAAGACAAATTTAACAAACACCATTTCATGAATTCTTGTACTGCAGATTATTGGGGTGTATTCTTCGGCAAAGGCTTTATCGATATTGGAAGAGGCGTGTACATCTATTACGAAATTCATGAATGCGGCGTGAAAACAGGCTTTTATATCGATGGATCGTTGAAATCGGAACTATTTATTCCCCGCTTTGGCAATCGGGTTGAGCATGTGTATATTCATCCGTTGACACCGACGCAATCCTACAGAATTTCGATTGAAATTATGAAAAATGAGGATGAGATTCAGGAAAGATTGCTGATAAGGTTTGACGAAAACGTACTCGACGGATTGGTGAACATTAACGCTTGGAAAATGAAGCTTCCGTGGTAAATAGAGGAAAGTAGAACAGGCTGCCGATATTCGTCGTCAGCCTGTTCTTTGTTGTATTAGCCAGAGAGTAATGTACCCATTACTGTAACTTTTTTGCGGCTAATTGTTGATTTGCATCGTTGTAAAGCGCAACTTCAATGCGGTTATATGTATGGGAACCATCATCATACCGATACGTTGTTTTTAATAATCCAATCGTATCTACATGGGAAACTCCGCTTACGGCTTGGACAGTAACGATTTCTTTCGGCTTATCTGACGCAACATCGATGATTTCATAATTAGATACTGGATCTACCCAAGGCTTCATTTTATTCAATAAATCATTCGCTGTTTCTTGAGGTAAATGGTTGTATCGATCTTTCGATAACGTTATTACGGCTGTTAAACCGCTCTCATTATCAGTAAACGCGACTTGATAGTCCCCATTATATTCGATTTTAAAACGTTTTCTAAAGGCTTGCGCATCGAAGTTATACCCTTTGTTTGGATCGGTAAATATCAATTTCGGTTCAGGAGTATCCAGACTTAAAACATTAAGTCCTGTCGTCCCGCCACTGCCTCCGGAAACCAGGTAAAGTAAAATTTCTTGTCTCCCGTTATTCAGCAAGTCCTTAAACTCCATAGTTGCAGCCATATAGGTACCATCCTTATTGTCAAAAACAGCTGCTTGCTTGCCATCTACCGTAAGCTTCCATTCATTCTCATAATCGTGCTCATCTTTCTTATTCAGTAACTCGACAACTTCCTTTGTTTCGTCGCCGTTTAAATCAACAAGCTCCTTTTGTTTCACCGTAAACTGCTGCTGTGGGGTTTGAAATCCCAATATAAAAATAAGCGACAGTGACATTGCAAGCATAGATGCAAATCTCATCTGTTCATAGCTCCTTTCGTTTGTTTGACAGGTTAATTTAACCAATTGCTTGGAAGTCCATACAGTTCACCAGCATATAAATTTGTGCTTTTTGTGCTAACAAAAGTTCTCGAACTTAAAAAAGCTTGATTTCACATGCTTTTATTCAATCCATTATGTAGGTGGATTTGTGTCCATTGACACTTCGCGAGTCAGCTTCAGCTAAATTCTTGTCATTTTCGGAAATGGGGATCAAGTTCTTGTCATCGGTTCGTGACAAGAACTTGATGTCTTTAAATAAAAAAGAACCCCCTACAAACCGTGCTGCCACTTATATCGATACCCCCGCCATCTCTTGAGTTGTCAAAACTGTAATGAATCAATTGACCATCATAATATAACTCCTGGAAGATTTTTGCATCCATTGTATTACACACTTAAGCTGGTGTTTTTTCATCTACTTGTTTGAGAAACTGAGCCCATTTGTCTATGTTATAACTATTTCCAACTCCGAAAAGGATTACATCTTCATTCTGAACGGCTTCTTCAAATGAATAATGCCCGATTATCGGAGGAAACTCTCCATTTGCTGTTATTACATCATCTCGAGTGCCGCAGGCAGTGAGTAAGAGTGTTGAGGCAATTCATTCCTCATCAACCTCAGAAAGATGATTATTAAATAAAAAAGCCGCGATTTTCACGGCCTTTAATTTGGATTTCATTTACCGATGAAAATGTTGTTTTGTTTGTTCTTGTCTTCCGATAACTATCCGCTTTTGTAAATGTCTGAAATAAAGGATAATCCGGCAACGTTAGGAAAAGACATATATTGATCGTAATTAACGACAGTGAAGGAGACGATTATTTTATATTGGCCAGCTGGCAATAGATCTGTATAGATAGAATAACAGCGAATATTTTGGAAATTAAAAGGAGACGCAAGAATAATGGGAGTTGGATCCATGCTTCCATCCAGCAGTAATTGACCTAATGGCGAAGTACTTACGATCGTATTCGTAGTCGCATCGACCAAATCGATCTGCGCTTCCATTGCGTTATCAGCAAATGCAGTTAAAGTGATCATTAATTGTCCGTCTTCTAATACCGTGAAGGGAGCCGTGGCCGCAGCGAAGCCGAATATTTGACTAGGTGCTGTTGTGGAATTCCAGACAGGTATCGGATCGGGAACTGTTCCGAAAGCAGGATTATTGTCATTAGCGAATTTCTGTAAGGCAGGCCATGTATAGAATTGAGAAACCTGGATGGCAAGCGTGCCTACCCCGGCAGCAGCGGCTGCAATTGCCGCAGAACGATCCGATGCCACGAATACATTCGTTGCATTGCTGACTAGCCTTTGCACGGGAATTAGCAGTGATGGAGCAACAATCGGATCCTCGGTCAAGAATGGCATGTATATGGTTACATTATCCGGATCGATGATGGCTTGACCCGTTCCCGGACCACCGCCGTTAACCGATGGACCACTTGGATCCCCCCACCAGTTATTCGTTGCATCCAGTTTTAAATTAGGCAAAGTTTGATTGTAACTTCCGGCTTCCACAATTAATCCAGCTATCAGATTGCCTATGATGCTATTGTGTTTGATTCGAATGTTGGAGTTCGGGGTTTCGACAAATTGCAAACGGACTTCTATGCCATAGTCTCCATTACTGCTCAAAATATTGTTTACAAGCGTAATACGATCATTAGCTCCTGCTAAAATGATCCCAAACACACTATTACTCATCGTATTTTCTAGAAAACAAACATTTTCGGCGGTTAGCATATATATCCCACCATCAAAGGTGATTTCATTGTTGGAAATGAGTATGTTAAAAACAGGAAAAGACGCCCCTAAGAGAAGCAACGCAGCATTTTGGTGACTCGTAAATTTATTGTTATTGATGGTTGCATTAGACAAGCCTGAATCCGTATAAATGGCGGTGCCGCTCGACGATCCTGGTTGATTGTTATCTGTGATGAAGTTTTGTCGGACAAGACTTTCAATCGTTCCGGTCGAATTCATATTGATTCCAATGACATTATTTCGAATAATATTATTGAAAAGCCAGAATCCCGCAGAAGTATTCGTTGTCGATATGCCCGGTCCAACTGCGTTGTTTTGAATCGTAAAGCCGTCGATTACGATCGCCTCGGCAGTCAGGACGAATGTGCCATTGGCAGTATTCCCTTGAACGATCGACTCTTGAGCAGGACTGCCAGATCGTGTTCGGGCATCTATGCCGTATTGAGCGCCATGCAACTGCATTGGTCTTAGGACGTTAATCAGCGACTCATTATATACACCGACTGCTACCTGTACGGTCCCTTGCGTTGCCACAGCGTTAACGCCTTCTTGTATGGTAGCGAATGCATTGATTCCAATAATCATTCCTGGACCGACGACGGTACCGGCAGGCAATCCAGCCCAACTGCTATCCACGTACACAACCTCTGGCATTTACTATCCTCTCCTCTAATTTGACTTAGCTTGAAGCAGACGAATACGTATTTGGTTTTATTAATAGTTTCATGTATTTCACGAATACTATATTTACACCAATGTATAGTTATTATTGTATGACTGTGAATTACATATGATTGGGTTTATATTCCATATTTAACAACGCGTTTAGTATACCTGAGTATAACCTTCAATGAAAAGGATACCAACCTCGAGGGTCAGAACTTTCAGCTGTAGAGAATAAATTAATTGTTAATGCGAGCTCACCGCAAAATAACTTATGACCGCGCATCGAATCTGTCACACAGACCAAAAAGGAGCTGCCGTGTAGCAGACCCCTCAGCTTGTTTACCGTATATGAATAGATGTTTCACTCATAGGTTCTGCAGACTCGTTTGTGGAACCTGTAGAACGAGAGAGATAATAAGCATATTCCAATGGTCTGCTATAAACTAGATTTTTATGTTTTAAAGTCTTTATATCTTTGTATATACTTTTTTGAGGTTTTCCGTTCAGTTCAATTATCCACAGCTTTCCTCGTTCGTCTATAGCGAAATCCACGCTTAATTCTCCCAAAGAACCTATATGAGCTTCTGCTGCTTGCGCAGCCGCAATGCTTACCTCATGAAGAGATTGGAAAACCTCACTGGATTTATCCTGACTAAATAGTAAGGGAATAATTTCTTCAGCATTATAGATGAATTCACACATACTTGTATTGAAATAACGTTCATAAGCCACTCTGCATGCGAGTGTGGAAACCGTCCACTCTCCCGAAATATCTTTTTGAACAAGGACACGAATATCTAAATATCGGCGATTAAGCCGCTGGATAGTTATCCCTTGCTGAACCATATAGTTCTCTGAACCGAGAAGTTCATTTAGTTTTCTCTGATAGCTTTCATTGCGTCTGCAAATATACCTCGGAGCCAAAGAATGCAAAGAAATATTGACATCCCCAAGATTCGTTTGTTCAACCCGATATACAGACTTTCCCTTGAATCCATAAGCAGGCTTAATATAAACGACATGATATTTCTCTAATAGTTCCGATACATTCGCTTGATCGTAAGAAAGAGTTTCTGGAATATACGGGTTTAACTCTGACTGTTTTAATAGATTGTAGAGATCCCATTTATTGAAGTAGTTAATCTTGTTGAAGCATTTGTTTGGGCCGATCGCGTCCTCAAGACGTTGAATCGTGATTGTTTTTTTGTTGTATGACCGATTATAAACGACGTGAGGGAAAGCGAAGGAGCTTTGTTTCCATACGCCCTTATTCAAGCTGAGTCCGTTAATTCGTTGATTCTCCCAATTAATATCTGCTGGAGTAAAGGAGAAGAGGTGAAGGTTCAAACGGTCATAACGCTGATAAAGCTCCAAAACACTCCTTCTATCATTTTTATTGGATACTAAAATCCCTACTAATGGCCGATTCTCCATACTCTCCACTATCTCCACTCCCTAGTCTTTAAACCTATAACAATCTAATCTGGGAGTAGATATTTTGAAAGGGACAATCACATGGTAGGAAGGAAAATCGGGCTAAAATCACCACCCATTTTTCGATTTTTTAGGCATTTATTGCCAGTTATCTTCGTTCGTTTGAATATGATGAAGCACCTCAATAATAGGAGATGAATCTATGGGTAGAAGTAAATGTCCTCCGGGTCCTCCGGGACCGGAAGGACCTCGAGGGCCCCGAGGACCAGCAGGGCTTCCAGCAGAAGGAGCCCAATTACTTCAAGGACTTGCTGGAGCAATCGGAGAAGCTGGACCTGCCGGGCTTGCCGGAGCGCTTGGACCAGCTGGATTAGCAGGACTTGCCGGAGCAATTGGCGAGGCTGGACCAGCTGGGCTTGCAGGACTTGCAGGCGCACTTGGAGCAGCTGGATTAGCAGGAGCAACTGGACCAGCGGGACCTGTGGGACCTGTGGGACCTGTGGGACCTGCGGGGGTTGCAGGACCAGCAGGAGCTGCAGGACCAGCGGGAGCAGTAGGACCACCGGGACCAGCAGGACCTGGGGGATTAATTCCATTTTCAACGGGGATCATTATTAGCGGCGCTACAGTCGTATCAGCTGCTCCCATTTTAATGGGTTTTGGTAGTCACACGGTTGAAGTTATTGACGGTTCCGGAGAATCGACAATGCCTCCCGAAGCAGGTGGGTTTGCTTTCCCAATTCCCTTTGCTGGTACGATTCAAAATTTGCAAATAAGTGCTGATCTACTGGTTGCTTCTGTAGTTTCTATTAATACACTCGGTCTTCAATATGACTTTACAGTATTCCTCGCACCGTCAGTTCCTAATAACGGGATTAATCATAGCGCTTCACCTTACGTGACCACTCCACTAACTAGCTCGCTACGATTCGGATTTCCGAATAATATTATTACAGCGGGCACTTTCCAAGCCGCAACGAATATAAACGTAGGATCTTTAGTAGTTGCTGCTGGTGATCGTATAGGAATTCGTAT
This sequence comes from Paenibacillus sp. J31R98, assembly GCF_056269245.1. Lineage (NCBI taxonomy): Bacteria > Bacillati > Bacillota > Bacilli > Caryophanales > Paenibacillaceae > Paenibacillus > Paenibacillus sp. J31R98. The sequence goes on from NZ_JBWDNO010000002.1 coordinate 107,770, forward strand.
AAGAACGCTTGAGTCTACGGATCCCTCTGCAGCTGACATCACCCAACTTTCATTTAGCGCCAGCCTATCTTATACTCCTTCTTAATAGACAACTTACTGAGTTAATCTGCCCTAATCATAATAAAGCTGCCGTTCCCCGGCAGCCTTAACTTGTTTATTGGCTAGCTGTTTTGTATGTTCATGAATCAACCAAGGTTTGAAAATGGATAATGGAACGTATGGAGAAATTCAGGAGCATGATAAAGATTCTGCACTTTAGGAATTGAAGTCAAATGACGAGAAATGAATTGTCGAAAATTTTTTACGCTTTAACGCACTACTCCACTAGTTACCAGCGTTTTCTTCAATCACTTTTTACCAATTTATATGTTGCTCCAACGGCAACTCCAATAGCTACAACGGGAGCGGCAGCTACAGCGGCTGTTGCACCAGCCGCTATTAGCATCCCGCCTATCGCGGCCTTTAAACGACAAAATGGTGCCGATAGCCTTCCAATTATTTTGTCGGACGACAAGAACTTCTATACAAAAACGACAAGAACTTTTGGGACGTGTCTGGTAAAAAATGAACGCTCCGCTAGAGAACGAACGAGCATCCTGGATCAAGTAACCGACGACTCTCTCCGAGCCCATGAGTTCTGCCACGACGAGTACGAGCCACTGATTGATAGACGTAAGAATTAATAATTGACCTCATAGACAAAAAGATCGTTCTATCGCCGTTTCCCGCTGAATAGAACGATCTTTTCTTTATATGGCGTGTTTTTTTATCTGTCCTTAATATAGCTTAGTTATATTTATTTAAAAAATACTGTCTATAATTAGCGCAATTAGTTGATTCAAATCAAACCAGGAGTGCGTAATTATCCCTCCCCATAAAATGCAACCTACCGTTGTAAGTGAAACAAAGATGATCTTTTCTTTTATGTTGATTCGCTTCTTATTAATTAAAATGAGGCCACCAATAATAAATAGAACGTACAATAATAGAAGGATTATCATGTGACAGTTTCCTTCGCTATCCCTCTCCTTTGTATCCAAGTCATTAGAACGAGGAAGAATGGAATTAAAATGGCAAACAGGAAGTAATAAGTAAACAAATACTTTTCGACCCATTCAAAATTATCGGTAATGTTTTTAAAATAAAGCGCATAAGCGGAAATCACCCAAATTAGTGGGTAAGCCACAATTGCCCTGTTTTGAATATTCAACAATTGACATATGGTCAGAACGGCGCAATAAATCAATATGCTAAGTTTTAAAAACACCATCCCGATCACGTTTATCGAAATGAACGCTTCCAAATGTTCGATATAATTGAAGAACTGCATATCACGAAAAACAATATAAATAGGGTTCACAAGGTGAGACCCCCGGTATACGCCTACAATACCAACGGTGAAAAAGAGGGCTAAGGCAAACATGGTACCAGCCACACCTATACCTAGTAAGTACGGCTTTTTGATCTTTCCTTTTTGCGCAAATGGAAACAGCATCATAAACGATACTGTCTCCATATATGGGAATCCAAGCGCATATTTCGTATGCAGGAAAGTCTTCCAAATGTGAATATCGTGATGCGTTGTGAAACGGTGCCAATTCCATTCTTTCAGCATAAAAAAGTAAGGAATCCAAAACATGAGTATCAAGAATGGTGCTAATATAGCACTCGCCGATGCAATCGATTCGATACCTTTAACCGCGGCATAAGCACATACGAAAAGTACCATTACATTAAATATGGATATAGGTGATCTAGGCATAATGCTGTTATGCATATAATCGCTCAAATTCCGTGTGACCCACGATGCGATCTGTATGAAATAGACAAAATAGAGAATGCCCACCAACCCTCCTAACCATCTACCAAGCACCTTCACCGCAATTTGTACAAGATTTAAACCGGGGTGATATTTGTACAAATATAGCCACCCTCCTGCAAGGATAAGGCCGTACAAACATGCCCATAATTCAACCGAGAAGGCATACTGCTTCGCCTCAGCGATAAGTCCTTGCGGCAATACGATCACCGTCGTACCTATAACGAATGTTAAGGTCATCGTGAATATTTGCCAGGAGTCCAGTTTAACGCTTTGCATGTTTATTCCACGCCTTCCTGCGAATTGTAAGGGCTTGTTGTATTGCCAAACGATAAGACATTAGAGCTAACATGCACATTGACCTCTGCTTGTCTCCATTTATTTGAATCTGCTCCAAGATCCTGCAAGCCTAACAAGTCCCACCCCTTCTCATTTGCGAGCTTGACTAGAGCATCGGCCTTTTCTTTAAAATGGTTATTAAATGCAATCTCAATTTCATGAAGATTTTTCTCGGACCATGCATTCGATTGTTCATTCGAAATAATTTCTAATTTTGCATGAATCTTAATGGTAAGGCGATTGGACGATTGTAACCACTTACGTTTTACATGAATCTGGTTGGCTTCCACGTATACACGTGAACCGTTTATATTCAAAGATTCCAGAGTCCTCGTAGCGTTATTGTTCAGGACCGAATTCATTTTTTCCATTGGTTTATTGATTCGTCCGACCATTTTAGCTTTCATGAGCACAGCACCGTCTGTCAAACTAAGACCCGCGCTTGCATTAATATCATCCAATTGGCCCACATTGGATGCAGGCGCTGAGCTGTTGTAATGAATAATTGGGATGACCATCGCTTGCTGAAGGGGAACTCCTTCTGCTATGTCTTTCATGTGTATGGGAACAGACTTCGAACCGTTTTTTTTCGCATTCAAATCCATTAAGGATCGGAAAAAGCGTCCAGGTACGGGTTCAAGCGGTGTAAGGGTATTTAAAACAACTGAGAGTGGGGAGTCGGTAATTAGCACAATGACGTTTGTCCTCCGCTCCGGACTTCGCTCGAGGTAATTTATTAAGTCCATAAAGCCTTTTCTCGCATACCGTTCGGATATAATATAGCATTGCATGTGGGCCGTAAATAGCAGCCGGGGTATAGCGCTTGTAGACTTTTCGGACATGATGCCAAAGCCATCACCCTCAAACCGATACGAATAAACAGTAGCCTTGGTAGGAGAACCACCATTTAAAGTTGAAACACCGGAAGGGTTAATAATTTGAAAATAGGCAACTCTTTCTCCATTTTCAGGCTCCATATCCGCCCCGCCAATATAGGTGATCGCCAATTGATTCATATCCTTCATATCCCAGCAACCGGAACAAAGAAGCAAGCTGATCAAAGAAATAATAAAGACAAGCGCCTTCACCGACGTTCACCTTCTTATCTTCTTGGGATGAAATACCCTGGGTAAGCGTGACATGTACTCCTGGGGTGCACGAACAACTGTATCCTTCCAGTCGGATAGGATTAGTGGCGAGACGGGGGTCAAATATTTGACCCCGAACGAACGCAGTGAAGATAAATGAATGATTAGGAAATAAGCACCGCACAAAATGCCAAACAAGCCCATGACACCTGATAGAACCATAAAAATAAACTGCAACATTCTCTGTGCAATGCCAAATGTGTAACTAGGAGAGACGTAATTCGAAATGGCCGTAAGTGAAACGACAATCACCATAGCAGCAGACACAAGCCCGGACTGAATAGCCGCTTCACCCAGGACAAGCGCACCGACAATGGATATGGCTTGTCCAGCTAAACGTGGCATACGAAGACCAGCTTCGCGAAGCAGCTCGAATATAATCATCATAATAATGGCTTCAATAAGAGCCGGAAACGGGACTGCTTCTCGTTGTGCAGCCAGATTGATTAGCAGCGTCGCAGGAAGCATTTCTTGATGATAGCTCACAACAGCGATATAGAGCGCCGGCACGAATATGGAAAGCATAAAGGCGAACATCCGTAGCCAGCGAAGAAGAGTAGCAACACTGGCCTTTTGGTAATAGTCTTCTGGAGAACTAAACAATTGGAACAATGTAACAGGACCTATAAGTACGCAAGGGGTTCCATCCGTAATAACCGCTACCTGTCCTTCTACCAATTTTCCCGTCACCACATCCGGACGCTCCGTGGTAATAAGTAGCGGAAATAGAGTGACTGTTTTATCTCGAGTCCACTCCTCGATATATGCACTTTCCAGAATGCTGTCTGTTTTGATGGAGAGAAGCCGTTTACGAAACTCTTCGACAACCTGCTCCGATGCGATATTTTGTATGTAGGTTAGGTACAATTTTGTTTTCGTAATAGTTCCGATTACCATTTCCTCAAAAATAAGGTGTTCACTTTTCAGTCTTTTACGAATTAATGCTACATTGCTCCCAATGTCCTCAATAAAGCCTTCACGCGGGCCTCGAATGACTGCTTCCGTCTGCGGTTCGGAAATAGTGCGATACTGCCCTTTCGAGACGTCATAACTTAAAGCTGCCTCCCCCTCCAAAGGGACCAGCAGACATTTCCCCTCAAGGATACTTTCCACACAATCATCCAAACTCGTTAGCTCTTGTCTGCGAATTGATAGAACATTGTTTATTAAGCTGTTAATTGGAGATTGTTTGGAACCATTCTCTTGGTGATTGCTTCTAACAATAGGACTAATAATCCACTCCTCGACTTGATTATCGGCTACGATTGACCCGAGGTACATGCAAAAAATATCGTAACGGTTATACAGTTGGAGAGTATGACAATTAAAGTCTGGAGAGTGACCCAAACGCTTTACGATTTCACCAGTCAGATCCCTACCAGACATCATTTGCGGCATTGTCACTCCTCCTGAGAGTTTATAAAAACTGTATATCCATCTGCAGAGGCAGATATACAATTTCTATAAGAACGGAGAGGACCAGATTCGTCGGACTTGCTCAAGTGCTACAGGCCGACATGCTTTGATGATTAAATACAGATTTAGCTCATCGAACCTTATTAACGACTTAGAGCACATTGCTGGTTGTTACTTATTCCCTTCTTATTTGCATGATGATTTCATTAAAAAAAAAGCCGCCATGTATGCGACTTTTTAATGAGAAATGCGATTATAACCGAGATGGCAAACTTGACAAGAGTGGGCCGAGTCCCTCGGCAATAGTCAGATGGGTGATAACGGCATCGCGCAACCTCGAGTAAGGAAGTTCGGACAACATCGCTGTTTGGACCGTAGCAACGATTTCTCCTGCCTCAGATCCAATCATCGTAAAACCAAGAATGCGGTCATCGTTTTCGCTGACCAGAACTTTCATAAAGCCTAGTGTTTCATCCGTCGCTTGAGTCCGTAATACGTTGCTCATCGGCAATTTCGCGACGTGCACAGTTATGCCTAGGCTCTTAGCTTCACCTTCACTCAATCCAACCCTAGCGAGCGGCGGATCAGTGAACATGCAGTATGGAATCAGCCTATCCTTGGTGCTGCGATTTCCTCCCGCAAGATTGTCCCTAATTATTCTAAAGTCGTCCACGGAGACGTGAGTAAATTGCGGGCTCCCAGCACATTCTCCAATAGCCCACACATCTGGCGTACTTGTTTCCAGTCGCTCATTTACACTGATATTGCCACGATCATTAAGTTCAACGCCGGCCAGTTCAAGCCCGATATCGGCGGTGTTCGGAATACGACCAGCCGCGACAAGAAGGTCACTACCTTCGATTTTTTGCTCACCTGAAGCTGTACGCACGGTGACGCCGACATTCTCTCCAGATCGGCCATGGACATAAACCAATTCGGCTCCCAGCAGAATCTGAATACCTTCATCGCTTAGTATTCGCCGCATTTCCTCTGCCACATCAGAATCTTCCCGACTCATAAGCTGAGGTCCACGTTCGACAATTGTAACGCGGCTGCCGAAGCGACGATAAGCCTGGGCCATTTCGATTCCAACATAACCTCCTCCGAGAACTATCAAATGTGAAGGCAAGTAGTCTAGTTCTAGAGCTTCAATATGAGTGAGCGGCTGAGTAAATTTGAGTCCAGGAACGTTCGGAATTGCAGCTCTCGATCCAACGTTGATAATTACCTGATCGCCTGACAGCACACGGGTCCCACCATTATTAAGGAGTACTTTAACTGTTTTAGGCGCCACAAATTGTGCGCTTCCCATGATTAACTCGGCGCCGCTCGTCTTGTAGGCGTTCAAATGAAATGCATTCTCTCGGTCAATCATGTCGCGTTTTCGCTGGCGAACCTGCGCCATGTCTGTATTAACGGGACCTGTCACCGTGCCGAACTGAGTGGCATGTTGGACCAGATGCGCGACTTTCGCGCTATAAATCTCGTTTTTACTGGGCAAGCAGGCGACAGCTGGGCATGACCCCCCGACCCACTGGCGCTCTACAACGGCAACCCTTCGTCCTGATCGTGCCAAGTGCCAGGCAAGCAACTTGCCGCCTTGGCCGCTGCCAATGATTAGTGTTTCAAATTGTTCTGGTTTTGACATTAGAACCCTCCTCAACTGAATCTCGGATTTTCAAACAATTTTGACGTATTGTCTGGATGAAAAAGCATTAATACAAATTCTATTGCCTTCCAAGAGGGGCATCGTCTTGAACTTTTTCTTTCCGATACCTTTTTTTAAACATTGAGTAAGAAGAGCAATAATTCAATAATAAGCCGAAGAACAATAAAAATATGTGAAATAGAGCACTGACTTTCGTACAGAATCTTTCCCTGTGAACAACTTCTTACACGTGTGAATGTACATCATCTAGATTCGAAAGGGTGCAAATTGACTGCCAGCTGTACTGACAAACGGGCAGATTTAATGACGCCTTCTTTGGCAAGCTCGCTCATCACGGCACTGACCCTTTCACGGCTGACACTTAACATGTTGGCAATCTCCTGATGCGAAAGCGGCAAATCGATCACTATGTAACCATCCTGAATCTGGCCGAATTTGGCACTCAGTGTTGACAGTAAATGAAGAATCCTCCCTCTTATATCACTGAAAACAAGCTGCTCCAATTGATCATCTCTCTCCTTCAAGCGATCGCTGAGTGATTGCAAAAATTTGAGTGCTAGTTGCGGCCGATTTATCATCAGCCGTTCGAACTGAGCATCAGACATGGAACAAATAAGAGATGGTTCCATTGTTTCGATAAACATATTCTTTGTCCCGAATGAAAACGTTTTCAAATGCCCGTACACATTCCCTTCCGAGAGAATGCCAACCGTGAATTGCTTCCCGCTAGTGCTTAGCTTATAGAGTCTTAATTTACCTTCCTTAACGAAAAAAAGACCATCACTCACTTTGTCAGGAGTGTGAACTAACATGTTTTTCGAGAAGCTGTTAGCACGATCAATGATGTTTAATTCATCAATCTCTTTCATTTCCTCTTTTGAGATCTCTTCAAAAATGCTGATTTGTGATAAAAACCATAGCTTATCCATCAAATCACCCCTCCATAAACCATACGGTTCGCCCAGCATCTTTGCTGTTCTGGACATAAATAGTAATGTCTTCATCAGTTTTCGACTAAGTTATTGTAATTGTTCCTTCTACCAAAAGATAAAGCGCATAAGTTATTGAATTTCTCTGAACAACGCCTAGTTCCAAAATTAGGGATGCTACGAACTCTCTCGAGTATGTTTTATCTATAAGCCGCACTCATTTTTCAAAAGTATACAGACAAGTACGTAGAGTTTCAATAACTGTGACTATTGGTATCTGCCAGTTGTCTACCTTGCCTTTGGAGTGAAGCGACTACACTTTGCTTAAGAACAAAACTGACACAAGTTACCTGCGTTTAACCACTTAGAATATTTTTCCATATAAGACGTTTCCTTCTTACAATTTGGTTTAACAAGAACTTGATCCCATAATAAAAAAAGCCGCGATTTACGCAGCCTTAATGAAATAGTTACTTGTCACCCGTTAATAGTTAACACTTCAAAGTTGTACTCATCTCCAATAATTAGAAAGATATGATCCCCAATTTGTTGGAGTTCTTTATCTGATAGTTCATCAAAATGGCTTGCTCTTCTGTGTGGAAATTCGATGTGACTTCTCTTCCTGCTTCGACTATCGAGTACCTACATTATTTAGATCTCTGTGCGATTGAAACCCTTAACAATTATCCAAATGGGAAATACGATTTCGAATATTGCTCCTGGAGCATATAAAACGGGCCAGATTTCTTGTCCGAGGATCACCTGACAGCTGCTCGCCAATAATGCCGCATACCCGATGAAACCGATGACTGACAAAAATCGTGGAACCAGTTTTGATCGATAGAGAATTTCACACAGCAATAAGCTGCCTAAACTTAGAACAATCATGGCCATATGGAAGAGCATAGAATGTGCTTCTATCAATGATTTCCCTATCGTCTCAAAGTACGAACTCTTGGGAGTACCTATGGAGATGTAATTTTTGCTCAGCTCGATAAGTACAAACGGACCGATTGCACTAATGATAAGTAGTGTAGACTCCATGATACGAGATCCGAAGTATCCCAGCGCAAATGCTTCGTTCTGCTTTTTTAAGATGGGGTACAAAAGCATAGCAATCCCCACTACTGCTAATGCGTTTATCAACTCCAAAAACGATCCTGAAACCACGTTTGCTCGGTCTGGATAAAGTTTGGCGAGAAAATCCGGTCGATTTAGAACCGGATCTAGAAGTTCATTTCCTATCAAGTAAGCACCTGTCGAAACCAGAAACAATGCCCCTGCCACTCTTGCAATCTTATTCATGTTTATCACCTCTTGGCTAATTTATAAGAAGTATAGCTCGAAGAGGATTAGGGCTAGTAGACACTTTAGTGTGGTTTACGGAATTTGGGGAATAAATTCAATTCACTGGCACGAGCGATCGCTTCCGTACGTCTTTGCACCTGAAGCTTTTCAAAAATCCTGCGATTATGCCCTTTGACCGTGTCCAAGGCCAAAAAGAGTTTCTCTCCGATTTCTCTGTTCGAGAGCCCCTTAGCTATAAGCTCGAGCACTTCGATTTCTCGCTGGCTGAGCGGTTCGATCAGGTTGCTCTTTTCACGGTTGCTCACACGTTCCAAACAAAGTTGTGCTTCACGGAGAGCTGGAATCGGTAGATCACCGCCTAGACGCAGAGCCTCTTGATAACATTCCTCCGCTAGACTGCTCCGATTTTCAGCTTCCTCTATTTGACCCATTCCAATCATGGCCATTACAGCCATCAGTTGATGACCCATCTTTAGGCTATTCGAAATGACTTCGCAGTAGGCTTCACGAGCGGTGGAATGATCTCCGATTCGCTGGCAAGCGACGCCCAGCATCCAAGCGGCTGCCGTTCGAACGGGAATATTATCCGGTCGCACGTACGCCAATGCACGGCGTGATTGGATTATTACAGTCTCAATTCCTTGATTCCCGCTTATCCCTACATCGCTTGTAGGTGCAATCAGTCCGACAAGTTCATCGGTCTTGTCGTCGTGTTCCGTGTTTTGCATTGCCGCTTCGGCTACCTGTAATCTTCTTTCATCACGGTTTGGATTACCATTCAACACCAATGATGCCAATGTAGCCCGAGTCGCTGCAATCAGTCCAATCAGGTCCCTGACACGAACGTCTTGTTCCACACCTTCCAGTGCCACCTCTGCCGCTCGCAGCTTGTGTTCGACGCCAGTCAGCTTGCCCGTAATCAGAAGAGCTGAACCATATATCACCCACAACGCGGGTCTGACATCCAATTCAGCCGCAGGTAATGACTCAAGCCAGTTAAGAGAAATGCTAACAGCCCCGCGAAGATGCAGCGGCATTCCTTTGCCTTCGAGCAGACGTGCGGCGCAATTGATGTCATGGGATTCCACAGCATGGCTAAAGGCTTCGAGTTCGAAACCATTGGTTTCATACCAGTTACTTGCTCGTTTATGCAATTCCGCGATATTGTCTCCTTTGAAACTCTCCTGCAGCCTTTTGCGGAGTAAATCTGCAAACAAATGGTGATAGCGATACCACCGTCGTTCATTGTCCAAAGGCACGACGAATAAGTTCTTGTGTTCAAGATCCATTAAAGTTTGGATACCGGAAACCGTGGGATCGAGCATAATATCATCGCAAAGAGGACCGCTCATACGGTCGAGAATCGATGTCCGCAGCAAAAAGCTTTGAACGGCCTTAGGCTGCCGTCGCAGGACTTCTTCAACAAGATAATCTAACACGAAATGATGTCTGCCGCTGAAAGACTTAATAAACCGATCGGCGTCATAGTCTCCCTGGATGGAGATCGCTGCCAATTGCAGACCTGCAACCCAGCCTTCAGTGCGTGACTCCAACGAGGCTATTTTATCCATGGGCAAGTTAAGGTCCATGATACGATTCAAAAAATCTTCAGTTTCGGAGAGAGTAAATCTCATGTCGGCTGATCGCAACTCGGTCAATTGGTCCACGGCTCGCAATCGAGCCAACGGAATGCTCGGGTCCTCGCGGGTCGACATGACAAGGTGCATCTGAAAAGGAAGATGATCAAGCAAGAAGCACATGGCATCGGAGACCGGTTTTGAATTCGCCGTGTGATAATCGTCAAGAACAAGCATGAAAGGAGTCGGAATGGCCGCGATCTCATTAAGAAGAGCAGTCAAGATCGACTCAGTCGGCGGCAGTTGAGGTAGTTGAAGCATAGCAAGTACGCCTATTCCTATATTCTCCTCAATTGTCTTTAGAGCGGAGATCATGCATGTTAAAAAGCGGGTAAGTTCGTTGTCCCCTTCTTCTAGCGACAGCCATGCTACAGGCCGTCCGCAATTAGCGAGCCATTCACAAACTAAAGTAGTTTTGCCATACCCCGCTGGTGCGGAGATTAAGGTAAACTTGCGGTAAAAACCCCTACTGAGCCTTTCAGTCAATCGTGAGCGGAGAACCGCGTTCGGCCGAGGTTTAGGGATATAAAATTTGGTGGCCATTATTGGAGTAGACATATATTTAACCACCCTGCCTCTTAGCTTAAAACCAAATCAAGCATATTTTTGGACACCTATCATATTCGTGATCTTACTCCAAGACCCTTTTAATGAACACAGATAAGTATCGTAAGGAAGAAATTGAAGAACTGCATATCACGAAAAACGATATAAATAGGGTTCACAAGGTGAGAACCCCTGTATACGCCTACAATACCAACGGTGAAAAAGAGGGCTAAGGCAAACATGGTACCAGCCACCCGAGGTAATCTATTTCTATTATGTCGATATCTCTACCCAAGCCTATTTCGGTTGCTTTAAGAAAAGCCAGCCCATAGGCGGTCACCGTTTCACCGAATCAATTCTCCGCCATACATTATCCCGTTACGATTTCATGTAAGGAAGGAGTATGCTATGAGAATCCCGATATCCGGATTTATCATGCAATCAGGTGATGATGACCCTCTTCACGCTCATAGGCTCTATATAACATCATGGAACGGCAATCCTAGACAAAATCATATTCACGCTATGTCTGGGGTGACATCGATAAATGATGGGCATTCCCATCAATATGCGAGTTGGACTGCTCCCGCTCCAACCGGTGTGCCACATGCACACAGCTATAATATGATGACATTTGTCAGTCAGGGACATACCCATTTGATTCAAGGTACAACAGGTCCTGCGATCGCCATACCAGGTGGCGGGCATTATCATATGTTTGAAGGATTTACAACGATTAATGGCATCAACCCGCATTCACATAGGCATAGCGGACAGACAGGCAATGAAGTTAGTACGATGTAGCATAATGCGATATATCCCCTGCCAAGTATAGATAAATAACCTGGCCCGACTGTCCAGGTTATTTTCTAATTTCCGTTAACCACTCGTTACTGTTTAATAAGCTCTCCTTTGGGCAATTGGAAGGAAAAACAATAGATCCCTTCTTCTATAATTAACATCTCACTATTGAAGATAACTGCCCGTTAGCAGAACGAAGTGTAGTCAGTTACCTCTGGTGGACTGCTTCAATATGCGAATACCGGCGTTTCGTCGGCAATGAGATCAAGTTCTTGTCAATTTCGGCAATGGGATCAAGTTCTTGTCATCTGGTTTTGACAAGAACTTGATCCCATAAATAAAAAAAGCCGCGATTTTCGCGACCTTTAATGAGATAATGTTCTTGTCATCCGACAAGTGGCAGCATCAAAGTATCCTGCCCGTTTGCGCAAAGAAGGCTGCCGGTTTCATTTGCCGGCAGCCTCGTTTACCAAAATTCGTGGAAACCTCGTCAGTTTCCAGTTAAAAAGATTAAAAAAAGCTGCCGGCACATGTCGGCAACTTTATTTACTGATCATTTTCAGGCATCCGGTGGATTCTTTTTTATTCTAAAACCGCCGAATACTACGCTAAACGCAATTCCAATTCCGATACCAACAGAGATATTATCCATTGCCACTCCAATTGCTACACCAAGGGCGATTCCTACTGCAAGCGCCGTTGCGGGTTTCATCTTGTTCTTCCTAACCATAATTCCACCACCTCAAATTGCTGTCGATATTAAATACGTCCATCTAAACGGGCGGTTTCATATTATTCAGTTTTGTCAAAGTAACCGTTTGCTTGTACCCCGTACTGTCTATAATTGTGTACTTTCTTTTTAAGTGCTCAAACATGTAAACTGCCCGTTAACGTAATGAAGCCGCCGATCGAGCTGGCAGCTTCATCAAAGATTTTTATTGTGCTATCCTGCCCGTTTGCTCAACAGGCTACCGAAAATCGGCAGCCTGTTCTTAAATTTTCAATCATTATCTTGATATTCGAAATTACCCGTTTCTATCCGTTTAATAATATCCTCGAGTTCTTCAATTTTACCTTGTTTCATGTACAGTGATTCACTAGTTTTAAAAAAATGAATCAGTTTTTTCTTCTTTAGTTGTGATAATCTCTTATGTAAATAAGATAAGAGTTCTTGATTGTCTGTATTCACCTCAACCTCTCCTCTCAGACTGATGAGCTATTGTACCCGTTAGCTTAATGCTCAAACGGCAGCCGGTAAACAATCCAGCTGCCGTCGTTCTATTGTGCTATCGTTCTCCGTTAACGTAATCGAGCGTTTTCACTTGTTTTTGTTATCTCTAAAAATACCAACTGCTAATCCGACTACAATTCCAAATGAAGTTCCATATACAATTCCAAGACCTACATTACCGAATACTGCTCCAAATGCGACACCAAAAGCGGAACCAAAAGCGGCACCTAGAGCAATTCCAAGGCCTATGAAAGAACCTTTCCCGTCATCTTTCATTTTCAAATAATCACTCCGCTTCTTAATTTCATTCCAAAGCTTTACTGCTGTGACAGTTTCGCCTCATACAACGACTTTACAAAAGATGTAGGTATAACTCAATACGTTGCCAACTACTTAATGTTTCGCTACATTATTCTGCCCGTTAGTTGAATAGGCTGCCGGTATTCCGGCAGCCTGCTGTGTTTTTGCTCTATAGTACCTGTTAGATTAATAATTAAAAATAGATTACTAAGTCTAATCGTCCTTTTCAACCTCCGGTTCTGTCACATAAAAAGGAGTTAACATTAGGGATGAAGTACTCCGGTATTTGTTACTGTTACAAAAATAGGAGTTAAACCAGTCTATTCACCACTCAACCTCCGGTTCTGTCACAAAAATAGGAGTTAATATTAGGGATGAAGTACTCCGGTATTTGTTACTATCACAAGAATAGGAGTTAAGCCAGTCTATTCACCACTCAACCTCCGGTTCTGTCACAAAAATAGGTGTTAACATTAGGGATGAAGTACTCCGGTATTTGTTACTATCACAAGAATAGGAGTTAAGCCAGTCTATTCACCACTCAACCTCCGGTTCTGTCACAAAAATAGGAGTTAGAATGGGTAAAAATTCATGATGGGGTCACCCAAATCTTATAACTCACTATACCATCTTCTAAACTTTGTGATGTATTGATGATTACTTTTGCTTTATTTTGGTCTGCCCATTTCGGAAGTTGTTTGAGCAGATATGTGTAAACTTTATAATCTGGAGTAGCATAACCTACATTTTCTCGTATGCCTCCAGCAAAATCAGAATAAAGTGAATCCACCCATTCGTATACCTCCCAATCTGTCGCCATAATTCTTTTGGCTTCTTTATACTGTTCATTAATCCAATCAATACACATCCCGAACACCTCGATTATTAGCCAAAATCAGGAGCTAATTGAGCTATCGTACCCCCGTTAGCGCAATGACTTCAACCATCATAGTCGTACTTCATTCGCTTGAGATACGAGCCATCTCAATTCCCTTTCTTACAGATCTGACAAGTGTTTCATCATTGGATTCTATAATTAGTTCGGATAGATGAACAAAACCTTGTCCTTTTATCTTTTCAGTTGGAACAATTTCATATCCCTTTTTATATCTCCATGATATACCTACTAATTTCAAACCCTTTACTGCTCGTGTATAAGATTTGTACCCCATTAATCGACCCATGACTGTTTCATTTGCCTTTGTATCCGTAGATTCAATGGAATAACACTTGGAAAATGAATCCATTAACATTTCTTTAAGGTCATTATCCGTGAATCCAGATTCTAATTTATTGATATAGTCTATTTCCGCTACACCATACTTTTTAGATTTACCTGTTGACACTAAATACAATTGATTCTGACCATCAATATATACATTTACTTCTTTGTACTTTAAATATGGAAAAAGAAAATATTTCATGAGAGATTTTTCTCCAAGTTAATTAGTATATCGACTTTAGCAAATTCATCTTAAATTATCGCAAAAACATTGCGCAATTCTGCCTGTTAACGAACAGGCCACCGATTTCTACGCAGCCTTTTTTTTTGAACTATTGTTCCCCATTAGCTTAACCAATTTTAGTTTCGGACAAATTCAGCAGAAACAATGGTTTTGTTCCAATCCACATGTATTGTATATGAGCCAGGCTCCAATTTCGAAAATGTCTTATTATCTGTATAATCCTGCCCAGGCTCCAAATCTATGTAGTCTTTTATTGGAACCCCACCTTCTTCTATTACTTTGTTGTCTTTAAACAACTTATATTTTGCTCCACCAACAACAGTCACTATTTTTTCGCTTTGATTTTTGAAACTATAAGTAATTTTAGTATCTGTACCTAAGTTTACTACTTTAACGGAACCGACTAAATCAGATTGATTTGTCTTTGTACAGCCCGCAAAAACCATGCACAATACACATACTAACATTATGATGTAGATGTTCATTTTTTTCATCAATATCACCTCCACGTTATAAATCAGACGAACACTTTCTTGAGTAGGTTACTAATTCCAAGGATTGGTCACCATTACGCTAATCTGCCCGTTACTTCAATGAAAACGGCAACTGAACATCAAGCCAGCTGCCGTCGTGTTGTATTATGCGATACGTGCCCGTTGGTTTAATGAGTTATATAAGTTCAATTCAGAGAAATAATATCTCATCAACAAAATCTTCTACAATAGACTTGCTGTTAACTGGGATTATTGTGATGCCTTTATTTTGTTTTATCATTTTAGAGCAATGCATCAATCTTGCTTTAATTAATTCCTTCATGTCATCATTAAGCCAAGGAAAACAAAATATATGCTTCCCATGTGCTATTCCGATAGCTGTGGAGGCGTTCCAACGTTCGTTGCTTATATATTTTATTGATCTCTCCA
Organism: Paenibacillus sp. J31R98; assembly: GCF_056269245.1. NCBI lineage: Bacteria > Bacillati > Bacillota > Bacilli > Caryophanales > Paenibacillaceae > Paenibacillus > Paenibacillus sp. J31R98. Next base: position 123,302 of record NZ_JBWDNO010000002.1, read on the forward strand.
GACGACTAGGAGCAAGCTCGAACATTTCAACCAGTTCACTCACAGAATAATTGCTTGATTTCGCGTTTTCCAATTGCTTATGAATGGTTATTTCCTTACGAAATCCTAATGTATTTTTCTTTGGTAACCCTTCACCAATGTACCATCCATTGGTTTGTATGACACTCCGATTGATTAATTCATCATCAAAATAGATATTGCCTTGGTAACGCCTCGCCTGCCCAGAAAGCAGATAAGAAAGTGCCCAACCTCCTCGTCCAGGCTCACTTACTATTGCGTAAACCTTAGCGGAAGTAAACTTGTATGAGAAATGATTCAAATGTTCTCGACATGAATTAAGGTTCATCATGGTAGGACTGCATGTAAGCGAGACATCTTGTAACTCAACTTGATTTATAGTCTGCATAAGAGGATGTTCACCACCATTATGTTGTTTACCTCAATATACCACTTATCATAATTGCTTTTCTTAAAAAATAACTACGAATAAATGTTGTAATCTCCTGCCCGTTAGTTCAACGAAGTGAAGTCGGTCATTTCTGGCTTAGTGCTTCATTTATGGGATCTCCAAGCTTTTCGTGGGAATGAGATCAAGTTCTTGTCATTTTCGGTAATGGGATCAAGTTCTTGTCATTTGGTTTTGACAAGAACTTGATCCCATAAATACAAAAAGCCGCGATTTTCGCGGCCATTAATGAGATAAAGTTCTTGTCACCCGACACCTGTGTGTGCCGTTAATGCTACGAATATCATCAATAGAGATCGTGAACATTATTTGTGACCAAATTTGATCGTCATACTTTGTTTCAGGACGTGTTGCTTGTATAGCATTTGTTTCAGCAATCAAAAGCCAATGCTCAAAACTTGCTGTAGCAAGTCTCCATATTAGATGTGAAATGGCCCAGTTGACCGATTCCGTTGGAACACCACGATTCACTAAGGTAAGCATGTAAGCTTCAACTGCTTCTGAGCCATGAAAAAAAAGAATATTATGATCTTGCTTCTTACTTGGTTTTCCTGGTGATATTTCATTATAAAAAAGATTGATGTTTAAGAAGCTCTCTTTCCAAAAAACATACGCATAAGCATATGGACAGATTTCCGGGAAATCTTCTCCTCTTCCGCAGCTGCTACACACGCCCAAGCGGTCCGATGCAACCCACAATTTTACACCTTAAAGCTAAATATTCCATTCCATCTCCTTTATTTCTCTTCTATAATTCCTATGAATGCCCTTACATTGGCAAGGTGGCAGCTATTATTACTCGCCCCGGAAAGGAGTTTCCGCAGTTGGCCATAGGTACGGGCTTCAACACTAACCGAGGGAGTGAATTGATATGCGCATTCTTTCTATTCAAAGTAAAACGCACTTGCCGAAGTTCGCTTTAATGCTGAGCTTGCTGATAACCTTCTTGATTTGCTGTCCCGTCGATAACGCACAAGCCGCGACGCTTCCCGCTCAGGTCTCCGTCAATGCCGGGACCTCGCTGAACACAATCCAGCCTGAGGCCTTCGGAATAAATACTGCGGTCTATGACTGGGAATTGCTCAACCCGGGCAACCCGGGGCTGATCAGCCAAGCCGGAATTAAGGTCATGCGCTACCCCGGCGGCGGCACTAACGACGAGTATCATTGGCAGACGAATTCAGTCACCCCCGGCAGTACTAGCTTTGCTGAGCCCGCCAACAACTTCGACGCCTTCATGAATGTCACGCAGCAAGCCAACGCGCAAGCCATGATAACAGTGAACTACGGCTCCAATACTACCGGAACCGGAGGAGGAGATCCCCAGGAGGCTGCCGATTGGGTGAATTACGCCAATAAAGTAAAGGGCTACGGTGTCAAGTATTGGGAAATCGGAAACGAACAATACGGAGGCTGGGAGATGGATCTCCATGCTAACCCTCATAGCGGCATCGCTTATGGTACGAACGCTTCCATTTACATTGATAAAATGAAGGCAGTCGACCCCTCCATCAAAGTCGGCATCGTTTTAGCTCAACCCGACCTACTCCAATTCGGCAACTGGAACGATGAAGTGCTGAGTATTGTCGGAAGCAAGATCGATTTTGTCATCATACACTGGTACCCGCAGGAACCGGGGAATGAGAGCGATGCCGGCCTGCTGGCGACTCCTGGGAATATTCCGGGTATCGTGACGGCGCTTCGTTCTCAAATTAATCAATACAGCGGTGCGAACGCTTCCAACGTGGAAATCATGATTACGGAGACGAATTCGGTCTCCTATGGGCCGGGCAAGCAAACCGTCAGCCTTGTGAACGGCTTGTTCCTCGCGGATAATATGATGACTTGGCTAGAGAACGGCATTGCCAACGTCGACTGGTTTTCGCTACATGTCGGCCCTTCCGTCGGCAATAACGATCCCGCCCTTTACGGCAATGCGGACTATGGCGACTATGGCATGTTGTCCATGGGCAAAATGAACGAACCATCGGTGAATACGCCGTTGCCGTCCTATTATGGCTATCAAATGCTATCGTACTTGGGCAAAGCCGGCGACACGATGGTAGCCTCCTCATCGAACCAAAACCTGATTGCAGCCCATGCAGTCAAGCAAGCCAACGGGCACCTTGCTTTAATGCTGATCAACAAAGATCCCGCCAACAGCTACAACGTCTCGGTCTCCTTAAACGGCTATTCGCCGAGTGGTAGCGGGACGGTCTATTCGTACGGCATGAACAGCACCTCAATCGCTTCAACCAACGTCGGAGGGCTATCCTCCTCCTTTTCGCAGACGGTAAGTCCTTATTCTCTTACCACAATCGATTTAGCCCCGACCAGCGGCGGTTCAACGTCAAGCCCAACTAAAATAGATGACACCAATGCGGGCATCACCTATTCGGGAACCTGGGCAACCAACACGCCTGCCGGTTTTTATAACACGACCAACCACTTTACGAATACGACCGGCAGTTATGCTCAGCTCACGTTTAGCGGAACTAACGTAACCTACATCGGGGGTAAAGGCAGCAACCACGGGAAAGTCGATGTTTATATTGATAATGTTTTGCAGGCAACGGTTGATTCCTATGCGGCAACGGACAGTACACAAGTAGATCTGTACACGAAGACAGGACTTACGAATGCCTCTCATACCATCAAAGTCGTGCAGCGTAGCGACAAGAATGCTTCCTCCAGCGGCAATTATACCGATGTGGATGCTTTCTCCTATGTTACTGAAACGACACCAACGCCAACCCCAACAAAAATCGATGACACCAACGCGGGCATCACCTATTCGGGAACCTGGGCAACCAACACGCCGGCCGGTTTCTATAACACGACCAACCACTTTACGAATACGACCGGCAGTTATGCTCAGCTCACGTTTAGCGGAACTAACGTAACCTACATCGGGGGCAAAGGCAGCAACCATGGGAAAGTCGACGTTTACATTGATAATGTTTTGCAGGCAACGGTTGATTCGTATGCGGCATCGGACAGTACGCAAGTAAATCTGTACACGAGGACGGGACTTACGAATGCTTCTCATACCATTAAAGTCGTCCAGCGTAGTGACAAGAATGCTTCCTCCAGCGGCAATTATACCGATGTGGATGCTTTCTCATATGTTACTGAAGCGACACCAACGCCAACCCCAACAAAAATCGATGACACCAACGTGGGCATCACCTATTCAGGAACCTGGGCAACCAACACGCCGGCCGGTTTCTATAACACGACCAACCACTTTACGAATACGACCGGCAGTTATGCACAGCTCACATTTAGCGGAACAAGCGTGACCTACATCGGGGGCAAAGGCAGCAACCATGGGAAAGTCGATGTTTACATTGACAATGTTTTGCAGGAAACGGTTGATTCCTATGCGGCATCGGACAGTACGCAAGTAAATCTATACACGAAGACAGGACTTACGAATGCCTCTCATACTATTAAAGTCGTGCTACGTAGTGACAAGAATGCTTCCTCCAGCGGCAATTATACCGATGTGGATGCTTTCTCCTATTATTAATCTCGAACGGTTCATCCGTACCGGATGGTTGGCGCTATTGAAGTTTGCGTAAGTGTTACGGCTTCCGGCACCTTTATTCGGACCTCAAGATCGATAAGAAGCAGCAGTAACGCAACAAAAGCCCCGCGGCTCTAATTGACCGCGGGGCTTCGTTAATCAGTCATGAAGATCGGATGCAGTTGTGATATTTCTTAAAGTCCTCACTGAAGTAGTGCGGGTCGTCTTCAACCAATCGCCGTTAATCTATATTTTATCGTAGCCTGTCGACCAAGGAATAAGCTCCCGGACCACGCAGCGCTTGCTTGTGCGCAAAAGAAACAACACACAGGAAGAGATGTCCTCCGGCAACATCCAATCCTCCGGCGCGCTGGCTACGTCGATATCCCGCACCATCTTCGTGTCGGTGATGCCCGGATAGACCGTGCTGACCTTAACGCCGAACTCCTTGCCCGTCTCGTATAGGGCTTCGGAAAAGCCCGCGACCGCACATTTGGAAGCGCCATATGCTGACAAATGCCCCGGTACGCCTAGCGCCACGGTCGAAGAAAAGTTGATAATATATCCTTCGCCTTTGTCCTTCATGATCGCCAGTACGTGCTTGCTTAACGCAAACAGTGCCTTCACATTGATATTGAAGGTATTGTCCCAATCCTCGTCTGTTGTTTCTAGCAACGGCTTTGGCAAGATGATACCGGCATTGTTGATCAGAATATCCACCGTGCCGAAAAGTCGAACAGCTTCCGCTGCCAACCGTCCGGCGCCCATCGGATCACTTAAATCGACGGAAACTGCCCGAGCCTCGCCGCCTGAACGCTCGATTGTCGCCATCACTTCGCCAAGCTCCGTCTCGCTTCTTGCCGCAACGACCACTTTGCAGCCTTCCGCCGCCAGATCGAACGCAATCTGCCGTCCGATACCTCTTCCTCCTCCGGTAACGATCGCCACCTTGTTACGCAATTCCATGTTTGGTTCCTCCTTATGTTCCTTGAGGTTACCGGACGATTTCGTTACGGCCGCCCTTCCTGCGTGCGATCAACGCTCTAGAATCGCCGGCCGCTTCCAGACGCGTCCTTCGACCGCCGTTTCGATCGTCGGCCAATTGCCGGTCATCGAGATGATCTCCGGTCCTCGCTCGGTCAGCAACGTCATGTCTTCCGACTTCGTGCCGGTAATCGTAGGATTCCAGCCAAACACCTGATTAACCTTCATCGTGCCTGGCATCTCCGGTTCGATGTGGTACTCGCGCGGCGCGTATCCCGCTGGGCCTCCTTGGTAATGCAACCTCCATTCGCCGGGATACCCGGCCTCGTCGTACAAGCGCATAATGCGCTGGAAAGCCTCGCGGTACGTTACTCCTTCCCGGGTACCATCAATCATGCCCGCGTCGATCGCTGCGAGTTTCTCCATTTTGCCGAGAAGTTCTCCATCCATCGAACCGAAATGGACGGCGCGGGTGCTGCTTGCTACCAGTCCGTATTTCTCGAAGCAGACGGAGATCAACACGTAACGCCGCACGCGCTTGTCGGTTGCGATAGGATGGCGATACTGATAAATGCGTTCATCGCTCATGACGCAGATAATCATCGGGTTGAGGCTGCGCCGCAGCGCTTCACGAGCAACCTCGCCGCGAATTTCTTGTTCAGTCCAACCTGGCTCGATGAGTCGGCATGTCGCCTCGACAGCCTCCGTCGCCTTCAAGGCTACCTGCCGGTAATATTGCTGCTGGTCTTCGCTCAGAACGGACCGAAGCTCGGTCAGTTGCGCGGTAACCGACACCATTTCCGCCCCTTCCACCCCCGGCGCATCGGTTCCGATTCGCTTACCGCGAACGAGCCGCGCAAATTCGCTTCGCTCGAAAGGCTCGTACCAGTTATGCTCCAGCGGCGAAAAGCCCAATTGTCCGACTTCCTCGTTGATGATCCGTGGTATCTCAATGTTGTTGGCTACCGCATAACAGGCGTCCTCAGTCACGTAGAGCCATGCGACTCCTTCATCTACGCCGTTGTTTACGTAGTTCTCTTTGCCGCCGGTTAGCCAGGCGAAGTTATTGCGCTTGCCAAGCAGCAGACCGTCTAGGCGGCATTTATCGAGAAGAACCCTCGCCTTTTCCAATGGCTCCATTATTTCCTCCTTCAGCGAGCTTTACGAGCAGCCGCTTCGATCGTTTTTCTCACGACATCGGCCCAACCGCCTCGTTGCCGGCAATTCCGCAGAGAGAACGACTCCATGAGGCTATCGATTTCTTCCTCGTTCAGTCCGACGAATTGTTTGGCAAAAGGAACTTGAAGCTGAACCGCCGCGATGCATTCATTCAGATAGAACGACAACGTACTGTACAGCCCCTCGGCCGTCGGAATGCCATCCAGACCGCTCATTACTTCATGCATGTGCGTGCCGAGGCCGCGGATTAATTCAATCCATTCGTTCTCGCCCACTTGGTCTGCGAACGAATTGCAATGCAGCGCTTCAATCGCCCGGCTGGCCGGAGCAATCCGCCGTACCCATTCGGATTCCGAATCGGCATAGACGATCCCGGTTTTTCCGAGATCCTTGTAGATGCCGAACGTCCAGGGGTCTCCTTGTTCCTCGGCGATAGAGAGAATATCTTCGAGAAAGCGCAAGCGCGATGCTTCGGATACCGAGGAAGGGAACGTTGCGCTAGTCTCGCCGAACCAGTTAGGCCCCCCGTTCTCCCGTATAAAGGCGGATCGCTTGATATATTCCTGCTTCAGCGCTTCACGATCCCAATATTGGCCGGTGTGCTCATCCTTCCCGGGATACTCCGTATTCCCCATTCCGCAATCGGAATAAAAATGCATGCTGTAAACCGCATTTTCGTCGAAGGGATGGTTAAGCCCCTCGAATCGGGTGGAATAGCCGTCGCCTTCGATAAACACGATATGCCGTTCGTCCACCTCGCGGATCGCTCGGATCGCCTCGCGGTAAAACCGGTCAAGCTGGGCTATGCTAGGCGGGATCGGCTCATTTAACAAGTCGTATCCGGCAATGACGGGCTCATCGCGGTAACGGCGCGCGATTTCCCGCCACAGGGAGACTGCGCGTTCTTGGTGAGACCGGTGCTCCCAGAAGGCTGCCGCTCCCGTAATGGTATCCGAGTGGAAATTGGGATTTTGCCCGCCTTGAGCGGCGTGCATGTCCAGTATCAAATAAACTCCGTTTTCACGCGCCCAACCGATGGCTTTGTCAAGCCAAGCGAAGCCTTCGGACAAATAGACGAAAGGTTCGTCGTCCGACTCAAAATGTCGATAGTTGAACGGAACGCGCACCAGATTGCAGCCTAGGCTCCGCATGAACCGGAAATCGTCCTCGCCAATGAAATGATTCATAAAGCTTGTAAAAAAGAACTTCGCGCGCTCTTCGCCGAGCACGCGTGTAAATGCTTGACGAATACCTGTTTCATGCCCCGGCATACCGATCATGAAGTTCTCCAAATTCAACCAGCCTGCGAACGAAAATCCTCGCAATCGAACTTCTCGGCCGTGGCTGTCGACGATCTGCCTCCCGGCAACTTTTAGAAAATCCATTTTTTTCTCCTCCAAGCGTAATTAATTCCCCGAACCTCGCGCCATACGCCCATTCTTATTGGGTAATTTAATTATAGAAATCAGAGAATTTCATCACATACCGCGACGGTGACTTTAATTTGCACTTTTGTGACTTGTTTCGGTGACGTCCTCTCCGTCGAGTCCTCGATCGACATAATGTCGACCGACAGCTCGCCCAAGCGCTCTGGTGTAACCCACAATTTTACACCGTAGAGCGAAATATTCCATTCAACCGCCTATCTTTCTCTTCTATACTTTATCTGAATTCGCTTGCATTGGCGGGGTGCAGACTATTCTAACACGCCCCGGAAAGGAGCATCCGCAGTTGCCAAAGGTACGGGGTTCAACACAAACCGAGGGAGTGTATTAATATGCGCATTATTACTATTCAGAGAAAAAAGCATTTGCCGAAGTTCGCTTTAATGCTGAGCTTGCTGATGACCTTCTTGATTTTCGGTCCAGTCTACAACGCCCATGCCGCGACGCTTCCCGCTCAGGTCTCAGTCGCTTCCGGGACCTCGCTGAACACGATCCAGCCCGAGGCTTTCGGTATTAATACCGCGGTCTATGACTGGGAATTGCTCAACCCGGGCAACCCGGGGCTGATCAGTCAAGCCGGAATTAAGGTCATGCGCTACCCCGGCGGCGGCACTAACGACGAGTATCATTGGCAGACGAATTCAGTCACCCCCGGCAGTACTAGCTTTGCTGAGCCCGCCAACAACTTCGACGCCTTCATGAATGTCACGCAGCAAGCCAACGCACAAGCCATGGTAACAGTGAACTATGGCTCCAATACTACCGGAACCGGAGGAGGAGATCCCCAGGAGGCTGCCGATTGGGTGAATTACGCCAATAAAGTAAAGGGCTACGGTGTCAAGTATTGGGAAATCGGAAACGAACAATACGGAGGCTGGGAGATGGATCTCCATGCTAACCCTCATAGCGGCATCGATTATGGTACGAACGCTTCAATCTACATTGACAAAATGAAGGCAGTCGACCCCTCCATTAAAGTCGGCATCGTTTTAGCTCAACCCGACCTCCCCCAATTCGGCAACTGGAACGATGAAGTGCTGAGTATTGTCGGGAGCAAGCTCGATTTTGTCATCATACACTGGTACCCGCAGGAACCGGGGAACGAGAACGATGCCGGCCTGCTGGCAGCGCCCGCAGATATTCCGGGTATCGTGACGGCGCTTCGTTCCCAAATTAATCAATACTGCGGCGCGAACGCTTCCAACGTGGACGTCATGATTACGGAGACGAATTCGGTCTCCTATGCGCCTGGCAAGCAAACCGTCAGCCTTGTGAACACCTTGTTCCTCGCGGACAATATGATGACTTGGCTAGAGAACGGCATTGCCAACGTCGACTGGTTTTCGCTGCATGTCGGCCCGTCCGTTGGCAATAACGATCCCGCCCTTTACGGCAACGCGGACTACGGCGACTATGGCATGTTGTCCATGGGTAAAATGAACGAGCCGTCGGTGAATACGCCGTTGCCACCTTATTATGGCTATCAAATGCTATCGCACTTGGGCAAAGCCGGGGACACGATGGTATCCGCCTCCTCGAACCAAAACCTGATTGCAGCCCATGCAGTCAAGCAAGCCAACGGCCATCTCGCTCTCCTGCTAGTCAACAAAGACCCCGCCAACAGCTACAACGTCTCGGTCTCTTTAAGCGGATTCTCGCCAAGCGGCAACGGAACGGTCTATACCTACGACATGAACAGCACTTCTATCGCTTCAACCAACGTCGGAGGGCTATCCTCATCCTTCTCTCAGACGGTAAGTCCTTATTCTCTTACCACAATCGATTTAGCCCCGACCGGCGAAAGATCATCGCCAAACCCAACTAAAATAGATGACACCAATGCGGGCATCACCTATTCAGGAACCTGGGCGACAAACACGCCAACCGGGTTCTATAACACGACCCACCACTATTCGAATACGACCGGCAGTTATGCTCAGCTCACGTTTAGCGGAACAAGCGTTACCTATATCGGGAGCAAAGGCAGCAACCACGGGAAAGTTGATGTTTATATTGATAATGTTTTGCAGGCAACGGTTGATTCCTATGCGGCATCGGTCAGTAAGCAAGTAAATCTGTACACGAAGACGGGACTTACGAATGCTTCTCATACAATCAAAGTCGTGCAGCGTAGCGACAAGAATGCTTCATCCAGCGGCAACTATACCGATGTGGATGCTTTCTCCTATGTTACTGAAGCGACACCAACACCAACACCAACACCAACGCCAAACCCAACGCCAAACCCAACGCCAAACCCAACGTCAAACCCAACTAAAATTGATGACACCGATGCGGGCATCACCTATTCAGGAACTTGGGCAACGAATTCGCCAGCCGGATTCTATAACACGACCAACCACTATACGAATACGACCGGCAGTTATGCTCAGCTCACGTTTAGCGGAACCAGCATTACCTATATCGGGGGCAAAGGCAGCAACCACGGGAAAGTCGATGTTTATATTGATAATGTTTTGCAGGCAACGGTTGATTCCTATGCGACATCGGTCAGCACGCAAGTAAATCTGTACACGAAAACGGGACTTACGAATGCTTCTCATACCATCAAAGTCGTCCAGCGTAGCGACAAGAATGCTTCCTCCAGTGGCAATTATACCGATGTGGATGCTTTCTCCTATGTTACTGGAGAGACACCGACGCCAAACCCAACTAAAATAGATGACACCAATGCGGGCATCACCTATTCAGGAACCTGGGCGACAAACACGCCAACCGGGTTCTATAACACAACCCACCACTATACGAATACGACCGGCAGTTATGCTCAGCTCACGTTTAGCGGAACAAGCGTTACCTATATCGGGAGCAAAGGCAGCAACCACGGGAAAGTCGATGTTTATATTGATAATGTTTTGCAGGCAACGGTTGATTCCTATGCGACATCGGTCAGCACGCAAGTAAATCTGTACACAAAAACAGGACTTACGAATGCTTCTCATAACATCAAAGTCGTGCAGCGTAGCGACAAGAATGCTTCCTCCAGCGGCTACTATACCGATGTGGATGCTTTCTCCTATGTTACTGAAGCGACACCAACACCAACGCCAAACCCAACGCCAAACCCAACTAAAATTGATGACACCGATGCGGGCATCACCTATTCAGGAACTTGGGCAACGAATTCGCCAGCCGGGTTCTATAACACGACCAACCACTATACGAATACGACCGACAGTTATGCTCAGCTCACGTTTAGCGGAACCAGCGTAACCTATATCGGGGGCAAAGGCAGCAACCACGGGAAAGTCGATGTTTATATTGATAATGTTTTACAGGCAACTGTTGATTCCTATGCGGCATCGAACAGTAAGCAAGTAAATCTGTACACGAAGACGGGACTTACGAATGCTTCTCATACAATTAAAGTTGTCCAGCGTAGTGACAAGAATGCTTCCTCCAGCGGCAATTATACCGATGTGGATGCTTTCTCCTATGTTACTGAAGCGGCACCGACCCCAAACCCAACTAATATAGATGACACCAATGCGGGCATCACCTATTCAGGAACTTGGGCAACGAATTCGCCAGCCGGGTTCTATAACACGACTAACCACTATACGAATACGACCGGCAGTTATGCTCAACTCACGTTTAGCGGAACCAGCGTAAGCTATATCGGGGGCAAAGGCAGCAACCACGGGAAAGTCGATGTTTATATTGATAATGTTTTACAGGCAACTGTTGATTCCTATGCGGCATCGAACAGTAAGCAAGTAAATCTGTACACGAAGACGGGACTTACGAATGCTTCTCATACAATTAAAGTTGTCCAGCGTAGTGACAAGAATGCTTCCTCCAGCGGCAATTATACCGATGTGGATGCTTTCTCCTATTGATCTCCAACGATTCGTCCCTACCGGATGGCGCGTTTGAAGTTTGTGTCAGTGCTACGACTTCCGGCACCCTTTTTCGTACCTCAAGATTGATATGAAGCTGCCAGTAACGCAACAAAAGCCCCGCGGCTCAAATTGACCGCGGGGCTTCGTTAATCGTCATGAAGATCGATGCCGAATTCTCTTATATTGAATCGGATGCATTTGATGATATTTCTTAAAGACCTTGCTGAAGTAATGCGGGTCGTCGAAGCCTACCAGCTCCGATACTTGCAACACCTTCAAATCCTCTTCGGACAGAAGTTTTTTCGCAGCCTCCATACGTACGGCGGTAATGTAAGCCGTCAGCGTCTGACCCGTCATCCTCCTGAACAGCTTGCTGACATAGTTGGGCGTCAGATGGACCGCTTTCGCTATGCCGCTTACGTGAATCTTATGCATATACTGCCCAAGGACGTATGCCTTAACCGCTTGGATAATCTCAATCTGATCCCGCGGTCGTTGCATACCAAATTGACAAGTAAGCTCTTCCGTGACATTACTCTCAAGTGCCGACAGCCTGTTATCCTCAATTGCCTCACCTCGCCGCAAAATGTCCGAGATAGGGAGGATCACACCGGGTCCCGTAAAGAAACGAAGTTCCAAGGCACGGCATGCCTGCAGGTAAGATTGCCGAATTCTTTCAAGCCGTTCCTCGTGTCCTCCGACACCGACCGTGACCTTCATCCCCAAATCGTCATCGTCATGAAAGCTTCGGACGATGACTTCGCATACGTCCCGAATCGAAACGGAGACATGCACATTCTTTAAGATCGGAAATTGCTCCAAGAATTCTTCAATGGCCTGCCGGTCGCGGAAATATCCCGATGCTAACTGATTCAGAATCGCCGCGATCATACGTTGCGCATGCCGCGAGCGGTGACTATGAAGTTGCGCTCATCGCTGCGTTCATGGACCGCGCAGCACTTAATCGATTTGACTGTCAAAGCCTGCATGACGGTTCCTCCTCGTGTCAGTTATATTCCCTTCGCACTTCGACTTCTTTGCGGTAAGCTCTCGGACTTACTTGAAACATCTTCTTGAACGCTTTGGAGAAGTAACTGAAGTTGCTATAGCCGGCGATCTGAGCGATTTCGCTTATGGGCTTTAAGCTGGTGCGCAGCAGTTGCCGGGTCAACTTCATCTTATTGACGAAGATATACTCCGACAGCGATTCTCCGGTTTCTTTCTTGAACAACCTGGATAAATAAGCCGGATTCAGATGCACCAGCTCGGCAAGCTCTATACGTTCTATTCGCTCATCCAAATGAGCGTCTATATAGTTCTTGATTCGCTGTACAATCGAATCCATCTCCCGCTTCACGATGCTGCTTGCCGTCGCGGTGACCCGAACTGCCCATTCCTCCATTTGCCGGATCGTTTTGGGAGCGGATGCCGGATCAAGCAGTTCCGACTCCGTGAACACGTCATGTACGCGACTCTCGTGCTTTTGCAATACGGAATAGACCGTCTGCAGCACTTGATGGTAGTAAAGCAGCAGCGCTTCCGCGTTTCCGCCGTCGAACTGCAGCGAGACAAGCGACTGGTGGATCCGCTGACACAAGGCTTCTTTGTCGCCAGTCTCGATCAATTCCACCCATTCGGAAAAATCGACTGCACTGCGCCGTTTCGGTTCAACCTGAATCGACCTATAGCGGTACACGTCCTGAGTCTTGATAATATTGTCGAACTCCATACGCAACAACGCATCTACCATTCCTTTGGTACCTTCGATCGCTGTCAAATCGCCGATATAGCAGGACACTTTGCAGTAGAAATGGTGCTCGCAGTATTGGATGAACTGCTTGCAACGTTCGGATAGTTCTTCCGCATCGAGAAGCGTCGTACGATCTTGATAGAGAATGATCCAGTTCGCGCCGCCGTGATCCGAAACCGTACAACCGGAAATCCCCTGCAGCACCGTCTCTTCGACCACTTTGCGGATCGCATATTCCATCAATTCCTCGTCTCGCTCGTTGAACACCTGCGTCCACTGTTCGATGCTGATAAGAATCGGCTGCACGTACATTCGCCGAGGATCGAACGGTACCGCGAAGTCCCTAAGCGCCAGCTCTAAGCGATCGGCCAAGCTCGACAGTCGCGAAGCGAGAATGTCCTGCCAAAAGCGTTCGACCAAAAGCGGCTTCTTCTTTTCCCAGAACGCATTCGCTTTCTCCTGCGCCGCACGCCACTCTCGTTCCCCCCTTGACGCATCCACGATTCGGCCTACGACCGATTCGAGCGCCGCGAAATCCACCGGCTTCAGTAAATAGTCCTGCGCCCCAAGCTGTACTGCCCGCTGCGCATAGTGAAATTCGGCATGGCAGGTCAGGAACAACGTATCCAGCTCCGGATTGTGAGCGCGAATCCATTCGATCAGCTCGAAGCCGTCGCCCTCAGGCATTTCAATATCGCAGATGACCAGACCGATGTCCGTTGTCTGCAGCACGGTCCTGGCATCCGCAACGTTATAGGCTTCATAAATGCCGGTAAATCCAAGAGCGGCCCATTTCACGCCCGATTTGAGTCCTTCAATAGCATAGATTTCGTCATCCACGATCAACAGATTGTACATAGCCGATCGCCCCTCCTATTCCCGTTTGCGAAGCGGAATTCGTATGATCACGCAGGCTCCCTGCGGGAGTACATTGGACAAGATTAGCTCTATTTCCCTGTCGTAGAGTACGTTTAAACGATGGAATACATTCCAAATACCGATATGCTCGTTCGTAAAGGTCCGATCCTCTAGCGTCTCATGCAACCTCTCCACCAATTCTTGCGGGAATCCTTTCCCGTTGTCCTCGATTCGCAGTTCGCACCACTCCTCGCCATGCTTGACGATCGCCTTCGCCTCCACCCGCACGCAGAACAGACTCTTACCCGTCGTGAATCCGTACTTGACGCAATTTTCCACGAACGGTTGAACAGTAAGTGGAGGAATCAACCCTTCCTCAACCGCGGGATCGATTATCCATTCGTATTCCAAGTGTTTCGGGAAACGCAGCTTCTGGATTTGCATGTAGTGGTCTACGTTTTCCAACTCTTCCCGAACGGTCGTAAGGTTTTCATTCAAACGAGCAAAAAAGCGAAGAAAGCTGACCATGTGACGGGCCATCTGCTGTATTAACTGCACCTTCCCGATCTCTGCAAGGTTGTATATGACGTTTAGTGAATTAAATAGAAAATGCGGATTCATTTGCAACTGCAGTTGCTTCAGTTCAGCCTGCCGCAAGCGTAGTTCTTCTTCATAGACGTGGATTTTCAGATCCCGGATCTCCGACGCCATATTATTGAAGGTCTCGCCGATCATACTGAACTCGAGGGAACGCTCAGTCGGGAGTCGCGCGTCCATGTTCCCTTTTCCGATCTGTCTCATTCCCTTAATCAGACGCTTCATCGGTTGGATCACAAGCCGCTGCAAATAAATGAGAAAGAGCACCAGCAAGGCGCCGGCCACGAACGGGATGACATAACTGATACGCTGGAAGAGCGGTACCTGCTGCAACATGTTCTTCTCGGAAATGAGGACCGCAAGCGCCAAATCTGATGCGCTCATCCAATGATAGACCAGCAGATTGGCTTCCTTCCCATGAACCGTGGCGGAATCGCCGCTGCGGTCGCTTACGGCCGCGTTAATCTCTCCAGCCGCGTCAATCGGATCGGAGGTCAGAATATTCCCTTTGCCGTCGATAAAAAAGGCGTTAATATTGCTTCCCTTGGATACCGATTGGAGCGCAGCCATTAAATCCTCGCTGCGGACCAGCGCACCGACGTAGGTATTCGTATCCGTTTCTACGATTCTAAGTAAAAAATTTTCATTCCCAATGCGACTGGTCGTCCATTGGACTTCGTAGGCCCTCAGTTCGGCAACGTTGTTGGCTGTAAAAAGTCCTTCCAGATACGCCTTGATTTGAGTGTATTCGTCATAAGACTCTTGCGCGGGCTGCGCGAAGATCATATCTCTATTAAACGGATTATAGACGAAATCGAAATAAATATGTTCGGCATAGAACATATCCGAATACAGCATCCCGGAAATCGCGACTTTAGTAAGTGTGTAAGCGTTCTCATTATTCATGTCGTATACCATTGAGCGAATGAGCGGCTCCCGATTGGACAGCTTGTAGAGATACTTGCTATCCGAATTCAGCGTTTGATCAATTTGGTCTCCGTACAAGGTGAGCAGATTGGCGTTGTAGTTCGTCACCTGATTCCGAACGACCTTACTCGAATAATCGTTGGTGTAGAGCAGGAAACAAATGAGTGGAATAGTGATGAGACTGAAGCCGAGAATCAATTTTACCTGTAAGGACATTGATCGCTCCCCCTGTCTCAGTGCCTTAATAGAGCTCGTCTAAGGTTATCATATCAAATCAAGCGGAAAGCATGAATCCGTATGATTCACGCTTTCCGCCGCTGGTCTATCACGACTACCGATCTATTTTCTTCAGACCGATTTTATTTTTGCGTTTCCAACCAGGCGTTTAACTGCTTCTGTTTCTCGGCCATAATCTTATCCAAGCCAGCATCGTTCAGCTTTTTAATATAATCGGGCAAGTTCTTGTCGAGATCGAGCGTGCCCGTCTGGATGGCAATGAGATATTGAGCATCGACATTGGCTACCGCGGCCGCCTCGTTCTTGACGTTGGACTGATCAAAGGCGAATCCCAGCCCTGGTGATTTAATCGAACTCTCGTTGAATGCCTTAAACTTGCCCCATTTGTCCGGATCCTCATTACTCCAGAGGTAAGTGTTAAACTGATTGCCGAACATCCAGTTGGTACCTGGATTATAACCGCTCGTTTGCGCGTCGACGCCCTCGGGGAATTCTAACATGCCGTTCCCGTTTTTCACGTAATGCTTGCCTTCAATGCCGAAGTCCAGCAGATTCAACAGATACGGGTCCGTGTAGAGCAAATTAATGAACATCATCGCCCGTTCGGGATCGCCGGAAGTCCGGGAAATCGCCATCATCGCGCCCGTCGCTTCGTTCGTAGTCGTCTGCGGACGAATCAGATCTTTCTGTACCAGATCAATCCCGAGTTGAACGCTCATCTCCGCAGCCTTGCCAGGCTTTGTCCCCTCCGCCCAGGCAAAACCTTTGCCCGATTTCATTATATTGTACATCTGATCAGAGGTCATTGTGGCAGCATCTTTGTTAATGAAGCCGGCCAAGTACCATTCCCGCATCTGATTTAAGATCCCTGTCATTTTCGGGTATTCTATATCGTCTAAGACAGTCATTTTGCCGGTATCCGGATCGATTGAGCCGTGTCCGCCACCGAGTCCGTCCATGTAATAGCCCTGAAACAAACCAGTCAGATTGAGCGAACTTTGAACGAGCGGCGTAACACCCGGCTCATTCTCCTTAATCTTCTGAAAGACAGGAGTCAGGTCGCTGAATGTTTTGATCGAGTCAAGATCGATGCTGTATTTATCAACGAGATCTTTGCGCATCAGTAGGCCTACAGATCCGGCAAACTCCTTCTGCGCCGGCACTGCATAGCTGTGCCCATTAACCTGACTGCCCTTAATCCAATCCTGTCCAAGCGTTTCCTTCACGCCCTGCCCATACTTGTCAAGCAAATCATCGAGTTCCAAATATTGACCTTTCAAGGCATTTGCGGTGTATCCGAGATAACTCGCCGTGAAAATCATATCGAATTTCTCGTTGGATGTAAACATGAGGTTCGTCTTATCTCCCCAAGCCCCCCAATCGATCGGCTTTAGCTCAATCGTAGCGTTGATCTTGTCTTTAAGATATTTGTTCATTTCGTCCTGCACCAATTTAAGGTCTTTGGCCGGCGTAGCTGGATAGAGCATCGTCAGCTTGTAAGGCTCAAGCTGGCTCTTTGAATTCTCCGAGCCGCTACTGCCGGCAGCGGTATCCGCAGTCGTGGAATCGCTACCGTTAGCCCCGCCCGCAGCATTCGTGCTGCCGGCATTATCGTTGGATTTTCCGCCGCAGGCGGCAAGGACTATCGAGAATATTAGAATGATTGCGATTGCCCCGAATGAATGTTTTTTCATCGATTTTTAACCTCCCATTTTTTGTTTGAAAGATATCCATAATACCGCTAGTACTTCGTTATCCAAACTATAAGACATTTTATGAAATTAGACATCACCTACTTGTCGAATTATCGGAGTCAGCCCTTCACTGCGCCGATCGTTAATCCTTGGACGAGATAGCGCTGGAAGAAAGGGTACGCCAGCACGATCGGCCCGACGCCTACAACCGCCATAGCCATGCGCATGGCTTCTGTGGGCGTTGTCGCCAATAGAGAGGAAATATTCCCCGAACCTGAATGCTGCGACAGGAACGCAATATTTTGCATGGTCCGTTGCATCAAGTATTGGAGGCTATACAACTTTTCGTCCGAAATGAAGACTAATGAATTAAACCAATCGTTCCAATAACCCAAGGTCGTAAAAATTCCGATCGTCGCGAGTACCGGAAGCGACAGCGGCATGACAATTCGCAACCAAATCCGAAACTCGCCCGCTCCGTCGATTTTGGCCGATTCCATTAGGGAAGGCGGGAGCGTCTGAAAGAATGTCCGAACAATCAGAATATTAAAACCGTTCATTAGCAGGTTAGGGATGATCAATCCCAATAAGCTATCCTTGACGTTAATGAAATTGGTGTAAACCAAATACCACGGCACCAACCCGCCGTTGAACAATATGGTGAAGAAAACGAAAAACGAAAACCAATTGCGCAACGGAAATTCCCGTTTGGAGATCGGATAGGCGAACAGTGCCGTCATAAGCAACCCTGCAACCGTTCCAATTACCGTCACCATTAATGAGACGCCGTAAGCATGCGCGACCAGCCCTCCGTCTCTGAACAGGTACGAGTAGGCGGCGATGCTGAATTTACTCGGGATTAAGGAATAACCGTGTGCATAAATCGCGTTTTCATCGGTGAACGAGACGGAGAGGACGAGTACCAACGGCGATACCGTTAAGATCACGACGACAATAAACAAAACGTGAAGCAATAGTTGGTGCGCGTTGATTTTTTTTCTTCTTCTGCCTGCTGCTATAGCGGGATTGACTTTGATGGCAGCGGCAACTGCATTAGACTTTTGCATGAAGGCCCCCCTTATCAAAACAACGCATTGTCTTTGTTGATGTTACGGACGATGAAATTAACACCCAGCACCAGAATGAATCCTATCGCGGATTGAAATAGACCGGCTGCCGACGACATCCCCATGTCGCCAAGCATGATGAGCGCGCGGTAAACGTATGTATCGATGACATTCGTCGTTTGCAGGATGGCGCCGGAATTCATCGTCACTTGATAGAACAAGCCGAAATCGGAATAAAAGACTTTCCCGACCGCAAGCAGCGTCATAATAATAATCAAAGGCGTAATTAGCGGTACCGTGAGCCGGGTGCATTGCTGCCACTTGTTCGCGCCGTCGATAACGGCCGCTTCGAAATAATCCCGGTCCAATCCGACGATGGCAGCCAAGTAGACAATGCTGGAATATCCCAATCCCTTCCAAGTGCTGACGATGACCAAAATGTACGGCCAGACTCCCGGTTCGTTGTACCAGTTCAGAGGATCCATTCCAAAGAGAGGGAGAATATGCTTGTTCAAGAATCCGTAATCCGCGCTCAAGAAAGCAAACACAAGATAACTGACGACGACCATGGAGAACAAGAACGGAAGCAGAATCATGCTCTGGTAGATTCTTGCCGCGATGGTGCTGCGAATTTCATTAAGCAGAATTGCCAACCCTACCGAACCGACCGTGCCGATCAAGATAAATGTAAAGTTATACAGCAGAGTATTTCGCGTAATGGTGTACGCATCGTGGGTCTTGAACAAAAACTCGAAATTGCTGAACCCGACCCAATCGCTGCCCCATATGCCCTTGGAATAATCGATATTTTTGAAAGCGATCACGATCCCGAACATCGGGACATAGCTATTAAGCAGGAGATAGAGAAAACCCGGCAGTAACATGAGCAATAACGCTTTGTTCTGCATAATAACTTTTCCGAAGGATCTTCTCCGATTCATGACTGGACACCACCTTCTTATTGGATACTTTTATTATAGAAATCAGAGAAAGACGTCACATACCGTGCAGGAGACCTTAATTTGTACTATTGTGACTTGTTTCCGACTGGACCTTTGCCAACGCATCGATAATCATCTTGAAAATACGTAAGTCGTCCTTGTAATCTTCCGGCGTTGTCTTCGGTGTGCCGTCATTGACGATAATATCGTGCAAATAGTTAAGTTCCAGCGTATACGAGTCCGTAAGAGTAGGGCGAATGACTGATTCGGTGTATTGATCGCCAACGGTTTCGTTCACATACAAATTTGTCGGAAGGTGGCGGATATACGGCGTATTGTATTGCACCTTGACGGATTTGCGCGCCGAATACACTTCCACATGTGCGTCGAACCGTCCTTGCAAATCGATCCCGGACTCGTAAGTGACCGAGAAGTGACCATAATCGAATATGACGTTCCAGAACGTCGTCTCCCGCTGCATCGAAAGCTTGGCGCCGAGCACTGCCTTCGGCATGCCCAGCGCTTCTCGCATAGCGGACAGATCATGGCTTCCCAACCCGGTCAACCAACGATAGAAGCCGAACAATTGCTGTTCCGGCTCGAGCCCCGTCGCCTCTCGACCCAAGCGTTCCGCTCGCCTCTTGCGATCTTCCATGGCCGCATCCGGCAAATCGTTAAAAGTTACCGTATGGCTTGTCGAACGGATAAAGAAATTATTAGGCCCAATAATATCTCTGACCCGAGCATAGGCGATATTGTCCAAACCGCCGATTTCTTCGATCGCACGCTCGAAAGAAGCAGCATAACGACGCATATATCCGACCATTACTTTCACGTTGTTGCGGTCTCTCGCCTCGATAATAGCGTCCGCCTCGGCGAAAGTAAGGCACATCGGTTTTTCAATCATCACGTGCTTCTTGGCATTGATCGCGGCTATCGCGCAATCAGCATGATATTCGTCGCTGTTCAGAACGAATACGACATCGAGATCATCCTGCTTTACCAATTCGTTCGCATCGGTATAAAGGCGATCCACGCGATATTGTTGGGCAACGTGCTCCAGTAGCTTAGGCGATACGTCGCATAATGCGGCAATACGATACTGATGAGGTAGCGACTGGAGCACTGGCAAATGTATCACTTGAGCGACTTCTCCCAGACCGATAAGACCGACTTTTAGAATTTGGTTTGACACTTTTCGAACCTTCTTTCTATTAAGTACTTTTATGCTTCTAGAACAACAACACCGCTGGACCTTCAAATGGCGATTTCACAGCTGTAAAATATTCGGAAGTAGCTCTTCCGACTATTAACAACATTCTTCATGCTTTTATTATAGAAATTAGAGAAATGCGTCACATACCGCGCAGGTGACCTGAACTTGCACTCTTGTGACTTGATTCTATGAGTAGGACAGTTGGACATGATAGCACCTTCATTTTCCTTAAAAAAAAGGCCTTCTTTAGAACTGCAGAAGGCCCATCAACTGATTAGGTAACCGGATAATTGAAGTGCTCCCCAAACAGCAGTTTGGGGAGCACTCTGTATAAGCTAGGTGTTCAACAATCAGCCTCCTCCATGATAACGAACGCGAAAGGACTAAGCTCCAACGTAAAACCGACTTCGGACGATTTCGGAATTTGACGTCGGGTAGGAGTGGAGGTAAGGTCGCCGTTCCTGGTCAATGCTATCGCTACCTGTTCGTCCATCACATACATTCTCTTCGGTTTGAACAAAGACGTTTGTACCCGGATCTGTATCGTTTCGTTGGTGTAATTCGCGAGCAGCATCGTGATCTTGCAGTCCAAGCCACGAATCGCCAGCGCTTCGCAAACTAGCGGATCGGCGTTCCGACATGCAAGCAATGGCATTCCTTGAAGCGGACCTAGCGCGGATAATACGTGATAGAGAGGATAGAGTCCCCCTTCGCGAAGGACACCTAGTAGACCTAAGGTCTCGTAATAACATGCTCTATCGGCTTGCGCCTCCGCTAGATAGCGCACGCTACCCAGCGTCCATGCTGCCCCGAACAATGAAGCTTGACGCGGATCGAAGTGATTCCCGCGATCTTCCGACTGCAACCTTGCCTCCGCACTCGTCGCGTTAGGATTAAGGCGTGGTTTGAACGT
This sequence comes from Paenibacillus sp. J31R98, assembly GCF_056269245.1. NCBI lineage: Bacteria > Bacillati > Bacillota > Bacilli > Caryophanales > Paenibacillaceae > Paenibacillus > Paenibacillus sp. J31R98. Next base: position 144,968 of record NZ_JBWDNO010000002.1, read on the forward strand.
AATAGGACCGACGCTCAGAGGGAGATCGCCCATGAGCTCCCTCGTGCTGGCAACGGTAGCTAGTTGCGCCGAAGCTGTCTCCACGATCGAAGATAGATCGAACGCGTGAACTTGCGGATTAATCGGATACATGATGGCTTCGATTTGCTCTAATGAAGGATCCGCGCGGTTCAATTCGGTGAAGTACGCTCTAGAGCCTCCTCCAACGATAAAGGAGAGCTCTGCTTGATCTCTTAGCTGCTTAACAAGGAATGACAGCTCGCTATCGCTCACGTAGGAGTCCGGCGAAGAGAACGCGAATACCGTGTCGACGGAGTTAGCTTGTCCGGCGATCGCGTTCACGAGTTCTTCCCATAGCGTGTCGTCCTCGCCACCGATTGCCTCCAACTCAAGCCCTGCTCCTAGTCTATTGGCTTGGACAGCCGCCAAATCCAGCACTTGACGCCAACCCGGCTCATACAACCGAATCGTAGCCCGCAAGAAACCAAGTTTAAGCTCAAGCAACGATTCCATTTCTTGGGGATTCGCTTCTCGATCCGGCGTGACGCATAGACCCAATCGAGGAATTGTTCCAATTTCGCGATCTTCGATCATCACGGACAAGCCAGTCGCATGAATAGCGCTGTCCTGTCTATCTTCGATTACCCTTTCCCTCCCGATCAGGGACAAGACCACCTTCTGACGAACTACGCTCCCTAATTCGACCTGTATCGGAAAAGGAAGACGAAGCGGCGTACAATAAGTCTTGTAAGAAGCATCTGTCCAATTGCGCTGATCTTCCATCTCGAAGATCTCGCCTTCGAACTGCAGCTTCGCCCACAGGTCGGAATTCAACTTGTGGCTAATCGACGTCATATTCTTGAAAGGCTGATGCGGCGAGATCGCTTGAGGAAACTGTCCGTAAACCTCGGAGTTATCGGATTCGACTACGACTTTGCGGCCCGCAAGCTCCGCAGGATGAAGCACGCAAAAGCCGATCCTGTTCCGCAAGAACGAGGACCGCGCAACCCCGTCGAACGAGAAGACGATCGTTCCGTCCTCGGAACCGACGATCGTCCCTTCCCACTCGAAGTCGATGTCGCCTTGTTTATGCTCCGCGAGGAACTTCACCTCGAACGAGCGATCTTGCTCCGTTACTTCGAAGCTGCGAAACGCCGGCTTGATCGTTCCCCAGTTTCGATCGCGAACGGCCGCATAGATCCCTCTGATTAACTCTTGCTTTCCGTAACGAATATAACGCAAACCGCCATCCTCGAGGATAGCGGTCAATGGACCGGCGCGTAATATTCGACGTTCGGGAAGTGGCTCGGATGAACCATATCGAAGATTTCGGATCTTATGTTCGCTTACCATCCCGCTACCACCTTGTTCTCCAATCTGCCGATTCCTTCGATTTCAACGACTACCGTATCGCCAGGGGCCAGGTAAGCTGGAGGTTGGCGGAATACGCCTACGCCGGCAGGAGTGCCCGTCGAGATGATATCGCCCGGTTCAAGCGTAATATACGCGGACACCGCTTCGATAATCGTAGGGATATCGAATATCATCAAGGATGTGCTCGCGTCCTGACGTACTTCTCCGTTAACATAGCTGCGAAGTGCCAGATTGGACGGATCCGTCAGCTCATCCGACGTGACAATGACAGGTCCGATCGGACAGAACGTATCGACGCCCTTACCGATTATCTCGTGCTGCAAGGCGAACTGCAACGCCCGCTCGCTCACGTCGTGCAGTATCGTATAGCCGAAAATGTAGTCGAACGCGTCCGCCTTCGCGATGGACTTGCCTCGCTTGCCGATGATGAATGCCAGCTCGACTTCGTAATCGGCTTGGCAATCGGGATACGGAAGCACGATCTCGTCGCCAGGGCCGACAATGGCCGTCGGCAGCTTCGAGAATACGGAAGGACGCGCCGGGAACACCGCCTTCGGATTCTCTTCTTTATGGTTCGCGTAGTTGATTCCGCCGCACAATATTTTACCGGGACGGGTGATCGGCGCAAGCAGCTTATAGTCGGACGTCGGTACGCCGGAAGCCGCCTGCTGCCTAGCCTTCCTCAGTCCGACATCGCCGTCTGCGATTAAATCCTTCATATCCGAATAGGAGGTCAGTACAACTCCCCCCTCTGCCTCGACGCCAACTTTAATCGATCCGTTCGCTTCGCAAGCGACTAATCTCATGCCGGTATCCCCCTGAGGACATTATCTCCGTCTATCGCTATCGTTTCTCCTATTTCCATGATCAGCGCTTTCCGCGTGCCCGTCGTATCGTGCTCTGCCACGGACGCCACGAATTGCTCGACTTCGCCACGCTCCGTCTCGTTCGACAAATCCAGATAATGCGAAGCGATCGCCAGCTTCAGCCCAAGGAACTCGGAGGCGAGCGCCGCCTCGGAAGGACTCATCTCGCCCGTGAGCAGCTTGCCGGCAAAGTTGGCTTTGGCCAGCAAAGCTTGCGAGTTGGAGCAGCCCATCAATCCGATTGTCGGCTTGTAGAGCTGGGCGATCAGCTTCATGTCGCCAAAGATCGCCGTGTCTCCGCAATGATAGATGCGCACACCGGTCTCCGGCTCGACGATGAAGCCCATCGGCACGCCCGAAATGTATTGCCCGTCCTTCAGACGAGTTTGCGACCAATGATGGCTTTCCACCGGACGTACGATGACGCCGCCGACTTCGACGAGGATTCCCCATACGGTCGGGTGAATTTGCGTAGACGGGATGCCGTGCTCGAGCAGCACGGCTTTCACTTCTCCTCCGCATACGACCGGCGCCCCCGTTCTGAGCGCGATTGCCGCCGTATCCCCGAGATGATCGTACGCAGCGTGCGTCACGAGAATAACGTCCGGCTTTTCCAACTCTTCATGACGGATCGGAGCATTTGGGCTTCCTTCCAAGAAAGGATCGATCAGAATCCGACGCTGCGGTCCGACGATTTCATACCCTGCCATTCCTAGGAATCGAATTGTAGTCGTCATTGCTTCCAGCCCCTTTCTAAGCCCGCGATCAGCGACACCATGGCGCGATTAAGCGGCACGTCGATGCCTAAGCCGTCCGCGGCTTTGACCACGGCTCCGTTAATCACTTCTATCTCGGTCTTGCGCTTTCCTTCGGCGTCTTGAAGCATCGAGGACTTCCCTTTGCCCGCGCCGGCCAGTACCGTATGGATCCGGTTGATGCGCTCGTCGGTTTCGATCTCGTAGCCGAGAGCCCGGGCAACCGCGGTCGCTTCCATCGCCAAATTGTCCACAAGCTCAAGGAGCGGACCGGGTTCTCCTTGCACGCCGGCGCACAGTCCGGTCAACGCCGAGGTAGGCAAAGTCGCCGCGTTCAGGATGAGCTTCTTCCACACTTCCGTCTTCACGAGCGGAGAAACCTCGGCTGGAATATCGGCATCGTTGAGCAACTCGCCGATCCGCTCGGCGCGTACCAGCGTCTGTCCGTCAACATACGCGCCAACGAAAGTCGCTCCGCGTCCCGTATGGGAGACATGGCCGAGTCCGACTACGGTTGCGCTATGGTAGGTAATGCCGACGACGATCTGCTCCGCCGGAAAAGCGTTCGCGAGCACGTCGGCATTGCCCCAACCGTTCTGCAGGCTGACGATCGTCGTCCGCGGACCGACCATCGCCGAAGCCAGCTGCGCGGCCGATGCCGTATGCTGAGCCTTGACGAAGAAAAACACCGCATCGGCAATGCCGACTTCGCCGGGATCGGCCGTCGCGCGAAGACGCACTGTCTCGCTGCCGCCTTCCTTGGAATCCAAGACGAGACCGTGCTCGTTAATCTGACTGACGAGCGTTTCCGATACATCCACCAAAGTCACTTGATGGCCGGAGGCGTTTAGCCTTGCGGCCAGCATACCGCCCATTGCTCCTGCTCCCACTACTGCGATCATGAATGTTACCTCCCAGTTAGGTATTGAATAAGGATGATTTCATCTTTCCGACGACTCTCGCAATCGTATCGTCATCTCCCACGTTGCCGGGAATGACGGCATATCCCATGCGGGTTCCGTCCTGAAGCCGCAGCCTCCACAAGGAAATTCCAGCTTCCAGCTGCCCGCGCACTTCTGCTTCGTCCGCCCCTAAGCCGTCCGACGCGATCTGGGCGGAAGTGATTCCTCCTTTGGAAACGACAGCATCGCAAAAAGAAGATACCGCTTTCACCGTTTCCGTTAAGGTCTTCATGATCTTGGCGCCGTCGGCAAGCTGGCCGTGGCGTCCTTGGCGGACTCGTTCCGTAGCCAGTACGGCGATCCCTCGATTCGCGAGCTGTTCGCGAAGGCGACGTGCCAATTCGGGAATGACGGCCTCGCAGCCATCCTCGAACACTTGCGCGGTCGGAACGACAACCGGCTCGATGCCCAGCAAGCTCGTCAATTGCTCCAGCTGCCTCGTGGACGCGGCGGTGTGAGAACCGCACGCGACGAGCAAGCGGGCAGGTACATCTTCGGGAACGTGCGAGAGGTTCAGCGCTTGCAATCCGCATCTCGCCGCAGCTAGCGTCGAAGCTCCGCGGACGACGATCGTGCGATGGGGCTCGGTTCTAAGCTTGGCTTCCGCTTGTTCCAAGCCTTCCGCGATGAGCCGAACGTCCCCGATGGTCTCGGCGTCCGGGATGACGACCGTGCGCGGCGGAGCATCAAGCAACGCTCTCGTTACCGCCGTCGGTCCTTTGCCGCGCAATTCTTCGAGAGGCACTAGCGCGGCTGTCCAGCCTGGTCCGACTTCTTGAACCCAATCACTAAGCATGCGGCTCGAATATCCGAAGACGGTATCCATCGCGAACTCGGTTTCCACCGCGGGAGTTCTGCGATCGTCTTGGATGAGATAATGAATGCCGCCGACCGTGACGCGCCCGCATTCCGGAAAGGCGGGGACGAACAGTCCTACGGAACGGGGTTCCGCAAGCACCTCCATCTCGGCGAACACGTGGCCTCTGAGCGTCGAATCACCGCGAAGGACGTAGCCGATCTCGCAGCCGGCTTCCGACGCTTCATCGTCCATCCACGAATGGAGCTTGCTTAAGTAACTCACAGCTTCTTCGCGGGTCATCGCCCGCGAATTCGTCAGCACGTAAACGCAAGCTTGGCTGCCGCGGACGAACTTGCGGAAAGCCTCCTTCGAAGGCCGCAAAATCACTTCCACTCCGGATACCGTCTGCGTCCCTGTCGGATCGTCGTCGAACACGACCCATTTGCGAGAGTGCGGGCTCTCCATTGTCATTCGACCCCCGCGCACGTATCCAGCTCGGTTAACTCGATGCGGAGGCCGTTCGGATTCACCTTAAGGAAACAAGCTCGCCGATCGCGTCCTCCCATCACGACCTTAACTTCGGCTTCCCCGTCTATCTGCGAGAGCGTGTGCGGAATGTCTTTTACGGCAAAACAAAGATGATGGAGACCTTCTCCCTTCTCTTCCAGGAAAGAAGCGATAGGCGTCTCGCCGATTGGCTGCACGAGTTGGATCATCGTCGAGCCGACCTGCAAGTAAGCCAGACGAACGCCGGCGGATGGAAGCTCTTCGTCTTGAATCAATGCGAGGCCTAATTGTTGCGTATAATACGGCAACGATTCGTCGATATTCCGAACCGCTATGGCAATATGATCGATTTGCTCTATCATAATGGGAAACTCCCTTCCGAATCTTGAATGATTTGCTTCAATTTCTCGGCCGCGGAATGCATATGGCGTTCCATCGCTTGCTCGGCCTTCGCTACGTCTCCGCTCGCAACCGCTTCGTACACCCTCGCATGCTCCTCGTAGGAGAACTCCGTCGACTCCGAATTCGCGATTACGCTCTTGATCCATGCGCGAAGCAGCGCCTGAATGCTGGACAGAATGTCCTTCAATACCGTATTGCCAGCCATCTCCGCCAACTTGAGGTGGAACGCCACGTCGCTCTCGATGTACTTCACACTGTCGTTCTTCGCCGCTTCCATTCTCCCGAGGATCGCGGCCAGTTCCGCCAGGGCTGTATCGGTCCTTCTGGCCGTCGCTAACCCCACGATCGAAATCTCGATCTTCTGCCTCGCTTCGATCAGATCTAGCGTGCGCTTCTCTCCTAGCAAAATGCCCCATTCGATTACTTGGGGAAGGAGGTCGGAATCGGCCCGTTTCAAATAGGTGCCGTCTCCCTGCCTGACCTCGAGCAGACCGAGCACAGTCAAAGCCTTCAATGCTTCTCTCAGCGAAGAACGCCCGACTCCGAGCGCCTCGCTCAGTTGCCGTTCAGCAGGCAGGCGATCGCCGGGCTTCAGATGCCCGGACATCAAATAATCGAGCAATCTTCGCGTAATCTCGGTCACGATCGTCTTGCGCTCAATCGGCTCGAATTGGAACGAACTTCCGCCTTCCATGGAATTGCCCCTTTCAGGTAGATAAATATAGTAGAATTATCCTTCGTCCGTTCAATCGAAGGACAGGATGATTTTGTTGACTTCGTTCGGCTTCGTCTTCGCGATATGAAGCGCCTCGGCAATACTTGCGAAAGGCATTCTCGCCGAGATGAACGGCTCGACGAGTTCGGCGTATTTATGTAGGAAATTGATGACTTCGGGGAATCGGCCCGCATTGTTGCGGCTTCCGAGGATTTCGACTTCTTTCTTCGTGAACATTATTCCCGGGAAGCTGATCTGATCGTTCGTCAGTCCGACGATGACGATTCGCCCTCCCGGACTAACCAAATGGATCGTCTGCTCCATCGTCAGCTTAATTCCGGCCGACTCGATCACAATGTTCGAGCCTTCGCCGCCGGTCAGCTCCATGACCCTCCCAAGCGTATCCTGCTCCCGCGGATTGATCAGTTCGTCCGCTCCGAAATGCTTCGCGTTCTCCAGCCGCTCGGGAACGACGTCCACTGCGATGACCTTCACGTTGAAGAGCTTTTTCATGAGAATCAACGCCGTTAATCCAATCGGGCCGACCCCGAGAATCGTGACGACGGCACCGTCGTGCATATCCGCGCGATGAACGACCTGAGCTCCGATCGTGAACGGTTCGCATAAAGCGGCCGTCTCGTAGCTCATTCCGTCCGGCATAAGGTGGGCGTACGCTTCCGGTACCGTCACGTATTCGGCAAAGCCGCCCGGGCGGAATCCGCCGATCATATCGATGCTGACGCAGCAATTGTATTTGCCTCTTCGGCACGGGTAACACTTGCCGCAAGGAACGGCGGGCTCGACGATGACCCGTGCTCCGACTTCATGTTTCGTAACTTCGGAGCCGATGGCTACGACTTCGCCGGACAACTCGTGACCGTAGATTTGCGGATAAACCGCGTACGGATGCGTACCGTCGTAATAGTGGACGTCTCCGCCGCATATGCCCGCCGCCCGCATCCGGATGAGAACCTCGTTAGACTTGGGCTCGGGCTTCGGAACGTCTTGTATTCCGATTTGGAAGGGCTCCGTCATAATAGCTGCTTTCATGTCGTTCACGTCCCCCTATGAATGATCGAATAGAATCGCTTTATGCTCTGATGCGCTCTCGTAAGTAGCGAAGATGAGCCGGAGCGTTCGTAGATTGTCCTCGCCGCTCGTCTGGAACGGTTCTCCCGATTCGAGGCACGTAATGAAATGGGAGGATAGCCGGAAGTGGCTCTCTTCGTGATCGAGCTCCGTCGGCCCGCGCGCTACCTTGCGTCCTCCGTCCGAGTCGATGATCGCGATGCTTCCATCGCCATATAGCTTCAACGAGGCTTGATCGCCGTCGATGATGAATTGCTCGATATGGTGCGCTTTAACGGAATCCTTTTCGAGCGGTTCGTTCAATTCCCTCCGGGTTGCCCAGCTCATGTCCATTAGTCCGTAGAAATCTTTGTGACCCAAGGTAACGATACCGGAATCTTCTCCGACCACATACGGACTGTTCACCTTAAGTTCGGCGTACAATCGGCTAGGCTCCCCGAATAGAAACCGCCAAGTATCGTACCAATGCGCGCCCATCTCGTAGAACATCAGGCGAGGCATCCGGGTCAGAAACGCCTGGGGCAGATGCATGTCCTCGGACATCCGCATCGTGAAATAATCAGAATGCAAATACCGCGCCGCAAGCAACTTGCCTAGCTCTCCGCCTTCTATCACTTGCTTAATCGTCTGGAAGATCGACAGCCATCGCCAATTTTCCGTCACCATCAGCCTAACGCCCGCATCCGACGCGATTTGTACCATCCGGGCAGCTTCCTCGTAGTTCGAAGCGAAAGGCTTCTGGCATAGCAAGTGCTTGCCTGCTTTCGCGGCCTTCTCGACGAACTCGAGATGCGTCTCGGGACCCGTCACGATATCCACGATATCGATATCCGCGTCCGCCAGCATTTCGTCAATAGAGGTATACAATCTATCCTCGGATACGCCGTAACGCTGCGCCTTCTCGACCAATTTACCCCGACTGCGATTGCAGAGCGCCGAGATTTCCACATTCGGAATCCGGCTCCATGCTTCCAGATGCTTCTCAGACCAAAACCCCGTGCCCACCAAGCCTATTTTCCACACCAAGATGATCCCTCCGAACACGTAAGTCATCGATTGGTTAATTGGTCGACCAATTTGATTTCAGTATAAAATCGGACGTCTATTTCTGTCAATCTTTATCTTGGAAAAAACAAGAAAAGACGAAAACGCTAAAAATATTTCCGTTACTTCAATCGGCATATTATCGCACAGGCAGAATGCTTTTTTTGCCATAGCCATCTAACACGACATCTAATAGCTTCCTTGTTATAATTTAGAACAAAGTTGCATTAAAGTAATCTGCCCCGTTACTTCAACGAAAAGCGTAAAGAAGCTACCGGTCAATGCCGGCAGCTTCTTCCTGGTCGTTTATTTAACTAACGTGCTCCATTAATTCAACAACATATGATAATTAAATTCAATCGTCTTTACGATACCATTTTGCTAAGCCTACTATTAATCCCATTAGCGGCCACACAATAAAACTTATAATAAGCAGCAAAAGAAAATCTATTGAAATCAACTTGTTTATTGAAAAATGATACTCAAAAATTATTGTATAAACTTGATTAATAATTGCTACAGGTATTCCCCATTTTACTACTCCATTACGAAGATAGGCTTTCTTTTCTTGGGATTCAGTTGTTTGATTCTTATCTTTTTGGTTCAAAAGAGTTCACCTAAATTCCGCATCTTGAATTTATGATTCAATATTCGTGAATATATAAGAACTCTCCTGCCCATTACTTCAACGAAAAACGGCAGCCTTATCTAGCCGAACCAGAATCATTCTGCACTTCTTCTTTAGTCTCTATGTGCTGAAGTTGTTCTAGAGTCATTATGCTTTTACTTGAGAACTGGTCACCAATGGAGGCTTCCCCATTTTCTGTTTCATATATGTTGCATCATAAACTCGGAGTGTTTTTACTTCGACAAACAAATCATATAATACTAATTTAGGGGTTCCATTGGCTTCATATAGAGTAACGGGGACACTAAATAACAAGTATGTTTTACCGTCTGCTGTATAGTCACCTCGTTCTAAATGCTCCGGTTCCCCAAGGCTATATTTACCTACAACCATCTCTACAAATTTCTTTTTAATTTCATGGCTTGCTTGAGTATCAATTTTTGTTGAGTTAATCAAGTTAACCTCTTTGTTTCTCTTCTCATTAGAAGAAATATTACTTGAAGACTTTGATAGGTCACTTGAAGCTACTTTTCCGCTATTCCCATTTCCACACCCAATCAGTAGAAATGATGAAATTGTATAAAGAAGAACTAATTTACTAATTATCCGTTGGCTGCTCAACTTGATTCCCCTATCCATCGCTTGTCTATTCCTTTAAGTGAATCCAGTAGCACGAGATCATTATAACATTCGTTGTACTAGCCTGCCCCGTTAGCTTAATCAGCTGGTAGTTGAAGGATTCAGTCAACAATCTATTTCTTTGTTCTTTTGTTGTATTGTTTTCCACTTTGAATATCCAAATATTAAACCAAACACTAAACCAGCGACCAGATCATACCAATCATATGGTCTGCCAAACAAAAATCGAGCTAAACTCATGAATACTAAATAAAATATTTCTCCTTTTAATGCTTCTTTGAATAAAAATCGGTACTTTTCTTGTTCATATAAGATCTCCATGATGGCATCCCATAATCCCCCAACATGTGCTATGGAGCAACTGCCTTCGGGAAATTGCTCCAAGATGTGTTAGATTATCGTGCTCGTTTGTGTATTAAGATCATTTCATAAATACCATACATGAAATAATTTCCTATTATTGATTAAAGCAAATTCACACAACTCCCAAAGATCATTCACTGCGTTTATACTGGCATCTGTTACTAATATATCTTCATTTGAATACTGTTTTTGCATCTCTAAAAACCATTCCTTTGTTAAAACAACAAGTTCTTCTCTTTCTAAAAGTGAAAAATACATTACCCACTCCTCATTAACTTCAAGAAGTCCGAATTCCTTTGCATCAACAATGACCTTAAGTAACTGTCTAAGTGTAATCGCCTCTTGGTTAGTGAACTTTGATGCTTTTTCAGAAAGGGTATTTAAATCTTTTGGTGATAGATGCAGTGAAAAATCTGCTCTTCTTTCAATGTTATTTTCCAGTCTTTCTAAATCAAAATCTGACATCGCTTCAATAATTTCTTCATCGTTACCTATGATAAATTCTAGGAACAATCCCACTAGTTCTTCCTCCCAGATGAGTGGCTGATACTTAAAATATTCAAGAGATGATTTATGAATCCTGCCCGTTAGCTAAACAGTCCTGTCGTTGATGCCGGCAGTGTTTATAGCTTGTTTCTTTGGGGAGAAAATACCTCTATAAAAGGAGGTTATTTTCATGAAGTTAACATCATTAGCAGCAAATGTCTTACTTGCCGCTTCATTGGCTGTATCTGCTCCAATGGATAAAGTTGCAAATGAAACAGAAATAGCAGACCGTAACAAGAATCAACTACAAACTTCATGTGATGTGCATAAAGACGCATTCGTGTGGACTTTGTTCAAACCGCTAGAAAACGTTCTTCAAGAATATACGGATGAGCGACAATTCATGGTCGGGTGATGTCGTTGAGGTCAAACGTTTGAAGCCAGGTCAATATTATTGGGAGACAACCTTGAAAGTAGCGACTTTTGAAGGACCTCATAACTCGCCTTATCATTACTTTTACCAACTTGGTTGCAAATGAAGTAACAGTGAAGAAAGTCTTAAGAACAGAATAAACACAATTAAACTGTCCGTTAGCGCAAAGAAGGCTGCCGGATTCATTTGCCAGCAGCCTCGTTGATATGTATTGAGCTATAGTACCCGTTAGCTGAACGAAGGCAGCTGCTAATTTTCTCTGAACAGCTGCCTTCGTTTTTTGGAAGCTAACGTACCATTAGCTTTACCCTTGTTTCACTAAGTTCTCAGCTGTGCGGAATGCTAGAGCCATAATGGTTAAGACGGGGTTAACGCCACCATTGGTTACATGCACAGAGCCATCGCTTACCCAGAGATTGTCATATCCATGCACGCGGCCACTCGGGTCGGTAACGGAAACGGATGGGTCGTTACCCATGCGCAGTGTACCCGATTGGTGCTGCCCGCCGCTTAGCCCAGCGCCGGCCTTTGTTCGCCAAACCTGGTGTGCTCCTGCTGCCCACAGCCACTTCTCTGCTTGTTCGGCGAGCATATCCTACTTGTTACCCTCGGAATTTTCAATAAATTTAATGAAAAACGGCAACTGAACATCATGCTAGCTGCCGTCGTGTTGTATTGAGCGGATAGGCTCTTTAGTTTAATCTGATTTCAAAGCCATAATAATGGGACCAATACCTTCGCATTCAATTACTAATGTAGTGCCTCGTTTTTTCATTCAAAAACTAAGATTTGCTACCGATGCCAGAAAAACCATTCAGGTCGGTTTTAAGCTCTTTAAGTTGGATTTCTATATCAAATTCAACACAATAAAAATAATTCAATGAATCACCAGGCTGTATGCCTTCTTCAAGGTTAATACCGTTCTCTACACTAGCTTCATAAATTTCTCAAAATCGCCGCCGAATCATTTGCCGGTAGCTTCGTTTTACGTTTCTATTGAGTTATAGTGCACGTTCGAAATTGATATTATTATATCTCTTTCCAAACCCCATTAAGCGCATCAATCTTCCACTCAAGTTGTTTCATATATTCAATCATGAGGTCAAGCGTTTGTTGCGTAACAAACCCAGGACTCCTCTTCTGAATTTTTATCATTTCTTGAAAAAGCACGCTTCTCTTCTCGATTAACTGGCAACGTGAATTCTTATATTTCAACACTAGCTTTAAAACCGCTTCCCAATCAACCAGTTCAATGTGTAATCTAAGCAGCCTAAAGTAATGGCTAATGTCTGTCTGGTGAGCAAATTCACGATAATTCTCATTTCTTGCAATGCTATACTTAATTACAGCAACCTTGCTATCAATCTGCTTCAATAGCTCTTCCAAGAATGCTCACCCTTCATTAAATTGTTTGTTACGCTTTGTGACCACTGTTAATTGCCCTGTAATTATTGATTGTTGTCCGCTATTTAGAGCATTTTGCTTATTCCGTAGTGAATCTAAATGACCAACGGCACTAATCTGGATATTCGTACCCTCACACCTAATCAGCAATTCATTAATAACTGATTGGATAATATGTCTCTTGTCTCCGAATGTTAGGCTATCGCCTTTGGTCATAATAAACTCGTTTATTTTATCCAGGACTAATTGATTCTCTTTCGTAGAAGTTTCTTCCGTTTGCATTAAGCGCATTTGCTCTTGACAAGAATCAAACCTTTGCATTAGTTCAGTCATTTCATTCTTTATTATTCTGAACTCGCGATCCATTTCTTGTTCATCAATTAAGTCCCTTTTAAACATGATTTTAACCTTTTCCATTTCCTTTTCCTTTGTCGAGATCAACTTCAGAAGCGACTCGGATGTTAATTCTAACTCATTAATTATTGTCACCTTATTTGTATTTAACCTCTCCATATATTCATGAGGTATTGATATCGATTCGATAACCAACCCCCACACATATTCATCGAGAACTTCAGCTCGAATGGAACTAGTGGAGCACGGCTCTATGGATTTTCCATATTGGCTTGGATATCTATTCGGACACCTATAACATGTATATTTTTCCTTCATCCCCGAGCAGATGTTCATCCGTCCTGAATATGTATTCCCCTCCCATTTACGGCCACAATGCCCACATCTTAACAGAGATCGTAGTAGATACTCATATTTGTGATTACCGGCATTTTTTCTGCTCTTCGCTCGCCGCTCCTGAGCTAACTGAAATAAACTATCATCAATTATCGCTGGTACTTTTACTTGGATCCATTCGCTCTTATTCCGATAGGTAATAGTCCTCTTAGATGCTCCCTTCTTGGTACGTTCTCCCTTAACCTTTTGAGTGCATCTTCGGTTGTAGTAATACTTGCCAATATATATTTCATTTTGTAATATGCGTTTTAGCGAACTGACATTCCAAATATTTCTTTCAGATCTTTTCGGTGCCGCTCCCATCTCAATTAGCCTATTTCCGATCTCCTTCATCAACAGATTGTCATACACATACCATTGATAAACAAGTTTCACAAACCTTGCCTCGTTCTCGTTTATCACTAGACTACTATTGATTAAATCGTAACCATACGGTGGGACACGCATCGGCATTATCTTCTTATCTTTCTCTACGGCTTTAAGACGTCCTCGAATAGTTCTCTTCTTAATCAGCGACAACTCGTACTGAGCAATCACACTGATCAAGTTGAAAAAAAGCTGACCTTCCGGCGTATTCTTATACTCCGTGTCCACGAACATCAATTGAACATGTTTAGACTCGAACTCACGACAAATGAGTAACTTGTCAGTAAGATCGCGTGTTAATCTGTCAGGATGAGTAATTATGATCTGTGAGATAAGCCCCGCTATTATATCTTGTCTTAGCTGGTTCATAGCAGGACGATCGATATCCTCACCGCTTACCCCCTCTTCCCTATACACTTTTACGTTAGAATCAGCGATGTTAAGCTCTTTGGCTTTCTTAATACATAGCTCCACTTGACCATCCAAGCTGGTTCCTTCTAGAGCTTGCATGCCTGTCGATACCCTTACATAGACCGCTGTGTACATCAGATTTACCTCCTCCCTTTACATGATTTATTCTTCGGGTCTCTTTTGAGCAAAACTTGTTTCATTTTCTCCATCTGCTTGTAATATGCAACTAAAACTTCAGGTGAGATTGTGTCATGGCTAATTCGTGAGCACCATTCAAAACCTACATTAGTAATGAGGAACCCTTCCTCGATGTTGTTTGAATTAACACAAAACTCAACTTCGATCGGGCCAGAATCATTCACTTTCATAAACCACTGTTCCTTGATTGAGAGGGAGCAGGTATAAATGTGCTCATCCACCTCGATACCCCTTCGTGTAATAAATGCTTTTCTAGATTGCAGCCCCAAGCTCAACACACCACCATATAAGAACATTTGTTCGCATGTTATTAGCGTGTCCTTTTTCACAAAAAATAAACCGCCTGAACAAGCTTCAGTCGGTTTTTATCATGATCCTTTTTAGAATGTAGTCAATGACTCTCCATTTAGCTTCAATAGCAGCTGCATCGACGCTCGACGGCTCAGTATTTTGCTTATTCTCTTCAACTATGGCCGCAGATACATACGTGAACATATACGTCTTATACATCAAACCACCTCAATACTGATGTATTCGAATTGTGGCTTGACTTAGTCCGGTTCACTTGGTAGCTGTTGATTATTTTGATCGATTTCCTTGTCCGCTGCAGCTTGCAGTTCACCATTTTCTTTTTTTATTCGCAGCTCTTCATCCTTCATCCACTTTTCTATCAGTTTGAGTGCGCGTTTTCGATTTTCCTCCAAAATTAAAAAACCTCCTGATATTTGGTATCAGAAGGTTCACCCCAATTATACAAATGTAAATGCAAAAACCATTAGTTGGTTTGCTTAAAATTATGTACTGTCGTATTTAGTTTTAGCTCCTCCTTATAACGCTCCATAGCACCTTTTTCTTTTTCTTTTCCCTTTTGGATTCCAATGATGCACATCATAAACTTTCCCTTCGACAGTATTACTGGGGAATAGTAATAACTATCAAGTGTGATGCCTTTCAAGCTCTTTAATATTTCAACTTTATTGAATTCCTCAATGTCAAATAAAAAGCGAAGCTCAAAGAAATTTTTATATATGTGCATTTTTAACACAATGGGAGTGAGAGTTTCATAAATCACCATTACGTTGATTACTCGTCTAATCTTATTATTGATTATTAACAATTCTTTTGCTTTTTTATTAGCATTTGTAATAGCATTTTTCAAACCGTCAAGACTTACTTGAGGGACCTTCAAAGCAGCATACTCTAAGTAGCTTCTACTATGAATAATCCCAACACAATTATTAAATAGGTATTGCGCTGGAATTTCTAATAATACCGCAAGCATTAATCTATAAGAAATTAAACTGTGACTAACTTGCGATTTTTCAGCACTATCCTTCGGCGCTTCAGTATTATCTTTCGATTCCTCCATTCCATATTCAAGTATCTTACCAAGCGTTCCTCCACTTTTCGAACCACCTAATTCTTTAAAGCCATTTATGATGTCTTGATTATTAATACCACAGATCAACTTACCTAATTTAATACGATTAAACACATCTACTCCCAAAAATACTGCATCTAGTTTAGTTGGATTTCTAAAAAAGAAATACCGCTTGATGCGATCATTTATTTCTTTCAAAGCATCCAGCAAGTTTCCCTTTAACTGATCAATATTTACTTCTTCCCCATAATATTGACCGGTTGGGTTTATGAAATTCTCCACATTTCTTGCGAATCGTTCATATTGATTGATATTCATAATTATCACCATCTCTATTATGAAAGAATGTTGTCGATGTTACCTCAGAAAACCACACCATGGGTTGAATTCCTGAATTGAATAGGTATTTCTCAAGTATTCTAAATACCCATAATCTGCCTAAACCTCCTTCTGGTTTTTTAAAGTACTGCAAAATATCATTGGTTAAGCTATAGCTGTAGGTCCGGACTTATAAGGTCAGTTTTATTTCAGAAAAAAAGAGGCAATCTTTCTCAACTGAGAATGATTACCTCTAAAACCAAGGTATTGATGTGTTAGCGGTGATCCGTTTTTTAACTCGAATCCAGTCCTCTAACCCCATCAATACTTCATTTATACGATTATATTTACACTTCACGCTTTATCCAAGTAAAGGGTTTGTTGTATTATAAAAAAAATACGCCAATTTTTACTTTATTTGTAAAAAACAAAAAAGACCTATCAAAAACTAGGTCCTAGAATTAATTATCAATCGTCTCTTCTTGTTGATTGATTAATAATAATCAACGAGAAGAGACGATTGATAATTTTTTAGCAACAGGCATTTAGCTGTTGAGATTAAGCTCCTGCATAGGAACCTCACATAACGGATTGAGCCGCCTGGCATCCGCAAACATTAGAAATATTACCCTTTTGAGTCTAACACAAATATCAAGGCAATTCTACTAAATCCGAGTGAAATTTGAATAGAATTACAAGATTAAGAGAAAACTAATTATGAGGTGATAAAAATGAAATTAGCTCACAAACAACTAAATAAATCTTCTACAGAAATACTCAACAAAAAAATATCAGTAAAATTTATTTTTGATCAAATTCAAAATTCGCAACTGGAATCAAGTGTCAAGAAAGAGTTAATAAGTCACCTATCCGACTATTTGGTTTCTCATTTTAACCCAGAGGCTTTAACTAAGGATTACACCAATCAACTAAAAACCAGAATTTCTGAGAAAAGAGAAACCGAGGTTTACAAGGCTATCTACGAATTCGAAAATTTTTACCAACATAAATATGCCCCTACAACAATTATGAGACATCGAAGAAGCTTAAAGAAATTTATAGATTACATCAAAGAAAATAGCCATATCAAGGCAGATCAATATAACATGAATGATCTTTCTCAACTAAAGTATCATGATATTACTAATTACGAAAAACATCTCGTATCAGAAATGAATGTTCAAAAAATCCAAAAATGTACCGTAAATAAATACTTACGATCAGTACAGCTATTACTTGAGCTAATGATGCTAAAACAATTTTCAAAGTTAAAGTATAACATTCCCAAATCTTTAATGGACAATGGGCAGCGCTGTAATGTGAAAATTACAACAGAGGAGATTTCAGCCATTCTAGAAGCAATAGATAAGAGTAGTCGTTATAAAGAACGTGATTTATCAATTGTTTTACTTACTATGGAACTAGGATGCCGCCCTATCGAACTTGTAGGTATTACAATTCAAGATATCTCATGGACAGAATCAATTATTCAAGTATTTTGTGTCAAGTCAGGACAACGTACTCTCAAAATAAGCAAACCTCTAACAAAACTACTGAAAGCATACAATTTTATTCGAGATTCCTATAATCTGACACACGATTTTCTATTTGTTAATCAATATGGTGAACCTCTCGGACGAAATGGTGTTTGCGGTATACTCCAAAGTGCAAGTATTAGAGCTTTTGGGGAGCGACGTGTTAATCCAAAAGCATTAAGACATACGTATGCGACAAATGCTTTAGACAACTTTAATGATTTTGATGAAGTCTCTAAATCCCTTGGACATCTTCACTGGTCATCGACAGAATATTATGTATTCAAAAGCATTTCACGCTTATTAAAAAAAGCTTTATCTCACAATCCAGCTCAACTGATTAATGTAGGTGGTGATTCTCATGGACTTTGATTTCACAATAAAAAGTGATCTTGATCCAGAGTATGTTTGCGAACAATTTGGGATCGAGCTAGAAGACTTCTATCGATTAATTGAAGGCAAACGAAAAGTAGATAGTGAGAACACTATTTTGTTTGTTATTGATCAATATAGAGAACGAATAATAAAGACGAAGGTTCTGGCGGCGAACACAAAACGATATTACGATGTGTTTCTAAATAAACTCAGTGAATTTCTGCAAATCAATTACACCGACAGAAAAATCACATCATTTAATGGTGATATTTTCTATGAGTTCTTGGCCACGTGTAAACCAAGGAAAAGCTCATTTGTTAAAAACGGAACAATTAATACTTACGTTGGCATCATAAGGAGTATGCTGGATTTTGCATATACAGAAAAATACGTTACGGAGGATCTTAGGGGGAAAATCAAATTTGTTAATGATGATCTACTTCCTCGTCATCTACCGAAGGATATAATGTCTAAACTTTTACATGAAGCAAAGAAAACATCATGGCCATTTTTAAACTACACGATTATCTACTTTATGTTGTTAACTGGCTGTAGAATCAGTGAGGTTGTACGTCTAAGAGTTCGTGATTTTAATATTAATGAAAATGTGATTTTTATTAGAAAGAGTAAAAACGAAAAGGAACGATATGTTCCTATGTATCCTGAATTAAAAGAGGCTGTACTAGATTATTTCTCCCGAACAGGTTTGCATCACTGGAATATCCAAAACGAAGAAGCTCTATTCACGAAACGCTGCATTGAGAAAAGAACGTCTCTTACGGTTCGAAATGTTCAATACATGCTGGATAAAATGTATACAAAACTAGGGATAAAGGGAATATATACAGTTCATAGTTTGCGGCATACTTTCGCAGTGAACTGTATTAAAATGTCTATGCCAATAGAGATATTACAACAAATTCTTGGTCATAAAAATATAGAAACGACAACAATATATATACAATTGTTGCCTGAAGAGTTGAAGGAAGAAGTGATGAAAAAATATCCTTTTCCTTATGAAAATTTATTAAATCAAATATTTGGAATTGGGAGGAGTACTGAGCATAATGAACCTTTCTAACTTAATTGAATCATATATAATAACCGCACCACTATCAAACCTTACGGCAAAAAAATACCATAAAGAGCTAAAAGAATTTATGGATTTTCTCGGCCTGCAACTAAAATGTGCTCCAGAAGAAATTAGTTTGGACAAAATCTACAGAGTTGTCGATCGTTCAGATAAATTAGTTAGGCATAAGCCCATTGATGCAAAATTTATCGACTTCTATCTTGTAAATATAGTTCCTAAAGGTTATAACAAACTCTCAAACTCATGTCATGCGCTAAAATCATTTTTCCGCTATTTCTCTGAAGCACATAATTATGTAGACATCATTTCTGGCTTACAATTTAAGTTGAGTGACTTTAGAAAAAGTAAAAAACCAAGACGGATTTTCACACGACATGAGGTTTTAAAATTTTTACAGAGCCTGATTATGAATAGTGAAAATATAGAACGCGATTCTCTACTCTTTACTTTGTTACTATCGACCGGAATACGTATCTCGGAGGCACTAGGACTACAAGTGAAGCATATTGATTGGGACAATGAAATGTTTCTTCTAGAGAAAACAAAATCAAAAAAACAAAGAGTACTTGCCTTGCGAAACGGTTATGGGACTATCTTAAAACAATACTGTGAACTACAACAATTAAAAATCGATGACTACTTGTTTCAAAAAGATGAGAAACCTCTCAATAGAAACGATGTAGCGACTATTTTAAAGCAACACATTTCCAAAGCTAATCTTCAATCTATCAACATTCACAGTTTACGTCATTCCTTCGCAACTTTCATGTACGAAGCAGGAAGCGAAATAACAACAGTTCAACAATTGCTTGGCCATTCATCTTTACTAACCACATTATTGTATGTACACCCCTACTATACTAGAAACTTTAATATAAAAATAAAAGAGAATCATCAAGTATACGAAAATATTAAAGGGATTCTTCAAAAATATATATAGTCAATCTTACTGACCTCACAATAAACTGTCTTTCGCAGAGCCTTTTCACTAAGGTCATTTTTTTGAGCGTATGGCTCTAGTTCTCTCCCCTCTTGCTACGATCGGTTGGATCTAAACAAGCCACGTATGCTTACTAGCTTCACTTAAAGCAGTTGCTAGAAGAATACGACCTTGCCAGCAACTAAAGGCGGTTGAGACCGAAATCATTAATGTATTAGATCGCATTCCTATTGCGAAATCTATGCTTGCTGTCAAAAGGGTTAGCGTCATGCAGGCCTTAATCTTGCTGAAGCAAGCTCAGGAAAATGAACCGGACAGATGAAAATTAGCAAACGTGGACGCTCTCGCCTACGACGGATTATCTTCATGAAGACGAGAATTTGTCATGAATAATCCTGAATTTCAAGCGAAGCACGCACAGAATGTGCAAGTGAACAAGATGAAGAAAATGCCGTCCATTATGAAACTGTGTGGTAAATTAGCACGGGTACTCGTTGGCATGGCTCGCAAACGTGAAGCCTAGAATCCTCATAAAACAATGCCACTACAGTTAGCAGCTTAATCATTTTCTTCCGATTCGTCGTACGAATGTTGGCTTATTCGCGGGTTTTCAAAAACCTCCGGGGGCCGCGTGGAGAATGCGTGCAGTATGGAAGGATATGGGGTAGTAACCTCCCCTTCTATTTCCTCACGCCTTCATGTTGTCCTGGTCCTGGTCCGCAACAATGGTTCTCTTATGCTCTTTCTGTATTTCTGGCAAGGGTGAAATCCTGCGAATAAGCGAGCATTCGTGAGAAAACTAAATCGTACCGATGGAGAATTTCTGTAAAACGATAAATACCTTGGAATTCAATCATTCTCACTTCACCACATGCGCGACCAACCGCAGATTGTGCTCAAACAGAATATTTTTGGAGTACCCATCCCATCCGTGTAACTGAAACAATGACTTTCCATCATTCAGCATGCTGAATGACATTCAATGACATCGGGTTGTGTTTACAACCTCCTGATAATATCCATCACGTACTTGAAGATGACGGATGCTCCACCCAAGAAGTACAGCACAATGAGCGTGTACTCCGTCGGATCAATAGGGATCATGGAGAGAATAAAGTTCAGAGGCAGCACATAGTAGAGAATGTCTTTCAAATAGCCTAAAAATGTTGTATCGAAAGTCCCTTTCCAGAACGAAGGGATAAATGCAGTTAGAAAGTCGATGATCATAAAGCCGAATACGGCCCACATCGTGTAAGTAACCCAAGCGACAAGTGTAAATTCCATTTCGTATTCACCACCTTGATACAGGGTATGCTGGGTTATCGCCCTGGTGAGCCATTTTTCGCGCATCGGGTCTTATTTTTTTGCATACCGTTTCTCTAGGGACGTATCGGAACTGCTGCAAGTTCCATGCTTCGTCCAGGCGGAGGCGAGTGCGGCGTGCTAGGGCGAAATGATTCCGTTTCCAATTATTTCGAGAAGCTCTTGAATACAATCGACGTCGGCGTGCATTTCATCGACCGTGAAGGCAATACCGTGTTCTACAACGACAAAATGGCGGAGATCGACGGGTTGAACCGGGAGCAGGTGCTGGGGCAAAATATTTTGCACCTCTATCCTTCCCTCACGCTCGAGACGAGTACGCTGGAGAAAGTGCTGCAGACCGGACAGCAGCTGCCCGCACGCATACAGACTTATTTCAACGTAGACGGCAAGCGGATCATGACGATTAACAGCACTTATCCGCTTTATGACAATGGCCGGCTCGTCGGCGCGCTTGAAGTGGCGAAAGATATTACGAGCATCGTCCATCTGCATGATCAGATACTGGATCTGAGGCAGCAGCTCTATCAATCGAAGCCGAAGGATCCGAAGAGCAAAGTCGCCGCACGTTATGAGTTCAGCGATCTCATTGGGCGAAGCAAGCCGTTTCTGGATGTGCTGCAGCTCGCGAAGAAGACGTCACGCACCAACTCGCCCGTGCTCATCTACGGCGCGACCGGCACCGGCAAAGAGCTGTTCGCCCAAAGCATTCATAATGCCGGCGTCCGCCGAAGCCGTCCTTTCATCGCGCAGAACTGTGCCGCTGTACCGGCAGATCTCCTGGAAGGCATCATGTTCGGCACGACGCGCGGCGCGTTCACCGGCGCAATCGACCGGGCTGGCTTGTTCGAGCAAGCCAGCGGCGGCACGCTATTCCTCGATGAGCTGAACAGCCTTGATATTTATCTGCAAGCCAAGCTTCTGCGCGTGCTTCAAGATGGCATGGTGCGCCGGATTGGCGGCACGAGCGAGCTTCAAGCGGATGTACGCGTCATTACCGCGATGAATATGGACCCGGCTAAGGCGCTCGATGAGGGGCGCTTGCGTGGCGATCTTTATTTTCGGCTTAGTGTCGTGAAGCTGGAGCTGCCGCTTCTTAAGGATCGGATAGAGGATATTCCGCTGCTTGTCGATCATTTCATCGAGAAGATGAATGGCGTGTTCGGGATGCAGCTGACTGGCATTGCCCCTGCAGCACTTGCTCGGCTGACCGCCTATACATGGCCGGGGAATGTACGAGAGCTCAGCCATGCGATTGAATCAGCGTTCAATATGGTAGAGATCGATGATATGCTGATTGACGAGCATCATCTTCCAGCGAATCTACTGGATAAGCGGCACGATCACAACGTTGCTCAGCCCCTTCTTCAACCACTGGAGGATGAGAAGCTGACCAATCGCATCAAGCTAATGGAACGTGAAGCGATCGTGGAGGCACTGCAGCGGAATGCGTTCAACATCAGCCTGACGGCGCAAGAGCTGGGCATCAAACGGCAGGCGCTGCAATATAAGCTGAAGCGGTATGGCATTGCGAAGCAGACAGCGGAGTGAATGGAGATTGCGTGAGCTTGAATCGTGCGATGCAAACAGATTGCATCTCTTTTGCGCTAACGGTTCTCAGCAACGCTATATGGCGATTTCGACTGCGAGATGTTCCGATTCGAGCTGAATAAGCGCTCTGGGAACCGTTAGAATATGCGAAGGTGTATTTTGGGCCAAATAAGCACTGTGAGATCCATTAGCCGGGACTCTCGACAAATTGGGCTCCCTTGCAGGGAGCTTTTTTGATTTTGATGGTCATGTTGGCACACTCCTTGCTTCTTATACAAGTAGATAGCTACTCTCATGGAGGTGCAGCAGATGAATATGGCTAGCAATGGCGGAAAGGACAAGGTGCCTCTTAGCAGCAACCGGCATTGGAAAGAGGTTCCGCTCTGGAAGGACGTCACGGATGAGCAGTGGAACGATTGGCTGTGGCAGCTCACGCACACGATTAAGACGCTCGATGAATTAAAGCAGGTCGTCAATCTGACTCCGGATGAAGAAGCAGGTGTTCAGATTTCAACGCAGACGATCCCGCTCAACATTACGCCTTACTACGCTTCCCTCATGCATCCGGATGACCCGCGATGCCCGATCCGGCTGCAATCGGTTCCGATCTCGGCAGAGCTGCTAAAGACCAAATATGACTTGGAAGATCCATTATACGAGGATGAAGATTCACCTACTCCCGGTCTTACGCATCGCTATCCAGATCGTGTGCTGTTCCTCGTTACGAATCAATGCTCCATGTACTGCCGTTACTGCACGCGCAGACGCTTCTCCGGCCAAGTCGGGATGGGCGTGCCGAAGAAGCAGATGGACGACGCGATTGCCTATATCCGCAATACGCCTGAAGTACGCGACGTGCTGCTCTCCGGCGGCGACGGACTGCTCATTAACGATACCATTCTTGAATATATCCTGAAGAACTTGCGTGAGATCCCGCATGTTGAGATCATTCGAATCGGCACGCGCGCGCCGGTCGTGTTCCCGCAGAGGATTACCGAGAATCTGTGCAAAATGCTGCGCAAGTACCATCCGATCTGGCTCAATACGCATTTCAATCATCCGCTCGAGATGACGGACGAAGCGAAGAAAGCGTGCGAGATGCTCGCAGATGCCGGCGTGCCGCTCGGCAATCAAGCCGTTATTCTTGCCGGCATCAATGACAGCACCCACATCATGAAGAAGCTGATGCATGAGCTGGTCAAAATCCGCGTCCGCCCATATTACATCTACCAATGCGACTTGTCTGAAGGCATTGGGCACTTCCGGGCTCCAGTGTCCAAAGGGCTTGAGATTATTGAAGCGCTGCGCGGACACACTAGTGGCTATGCAGTTCCGACTTTCGTCGTCGATGCCCCTGGCGGCGGCGGTAAGATCGCGCTCCAGCCGAACTACCTCATCTCGCAGAGCCAAGATAAGGTCATCCTCCGCAACTATGAAGGGGTTATCGTTGGCTATCCAGAACCGAGGAATTACGTTCCGGGCCGCGCCGACGAATACTTCAATGAAATCTACAAGATCGAGAAGCAGCCGGAAACCACCGGCATCATCTCGCTCATCAAGGATGAAAATTTCAACCTGGTGCCAGAAAACTTGCGGCGGATCGGCAGGCGGAAGCTCTACGAGCAGACGCCGGATCACCACTCGCTCAAGGACAAACGCGAGAAGCGCGACGAGATGAAGCAGAAGCTTATGCGGGCACGGCAAGGCGGCGACAGCGCGCCAGTCGCTCCGGCGGCGAAGCCAGAAGCTGCTTCAGCAGCTCCGGCAGCACAGGCTGAAGGCGACACGAACGGCAGCGGAAGCAACGATAGCAACAATGGCAATAGCAGCAGCGACGGTTCGGCGACATGATATGAAGAAGGCCTTGCCGCTCCTATCAAGAGGAGCCGGCAAGGCCTTCTTCCGTTTCGGTTCCGCACCAGGTGAGCATGGTAAGCGCAATAATTTCGGCAGCACGGAACATGTCGTCGAGCACGATATGTTCATTCGGGTAATGGGCGGTCTGCGTAAGGCCCGGACCGAACACGATGCACGGCGTATCGCCTACCACGGTCAGCAGCCCTCCGTCCGTCCCCCACGGAGATGCCTCAATCGACGGTTTGCTTCCAAGCACCGCTTCATATTGCTCCGACAGCGCGCCGATCAGCTCGTGATCCATATCCACGCTTCCCGGTACCCAGCGTGCGCCGAACCATTCGAGCCGCGGCGGTGAAACCGCGAACCACTCGTCCTTCGCCTGCAGCTGATTCAGCCATGCCGCGAGCTCCGCCTTGGCGTCGTCCATGCTTTCCTCAGGCGCGACGCCGATTCGCCCTTCAATCGTCACGATGTCCGGCACGGAAGACGGCCAGTTGCCGCCGTTGATAGTCCCGATATTGATCGGGATCGGGATGGGATTGTTCGCAAACAGCGGATCGTTAATACGCGCATTGCGAACTCCTTCTAGCTCAAGCAGCTGCGACACGACAAGCATGCATTTCTCGATCGCGCTGACGCCTTCATACCTCGTTCCTCCATGCGCGGAGCGGCCTTTCACATGAACCCGAAACCACATTGAGCCTTGCTGCTTCGGGAAGATCCGCATATTCGTCGGCTCGGGAATGAGCGCCGCGTCTGCCTTATACCCCTTCAAGATTGCGGCGAGCGTCCCTGCGCCGCCGCTCTCCTCTTCCACGACGCTCTGGAAGATGACATCGCCCTTCAGCGTAATGCCGAGCTCGCGAATCGCTTGAATGGCAAGGAGCAGCGAGACATTGCCGCCTTTCATATCCGATGCGCCGCGTCCATACAGCTTGCCGTCCGCCACTTCGCCGCTGAAGGGATGGCTGGTCCACTGCTTCACATCTCCCTCGGGCACAACGTCCATATGCCCATTGAGCAGAATGGACCGCCCGCCTCCATTCCCACGTAGTACGCCGACCACGTTCGGACTTCCGGTGAACTTGCTGCGCGGCGAATAGAAGTACGGATGCTTCTCGAGCAGCTCGCCATCCGGTTCCCACAGCTCGACCTCCAGGTTCATATCGTACAGCTTGCCGGCGATCAGCATCTGAGCCTGCTGTTCATGCCCCTGCGTACTCGGCATTCGGACCAGGCTTTGCAGCAAACGGACTCCTTCCTCGCGGTGATGCTCCAGCCATTCGTGAATTTGCGCTTTCCAGCTCATGCTGTTCCCTCCCATGCGATGCGGTCAATCTTTATGGAATATAGAGAATTTGCTCGGGCAATGTAAGGCTCGCTTCCGTGCACCGGATGACCTCTTCAAGCGTAAAGGGCAGCATAATCTCCCGCAAAAGAAGACCGTCTGCCGTAACCTCCATCACCGCCATATCCGTAATAATCAGATCGACACAAGCAGGAGCGGTGAGCGGCAGCTCGCACTGCTTCTTAATCTTAGGCGCGCCATCCTTGTTGACATGGTTCATGATTGCGACCACCTTCTTCGCCTTCTGCGCAAGCTCCATCGCACCGCCGATTCCAGCCGCCCGCTTGCCGGGTACGATCCAATTCGCGAGATCGCCCCGCTCGCTCACTTCAAGCGCGCCGAGCACCGTCATATCTATGCAGCCCCGCCGAATCATAGCGAACGCGATGGCACTGTCGCAATACGAAGCTCCTTCTACGATCGTCACCGGGTAGCCGCCCGCGTTGCACAGAAACCCGTCTTCCTCACCTAGTGCCGGACTCGGTCCTGCGCCCAGAATTCCATTCTCCGCATGAAAAATCACTTCAATGCCTTCCCCGATAAAATCAGCCACTCGCGTCGGGATGCCGATCCCTAAGTTCACGACCATGCCATCCTTCAGCTCCGCGGCGGCGCGTCTTGCGATTCGGTCGCGGCTCGTTTCTCCCATACCCACTGCCAATTCACCCCTTTGCCTGCGATGACGGCGTTCACGAAGATGCCAGGCGTTACGATCAGCTCCGGATCGAGACAGCCGATCGGTACGATCTCATCCGCTTCGGCGATAGTCCGCTCGCCCGCCATTGCTACGAGCGGATTAAAATTGCGCCCGCTCTTGTCGTAGACCAGATTGCCGTACGGGTCTGCTTTGCTCGCGTGTACGATGGCAACGTCAGCCGTTAAAGCCGGCTCGACTAAGTACGTCTTGCCATTAATGACGACCGTCTCCTTGCCTTCTGCAATCGAAGTACCGAGCCCGACATCGACGAGAATACCGCCGAGCCCGACGCCTCCGGCCCTGATCTTCTCTGCGAGCGTCCCCTGCGGATAGAATATGATCTCCATCCGCCCATCCTCCATCATCCGCCCCGCGTTCGGATTGGACCCGATATGCGAGGTAATGACCTTGCGCACCCGACCTTCGGTGACCAACCGACCGATGCCGATCCAAGGGAAGCCGGTATCGTTGCCGATGAGCGTAAGCTCCTTTACGCCTTTATCAAGAATGCCTTCAATGAGCGTTGGCGGCGTACCGATTCCGCCAAAGCCGCCATACATGAGCGTGCAACCATCTGTTATCCATGCCAACGCTTCTTCTAGTGATCGCAGCTTGCTCATCCGCTGCTCACCTCCTGACTTACTTCGGCTATCGCTTCGCCAAGCCGTTCTACGAGCAGATCCATCTCCTCCACGGAGATCGTAAACGGTGGCGCAATGATAATTGCATCACCTTCTCCATCCACGCCGCCAGCCGCTGGGTAGATCAGCAAGCCTTTGCTGAACGCGCGCTCGACGATCTTCGTTGTTAGCGATACCTGAGCTGAAAAAGGCTCCTTCGTTCGCCGATTCGCCACGAACTCCAGCCCGAGCAGCAGCCCCTTGCCGCGCACATCGCCGACCAGCTCGAGCCCATCAGACATTTTCACAAGTGCAGCTCGCAGGTACTGCCCCTTCTCCTGCGCAGCTTTCACAAGCTGCTGCTCTTCGATATAATCGAGAACAGCGAGCGCCACTGCCGCCGACTGCGGATTCGCACTGTACGTGTGGCCGGACATGACCAGCTTCGAGCCGTTAAGTATCGGCTCCAGCACATGATCCTTGGCAAGCGTCGCAGCCATTGGCGTGTATCCAGCACTCAGCCCTTTGCCAAGCGCAATGATATCGGGCTGAACGCCCCAATGCTCCATTCCGAACATCGTGCCGGTGCGGGCGATGCCGGTCATGACTTCATCGGCGATGAATAGAATTTCATGACGCCTGCATATCTCCATAATGCGCTCATAGTAGCCGTCAGGCGGCACGACTGCTCCTCCGGCAGCGCCGATGACCGGCTCAGCGATGAATGCGGCGATATGCTCGGAGCCGATTCTATTGACTATCGTCTCCAGATCATTCGCACACGCTAACCCGCATGTTGCTGGATCATGCTGCATCGGGCACCGATAGCAATAGGGTGGCGCGACGAGCGGGAAGTCCTCTAATAGCGGTACGAAGCGCCTTCGCCTCGTGAAATGCCCGGACATGGACAATGCGCCGAGCGTTATACCGTGATAGCTCATCCGCCGCGAAAGCACCTTATATTTGCTCGGTCTTCCCATCTCCTGCCAATGCTGAATTGCAATCTTCATCGCGGTTTCGGTCGCCTCGGAGCCGCTGTTTACGAAGAACGACCAGTAGTCGTTGCCTGGCGCGAGATCACTTAGACGCTTCGCGAGCGCCTCTGCAGGTTCACTTGTAAACTGCGAACGGTAGACGAATGACACCTTGCTTGCCTGCTCCTGCATCGCGTCGGCAATTTCCTGCACGCCATGTCCGATGCCAGCTGTGACAGCTCCGGATGATGCATCTAAGTAAGAGTTGCCTTGATCGTCATACAAGAACACGCCTTTACCATATGAAATCGTGGGATAATGATGGTTCAGCAGTGGCTTAATGAGATGTTCCCGTTTCATCGAGAGCCGCCTCCCATGTAATCAAGCCTGGTGTACCCGTCTATGCCAAAGTTTTGGCACTGCAAGCATGAATCTGCCAAATTATGATGCATCCCTACTCGGAGGCTGGCATTCGATCGCCGTACCACCGCCTCCGGCGTTGGTATCAAACTTGCATCTATTGAAGCTGCAACCGATCAATTGGAGGACGATTATATGTCAACAGAACCGAACACGAACCGCTATTACGATGTTGTCACTGAATGTGGCGATGGCAATTTTACACTTCAGCTGTTTCTGGATTATTTCAACAAACGTCTACGAATTGATGACTATACAGGCGATATCGTAGCGGTGTGTCGACGTGCATCCGAAGTTGCTCAGGAGCATGGATTCACGAAGATTTTTATTAAAGCTCGCGTAGAAGATTGGATGGCATTCCTGTCACGGGGGTATATGCTGGAAGGGATTTTTAAGGGATATTTTCACGGGTGCGACGCTTATAGCATGGCTTATTACACGGACCTGGGGCGGAGAACGAGCGATTATTGGCTGGAAGAAGATCAGATTCTACGGCAAGTGCTGACTCTTATGAAGAAGCCTGAACGCGATCCGGTACCTGCGCCTTTTGTGCTTCGGCCTGCAACTGAGGTTGATGCTGACGAGCTCGCCGCTTTATATGGGCAAGTATTCCAGACATACCCGACACCTATGAACGACCCTGCTTACATTCGGAACGTGATGGATGAGGGAACGGTGTTCTACGTCGTCGTGGACGAAGGCAAGCTAATCAGCGCTTCGTCTGCGGAGATTAATACAGTCTATCGGAACGCGGAGATTACGGACTGCGTCACGCTTCCCGCTTATCGGGGCAAAGGCTTGATGCGTCTGCTTATCCAGTCACTAGAGGAGGAGCTGCTGAATCGTAACATCCTCGCTCTCTACTCGTTATCCCGCGCACTGTCGTTCGGCATGAACGCGGCTCTGTTCCAGCTCGGCTACGAATACAACGGCAGATTGACTAAGAACTGCGATATCTACGATAAATTCGAGGATATGAATATGTGGTGCAAGCAGCTTACCGCTTCCGCTGAATAGAAGAAGCGATGCCGAGCGATTCCCGGTACTTCGCCACCGTCCGGCGCGAGATAGGGATTCCATCCTCCGCTAGCGTATCTGCGAGCTGTTGATCCGAGTATGGGGAATCTCCTTCTGCTCGGATCAGCTCTTTCACGCGTGCTTTTACCGATTCAGCCGAAATGGCATCATCCAGCCCCTTGTTAAATCCTGTCTGGAAGAAAAAGCTAAGCTCATACGTACCCCAGGGGGTCAATGCGAATTTGCCAGAGGCCGCCCGGCTGATCGTCGATTCGTGCAGCCCCAGCTTATCGGCGATATCAAGCAGGGTTAGCGGCCTCAGCTGCGCTGGCCCGAATCGGAAGAACGCCGCTTGCTCCTCAACGAGCGCCTGGGTTACGCGAAGAAGAGTCGTGCGTCTCTGCTCCAGACAACGAATAAGAAAGGCGGCGGAATTCCTCCTCTCATGGAGAAAAGCACCTGTTTCCTCCGTTCGATCCGTGTTCTGCCTCAACCTCTCATACTCTGTGTTGATCAGCAACCGAGGGAACGCCGCATCATGCAATGCCACTGCGAACTGCCCATCATCACCGGATGTACGCACGATTACATCCGGTATGACATATCCGGGAGGACCCGCATGAAATGCCGCTCCGGGTCTTGGCTGCAACGACTTGAGCTGCAGGATTGCAGCTGAGACGTCAGCCTCGCTCGCTTTCAAACGCTGACTCAACTTATGGATACGTGAGGCAGCCACGTCCTCGAGATATTCTTCAATTAAAGACATTAGCAGAGGATGGCATTCGGATTCGGGAAGCCGCTCTGCCTGCCATCTCAAACATTCAGACAAGCTCCTCGCTCCTACCCCTGCCGGCTCCAGCCTCTTCAGGACTTGAATCGCCTGATCCACCAGCGCAGAATCAACCTCAAGCTGGTTCGCAAGCTGCAGGATATCTGGTTCTGGCGACAAATAACCGCTGGCATCCAAATTCCCAATCAAATAACGAACGATTCGCTTGATTTCCTCCGACTCATTGAGGTCTACATTTAACTGTTCAAGCAGGTGCTGTTCAAGCGTTTCCGGTTGTCCCGCAACATGCTGCAAGCGATCGTAGTCGCTGCTGCTTCGGGAACTGCCAATGTTTGTGCCAGTGCTTGCGCCTGTTCCCTTCGCCCAGTCCGCTTGCTCAAGCAGCGGATTGTCTTCCAGCTGTTGATTGATGAACGCACGCAGCTCGGGGGCTGGCATTTGCAATATCTTCACCGCTTGCTGCAGCTGCGGCGTCATATGAAGCTTGGTCCGCTGCTGCTGCTGCATCCCAAACCCGCCGTAATTACGTGGCATAAGGATCACCTGCCTCATCTGGCTCAAGCTCGATCCTTATATTGTATTCGCCTATAGCTAGGTCCGATTAATAATAACGGTCTTGAGCTCCGTCATTTCTTCTATCGCGTATTTCACGCCTTCACGACCAATGCCGCTCTCCTTCACACCGCCGTATGGCATATGATCCACTCGGAACGTAGGGATGTCATTGATGAGGACGCCGCCAACATGCAGCTTCTCCGCCGCGTCAAAGGCCGTATGAATATTGTTCGTATAAATACCCGCGTGCAGCCCGTAACGCGAGTCGTTGATATGCGCAATCCCTTCACCCACATCCTGAATGCGGTTAATGATGACAATCGGTGCGAACACCTCTTCACAGGACACTTTGGCTGCGCGGTCAACTTCGAGCAGCACCGTCGGCAGCACCATACCATTCTCTACCGTTCCTCCGTAGGCCAGCTGCGCGCCATGTTGGACGGCTTCTTCAATCCAGGCAAGCGCTCTTGCCGTATCCTGCTTCGTAATCATCGTCGACAGATCAGTGTTTGGATCAAGCGGATCGCCAAGCTTCAGCTGGCTCGCACCTGCAGCGAAGTGTTCTACAAAGTCCTCGAAAATCTCATTGTGTACATAGATACGCTGAAGCGAGATACAGACTTGACCTTGATAAGAGAAAGCCCCTTGAACACAGCGCGGAATTAGCTTCGTAAGCGACACTTCCTTATCGACGATGAGTGCCGAGTTCGATCCAAGCTCAAGTGCTACCCGCTTCAGCCCAGCCCGATTACGAATGCCGATGCCGACCTGCGGGCTGCCTGTGAACGAAATCGCCTTCACCCGTTCATCCTGCACGATAACATCGCCGATCACAGCGCCTGAACCGGTAACCACATTGAACGCTCCGGCCGGAAGTCCAGCCTCTTCAAGCAGCTCAGCGAGGAAAAATGCCGACAGCGGCGTCTGTGAAGCCGGCTTCAGCACAATCGTGTTGCCCGATGCGATCGCTGGTCCGACCTTGTGAGCGACCAGATTCATCGGGAAGTTGAACGGCGTTATCGCGCCGATCACACCAAGCGACTCCCTCATCGTATACGCGATTCGACCCTCGCCCCCAGGCGCAGCATCCAGCGGAATCATCTCGCCAGTGACCCGCTTCGCTTCCTCCGCGGCGAACTTATACGTCTGGATCGTCCGGTCCACTTCCGCTCGCGCCGCCTTGATTGGCTTCGCCGCTTCTAGCGCAATCAGGCTCGCCGCCTCGTCAGCTCGGTCGGCTAGTAGCCGGCTAAGCTTCTCCAGAATGCTCGCCCGCTTGTGCGCTGGCATACTCGCCATGACCGACCTCGCTTCATATGCTTCCGCAATTGCGCGCTCTGTCTCTTCCTTCGTTGCCAGCGGAATCTCCGCAAGCAGCACGCCTGAGTATGGAGAATAGAGCGATGCATATGCTCTAGGCTCCACCCATTTTCCACCGATGTATAGTTGTTTCTTCATCTCTGGAGTTCCCCCTTTAGTACGTTTCAATTGCAGCCGAGGCAATGATGGCGTCTCTAATGATTTGCAGGCCTTCTTGAAGCTGTTCGTCTGTGATCACAAGCGGCGTCAGAAATCGGAGCACGTTGCTGTAAATACCGGCACTGAGCACGATTACACCTGATTCATAGCATGCTCTGACAAGCTTTCCTACGAAATCCTTCATAGGCTTGCCGGTTGCTGGATGCACAAATTCCAATGCACACATCGCTCCAAGCCCGCGTACCTCGGCGATAATCGGATACTGCTGCTTCAACTCGCCGAAGAAGCTGCGGATCTGCTCTCCAATCTGAACGGAGCGCTCGCATAACTGATCTCTCTCGATCATTTCAATAACCGCAAGCGCAGCAGCGCAGCCGAGCGGGCTGCCTCCGAAAGTCCCGCCGATCTCCCCCGTGCTTGGCGCATCCATAATTTCAGCACGCCCTGTTACCGCACTAATCGGCACGCCAGCTGCGAGTGACTTCGACATCGATATGAGATCCGGTTCAATTCCGAACTGCGTTGACGCAAACATCGTCCCTGTCCGGCCGAATCCGGTCTGAATTTCATCGCTAATAAACAGAATACCGTTCTTTCGGCAAATCTCAAAGATCCCTTGCACATAAGATATTGGCGGAATGATGAACCCGCCTTCGCCTTGGACAGGTTCCATAATGACTGCAGCCAGCTCCTCAGGCGCCGCTTCGGTGAGCAGAAATTGCTCGAACTGCTCCACGCAATAGCTCGAATATGCCTCTTCTGTCATACCTGCCGGCCGATATAGCGGATAAGGATACATCGCTTTATACGTAGCCGGCGCATAGGGACCCATCTGGAACTTATATGGCTTCACTTTGCTTGTGAGCGACATGCCAAGCAGCGTCCTGCCGTGAAATCCGCGGGAGAAGGATACGATCCCAGGTTTCCCTGTGTATTTCCGCGCAATCTTCACTGCATTCTCGACAGCTTCAGCTCCGCTACTCAGCAGCATCGTCTTCTTCGCGAAGCTGCCCGGCGTTATAGCTGCCAGCTTCTCCGCCAGCTTCACATAAGGCTCATACATCGCCACATGGAAGCAGCTATGAATGTACTGCTCCGCTTGCCGCTGCAGCGCTTCGACAACCTCAGGCGGACAATGTCCGGCATTAAGCGATCCGATCGCCCCGGCAAAATCAAGAAACACATTGCCGTCCACATCCGTAACGAGCGCTCCGTGCGCTTCCTGTACGAAGATTGGCGTTGTGTTCGACAGCCCCTGCGGAACATACTGCCGCCTTGCTTCCATCAGCCGCCTCGCAGCCGGTCCGGGAAAATCTGTAGAAACCGAAACAAACTGGCGTTCTTGCCCAGACTCCATCGTCTCACTCCTCTATTCATAATCTAGTCGCTAAGCAGCTCAACTTCACCTGCCTGTAGAGTAAGCAAGATTCATGCCACTGCCGCAATCGATATGACGCCTATCTGAAACGGGCCCGTGCGCCTATTTTGCTAGGACGTGTTACAATTCCGCAGGAGCCGCGATATGCTATAGAGTCGAATAACCATTTTTCACATGTGGAGGTAACATAATGGATCGTGGATTTTTCCCTGGCGGCGGTTTCGGCCGTCCATTCTTTCGCCCGTTCGTTCATCCGTTCTTCCCGAACCGTTTCTTGTTCCCGTTCTTCTTCTTCTCCCCATTCTTTCCGTTCTGGCGTGACGGGAAGTCGGAGGATATGGTATTCGCAACCCACCAAGTCCAATCCGGCGACACGTTTGCAGGCATTTGCCACAAGTACAACATGCCTCACTCCATTCTGGAAGAGGCGAATCCGCAAGTAAATCCAAGCCAAATGAAAAAAGGAGAAACGATCTACATCCCTCGCATTTCGAACATGGTTTGCCAAAAATCATACTCCGAGATGCCTGCAAACGCCGTACAGAATCCACAAGGAATGACGGCGCAGCAGTAAGTAGCGTTTCCATGATAAAACCCACTCTAGCGATAGAGTGGGTTTGTTTTTGCAGTTATTGGATTACTTCTTACGTCCGATGTATAACAAATGCGAAGCCGTCCCGAGCAAATATGGGTCTCGCGCTGAATCGTAGACGAGCTCCATGACCTCATCCACTTCCCCGCGTTCGCGCCAATACGCCCAATGCTCCTCCGTTAACCGAGCTCCAATACCATTGGACGAGATTAACTGGATCGTCTCAAAGCCTTGCAGCTCGAAGAAAGGCTTGACTTCATCAATGTTAAAGAAATACGCGCCTGTGTATCTGCCTTTATCCGCATGATTAAACACGCCGGACTGCATGAAATCTCGTATCGTCTCAACTTGATCAAGCGGCTTCCATTGCGTCGGCGCCAGCAGAGCAGCGAGAAGCTGCGTTGTGCGAGGACGAACGGCAACGAATACAAGGCCGCCTGTCTTCGTGACACGATACAATTCTCGTAAAGCTTGCACCCGATCCGCTTCATTCTGCAAATGATACAATGGGCCTAGCATAAGCGATGCATCGTAATAATTGCTCTCAAGCTGCTCCAGATTTCTCGCATCCTGTATGAGGAAATCTGCAAAATGCTCGCTTAACCCTAGCTGCCCCGCCTTCTCTCTGGCGACCTCCACCAGCCTTGGCGTCAAATCGCTGAGCGTAACTTGGTAGCCAAGCTTGGCCAGTTCCATCGCATATTTGCCCGGACCTGCTCCATTGTCTATTATGTGTCCGCTTTGCGGCAGATTCGACAGGATATAGCGAAGGTTGACTTTGAACTCGAGCGGTTCTCGGTCAAGCCTTCCCCACTCATCAAAGCCAGAATAGTAATCGATGATTTCTTCCATACAGCGAACACCTCCAGTGGTACTTTCGTCCATTCGCATGCTAATCAATAATCAGATCAACAACTTGTTTAGCATATGCAGCATAGGACTGCACGCGATCCGGACTTCGATCAATCGCCCATCTGAGGGTATCGAACGCTTTCAACAACAACAAATGTTTAAGCTCCGGCTGGTCATCTTCGCATATGCCATATCCATCTAGAAATGCTTCTAATTCTTCAGGATTCGGGGTTTCCTCCATGAATTGCGAATGCATGATTTGAATAACTTCACCATCTGGTACTATACTTACTGCTGCATTACCCCAATCTATTAATATGACTTGTCCGGTCTGCTCTACAATGGAATTCTTCAGAGAGAGATCTCCATGAGTTAAACCAAAGCGGAACTCTGCCTTCTTCAATCTCTCAAACAGCGCTCGCGCTTTCTGCGATTGTATCGGAGTAAGCACACCAAGCTCAATTAACTGATCATGCTCCGTCAAACTATTGATATTATACTGCACATAGCCGATCCAGCTGCCATCTGATCCTGGATGAGGAGGGGAATGAAATTCGCCCTGAACGGGATCAATCAAATTCTCCCCATAGCCCTTCACGTGGATGGAGTGAATGCGCTTGGCATACTCGCCAAGCTGCCTCCAAACATCGGTCGTGGGTACATTACTGTCTAAGCCGTTATCTCCTTCTACAAAGCTTTGAATCATGTATGCGGTTTCATGATTGATGCCAATAGACAACACCTCAGGTCCAGGGATGCCTACCGCGGCGGCTTGCTCGATACACCATTTCTCTCGAATATAACTTGAATAAGTATCTGTATCGTTCATACGAACAACGACTTTGCGCTTCTCTGTTTCGACTACGCAAACTTGATTGACGAATCCTCTTCCTATGATTTGGTAGGAAGTCTGGATTTCTTCACCAAGAAAATCGCCTGCGATTCGCTCTGCTAGCTTAACGACAGTTTCTTCCATGATTTAACGCTCCTTGGTCATGTATAGGACCAGATCATTATCTGCACAAACATTAGTAAATGGCATTACCACTTCATTGTGATAAGTTACACCTCTGCCATCAGGTAAGTAGCCCCTCTTTGCATATAAACGCTGAGCAGGCCCGTAATAGATATGCATACCCACCCCAATTCCGACCTTGCCGTACTTCTCAATCGCAATTCTCTCAATCTCTTCCATCAACCTATTGCCGATACCAAGTCTCTTAAACGGTTCAATGACATTAAAATCATTAACTTCAGGTATTCCCTGCTCCACAAAAGGCGGATAATGCGAAGTTGAGATCAGATGTAAGCTTCCTGCAAGCTGCTCCTTGTAAAAAGCAAGCAACGTTATTCTTGTGCCGGATTCATTCTCTTCCCAGCATCTCAAGATATAATCAATATCCCGTTCGATGCCATGATCATTAAATACATGATGTATCGTATCCATGTCATCGAGCGTCATTGGTCGAATGTGAATGTGATCTTCCATTAATGTTCCCTCCATATTCATGCTACCGAATTAAGTTATTGGCTTGCCACACTAATATTTTATTCCCATCGAGGTCGTACATCTCAAAGCTGAAGCCAAGCCAAGATTGGTCGATAAGAGGTTCGACTGAGACACCTGCTAATTGAAGTTGGGCATGCAGCGTCTTCGCGTCATCGGTATGCAAATGAATAATTGGGATAATAACTCCATTTATTGTCCACTGGATGCATTCATCCACCTTAAGCAAATTCAAATCTGGACCTGTTGGCAGTCTTAAGAAGGTGTCACCCTCTCTAATTTCACCTTCATATGAACAGCCGAGATGTTCGACGTACCATGCAGCCGCAGATTCTACATTCGTTACGGGCACACAACAGTTAATGACTTGCTTCACCTTAGCTGTTTGAACGTTCATAGGCTGCCTCCTATCCATATTTTGAATTGATAACATTTTACCGCACATATGTTCTTATGTAAACGCTTTATCGCAAGATTAAATCAAGCTTTTCCTAGTAAGTACTTCCATTTGGTCGCTTGGAATGCTTCGATTGAGATCTCCATTCTCAACATCAATA
Organism: Paenibacillus sp. J31R98; assembly: GCF_056269245.1. Lineage (NCBI taxonomy): Bacteria > Bacillati > Bacillota > Bacilli > Caryophanales > Paenibacillaceae > Paenibacillus > Paenibacillus sp. J31R98. The sequence continues at coordinate 182,318 of NZ_JBWDNO010000002.1, forward strand.
GACTCCCAATCCGAATAAACCACAAAATCGTCAGTTACTGGAATGAGCTCCGCCCAGTTATAGGAATTTAGTTCATAGGCGATTTCAAACCGAAGCTCCTGACACGTTTCCCACTGCTCTTCCCACTCTTCATCACTATATAAACTCATTAGCTTCTCTTGCTTCTCAGAGAATGCCGGATATTCGTTCTCAATCCCAATCTGATATTCCACTGGCATTTCGCCGGAGTTCCATATCGTCCATTTATCTTCGATTCCGTATTCATCGATGATCTCGTTTCTGTATGATTCAATGCCTAATTGAATCAGTCCAAGAACATTATCCTCACCTGTTCCAAGTAAGGAGATGTAGCACACCTTATCCTGATCATCTAATTTGATTCTCTTTACGGCTTTAGGTATTTCTCTTAGGAGATTTTGTTTCAATTCGATAAGCAGCTGTTGTTTATCCATCTGACACCTCTGTTATATAGATAAAAAGCATTTTTCTATACGTACAAATACCATTCATCAATCCAAGCGAAGTCGCCAAAATGTTCTCTAATGAACGCTATTACCTCGCCCATCAATGCTGCGCCTTGCGCGTAAGCGGTATATTCCTCGAGTGCCAAATCCTTGGTGAGCCCATTGCTCTTGGGTAAAGTATCCAGATATTCGTTTAATTTCTCTTGGTGTAACTGCCCGAATCTGGTCGTATACAAGTAATGGGACACCCATTTGTCATGCGGATAACTGGTGCCATCAAGCAAATAAGCGATACGGCACAGCTGCTGCAGCAGGTTAGCCCCATGAAGTGCAGCCGAGATGCTGTCGCCTCGAATGAGTGGATGACGGAGCCAATCAAGCGTTAACATCAGCTCCAAATAGCCGTCTTTGATGGCCGGTAACGGATCACTCAAGAATTCAGCTGAACCCTCAGCCATAATAGTCGCGAAGCGTTCTCCTGGGTCGTGCAGCGTAATGGCATTCTGAAATTCCCAGACTTGCGGATAATCAGATCCCTCGAAGTAGCCTCTTAGCATCTCGAAGGATTCAAAGTGATAATGGCCAGCCCAATTGTCGATTGGTAGAAAGATCCCATCTCTTCTTTTGATCAGCCCAGCATCGAAATACTGATCAACGATCTTTTGTAGAAGCGATTCATCGCAGAAGAACACAAAATCAATGTCGGAATATTGATCACTGTTTCCTCTTGCCGCACTGCCTTTAAGCACGAGTGTAATATGACTCCACTGTTGGTTCAGCACGGGATGTTCGGATAATTCGTTCATATAAACAATCGCTTGCTTGCGTAATTCCGCGCTCTTCTCGTTCATCTGATTTCCTCCTCATCAAAGTCGAATCCCAAATTTATACCTTTTCAACTTTGGAGGTGAAAATCCTTCTTTCGGGAGGGTCCTAACATTTTAACCGTACAAGCATATGATAGAGTATCCCATTCTGAGAGGGGGCACGACCCTATGGCAGGTATTAAAACCTTCACCAATACGACCCAAGCGACCTTGCAGATGATCCTTTTTGTGCGTGCGGGAGTAGAAGTTTATAACCAAGCTGATGCGGTACCCTTTACGTTAGGACCGTCGCAAACGCTGGACGTTTCCTATGGCAATGATTTCAACAGCTTCTTGAACGGTATCTCGCTGTTCACGATCTACGAAGGCAGCCTCTATAGCAAAATCCAATTCGCAACCGAACGCGGAGGAGCTATAGACAATGCCCTTAATACGAACAGCACGATTACGATTGGCTTATCGAACACGGACTATGTGTTTGAGTTCAGCAACTAATGTCATGGAAATTACACACCTATGCCCTGCTTCACGAAGAGTGAATGCAGGGTTTTCCTGTTCTATCCATTTAAAAATTTAAATGATGAATAGGGTTCTACTCTATCGTTAATATAATTCTCAATCAGAAAGTCTTTAAGTGTTAGAGGAAACTGTAAACCATCTACTCCCTCTTCTTGCTTGAGAGCCTCGACTATTGTTGGAATATCCAACCATTCGTATCCAATCTGTGCAACATCATTTTGTAAATGTTCAATCTCAGCTTCTAATTCAAAGATACAAGCAAAGATGAATTCGATTGCTTGTACTTCTTTTATCAAGAATGAATACTCGTGATTGTTAGAAATATACTCCTTGCCCGCCACCAGGTAATGTATAATAAACACCTACATTATCCAGCTTTTTCTTTATGAAGAGCAGTTTATTGTTATGTTCAATTATTGCTTTAGCTGTATTCCTCACACGATCCAAGATGTATCCTCCTCATAGACCACTTCTATCGCACTAACGGAATATTCGTCGACACCTTATCCGCAACAAGAGTGTAGAACGCTGGAAAGCTCTTATATTGCGCATTAGGCTCTTCTTCCAGAACTCTCAAGTACATGCCTTGGCTAGCAATAGCAGACACAATCTCTCCTAGAGTCCACTTCCTCAATAGCACTTTGTGCAAACTGGAGCGCTCGTTCTCAGAAATAAGAGATGTATAGGCAATATCAGCTTCTCGAAGTTCAGGATCGAAATAATCACCGTTATCTTTCAAAACGATACGATCCCCATTATCATCCAACAACTTATTAAACGGGTGGAAGTCTGTCAGAATAAATCGCCCATTCGGTTTTAGCATCCGAGCAACAATAGAAAATATCTGATTGAGGTCGGAGAAATAATGCAGAATTCCGAACTCCATCAATACAACATCAAAATTTCTTAATGCCTCTTCATTAGGAATATGGAGAACATCTGCGTTAATATAGTCCACTTCAACACCAGCTGCTTGTGCAACTTCTAGAGCATACCGCATATTCTCCTCGGAAATATCAACGATGGTTACTTCTGCGCCAAGTATGGCAAGAGGTATCGCTTTGCCCCCGGTGGAACCAAGCAGATTGATGATCCGTTGTCCTTTCGGTTCTCCTATGTAATTTATCCATCTGCGAAGTGGGTGTTTAGGATCCGCTATTAATTTATTTGCTTGTTCAGTCGGAGTACCTAGCAGAGTCAACCACGCTTCATACGCTTTGGTGTTCCATGCCCGTCGGTTTACTTCGGTTTGCTTCTCTTGCATATAAGCCACCTCTTCTTCAACATGATTATTAGGTGCAAAATTTTCCCAGAGCTTATATACACTAGCGGATTTCACTTGAAATGTAAACGTTTTATTTGAAAAAAGCGTGAAGAGGCTGCCGAACTCTTCGGCAACCTCTTCATTGTTGTATTCGTTACTTCGAGCGGAGCATCATCACCGTAAACGCGACGGCAGTTATTATGGTTCCGGCAGCTAGATAAAGGATAGATATCCCTGAAACTGCATGGTCACCGACAATTGAAGTTAACCAGGGCAGTTCCCCTCTTGACGCAGCAGGCTGGAGAACTTGATCAACAAGCGGCCCCATAGCAAAGAAGGATAACACCGAGGAAGTCATATTAATCTGAAACAAAAATGCGAATACTCTTCCTTGCAGTTCGGCGGGCACTATCGATTGGAAGTGGGAGCTTAACATTGCGTTGCCAATCGGCAGCGGTATCATCAGCAACAATAACGCGATCCCTAGCCACATCGGGTCCTTCACAATCGCGAATACGATAAACATCACTCCTGTAACGACATAACCTGCCGACATGGTCTTAATCCGGTCTCGGAAGCGTCCGATCGCCGCAACGATTAATGCCCCTGCGAATGCGCCTGCATTCATAGCTATGAGAACCATTGAAGTTCCCGGGCCGATTTGCCCAGAAGACCCGGACACGTAAGCAATAACCATTTCAAGCGTACCGTTCAGTAGGAAGTTGATTACGCCAACATACACGGCTATGCCTATCAATCGATGACGGATCATAAACGTAATTCCACCTATAATGGTGTCACGTAGTGTCTCTTTTTCCTGATCTGAGGGCAATCTATCCTTCGTCTCATCCGGCAACCGAAGAGTAAGCAGGAAGATCGTCGACACGAGAAAAGTAATGCCATCCAATATGACAATGCCTGTAATTCCGAGCGGTTCATAGAGAAGCCCTACGAGTGCAGGGGCAATGATTCCCGCTAGCGGAAAGATCATTTCTCTGATGCCATTAACCCTGTCCCGCTGGTTCTCGCTTGTCAGCATGGCAGTGACCGTTTGCAGGGCCGGGCTTTGGAACATGGTGCAGCTTCCTTGAAAGAAGACAATGACAAACAACAACGGCAGACTGAAAAAATCAAACCAAAGGCTGATAACCAACAATGCGCTGCCTAACGCCTGCCCTGTATCGCTGAGCAATAACACGATCCGTTTGGGCAGCCGGTCTACTCCTATTCCGGCAATACTTCCGGCAAGCATGGCTGGAAGTTCATTAAATAATACGATCCATAGAATCGGCGTCGTCTGATGCGTCGAATGGTAGAGCCAAATTCCTATCGACATCGAGGACATGCGAGTGCCAAGCATCGACAAGCCCTCCACGACCATCAACATATAAAGAGTGCGCAATCCGCTCTTGTTTATAGGTTTCAATGGGAACCCTCCGGATATAAGTTTATCTGTAGCATGATATCCACCTCTTCTTACCGGCCACATATAGACAGAAGCGACTCAAAGAAACCTGCCTAATAGACAAGTTTACACATGGCGTGTTCAGTCGTTCATGCTATACGAATGCACTGTGGTTAGATGAGAGTGAGGAGCAGCATGCTGCAGATTCTCCTTTATTTCCCGATTCCTATCGCCATTATTATAACGTTAAGGAATTGTCCGTGTGAATAGACCTTAGCTAATCATAAAAAACCACGTCCTCATGCGGATGTGGTTCGTTCATGTCATTCAGCCAAAATATCTTGAAACAACTGGATCGCATCCGCCTTGGTTTCTTCACCTAAATCATCGCTAATCCACACATTTCGAGCACACTCAATGAGATCCTGTATGACTCTTTCTATGCGGTAGTAGGTGAGCGCATCCTCATCAACTTCTTCGATGCCGTATCCCTGATAAAATGCCTTATCATGCGGGTGTCGTACAAAGATGAAATCACGCTCTTTGGGAGCGAGCATCACCTCGTCCCAATCAATGACGAACAGTTGCCCAGTGTGATCTCGAATCACATTGGCTGGATGTAGATCCGCGTGACAGATGACGTATGGAATTGTTCGAGATTGGAGCAGCGCTGCCAGCTTCTCCAGTGAGGATAACATCGCTTGTATCGTCAACCTATACTTCACCCATGAAGCATGGAGAGTTCGATCCCATGTACTACCGCCTTCGTAGAGTGGAAGTTGATCCTCGAAGGTTCTTATCCACCGAACATAATCCGCTGGATCGAAGGTCTCTTGTCGGAGAGACTTGAATCCTTCTGGCGGCACAATAGTTTGGTGTATCTGTTTCAAGCAGGTTCCCAGATTATTCCACTGCTCGGTAGACATCCCGTTAAAACTTGAATCCCCGTTGATAAATGGATAGACAACGACTCTCCAACCCTCTATTCGCGTCCACAACGATCCGCTCACAGTAGAGATGGGAGCAACCACGCAAGTAAGGCCATGATCGCACAGATATCGAGGAACCTGATATTGCGGCTCGTATAACGGCCTAGATGAGATTTTGAGTAAATAGGAAGTTCCTTGCTCGCTATGCACATGATACACTGCGGAGCTGTAATCAAGTCCCAGCGGGAGAAACTCAAGTGTGACGGGAGTCAGAGCATATTGTTCCTTTAGACAGAATCCTAGGAGTTCCTCTGAAATACTCGGTGAGTTTCGCATATCCCCATCTCCCCATACGTTCGATGTACTTACTTCGACTCCTTCAGCATACGATTCGCAGACTTACTGAGCTGGCCGAAAATAAACTTCGGAGCGATACGGCTCATAAGCTTCAAGGCATTACTTTGCCCTGGCCGGATTTCGAATCTATCCTTCTCCATGCCCCGAATGGCTGTGCCTACCATAGTGGACACGCTCATCGCTTTGGATCCTGCCATATCTGCTGGGTCGAATGAGTCTACCAGCGGAGTCTCTGTCAAAGGAGGCGCTAGTTCAAACACGTTTACCTTCGTATTCTTGAGCTGCACCCTTAACGACTGTGTATAAGAATGTAGTCCAGCTTTTGCAGCACAATAGACTGGCGAGATAGGCAGCGGGACGAAAGCAAGGCCTGATGAAACATTCATAATTGCAGCGGACTCTTGCTTCTTTAGATGTTCCATGAATTGTTTCACCATCCATATTGGACCGCTCAAATTCGTTTCGATCTCACGATTGAGATCCTCCAGATCAATGTCTTGGTCATGAAGATTAATTCTACGCATGAGTCCTGCATTGTTGATGAGGACGTTGATCTTAGGGAACTGCTTCACCACGGTTTCAAACAAAATAGCAATCGCTTGAGGATCCGATGCATCACTTTGTAACGTATGTACTGTCGGTAGTTTTTTCTTCGTTGCATCCAGCTTCGCCTGATCCCGACCAGTAATAATAACGGTATTGCCTAGCTTAAGCAGCTGAACCGCAAACTCGAAGCCGATGCCAGAAGTGCCTCCTGTGATAAGAACCGTGTTACCACTCATTTTCATAGGGTAGCCTGACCTTCCTTTTTATAAGTATGAAGACTATGACAAGCTTTCTCGAGATGGTGATTACGCATTTCCCGAATGAATGGCGTGACAAGCTTCGGATCCCACTGGACGCCAATCCCTTCTTCCAGAATGGAGAGCGCCTTCTCGAAGGGCATGCCATTTCGGTATGGGCGGTCTGAAGTCATGGCGTCAAAAGCATCGGCAATCGCAATTATTCTCCCTAGTAAAGGGATGTTCTCTCCGACTAGCCCATCCGGATACCCCCCGCCGTTGTAATGCTCGTGATGGGAACGTACACCTGGAAGTATATCCGCAAGAGCTTCGGCCGGCTTGATTTGCTTCAAGATGGTTTCTCCTAATACGGGATGCAGCTTGATAAGGGCGAATTCTTCATCTGTGAGGCGTCCTTCTTTTAACAAAACCGAATCCCTTACGCCGATTTTTCCGATATCATGCAACAACGCTGAACGCTTCAAGATGTCCATATCAAGTGGGGACAACCCCGCTAGACGTGCGATGATCATTGAATATTCGGCTACTCGAAGCGAGTGACCTGCAGTATATGGATCACGGGCATCTAGCGCGGCAGCCAGCGTACTGAAATAGCTTTGAAGCAATTGGTTGTTCATTCGTTCTCTTGACTTCAAGCCTTCTACCATGTGGTTGAAACCCGAAACGAGACTGGAAAATTCGTCGGAATAGATATCTGGCGCCGTTGTATTAAAGTCGCCGTTTCTAACCTCATTCTGAGATTTAAACAAATTTCGAATCGGATGTACGATATCTTGTGATAGCAGCCAAGCGCCCATGGAAGAGTAGAATATTCCTAAAAGCAGTATAAATGCTACCCCTTTCCAATACTCTTGGGAGGCTACAGATGTAATCTCGCCGAGACGTATTTGGGTTGCGAGACTCACCAGAAACAGTGGAAACGTACCTATTAGAAAAGCGCTCCATTGGAATTTTCGTTGGATAGAGATTAATACTTCCCCATCCAATGTAAGGTCTGAATGGTATTGAGAGATGTAGCTTTGCCGAAGATGAATAAGTAGCGGCCTGACGGATTGGTTCGTAAGAAAAAACTCTACCATTGCATGCATACTCGCTACAAGAGAAGCGCCGAGCAAAGCAAGACCGATGTAATAGTATGGAAATGATAGTGTTCCCCTATGAATAAAGACAGCCATACTTAAGGCCGCCGGAATATATCCGCCAAACAGATGCGGCCCCATGATTCGCCACACAGCGAGTGTAGGCAATCGATGTGCTCTAAAATAAGCTTGCTGAATTAACTCACGGGAAGGATTCGATCTCCGAAAGTATTTTTTGATTGGAAGTATATGCCGACGAAAAACGATCGACTCTGAGATGATCATACCCAATATAGATACTCCCATTACAAACAGCAGTGCTCCTATTTCACTCTTGTCCAACTCAAGCGTCATGAAGATGATAACACTGGCTACTCCGAGAACGGCGATGGCAGAACCGATCATGTAGTTACGGATAAGATGTCTGATAAACAACTGATAAACGGCCAAAATCATTCTCCCTTCGCATGACTTATTGACCATTTTATCCTATTAAAACCAAAACTACACGATATCTTTTACTAGGGGAAGGAGATTTTATTGGGTAAATCGGTACCTTTCACACGTTCATAAACGTCTCTAATGTCAGGTACATACTCTTTAGTAAGAATGACTCCATTTATCATGTTGCTAATAATAACGAGTTCATCTGTATTAAATGATGTGAGTTCCGGAATTAAGCTTTGTATTGGCCGATCAAACCCTCTTGAAAGACCATCGATTACCATTTTCATCTCTTGTTCAGAAAGTTTTTCACATTGTGCTGTAATCACTGCTATTAGATCAGACACTTGGAGAATTCTCCTTCCGAAATTAGTTCATCAATATATGATGTATTCTTCGAGTTTCACGGATTTGTTCAATATGATGCAAAGCATGTTGAATATCATGTTCGAGTGAACTTTGTTATTTTAATCGAGATACTCAAACCTATAGCAAGTTTGCTCATTTACCTGCTAATAAACGTTTGATACCTTCTATTATTTTCAACTTTTTCAATATAATTGCCATCAGTTAATTCATTAATGATCTTCGTCCAAAATTTCTGAGCTGGTTCATTACGAAGAAGATGATATAATTCCCATTCGCCTTTCAATGATTTAAACAAGTTCATTGCGACTTCTTTTCCAACACCTTGTCGCCGATATTTTCTCAGCACAAAAAAATGCGCAAGATAATTATACTTTCTTGTATTAGTTGATATTTCCCTAACGAATGCGAAGCCAGCAATGGCATTGTTCATTAGAATGAGATAGGGTTGATTTTCTTTTTGCTCTCCCCAGTAAGAATCAAAATTCGATAAGATATTGTATAATCCATTCGGATTTATATCGGCATCCGTAAATTCAGTAAAGTCGTACATGTATAATTGCAAGAGATTTTTTAATAGATCCTGTTCGCTATTTAAAGCATGACGGATTTCGATAGCCATTGATATCCCTCACTTCGTTTGGTTATATGGCAAGGTAAATGTCTTCAAATGGCAGGTATACATTCGTTTCAACTTCTTTATATACCCGGACACTCTTCACATAAAAGGAAGGAAATGGAGCAAGTGCGACTTGCGCTGCTACTTTCATTTCATCAATCTCCGTTTCATTCATCCCCCAATAAGTCTGCCCCAATGTCAGATGAGGATGATAATGATCCAGTTGAAGCAATTCTATCTTTATATCCCTCAGGAGGAACGATACCAATAAAATATTGCGACATGATACCCTCCTTTATTTACTCGTTTGATTTACCTATCAGTCGAGATGTCTAGCACAATTATAGAGTTCACACTCCCATTTTGATTGGAGAGACAGAACAGTTATTGAAGTATTTTTCAAATGTTCCTCCGTAGTTACATGTGGAATTAATCTCTTGAGAGTTAATCCAATCAATGCACCATGACTAACAATTAATACGTTCTTTCCAGGAAATGACTCCGATACTTCAGAAATAAATGACATCCCTCTCGTTATGATTGCATCCTCTTTTTCGATACCTAAATCAAGGTTCTCCCAGTCCATACCCCACTTATTTATTCTTTCATTTAATGTAGTCCCTTCAATATCACCACAAAACATTTCTCTAAGTCTCTCATCAGCTGTTGTAGTTAACCCCAAAGAAGCAGCTATAATATCTGCAGTTTCCTTAGCGCGTGAAAGGTCACTTGAAAAAATAAACTCCCATCCTTCGTCCTTTAGGCGCTTCGCTAATGCATTAGCTTGTTGCCTACCTGTTTCATTAAGTGGTATGTCACTTTGTCCCTGTGCACGCTGCTCAATGTTCCAATCAGTAATTCCATGTCTCACCAGTCCAATTTTCATTACAATCCCCCTCTTATCCTAATGTGGAAATTCGGTTGACGAAACCATTACTTCGAGGCAATTACCGCATAGATCCCAGGAATTCTGTCCTCCGTTCCTTCTGGCATGTCTTTGAATACCCATCTTTGAATTTCACCTGATTCTTCGTATAGGGCATTTACGGTTAATCCAGCGCTAACCATCGAGGTAATGACTTCGCCTAAATTCCATCGTCTTACTTTCATTTCCTCTCCACCAACCGATTGGTCGAAATAATTGCCCGAAGCAACGTATACACCATCTTGGGGTTTGAGTAATTTCCAAATGACAGGATGATAGTCTCTAAGAACGAATCTCCCACCGCTGCTTAATAACCTATTTACAATTGAAAATAACTTCTTGATATCGTACATGTAATGCAACACTCCCATCTCCATAAAAACGATATCAAATTCGCCTAATTCATCAGGTAACAGCTCCATGACATCTTGGATGATATAATCGATTTTCACATTGCAGGCTTGTGCTAATTCATATCCAAACTTCGCGTTCTCGTCTGCTATATCGACGACTTTAACTTCTCTTGCCCCCAATAGAGCAACAGAGACAGCCTTAGTACCGTTCGATCCCAACAGGTTAATTACTCTCTTGTCGCTCACTTCACCTAGGTAATCCGAGAGAACCTTTAACCTCTTTCTCGGATCGTTCATTATCCTTTGCGCTTCTTCTTCAACAGAACCAAACCGTTCGAGCCATCTCTGATATCTTTCATTATTCCAGCTCAATCGATTAACACGGCTCATTTCATTCTGCATTAGACGCCTCACTTTCAATTGGAGTAACAATTTCCTAATAATTCCACATACTTGTTGAACTCTCCTGCTCATAGTCGTGGAAAAGGCAGCCGATCGCTGACCGGCTGCCGTCGTGGATTTATTAAACTGGAGGCATTACCTACTCTCTTCCCAAAGCCCTCCGAATACTGATCTCTACCGGGGAGTAATCTTCCAAATTGTTGCGGTCATAATTCATCCGTGCTTTGAGCGGCGTCTTCTGGTTGCACATGAAACGAGGATTACCAGAATGATTCTGAGACGGAGCATGGTACAGAAACGGGTGGCACAAAATAATGTCTCCAGGAGAAGCCGTAGTCTCGGCTACTCGCAACTGGAAACCGTCCGCATCGGTATGCCACTCGTCCATGAATCGACGGATTCGGTCGGAAACTGCACCATCTTCCCCAGCGGAGTCAGACTCGCTAGTTTCAGATTGCTCGTGACCCATATTCGCACTCCGCTTCGCCGCGATTCCCGTCAACTCCGCCAGATACGGATGCTCCTCGTTAAGCATGTCGATCGCCTCCTGCGGCTCGAGTCCGCCGGGATGCTTCTCTAGGAACCGCGCCACGAGATTGTGAGAACCCTCGACGATCAGCGTGCCGCCGCCATGCGGTCCGATCTCCGAGAACATACAGAGGCACAGAATGCCCTGATCGGAACTGTCGACATAATGCCGGAAGTGGCCGCCATCCCAATGCCAGCCTTCTGTCGGCACGTCCCACGGCATATCGGCGCCGAGCGCGATATTGACCGGCCACCAGCCCCAAGTGGCCACGACCTCATCCTTCCCGAATACGCCGCGGTCGACCCAGCGGCCATGCCCGATTAGATCCTCGATGGCATCCGCCATTCGCTCCGTATTGCACGGATCGAAAGGATCGCCATTGTAAGCCTCGCGAAGATAATACATCGGTTTCTTCCACGTAGCGAAGTCATCACGATCAACGTCAAACCTGCGCAGTTGATCCCAGATGTATTGCTGGCATTGCAGCGCTTGCTCTCGTGGGAAGGCTTCTTCAACCTTTACCCAGCCTCGTTCAATGAAATGTTCGATTTGCTCTTTCGACAATACCTTGTTCTCCATAAGTCCGCCCGCTTTCCTTTCCAGATGAATGAAGAAGAGCCCGTGCCGAGTAAGCACGGGCTTCCCATTCGCAAATTATTGGTTCGCGGCTCTCCATGCATCGAGCTGCTTTTGCTGTTCGGCGATAACTTTATCGATGCCGGCTGCTTTCACTTTATCAATGTACTTCGGCAGGTAGACGTCTGGATCCAGCGTGCCGGATTGGAGACCGGAATTGAACTCCTTGCCTACGTTGCCAAGCGCCGCCACTTCCGTCTTCACATTCGTCGGATCGAAGACGAAGCCAAGCAGCGGATCTTTCGTAGCCGACTGGTTGAACACTTTGAATTTCTCCCACTTCTGTGGGTCCTCGTTCTTCCATAGGTAGTCGTTGAACTGATTGCCGAACAACCATGCTTGATTCAGGTTATATCCCGATGTTTGAGCCGTGATGCCGTCTGCGAAATCAATGACGTTGTCGCCGACTTTCTTAAAGTGCTTGCCCTCGATTCCGAATGCAATCAAGTTGACCAAGTACTTGTCGGTATAAAGGAGATTCAGAAACATCATTGCCCGCTCCGGATCCTTCGACGTTCTCGAGATCGACGTCATCGAGCCCTGCGTGTCGCCCGTGCTGATCAGCGGCTGCGTCAGCTCAACTTGCACCCATTGCTGACCCGTCTGCGTACTGACCTCTGCATCCTTACCCGGCTTCAATTGCTCAGGGAATGAGAACGCTTTGCCCGCCTTCAAGCCGCCGCTCAGATCCTGCAGAGTCGCCGCATCTTTGTTGACATAGCCTTTTTTGTACCACTTGTTAATGAGTTTGTACCCATCCTTCGCTTCCGGCGTCTCCAGTCCGTTAATGAGCTTGAAGTCAGTCGAGCCGAGCGGCAGGGTGCCTCCAGAGCTACCGCCATACGTGTCGAAGTGATTCCTGTTCCAGACATTCAACAGCGAGATGTCTTTGTTCAGGTAGAACGGTGTAACGCCTGGCTCTTTCTCGAGAATCATATCGTAGATGGGCTCCAGATCCTCCAGACTCTTAATCGAGGCAATATCGATACTGTATTTCTCCACAAGATCCTTGCGAAGCATAATGCCGTTCTGGCTGGCCATTTCCTTGTTGATCGGCATCCCGTAATTCTTGCCGCTCACCTTGGAGCCTTCGAGCAAAGCAGGCTCGATGACGGCTTTCGCATCCGGAGCAAACTTGTCGATCAGACTAGTCAAGTCGATGATGTTGCCTTGCGTGATTTTGGTCGTGAAGCCGTTCCAAGCCGCCGTATACAATAAGTCGAACGGTTCGCTGGAGGCGAATTTGAGATTCATTTTGTCATCCCAGCTGCCCCAATCGATGACTTCCAGCTCAAAGGATGCATTAATCTTATCCTTCAGGTATTTGCTGACTTCCTCGTTGACCAGCGATTGGTCCTTCTGCGCGGCTGCGCCAGGAACGAACCATTTGATCGTGTACGGCTCAAGCTTGGAGGTTTCTGTACCGCCGCTGTTCGTCGTTTCATCCTTCACGTTCCCTGTAGCAGTACTGCCTGTATTACCACTATTCGATGTCTCGTTCTTCGTATCGGCAGTGCTGGCATTGTTCGTAGTGCCGCCGTCGTTATTGCCACCGCAACCGGACAGCAGCAACGATAACGCGAACGCGGTCGTCAGTGCGGTCAGTCCGTTTCTTTTGATGCCTTTCATAGGAACCCTCCCGTTTTTTTGAAAATGAGATTGAGAAAATGGCATTCAATATGCTAACCGGCTCTGCCGGGATTAGCCTTTCACCGCGCCGACCGTCAAGCCGGCCACGAAGTAGCGCTGGAAGAACGGGTACGCAAGCACGATTGGCCCCATGCCGACAATACACATCGCCATCCGCACTGTCTCATTCGGCATCTTCGCGATCTCCTCTGCCCCGACAGTCGTGTTGCTTTGAGCATGGGACTGAAGAAATTGGAGATTCCGCATGACGCGGTACATCATGTACTGCAGGTTGACCATATTGTCGTTGTTGATGTAGACCAGGCTGTTGAACCAGTCGTTCCAGTACGCCAGTGTGTAGAACAGTCCGATCGTCGCCATGACTGGCAGCGAGAGCGGCAGCACAATACCGAAGAAGATGCGGAACTCGCCCGCTCCGTCGATCTGCGCGGATTCGAGGATGGACGGATGGATCGTTTGCTGGAAGAACGTCCGCGTTGTCAGCACGAGGAATGCGTTCATGAGCAGCCCAGGAATGATCAATGCGAACAGCGTATCTTTGATATGAAAATAATTCGTGTAGATCAGATACGTCGGCACTAGACCGCCGCCGAAGACCATCGTAAAGAAGATGAAGAAAGAGAAGAAGCCGCGGAAATCGAAATCCATGCGTGACAGTGGATACGCGTACAATGCCGTTATCATCATGCCGGATAAGCTGCCGATGACGGTTGTGGCGATGGAGATGCCATAGCCCTCAAGGATCTTGTGCAAATCGAACATCAGATAATGATAAGCGTCCGTGCTCCATACACGAGGAATGAGCGAGTAACCGTGAAGGTTGATCGCATTCTCGTCAGATAGCGATGCCGCGACGACGAGTAATACTGGAAGCAAGCAAACACAGCTGTAGACGATGAAGAATAAGGTGACGATTAGATTCGTGCTCGGTGATATGGCATTGATTCGCTTGACCGCCGGCTTGGTGACGCCCCCCTCTTGGGAATGGGCAAGGGCATTCGCAGTCGTAGTATTCATGTGCGTTTGTTGCTCCTTCCCTAGAATAGCGCGTTTTCTTTATTGATCTTGCGAACGATCAGATTGACGGTCAAGACGAGGACGAGACCGACGACCGATTGGTAAAGACCAGCCGCGGAGGACATACCGACGTCGCCAAGCGTAAGCAGTGCGCGGTACACGTACGTATCGATAACGTTCGTCGTCGGATACAAGGCGCCGGCGTCCAGCGGGACCTGATAGAATAGACCGAAGTCTGCGTTCAGGATATGACCGACGGCCATAAGCGCCAGAATGATGATGATCGGCCGGATTTGAGGCAAAGTGATGCTGATCGCCTGCCGCCATTTGGACGCGCCATCCATGAGTGCTGCTTCGTAGTATTCGTTGTCGATGCCAATGACCGCAGCCAGGTAGATCACGGTGGAGTATCCGATGTTCTTCCAGATGTAGACGATTGGCAGGATATAAGGCCAATACTTCGGTTCGCTGTACCAGGCGATGGCATCGAAGCCAAGCGGTTCGAGCACGTGCGTATTGATGAAACCGAATTCCGTGCTCAACATGGAATAACCCAGATAACCGACAACGACCGCCGACAGGAAGTACGGAAGGAACATGACGCTCTGGAAGAACCTCGCCGCGAGCCGGCTTCGCAGCTCGTTCAGCAGAATCGCGAACGTGACGGCGATGAACGGCGTTATCGTTATGAAGAGCGCGTTGTAGAGAAGTGTGTTGCGAGTAATTGTCCAGGCGTCGGAGGTACTGAAGAGAAACTTGAAGTTATCGAAGCCCACCCAGGGACTGTGGAGGATACCCTTGCTCCAATCGACGCTCTTGAAGGCAATGAGCGTGCCAAACATCGGCAAGTAGTTGTTGACTAGCAAATAGATCGTTCCCGGCAGCATCATGAGCAGCAAATAGCGGTTCTTGATCACTTTGCGGCCGAACGAATAGCGGCTTCGTTTCATTTCCATTCAGAACCTTCACCTCGCGTTCCTATCGACTTTGTATGCCTTGTTAAACCTATTGTAAAAGAGTAAGCCAGGTGTCTGATATGAAAAGAAGTGACATTGATAACGTTATTATGACAAACCCCCGCCGTTTGGCGGGGGTTGATAAGATGGTTGGGTCTGAGCCGAGTTGCTCCGTCGCCGTCGCTTGACAGTAGGCGCTCTTCGCTCACCCCACGATTCCCTGATAACGCTTGCGATACTCCTGAGGGGAAATGCCCACGGTCTTCTTGAATACCTTCCCGAAGTACGAGAAATTCTCATATCCGAGTGTCTCGCCGATGTCGCTGATTCGTTGGTGCGTCTCCGTCAGCAGGATCTTCGCTTGGTTGATCTTGGCCAAAATGATGTAATCCATCAAGGATTGGCCTGTCTCCTTCTTGAACAAGCGCGACAGGTAGGCAGAGTTCAGATACACGTGCGCGGCTAGATCCTCGCGGTTGACGTCGCGAATATGCGTCTGGACGTACTTCTTCACTTTCTCGATGTTGGCACGGTGGTCCCCTTCGTGTTGGCTGAAATAATCCATACCAGCCGTAAGAAGCCGCTCCGCCCAACTCTTCAGGCGAGCAAGCGAACGCGTGGCCGAGCTCTCACCACCGAGAAGCTTGCCCCCGACCACTTCCTTCGCCGACCATCCCTTCCGATGGGAGACGTGATACAACATATGTAACAGCAAATAATAAACGGCCTCCAACGACTCCTGCGTGACCGGCTGCATGGCGAGTTCCTTGAACGCCGCATTCAGGCGCTCCATGAGCTCCGCCTTCTTGCCGGACTCAAACAGAACCGTCCATTCCGCCCAATCAATGCCCGCAGCCTCCTGCGTCTGCCGCGAGTTGCCGCGCACGAAGCCGTAATCTCGCAGCAGCAGCACCGCTTCCGTTTCCGCTACGTTGCTCTGCTCCATTTCGAGCAAGGCATGGTATGTCCCTAGAAGGGCGCCGATGGAATCGGGCTCGCCCACGTAACAGGACAAGCGGCAATAGAAGTGAATGGAGCAAGCTTGCACGTATCCTTGGCATATGGTTGTCAGGTCCAGTAGCGTCTGTGCCTCTTCGTCTTCATAGAGCAGCACGAACAATATTCCTCCCACGTCGCGGATCACGCAGCCTCGCCCTGTGTCTAGAAACATTTCCTCGGCACTCTTCAAGAGGGCATATTCCAGAATTTCCTCGTCCCGTTTGCTGAACGCCTCACGGAATTCTTCAATGCTGAGAAGAATTGGACGAACCCTCGTTCCAGAGGTGACAGGCAAACCATAAGTTTCGATCAATTCGCCGAGCTTCTCCTCGGTCAACATGACACGCGCACCAAGTACGTCCTGCCAGAACTTCTCCCATAGCAGCGGCTTCTGCGTCTCCCATAGCTGGGCGTATTTCTCATAGCGCTCGGCGTATTGCTGCTTGTCCCGCTCCTGTCGCAGCTTCTCGCACGCTCTCGTTACAACCTCTGCGATTTGCTTATGCTTGACCGGCTTTAGCAAATAATCGAAGCTGCCAAGCTGAAGTGCCTGCTGCGCATAAGCGAAATTGGCATGTCCGGTAAAAAAAATCGTCAGCGTGTCCGGCTTATGTTCATTGACCCATTCCAGCAGCTCAAGCCCATTGCTGCTCGGCATTTCGATATCGCACACGATGATATCAATTGGCTCAGAGAGCAGCTTCTCCTTCGCGGAGCTGACACCGTACGCGCTGAACAGACCAGTCACGCCGATGGACGGCCAATCGATGCAATTCAAGATCGCTTCCACGGCATACTTCTCATCATCGACGACGAGCAAATTATACATCGCTGTTTCCCCCTTCGTTATCCAGCTCCATAGGCAACTTGATCGAAACCAATGTTCCTTCAGGCTCCCTACCGGAGAAGCGAACCTCCGCCCTGCTTCCATACATCATGCTAAGCCGGCGTCGCACATTCCAAATGCCAAGACCGCCCTTCCCTTGCTCCTCACGCTCCGCGGAACTGCTTTCACCAAGCTGCTGCAGTTTCTCCGAAGATAAGCCACGTCCATTATCAGCTATGATGATTTCGCAGACGCCTTCTCCTGTGCATTTGGCCGTTATCGAAATGACGAATGGGCGTTCTCCTTCGGGCATGCCATGTATGACAGCGTTTTCAATAAAGGGCTGAATGGTGAGCGGAGGTAGCTTCCAGCCGGCGAGGCTTGACGGCAAATCCACCTCGAACGATAGCTTATCGGGAAATCGCAGCTTCTGAATCTCCAGATAGTTGGCGATGTGATCAATCTCCTCAGACAGCGTGATGAAAGATCGGTGCGCTCGCGTAATAAAGCGGAAGTAATCCGCTAGATGCTCGGTCATCTGCTCGACCAGCTCGTTCTTTCGCAATGAAGACAGGCTATAGATAATGTTTAAAGAGTTCAGGTAGAAATGCGGATTGATCTGTGCCTGCAGATGCTTGAACTCTGCTTCCTGCTTCTTCAACATGCCTTCATAGACATTGATCTTGAGCGTGCTGATCTGCTCGACCATATTGTTAAACGTATCAATGAGAAAATCGAATTCAAACGACGATTCTTCTTTAAGCCGCACGTTCAAGTCGCCGTACATAATCCGTCTCATTCCCGACATTAATGCTCCCATCGGCTCTAGAAGCGTTCGCTTCAGGAAGATGGAATAGAACAGAATGACGACAAGTCCAAGCACTGGAATCAAGTATATGGCACCTTGAAAATAAAAGAGTTGATTCAGCAAGCTGTTCTCCGGCACGATCGCAATCATATGGACCGGCGCTTGCGTTAAGTCCGCATTGACAGCCAGATAGCTGATTCCCCCGCCTCTAGTGAATTTGCGGTAAGCTTCGCTGCTCGGCTTCTTCAGGCTCGTCTCAATCCTCTCGACATCTCCGGAAGACAGCGACGTCGCCGTCAACGGAACGCCGTCGTTCGAAACGAGCATCTCTTCCAGCCCGGAATCCGATTTGGCTACATTCAACTCATCCATCAACCGCTCCGCCTTGATTAAGGCTCCGACATATACGGCTGCGCTGTCATCGGCAACCCGCTCCAATCGGACGAGGTAGTAGGTCGATTCCGCTTGAATGATATCCCATTCATGCACTTTCCGGTGCTCGCGATCGGCCAAATAACCGTCAAGCACATGATGATACCGTTCGATCTCCCAATACGTCCGCTGGCTCGTAATCAGCCTGTTAGGCTTGTCCAGATAAACAAAGAAGGTGTCCACTTCCTTGTATGCACTCTGATCCTGATCAAATGAAGTCAGCAGCGCTTGCTTGGCGAAGAAATAGTCGCCGCTATCCTCCGGGTACGATGATAGAGTGAGTAAATTCGGATAGGATGGATTGTTCGTCGCCTGCTTCAGCAAGTAGCTGACCGTCTGAGCCAGCGTCATATCTTTCTTAGCCGCTTGCGTGGATATCAACGTGCTGTTGGACTGGGACACCTGCTCGCGAACGACGTTCATCGCGTAATAATTGTTATAAAATAAAAAGAGGATCAAGGGGACCGTTACAATGAAGAATCCGATAAAGAACTTGTAACGCAGCGTTCGCTTTTTTCGAGCCATGGCGCTCGCCTCACCTCCATCATCTATCATATTTTACAGAAAGAGTATAATCCTTCTCTCGAAATCTGGCAAAGAATCTTTAAAGCATACGTCGAATGAAGAAAGGCAGCTGATCATAATGATCGGCTGCCTCGTCTCGCTTTGTTATTTTTCAAAAACTCCATAGCAATCATTGACTTGGCGGGATCGAATAAATAACGTTACCGCTCGCATCCAAAAATTCCATTCGCGGATTGTCGTCCTCATCAATCAGCATTCTTATTCTTTGTTTGCCTTTGCTATCCATCAAACGAACGGACACTTCGCCTTTTTCGTTTTTACCCATAAATGCTCGACGTGTGCTTCCTTCCCACAATTTGGCTCTTTCCTTCTCTTTCTCTTCATCGCTTAAGTTCGATTGCCCAATTTCATTTGTTTTTTCTATTATTTGAGAAAGTGGAACTTGAGGTCGATCGCATATTGTAAACCCATACTCCATTTCACCGTTTTTGTTACTATAGTTTACAGAAACAACTTCGTCTTGTTTATACTGGTCGAACGATAAGCCCCCGAACGACTCATAATTCCCGTCTTCTTTCTTTTCACTTCCAAAAATCAAGCCGCCGCATTCGTCCCCTTCGCCGTTATAGAACATAATCCCTGACATCGGCCAATCTTGTCGATGACCCGGCAGAATGTCTTTGCCATCAAATATTGCGGGAGGTTCGAATTAGTGAGAGTAAGAAAACGAAGACTAGCTTCTCAGTTTCGCCAAACTCGCTAATTCCGTTTGACTTTTATTCCAATCATACGATACTTTCCATTCGTTATTTGCCTTGACCATACTCAATATACCAGCTACGTTAACTTTCTTTGAAATCCCTTGATCATTGGTTAATATTAAAGTCATGTCGTACTTCAGCCACTTATTTGTCTTATTCTTAATATCTTGTTTAGCATACGGGTGAAAATGAATCTTTTCTGTTGTAATACTCGATTTCTCCGTTTGGGCAACTTGCAGAGGTAATTCAATGATCTGATGAAGTACAGGAGCATTTACCGTGTTCATTTCTAAAAATGACGCTGATATGAATGGACTTAACTCTTCAGCTCTGGATTCACTACTTTCAGGGATACTAATCTTATGGTAATCTTCCACGTTATACTGAATTTCTGCGTAATCAGTCGCGACTTGGATCACATCACTGTAATCTGACTTACAACCATTCAAGATAATAAGTAAACCTAGAAAAGGTATCATCAAGCTTAAAGATTTCCTAACCATATCAACCTCCATTAATTGGTTATTCTTCCATACCATGCATACGTATAAGCATCTAAAAAGGTTGCGATAGACTGATAGACTAAGCCGTTGCGCTCAGCACATACGCAAAAAAATACCCCGCCGTGTAGGCGGGTTCCAAGTCTTGCTATATCCTCACAATTAAATCTATTTCTTCGCTCAAAAAATGTCCTCTCGTCTGCCGTCCCAAATCCATAGCCGTCATTGATAATCTGGTTAACCGGAATATGGGGAGTTAAAGCGATCTTTCTTTTACCTTCTTCGAATACGGTAACGATGAAGAAATAATTAACCCCGTTTATGTGAAACTTGTCCTCCCTATACACTTTGTAATCAACGGCCACGTAATAGAATTGAGGAGCGGCGAATAATTCAATATAACGAGTAGGTAAATAATTACTTCCATAAGCATAAGGAATTTGCTTCAAAGCAACGAGATTAGCGTGTTTAATATTGAACAACCCGAGCCTTTGATCCCTATTTTGCATGTTGTTCAGGAAGTTGGCGAGTGACTCCCTTTGACCTTTCACCCACAACTGTGGGATGCCAGACCACTCTCTTGCATTTATGGAATTGAAGTAACTGCTAACCACGTTTCGATTAGGCTCATCGTTTGCATAAGCTAAATGGGTCGACTGCATGTGTAGCAATAGTACGAATAAGCACGCATATCTAAATATCCGCATCGGGCATCCTCCTCCTTTATTGTCAGGAATAGTATGCCCGTTAATGTTCATGGACGAACAAATCACTCGAACGTAACAAACCCCATTGCTTTCTTCGCCTTAACAAGCGTTTCACTCGCAACCTCTGCTGCTTTAACCGCGCCTGTTTTCAGAATGAGCTTCAACTCATCGGAATCCACGATTTCATGGTACCTCTGCTGTATAGGTATCAGCTTCTCGATGATGACTTCCGCGAGATTCTTCTTGAATCCGCCGTATCCTTGTCCTTCATATTGCTTCTCAATCTGCTCGATTGTCTCGCCAGAGAAAACCGAATAGATCTCGATCAGGTTGCTTACCGAAGGCTTGCTGTCCCAATCATATCGAACACTCATTTCAGAATCGGTCACAGCTCTGGAAATCTTCTTCCTAATGTCTCCCGGCGAATCCAGCATGAGAACATAGCTATTCGTGTTCGGGTTGCTCTTGCTCATCTTTTTCGACGGATCGTCTAAGCCCATAATTCTTGAACCAATGGTTTGTATGATAGGCTCAGGAACGGTGAAAATCGGTTCAAACCGGCTATTAAATCGCTCTGCCAAATCTCTGGTCAGCTCCAAGTGCTGCTTCTGATCATCTCCAACCGGGACATGGGTGGCTTGGTAAAGCAGGATATCTGCTGCCATTAACGCCGGATAGGTAAATAATGCCGAGCTGACTGTATCTCTGCCATGCGACTTCTCTTTGAACTGCGTCATTCGATTCAACTCGCCGAAATGCGCTTGTGTCTCCATCAACCACCCTAACTCAACATGCGCAGGAACGTGGGATTGCATGAAGATAACGGCTTTACTCGGATCAATCCCAGCAGCAATATAGAATGCCGCAATCTCTTTGGACCGCTGGTATAATTCCTTCGGGTCTTGTGGCACGGTTACGGCATGAAGATCTGGAATAAAGAAGAAACAATTGTAGTCATGCTGCATAGAAACAAACGGGTTCAGCGCTCCGCCATAACCTCCAATATTCAGCTCACCGCTTGGTTTGATGCCCGACAATACTCGTTTCATAAGCTCAGCTCCCCTTAATAAAAATAAAAAAAACACTCCATCCCTAAAAAAATAGGGACGAAGTGTTAACTCCGCGATACCACCCGAATTCGATCACTGATCGCACTCTTTCGTGTCAAAACGACTAACACGAGTCCCCAAGGTAACGGAGGGACTTCCCGTCAACGCCTACTGGTTGCGCGAACAACGTTCGGATTGAAGCGAATGGAACCATTCATCTGGATCATTGTTCCGGACCTCTCACCACCCGCCGGATCGCTTTGACAATGAAATCAGAGTACTTTTTCCATTCATAGCTTTTGGTTATTATTTACAGTATAGATCTTCTGATTGCAAAGTCAACCTCAAAATCAACCCTATCTCTCAAGCTCTTATTTCGAAGATCGCAATCTCTGGAAAACAAGCGATGCGTAAAGGAATCTTCACTGTTCCCAAGCCACGATGAATATAGAAATGGCTTCGTTTGTTTCGTTGCTGCAGCCCAACATGGTAATTTCTATAAGCCCCTACCGTTCTTTTCATCAGCCGTACTTGACCGCCATGCGTATGACCGACTAATAACAAATCATAGGGTACTTCCTTCTCCTCAACAAACTTTACGATACTTGGGGAATGCGCCAACATGATTACATAATCATAGCTCTCTAATTCCGCTATACTCAACGTCAGACGCTCATTCCCATAGATCGAGTTATCGAAACCATAAACCATACACTTCTTGCCGTCCAATTCAATCTCGCACCCGCAGTTAACAAGTACCGAGACATTCAGAGATTGAAGTGAATGAATAATGAAATTGTATTCGGATTCGGAATATTTTCTCTTACGGAAACCATCTAAGACTTCGCGTTCATAATTGCCTGGAACAAAGCATAGATGAGGACAATTTATTCTTCTTATCTCCTCGAGCACTTCTTCTAACTGGATTTTCTTGGATACAAGGTCCCCTGTAATCATCACGCAGTCTGGGTTTATTCGGTTTACAATCCTGCTTAACGAACCATTGATAAATTGGGTTCGACCATGGAGGTCTGACAACTGAACAACTCTAAGACTTGCCTTGGATTTATGTCCAATCTGGTTATAGGAACTCTTCACCCACAAGGTCTGATAAGCAATCACAGCACATGCCAATACCGCGAGCGTTATAATGATAATCATAACGTTTTGATGTGTGCTGCACAGTTAAACAACTCACACACCCACTCCGTGCCGTTAGATTTTATAGTGGAAACAGACGTATTCTCGAAATGCACATCAATATTCAACTGAGGAATGAGCTGCTTAATCGTTAAGCCAATTAACGCACCATGACTAACTATCATTATTCGTTGTCCAGCATGGACCTGAGCAACCTCTCGTACGAAAGACGTTCCTCTGTCTATGACTGACGCATCTGATTCGATACTGAGAGACAAGCTCTCCCACTGGCTTCCCCATCTATCAATTCGCTCTTGGAGAGTGGTGCCTTTGGTTTCTCCCTTGTGCATTTCTCTCAGGCGCTGGTCTGTTTGAACGTTCATCCCTAGCTTACTAGCTACGATATCTGCTGTTTCCTTCGCTCTGGAGAGGTCGCTCGAATAGATCAGGTCCCATTGTTCTGCCTGCATGCTAGCTGCCAAAGCAACTGCTTGCTGTCGTCCTTCGTCATTTAAAGGGATGTCACTTTGACCTTGTGCCCTTCTCTCATCATTCCAGTCCGTTATTCCATGCCGAACGAATGTAATATACGTCATCGTATCATCCCTTTTTCCGAGCATCCTTTATTATTTCTGTAGAATGAGCGATTGAAAATGAGGTTGTCCATCTCCCAATGGCACCGTGTGAAAACCAACTTCCTTGAAATGTTGAGCTGCAACTTCTCTGATCGCTTGGTCGGAATACGACGCGAAGAAACGTTTGGGCTCGCACCAATCATTTTCCCATATCCCTTCCGAGTCGCTCCCACCATAAAGCCCCATATAGAATAAAGCGTCCGGTTTCATAATCCGTCTAATCTCTTGCAATACGTCACTTATATGGCTTTTGGGAACATGCAGAAGACAGTTCAACGCATAGACGGCATCGTATGTATGATCAGGAAACGCTAGATTATAGAAATCCATAACATAAGCTTGGAGCCCCCGCTCCTTGCAGTAGCGCACCATTTCTGGCGAAAGATCGACACTTGTGACCTCAAGGCCGTGATCTTTAAAGTAAAGACTATCAATCCCTGTTCCGGCACCGATCTCAAGCAGATTTTCCCGATTGGATGCGAGCAATCTTGTCAGAAACGCTTCTCTTTCCTTCAGCTTCCAGTCAGCAGACTGGGAAGTAGCTCTTCGGTGCGAGTCGATATCGTAGGATTTGGCCAGGTCAGCTTTATTCATCGTGTTCACTCCTCGTTAAGATACATTGCCGGAATTCGGAAACGTTTAACCGTTAGTCCATCTCTGACATCGAAATCAACAATATCTCTTGCTTTGTACTCTACCAAGATATGTTCCATGATTCTACTTATTAGAATACAATCACCAAGCGCATCATGACGTTTAATATCATCCGATTGGATTCGATAATAATCAATAAGATAATCCGTGCTGAAGACATCTGTTAGCTCAGGATGAATCTTGGCAAATAAGGCTTTCGTATCCAGAACAAGATTGTAAAACATCGCGATATGGCTCATCTCGCAATGCCTATGAAGCATTGGCATATCGTACTCATAACCTGCCTGAGTGACCAAAACAGCATCACCGCAGAAATCCAAAAACTGCTGGAACGCATCTGCAAAAGACGGAGCATTCGTTAAGCTTTCATTCGTGATACCAGTTAATTGCGCAACCTTGTCTGGAATTTGCTTAGGCGATTTCACCAACGTACTGAACCTTCGCAAGACCTCCCCGTTCTGATAGATAACGGCTCCGATTTGAGTAATATATTCCTGATCAACGAAGATACCCGTTCCCTCTAGGTCAAAAATGCAAAACGCATGCTCATGAATTTGATCTAGAAAGACATCATTAACCAGATACTCGGATTCGGATAAATACTGAATGTTCACTTGTTCACGTCCTTGTCTGGTTGATAATCTAAGATAGTGTATACAGCAGCTCTTCACTGCTATCCGTATTATTTGAAATTTTTACCGTTAATGGAAACGCTTTGACTGCCTTATTCGAACTTAGCCAATTGCGACTAAGTCCTGACAAAATAAACAATCCAGTCTCATCTCCTAAAGCAGCAAAGACGTCATTGGCATCCTTGTAAACTTCAATGTCATACTTTTCTTTTAATAAAGCAACCGCTTGATTGACATCTTCAAATGGAAGTCCGATTTCGCTTATGTTATGTATATCTATTGGAGAGAACAATCCTCCAACTCCATCATCTTCTTCATGGAGATTATGTCGCGCAATAAATTCAACAATATTACCAGCTGGGTCATTGAAGTAAAGCGAATCTGAATTCCATGATTGTGAATGAATAATATCTTGGTCATTAATTTGATTGATTCGGATATCCTTCTCCTTCAGCCATTGTAAGGCCTGATCTACCTTATACTCTGTGATATTAAATGCAAAATGATAATATGGAGATTGGTAATCGTTAGAGTGGATAAAAGTAAGAATCGAGTCTCCAACAGAAATAGATACTTGTTGCGCATTGCATTCAAGCAACGGGAGCTCGAGGGTATCGACATAGAAGCTCATAATCTCCTCAATCGAATTCACTTGTAAAATTATCTCTTTGATTCTCATCGAATGATCCCCTTTCTCAGAAAACACGCAACAACAGACGATACACCTCTCCAGCTGATTTCTTAGATAATGAATAAGTGGTATTGGTATCTTTTACATTCTCAATTGTTCCAGAATCTTCTGTTATCCAAAGAAAATAGGAATCGCTGCCCAGTTCAACTTTATATTCCGGGTCTGCCATATCGGCAATACCAGGATTCTTTTTTGCATGCTTAATAGCTGAGTTGAACATCGATATCTCGGCTTTATCTGTAATTACTTTCAAGGAATCCTGCTTCGTCTCTTGAAAACTTTCCATTTCATAGATATTTATTCGAGCAATTTTATCTTTCGTGCAGCCCATTAATAACGAGAGTAGCAACATGGCGGCGATGCATAGTAAATGATATCGTTTCATAGTATTCACCTCACATCATCAGACGCCCTACATTGAATTATTGTTTCAGCTTAAGTTACGCTTAGCGATACATCTGAACAAACCACATCTGAAAGCCATGCTTCTCGTAGAATCCAACAATCTGTTGCCACTGCTTACTCGCCGAGTATACGACGGAACGAGTAATACCGTTTTCTTCGGAGGTCTGAAGAAGCTGATCAACCAGTAAATGACCGATGTTCATACTTCGATATTCAGGATGGACGTACACTTCGTCGACTTCCAGATAACGCTCGCCTCTCTCAATGACAGCCAATCCGTCGCTCTCATGTACGCTACCCGTGATATAACCTACAACCTCTGAGTGGAGTTCTGCGACCCAGAAGTAATCGCCCATGCACGCTCTCAAGAGTTCCTCACTATTTGCTCCTAATCCATGAGTAATGTTTTCGGCTACCCATAATTGGGATAGCTTAGCCACTGCTGTGAGGTCGTTCTCGGTTGCTCTTCTAATTGAGACCACATCTATCGCATCCATTCGTAGAATTCTAATGTAGTTACCAATTACTGTTATTCTCGCCGTCATTTCAACAATCCTGCAAAACGCAAAAATGACCTTGCCTTCCGGCAGGTCATTTCATCTCTTACATCACATATTCGATTAAACTTTTACCAGCAGCTCCTGATGGCGTGCAATAACAAGATCAATAAGTCGTCTATAAATATCAGACGCATATTGCGGATTCAAGCCATGCTGCTCCGACAGCTGGGCAATCTTCACGAACTGCTGCGCCTCGCGAGCCGTATCTTGCGGTGGCAGTTGATGCTCCGCTTTATATTTGCCTACTTCTTCTGTCAGCTGAAATCGCTCAGCCAGCAAAGCGATCATCTGTTGATCAATGGCATCTATTTGCACTCTCAGGTCTTGCAGATTAACCGTCATCTCGTGCCTCTCCTTCATGCCTTAGTCCGGGTTACGCTTAACGCTGTGACGCTTTTTGGCGTTGAAGCGATAGGTTGAATACCAGATTACCACAGGACTTCCTCTATTGTAAATGCTATGTTGAGGTTTCAAAATATTGGATTGGCTACAAGGTGATGATCACCCACGACTTTGTCCCTCCCTGCACATATGATGAAACATTCTGCCGCCAAGGGAGGAAGCGAATGTCGCCAAGGGTGAATACTTCCGATTCGAGCCAACCGGCACCGAGACGGGCTACAAGTAAACGAAATCCAGCAAGAAGTCGCTCCAGCAGCCTGCGATTGAGAGCAAGTGCAAAACATGGTAAGAGAACTTACCATACCACACAACGCCGAGACAGGCGAGGCAGACAAACCAAGCCATTGAAACGTTCGAGACGTCCGCTTTCTCTTCTCTATGTCGTGCATGCCTTCTATCCAGAAGCTTACACCGGGACCGAGAAATTCGTCTTGAACATGGCGCGTTCGATGCAAAATAAAGGTCACCGTGTGAAAGTGCTGACGTACAGTCTGGAGCCAGTCGAACAGTTTCCAGAAGCGCAAGGAGAAGTCGCCTTTCGGTCGTACACCTATGAAGGCGTACCTGTTATCGCCTATCGACATAGACAGCTTGATCTGAAATTCCCTTCATTCGAGGTTGGGAATGCCGACCTGCTTCATTTTGCCGAACAAATCTTGCTCGCCGAGAAGCCGAATCTCGTTCATTTCGGTCATGCGATGCGGGGTATGGAATGGATGCAAATGTGCGCCAACATGCGGATCAACTACGTTGTCACATTGACCGACTTTTGGTTTCTATGCCCGAAGAGCATTTTGCTGCAAAATAACGAAGCGCTGTGTAGCGGACCTAGAGGCGGCGACAACTGCGCCGTATACTGTCTGATTCCGGATGTGAACCAGCGTATAGCCAGCCACATTCCTCTCCTCCAAGCTGCAAGCAAAATGCTGTCACCATCGGAAACGGTCGCCCAGCTGTTCCGAACGAACATTCCTGAATGTAAGGTTGACGTGTTGCCGCACGGTATTCAGTACGAGCATATTCAGGTCAATCAGCGCAAGTATGAGCCAGATGACCCGATTACGCTCGTCTATGCGGGATCGCTGAATCCGCATAAAGGCGTGCATTTAATTCTGGATGCGATGGCGCATGTGCCGAGTGAGCGCCTGCGGCTGAAGCTGTATGGCAGCGGCCCCGAATACTATATGGAGCAGCTGCAGCTCGCCGCTCAGCAAGATGCGCGGGTCCAATTCTGTGGACTATATGCTGAGCAACAGATCGGTCAAGTATATAGCGATGCCGACGTCGCGCTCGTCCCTTCCATTTGGTACGAGAATTATCCTCTAGCTCTCCACGACGCGATCGCTTGCCAAGTGCCTTCCATCGTATCGAACATCGGCGGTATGGCCGAGAAGATCCAAGACGGTCATAACGGCTTCACGTTTCGCGTCGGTGACGTGCAGCATCTAGCCGAGCGAATCGCTGCAATCGTGCAGCAGCCACAGCTACTAAACGGGCTGAAGGAAAATCTGGCTCGGCAGCCGCAGTTACCATCGGTCGCGCAAGAGGCGGACCGGTACGAGCAAATCTACTATGATATCTCGCGTCCGAAGAAATCTACCTCCAAGTCCAAGAGACGCCGCCGCAATCGGAGTAAGTCCAGACTCCGAAGGAATAGAACGACAGCACCAACTCGCATACCAAACCGGACTCAAACCCGCCAGCATCGTCGCTAGCCTAGCTCATTAGCTCCACTTAGCTACTCCTGATGCGCCATCAGATTCGTCTGCGCCGAGCGAATCATCTGCTTATATTTGCCCGGCGTCATGCCGAATGTCTTCACGAATTTCCTGCTTAGATACGCGGCATCGCCAAGCCCGCACAGCTGTGCCAGTTCACTTAGCGGCTCCTCGGTCGTCTCGAGCAGCCGCTTCGCTTTGTTCAGCCGCATCTGCCGGAGCATCTGCATCGGATTAATGCCATAAGCCTCATGAAACGCACGGTCAAAATAATTCGTATTGAGGTGGACCCGCTCCGCCAGCATATCCCGAGACAACTTCTGCTCCAGATGATCCGCCATGTAACGGATAATCGGGAAGAATCGGTCATATTTGGCCGTATATGCCTCGCTTCGCCCGAGCCTACCATGCGCATCCCAGCTCTCCAGAATCATCGTCGCGAGCCTGAGCATATCCGCTGTTATCGAGATGGTTTTGAACGAATCGGCGCTGCGCCACGAGCGGAATAAGGAGCGGAAGATCGCGCTGTATGCAGCAGGATCAAGCAGCTCAACAACTGGCTGAACCGGATACAGCTGGAACAGGTCGAGATTCGTTCCAGTATGAATATGAATCGATACCCATTCATGTACGCCGGGTCCTGCCGACACTTCGGAGAACGGCAAAAAAGGAGGGTGAAGCATAACCCCTCCTTCTTTCACTTCATGTTGCTCGCCGCCTGTCGACGTAATGACACTCCCCTCCAGAACATGGCTGATGACCCAGTTCGGATAGACGATATTTTGCAAATTCAGCGTTTCGTACTTGGCCAGATCTGCCATATAAACACTGACCTGCCACTGATCCATGCTTGCCCCTGCAATTGATCTTGTCTGCACGCGCGCCTCCACTGATTCAACAGCCGTTTTTCTTCTAGTTTACACGAACGGCTTGCCATCCGGGAACAGTTTCATCTCCAGTTCTTGCTTGAGCTGCATTTCATTCTCAGCACCGATCCATACAGGCATTAGGCAATAACTGCCTTTCCACCCGCTGCAACGAGCGGCCCGTTATTGAAGACGACGCCGGTATTCGGGTTCTTCGCACCTTCGACGGAATATTGAATGACGTAAGCTTTGCGCGTGTTATTGCTCTGGTTCGGCGTGCTGCGGTGGAACAGCAGCGAGCTGAAGATGACCATGCTGCCTTTGCGAAGCGGCACGGGCTGACCTGGGTCTTCGCCAAAATAACACTGCCATCCTGTATCCGTCTTCTTATGCTCGACGAAGCCTTGCAGATGCGATTGCGGCTGAATCCATATGCAGCCATTCTCAATGGTTGAATCGTCCAGTGCAAGCCAGCAGGTCATATATTTGACCGGATCGGTCGGTACATAGCCGTTATCTTGATGCCATGGAAAATCACGCTTCGCCTCTGGCCGCTTATAGACCGACTGGTCCCAATACAGCCGGATGTCCGGACCGAGCACAGCCGTCGATAAATCAACGAAGCGCTGATCGCCTATGAATCTTTCTAAATCTTCGTGACGGCGCGCCAAGTTACAAGTAAAATTAATTTGATTCGGTATATTGTTGAATCCTTTGCTTCCTTGCTTCAACGCTTCTTCGCCTTCCCAGTCAAACACATCGATGATCGTCCGAATACGATCCATTTCCTCATCCGTGAATAGCTGCTCCAAGATGACATAACCTTGCTCCTCGTACTGCTTCAACTGGTCTACCGTCAACATTCGGCTCACTCCTTGATCGAGTTCTTATTTCGATATGAATTAGCTCTAGTATCTAATAGTAAGCGCTGTCAAACAATGAACGGGTTCCAGCTGTTATTGTACTTTTTCCACCTATTTCGAAGGCAGCCTGCTTAGGGTGCAAGACGGGCTTCTCCTCCTTCGGACGGAGAAGGTTGAGCTTCCTGCGACCGAGTGGAATTCCATGCTGCAGGCTAATGCTCCAGTTTATGGCAACAGGTATAATGAGGATATATCCGGTTGGGAGGAATTGTGCAAATGAACCGATTGATCTACGAAATCGACCATGTCAGTCATGTGTACAAAGGCAAGAAACGCAGTATTGTGAAAGCCAACGATAACATCTCCTTCAATATTTCCGCAGGAGAGATTCTCGGTATTCTCGGACCGAACGGCGCAGGCAAGTCCACGCTGATCAAACAGATGGTCGGCTTGCTGAAGCCTACTGAAGGTCAGGTTCGTTTCGACGGGAGGACTATCACGGAACAGACGAAGCGAGCTGCTTCCCTAGTCGCCTACTACGCCCAAGAGCCGCATGTATTAGCCGCACTAAAGGTACATGAAGCGCTGGAATTCACTGGCCGCTTAAGAGGGATGTCACGAGAAGAAGCCCAGCGGCAAACGAATGAGCTGCTCGAGCAATTCGAGCTGGGCAAATACCGCAATAAACTACTCAAGCAGCTGTCCGGCGGGCAGAAACGGATGATTGGCATCGGTACTGTTCTAATTGGCCATTCGCCAGTGCTTATTCTCGATGAGCCTACGAATGAATTAGACCCGCGTAATCGCAGGCTCGTATGGGATATGATTAACATGCGCAATCGTGAAGGCGCTACCATTATTCTCGTTACACATAACGTTCTGGAAGCCGAACAAGTTGTGCACCGCGTTGCTGTTATCAATCATGGCAAGCTGCTTGCCATTGATTCGGTCGCAAAGCTGAAGCAGCAGGTTGACCCGCGGCTCAAATTCGAGCTATTCACTTCAATCGGCACTCGTGACGAGATCGAAGCCATGCTCTCCCGCTTCGGCACGGTTCAAGTGCTCACTGAGAACCGCCTCCTCCTGCTTGCCGAGAAACGCGATGCGAGCGAACTGCTGGACTTCATTACGAGCCATCCCGAACTGCCGATTCTGGAATATTCAATTAAGCCCTCCAGCTTAGAGGATGTCTACTTCCATATTGATAATGCCGCTGCGCAAAGCGAGGTGATCGCCCTATGAAATCAGCTGCCGAAGCAAAGCTACAGCCAATCGAACGTGCTGCCATAACTCAAAGCCCTGCGAGAATATGGACAGAGCTCAGCATTCTGTTCCGAATCCAGTTCGCCATTATTCGGGACAGCTGGGTATGGGTCGTGCTCATGGCGACGATGTTCCCGCTGACGACGCTCCTGTTCATGCGGTTCTTCGTGGAAAACCCGACCAAAGAAGCTATGATTCAGATGATCGCAGGCAACATGATCTTCGGGTTGCTCGTTATGGGTTTGAATGCAATGGCACAAGAGATTTCATGGCAAAAGCATGATGGGCATTTCACATTCTATGCCTCGCTGCCGATCTCGAAGCTGAATTTCGTTATAGCCATCTTGATGAGAGGGCTTATGAGCACATTACCGTCCTTCGTACTTCTAGCCTTATTCGGGCAATGGATGTATGATGTTCAGTTCCACTTCTCCTGGGCGCTTCCGCTCGTGGCCATTCTCGCACTAGCAAGCGTCGTCGGCATCGGCGTGTGCATGGGCTTCTGGTCGCCGAATCATCAGCTCACGAATATGCTCGCCCAAGCGTTAATGATGCTCATTACGTTCTTATCGCCAGTCATGGTGTCAATCGATCAGCTGCCGCTTCCTATCCAGTGGATCTCTTATTTACTACCGACAACCTATGCAGCTGAGGCGCTCCGAGGCGCGATGCTGACAGGCTGGACACATGACGTCATGATTAATTGCATCGTATTGCTCGGCTTTGCCATTGTATCGATCACGGCAACGCTCAAGCTGGCGAATTGGCGGATTTCCCGTTAAACTTCGCTAGATGAGCTGGGAATCATTAAATCCAATCCTGCCAAAATAACCCTTCTGACCCGTGTTCCGCACCTGAACTTGGTCATAGTATTCCAGTCCACCTCTTGGTCCTTCTTCGTTCGTATTGCTTGGAATGTTCCACCGGAGCGAGATCACTTCGCTTCCTTTGGGCACAAGCACCGAGTCGGATGTACCGCTTGGCTCCTTATACAGCTGCTGATCAGCGGTTGTTATATGGAGCCTTTTCGTTAAACTGGGTACAAGCTGCGCTCGAGCCAGAGCGTACTCCGCAAGCTGCGCAACCGAAGCGTCGCTGTCTTGGAGTGCCCCTTGAAGCGCGGACTGCACGCCTTGCCCTGTTGCGATGCGTCCGAGACTCAGAACGGCATAGTAACGGACCAGCTCGCAAGAATCTTTTAGAAAAGGAATCAAGTAAGGTACGGCGGACTCTCCTATCGTCTCCCACTGATAAGAGCCAATATAGTAAATGCCGTGCATCTGCATCGAGTTGAAGTCGCACTTCGCATCAGTGGCCGTCTTCCTCCAGCTGGCAGCTAATTGCACCGGGTCAGGTCTCGTAAATCCGACTATCAGCTCGCTGTCCATGACAGGCGGGCTGCCCGGCTGCAATTGGTTCGCGGCGGCGAGCCCTGCTTCCGTCTGATGAAATTGCGAAGCTAAACACGCCAGAGTGTCTCCGTACTGGAACACGTAATACGGATAGCCGCCTGCCCGCTGATACTCAAACCCGGCATCTGGAATGAGAATCGGCTGATCGACAAAAATAACGCTAGGATCGCAAATCACATTCACATCCATAAGCTTTGGTACCGTCGTACGGAATCGCAAGGCGATGCTCTCTAGTGAATCCCCCATTCGAACAACATAGATCAAGCCTACATCTCTCCTCTCCTGCCTATACGATATTCATGCCAAATACAAAGAGGAACTGCCCGTAATCCGGACAGTTCCTCTTCTTCTGTAGCACTCAAAATAAGATTAGGTTGTAAGCAAGTCGTGATCGACATAACGCGTGCCGTTCAATTCGCTAATAATGTTGATGGCAACCTTCGCCCCGTCGCCTGCAGTAATGATAGTATGCATGCTGACTCCAGCAATCGTACCGGCAGCCCAGATGCCTTCAATATTCGTCTTGCCGCTCGCGTCGCAAGCGATAATCTGCTTAATGCGCGGCTCTGTGCCAGGCTTCAGCTCAAGACCGATTTTCTCAGCTAGATCTGCTCCAAGGCCTGTTGCGAAGATCACGTGAGTCGCCTCGAACGACGCGCTCTCCGTCTCGACTTTGAAGCCATTTTCCTGCTTCGTCACATTCACGACGGCATCGGCAACAATCTCAGCGCCGAACTTAGTCGCCTGCTGCTTGCCGATATCAACAAGCTCAGGACCTTTCAAGCCGGGAACACCGTAATGGTTCTCGATCCAAGCTTTCTTAGTAACACTCTTATCACTATCAATGAGTAAAGTCTTCTTACCAGCCTTTGCTGTGAACAACGCTGCACTGGCTCCTGCTGGTCCAGCGCCGATGATGGCAATGTCAAACATAACAACAACTCCTTCATCCTCGTATTGGTATTCACTTCTAGTACAAGCACATTATAGAATTGATTGAAAGCGGATGCAAGTTAAGGCTGCTAGAATCGCAGCTCCATGTGAACTTGTTCCATGAATCGGTTGAAACCGAGTCGTTCAAGCAGCGCGATAAGCGTCCCGTTGCCCTCTCGGATGTTGAGCGCGACTCGCCTGCAGCTGCTCTGTTCCGGCATGAAGAGCTTCGTGAGCGCTGATCGCATAATCGCTTCTGCGTCTGCCCGATCCGGCGATGCCTCGCACTGATAGAGTACAATCGACGCGAGACTTCCGTCCGCATTGTAGCTTCTTCTGAACAGTGCATAGCCGATCGTCACATCACCGCTAGCGCGATCGGTTACAAGCAAACATTCGCCGTCCTTCAGGCTCCCCCACTGGGTCTGCCAAGCGGCCATTTGCCGATAATACGGCAGCTGCTGCACTTCGATTGGCAGCACTTTCGATACGGTATATCGGAGTTCAGCATTTGCCGATTCTACAAACGTTTCCTCCAGTGATCCTGTTTGCTGCAAGCCGACAAGCCGCTCCGTTATCTGGTAGCCTGTGCTCTTGTAGAGCTTGATCGCAGGCTCATTCTGGCTCATCGCTTCGAGGAGCGCGATGTCCACTCCATGCTCTTGATACAGCTGCACATTCCGCTGCATGAGCTGCTTGCCATAGCCTTGTCCCCGATACTCTGGCGTGATCCCGGTCCCCCCGTTCCAAGCCACCTTTTTCCCATCTATCATACGAAAGCCATTCATCACAAACCCTACAGGCTCGTCACCGTCATACGCAGCAATCGAATGCTCCAAAGAGAGCCCTTCGCTAGCCGCCCGTGCCACATACCGATCCACACTAAGCGTCATGTTGGAAAAATAACCTTCAAAACCGAGGTTCCACAAGTTCACCAGTTCATCGAGAGACAGCTTGCTCATTGGAATGAATGAGATCATTGATCGTACGCCTCCTCTAGCGGATTAGCGAATTGAAACATATTACTCTCATTTTACTATATTGCTAAAAGGTGGAAAAGCACAGCAGGACGAAGAAGACTGCCAATGGGCAGTCTTCTTGATGTTACACAATAGCAAGCTCAAGCGGCTTCAGCGGGTGCGATTCATTATTACGCCGAGAGAACGTACTTGTGCTCTCAGCTTCATTTTGCTGACTTTCTCGCACTGAGAGAACACATATGTGCTCTCGGCTACATTTCGAATACAAAGCTGGCTCTCGGCTGACTGAGAGAACACATATGTGCTCTCGGCTACCCAAGAGCACCAAACGCCGAAACATAAAGAAACCCGCTGTCTTTTGATGGACGCGGGTTTCTCACTCTATAACTCCGAAGGCACGAACAAGCTACGTACATCCTCACCGCGCTCATCACGCAGCAACAGATCGCGCAGGAACTCGATAAATCCTACCTGCGGCGTCCATCCGAGCACCTCTCTCGCCTCGGACAGATCGTGCTGCTCCACTTCTCCCGGCAGTGAGATGTCATATTTGGCAATCAGCGCTGCTGCGCCTGGCACTTGCTCCTCGCACCAAGCAGGTCCAAGTGTGCGGAAGTTAGCTCTTATTTCTTCTGGCATGCCATGATTCGTATGTACAATTGTACGGAATAAGCCAAACTCGCGTTTGCTCGCTGCGGTCAAAGCAGCAACGGTTGCCCGTGCCACATCTCGCCGATCCACGCCATTGCGAAGCAGTCTGGAACCGAATTCCAGGTACGGTCTAGGAATAAATTCATGATAGCGAAGCATCGCAATGGAAGCCCCAGTCATCTCGTGGTAAGAACGGCACAAGTCTTCACCAATTACTTTGCTGACGCTATATACTGATCCCCAGCCATAGGCCATCGACGAAGCATAAATAATAGATTGAATACCTTCTCTGCGACATGCCTCAAGCACCTGATAGGTACCATCGACATTAACCGCGAAGATCGTATCGTCACTGACAGGAGGCTGATGCGCACAATGCCAAGCTGCGAGATGGATGACACCGTCCACCCCTTTCACCGCTTGCTGCACATCCGTAACGGTACGCGTATCGCATCTGACAAATTCAAGCTCCCGCAGATCTGCTGCGTTCGGCGGCATCACATCGGCCATACGAACCTCATAACCGGCTTGCAGCAGCTCACGGCATACCGCTTGACCGCCATTGCCACTAGCTCCTGTAACAAGTACTTTCATCTTCGTTTTCGCCCTCCTCCTAGTATCCGACAACCTATTCGCTATCATATCACAACCGCCTGCCTAGCAACGAAAGTCTTTCGAACCGAATGTGATATAAACCGGGTCCGTAATTCATAGACTGAAATAGAATATAGCAATCTATTACGCAGATGAAGGAGACTACCCTATGAATCAGCTGACAAAAGAACACTTCGTATCCCGTTTCGTACGCAAGGATGATGCTGCATCGAGGCATTTTGTCTACAACTTGCCTTATGAATGGTGGAGCAGACCTTATGAATATGCGTGGTGCTCACACTTCGTCAATCCATCAGACACAGTGCTGGATGCGGCATGCGGGATTTCGCATCCGTTCAAGTTCTATCTGGCAAACAACGCTCGCAAGACATACGCATGCGACATGGATCCACGCATTACTTCGATGCCGAGCATCATGCGGGAGGTCGCGCTCGACATCGGCGAAGGAGCTGCGACGGCAGTTGCTTCCACGTATGAACAAGGCAGCATCAGCTTCAGCCAGGCAAGCATTACGGCGCTCCCTTACGACAATCAGCTCTTCGACAAAATCTTCTGTATCTCGGTTTTGGAGCATTTGACACCCGCAGATGCCCTCCTTGCACTCAGAGAATTTGAGCGGACGTTGCGAGCGGACGGCTTAATCGTTGTGACACTGGATTATCCGGCGGTCAACCTCAGCTATTTCAAGTCGATTGTCCGTCAAGCCGGACTTGATTTCTATGGACCTATCGATACCGCGATGACACGTGACGCGCTCCACACGGAATATTGGGGCGGCATCCACTGTTTCCGGGCGTTACTTCGAAAGCAATAGTTCCAACACAAGGCGAGCTTACCTTTGACTAGGGGAAATGCTCGTTTTTTGCTGGGGTCTACTAACTAAACCAACGCTCGAACAAACGCAACTTTCGCTACTCTTCGAAGTATAAAACATAAATGGAAATCCTTAGTAGCACAGGAGGCTAGCTCGCATGTATTACAACACAACAAGAAAACTCATTTACACCATGATTACGGCTGGAATCTTGCTGCTTATTTACGGTCTTTGGCAATACGTGATAGCTCATGATCTCGCATCCGAAGAGTCGGTAAGCATACTTACAATAAAGAGACTCGTATTTCCAATACTCGGCATCATCATCTCATTAATTGGTTGCGTATTACTGAAGCTTATCAATGAAATTGAGGAAGCCGCGTTGTCAGTAAGGGAAGAGATGATTCATTTGAGAAAGCTTGCCGAGAGTAAAATGAACGATAAGCACTGATACGCTTGTGTCCGAGCACAAAAAACAAAGAAACCGCTCAGCGGCTTCCAGTTTGTGAAGGAAGGTATGTACAAAAGGATGGCTGCCGTCCTCAGAGTGAGAGAAACCCACGGCTTAGTCTGGGTAAATGCTTATATCGGCTGTTTGGCGATGCTGAGAGTGCAATTTTCGAACTCTCAGCTAAGAAAACAGCCGGTTGCGGTTCTGAGAGTGCAATTTTCGAACTCTCAGACTGGGAAACCGCCGATTTCGGCAGCATTGGGAGGCTGAGAGTGCAATTTTCGAACTCTCAGCTAAGAAAACGGCCGATTGCGGTTCTGAGAGTGCAATTTTCGAACTCTCAGACTGGGAAACCGCCGATTTCGGCAGCATTGGGAGGCTGAGAGTGCAATTTTCGAACTCTCAGACTGGGAAACCGCCGATTTCGGCAGCATTGGGAGGCTGAGAGTGCAATTTTCGAACTCTCAGCTAAGAAAACGGCCGGTTGCGGTTTTCAGAGTGCAATTTTCGAACTCTCAGACTGGGAAAGCGCCGATTTCGGCAGCATGGCGATGCTGAGAGTGCAATTTTCGAACTCTCAGACTGTCGAGGCCTTTTCCGACTGCAAAGCAAAAGAAGCCGCCAAGCGGCTTCCCTGCTCAAGGCTGCCTGCCGTCAGGCAGCCTCTCGTCTCTCTCATCTATACAACGATGCCGAATCATGATCCCTTCTCATCGTCTTCTTCTCCCGGTCCTTCCACGCCTTGCTCTTCATCCTCGGAAGGCTCCTGAATCGGCGCTTCTTCCTCTTTCTCTTCCTCCTGCTGCGGCTTCTCTTCTTGGAAGATCAACGTCTTCACCACAGGGGGCTCCGGACGAATCTGTCCATAGAGTCGAATATAGATCTGCTCGATCTCCTCGCCGGTCAAGTCGCCTTTCTCAAGCAGCTCTTCCGCAATCGCATGGACGAATTCAGAATGCGAGAGAATAAGCTTCTTCACCTGCTCCATTTGCTCCCTGAGCAGCGCATTAATCTTCGGTCGCAGCGAACGCAGCGCTTCGCCCATAGACCCGAGCGTGAGCCAGCTGAACAACTCATCGCCCATGCCGACCGCGCCGAGGAAGGCGCCCGCCATGTTGGTCGCCTGCTGCAGGTCGGAAGTCACTCCGTTCAGCTTCTTACCGAGAAACTCTTCTTCGACCGCTCTGGCTGCGAGGCAAACTTGAATGCTGGCGAGTATCTCGCTGTCGCTTCGATTATACCGCTCGTGCGTCGGCTTCGTCGCAGCAAGCCCGAGCGCGTTACCGCGGCGAATAATCGTTACTTTCCACACACGATCATGCGGCTTCAGCAAATATTGGGCAACGGCGTGGCCTGCCTCATGGTACGCCACATTCCGTTTCTCATCGTCTCGCATCGAACGGAGCGGCTGCTTGAGCCCCCATTCGTATGTTTCCATTGCCATGCGGAAATCCTGATATTCGGCTTCGAGCGCACCGCGCTGATGCGCAATGACAACCGCTTCGTTGACGATATGCTTGATCTGCGCAGGACTGTATCCGATTGTATCAAGCGCTGCTTTCTCTGCGGTTAGAGACTCCCCGCGCTTTACTTTTTTGAGATAATAATTGAAGACATCGACACGGCCGTCATAATCCGGCGTATCGACCCATAGCTGCCGGTCGAACCGGCCAGGTCGCAGAAGCGCTGGATCAAGCACATCCGGCAAGTTCGTTGCCGCGATGGTAAGCACCGCTTCGCGCTCCGCTCTCTTGCGGCGAAGGCCAAGCTGCCTCAGCAGCTTCTTGATGCGGGAATTGTCTAGATTCGGCGGGTCCATCTGCAGCAGCAACTCGTTCAGGAGTCCTGAACCGCCTCCCATGCCCATCATGCCGCCAAGCGCCATGCCGCCGCCACCTTGACGCTTCATACCGATCGCATCGATCTCATCAATAAAGATGATGCAGGCGCCATACATTCTAGCGAGCTTCCTTGCCTTCTTATAGATGTTCATGACTTTGAGGTTTCCGACCCCAAAGAACATGTTCTGAAAGCTTGGCGCCGAAGCATATGCGAAAGGAACCTTGGCTTCATTCGCGATGACTTGCGCGAGATAGGATTTACCGGTACCCGGCGGTCCACAAAGCAGGAAGCCGCGGATAACCTCGCCTCCCATTTGCTTGAACTCCCGTACTCCTTTAAGCAGAAGAACGATTCGCTTCGCATTCTCGACAATTTCCGGATTGCCCCGGTAATCGTCCCATGTCGAACCCGTTTCACCAGGCAATACCCAATACGTTCGTCCCCGCGCGAGAAACCAGAACAGCGCCACGAATTGAATAATGATGAACAACACGGCAAACATGAGTTGAAACAATAAGCTAAGAATCGTAAGCGCAACGTTCCAGACCGTTGGCCCTCCGTTATACAGGTAGACACCTAAGATGACGAGGGCAATCAGCCAGAGGAGAAATTTACGCCACTTCACCCAATAATAGCTCCTCATGGCCACACTTCCTTTTCCACACTTGGATTGGCAGCAGTGATGAAAGAATACGATACTAACATTTTATTAGTATTCCTGCAAAATATGCTCTTCTCCATCCGCTCCCACTCCTATGTAAGACTGCTTCATATTTAATCCTATGAGCCAATCATTCGTTTATATCAGAGGGTAGCAAACTTTTTTGTACGAGCGCAGTATGTTTCTTAAGACATAAAAAAAGACGCTCCATATCGAGCGTCGTTAAGCCTTCTTCCTATTGAACTTGTGCTACGGTTGAATAGAAACAACAATTGTTCTTGCCCTTCATCTTGGCTTCATACATCGCTTGATCGGCGTGCATCAGCAGCGTTTTCCCTTCCGTTCCGTCATTCGGATAGATCGCAACCCCGATGCTCGCCGTAACGTGAATCGGCACTCCATCCACCTCGTCCAGCTGTTCAATGACGTGGATGATCTGTTCGGCAAGCGCTTCGAGCTGATCCCTGTTCTGCACATTTTCTAGCAGCACGATAAATTCATCGCCAGCCCATCTTGCACAGACGCCGGTGCTCCGGACACATAACTGAAGGATGCCCGCAACTTCCTGCAACAGCTTGTCCCCCATTTCATGGCCGTGCGTGTCATTCACCTTCTTGAAGCCGTCCAAATCCATGAAGAATACTGCAAAATTCGCGATATTGTTCTTGGAGCGACCTAGCGCTTCGATGAGACGTTCGCCCAAATATCGGCGGTTCGGCAGCCCCGTCAGCTCATCATAGTACATAATCCGCACCTCATCGGTACGATCGTGGAAGCCGAATAAATGACCATGAAGCGTTCCATCAATCTCATCCGTGAGAGGACTTACGTAACATTCAAAGTATCGAGTCTTCTCTTTGCTCGTCACGAGTGAGATTCGCTCGCGAAAGGTCGCCAGCCTAGCGCTAAAATAGCGGTCGATCAACTCGGCAAGCGTGCCTTGCGACGCCTGTATCCGCTGACAATAGTCAGCAAACAGCTGCCCGTTCAGGAGCGGTCGCTCGAACAGATGCTCGAATCTTCGGTTGGCGAACACCACTTTACCCTCAGTATCGCACATGACGATTGCCTCTTGGCTTGATTCTAGCATCCGCGCAATAATTTCATTTCGCTTCGCAATCTCGCGCTCTGCAAGCTGGCTCTCTCCAAGAAGATCCTTATATCGAACTTCGCTGTCAGCTACTTTTCGGTACAGTACGGTAAGGCTCATATACATCTTCGTAAACTCATAAATGATCCCGCTCAGCACCGCGTTCGCACAGATAAACGTGTTCCACTTTGCAACGTACCAACCGACACTAAAGCGCCCTCCGCCGCAAAGGATAATCGCTACGTCGAGTAATGAAGCTAGCAATGCGATACAGAGCCATGCCGTCGTCACTGTGTTTCCTTGCGTTAACCGGAAGAACAGCACCAGTGCAATCACGCTGTAGATGATAATGGGCACAGCCATTTTACTCGCGAAAAACGAGGTTAGATGACCGTCCTTCAGGAGGATGGGCACGCTGTCATGAAACTTGGTCGTTATAAACGTACAAACTGCGATTAGAAGGATGATTCCTGCGAATACAAGTAAAGATATTGTCCTCGCTCGGGCTGGGCTTAGCTGCATCCCCTTATAGCGAGATTCAATCCAGACATACACGATGATGGCTGATGGCAGTCCGAGATGCCAGATCAAATAAAGCCAGGGCGCTGTTTGCAGCCCCGCATGGAACAAGCCGGTTTTAGCGAAAGTGCCGGGGAAGGTCATTAAATACATCGCGGTCATACCGCCTGAGTACAGATACCCGGCGGCAAGCGCGAGCTCCGATGGCGAGCGGTTTATGCGAAACTGGCTGTACAGCACGTAAGCCGTGATAAGCTCGAAACAGATAACAACAGAGAATATCGCAGGCTGAAAAGCAGGCAGTTCCGTAAATTTCAATTGAGCGAACGGGACCGTCAGCAGCGATAGCAGGCAAACGAATGCGCCGATTACAAAAACAAGCCGTCGCTGGGAACGGTTCGAAGGCGTTGACAGCAGATGTTGAACAGCGATTTTTGAAGCTTGATGCTCCATTGCAGCGCCTCCATTTAATGTTAATACAGCTTTTTTCGACAATTGTCGATCATTTCCTCCCTTGGTATCATTTATTTTCACGAAAATATATTCTCGTCAATCCAGTTTTTCTAAAATTTCGCTAAAATAACATCGAACTTTGAAAGACCACTTCATCCAGCATAGACTTCTGCACCATTATCCTCTTTAATAAAGAGACTACATCTAAATGAATCAGGCAGGTGAAATGATGGCGCACCTAACGATTACGAAGCAGCAGGCAAGACGCTTCCTGCTGTATTATCATGGGCTTAGCAATACGAATGCCGACTTCGAAGGCAAAGCCGGCATTATGGCTTTCATCGAACGTGTCGGCTGCATTCAGTTTGATCCGCTCAATGTAGTAGGAATGAACCACGAGCTTGTTCTGCAGGCCCGCATTCCACATTTCAACCGAGCGATGCTCGGACAGCTGCTCTATGAGGATCGTCTGCTGTTCGATCAGTGGGACAAGTGCATGTCGATTGTTCCTGTGACGGATTGGTCGTATTTTGCCAGATTCAGGAGACAGCATGCAGGATGGTGCGAATCCAATCAGGATACGGTGAATCAGGTCTACGCCGAGATTGAGAGACGCGGTCCGCTCTGCTCCAGCGATCTGGACTACGCGGAGAAAGTCGACTGGGGCTGGGGACCGACAAGGCTGTCCCGCGCAGCACTGGAAGGCATGTATTATGCCGGTATTCTGATTGTTCATCACAAAGTCGGAACGCGCAGATTCTATGATATTGCCGAGCGCTGCATCCCAGAGTCGCTTTATACGAAAGCCGATCCGATTGAATCGGACGAGCTGTATTTTGCATGGAATGTGCTTCGACGGGTTGGCAGTATCGGACTTCTATGGAACCGGCCTAGCGATGCTTGGATTGGCATTCGGGGGATGAAGAGCCGCAATCGCAACGAGGCGTTCAAGCAGCTTCTTGCAAGCGGACAGCTCATAGAGGTTCAAGTTGAAGGGATCGCGCATCCACTTTACCTTCGCGCTTCCAATCTTGAATGTTTTGAGAGCGCAATGGCCGCTAGCGATGACAATCCGAAGCGCGCCAGCCTGCTCGCACCGCTCGATAATCTGATGTGGGACCGGAATCTCATTAAAGAGCTGTTCGACTTCGAATACCGCTGGGAAGTCTACAAGCCAGCAGCGGAACGCGAGTATGGCTACTACGTACTGCCAGTCGTTTACGGCGATCGGCTCGTCGCACGCGTCGAGTTTGCTAACCAACGCAAGAAGTCGCCATTAACGATTCTCAACTGGTGGTGGGAACGCGATGCGGCAGTCGATGCAGCCATGCAAGACTCTGTAATCGAATGCTTGGAGCGGTTCGCCGCGTATCTTGGAACGACGTTTGACCGTTCCAACTTTGCGGACATGAATGCGTAGATAGCGAGGTTGGACAGTAATGCGGATACTGCCGGCCGGAATCTGATCGGTTTGACGATCAGATCGAATCCGCCGAAGTCGATTTCGGGTGAGCTGAGCCGCTCCATGGAGCGGCTGGGCGACCAGTATCCCGGTCTGCTGGAGCAACCGTTGCCTATGCTGCCATCTTCCACT
This sequence comes from Paenibacillus sp. J31R98, assembly GCF_056269245.1. Taxonomy (NCBI): domain Bacteria; kingdom Bacillati; phylum Bacillota; class Bacilli; order Caryophanales; family Paenibacillaceae; genus Paenibacillus; species Paenibacillus sp. J31R98. The sequence goes on from NZ_JBWDNO010000002.1 coordinate 226,313, forward strand.
GCTAACGGAACGTACAAACCTTATTCGCACGAAATTAGCTCTGTTCTCACTCTAACGGTTCTAAGCAGCGCTATTGGGTCCAAATGGAGCGTAAAATGCATTATTGGAGCCAAATAACGCTTCCTGAGTCCGTTAGAATTTCAAACGGGGCGAAATTGACCGGATAGCACCTCCTGAATCCGTTAGAAGTTTGGATGCTCCTGTCCAAGCCTTCCGATCCCTTGCTCCGAACGAGAATCTGCGCAACCCGGTCGATTCTTCGACCGGAGCATTGCGAATTCCACTAACCGTCTGCTCGCTTCGCAAACGGTCTAAAGCCGCTCCATGATGGAGCGGCTTTTTGACTGTCGAGAAAGTCTTATCAGTCTGAGAATGCAAAATCTGCTCTCTAAGATCAGAGCCGCAATCATTCTCGGCGCCTGAGAGCACGTATTTGTTCTCTCAACGGGCTATTGGCGCATTTTGGGTGCTGAGAGCACGTATAAGTTCTCTCAGAAATAGAGATCGGTTGTTTGTTCAACTTCGGCGCCCGAGAGCACGTATTTGTTCTCTCAGCGGGCTTTTGGCTCATTTTGGATGCTGAGAGCACTTATAGGTTCTCTCAGACACAGAACATCGGTTAGTTTGTTCAACTTTTGCGCCTGAGAGCACGTATGTGTTCTCTCAGCCATTTTTCGGCGCATTTTGGATGCTGAGAGCACGTATAGGTTCTCTCAGTTCGTTTTCGTAAGATTTTGGGGAGCGAGTCGCCCCGCTGGTGCTAAGTAATCATCCTCGATCTCACAGTATCTATTTATAAGCCACTGCTCGCGCTCGCTCCTCCACTGAGAGAGGTTTTCCCTTCTCTCAGCACCCGTTTTCGCTACTTCACTCACCGAGAGCGGGTATTTCCTCTCTCGGCGCAGCAAATCAACGCGCGGAGCGGTTTTCTCCCGCTGAGAGAGGTTTTTTCCGTACTCAGCTTCGAGTTTGCTTGTTTTCGCCTCGCGAGAGAGGTTTATTCCCCTCTCAGCACCTCTTTGCACACTCAGCTTCGCCATCCTGCTGCTATCTGGTCAGCGTCCTTATCGGAGAGCCTTGTTTTGTAAAAACGAGGACTACTCAACGAAATAAAGCCACTCCACGATGGAGCGGCTTTTCAAGGTTCAGCTTTCATTCATACTCATTTACTTCCGATTCGCTTCCATCCATCTGACGCCATAATCAACCAACTCTCGAACAGGCACGAGGCGAATCACCGCATCGCCGATCTGCCCAAGCTTTGCCATGCCTGTCTCTTCTTCGAATGCCAGTCCGAGCACATCAAAGTCATCTGAATTAATATTGATCTCATCGATTGCCGTCCACTCTCGTCTACCATCAACCAGAATTGGTGCATGGTTGGTCACCTGCTGCTTGCTCGCATAGCTTGCCCGGTATTCCGCGAGATGAAGCGATGTATTATTGCTGTGATCGACACCGAAGAGGAGCACATAAGCCCCGCTATCATACAGCTTCGCAAGCGGCGACTGTTCGCCTAACCCAAACGATAACGAATGATCTGCTGTAAGATACGCCGCGAGCGGGCCCCTCGCGGCAAAAGATAGCTGCGGATGATAACTCCGCACCGTTCCTTCCTGCTTGCGGAAGCATTCCACAACAGCACCCATTCCCCGAGTAGGTGTAAGATCCGGCTGGAACGCAGGCATCTCCTCACGAATGAGCGGCCACCAAGCTTCTGGCACTGATGGGTACTGCCATGGCGCTGGATCGGATAAATCCCCGCTATGTGTCGGCATGACAAGCGTGCCTTCTTCGCCGATCGCATCCTCGAGCGCCAAGACAACTGCCCCAGCACCGCCGACAATCCAGCGGTTCATTGCTTTCAGCGAGGAATGCACGATGAGCGTCATTCCTTTCGTGACGCCAAGCGCTGACAGATCTTGGGCGAGCGAAGTCCGTGTCACTGGCCATGCCGACTCATTAATTCGTTCCACGCTACCCCTCCACCTTATGCAGAAACTGCCTGACTGCCTGCAAATAGGCGTCCGTTTCTTCCAGATAGCTCATATGCGAGCTTTGTTCGAAGACGCGAAGCTCCGCTCCTGGCACGAGTGATTGATAAACCTCCGTTGCCTCTGGTGTCGCCTCATCGTAACGACCGCACAGGAACAGCGATGGAATCGCGATCTCGTGCATCTGCGGCGTCACGTCATAATGCTTCAAATTGCCGGTCGGGCAGAACTCGGATGGTCCCCACATCGTCATGTAGACCTCTCCATTTCCCTTCGGCCTGCTGATATTTAATATTTCCGGCAAGGGATCGAGCCTGATCACATGACGATCGTAATAGACCTTCATCGCCGCTTTGTATTCTTCGGAATCCGTAGTCCCCTGCTCCTCATGCAGCGCAATCGTCTGCTGAACATCCTCAGGAAGCTGCGCGATGAGTCTATCGGCATCCAGCTTCCAGCGTTCACTACTCAGACATGGACTGGAGAAAATAACGCTGCGAACACCTTCCGGCTTCCGTTCGATGAGATACGATGCCGCAAGCATCGTGCCCCAAGAATGTCCGAGCAGATGCATCTGGTCAAGACCGAGCGCCTCGCGAATACATGCCAATTCTTCTACGAAACGCTCCGTTTGCCAGAGCGTTACATCCGTTGGACGCTCGGAATTGCCCGAGCCAAGCTGATCGTAGAAGATGACCGGACGCTCATTCGCGAGCGCGCCAAGCTCGGACTTCAGCGGTCCGTGCGTGTTGCCGGGTCCCCCATGAAGCACCACGAGCGGGGCCCCGTTGCCCCCTTCTTCGGTAAGCCGCGTATACCAGACTTTACCTCCAGGTACGTCGATATATCCTTCTTCACTTTTCTGATTACTCATTCGCGGCATCTCCTCCCAGCAGCTGTTGAATCGCTAGAACAGCTTCATCAATTGAACCTGCCTGTATAATCGTGCGATGATCTATTTCATATGTCGTATTCGAATGCGAGTACCGCTGATCGTAATAGTGAACAAGCAGCAGCTCAATCGCCATGCGGTATTCTTCGTGCTTCAGCGCCCAGTCGATCTCTGCGGCAATCGGCGTATGAATGCGTGCTTTAATCAGCTTGAACGACTGCAAGCAAGCTTCGTGATGCTCCCAAGGCTTATATTCCTCGAGCAAATTCGACACACGCGCTTCTAGAGGTAGCTCAAGCCAAATATGCTTGCCTTCTTCTTTCTTCGTCACAAGCCGATCTGGCAGCACAACCTTGCCAATTCGCTTGCTCTCCGCTTCCATTAGAAAATACGGCGCTTGCCCGAGCTTAATCAATTCATCAGATAACAGCGCGTCGAACGTCTTCTGATTATGCGATTTCAGCCCGATGTTGCCGAAGATCGAGCCCCGATGCCCCGCCAAACGTTCAATATCCAGCACCGGATAGGACTGCTCCTTCAGCTTGCGCAGAATCGCAGTCTTCCCCGTTCCCGTATTGCCGTGAAGCACATAAGCAGGTGGCGGAAGTTCTAGCTCCTCCATGCGGCTTACCACCCACTGGCGATAAGCGCGGTAACCGCCTTCTATCCGATACGTGCGGATGCCCATCAGATCGAGCACCGTCGCACTCGTCTTGCTCCGCATCCCACCGCGCCAGCAGAATACGGCTTTCTTGCCTGGAATTTGCGAGAACGCCTTGATGAATGCAGGCAGCTTCGCCGATGCAATCTCAAGACCGCGTTCTTTCGCTGCCTGCACGCTTACTTGTTTATATATGGTACCAATCTCGGCACGCTCTTCATCATTAAACAGCGGAATGTTCAAGCTGCCTGGTATCGTAGCATCCGCGTATTCGGAAGGCGATCTAACGTCGATCGTAACGAGGCTGCCAGCTTGTCTCAGCGCTGATAGTTCTTCAATTGCAAGATCTTGAAACATCGCCAGTTCCCCTTGAGAAAGTTATTGTACGAAAATATGTCCGGGACGTTCATCGGTGACTTCGCCAATCAAGCTTGCTTCGACGCCCTTCTCTAGAAGTGCCTCGAGCAGCGCTTCGGCTTGCTCGCTCGCTACTGCAATGAGCAGTCCGCCTGAAGTAACGGCGTCGCACAGAATATATTGGTCGATCTGATCGATACTCTCAGCGAATGTGACGTCACCTTGCACATGGGCAAAGTTATTCTTCGTTCCGCCTGGCACAAAGCCTAGCTCAGCAAGCTCGCGGACTCTTGGCAGCAGCGGTACATTCTGCTTCTCAATATGTATGCTTACTTTGCTGCCCTTCGCCATCTCCAGCGCATGGCCGACTAAGCCAAAGCCCGTTACATCGGTGCAGCCATGCACGTCGAACGGCTCCATCGTCTCTGCAGCCGTCTTGTTGAGCGTCGACATCACTTTCGTCAGACGCGCCGTCTCTTCCGGCGTCAGCTGATCCTTCTTGATCGAAGTCGTCAGAATGCCGACACCAATCGGCTTCGTCAGAATCAGGCGGTCGCCAGGCTTCGCGCCTGCATTCGCCCGCACTTTATCAGGATGGACAAGTCCGGTGACCGCAAGTCCGAACTTCGGTTCTTTATCGTCAATCGAGTGCCCGCCAACGAGCGTTGCACCGGCCTCCTCGACTTTATCTGCTGCACCGCGCAGAATCTCGCTCAGTACGCGCTTGTCCAAGGTGGAGATTGGAAAAGCGACAATATTCAATACCGTCAAAGGCTTGCCGCCCATCGCATAAATATCGCTAATTGCGTTCGCCGCCGCTATCTGGCCGAAATCGTACGGATTGTCGACGATCGGCGTGAAGAAGTCGAGCGTCTGCACAAGCGCCAGCTCGTCTGTCAACTTGTATACGCCTGCGTCATCGCTTGTGTCGAGGCCGACTAGCAGATTCGGATCGGGCTTTGCCGCTGGTAAATTCCGAAGAACGGCCGACAAGTCTGCTGGACCGATTTTGCAGCCGCAGCCGCCTTTGCTCGAGTATGAAGTTAATTTAATATCCTGAATTGAGTCCGTCATCGCTCGCATTCATTCCTCTCAAAGACAATATATAAATGGTACCCGATACACATAGGAGAAGCAATGAGGTCGCTTTCAATAACAAAAGCACCGGCGATGCAAGATGCAACCCGGCGCTCCTCAATCTCCATTATGATTCACTTCGTTGAATCGGCTGCATGGCATCGAAATATACGCGGCCGCCGGCGATGATTGGCTTGAACGTATCTAGTCCGCGATTCACGACGTTACTTACGTTTTCTCCGAACTTGCCAAACTCTGCGCCATGACATGGGCAGATGAGCACCAGCCCCTTCGTCTTCGCGCGCTGCGCATCGGATGCCGGCTCAACCGGGCAGCCCAAATGCGAGCAAGCCGGTGACAATATTAGGATTTGCCCGCTAGCATCCTTCGTCACATAGACGAACCCTCTAAGCGATTTCTTGTACCAAGCATCCACATACTCAGCTTCGTAATTCATTTTCTTCATCTCGGTTAGAGCCGCTAACTCCTCATAGCTGCCCAGATCTACGATATTTCCCGGCCGCTGCTCGGCTTCCGCATCACTCTTGTGCGTCTTCGCGCCGTAATAGAATAGTCCCGTTGTTCCCGTCAATGCAGCAGCAACACCTAGAGCGAGTTTGCCGGTAGTCCCTAGAAAAGCACGACGCGACAGCTGCCGCGGCATTCGATCCTTCAAGCTGTCCACCTCCACATAAACCGCCAGATGCCTCCATTATAGGTCTGAATTTGGAAAATAAAAAGAACTACAAAGCCGAAGCTTTGTAGTTCTTGTGACAATATTACTCGTGCGTAGGCTCGATTGCAGGGAAGCCAATCTTCTGCCAACGGAATAGGCGCTGAGCGCGCGGCGACATGTTGTCGTACGTCTCTTGCGGAATTTGTACCCGGTTGTCGCGGTCAATGGAGCTGTAGATGAGCGCGATATTCGGACGAATTTCGTTACCCTTGTTAGGCGTTCCTCTGTGCCACATACGAACGTCGCGGATCAAGATTGAACCTGCTGGCATATGCACTTTCATTGAATGCATGTATTGCGCAAGATCTTCCGGCTTCGGCGCATTCGGGCCGTACCAGCTGTCCGGCATCAAGTGCGTGCCGCCTGGCCAAATTTCCATCGGACCATTGCCATCGTGTACGTCAACGAGCGGAATGTTGAATACCAAATCCGTGATCGGCAGGGACACTTGGCATTGATCGCCGAAGCGAGCGCCGTAGTCTGCGTGAACCGGCTGTGTCTTCTGTCCGCCTGGCAGCGAAGTGTTGGACGAGAACAGTGTTACGCTGTATTCAGGACCAAGTACTTTGTCGATGATTGCCATTGCGAACGGATGCTCGATTACGAGCGAATCGTTGAACGGAGCTTCGAACGGAAGGAAGATACCAAGGTGGTTCGTGCCTTCGTTGAAGCCTTTCTTCTTCAGGTAAATATCATGACCGTGCTTCTCAAGGAACCAGTCCATCGCTTTCTTGAATGATGTGAACAGTTCCGATACTTTCTCTTTCGGCAGAACGCTTTCAATAATAACATAACCGTTAATCTTAACCAGGTTAGCGGCTATCTCAAGTGTTTCCGGTTTAAGTGTTAGTGTATCCAATTCTTCTTGACTAACTTTCAAATTCACCTAAATCACCTCAAGGTTCGTCATCGTAAGTATCTTACACACCTAAACTAACACATTTGCTCAACGAATGCTATTATTTTTTCACAAACTTAATTAAGTTTATTAAAAAATATAAAAACAAGGAACCATAAAGCACCAATGGCACTCGGCCTCCAAGGTTCGCAGTCGCAAGGCTATGACCTTGGACGATAAGCTCACTTTATCGCTCAAGTATTCACAGAAACGAACATGTATTTTCTAACGCAATGATTAATGCCGCTCGCTTCAGAAGTCTGATTCATTCTATAATGGTCTAAGCTAGTTTTACCTAATACCAAGGAGGAAAATAGGTGTTTTTACAAACAGAGCCACATACGCGGACTAATTCCTATATGAAACAAGCCTATGAAACCCCGTCTGTCCGAGCGCATCTTGTTAATTCAGCGGTCGTCTCCATCTACAGCGATTACTCCGGTGCTGCCGGGGAAGCGGTTCATGGCGCGGGCTGCTGCCTGGTGTACAACCGCAATATGTACGTGAGCGGACGTCAGCTGGCACATGATTACGAGCGAGGCTCTAATTATGGAGAAATGCTTGCGATTGCATTCGGGGTTAAGCTGCTTGCAGAACTGCTCGAACAGTTAACGCTCAGGGGAGCGACTTTACCTAAGAGCGCCATTGTATATTCCGATTGCCATTCCATCATGAAGCTCATGACGGCGCCAAGTTTGTCGAAGGCTTATTATGAAGAAGCTAGAGCGGAATACTTGTCCGCATGCGAGCAGCTGAACGCGAAATTCCCGTCCATCCAGGTCGAGGTCAAGTACATCGGCAAGCATAAGAAGGGCAACCCGCTGCACCGGCTCGCACACAATGCGGCGCGCAAAGCGATTGGCAAAGGTTAGAAACTCTTCATAAAACCCTGAATCCGAGCCTCCCTCCCGTATTCTATAAGGATGATACCGTTAATGGAGGGAGAATCAACCAATGGCTACCGAATCAGCTAGTGCTGCGGCTCGCAGTTTTACCGTTTCCAGTGAAATTTTCAGCAATCCCCATCTCGATATTTATTCGCAAATGATCTATATCGTCCTCAGCTCGTCTGCAGCGGATTCGATGTCGCTCAGCTTGTCCGAAATGGCGAGCAAAGGCAGGATGTCCGTGAAACAAGTCATTAAAGCAACGCGAGACCTGAGCGATCACAAGCTCATCTCGCACAAAATGTTCAAGCATCTCGTCGGCGAATTCAACGATGACCGTCTCTCTTGGGCGGCTAAAGGACTACTCACGTACTGCAAAACAAATCCGAGCGCAAGTCTGGAAGAGCTGCTCGCGTTGTCCGATCAATCCAGCGAAGAAGAGAATCGAGTCATTCTCGCTCTGCAGGAGCTGAAGCAATCCGGATACTTGGATGAGTATCCCGAGTTGAAGCAGATCGCGATCTAGGAAGAGACCAGCGACAATCCAAAATAATAGATGCAGTACAGATATTGTATGGAGAATGACAGCCCCACATCTAGATATTCCATCCTCCAGCGTATGCTCCATTATTGCGCGCGAGGCTCGAACCAACTCGTACTCAATTTAGCTAGCACCGGCTGTGCCTACTCTACCAGCCAACGCTAACGGATCGTATAAACCTTATTCGCGCGATATTAGCTCTGTTCCCGCTTTAACGGATCCCAGCGATGCTATTCGGCCAAAATGGAGCATAAAGTGCTGTTTTGGAGCCAAATAACGCTTCCTGAGTCCGTTAGAATTTCAAATGAGACTAATTCGACCGAATAACGCCTCCTGGTTCCGTTAGAATCCCAGGAAGCTCGGAGACTTCCAGACTTCCGTCCTATCTCGATCGAGAACTCGCTCGAATGAGTCGATCCTTCGACCGGACTGCTGCGAATTCCGCTAGTCGTCTTGCTAATAACGCGACAGCATGAAGAAACAGAAGAAAGCAGTGACCCTCGGGTCACTGCTTTCTTCCTTTCTTGCGAGAATAAGCCTCTAGGCTAGGATGCCGCTAACTCCTTCTGCTTCAACCGCTGATCAAGCTTGCCTTGCACGACCCAGATATACAGGATGAAACCAACGAGCAACGCCGCAGCGGTGAGTAGGAACGGCAGCGAATAATGTCCGCCTGCCAGTATATACCCGGCCCAGTATGATGCAATCGTATTGCCGATGCTCCTGGAGACAGTGCGCATTCCGGCGAACAAATTGCGGTCCTCTTCGGAGACAGCCGACATCGACTCGCTATCAATCAGGTTGTTCAGCATCGTAATGCCTGTGCCTCTAATCATGAGCAGCACCGCGAACGAAGCAACCGGCATTATTATCGCCATCAGACAAGCAAGGACAATATTGCAAACGAATGTAACCATAAACGTCCGGCGGCTTCCCCAACGATCCACGAAATAAGGGACAATGATCGAGCCGATGAAGAAGAATAAGCCGGAGAGCGCAAGCAGCGACGAGATGGAGCCGTCGTTCATATCAAAGCGGAACTTCAAGATGACGTTCAGAAACGGACTAACGAGTCCGTATGTAAAACCGTTGCTGAAGTTCAGCAGCGACAGCATGAGCAAGAAGTAGAACGCATGTCGCTTCTTGCTCTGCTCCTGCTCCTCCTCCCGCGCTCCTGTTGCAGCTTGCTGACCGCTCGCTTCGGCGTTAGCAGGCTTGCCACCTGACGATGGAAGAAGCAATCCGCGCAGCAGTGCCATTAAGGCGAAGCAGCCTGCCGCAACGAAGAAGGCATTCTGGTATATAGTCGTTGACCCTCCAAGCCAGTCCGGCAGGAAACCGCCGAGCATCGTACCGACTCCGGTGAATAGAGTGAAGATAGCGAAGAGCAGCGAATAAGCGCTTGTCTCTTCTTTCTTCGTACGGCAATATTGGAAAATCAATTGAATTTCTGAATTTACGATAGCGGTTACGCCAAGTGACCATATCAGCTGTGCGACGGTTACCTCGACTCGGCTTGTACCGAAGCCGAACACGACGAGCGAGATACAAGACAGCATGATGCCGAATACGAGCATCTGCTTGCGACCGACACGCTTGACGAGCAAGCCGGCAGGAAGGCTTGTCAATCCGACAGTGAGCGCGCCAAGCGATGTAATCTGGCCGATAACTCCTTCCGAGAAGCCGAGCGCGAGCAGATGCAGATTCAGAATAAGACTGAATATCCCCGCTCCGATACCGAATAAGCTTTCTGTTGCGATGAATCTTTTGACCCCTGGTGATAAATCCCGTACTAAGCTTGCTGTGTAGTTCCACATACGATTGCCTTTCCTCTAGCTGAGAGTGTGACTACTATCATAATTCATGCCATCATTTCAATCAATGGATGGGACCATATCCCTCACCTGAGCGATGTAAGCTCCATCCGTAACCGAATCATATCCCGACAAGGAATTCCATTCTCGATAATCGGCTCTGAATAATGCTTCACGAAGTAGTCCGTCTCAATACCTACGATGCGGAACCCGCATTTCTGATACAGCCCGAGCTGACCAAGACTGGAATTGCCCGTTCCGATCTCAAGCTGACTGTACCCCTGTTCCTTGCTGCTCCTAATCGCATGCTCAAGCAGGAGTCTTCCCAGCCCGACACCCTGCTTGTCCTCTCGGACGGCGATATTCATAATCTCAACCGTCTTAGGCCCCGTAGCCAGCAGCACATAAACACCGACAGTCTCTCCATCGTCGGCTTCTGCTACCATACAAGCGCTTCGCTCTATGTATGCTTCAATGGCTTGCCGCTCGGGATCTGCCAGCAGGAGCAGCTCATAAGGCAGCGGTTCATCCTTGAGCAGCTGCCTGATCATAATCGCCATGCTTTCTTACCACGCCTTTCATAATGTCGCCGGAAAGCTACCGCTAAATCAGTCGAAGAAGCTCATTCAGCTGCTCAATGGTATGCATCGGCTTCGCCTCAAGCTCATCCCGCCAAGGCTGATTCACTTTGATCCAGATCGTAGCCATACCTGCTTTCGAAGCACCTTCGATATCATTGACCGGATGATCGCCGATATAGAGACATTCCTCCGCACGCAGCCCCAGCTTGCTAATGGCGAGCTCGAAGATATGCGGGTCCGGCTTCTTCACGCCTGCTTCCTCAGAGACGATGATAAAGTCGAATCGATCGCGAATCCCAAGTTGATCGATCTTCCCGTATTGAATCAACGTCCGCCCATTGGTGATGAGGCCGACCTTATACTTCGAACGCGCATGAGCGATAACCTCGTCTGCTTCATGCATGAGCACCGAATTGCTTACATAGTTCTCCTCATAGTAGCTCATTAACTCGTTATGAGCAGGTTTCTCCTTCAGCTCGTCCCAAGGCATCTCTTCGAGCAGCTCAATGAACAGCTTGCGTTTGTCCTTGTAACCGTCCTCATCCAGCATAATAATGCGGTCGTACAAGGGCTGAACATGCTCTACATGGCTGAAATACTGATTAACGAAAGCTTGCGTGAACCGTGAAAAAGTATGTGTCCGATCAAGCAGTGTATTATCCAAATCAAAAATAACCGCCTTCAGCTGCTCCATCTCATTTCCCCCTTAGTTATTCAGCTTCTTCGCAAACCTGTAGCCTGTTATCGCATAGCCGCGCTTCTTATAGAAGGCATGCGCATCTGTACGTTCTTCTTTAATGCCGCTGTTGATATAGACAAAATTAGATCCCTGCTGCTTCGCCCAATCCTCCGCATGTGCCAGAAGTGCCTTGCCGATGCCTTTCCCTTGTAAGCCTGACTGCACGGCGAGCGAGGAAACCTGCGTCTTCAGATCATTGCTCACATAACTGTGCTGGATTCGTAAGCCGATCATGCCGACAATCGCACCGTCAAGGCTGGCAACGAAGGTATAATAGTTGGGACTTGCCGAGATGCGATCCATTCGCAGACGCATATCTTCATTCGAAGCAGGTGAACCAAGCTCAGCCATTAAAGCTGCCAGCCCTTCCAAATCCGACTCCTGGTAAGCTCGAACATCCACCATTCTGCATGCCCCTTTCTTGGTTATGACCGATTCAACCAGTACACCATGAGCTCTTCATCGTGATAGACGCCTTTATACTTCAGAGCATGACGCTCCAAACCGTACACTTCAAATCCAAGTGACAAGTACAGCTTGCGGGCTTGCTCGTTGCTGGTGACAACCATAAGCGTAACTTGATCGAGATCATTGACTCCCTGGACTCGCTCCAACAGTCGTTCAAGCAATTTTCTACCTACCCTTTGCTGCCTTGCTTTCGGACTCACGAACATCCCCCAGATGAAGCCCTTGTGCCTCACTTTCGTCCCGTCTTCCCGGCGGAACCCTACCATGCCGACAAGCTCGTCTTCCTCTGTATAGGCACCGAGAATGAAGTGATCTTCTTTAACTTGGATACGGCCCCGCACGGTCTCAATCGGCGTTCCGACCGAATCCTCGTAAGTCGAACCGAATGCTTCTGGACTGTCCTGCAGAGCCTGCAGCCGAAGCCCCCAATAAGCCTCCACCTCATCTGGTGTAATCAGCCTGATCTCTATCTTCATCGCTTAACCTCCTCGCGTCATACCAAGTGCTTCTTGTAGATTTTTGTCTCGCTGCCATCCATATAGTAGCCAATCCCATCGCATTCCCAGCCGTAACGTTCATAGTATCCGCTTAGCGTCGTGCTCAGGTAGATCGCTCCATATCCTTTAGTCGTCGCTGCTTTCTCGGCATGCTCCATTAACCGGCTCCCAAGTTCTTGTCCACGATAAGCAGGCTCTACGAATAGACAAGCGAGCCACGGACATAAGTCTTGCCGGCTTATGAGATCATTGCGAAGCAGAGCACATATACCAACGAATCGATCGTCCTCAACAGCCACATAAAATTCAGGCAAATCCACCTCAGCTGCAAGCGAATGCTCGATGCAATCCCGATAGAACGCCAGATTCTGCTCCGTTCCCCACTGGGACCAAATATAGTGGATCGCACGTTCGATGAACTCACGAGGCTGATTATGCAAGGACTCTATTAATATCACATTGAGTACCCCCTTGTAGCTTCTACATATCCGAAATACCTGGTCGCCAGCCAATCTCTTGGCTCCAGCTGCTTGCTCTTCGCATAATTTCCCAAATATAGGGCTCTTTCTCGTCTACATACCGCTGCCGTTCCTCCCGATACAGCGCCATTAGGCGGATTTTGGCCTCTTCATACAGCTTCGCCTCATTCGGCATCGCTCGCACATAATCGCGGAATAACAGCGCAAACTGCTGACCGAAGCTCCCTTCCTCTCTTACATGAATATGGGTTCTTCGCATGCCCTCTCCCTCGCGAAAATACCGTTTTGTCCGTTCTCCATTATCCGCTCTATATACATATCCGAGAGATTCCAGCGGCTGCTGATAGTCGATTACCGGCTCTAACGCGCGGACCGAAATTTGAATATCAATTACAGGCTTGGCTGCAATTCCGGGTATAGCAGTCGAACCGATATGATCGATTCGCGTTGCAAGCTCGCCAAGCGACTCGCGCATCCGCGCAGCGATCGTCTGGAACTCCATTACCCAGTTCGGGTCGTAAGGCGCTACAATTATCGGATCAGCCAACGTCGATCAAGCTCCTCTGTTTGTTTATTCATCGTAGAAAGTCATATGAGGTTTGGTCTCACGGTAATACGCAAGCCGGTCCTGAAGATTGCCTGTATGCAGCTCAAACTTATGTCCATCTGGATCGGTAAAATAAATCGACTGCCGGTCCGCCGCCGCGCGCTCCCGCCCGGTTAGGATATTCACACCGTGTTCCTCTAACTTATGCAGCCAAGCATCGAACTCCGACTCCGCAATCGTAAACGCCATATGCGTGTAAGACTGGTGAATCTCGTTTCGAGGTATATCCTTCTCCTCGTTGAGCGCGACCCAAAGCCCGCCCAAGTCGAAATAAGCCAGCGACCTGCCAACGACAAGCAGCTTCGCCCCGAATACTTGCTCATAGAAGGTAATTGACTGCTGCAAATTAGATACCGAGAAGCAGAGGTGATTTAACTTTGTAAGCTTCATTGTACGATCTGCTCCTCTTTCGCATTCGTTATTGATATTGCTTGCGCTGCGTTGCCGTTTCTTTAATCCAAGCGTCTAGCTCGTCCCGGCTTACATAGATTTCATTACTGATCTTGAAGTAAGGGAACATTTTGCCGGAATAACTGCCATTCGACTCTAGAATTGTGTCTTCGAGTGTAATTATCGTGTTAATCTCATCTACGGTGAGATGCATATATTCCGCCGTCTCGGCAAGATTCATCAGCGGTCCGTACTGGCTCGCATCGCCTGCGTGACGGTTGTCTTTCAATAGATAACAGCCTCCAAGTATTGAAGCTGCAATAATAATGGCACACAATAGATTGCTATATGAAAATGATTTCATTGCTGCACCGTCCCGCCTATTCTGAATAGTTCAAGCTCCTCCAACAGCAGCTGCCGGTCCCATTCGACCTCTTCCGGTATGGGGTAGGACGTAACACTGTTGAGAACGCCTTCCTTAAATACACAGTAATGGTTGTAACAGGCTTGATGCTCAAGCATATAAGGCATATATTGGGGCAAATGCGTCGCAACCCCGACATTATCCGGATGCATAATCCAAGCGATATCTTTCCAATCGAGGATGCCTTCATCCGTCTTCACCGGAGTTGCATATGGATAGTCTGCGTCTACTTCAGCTGTATATAAATACATCCCGCCAAAATAATCCTCATCGACCTGCCACGTCACAAGCCCTTTGAACTTCACGCGTATATCGCTAGCCTTAATACCCGTTTCCTCGAGAATCTCGCGCATAATCGAATCCCGCGCCATTTCCCCTTCTTCCAGCTTGCCGCCGACTCCGTTCCAAGCACCCATCCACGATGGCTTTTCCCGGTTCAGCAGCAGAATTTGATTATTTCTGCGAATGAAGCCGATATTGTATTTGATCATGCAGCAGTTCCTTTACTTGTTTTCTTGTTTGGAGAATAATGACTTGCTTACCGCTCTCAGCTGCTTGCTCCAGTTTGCTCAGCGTGTCCTTGCGGCTTCGTTTCGGATAATTCCATACCCATTTGACAAAAGCCCAATCGATCTTTTCCTGGCAGCCTTCATTCATATCCGGACGCGTCTTCTTATGGAACATAATTCTTCGCTTGAAAATCCGGTACATACACAGCCATCTTGGCATGTCCAGCAAAATAACCAAGTCAGCCCGTTCAATCCGCTTACTCATCGTGCGTGAATAGTTCCCGTCAATGACCCATTGCTCTTGCATCGTTAAGTGCTCAATGGTTTGGTCCCACTCCGCTTCCTGCGGCATCACCCAATTCGGTTTCCAGAAATAGGTGTCAAGATGAATGACAGGAAGAGACCATGCGCGGCCAAGCTGCTGCGCCAGAGTGGATTTGCCAGCTCCCGAAGAGCCGATGATAAGAATGCGGTTCAATTCCGTGCGCCTCCTATGGCTTCAATAGAGCCTGAATTGCTTGCTGCAGCTTCTCTTTCACTGCATTCGGCGGTTCTGGATTCGCATCTTGCTCCGGCTCCAGCCATCCGAAGCCATCGCCTTCATATCTCGGGAATACATGCATATGATAGTGTCCGAGATCGTTAAATTGTCTCCCATTCTGGATGACGCTGATGCCATCCGGCTTATAAACGGCCGACAACGCATGACTTACGTGAACCGATGCCGCCATTATGGCAGAAAGCACAGCTTGATCCATCTCCACAAGCTCTGCGTAATGCCTCTTGGGGAGAATGAGCGTATGTCCTTCATTAAGAGGAGCAATGTCTAGTACGCATGTGACGTATTCATCTTCATAGACGACCTCGCATGCCTGCCAACTGTTCGCGATGCTGCAGCCTAAACAAGTCGTACTCATTCGCTATTACCTCGCATTAACCGTGCGATCTCTTGCGCATTCGAGCTCGAAGATTGCTCCAGCTTGCTGATGACGAGTGCTTGGCGCTCTTTGGAATGATTTTGGCTTAGCTTCCATTTCCCTTCCACACGATCCATACGTATACGGAACCCGACGATTCCCTTCATCAGTCCGTCTACGACTCCCCGGTTCGAATCGTCAATGTGGTACTCACTTCCCGGCTCCTCGTAGGTTACGACCATTTGGTTCAAGCATTGCAGCAGTTCTGCCTCGTCTTCAATGAACTCGATCTGACCGTATGCATGAACAGCGGTATAGTTCCAAGTCGGCACGGACTGGTTCGTTTCATACCACGAGGAGGAAATGTAGGCGTGCGGCCCATGGAAGATAGCCAGCACCTCTTGCCCGTTAATATCCACCCACTGCCGATTCGCTCTCGCAAAATGCCCAATTAGGCACCGGTTCTCCCGATCCAATATGAGAGGTAGATGCGTCACTGTCGGATGTCCTCCGCTCATTGAGAAGAGCGTCGCAAAGCTGTATCGCTCCATGTGGGCGAACAATGTCGCTTCGTCCTCCATAAGCGTATGTTTTGGAATGTACATGCTTACTCCCCCCTCTTAGCAGCTTCTATCTAGTCATTGCCATTACCAATTGCTACGATCATATGAATATCGAGCGGCTCTTTCATCAATAGCTTCTCATCCGGGTTGGAAGTCAGCCGCGCTCCGCTGCTATGGTAAAAAGACACAGCCGAGCGTGTCTCCGTCGATGAGATATAGAGCGACTTCGCCCCTCTTCGGATAGCTTCCTCCCGAATCTGCCTGAAGATTGTGCTGCCGATCCCTTGCCGGCGATAGGCCCGGCTCACATGCATGAGGTCCACTTGCAGCTGATCTCGCAGCTCACCGATGAATGTTGCAGCAAGCACGCCGAAGCCGGCTAGTTGCTCACCGTCGAACGCACCAATAGCGAAGCCGCCTCGTTCACATTCCTCGGCAAACCTCTGCTCCATCTCTGTCATTAGTTGTTGATCCCAAGCTGGACACTCAAGTTCTACTTCTCGCTCTGTCATCATGCCATTACGCATCTCGTAGATGAGGTCGATATGCTCGGAACGGTCGATTTGGCTCAGCTTCGATGCATCTGTGGCAGTCATCTCGCGATATTGAATCATAGATGATCAACCTCCGTGGATTCTACTAATAGATGTCCAATTTCTCTTTTACCGTTAAGCCGAGCTCGCCATTATCCTTCAATAAATCGACATTAATGGTGGCTTCACCTTTGTAACCAGGCTCGATATAGCCGAAAATAGCTGCTTGCTGCTTACCATGTCCCGTCTCATAAACAAGCATAATACTTGCTTCTCCACGGACATCTGGGACAAGGTGGACTCGCTTGGTCGAATGGGCTCTCACCGTTACGACCTTCGGTCCACCGGGATAATCAATGGATAAGTGATTCAAATCCTTATCCAGATTATTCTTAATCGTAATTTGAAAGCCGCCATGATCATGATCAACCACAAACATAACCGCGAAGAAGGCGACAATCGCTACGCATGCGAGCAATATGGCTTTTTTCAAATGCTACAGATCCTTCCCCATACAGACACTATCTTCGCTGCCGATATACGGCTCGTAATTGGCGATCTGCTCGTACCCGAGCTTCGTATACAAAGCGATTGCTTCCGGCTGTCCCGTGCCTGTCTCGAGAATCGCTCTTCGGTTGCCTTCGCGCTTCGCCCATTGCTCAAGTTCGTTCATGATCGCGCGGGCAATACCCCTTCCGCGATTCTCCTCCAGCACGAACATTCGCTTCATCTCGACGACGCCGGACTCTTCGGCTTGCCGAAAACACCCGCAGCCTACCGGCTCATTATCCGCGTAGGCCACGATTGCTCTCACATCCAATTTCACTTGATTGAACGCATGGTAGAACTGCTGCGTGTCCGGGTATCTATCCCATAAATCCCGATCAAGCAGCTCGGTCATATAGACAAAATCCAAATGATCTGCCGACACTTTCTCCAGTTGAATGCCCATCGTTTACACATCCTTATTCTGTTGATCGTACTCTTTCATCAATTCTTTCATCTTAACTAAATTGGACCTAATCGGGTCAAGCAAGGCAAAGATCGCTCCGATGATGATGCACAGCGCTCCGAACCAATAGTTCAAGGATAGATCCAGCGCATAATTATCAGGGGTATATGACCCTGCGGCAGCCGCTTGAAAGGCAGCATATCCTAGTTTCACTGTAAACTCCTCAACCAGCTTGGATATGGTAACGATGCTCACACCGACCAGAATCGAAACAATCGACAGAATCATTCTAACTATCTTCAAGCAATCCCTTCCTTTCGGGCTCCACTCATCATGACTCATCTATGCCCCAAGCCCCGCTCTCACAATCTTAAGCAGCTGCTCCTTATGATCGGGATGGCACGCGATGATATAAGGCTCATTACTCATACCCGTGAACGGATTGCCGTCAAAATCAATAACGACACCGCCCGCTTCCTTCACCATGAGCAGTCCTGAGTACAGATCATCGCCTTCTGAGTTGTATAGGACTATGCCATCCAGATTTCCTTTTGCCAGCATACACCAGAGCAAGGTCGGTGCCCAAAGCCGCAGCATTCGCTTAAAGCTCGTATCAATATGCTGTCTAAGCGCTACAGCAGTAGAATCATTCTGTACGCCATGCCCCTGGATCCAGCCAATATTCCCTCTGGCCAGGTTCGCAGTGGGCTTAACCTCGATTCGATGTCCATTGCAGAACGCGCCTTCGCCTCGTACAGAGACGAATAGCCGATCAGTCAAGGGCTCATAGATGACGCCCAGTACCGGCTCGCGCTTATAGATCAAGGTTATGGATGTCGAGAACACCGGCAGTCCAATTGCAAAATTATTCGTTCCGTCCAACGGATCAATCATCCACAGCCAATCGCTCTCCTCACCGAGGATACCCGCTTCTTCACTATGGATTTGGTGCTCGGGAAAAGCTTCCCTGATGCGCTGGATAATGACTTCTTCTGCAATCAAGTCTACTTCCGTAACCATATCGCCAAACTCATCTTTTGTTCGGAGCTCGGCGAAATTATCGAATTTCGCCTTGCATATTTGACCTGCCTCGCGAATAACAGTCTCTGCAAGCAATCTAGCGGCATGAATGGTTGTCTCGTACAAGCTGCGTCACCTCGGACCTATTAGAGTTGAGCAATATTTTACCATATACACCCATTTATCGCAGTAAATTTTCGTTAAGGAGCCTCAACCTTATCGACAATTCTCCACTTGCCGTGACCTAGCTTAACAGTCAACTGGATAGGAACACGGAATGAGCCATAATTCACGCCCGAGTCTACACCTGATCCAGACCCCATATACGTGTAATTAATCCATACTTTTGCGCTTGTGAATAAATGCGCTACAGCACCTGTGCTCAGAGAAAACTCGATCTTATCGCCAGGTGAAGAAGGATAGCTCTCTTGCCTTGTGAAGTAAGGCAGAACCTCCTCGGCCACATAGATGCCTCTCATCTCATTATCTTGCTCAGGGTGGAGATAGATCGTTCTCAGCGTATCTTTCACGCTGCTTAATATCCACGCATAGAAGACGGCATACACCATTAGAAAAACAAGCAGGGATGCGAGCACCCATTTCAATTTAAATATCATGCGCAACGTTAGCTCTGCCTCCTCTACCAGTATCTCATTCTCCTATACCGACACAGCATCAGACAGATGAGATAGGTGATACTTATGACTCCAACGAGCCGATAGATATTCGAAGTCGTGAGCATTACAACGCCATATGGCACACTCCAGAGGAACGCGGCGATAAGAATAATAATACGCGATTGCAATAAGCCGATGGCAAACAAGCAAGCTGGCAGCACGATCATCACGAATGAATGAACAGGACTAAACTTCGTCATCCCCTCGAAAAAAGGATTTTGCCAAGCGAGCAGCATCCAGATTAGCAAAGCCAATACGCATGCGAAATAGCCCATTTGTTTAATTAGCGCCAGCTTCACGGCAATCTAGCTCCTTTATCGCAAATTAACGAATCTCACGGTTATGTATCGTACCGAACATGCCTGTTAGGCCATCGTGCTTATGAAAGCCGTACTTGTTATAGAAGTCTTCTTTCCCTTGAGCTGCGAATAAACCGATGAATGCCTTCTCCGGTGCGTGCTCGGACAAGTAGCTTCTGATCGATTCCATGATGAGCTTGCCAATCCCCTGCCCTTGATAGTCTGGCCTTACGGCAATATCTTGAACATAGAAGAAGATATGTCCGTCCCCAACGACGCGGCCCATTCCAATTGTTTCATCGCCAATTTGCACAACGACGCCATATAACGATCGGCTGAGTGCCGCTGCTGCCGCTTCAAAATTCATAAAGTCTTCCCATCCCACTGCGCGGCATAACCGTGTGTATTCTTCAATCGTCGCTACTCTATGTACAGTCTTAATAGATTCGTTCATCTTGTCCTCCTATAGATGCGATACGGTCTTTCGAAATACCCCATTCTTGAAACAATAGCTTCAGCTCTTCGGCAGTTCGTTCGATGAACGCAAGCACGGCTTCGGTTGTGAAATGGAGCGGCTCCATCTTAGGCTCGTGATCGGGCTCGCCCAACCAATCTAGCTTCAACTCCCGATAGTGGCTCACTTCGTGCTCCGAGACAAGCGGCTCTATACCATCAGGCAGCGCTTGCCGAAGTGCAAGCAGTACTGCACTCGCCCATGACTGAGTCCGAAGCAGAGCGAATTCCGTCTGGCTAACCTCTTCGTTATAGACATCCCGAATGCTTCGATCCTGCTTCTCCCTGTTGAAGTCCTGCTCAAACCTTGCATAGATCGTATCCGTCCACCTCATATCAGCGTATACATGCGCGATATACCCAAGTATGAAGTCTGCCCGTACACTCTCCCGATTATCTCCAAGATAATGCAGGCAAGCTTGTTTCAACTGTTCGACATTGGGGAGTTGTCCTTCCGTAACGAAATGCGTCGCGCCTTTCTCCTCACGGGTCACATGTCCCCTCGCATGGATCGCATCCGGTGCAATGCTTCCGAGCAGGAAGCTGGGGGACGGCTGTCCATCGTACAATTTCTCCGCAATTCCAAAATGAACCATTGGCCAAGGCATACTCATCCGCCTCCTGTATGTATTAGCTTCGTCCCCGTTTCCTTACAGCTTGAGTTCCATCTCGTGCGTCGCTTTGAAGCCCATTGTCTCATAGAGATGCCTTCCTGCGGGAGAAGCCAGCAGCCGAATCGTCTTCACGCCGCTTGCTTGAAGCCAGCTAATTGCTTCTTCTGTAAGTCGCCGTGCATAACCGCGATTTCGGTACTCCGGCATCACGTAGACGTCTCCGATAAATCCGTAACGATCCGGCTCATAGAAGCTGTAGGGAATATCCGACTTCAAGAACGCACCTGCACACGCGACAACTCTTCCTTCTTCTTCCAAGACGAAGTGGATAGCAAGAAGGTTTCGATACATCTCGCCATAGACCGCGTGAATCTCAACAGGTGCATCCGCCTTAAGGTAATGCTTGATGCCGGCTTCTTCGAACATCCTTATTTTCAGATCAACAATGGTCTTTATTTCATCTGTAGTCGCTTGTCGGATCAATTGTGGCATGTCCGCGAGAATCCGCTCAAGTACGACACGCACACCATCTTCATCGTTCGTTAACGTAACCTCGTCCGCTGCTTCCTGCACATCGCGTGGCGCATTTCCCATCGCAACGGAATAGCCTGCCGCTTGCAGAAGACCGAGATCATTATAGTCGTCGCCAAAAACAATGATATCCGCCATCGTAAACCCGAGCTTCCCGCACAGAAGCTGGACTCCCGCTTCCTTCGAGGCAGACAGAGACATGATTTGGACCAGCTTGCCGCCATCAGTAACTACGATATTTAATCGGGAGGAAAATCTTGAAGCTAGCGAAGTTATGGCCGGTTCATCAATGGAAGAGAGTAGGATTTTGGTAGGATGGTGTTCTTTCAGTTCCTCAATCGATTTGCGAATCGGATTACCCTTCCTTCGCGCGACGACTGCGTAATCCACAACCCCTAGACAGAACCATTCATCCTTCACTTCTACGCTAAATTCCACATTTGGCGCAATCTCGAGGCAGTGGTCCAGGAACTCACCGAATAATTGCTTCTCAATAGGAAAATGATGCTCTTCGCCGCCAGAAGGACTGCAGACGAACGCACCATTGTAATAAATGAAATTGCCTATCGCGTATAAGCGTTCAGACAGCAGCTCTCTCACCGCACGGGGAGGGCGCGCCGTCGCATAGATAATCGAGAGACCGCGCCTATGACACGCAAGCACAGCTTGCTCCGTCCGCTCCGAAACTTCTTTATTCGAATCAAGCAGCGTACCATCCAGGTCAAGTACGAGGGCTGAGATTGTCATGGTTCACATCCTCTGAATTTGGCGTCTGCGATTTCTCATGCAGCTCGGCGACCAGCTTGCGGAAGCTTGTTCGCGCCGATTCGTTCAGCTCAAGATCTCGCACATATTCGTTATTAAATAGCAGCTTCTTGATAGCCTCATCCGTCTTGATGACGAAGCTGTAATGCTCGTTGCTCGCATAGAACTGATCGAACCATTCCTGTTCTTTCTTCAGCTTCTTCAGCCGCTTCCTGTATCTCCGCTCGTCTTTGCTGGCAAACAAGCCAGAGCTCAGGTCTACCATGCTTTCTCCAAGCGCCTCTATGAGGGACGAGATTCCATCAGCTACCAAGATCATGCTGAACCACCTCTTATTCAGAATAATGATGTTAATGTTTAATACAGCCTCTTCTCATAGCTCTCGCGAAGTGCGGCTGCTATCTCTTCTTCCGTCTTGCCGAGCTTGCTGGTATGATCAACCAGAATGCGCGCCGGCTTCGGAAGTGTATCCTGATCGGGCCAGCTTGCCGGCTCCCACAGCTTCGAGCGCTTGAACGCTTTGGCACAATGGATGTAGCCTTCCTCGATTTCTACTCCAATTCCAAGAAGAGGTGTTTTGCCGTGTGCCTCCAGCGGCTGCAGCAGCTCTTGATCTTTGATAATGCAAGCGCGACCGTTAATGCGCAGCGTCTCTTCGAGCCCAGGGATTATAAATATAAGTCCGATTCGGGGATTAGCAAGTAGATTCCGAAGAGTATCCATTCGCTTATTGCCAGGACGTTCCGGAATGAGGAGATGTGTTTCACTCAGCACCGCCACGAATCCCGCTGCATCGCCGCGCGGAGATACATCGCATGCCCCCGTTGCGTCGCTAGTTGCGACAAAGACTAAAGGTGCCTTCGCTATAAACTCCCTGCAATGCCGATCGAGTGTTGTAACGACCTTGCTTCGTACGAGCTCGCTCGGATGTCCAAGCATCGAACGCAGCTCCTCTTCTGTATGAACGATCTCTTTAAAGAATGGTTTCATCATCGTTGTCCTCCATCTGTGCAGCAGTCAGTAGTTCAGCCGTGAGAATATCCTCTCATTATAGCAGTCGCTGAAAAAGCTGGAAATAACAAGAAGGCTACAGCGCCGATTATGCGTTGTAACCTTCCGTTTCTCATTAAAAGTTATGTATCTTGCCGCTTACAAATACCGTTTCAAATTATTCAGAATGATGCTGTACGCGTTCGGCCATAAATGGATGCCTTCTACGGTGAATTCTGGCTTCAAATCTCCTTCGTCGTTCGTTAAGCCTTCGTTCACGTTAATGAATGTAAATCCATGCTCTTCGGCTAATTGTTCGATTCCTTCGTTCGCCTCTAGAATGTTGGCGTTGGTTCGGGTGGCAAACATCGGTATCTTATCGTTGCTATCGATTCCAAAATCCGCTTGCGCGTTGATTGGATAATAGGCCATCACGAACACTTCGCATTGCGGCAAACGGGCTTTAATCTGATCCATGATGCGATTGTAATTCACAAGCAGGGTCTCTTTGCTGTACCCGTCCAGCCCAGCGCCACCGATATCATTCGAGCCAATATTAATGAAGAGCTTGCTTGGCTCCAAGTCAAAAATACAAGTGTCCATCGATTGCAGCAGATCTGCGCTCGTCGTACCGCCAATTCCACGATTATAGATGACCCGGTCAAGACCAAGATTCAACGTCAGCTGCAATTCGTAAATAGGAAAACCTTCCATAAGAGATGATCCTACAAATAAGATTTGCCCTTTCTTGGCGAACTGGTTCAGCATGCGGTACTCATTCAACTTGGGTTCGTTCATAGCAATCACTCCTGGATAGATGATTTTGTGACCAAAGCCAGCACTTCTATGATCCTACTACAATCTGATCTGACTCCAAAAATTCCTCACGACAACTCTGATAAAAGCTTCTTCGACTCATTCCCGCTGCGCTAAAAACGCTCTTATGTTGCTGCCATACAATAACTAAAGTGCCTTCGAGAAGGATTCTATGTATTCTTCTTGATATGCGATTATGGATGTTACCTCTATGTTGAGCCAGTTTATGAAGGGTTTCTGATTGAAACTGAACATGCTTCTCTTCATCTTGCAAGATCTGATTGCATAAATCGATCAAAGTTTGCGACTTTGTAGAGTCCTTCAGAGCTTTATAATAAATCTTCGCAATAATCTCAGCGGTTATCAAGACAATAATGGATAATTCCAATCCAGCACATTTACGCAGCTTTCTAAAAACTTGATCAACCCAGTGATTACGAATAAGCTGAATTTCTTGCTTTCTCATGAATCTTGCTAAATCCCGGGCGTGACGCTGTTCTTCTCGTATAAACTCTACTAGTGAGTCATAATAATCATGATCTTGCGTTCTAGATACATATCTTTTTGCGCTGTTGATTAAGTGCTTTCCTTCTGAATTCTCACCTAATTGAAACTGTTGGATTGACTTCATAATAACTTGACGTTCATATAGTGATAACTCGTAGCTATCATCCCAGCTAATAGAATTCAGATTTAAGCTATTATCTATAAAATATTTCTTCCACTTAGAAAAATCAATGTCCATGAGCGTGCTCCTATAGAAATTTGCTCAAATATGAAGAAGCTGCCGGAGAACCGGCAGCCTCAGTTGGTGTTTACACAGGATGTTATTCCATTCCAGATTATAGCCTTAGATCAGTCATTCAATGGTTTTTTGCCAGTATGCGCCTTCAGATAATCGTTGGCGGAGTTGATCGCTTCTTTCGCTTGCGCCAACGTCACTTCGTCTTGCGGCTTGAAATTACCATTCTCGTCCAGTTGCACGATGCCGTATTTGAGCGCTCGTTGAATGGCACCGGAGCTGACTACATTAATTTGGTCTCCATCCTTGATATCCGCCGGAACCAGGTTGATCATCGGCAGATTGCCCCCGCTCTCCATAGCCTGTACGAGAAGCACGGTAAATGTTTCACGGTTCAGGTTGGCATTGGGATCGAGTTCCTCAATTAGGGACGGCTTCACGCCTATCCCGTCGGCAATCAATTGCAAGCCTTGCGAGACGGATACTTTAGCATCCTCAATTGCAGGTGCGGCGTGAGCCTTCAAGTATTCCAGAGCATTGTAGATTTCTTCGACGGCTTCTGCACGGGTGATGATCAACTTAGGATTCATGTTTCCATCCTCCCCCAGTTTAATGACGCCGTAATGCAATGCGCGCACGATCGCACCGGAATATTCCACGTTAATTTGGTCTTCATCTGTAATCTTGACTGCAGCTGGCTTAATCATAGGCAGCTTGCCGTTTGCTTCGAAAGCGTGGATCAATTCATACGTGAATCTTTCTCTCGTGAGCGGTTGATTAGGACTCAAGTCTTTCGGGAAGTCGAGCCCGTTGACCGCAGCAACAATGAGTGCATTCGCGTACCATTCGCCGTCTTTCGCGTTCGGGAAGTAATCCGATGCTTTCGGCTCTTTCACGAACCGAACTAAATCCAGGTTCAGATTCAGCGCGTTAACGATCAATTGGATGCCTTGCGCTTCCGTCATAATCGCATGCGGAGCAAATTGAGTGGTCGAAACGCCTTGTACTAAGCCCCGCTGCTGCAGGGAGATGATTTTATCCTTTGTCGCACTATTGTCCAAATCCGTGAATTCAGAAGTCGCTGCGAAGCTTTGCCCCGCGAAAGCAACCAACATTGCCGCCGTCGCCATCATCGTAACCATCTTGTATTTCTTTCTCATCATTCCATCCACCTCATGCAGTTAATTTGGGTCATACAAATAGATGGACGGGCCTTGGTTAAAAAAGGTTACAGTGTGTAGATGTTAAGAGATTGTAAATTTGTTCACGCGCTATCCAACCAACCGCTCTTAAAGTTGAATCGGCCGCATCCCCTGCTCCATGGAATCCGTGATCGCTTGCGTAAACTTCATATAGCGCACACCTTCCTCGAACGAAGGAACGCCTTTCTCTCCATCCGCCACGGCACGCAGAAATTGCTCCTCAACTTCCCATTGCTGGACTAAATCTACAGGTATGTCGATTCTGCGCTCTCCCTCACTCGTATTCACAAACACGAAGGGCTCGCCCGGTATGCATCGTAGCGTCCCTCGGCTTCCGTGAATCGTCAAGCTGCTCGCATCGATCGCGGCAGCACCGGTGAACAAGGCAGTGAGAGTTGCTCCTCTCTCAAACTGCCCTATGACTGTAACCGAATCAGGCAAATCCACCTTGGATTTGCCGTCACGGTCGGCTGGCCGCTCGGTCACCCAGGTTTTGCCGAGTGCGCTTAAGTGGCTGAGCGGACCGAACCACCGGTTCAGCACCTCGCCCATTATGCCAACGTCCAGCAGATTGATTCCTTGCAAATCATGACGTTGACGCCAATGCAGAGGCTTATCCGAATCATTCAGCGAGCTCGTCGCATGATGCAGGACGATATGGCGAACTTCACCGAGCTGTCCATCTGCCAAATATTGCATCACGAAAGGTTCGACCGCCATATAGGTTGGAGGAGGACAAAGCATAGTTGTAAGCTTCGTATTCCGATCTGCTTCGAGCATCTCCTCGGCCTCAGTTAAATTCATAGCCATTCGCGCCTGACAAAATACATGCTTGCCCTTGGATAGCGCATAACAGCTGATTTCCTTGTGCATATAAGGCGGTGTGCAGTTAAAGATGATGCGGACCTCCGGATCATCCACGACTTCCTTCCAATTCTCATACACTTTGGCGAATCCGAACGCCTCCGCCACCTTCCTGCTGCTCTCCAGACTGCGATTGGCTACAGCAACGAATTCGACTCCTTCGATCTTCTGCAAATTAGGCAAATGCCGGGATATCGCGATCCCTCCGGCACCGATCATTCCGATTGGAAACTGTTTCATGTTCTTCCCTCTTCTCTCCATGACATTGTAATTCCATTATGATTCGCTTCTACTGCAAGAAGTAAAGTATAGTAGGAGTAGTTGAAAATATATTCTAGGAGGCTACAGCCATGTCACAGGATATTTGGATTAACTTGCCGGTTAATGATGTTGAGAAGTCTACTGCCTTCTTCAATGAGATTGGATTCCATGCAGTGAGCTTTGGTAACGAGAGAGCCAAGCTTGCCATTGGCCAAACAACGATTCTGCTGTTCCCAGTTGCGGCGTTTGAGAAATTTACAGGTTCAAAGATTACAGATACTTCCCATAACGCAGAAGTCATATTCTCCATTGGTGCTGGGAGCAGAGAAGAAGTCGATGCCTATATTCAAAAAGTAGAGTTTGCCGGAGGAAGCATCTTTGGCAAGCCGAATGAAATTGACGGTTGGATGTACGGCGCAGGATTCGCCGACCTGGATGGTCACCGCTGGAATCTGCTGTACATGGATGAGAGCAAAATGCCGAAGCGCAAATAGAGAAACGCCGGTTACCGCTTATGGTCACCGGCGTTTTTGTTACCCGTATAAACTGATATACTGCGTAAGATTACTCCTTCAATCTGTAGCTAACGAATGCCAATCGACTGCTGTCGGGAGACCACGAATTGACGTTAATGGTTCCCTGTCCGCCGAACAACTTAACAAGCGTACGGAATTCGCCGCCTGAGCTAGGCATGATGCGAATTTCAACTTCCTTGTTGGGAGGATGGTCACCGGGAGCGACATCGCCTTTGCGGTATGTAATATAAGCTACATTTTCTCCATCAGGAGAGATATGCGGAAACCAGTTGTTGCTTTCATCGAATGTCATCTGAATCTGCTCGCTGCCATCGGCATTCATGCGCCATACCTGCATAAGACCCGTGCGAACAGAATTGAACCAAATGTGTTTGCCGTCCGGTGAATATTCAGGCCCATCATTCAGTCCAGCGGTATGCGTTAACTGCGTTTCGATACCTCCGTCTACAGGAATGGTATAAATATCGTATTCACCATTCCGCTCTGCGCAATAAGATAGCGTAGTTCCGTCCGGCGACCATCCGTGCAAATAACTTGGAGCCATTGGCGTAACCAGCACCGGTCTGCCACCTAGCAAAGGGAAAATATAAATGCGAGACTGCCCGTCCTCGTAAGTATGATGGCTGACGGCGACGTGCGAGTTATCGGGTGAAAGTACGTGGTCGTTATTACATTGAGTGGCGAAACCCGATTCGATCATCGCGCTTTCCCCTGTACCGAGGTCATATGAATACAGATGTCCCAAGCTGTTATAGATGAGATAATTGCCGTCGCCAGTCCAATTAGGCGCTTCGATCAGATAATCGAACTCGGCCAAGATGCTGCGCTCGCCGCTCCGCACATCAACGGTTTCCAGAATACTCGTTACGTTTCTGCCTACTTCTTTACGGGGTTCTTCTAACCGCTTCATCCTACATTCACCTCGGTTTTAAATTGTGGCTTTCATGCACGTAGCCTATTCTGCTATTCTTGTACTCTTTTATTGTAAGCACAAGTTGACCGATAGGTATATCTTTTTCTACCTTATAGCTTCAGCAGTTCCGATTCAGCTATGTGCTTGGTTAGCTTGTCTAACTTAGAAGACGGAAACCAGTCTGATTGAGTCATACTGCTTCCATATTTAATTACATGAGTTACAGTACATGCAGACATATATATGTTGTGATGGATGAACGGGTTTACCAATATGGAGCCCCCATGTTTAATCATTCTCAAAGAAAGCTCACCCTCAGAAGTCAATTCGGCATATACCAGCCAACCGCTCTGAATCACATATAATTCAGTAAGCTCTTTATGAAAATGACTGTTTTGCCATCCACCTACGTTTGGTGCTTCCGTTCTTATATAAGATGTTCCGTCCGAGCTTATCAATCGGAATCGTCGTTCACCATTGTCCATTCGTTGATGCAACGTTTCGATTCCTAAATCTCGGGCTTCTTCATCAGAAATCCTTTTGGGCACATTGAACCCCCCTTCCTTAAACAGCAGATACATCCTTAAAAACAGAGGAATAGCTCAGTAGGCTTCTTTTAATATCTCCTCAAGCTTTTCCGTAATTTGCCCCCGAAGCTTTGCATGTTTTTCGTCGGAATACTGTAACTCCTTCCAATTCCATAAATCCCCATACTGCCAAACTGGATATGGTTTTTTATCTTCTGGTTCCCATTCATATCGAGGAAATATATGAGCATGCAGAAAAGCTTCCGAGTTTCCGTAAATGGAGTAGTTCACACGTCTGGGGCTACATACCGATTGAATAGCGTCACCGATAAAACTCATATCCAATAGATATTCCTTACGTTGTATAATTGATAGCTCGTTGAGCGAATTAACCTTTGGATACGCTAGTAGAACACAGTAACCAGGCAGAAACTGAGTATCACCAATCACTGCAAAGCCACTTTTCATTTTCGCTAAAACCATTAGGTTTTCTCCACGTTCTATTGCACCAAAACGATCTCTTTTCCATCCCTCGTCCACTGTATCCCTCATTTCTAATCATTCATTCAAAATAAATGTACCACTAAAAACTAAATTCTGAATGGATTAATAGAGCGTACATAATGGATTTAAGTGACTACTTTGGGAGGATTCAACTATGCTGCACGTTAGTGTAAATTTTGTCTTTTTGAACTAAGGTTGATAGAGAAGTCTATTGATTTGTTTTAGATTTCGTTGTTTACACGCGTGTTTAATAGAACTGCGATTTAATATAATGAAAACGCTTCCCCCGATGCGGAGCTGCGAGAATATCAACAAGGAGAGTGATGATTTATGACACAAAAGAAAGGCTTATTTTCACCCAAAAGGTTTTGGGCGGCATTCATGTCCGCGGTATTGATTGGGTCCGCGCTTCTGTTCGCGCAACCCGCTCACGCGGCAGCGTCATCCTTAATCGTTAACAATGTGAACAAGTACGCGACGGACGGTGATCAGGTCTGGGCACAAGGCGGCTGGATGATGAAGGAAGGAGATACCTATTACTGGTACGGCTTGGACACTTCTCAACCTTCAAAGCTTCCTGATAAAACGCCGAATCCGAACTGGAAGAAGAAAGTCAGTGCGTACACGTCAAAAGATCTTGTAACCTGGACGGCACATAGGGAGATAGTCGATTTTCAATCTATTAACACGTACCGAAACAATACGGGAGATACATCCATTCCCGAATTTTCCAACAACACATGGTTCGGCAGACCGCTTGTCCAATATAACAGCGTAATTGATAAATACGTGATGTTCATGGAATACGGCTGCTGCGGCTATCGCAATTCGCTATCGATCTGGTACAGCGATTCGCCAACAGGTCAGTTCGAATTCCAGAAATTCATTCCTAATCCGGGCGGTTACTACGGAAATGGAGATCTTGGTTCGATTATGACCGATGATGATGGCACTACCTACATTACTCAAACGGTTGATTGGAGATTAACGAGCTCGGGAATACCTGACTATAACTCCGGCATTTATATTGGTAAAGTAGAAACGAAGCTGAATACAAACAATCAATATGAGATCTCTGTCACGCCTGTGACGCTTTTGAAGTCTCCTAATAAGGAAGCCACCACGCTCTTCAAAATAGGATCCAAGTATTACATGCTGGCTTCCGAGACGAATGGTTACGAATCCAGCCGAACTTATTATTATACGGCGGATAGCATCACTGGTACTTGGAGCAGTTCTCTGTGGGCAGGAACAACGACTTGGACTGGAGCGAGCTACGCGGGCACAAGTCCTACAGGCGCTAATTCCTTCGATACACAGATCGACCAAATCCTTCCGATTGAAGGAACACAAGAAACGATGTACCTGTATATCGGCGACCGTTGGAACAATATGGATAACAACGCCAAAACAGGGCCTGCCAGCACGGGCCCAGGTCGGAATGCCTTCTATCCGTTGACTTTCGACAGCACAGGTAAGCCGGTTATCAACGGCTATGAGAAATGGTCCATTGACGTGGCAGCCGGAACTTGGTCTTCCCTACCTGCTTCTGTTGTAGATACGAATTTGTCCTATGCTCTTATGAATGGCAACTCGGGGAAAGCGCTTGGCATTACAAGCAATCTGACCACAGACGGGGCGACGCTCGAGCAACGTCCATTCAGTGGTGCGGCAAGCCAATTCTGGAAATTTGTCGATGCTGGAGCAGGTTATTACAACATCCAAAATACCAACAGCGGCAAATATATGGATATCAAGGACAACTCGGCAGCTGATGGCGGACAAAGCATTCAATGGACGGACAGCGGCGCGAATAGTCAGCAATGGCAGCTTATCGACGCCAGCAACGGGTATTATAAAATCAAGAACCGTAACAGCGGCAAAGTGCTTGGCATCAGCGGCGGTTCAGTGGGGGATGGCGCTCCAGTTATCCAGTGGGCAGAGACCGGCTCAACGAACCAAACATGGCGTCTGAATTCGGTTGCTCCAATTGACTTGACGAAGACATATTCCATTACGAACCGCAATAGCGGAAAGACTCTCGGCACAGTATCTGACGCAACAGCGGACGACACAAAGATCGAGCAGCGCACATACACAGGTGCAGCAAGCCAATCCTGGCAATTGGAGTATTCGAATGGCTATTACAAAATCAAAAACCTGAATAGCGGTAAATATATGGATATTTCCGGCGCTTCTACAGCGGACGGAGCAAGCAGCGTCATTAACTCGGCAAGCAGCTCTAACAGCCAGCAATGGCAGCTGGTTGCTGTTGGCGGTGGATACTACAAGCTTAAGAACGTTAAGAGCGGCAAGATGCTTGGCCTCAGCGGCGGCAGCACGGCTGATGGCGCCATTAATATGCAGTGGACAGAATCATCATCCGCCAATCAAAACTGGAGCTTAGTTCTGATTCCGTAAATGTATGGTTCAGTTAGAAAGCTAATACGTGATTTTCCAAGCCCCACTTAGAATGGAACTCTTCAAAAAAAAGGACCTCAACCTCCACTTTCAGTGGAATTTGAGGTCTTTTTTTGTGAGCCGGTTGCATGGAAGCTCTGCTGTTATCGATGTACGATCCCCCGGTAGTGCTTATTTCCATCTTTCGCATTGCTGCCACCAGAGAGAAAGCAACTGGTCAAATGCACCAGCTACGACCGGCATTAGTAAAGTGACTTTTCTGTTATACTGAAAAACATAGAATAACACAATGATGTAATAGCAAATCTATCAGTAAATTCAATACTTACAAGGAGGATTCCCTTGGACATCCAGTATTTCATTACTTTTCGTGAAGTTTCACGCTGTCAGAACTTAACACGAGCTGCTGAACGTCTTGGATATGCGCAATCAACCGTCAGTATACAAATTCAAACCTTAGAGAAACATTACAATCAAAAGTTATTTGATCGAACCAGTAAAAAATTTAAACTCACGGAATCAGGCTTACAGTTGCTTCAGTTCGCGGATGCAATCGTCAATGCTTATTTCAACGCGGAAGAGCATTTCACCAAGGAGCCAAAAACAAACCTTGCAGTAGGAGCAATCGAAGCCTTAGCTACTTATTTTTTGCCCCCTTATGAAGCTTATAAAAGAAAATTTATGGATCGAAACATATCATTTTTCCCTAGTTGCGAGCTTGATTTGATCAGGAAGATCAAGCAGAATGAACTCGATATGGGTCTCATCCTCAGTACTCATCTTTCTGATCCTGAGATAAGAACGATACAAATCCGTGAGGAAAAGCTTGTCATCGTTTGCCATCCGGATCATCCTTTGAGCGGGCAGAAAAATATTAATATGTCGGTATTGCAGAACAGTTCCTTCGTACTGACCGAGAAAGATTGCGGATACCGAGCAACTCTGGAAAGAGTACTGAATGAGCACGATATTTCTTATCAAATTGTTTCCGAGATGGGTAGCATTGAATGCGTTAAACAGTGTGTCATGTATGGCATGGGGCTTGCTTTCATGCCATTGTTCGTCGTTCAAGAACAGATCGCGAATAACCAGCTATCTTTCATTACTTTACAGGATGATCTTCTTCCATCCTTTTACACCCAAATTATTCTCCACAAAAACAAACGGGTATCGTCATCCCTTCAAGAATTCATAGATATGTTATCTCCACGCGTAAATCAAGTCGTGAGCGTTTAAATGATTTATTAAGGCGGTCGCGTTTCCCTAAGGGATTTATGTTCGATCGCCTTCTTCTTTTTTTGTGTTATTCTGTTTGACTGACTAGAGATCGGTTGTTGACTGTCGAGCTAACCGTAAGCATGAAGAGTACAGAAGCGAACGAGAACGCTCCAAGCCACATCGCGCCGGTTACATTGGTCGTATCGACTGCCAAACCGCCTATTAAAGCTCCCAGGCTGACAGACAACTGATAAATACCTACATAGACCGGAGTTATGGCTTCTACAGCATCCCTAGCAGACGAAAGAACCAATAGCTGCAAGCCCAAGGGAGCCATTCCCCAGGCGATCGCCCAAATAATGAAAGCAATGATTGAAATAACAATGTTATGTCCAAACAGTGAAATGCCCAGTAATGAAATAAGAGACAAAACGACTGTTAAGACTATCAATCCTTTTAGGCTGCGACTGGCTATGAAACCAGCGATGAAATTGCTTATGAAAGAAACAATCCCGTAGACTAGCAGTATCGTACTGAGTAGATTCGGGCCCATTCCGGTCACTTGCTGGAAAAAGGGCGTTATATACGTGTAGCCTGCAAATTGACCACCTACAAAGAGAATCGCAATAACAAAGACGGCTCTTACTTTCTTCATTTTTAACAACTCCAAGTAATCTTTACCACGAACCCCCTGTTCCATCGGAATTCTCGGAAGCAGTATGAACTGGATGATGAAAACAGCAATCGCAAGTATACATCCTATCGTGAATGCGATTTTCAGATCAAAATGTGCAGCTATAAAAGATGCTAATGGAACACTTAAAACCGTGCCAATCCCAAATCCTCCTAGCACAATCGATATTGCTTTTGATACATTCTCTTGAGAAACTAATTTTGCTTGAGCAGGCAAAGACACTGCCCAGAATCCTCCAACACTTATTCCAAGAATAATTCGCGCAATGACTAGCATCACGAATTGGGTTGAAATTATCGAAAGCACGCCAGATACAATAAGCAGCAACGATAGTCCAAGGAACACTATCCTCCGATCTAGACGTCCGATAGTTATTGTAGCAATCGGCCCCGCAATGGCCGCTAGTATAGAAGTGGACGTTACTGTTATTCCGGCAGTACCCTCCGATACATGAAAGCTTCGGCTAATTTCAAAAAGTAGGCCAACTGGCAAAAACTCTGTGAGAGAAATTGAGAAAGCACCTAACGCAATTGCAATAATAGCAAACCATGGATTCCGATTCGTAAAACTCAATGTCAAACATCTCCCTGCTAAATATTTTTGCATATATGAAATTCTAAATCTTGATTTATTTTAAAAATTCACTAGGGATCACCTCGAGCACGATTTATGTGATGTTACAGATGTGATTTATAATATAGCACAACCTTTCCATTGTAATTAGCTATACATTTTGATGATAGTGTTTGTATATTTCGATGGATGCGCTTACAATTAAATCCCGGATTTTGTATTTCGTGGTAGCGTCCAAAGTCTCTTAAACTTAGCCCTTCAATGGTACGCGCATATTATCACCATGATTTGGAAAACCTCATGAATACGATTGGAGGTTGATGTATTCCATGTCTGAGGTCAGTCA
The DNA here is from genome assembly GCF_056269245.1 of Paenibacillus sp. J31R98. Taxonomy (NCBI): domain Bacteria; kingdom Bacillati; phylum Bacillota; class Bacilli; order Caryophanales; family Paenibacillaceae; genus Paenibacillus; species Paenibacillus sp. J31R98. The sequence goes on from NZ_JBWDNO010000002.1 coordinate 260,855, forward strand.
CGAAACGAATTTGGTACAAGGGATAACGGATCGGCTTGGCCATTCGTCGGATATGATTTGCCAAAGACTCAGCATATACAACCATTTCGAAGTCTATTGCCTCTATCTTGAGTCCCTGATCTCCGCAAATCGGGTAGATGAACTCCTAATCAAGCCGATTGTTGATACCAATCACGAGGGTGATATCGAACCGAAGGATCCACTGGACTGGTTGAAGAAGAACATTCCGTATATCCGTAAAAGCGAGTTGACAGAGCTAAACGAATGTACCGACTCGCTATTGGAAGGTCACTGCCTGTTAATTCTGCCGAGTACTGGGATCGCGTTGGACTATGACGTATATAACGCACAATCCAGAACTACTTCAGAACCCAATTCCGAGTCGGTCATCCGAGGCCCGCGAGAGGGTTTTATTGAAGATATCAACAGCAATGTTGCTTTGATCCGCAAAAGGTTGAAAAGCGATCAGCTAGTGTTTGAAAGTTGGATACTCGGAACGATTACAAAAACGAAAATCAATCTGGTCTATATGAACCAAATCGCCTCTGTGTCAGTCGTCGATGAATTCAGGCGGCGGCTTCAGTCGATTCGTACGGACAGCATCCTGGAGAGCTCGTACATAGAAGAATGGATACAAGATCGAACCTACACTCCGTTCCCTCAGCTATTGAGTACGGAGCGTCCAGACGTTACTGCAGCGAAGTTGCTAGAAGGCAGTATCGCCATAATGACAGACGGAACGCCGGTTGTCATCTTGGGACCAATTACTTTGTTTCAGCTGTTTATTTCTCCCGAGGACTATTATCAACGGGCGGATATTGCAACGTTGCTTCGTTGGCTCCGAATGTTCGCCTTCTTATTGGCGATTTTTGTACCCGCACTTTATATTGCTATCGGCAGTTATCACCAGGAGATGCTTCCCACGCCACTTCTGATCAGCTTGGCCGCCCAACGGGAAGAAGTACCGTTCCCAGCGGTGATCGAAGCGACAATAATGATGGTGACCTTTGAATTGCTTCGTGAAGCTGGTCTCCGCATGCCGAGAATCGCGGGACAGGCGATCTCAATCGTCGGCGCACTTGTACTCGGACAAGCGGCCGTTGAGGCGGGAATTGTCTCTGCCGCCATGGTAATTGTCTTATCAATTACGGCAATATCCAATTTTATAGCGCCGAACTACTCTTTCGGCATTGCACAAAGAATCGTCCAGTTCTTGTTCATGGCCCTGGCTGGTGTGTTGGGCTTATTCGGATTGTTATGCGGTACGTTTTTTTTACTGGTTCATCTCGCCTCACTTCGTTCCTTTGGCGTCAAATATTTAAGCCCTGTGGCTCCATTTGTCTGGTCCGATTGGAAAGATACTCTAATAAGGGCTCCAAGACCATTCCTGACACGGCAGCAGAGCAAATCTCAAATTCAAAAGTCGAAAGGTGAACTAAAATGAAGGCATCCCTGTTGGCCTTTGCTTGTCTCCTCATTTGCACGGGATGTTGGGATATGAAAGAGATTAATCAGCTTGCAATCGTTAGTATAGGAGGAGCCGATAAGGATCCTCGAACGGGTCAAAGTTACGCTTATTTTCAGGTCATTAACCCCACAGGTGCAACAGTGAGAAATCCTGGCTCCTCGAAAGCTTCCGTCTATACTTATGAAATCGTGGAAACCAGTCCCGGTAGAATGACGGAGAAATTGACCACCTCCCTACCTAGGATTCTATTTGGTGCCCATACCGAAAGTTACGTGGTTTCGGAACGTTACGCCAAGCAAGGCATTGGGGACCTAATCAATTATTTGGAGTTAAATCCCGAGCGTCGAACCAATGTCTTCTTGTTCGTGACTGATTCGCCCATTGCCGATGTTATGAGCACCTATACGGTCTTGGATCGGCTTCCGGGCCGATTTCTTCGCTCACTTATGGAAATGCATGAAAGGAACTTCGGTTCCCCTGTCGCTCCAACGCGAATGAAAGACGTAGTTGAAGGACTCTCTAGGTCACAACCAACCATAGTGCCTATCATTCATCTGAAGGGTACAGCCCCCGGATCTCAGACCGACCGTCTTGAAGAAATCGAAGGTATGAAACAAGCACTTGTCATTACGCAAGGAGCCGTATTCATCCAAGGGCGAATGGTAGGCCGTATGGACAGAGAAATGAAAAAGATCTGCTTCCTATTAACTCGAAAAGCCACAATGGCTGTCGTAAGCTTTACCGTTAATGGAACAAGAATTGATGTTGAGGCCCAGGATACTCACGTGAAGCTCAAGTTGAATCGAACTTCGAATCGGTTAGACATGTCAATCAAAACGGAATTACGCTTTCTGACCAACGGTCAGAATATAAAAATAACGCAACAATATCTGCATGAAATTGAACAGGCGTTCAACAAGAATTTTGAACAGGAAGCCGCAAAGGTCGTTGATTTTGGAAGGCAAAATAATTGGGACCTCTTGGGATTACAAGACCGGGGCATTGCTCCTGAGAATTGGAAAAAAACCAACATCAACTTTCATATTGTATCCAAAGTTATATCAACAGGGAGTATTAGCAAGGCGTATATACCTGGAGAGGCGGAGTAAGATGGAAAATGCAAAACTAAGCGGATGGCAAATCACTTCGCTTACTGTTTGTTTTGTCATCGGCACCACTTTTGTCGTATTACCCGGCGGTTTAATCTCTGCTGCAAAGCAGTATAGTTGGATCGTCATGCTTTTCGCCTGTTTGTACGGCTTGGTTCTTGCATATGGTTGGTTGTATCTAGTCAAGCGATATCCCGGGTTAAGTCTTATCCAGATTTCGGTGCAAGTTTTGGGGAAATGGATCGGTGGATTGGTCGCTGCCCTTTACATTTTTTATTTTCTGCAAGTAGCATCCTGGGTGACTCGAAATATGAGCGACTTTATGCATATCAATTTGATGCCTCGAACACCGCTTTCTGTTTTTAACATCGTAGTCTTGTTAGTTTGTGCTTATACCGTGTCCAAAGGAATTGAGACGATCGCCTTTGTCTGCCAAATCGTTTTACCGTTCCTCATTCTCTCCTTCTGGGTCCCTTTCTCACTCTTTCTCAAAGAATGGGACTGGCTCCGCTTTCATATGTCTTCGAATATTGATTTCTTTCACGTCTTGCTGGAGACAAAGTATACGTTAGGATTTCCATACATGGAAACCGTTTCGCTGCTCATGATATTACCTTATGCTGGGAACAAAGCTAAAAAGGGCTTCATCATTGGGATCGCCGCTGCTGGGCTGATGTTTGCAATTTCGATTTTTATCACCATAGGCGTTCTTGGTGTATACCGAAGCTCTCACGTGACCTACCCGATTTACATCATTTTTCGAGAAACGCAGCTCTCCAAATTTATTGAACACCTGGAGGCTGTCCTGTCGGTGAACTTGCTGTTCCTCGTATTTCTGAAGCTAAGCATATTGTTTTACTGTGCCGTCCTGGGTATTTGTCAGCTGTTCCACATACAAAATCGCTCCATCATCGCATATCCGACCATCTGGTTGATCTCCGCCTATTCCCTCTTATTCAAGAACATAATTGAAAATGTGGAATGGGTACAAAACTACCTATTTCCTTACTACACGCTATACGGTGTTATTCTACCGGCCGCATTGGTTGTGGGAAGTTGGATACGCACGGCTAGAGAACCACAAAAGAGAGAGATTATGCCGTGATCGGTCACATTCTCTTTTTTTTTTGCTTGACCCTAGCATTAATGTCAGGGTTTAGAATGGAGTCATCTTGGCCAGAAAGGAGGAAATAACGGTTGAGAATCGGAGAATTAGCTGAACGCACGGGGGTCAGCATGCGCTCGCTTCGTTATTACGAACAACAGGGCCTGATTACCCCTATGCGGCAGGAAAACGGTTACAGAATATACTCGAAATTTGCAGAAGATCAGGTGCGGACGATTCAACTGTACTTGAATCTCGGCCTTTCTACGGAAGAGATTAAGGGAATCCTGCAATGTGTCCTTAAGAACAAGGAAGCCTTCTGTGATGAAGTGCTGCCCATCTACCAGCAAAAGCTTAAGGAGATAGAGGAACAAATTTATTTACTTAGTGGAATCCGGACGAACTTGATTGACCGCATCGACTCCATATTGCTCGAACGAACCGATCTCAGCCAGAAGGAACGTGTATGAGTCGCTGAGTTCGGACCGTACACATAATCGCCTAGAGACGTATAATACAAACTTTTAAATGAGGTGAACAGATGACTTTATACGGTACGATTGGCGAAGAACTTCTCACGGAGCTCTGGACCAAAGTCTATAACATTCCGCAGGATCTCGACGCGATTGATCGACTCTGCACGGATGATGTTATCCTCTCGAACCCCGATGGCGACATTGTGGGCCGTGCTGCTTTCAAAGAGTGGGCGCGCAAATTCACCTTGAAAATCCGCGATATTAACCTGAAAAGTCTCGACATGTTCAGCAGTGCAGACGGCACACGCATCGTGTCGCGCTGGGTGGTAACAGGGTACAACCAAGGTATACTGGGTTACCCGTCCGACGACCGTCCAATCCGGTTTTCCGGCATCGCGGTTTGGGAGGTTCGTGAAGGAAAGCTCGCCCACAACTGGGTCGAGCGCAGCTCATATGAGCTCTCGCAGCAGCTCGGCAAGCCTCTATAATAGCAATCAGAGTCCGCGCACACTACGCCGCGGACTCTTTTTTTTTAGATTTATTTGCAATTATAGCTCCTTCATCTTCGTAATAAATTCCTTAGATGCAAGAGATATTTCCTCGAATGAAAGGGCAATAACTCCAATTTGACGAGTCATCTGGGGTTCAATACTCTTCACAATAAGATGATGGTTAACTGAAGAAAGTGAGAAATCAGAAATTAGTCCGATGCCAAGATTGTTATTCACCATATGGATCAAGGTTTCGGCACTTTGAACCGTAAGATTCGCTTCAAGAGAGAGATTGTACTTTTGCAGAACATTAGATATAGCAGCTTCATGCCCGCCTGTGCAATAAATGAACTCCTGATGATATTTTCTGAAATTAATGGTCTCTTCATTTCTCAATGCATGATGCTCGGGAATGATGACGACCATTTCATCTGATAGTAAGCATTCATATTCAAAATCCTCAAAGGGGGATGACACAATCCCGATATCGATCGACCGATCCCTTACCCACTCCTTAATCTGGCTGGAAACGCCCTCAATCAGCTCTATTGTTATCTGCGGATATTGAGCTCTGAACTTCGCTATGGTCTTAGGCAGCAATAAGGTTGAGGCAGCTGGAAATGAGCCGATCTTTACTTTCCCAGTCAGCATTTGGCTTTCCTTAGCGGCAACTTCATGAATTTTATTGTCGATTAATTTCATCTGTCTAGCCAGAATCAAAATTTCTTTGCCCACGTCGGTTAGAATGAGTCCTTGATGTTTATCACGCAGGAATAGCTTGACATGAAGAGACTCTTCCAAATTTTTAACGGCCTTACTTACTGCCGGTTGGGAAATAAATAACGCTTTTGCAGCTTCGGTAATATTCATTTTCTCAGAAACCATCATGAAAATGTTTAAATTGTTCGGGTTGATACTCATACTTTAATCATAACTATTCAGTTATACCCTTCATTATAAATTTGTATTTCTGTTATATCGAAATTTAACTTATCATAAATGGCAAGAATAAAACAACTCAATGAAGTCAAAAGAAAGGGGTTCTATCATGAGTGATCCTAGTGACAGCATTCGGATATCACATACCAAATTCGTTACTACTTCCTTGCCACGTCGGATTTGGACGACTGCGTGGATTATAACGGCCGTATTTATTTTATCCAATTCCCCTACACCGCTTTATGTACATTGGCAAGAACATATTGGCTTTAGCAATGGTATGCTTACTGTAATATTTGCAGCCTACATTATAGGACTACTGGGAACCCTTCTAGTGGCCGGTCAGTTATCGGATCACTACGGACGTAAAGCTGTGTTATATCCAGGATTAAGCATCGCTGTAATGGCTTGCTTATTATTTGCTTCGGCTTCTTCCGTTATTATGTTGGTCCTTGCACGTTTTTTGTCGGGCATTGCTGTCGGTGTAATTGTCTCGGCAGGGATGGCTACAGTTGTTGATGTGGGCGGAACAAAAAACAAACCATTGGCTTCACTTGCAGCTTCGGTTGCTATGGTACTCGGTGCAGGACTTGGCCCTTTGTTCGCTGGAATTATGGCCCAAACAATTAATCAGCCTGTATTACCGATTTTTATCGTTGAATTAATTATTTTAACTTCTGTCTTCATTGTTATTCGTAATCTTCCACAGAATCGCCGTTCCCATCAAAAGAGATGGATACTGCGGCTTCCAAGCGTCCCCATCGAGAATCGTACCCATTTGGCGTTGGGAGTTGCTATATTCGCGCCGGGCATAACATCGACTTCCTTTATACTGTCTCTTGGTCCGTCGCTGCTTTCGAAATTATTTCATATCACAAGCCCGCTTGTCGCTGGAGTAATAACCTTTATCATGTTTTTAACTGCAACTGGCGTACAATTCGCGGTAAAAAAACTTACGATTCGAACCATATTAATTCTCGGCATCCTTGGCATATTTTTATCTATGATCTTTATGGCTGTAGCCGTGAATTTTTCAATTGCGATTCTGCTGATCTTTGCAGCTGTTCTAGCTGGTGCAGGACAAGGATTAGGTCAATTAGGCGGCCTTACGCTCATCAGTTTGCATGTTCCTGAGGAAAGACGAGCCGAAGCAAACGCCGTTCTTAATATGGGAGGGTATATTCCAGCCGCCCTACTCCCGGTAGGAACAGGATACCTAATTGATATCACTGGCTTGGCTCTTGGAACAACTTTATTCACAATTGTACTATTAACTGCTGCAATTCTGGGAGCTATCTTTGTAGGAGTCAATTTGAAAAATTCGAAGAATGAAAGTTGATATTGTCTATGTTGTCTACAACCCACTTGAGCTTACTCAAGGTGTGATCAAATAATAGTTAAACAAAGGCAGCCGGTCGTCAATGACCGACTGCCTTCGATTTTTGTTCAGCTCTCGATCCCATTAGTTTAATAAGCATAGTATTATTTCGAATTCAATTTCGGACGGCTCATATGCAAAAGTTCTTCACTGATTGTCCAAAGCTTCTCAGCCGAATCCGAATCAATCGCCCACATGCGGACCCCTTGTTGAAGCGCACTGTCGGCCGGTTGCAGTTCAGCGATATCGACATCTTCGCAATAGACGCCACCTTTACCATTCAGCATCGGGCTGACTGCACACCACACGGATGTGGCAGCACCTTGCTCGGCGGTTTTGAAGCCTCCGGAAGATGTATAGGTTCCGTCTTCGTTGCGTATTACGTCCCATGCAGCTAAATCTCCATCGCTCAAGTGCCGTGCCAATCCTGATAGGATGGCGCCGGGATGAACCGCAAAAGCGCGCACCCCGTGCTCTCGTCCTCGTTTATCAAGCTCAATGGCAAACAACGAACACGCGATCTTTGATTCGCCGTAAGAGACAAACTTGTCGTACGGTCTCCTTGTGAAATGCAGATCGTCAAAATCGATCGGCCCAGCCATATGGGCATTGGATGATAGAGCGACAACCTTAGCATCCCCCGAATTCTTTAGCTCTTCCCATAAGCGTAATGTCAGTTGAAAATGTCCCAAATAATTCGTCGCGAAATGAGTGTCGAAACCCCGCTCGTCGCGAATATTAGGAGGGAAGCTAACGCCTGCATTCAGAAACAAAAAATCTAACGAATGGTAATAATTCCGAAATGCTTCGGCAAATTCGTCTATTGATGAGGGATCCGCAAGATCAAGGCGTATCACCTTAACATTATTCAGTGGCGCTAGAACTTCCTGTGCTTTATTAATATCTCGGGCACCGACAATGACGGTAGCACCGGCTCCGGCAAGTGCGCGAGTCGTTTCCAGGCCGATACCTCCATGTCCCCCTGTGACGATTGCCACCTTTCCGCTAAGATTTTGTCCTGCCAATACCTCTTGCGCGGTCGTATCGGGTCCAAATCCTGATTGCAACGGTTTTTGCTCGACTGTCATTGTTGTTGCTCCTCTCAAATCCGTTTTAGACATTAGACATTAAACGTCTATGTGTCTATATTATACAAGTGTACAAAACCTGTAAAGTGTATAAAATAGGAATATGGACGATAAAAAGAAGCTTCATATTGTTGCAACTGCTTTAGAGATGTTCTTCAAGTACGGTTACAAGCGAGTATCGATGAATGAAATTGCCGAGGCTGCGGGCATCTCGCGCGCAGGTCTTTATTTATTCTTTAAAAGTAAGGAGGAAATATTTAGCGCCGCAATAATTCAGTACGGCGACAGTCTCATCGAGGAAATCAATAACGGGCTGTCATTCCACCAAACAATGGAAGACAAAATTTTATTCGCCTTCGAAGTATGGGCGATCCGCAAATTCGACGAATCGCTCCGCTCGCCGGAATTTAAAGAGATAACGGATATCTATTATCAGTTTTCTCGTGAAGCGCTTGAGATGAGCTACGTTAATTTTGAGGCCCTGCTAACTTCCTTGCTGGAATTGCATCCCAGGGCCGCGAACAGTGCGATTTCTCAGGAGAGACTGGCACATTTAATAACAGGCGCATTTCACGGCTATAAACTTGTTGCCAAGAGCTCTGATGAGCTCCGCCAAATGATTCAGGACTTGCTTAAAATCGTCGTCTAAGAAGATCAATTGGGAGCCTCATAGACAAAAAGATCGTTCTATCGCCGTTTCTGGCTGAATAGAACGATCTTTTATTTATATGGCATGTTCATGTGACAGCTTATTGAGCTAACGTTCCCCGTCAGCTGAATGAATTGCTTTTTTTTCAAGCTTTTGCGACAGAAATTCTTTATGTACTTCTGCAAGCTTTAATAACGCGAACTCATCATGCTTAATCAATTCCCTGAGCTTAGTTGACTCTGCCCTGGCTAAATCATACAGTGTCTTATTTATGATTCCGCTGATAAAAGCTTCTTCCAGTTCATCTGTGTCCTTATTAATAAGTTCACCAGAAGGTAAAACAACTATATCCAGGAACAAATCGTCCATCCAAGGTACATTTTTCTCACTAACTCCATTTTGGGAACAAATATCAATATACCACTGCACGATATTCCCCTTTGAATCAAACATTGTTGTTACCGAATGGTTATGGCCCGACGGAAATTGTTGAAGCCATAGATAGCCATCATCAACAATACAAATTTTTTCTCCGTTATAATCAACGTTAAGGGGGGCTGATACTTTGACAATTCGTAAGAGGGTCACATAACCATTGAAGCTATCCGATTCGATATAAGACTGAGCATATTCCCTCAATAAAACACGCTTCCAATCTGAACGGTCACCGAATTTCCTTTTTAACACTAATACTCCCCCTCAAGAGCTTTCATTCAGCTTAACATTTACCCACTTTTGGAAAAATGACTAGACTATAAATTCATTCGATATACCCCAGCCTCACCGAGAAAATCTTGTCTGGTCAATCCTTTCTCTCCAAGCAATATTCGATAATTCGTTATCGTGCCATCATGTGAAATAATGAATATTTTTTTATAGCTTTGCCCGATCCACTCTATTAACCGATTAGCATATCCTTCAAAAATTCCTTGTTCGATCCTGTTGATCCCTTCTGTCCAGCAATCCAAATTGAAATCAAGAACTTCAATATCTCCATAGAGATTTGTAATTTCAGTTGTAGAAAGGATATGATCACAAGTTAAAACAGGAAGTTCGGGGTTCTGAGGAAACATTCTCGGACCAATAAGTGGAGAAACAATGAAGTCCATACCGCTTTTTATAATAGTTGCCGTCTCAATCGTACGTTTAGTTGGACTTACAAGAACTAAATCATCAGGACCAATTTTAATTTCATTTTGCAGCTGCGTTACTTGAAATTTGCCGTACTCTGTAAGACTAGGATGCAGAGTATTCAACTGATTTGGATAATCATTGAGATGTTCTCCATGACCGTGCCGAATAAATATAAATTCCATTTCCCGCCCTCCTAACATTAACTCACATTCGTGATTTAGATATTCAACTCTTGTACCGGTTTGCCCCGCTTACCACTTACCACTCGCACACGAAAACAATCAAGAAATGTTGTTGACACTTCTTCCCACAATGATAATGATGATTATCATTATTAATAAATCTTGCGTTATCTGCTCCATCGTCGTCAATCTGCAGAATTGACCTAAAAATATTATTTATTAATATATTGCAGAACATCTTTAATGTAATAGCCTACGGGTTGAGAAGTATCTACTTTCATACATTCCAACTGTGATGGTTTTTTAGCTCGATTGATTACTTCTTGCCATCTATCTTCAGGTATATCGACTGAAGCAATTTGAGTAATCATTCGCTCACGATTTTTCAACCTATTGTTGAGTTCATGAATATCGTTCAATACGCACTCTACATATTTGTATTTCACACTATGTTTTTCAGCCAATAAGGTTCCTTTCTCAACTAGCACATCGTACAAGCAAGGACTATCTAAGATAACGCTGTGTCCTTGCGAGAGATGGAAATCAACTAATGACCATTCAATATGATAAGCAACTCCTCCAGCACGTTTGGGCTCTATTGCAAGCTCTTCTAGGCCTAATCCCTCTAATAATCCTGTTTTCACGATATCATGGTCTATGATAACTGCTTTAGTGAACTTAGCAATTTCCCTAGCTAGAGTTGACTTCCCAGACCCTGGAAATCCAGACATTTGCAGAAAGTACATATGTACGCCCCCCATATTCGTATCCTAGTCATTATTGATTCTAAATAATAGACGTAAGAAAAAGGGAATAGGTTTCCAATTTATAACTATATGACACACGCTTGTAGCATTACAAGCGTGACTGTACGGGTAATTTTGAATTTACAAAGGGAAAGGATATAATGGGACTAAATGGTTGTTGCAAGAAGATAAACGACAATGCTTACGATGCAAGAATTACGAATTCATTCTTTTGGAGGAGTCAAGCGGATGCAAAATGTAAAAATATTTTCCGGTTCATCGAACCGCCCGCTCGCGGAAGAGCTATGCCGGCAGCTTAATGTTCCTCTTGGAGACATTGAGATTTCCAGGCTTCAAAGCGGAGAAATCAGCTTACGTTATATCGAATCGATTCGCTCTGCTCATGTCTATATCGTTCAATCCTTATCTCATCCCGTAAATGAGCATTTAGTCGAACTCATGATTATGATTGATGCTGCAAAACGGGCTTCAGCCAAAACGATTAATATCGTTATGCCGTATTATGGCTATGCTCGTCAGGAACGGAAAGCGGCCCCGCGCGAACCTATTTCCGCGAAGCTCGTAGCCGATGTGCTGACAACTGTAGGTGCTGACCGCATAATAACGGTTGATCTTCATGCCGATCCGATTCAAGGCTTTTTCGATATCCCTGTTGATCATATTACCGCATTGGATCTCATCACGGATTATTTGAAATCTTTAAACATTAAGAATCCGGTCGTTGTCTCACCTGACGCTGGTCGGGCAACAACCGCTGAGAAGCTCGCCAACTATATGGACTGTCCATTTGCAATTATGATTAAGAACCGTCCCGCTCACAATAAGACGAAAATCACACATATTATCGGTGAAGTCGAAGGCATGACTCCGATTATTATAGAGGATTTAATCGATACAGGTGGTACGATTGTAAATGTTGTTGAGGCGCTCCATAAAAAAGGCGCGAATGACGCCTATATTTGCGCAACACATGGGTTGTTCTCGGAAAACGCGCTCGAGAAGCTGTCGCACCCCTACATTAAAAAGGTCGTTATTACGGATACCATCGCAATTGACCCGAACCATTCGGATAAGTTCGTTGTACTCCCAATGGCGGAGCTTCTCTCAACTGCGCTCCTAATTATTAATAATGGCGGATCGATAAATACACTGTTTAAGACGAAGCAAATGTAGGAATCGTCTGAGTGAGAGACAAGGCTGCCGAGTCGATTCGGCAGCCTATTTCTAGGAGGAGTATCCGCCATGCGCATAGAAACTCAAAACATTGTTATAAGAACCTTGGAAAAAAAAGATGCTGAAATGTTTTATTCAATTGCCAGGGAATCGTCTGTATACCGTTATATGTCGGATTGGGCTGACGGACGCGCACATCCGCAGGATTATTATGGATTGATTGATCAGTATCAAAAGCTATCTGAAAATACGGATATTTCCATTGGCCGTTCCTACGCGATTGCCTTGCCAAACACCGATGAGATGATTGGTATGATAGGGGTGGGGCTTAAAGAGAAGCTAAATGAAATTGAACTGGGGTATTTCATGTCGGAAAAACATCAAAGGAACGGATATACCAGAGAAGCGATAAGTGCATTGGCAGAATGGTGCTTTGAGGTATCTGATGTTAAGTATTTAATCCTGACAATTAATTGTGCCAATGTTCCCTCGAACAAATTGGCTGAAAAATGTGGATTTAAGTTGATTGAAAGACGAACACCTATAGGGGATAACCAATTTTATATGGAAAATGATAGTTACTATTATTACAGAAGCTACAAAAAATAAGCAAAATAGGAGTTGGATTCTTGTTCCATATAAGAATCCGACTCCTATTGATTGTACTATACTTACCCGGTTTTCTTTGTTCGTATTACTTATAGTAATTATATTTTTTGCTCATGTACTTCATAAAGTCAGAATGAAGTTGAGCCGCCTGTTTTTCTACCGTGAAAAACTCACCTTCGATTTCTTGGTTTAGCCTTCTGACAACGTTCATACTTGTAGACATTCGATCTTTGTCGATACCACCTATGATCAAGCCTGATGCTTCCCTAATTTGACCATACGTTTGTACCAGTGGCTCACCTGGTGCTTTTTTTCCTCCAATCCTACCCTATCCAATTGTCTAGCGGGCTTAATTTCCATGTTCCTCAGCCCCATCATGCTCCTTGTCACCAAATTTTTCAAGCAATACACGCACTTCACTTTTTGATTTGGCGTTCATCAAGCTGGTTCTGAGTTCACTTGCCCCTCGAAACCCACGGACATAGATTTTGAAGAAACGGGTAAGCGCACTAAACGAACGTGGTTCCTCTGCTGAGTATTGATCATGCAGATCCAGATGGAGCCGCATCAGATCAAGCAATTCCGCACTGTTGTGCTCCTTCGGCTCTTTCTCAAATGCATATGGATTTTGAAAAATACCGCGTCCAATCATAATACCGTCGACACCATATTGCTCTGCAAGTTTCTGGCCGGTCTGACGGTCAGGGATATCCCCGTTAATGGTCAGAAGTGTATCTGGCGCCACCTCATCACGAAGCTTCTTAATTTCCGGAATCAGTTCCCAATGAGCTTTTACTTTGCTCATTTCCTCTCTTGTCCGAAGATGGATGGACAGATTAACAATGTCTTGTTTCAAAATATGGGTTAACCAGTCACGCCATTCGTCTAGGTCACTAAAACCGAGCCTTGTTTTTACACTGACAGGCAGTCCCCCGGCTTTGGCGGCTTGGATGATATCCGCTGCGATTTCAGGACGGCAGATCAGGCCGCTGCCCTTCCCATTCTCTGCTACATTCGCAACTGGACAACCCATATTAATATCGATGCCTTTGAATCCTTCTTTCGCCATGCCGATGCTCATTTCACGGAAAAATTCCGGCTTATCTCCCCAGATATGTGCTACAATCGGCTGTTCATCGGGAGTAAAAGTCAAGCGCCCACGTACACTTTTGTTTCCCTCTGGGTGACAATAACTCTCCGTATTCGCAAACTCCGTAAAATACACATCTGGTCTGCCTGCCTCACTTACCACATGGCGAAACACAACATCTGTCACATCTTCCATGGGTGCTAGTACAAAAAAAGGTCGTGGTAAATCGCGCCAAAAGTTTTCTTTCATCATTAAAACCCCTCTATACCTACCAGAACAATCGTTGTCCTTAGAATAGTAAAATACTTGCTGTCAGTGGAACATTGTTCAAACACCATCACAGGTTAACAACAGACATTCCATAACGTACATGACTTTATTATAAACTGAAAAACGTCATGATGGTATGTCCCCTTCGGACCGTCAAAAAAGCCGCGATTTTCGCGGCCTTTAATGAGATAATGTTTCTTTCACCATTACAGTTTTCAACAACCTCTTGCGGGACGATGGCGATTCCATTTCAACGGTTCTACATCTCCATCATATCGTGCCAATAATGGTGCCATCATGTCTTTTGCAGCTTGCGGCCATTCCTCAGGAATCTTAGTCGACATCCCCGCAATAAATCCCTGTACAGGTTCAGTTAGAGCATGCAAATCCGGATGGAACCATAACGTAATGACTGTTCTGCGTTCATTTGATCCATTGGAATGTGAGGCGTGTAATATCCTGGAATCTCCGATGACCAAATCGCCTGCTTTTACTTCCACATTTATTTCATCTGGTCGAAGGGAGAATGCTGGCAGCTCTAGATTGGATGCTTCAGCCAATTGGCTCGAATGAGCTTCTTCTAGCTCAGCATGCAGCGGATTGTCTTTAATATGCGAACCAGGGATGACACGCAAACAACCGTTTTCTGGTGTTGTATCAACCAGATAATACATTAGGAATAATTGCTGGGGCACATCACCGAATCCGTTTGGATCATCCCAACATGCATAGTCATAATGCCAGAATAATCGGGGACTTTGCGGAGGTTTACTTATTACATACCCGCTTGTGAATTTGGGGTCGGCATACCCAAGAGACGCCAGTGCTTCTAAAGCTTTCGGCCATGCAATTAATTCTGCGAAAACAGGATCCACACTTACGCTTATCATACTGCCCGTCGAGCGCTGTCGTTTACTTTCCTCCGCCGATTGTTGAGCCAGCAATTCTTCTGTTACTTGCCGGATTGTATGAAGCAAGGACGGATCGAGCACATCGGGGATTATACAATATCCTTGCGTGAGTAATTGTTCACGTTTATCCTTCGAAATAATTGTTGTCATGATTCCTCTTCCTTCCCCTTTAGCGGCCTCAAGTATGATCTACAAATCTACAAATCTTCAATACCTTCAGTAATCATATCATGCGGTAAATGGCCTACATAGTTAACCATTCGAAGGCTTACCGCTCCATCATCCTCAACATCGACCCGCGCAATTGAAGCATGCGAGAAGGCGAAACGGTTATGATCACATGGCTCGCATCCCAGTAGTACGTTGAGAAAGACGGAACCAAATGCAGCGTGACAAACAACGGCGATGCGGGCATCCTGCCCTTCGTATGTCTTTCGTAGAGCCTCTATCGACAGTCTAGCCCGTTCATAGGTTTTCTCCCGTGTGTCTGCTTCCAATCTTCCCTGCCATACGTCCGGCCAATCAAATAGCTTGCTTGCCTGAACCCCTTGATATACGTCTCCCAGTTGCGACAGCCTAGGATAATGCTCACTTTGAGCCTCTCTTATTGCAGCTGCATGATCGAAGTGGGCCTTATATGTCCCTTCCAGCTCCAATTGACGCATCGCTGGCCAGCCTCTACGATCTGTTTCACACAGGATTGGCCACACGTGCCAAGGAACTTCTGGTTGCCTCTTGTAAATCGCTTCCGCCGTTTGCAGCGCCCGCTGTAATGAACTGGAGTAGATCGCATCCAAGCGTCCCCAGTTTGCAAATTGCTCCCCCGCAAATGCCGCCTGAGCTAGACCGCGATGCCCAAGCGGAGAGTTCGGATGGCCCGGATAATTCGGTTCCTGATCCGCAGGCTGGGCATGTCTGACTATATAGATCCGCATCGACATTGGTGCTCGTAGACCTCCTATTTGGGTGTGCTATCGTACTTGAAGGAGCTAATCTGACATGGATGCTGCAGCCTTCTGCAACACATGAATTACCTTATCGCACCAAATATCGAATTCATTATCTTCTCTCTGATGTTCAGGATGGGCTATTATGTAATCCACAGTACGCTTAATCCCTTGGTCAAAGCGTATCGTTGCTGCAAAGCCGGGAACTAGTCTTTTCAGCTTAGAATTATCAAAGACAACGGAGTTAGCCTTATCTCCAATTAACCCGCCTCGATAATCCTGTTTGCTGCAGGCTGCCAGAAACTCGGATGAAACATGGACTGCTTGAAGCTTGACCCCAAGAGCATCGGCTATTGCCCCGTAGATTTGATTCCAAGTAACCGTTTCATCGGAAGTAATGTGAACGGATTCTCCAATTGCATGAATATTACCCATTAAACCGATAAAGCCTTTTGCAAAATCGCTATTGTGAGTCATTGTCCAAAGGGAAGTTCCGTCACCATGGATAATAACAGGTTTGTTTTCCAGCATGCGTTTGGCTACTTGCCAGCTTCCATTTTTCCCATGGACGCCAAGTGGCAGGGACCGTTCATCATAGGTGTGACTAGGCCTTACGATAGTAATGGGGAACCCTTCATCGCGGTATTTCTTCATCAAGAAGTCTTCGCAAGCGATCTTGTTTCTGGAATATTCCCAATAGGGATTTGAAAGTGGAGTGCTTTCCGTAATGCGATAATCGGATAGAGGTTTCTGGTAAGCAGAAGCGGAACTAATAAAAATAAACTGCTTCGTTTTACCGTGGAACAATCGGAAGTCTCTCTCCAATTGCGTGGGATGAAACGCGATAAAATCCGCCACGACATCAAAGTTCAAGTTGCTGATAAGCTGAGATACTTTAGCTTCGTCATTAATATCCGCTTGAAGGATATTCACGTTAGACGGAAGGCTGTCGTTTCGATTGCCTCGATTCAGGATATACAGC
This sequence comes from Paenibacillus sp. J31R98, assembly GCF_056269245.1. Classification (NCBI taxonomy): domain Bacteria; kingdom Bacillati; phylum Bacillota; class Bacilli; order Caryophanales; family Paenibacillaceae; genus Paenibacillus; species Paenibacillus sp. J31R98. The sequence continues at coordinate 277,623 of NZ_JBWDNO010000002.1, forward strand.
TCACACCCTTCATCCGATAACTGCTTTGTGATTGCCGAACTAATCGTTCCCGTACCTCCAATAAATAACGCTTTCATATCACACCTCCGCAAAGTATGAAAGTTTAGCTCATGACCTTATCGTGCAAATCTAGACATTACTAGTATTCTCTTATGGTTTCGTTACTCCTTTATAGTGAATAAAACTAGCCATTACTTATTGATATAGTCCATTCTTTTTGGCAACTTCAATCGCTTTGTACCCAGAGGGCTTCATTCTTCCATTGGTAATGAGAAGCTCTGCTTTGTCTTTATTTATTTTCGACCAGATGCTCTTAGCCCTACGCGGAGTAAAACGTTGAATCCACATTTTCTCATCAAACTTTTCCTTCTGGCTGTCAACCCATCCGTAACACAATGCGCTTTAAGTGCTTCATCGTAGGATACGGTAACCACACCGGAATTTTTTCCGCCCCTCCGTTAGACGATATTAACGGTTATAACCGATATTGCTGAGCCAGCTCGCTAGAATCAACACCGCTGCTACGGTGTAGACCACATAGTCTTTTCTGCATCCTCCTCCAATTGCACACGCACGCAAACTGTAAAGGATAATACTTCCAAACACACTAAATGTTTCGCAATTGTCTAGAAAAGGATTTCTTAAATACAAATAGCCGCGATATTCGCGGCCTCTAGCGATATCATGTTCTTGTCATGCAGCTTCTTCCGCGGACACTCCGTCTTCCTCTGGTAGTTCCCGTTTTATTGTCGTTTGTTAACTTCAATCCTAATGAACTCCGGTAAATAGCTGGGAGCACATCCTTTTGCTACGATTTCATCTTTGTAAAGACCCGTTTTCTCACCAAGTGTAATACAACGCGCACGATTCTTGTCATCATATACGCCAATCCAGAACGCGGTAAAATTCATCGCCCATTGAACTTCGGGTTCTTCCTGTGTCATTTTCCCATGACATCATCCATGCAATTGTCTTCTTGTGCTTGGTGAGCTAATTAGCCATTAGCCAATCCATTAAGTTATTTCGCTCATCATAAGCGTGAGTCTGCATATCCGTATCGAGCATATTTAGCACTTCTTGTGAAAGGAGTTTTTTATCCATAATCAAGATTGCTAGTAATCTGAGTATAAACTCTTCGGTTGACCAAAGTTCCATAGCCAGCTCGTGGTCGATTTTATGTCCTTCGCGATATTTCTTAAGTCGCCTAGCTTAGTGTTACTATTAATCTGAGGTAGAATGTTTTCTGCTTTTAATGAATGTAATATTTTCGTGCTTTTATTTTCACTCAATTTATACAACTCCTTTATTAAAGCACGGTTTCCTACTATGTCCTTGCCACTAATGAAGTTAATTCACTTCTAGAGCTTGTCTAACCATTTGGACAGCGCCTTCCGATTGTGAAACCGCATCACTTTTGCGGAACTCACGCGCGATACCACGGATTCTAATTCCGGTCGTTCTTTACGAAGAAACATCGTAATTAGATAACGAACCGATAACGACTCGGTGCAGCCTTCGGGAAGCTCGGGCCTTTGAACTTTCCGATACATCCACCATCGCTTCAACCCTTGCCATGCCGCTTGTGCTCCATTGTAGTCAAGATACACGATAAGATCGGCACGCTGCAGCCTAATCCGATCGTCCGGATAAACATACCCTTCGATTACCCAACGATTCTGTTTCACTATGGTTTCATATTCATCATTAAATTGCTCTTCAGCTACTTCTACCCAATTCTCTTTCCAGATTAACGTATCCATATGATAAACAGGTATATTCAACGCAAGGGACAGCTTTCTCGCACACGTTGATTTACCAGTTCCGCTTATACCGATGACCGCTATTTTATTCAAAATCTATTCTACTCCATCTCTCTGACTGTCTGAATATAATGATTCTGACAGTGCCTATTTGTCTGTCGGGGGTTTCAATAGAAATGATTTACTGCGTGCAATTTTTTCCATTTGTTCTAGTATCCTGTTGTCTTTCAAATAACGTGCCCGTTAGTTGAATTAGTTAAGGCTTAAAAGCTAAATTATTTGACCTTCCCAGTCAACTAAAATAAGTTGATCTTTTGAAAGTAAGCACCACTCGATTATTGTCTTTACAAGACCTGGCGTAACGATACGATCATCCCAAATTGGAGTCTGTACTCTTACCCAACCTTTGCGAGGTTGATTGTCTAATCCTCCAAACTCCATTCCCTTTACCACAATGTGCGGTATCTTATCTTGGTCTGATTGTGCCACATGATTAACTTCCGTTTCCCTTTTGAATTAATCCCCATAGGCTGGTAACCTCACTAATTTCATACTATTCACGGCATCATCGGAGTATCCTGCCCCTTGGAGACAAGAGAAAATGGAGCAACTGCCCATGATTAATTGAACAAACGAGCCCGTTAGCGAAATGAGTTGCTACTGTAACACTACCCAATTATCCAAACGTTGGAATCCAACGGATAATTTCCTCGTTTTTACCCATTGAATCGCTTGAAGAACGAGAGGAGAAGAATTGTCAGCTGTTATTTCTTTAATCGGTATCCATAATGCGCCTAGTGAATCTTGTCCTTCAAACATCTCAGGAGTTTGTGTAAGAAAGCCGTCGATAATTTGAACCATATAAAATACGGCAACATGATGAATATGGGAAGTACCCCTTTTGGATAGTTCATATGGAATCAAATAATCACAAACACCTACATTTTCTGTAATCCCTACGTTGACTCCAGCTTCCTCAATGAATTCTCTTTGGACCGCCTCCGTTAAAGATTCATGAGCTTCAATTGTACCTCCAGGTAGGTCATATCGCCCGAAGTATGGACCGCCTCCCTTTTGGATGACTAATAGCTTCTCATCAATTAAACAAATCCCGTATGCACCTAAATGCCGATGCCAATGTTCAATTTTGCTCAATAAATGCACCCCACAGAATCTATCTTAATCCCCTTAATTTCTTCAAATGATTTCCATAATCCTGCTCTTTTAGTTGAACAGGTTAGAAGTGAATAGGCCGCCGATTAATGTTCGGCAGCCTGTACGGGTCGATGAGACGCTTTTTACTTACAAGTTACTCGAGCTTTTAGTAGTAGCATACATCATCACGCTCGCCGCCATGTACGCCGCTGCAACAGCAATGATGAAGATGAGCCAGCCATCATGAAGGCCATTAAACCAATCGAATGCACTCGTTTTGACAAATGAGAAAAATACCACGTTAAACGAGCATCCCATGAGGAGGACCGACCAAATCGATCGCAAGCGGATATACAAATAGCCATACAAGAGACCAAGTGGTATGCCAAGGAGTTGCATGGCGAGTCCACCCGGCTGGAGGGCTGCGATAATAATTGAAACGAGGATCATCGCCAAGAAGACCGTCACATTTCTACGTACTTCGTTAAAGAGAATCCCCATGAACAAGATGATCTCCAGAGAGGTGTTAATGACTGCGGAGACTAAGAGATAACCGGCCGGAACATCAGAATATTGATCAGTGAAGCTTGCCAGCTCACTAACCCCTAGATGGAGAAAAAGTTTGAGGGCAGCGGTGAAGAAGAAGGCAAACCCGATACCGACAGTGACCATATGTACTGTTTGTAGATTTGAGATAGGAAGGTACTGCTGCATCCGTATGAAGCCAGGCGGTGTATGTGAAACCATCAATTTGTATTTCATCTTATAAGCTAGATAGCATAATACGATGGACTGAACCAGTACGATAAAAGCTTGCGCGGGCAACTGTTCTCCTTCCCCGAATGTTCCCCAGCCGACCAGCGGGTTTACTGCCACATTGTAGATCACAATCGAGGCTATAATCATAGCCACATACAGCACTACATTTGCAAGCATGCCAAGGTATTGTCTCATGATTCCAGTCGCCCCCTTAACCGGGTTCCCACATATCGGAGGATCAAGACAACATATTCGAGGAATGGGCTATCTATGCCATGGGTTCGTATAGGCAACCTGATGTATTGAACTATCGTGCCCGTTCGTTTAAACTCCCGAGTTGATCACGAAATAAGTTCTCTATTTACAACGCCTCCACCAACGGTAATTTGATAGCCGTTGAGATCACGGAATGTAAACTCGCTCCAATGATTTGTGTAATTCGGATCTCTAATGATAGTTATATTTTTATCCATAACTTCTTGAGCTATCAAATCAACGGCATTCGTATAACAATATACATCAAAATATTGATCCTCGTATCTAGAACTGATTGGGTTCACCTCATCTTCTTGTTTAGCTTCAATAAGAATGAGAGTCAGTTTCCCTCTCGAAACATGGTGGTGAAGTACCCTATCACCGATCACTTCATATTTGAAGCCTAAATCGGAATAAAACTGAACGGTTTGCTCCAAATTTTTGACTAACAAGACGAACGAGGAACCATTGATGATAATCTCTGTCATAGCGAACACTCCCAAATATGGATTTCTTCAATCAAGATTATCTTCACCTTAAACCCAATAAATTCCTGCTTTGAGTACATCCTTTTCAACAACACTGCCCCGTCAGCAGTACAGGCTGCCGTTTAGTCGGCAGCCTTTTGCTGGCTGCTGTTTCTTCCACATTCGTGCCCATTAGTTTAATGAATCGCCGATCGCCTGCTACGAACAACTCACTCGAAAGAAGCACCATTATTTCATTTGATCCCATAATGGATCGAAATCTTCTTTGCCCATTTGGAAGTACACTTGCGAGTCTGCATAATATAAATAACGGCCGTTCCCAAACAAAACCAACACGACCTCGCTGCCGTCTTCGAGTTTGAGGTATAGCTCCTTAATCTTAAGTGTGTTCCAAATTTCTTTCTGATCCAATACAGATCGTTCTATTGGCTTGGAACTGAGCAGTGCTTTCAAAAATTGGTTCGCACGCTTGTTCCACTTAAGCTCGTTATAATCGTTTCTCAGGTTCCTCGAACTATCGATAGTCTCCCACCTCGCAGAGATAACATGATTATGTAATTTCAATTTATTGAATAAATCTGCTCCACTGGTCAACCTAACTCCGTTAAAACATTCATAGAATACAGCCTGTGTCCTTCCATCTGGCAACGCTTCCAAAGTCATAATTCGAAACCCGCTGTCATAGCCACGTACCGCGTATACAGCTAGTACCCCAATGTTTGTAGTGAGATCCTTAGCAAAAGGTCCCGTGACGCTAGTCCATCCATATGTAGTTCGCCCAAGTTTATCTCCGCGTATCTTTCTTGCGTCCTCATAACTAATCTTGGTGTTGCTGCTAGTGTATACTTTGCCTTTATACATAATCATGCCTATGTAATCAGCCGTGCCGCCCTGAGGAAACGATTCTGGCGGTACGAACGCTGGTATACTAACAGGATCATACGTGACCTGTACATGGTCATTTCGCATAGCAACTACAGTGTACAGCAATATTAACAAGCAAATGGCTCCACTGATACCTAAAGTTAGTTTAGTTTTGCGGGATATCTTGTTTAGATTCGTATCTATCCTTTTCCCTCCTCCTTATAGCTGCGGATCGCAAGCTGCCATAGCATGTTTCATAAAACTTTCGTTTCAACAACTTTCTCTCTCGTCACAGAAGAATTCTAAATAATTCCACGATATATCAATAATTCCTGGTTTTGATTGAACTAAACTGCCCGTTAGTTGAGAAAAAGCACGCAATAATAATAAGAGCTTTGGCGGCATCGCCAAAGCTCTTATTGTTATTGCATATTAATCCAAACACTCTTGACTTCGGTGTAATTGCGAAGTGCATAGTCTCCCATCTCGCGCCCGATACCAGATTGTTTATAGCCGCCAAACGGAGATGCGGCGTCAAACACGTTATAACAGTTGACCCACACCGTCCCGGCGCGGAGACGGTTGGCTACGTAGTGCGCATTTTTAAGATTCTCGGTCCAAAGCCCAGCGGCAAGTCCGTATTCACTGTTATTGGCGCGATCGATTACATCATCGATGGATTCATACGGAATCGCACATATAACCGGACCAAAGATCTCTTCGCGGGCAATGGTCATCGATTCGTCAACGGCTGCAAAGATCGTCGGTTTGACGTAGTAGCCTGCATCGAAGCGATCCTCTCCACCGCAAACAAGCTCAGCGCCTTCTACACGTCCTTGACGAATATAGCCAAGCACTTTCTGCTGCTGCTCCAGCGACACAAGCGGGCCTATTTCCGTATCCGCGTGAATGCCGGGTCCTTGCTTGATTTTTGCTGCGTAGGAGGCCATGTCCGCAACCACATTGTCATACGCTTTCTTCTGCACATATACACGGCTGCCTGCGCAGCACACTTGTCCTTGGTTAAACATCACGCCAGATAGCGCGCCTGGGATGGCACGGGAGAGATCTGCATCCGGCAAAATAATGTTCGGTGATTTACCGCCAAGCTCCAGCGTGACACGTTTGACACTGTCCGCCGCTTGTCGTGCGATAAGTTTACCGACCTCCGTGGATCCAGTGAAGGCGATTTTGTTCACGTCAGGGTGGTTGACAAGCGCCTGACCTGCCGTTTCGCCAAAGCCCGGGACAATGTTAACGACGCCGTCCGGAAAACCGGCTTCTTGAATGAGCCTTGCCAAATAAAGTGCGGACAGCGGCGTTTGTTCTGCTGGCTTCAAAACGACGGTGCAACCCACAGCAAGGGCGGGACCCAGTTTCCAGGCCGCCATTAACAGCGGGAAGTTCCATGGAATGATTTGTCCGACTACTCCGACAGGCTCATGGCGAGTGTAGTTGAAATACTCACCGGCAACTGGAATCGTTTGTCCTGTAATTTTGGTTGCCCATCCCCCGTAATAGCGGAAATGATCTATCGCAAGCGGAAGATCGGCTGCTCGCGTTTCGCGGATTGGTTTTCCGTTGTCTAGCGACTCGAGCTGCGCAATCTCTTCGCGGTTTGCTTCAATTAAATCGGCAAGCTTAAACAAGAGGCGACCACGCTCAGAGGCGCTCATCGTACGCCAAGGACCATTCTCAAAAGCCTGTCTTGCTGCAGAAACGGCCCGGTTAATATCCTCTTCCTTGCCTTCATGCACCTGCGCTAGCGGCTCTCCTGTTGCTGGGTTATAGCTTATGAATGTTTGGCCATCTGCCGAATGTACAAATTGACCATTGATGAAGATGAGCTGTGGCTGTTTGAGTTGATTTTCAATCGATTGATTGACTTTAACTTCCTGTGCCATTTGTTGACATCCCTCCATTTTGAGCTTATATTTTTCACTTCACTCACAAATATATGGGGGAATGTCCCATTTAATAACTTGGCAAGTAACGCAAGTTTCTGATAGCTATTAAGCTATCCTTTCTTACTCCAATATTTGTAGATTGTATAAAAATATTACTTGCTATTAGAATTCAATAATGAGTATCAGTATAAGAAAAGGTAGATTATGAATATGAAAAAATGGCTTTGGACTATAGGAGTGATTGCGTTTCTTAGTCTTATCGGTTTGAGTACTCTCAGCTACATAAACAAATACCCCAAGCTAATTGGTAATGAAGTTTTCAATGTTCGCGTTTTTGATTCACAGTATAATCTCATTGCACGCTGGACTATAGACCCTAAAACAAAATGGTTGTCTGATAATGACAAAGAAACAAGAAAAGCGATGCATCAACTACTTCAACCGTTTAATGACAGGAAACTGGTTAATGGAAAAACGGGGAACTCCAATTACTGGTTTCGAATTGATGCCAGAAAAGGTAACGGATTCAACTATCTTGTATGGCTAAGAGAAGGAGCTCCAGCAGGGTTTGTTGAAAGCACAGATGTTCCACGTTCGTTTGAAAATACGGAGTATTTACCTGGAGAGCAATATTTCGCAATTTCAGAACAACAACGAAATCAACTTCTGAATTACTTAAAGTCAAAACAAGAAAGTACTAAATAATACGTAAACAGGCTGCCGTGTCGGCAGCCTGTTTATGTTACACAATCAGTGCCCGTTAGTTGAAAAATTCATCATCATTATTATCGTAAGCATCTCCTAGTGATTCAAAATCCTCTTCGAGCCAGTACCATCGTTCACCGATATCATTCAATGCAAATATTGAACCTAAGATTGTGCGTATCGAAGAACCCATTCTTTAATTTGAGCAGCTACAACCGCAACGTCGCTAATCGTAGTATCGACAATAGGCATTGGTGGGCTATATTCTTTATCTGCATTATCAACTAACCATTTTGCAAATTCTTTATAGTCCTGAATCATTTCTTCTGGCCAATTTCTTGCACGTAATCGCTTTTCACGAGTTTCATCTTCGCAGTGTAAATTTAGATAATATACATGCTTAAAATAAGGGTAATCAACACATTTTTCAATATCCCATGTCATTGCTGTTCCACATATTATTGTCATTCGTCCACTTTCAGCAGTATTTCGTGCAACCCTAAGCCATACATCTCTTATTTGTTGTTCGTCATTAATTCCTACTTCGCGGAGATTATCGATATCAAAGATATTGAATTCAGGTAATATTTTTCGAAGCTCATCGATAACATAGGTTTTTCCAGATCCACTTGAACCTGTAACAATAAATAAAGGTATTTTTTTCTCCATTAGAGAGTTTTGTTCATTGCCCATATATAGTCCACCTTTTCGCAAAAGTATTATCTAGAAAACAAAATAGTGAGTGGAAATAGAAAAGCAGTGGATGAACAATCGTTCACCCACTGCTTTTTATTCCGTATTCATGCCTAAGAAGAACCGGCTATCGCCGTCCTAATGCATTTCATACGAAAGCAGTAATGATGATATGATTCATAACGGAGTACATGAACAACCTCATATCAAAGCTTACCCTACAAAGATAAGTAGAGTGCTTAGATCACGCTCATGTGCTATTAGGTTAGATTAACCTTTAATTTCCGTCAGAAACACCATCATCATCATCATCACTGCACATATCCCACCATTCAGCTATTTGTAACAAGTATAAGCCATATTTTGGAACAGTCAAGTATAATAATATTCAAGCCTCATTAGATTCCACTGTAATCTGCTGGTGCTACTTCAGATCCCTTTTTAGCCATAACGAAAACCACCTCCTATAGTTTTCATCGGTCAAACCTCTCACCCTCACTGTAATCCTTTTCTTTCCCCGGCTAAGACTCAACCCTATCATTAACCCTGCCCCTTTCTCATACATACAGAAGATTGCAACATCATAATGTTATTCGCAATAACGGGGAAGCATGCTTATTTGCCATTGACCAAACCTACTGCACACGGCGATAATATCTCTCTTAGCGTGTTTTTCGTAGGAGTCTGCCAGGAGTTTGCGGTTCTCCTCATCCAACCGGGTCAGGCCCTCCCATTCCGATGTTTGAGCCTTACTGCCATATCAACCATCCTTTCTGTCGTGCGGTGCTGTTATTTATGACTTCTCCCTCGTTCGTGTCATGAATACGATCTGATCGACGACGACTATGAGCAGCCCCATATTAATGGACAAATCCGCGATATTCATAATCCCTTGTCCAGCTCCGAATTGGAGGTCCGCGAGAACCGCTCGCACCGGAGAAGCGCTCCCATCATAAATTGGTAAGTGACACTTAGGAAGCTGGACAAGGCTAAGTGATTCGACCAGTTTACGAGAGGAAGGTTCACTAATGTGGAAATACGTACGACGACTTTCGTTCATTATCATTTGTCTAAGCTTATTCGCACTTCCATCCCTTACAATGGCTAGAACTATTATTCCAACTGGTAAATTACTGTGGAAGCAAAATCTCGTTCATACATCGGTTAACGCTTTAGCGATTGGACCGGACGGAACCCTATACGTCATCAAATCTATTCAGAACGGCTTCCAAATGGACTCCTTTCGATCGGATGGATCTTTCAATTGGTCGTTCGTCATTCCGGATGCAGTCCCCTTCCCCTCATCCGACTTTATGGAGATCACGGTTGGACCAGATGGCGTTGTGTACCTGAGCGCGAATAACACTTGGGGAGCTGGCAAAGATTTTTTATATGCCATTACGAAGAATGGACAGCTTAAATGGAAATTGAAGCTTGATGGCAGCGCCATAAGCAAGCTTGCTTTTGCCAAAGATGGGACGATATATGTAAATACCTACCGCGGACTTCATGCAGTTACTACCGATGGTCATCTGAAATGGGAGTTACTTAACTTGGGTCATCCGGAACATTTAACAGCGCCTGCGGTCGGGCAAGATGGAACCGTGTATCTCGTAACGGAACCTGATAATTTAATCGCCGTCAATCCGGTTAGAGCAAACAGTTGGTATAAATTCCATTCACGGAATACATCAAACTACCTTAACCCTTTCACACCTGTAAAATGGAAACATCCCCATGGGAAACACTTGACGACACCAGTCGTCGGGCCGGACGGCAGCATATATGTTGGCTCGCACGTCTCGAATAACGGACAATTGGATAATGAAGTCTACGCATATGAGCCCAATGGTTACACCAAATGGGAATGGACATTTATGACCGATAACAGTGACATCCAACTATCTCCAACTTTCGGTAATGATGGGACCATTTATCTGAGATCGGATAATCATAAGCTATACGCCATTCGCCAGGATACCGGAAAGCAGAAGTGGGAATTTACAACGAAAGGTAGACTTACAGCTGCGCCTCAAGTTGGAGCAGACGGAACCATCTATATCCTTTCTTTAGATAATTATCTATACGCTATAAATCCTGATGGCTTTGTAAAATGGAAGTATAATGTCGGGCAAGGCTACTCGCTTGTACTCGATTCGAACAAACGCGTGTACGTATTAAGCTATGTTACTACTACTACGAGTACTTTGTTTGCAGTCAAAGCTCCGACAATCCCGTTCATCCCTTTTTAATAATGAGAGTCTATTATCTTCTCTTTCTCAACACTCTAATTATCGTGCTAATTACCATGTATATGATGAAAATATACAACACAGAAAACAAATAGGACATGAAAGTGAAACTTATCCATTGCGCTGTCACTGTAACTGAACCGTCCGAATGTACGACTTCGGTTGTTGATTTGTACTTGAAAACAAGTAGGAGTGCTAACGGAGAAACCGCTGAGATGATGAGACCTATGATTATATCTTTTAATTTGAACATTCTAGTATTCCCCCAATACAATTGAGACGCAGATGGAAAAATATAGTTGCGGTGAACTGTTCGCCATCCATTTTACACCATCCCCGTACAAGCTATAAGCCTTTCTCATCAGCTTATTTCTATGTAGGGACACCTGACCTAGCAACGGCAAGCGCCTTGCTCGTATCGTAAAAGTGCTGAAATAAGCGGTTCCGTTCGGAACAGATTGCGTTTATCGTTGGGCGGCAATAATTATGCGTTTTCCATGATGGCGTGAAAAGACAAAAACGTGACTTTTCTATCTAAATACCGGAAACCCTTGTAGCATCTACAATTAGTCTATAAAAATTGATCATATCCTTTGGAGGAATGTACGATGATAACAACTCAAGATGCGGAATTTTACAAAGAACATGGCTATTTGCTCGTCAAAGGCGTTTTCAATCAAGAGGAAGTTGCAGAGATGCGCAAAGCGGTTAACGGCATCGTCGATCGCGCCGCGAAAGAGAAGATGGATCATAATACGCAATGGCAGGGCGATTTTCTTCCGCCGGAAGAACTGAAGAAGCTCGTGCTTAAAGGTTTCCATGACGTGCACTATCACGACGCATCATTCCTCAGAGCACTGGCTCACCCGAACATGACAGCGGTGCTGTCCCAGATCATCGGGCCGAACGTTCAACTGCACCACTCCAAAATGCTGGTGAAGCCGCCTGAGAACGGCGCGGCGTTCCCGATGCATCAAGACCATCCATATTTCCCGCATGAGCAGCACACGATGCTGGCGGCGAGCGTTCACCTGGACGATGCCGACCTTGAGAACGGCTGTCTTCATGTCATCCCGGGTTCCCATAAGCAAGGTTCTCTGCCGCACATAGGTAAACATTATTTGAATGCGAAGGAATATCCAGTATCTGACGGTTTGCCTTGCATCGCCGAGGCCGGTGACGTGCTGTTCTTCAACTACCTTACGATACACGGTTCGCCGGCGAACCGCAGCGAACGAACCCGCCGCAATGTGCTGTTCCAATACCGCAGCGCGACGGACTCCCCGGTTAACAACGAGCACTTCGACTGGGGTATGGGCCTTATGGTGTGCGGCGAGAACCCGAATGTCAACCAAACAAGTCCGGAATTTACGCTCCTCTAATCATGCCTTTGAGGTAGATTGACTTTATAAAATGCAGAGGCGCCCCGACAAATCATCGGGGCGCCCTGCACTTTAAATCAACTTCACCATGCGGCGGTAGTCGCTGTCTCCGATGCGCAGCGTGCCGGCATCGCTATAACCGCTTGCCGCGTAGAGCTTATAAGCTCTATCGTTGTAGGCTTCTACGATCAGCGCCGTGCGGTCGAACCCGAGCTCGGCTGCACGCTGCTCGGCCGCAGCCATAAGCAGCTTCGCGATGCCCCGCCCTCGGTAAGACTCCGCGACAGCCAGCGCATCCAAGTAATATTCTCCGTCCTGAGCTTCCCTGACGATTGCGCTGTCAGCCATCGACGGAGACTGGCGGCGCAGCTGCGCCAGGAAAGGCTCGTCCAATTGATGCGCATCATTGCCGGAGTAGGCGACGAGCATGCCCGCGACCTGCCCGTCTTGCTCAGCGACGAGGACGTTGTCGCAGCTGACCCTATTGCCCGGCTGATTGTAGAATTCTCTCAGCCGGTCAGCCGCCTCGTCCTCATCGGAAGCGCCTGTAAGCAAATACGCGATGTCCCCGATCGCCTCGAGCAGCAGCGGAATAACCGCCGGCGCGTCGTCTCTTGTTGCCATACGCGTTAACACAGCAATTCGCCTCCATTCCATATGCACATTATAACCTTCTGCCGAATGTTGCTAAACTGCGGTAGTTGAACAAAAGCAGCCGGTCTATTCTGACCCGCTGCCTTCTATTTTATTTTCGTTTCCCAAGGAAGAGCTGACTCACGCGTTTAGAGAAATCTTCAATCCCAAAGCTGGCCGTATCGATACGGTTATACCAATTCGTTATCGTTTCCAAGATCCACAAAGGTACCTTTACCTCGTTGATCAATGGATAAAAATGCTTATATGTCCATACCAAGTGCTCCCACCGGCTGTCGTTGCCTTCTTGGATATATTCCGATACGTCAAGAACCTTCCCTCTTCCATCTTGCAGAAGCACGTTCTTCAGATGAATATCCCTTGGGTTCAGCCCCTGACTACGGACAAACGCCCTCGCATCTTCAACATCCTGCATGACTTGCTCCGGCACGCGTATACCTTGCAGAAGACAATCATATAAGGTCAGTCCTTGTTCGTAACTCAATACTAAGTAGTTGTCTCCTGCTCCATAACATCGTGGAAAATACTGTGATCCTTCTAAACGGCCGTATATATGTTGCTCAACTTCCTTCTTCTCTAACGCCTGATCGGAATACACTTTATATGCGTAATTCGGGGTTTCAGGGTGATAAAAGACCGCGGCATCCGTTCCGATACCTACGCAGCGTAAATCTTCCGCACAACCGGTGACTGAAACAGGCTTATTGTTGTCATGTCCAACAACCTCGATATCTCCCAATGTTTCCTCGACTTGTTGCCAGTCTGCAATCACAAAGATCCTCTCCTTCTTGTTTGGCGTTCTTTACTCCGAAGGATTCTAGTTCCGATTCGTGATTCGAAGGTGAATTTGATTTCGTAGGTCGCCTTATATAAGGGTAATACGATTTAAATCCTTTCTCGTTACAAGTAGACTGCATTTTGCATCTTACTCAGGAGAAGCTTGTTTTCATGTTGTCCAACCCTTCATGAATATGCATATAGGGAGCAGTCGATGCTTGCATTACGAGCGCTATCATCATCTTAGGAGTGAGGTGGAGCTGTGAGCTTGATCCGCATGGAACATATCAGCAAGCACTACCGGATGGGCGGAGAGACAATTAAAGCGCTGGATAACATTAATCTCACGATATCGCAGGGCGAATTCGTGGCGATTATCGGTCCGTCAGGGTCGGGCAAATCGACACTAATGAACGTCTTGGGCTGTCTGGACGTGGCTGATACAGGCGTCTATGCAATCGAAGACGAATTGGTCTCTAAGCTTCGGTCGAACCAGTTGGCCGAGCTGCGCAACAAGAAAATCGGCTTTATTTTTCAGCAATTCAACCTGTTGCCCCGGCTAAGCGCTTATGAGAACGTCGAGCTTCCACTCATCTATCGAGGGGTAAGCAAAAAAACGCGACATAAGAAGGTACTTGAAATGCTGGAGCTGGTCAATCTGCTAGAACGCAAAGGGCATAAACCGCCTGAAATGTCTGGCGGCCAGCAGCAGCGTGTCGCCATTGCCCGCGCACTCGTCGGGGACCCGCCGATCTTGCTCGCCGATGAACCTACGGGCTCTCTGGATACACAGACCGGACTCGAAATTTTGGAATTGATGAAGAACATGAACGCGCTTGGCCGCACAATTATCTTGATAACGCACGATCCGGCGATAGCCGCGCACGCACAACGGATCATCAAAGTGCAGGACGGACAAATTTCGAGCGATTCGTCTAAGCCGGAACAGATTGCCGGACGTTAACCTCTTCTTACCCGGGCAAGATGTTTTCGCAACAGAGGCTATATAAAAGAATAGCGGTAGTCTAGGAGTGATCGATAACGTCCTAGACTACCGCTATTCTTTTATTTCGTGTAATTTTCGCCTCTCTCGGGCCGCTGAGAGAACGTATATGTGCTCTCGGCGGAGTTCTTGTAAAAAAATAATTACCAGTTTGAAGGAAATAGCCACACGTTTCTCGAAAATAATGTCAATTACTCACGAAAGGAACAGAGCCCCATGCTCTCACATTCCGACTTACTCCTCAATGCGTTCATCATTTTCCTGCCTTTAATTTTTTACCGTCCTTTCTATAAAGACAAGCATCCTCTCTTCTTATACGTTTTGTTTCTCATTCCCATGATTATTACGATGACTTTTCCGATCAAAATCTATGGCTCTGTGCTTGATTTAAGGGGAATTCCGCTCTTGATCGGCTCCCTCTACGGTGGTATTTATACGATGCTGCTCTTATTCGGCAGCCTTCTTGCGTATCGGCAAATCTTAGGCGACATCAATCTGTTTCATTACTTCCTCTCACTGCTGCCAACAATTATTCTGCTGCTATTCCTCTTCAAGAAGTTCGAGATCGCCAGCGCCAAGACAAGAATGCTGCTTGTTCTCGGCATGTGTTTCTTTCTCCGTTTGACGGTCGTCAATTTGTACGCTCTGCTTGAAGGCAATACTTCATTCTTTATTGATTCGTTCCTTCCGACTCTGCCCATCATCTTCGTCCAGTGCACGATGGCGGTGATGCTGGTGTTTATGATTGAAATGATTCGCGCACAGAATCGGATGCAAGAGGAAATCATCCAAGCGGAGAAAATGAAGGTCGTCAGCGAAATCGCAGCATCAGTCGCGCATGAAGTCCGCAACCCGTTAACGTCCGTCCGAGGCTTCATCCAATTGTTGTCCGACTCGGCACTTAACGAACGAAAGCGTAAAGAGTTCTCGGCCATTACGCTCGAGGAGCTGGACCGGGCGGAATCGATTATTTCAGATTACTTATCGCTCGCCAAGCCGCAAAGTGAGAAGCTTGAACCGATCCTCCTGGAAGAAGCGCTCACCAAGGCATCTCAGATCCTCAGCTCCTACGCGAATTTGCAGAATGTCGAGATTGTCACGGCCATCCCGCTCCCAGCAACGGTGTACGGCAGCAAGTCCAAGTTCAGACAAGCCATCATTAATATTGGCAAGAACGCCATTGAGGCGATGCCCCGCGGAGGAGTCCTGACCCTGACGTACTCGGTCAGTGAGCCTAGCCGTACCGTCACCATCATTATCACCGACACTGGCATTGGCATGAACGAGGAACAGGTTAACCGGCTAGGTTCGCCTTATTACACGACCAAGGATAAAGGCACTGGTCTCGGAACCATGGTCATCTTCAGCGTCATTCGGAGCATGAACGGCAAGATCGAGGTCCGAAGCAAAGAAGGTGCCGGAACCACGTATTACATCACGCTGCCATTGACACAGCAATCATAGATGTATACAACCATCCGACCTGATACTTCAACTGAAATAAGACCCGCAGAGCATCACCCTGCGGGTCTAAATAATATTTAGATGGAACCCATTTGGTTAGAGTAGTATTTCCACGCAATTTCATGATTCCAAATCTGCGCTTCGACGTACGGGATTGTACCTGCCGGGTGCATGGATTCTATGCTGTCCATTAGCTCAGTTGTAATAAGTGATCTTATTTCAGTTAATGTGAACACTTGCCCATGATAGCTAGGATGGTAAAATGCTTCTGGTTGATCTCTTGCGATCCAATATGAAACCATACTGTCCGGTAATGTGAAGCTTATATCATCCTCACTAAATAATGAAAGTGGCATTTGAAGCATATCAATAGCTATATCAGCAGATAATGAATAATTCTCTATCCAAGTTGCTGAACCAAGTACGGAATACAAAGGATATCGATCTCTGGGCTTGCCTCCTTTTTGAACAAATGCTGATTTTAACCAAGCTTCTGTTTCTAAGCGGTTTTCCCAATATTGATGCGGCTCCTTGAATCTCTCGAAGAAGGGGGAGTCATCGCACAAATCTTCCATTACTCTTAGCGCATCAGGCTTTGACAGTGCAGATAAACTTCGAAAGGGCACAGTATTATAGCAGTGTGTTATGTATTCAAAATTCATCATTATACCTCCAATTATGGATTACACACTAGAGAAGATAAGCAAGAATTATTACCTTATAATACCATAAGAAAAGAGGGTGAAGTGATGAAAAACCTGCGTGGAGTTCGCGGATTCGTAGTTGGTCTCCTTAGCGGTTGCATGCTCATGCTGGCAATGCCAACGATGGCTGCGACAGTGAAGCAATTTGTGCTTGGTGAGGCGCCTTATTCCATTGAAGTCAACGGGTCTACCTATGAGAGCGATCAGCTGCCGGTGATGAACTATAAGGGAAGCACGTATGTGCCGCTGCGAGCGGTCGGCGATCTGCTAGGCGCGAATGTCGGCTGGGATAGCGCTCAGAGACGGGTCATCATTACGTACGGCGGCGGCGGACCGATCCAGAACAATGCATTCCGCAACGTGCAGGTCACGGGGAGCGGAGGCAAATATACGGTAACGGGCGAAGGCAGAGTTTTCGAAGCGATGATGAGCTATGCCGTAGAGGACGGGCATAATTATTTGCTGGAGAAAAACTACATGCTGAGCGAAGGCGCACCGGCTTGGTCGCCTTTCAAGCTGAATATCACCATTCCAGCCAATAAGATTCCAGCGAACGGCACGTTGATGCTGCAGCTGTTCGAGTATAGTGCCAAGGACGGTAGCAAGGTGAATATATTGAATATTCCGCTGGAGACGTTCGGGGCGTAGAACGATCCGTATAACAATGAAATGCAGCCGACCACTCCATGGTCGGCTGCATTTATGTGTATCTCGTTCGTTGAACCTGAACAGTTTCAACGTAACGATTGATCTAGTTGATCCTGCAGCTGTTGGAAAGCCGCATCGGCGGTAATCTTGCCATCCGTAACGGCATCGAGCTGCTTGCTCGCAAGCTCATTTAACCGCGCAACTGTTTCCTGATATACTGGATCATTGTAGCCTCGTACGCTCTCTAGCACTTTAACCGGGTCCACCTTCGCCTCATAGAAAGCTCTCCACTGAGTTGCAGGCAGTTCCTTCATATTCTCCTCTCGTGCTGAAAGCCCTATATACGTATCTTCAAAGTTGTAAAATTGCGTATTTCTCTTGTTATCGTTCCCCGCAATATACGCAATTAAATGCCAAGCGGCATCCTGCTTATCGGATGCAGCATTAATCGCGTAGACGAGGCCTGGATTCAAGTACTGCCCCTGATTCGTCGCCGACGAAGGAAGCTCTACCGTTCGGGTAGACCAATGCAAGTTCCGATTCATATGTGCATCATAATACTTTAGATTGCTGTAAAAGAAGCTCGAACCAAGTTCCATTGCAACTTTACCTTGTACGAACAAGCTTTGGTTAGCCAGCTCATCAACCGACTTGTTATCGTTATACGCTGGATCTGACCGTTCATTTGCGATCCATCCGTCCTGATAACCATCGGCGACCTGTTTCCATACGCCGCTCCAACCGTTGCTGAATGTATAGGCTTCTTCCTTACTCTTGTGTTCTAATAAGGACAATCCTTGGGACTGACCGATAAAAGATACAAGCCGAAACGGATCACCAAGAGACATCGATCCAAGACCATAGGCACCGGTTCCTTTAAATCGAGCAGCCGTTTGCAACACCTCTCCCATCGTCATCCCGTCTCTAGGAATTGGAATATCGTATTTTCGGAAGAGATCCTCATTGATGTAGAGTCCAGATGAAGCAAATTCGTTAGCTAATCCGAATAGCTCACCATGACCGGCAGCTCGGAGCAGCTGAATTAATGGCTGGTGGAGTGAATCCAAGTCAAAGTGTGAAGAAGCGATCGTCGAATCAAGTGCCTTCAGCTTACCTTGTTCTACAAGCTCAGCATAAATCCCGATTGGAACTTGTACGACGTCTGGCTTCTGCACGTCCATCCAACTTATAAATGATGCTGCATCTTTATACTCATCAAGCGAAGCACTTATGACGTCAATGTGTAGCGACGGATGCTTAGCCAGATATGGCTTCTCAATCGTTTCTTCGAAAGGAATATCCGAGAACTTCTGAACCTTCAACGCGGAAGTAAGACTTACGAAATTATTGCCGGTACTCGATAACGGTGTAGTATCCGTACTCAGCTTCCTATGTAGTTGATCTAGATCCCCGCGGAACCACCAGAAACCTAGCAATATAATTACACTCAGTGCCGCTGCCGTCATTCGAAAAACAAATCTACGTGGTGTCGTCCTCATACGAATGCGTTCCCTCACATTCTGTTCTAAGTTTGAGGTGAACCCATTCTTAATCGGTGGTGAACCCGTAAGCCGGCGTTCCCAATTAGGTACCGGATCTTTCATGTCCATTCTTCCTCCCCGGCCAATAACTCTTCTTCGCGAAGACTCCGATTGACTGCAGTGCGCGCCCGGTGAAGCCGAGACTTGACTGTGCCGGGCGATACTTCAAGCATGTCTGCCATTTCTTTCATCGAGAGTCCATAATGACTGCTAAGCAGAAGCACTTCGCGCAGCTTGCGCGGCAGCTTCAACACAATTGACCATATTTCATCGGTCATCATTCGATCCATCGTCTCTCGCTCTGCCGATTGCACCTTCCGCGAGTCTTCCGTTGATTTTGCCATCAGTATGACTTTACGTATCCATGACGACCGCAACGCGTCGCGCGCCGTGTTGCGGGTGATGGCAAGCAGCCATGTTTTGACAGACGATTGCCATCGGAATTCGTATAAACGTTCAAACACTTTCACAAAAACGTCCTGAGCGATGTCGTCAGCCAGCTCTCTACGATTCGTCAAGAAATAGGCGAAGTTCCAGACATCTTTGCCGTACGCCAGCATCAGCTCATTTATTACGGCATGACGATCCAAGCCGCCTGTCACATGCTTCAAGTAATCAAACTGCAAGAATGTTCACCTCGTGAAGTAGACGATTGAGAATGGATTTGGTTCCCTCATTCGCAAAAAAATATTTCGTTGTTTGTAGGCCATCCAGGAAAAAGCATGCTAAAATATGAAAATATATCAAGAAAGGGGCTCCAATTGGGATGAACAACACTGATGCTTCACTAACGAAACCTGATGAAATCAACTACTTTACCGCCATCGAGAGTGGCGATCTTGCAGCGGTAAAATATCAGCTGGATCTCGGAATTCCTATCAATCTAACAGATGACAATAAGAGAACCGGAATCCTGATCGCAACCGACAATAATTATTATGAACTCGTAAAGCTATTTCTTGACCTAGGTGCGAATATCAATATTCCAAGCGATGAAATAGACAATACGCCAATTATGATTGCTAGTGTTAAAGGCTATGTCGATATTGTTCGTCTGTTGATTGAAAGCTCCAATCCGGATATGACCATCTTAAACGGGTATGGCGGAACAGCTTTAATTCCCGCCTGTGAAAGAGGTCATGTAGAGGTCGTCAGAGTGCTGCTCGAGAAAACGAATGTTAGTGTCAATCACGTCAATAAGCCTGGTTGGACTGCATTATTAGAAGCCATTGTCCTCTCAGACGGAGGAAGAAACCAACAAGAAATAGTAAAGTTACTGCTTGAATACGGAGCGGATAAACAAATAGCCGACAGAAATCGCATATTGCCAATAGAACATGCTAGTAATAGAGGCTTTACCGAGCTAGTTAACATTCTGTCGTAATTCTACCATCATCGCAACAAGAGGCTGCCATATTATTGGCAGCCTCTCCATATCATGAGCTTGTCTCCATGAGGTCTTCCATCTTAAACAGTGACCGGAATGACAGTCCTGAACGTTCCAAATTCTCTCGTCCTTGTTGTTCTCGTTCGATGACACATATTACATGATTTACAACGGCTCCGCAATCGATTAGCTCCTGCGCGCTCAACAATATTTGCCCGCCAGTCGTTACGACATCTTCAATGATACAAACATTTTTCCCTCTGATATCTTTGCCTTCCGCTAATTTACTCGTTCCGTATTCCTTCGCTTTCTTTCTAACGAAAGCAGCTGGAATTCCTGTCTTGAGCGATAATGCGGTCGCAATAGGGATTCCTCCCATCTCGAGTCCAGCCAGCACCTCCGTACCTTCCGGGACTAGCTCTGCTAGACAATCTGCAATTTGACTCAATAGCAGCGGATTCGATTCAAACAAATATTTATCAAAATAATCATTAGACACTTTTCCAGACCTAAGCTTAAAAGTTCCTGTTAAATGTGCGGTATTATAAATCGCTTGTGCCAAGTCTCTCTTTTCCATTTGATTCAATCTCCCACCTTCCACTTAAACCAACGACCATGGCCATCCGTTTCTGCCAACGTTTCACTGTGTTCGATCCCATTCACGTAATAATCGAGATGAAGATCGAGGTCCCACATATTGTTATACAGGTGGAACACGTCCCGTACTTTACCTACCGACTTGACGTATTCAATCAAATTAATCTTCGAGTCGGAGGCGATCTGATTGGCTACATGCGTATGAAATATACATAGAGTTGACTCCTCAGAAATCGTAGCGACGATATTCGGCAACAGTGCTACCCCATCTCCTTCGAATAATTCAAGGGAATGGGATCTTAGGCAATCGGCAGCCTGCTCGAAGTAGGAATTCCGTTCATGATGCTCAGGCCAGATCAATGCTTTTAGCCAAAAATAATCTTCAGGGTCATTCAAGTCATTCACGTGCAAATCCAGTCCGATTCTGCGCGAGACTGGTGGGCTATCTTTGCATACGAATGGCGTTGTATCGCCTAGAATCTCTGCGGTTATTTCTAGGGACGATGGCGTCGCTCCATAAGTTGCGTTCGGTTTATAGGAGTAACGATATTGGTCCCATAGAAGCTGCAAGCCTGCACTTGTGCCTATCTCTATGAGTGCTAGAGGTTTCTGCGTAATCGAGTAGATGCGGCAAAAGCTAGGGTACAGGTACGCGCAGCGTCTCACTTCGTTTGTTTGAACCAGCTTGCCCTGGAGGAGCTGAATAAGCTCATTCTCATACTGCTTGCAAAAGTCACTGAAGCAATGAATTGCCTTAGTAGGCTCTCTTGGTTCGTCTGCAATGCTGGCGTAATATGTGGCTAGCTCATGTTCGATCCCACTTAATAATAAGTGATGAACTGCCCCTAGGAAGACGTTAGGTACAGGCTGTCCTGGTCTCGAATTCGCTGCCAATTGAAGCAGCTTCGGGTCATTCGCAACGCCTCTAGCAAGCTGTTCATAAAGAGGGCTCGAATCCTTACACTCCCTCTCTGCAAAATTTCTAAAGCGTTCCGATAGCAATTCCAAACTGTCCACCTCGGTCACCACCTTTTCCAGATAATGTTATGATAGCATCGCCATCCAATAAACAAAACTTCATATATTTTATTAACTATATAGATATTATTTATTGAGCTGTCTTACTCATAGCTTCGACTCACTCACGATTCCCAAAAATATGAAATAATACCGAAAAAAGCTTCTATTTAAAGAGAATCAACACTTCGTTAAAGTTGAGTACAAGACATCAGAGCGTTATGCAGCCAATGTAAATCTATTCGGTAAAGGAGCTTTGGCATGAACGCAATCTTAGGTATATCGGGCATTTCTTTTATGCTTGTGGTTGTACTAACTCCGCTGCTCATATGGGGACTTCGCACCTTGAAGCTGACTCAACCTATTCGAGCTGAATTGCCTCCCGACCATCAAGCTAAGCGAGGTACACCATTGATGGCAGGCCTGATCCTGCTAATCGGAGTCATCTCTTCTTTGAACTTCTCTCCTGCGCCTCTGATGATTTTCTTGTGCGTCACGTTTATTTTATTCAGCTCGATTGGTTTCATGGATGATATCAAGAAGGCTGCATGGCAGGACCCGCAGGGCATTTCCAGCCGGACGAAACTAGTCTTTCAATTCGCGATCACCGCTATCCTCTTCATCGTGTTGTTCCGTTCGTTTGGACTAACGAGCGATATATCGCTGTTTCATGGCTCTCAGCTCCACTTGCCCGTCTATATCTATGTCGTCATCCTCTCCTTATTCGTCGTCGGTTCAGCCAATGCCATCAATTTCACGGATGGTTTGGACGGATTATTAATTAATGTTGCGATTCCAACGTATTTCTTCTTCTTTCTCATCTCGGACAAGCCGGAGGTACGGACCTTCTCGCTCGTCATGATCGGCTGCCTGCTAGGATTATTCCTCTACAACATCTTCCCTGCCAAAGCCTTCATGGGGGACACCGGATCACTTGCCATCGGAGGCTCACTATCCATCTTGGCGGTCATAGAGAAAGTGGAGCTATTGATTCCGATCTTGTTCTCCGTTTATCTCGCTGAGCAATTATCGGTCATTCTGCAAGTCTGGTACTATAAACGCACGAGAAAGCGGTTATTTAGAATGGCACCGATTCATTATCATTTTAGTATCAAATATGGTTGGAGCGAGAATACGATCGTCATGATCTTCGGCTTCGTTTCTTGGGCGTCTGTTCTCATTTGCTGGCTGATTTGGAAATATGCATTTTAGAAGCGTGTAGTTTTGAATGCATGGATGTGGTATCCTACTACCAATGTTTCATGCGGGCTAATTGTAATACGAAGCTCCGCAATCCAATGAACGAAGATGAGGTTCGTTTCTTATGCACATATCTGCTACGCATACACGCACTCATATCATCGAGACGTTCCTCAGATTATATGAAAGCCAGCCGGTCGAACGGATTCATATCAAGGCATTAACGGAACAAGCAGGCATCAATCGGGGGACTTTCTATCTCCATTTTTTCAATCTTGATGACTTAATCACAAGCATCGAGCAAGAACATTTAACCGCTATGGAAAGTTTCAGCAAGTCTGGAAAGAATTACTTCCTTTCTCCTCATGAAGGAGAGTTTCTGCAGTTCTTCATTCCGATCTACCACTATATCGCGAAGCACCATAAGTTGTTCAAAATCCTGACTGGACCTCACAGCCGTCCTCAGTTCCGTGAAGGATTTCTCGAATTGATTAGAGAAAACGTGAATAACCGGTTGCAGCATTATTTATCTACAATCCATGGGACTGAACGTATTAAGAAAGACTATTTGATTGAAAGCGCCATTCACGGCAATCTCGGCATTCTCGTGAGATGGATTCAGTCGGATATGAATCTTACGCCTGAAGAACTGGCTGTATTAATGAGCCGGATCGTACTTAAGAGCCCCCTGGATAACGTGCTCCATCCGGAAAAATAAGACCAGAGCGGTTTCCGCACTGGTCTCTTTATTACTGTATATGAAAGATTACGATTGAACTTCAACAACTGTCACGGATGGGACATCTTGTATAAGGGGCAGAAGCTTCTCGATTTCAAAATGAACAGGCAATCTAATGGTAATGTCGAGGACGAGCTCGGAAAGATCCTTCAGCTTTTCCGTATGGAAATGGATGATTGTGATTTCTCTGGCTTTAAGAAAATCCAGAATGTACGTAATGACATCAGGCTCATTATTCAATCGGATGGAGATCTGCTCGGTCTTAGGAGCTGCAAGCCAATTATTCTTGCTATGCAGCAGCTTCTGCGCAAACAGAATCAGAACGGTCGTACCAATACCTAATATATAAAGATCAGCAGCAATGGCCATGCCGATCCCAGCAGTCAACCATACCCCCGCAGCCGTTGTCAGTCCCTTAACCGTCTGCCGTTGCATGAAGATCATTCCTGCCCCAAGAAAACCAACACCGCTGACTACTTGAGCCGCAATTCGCGATGGATCGAGGGCAATGCCGCTCTTACCCGTCATATCACCAAAGCCGTATTTGGAAATTAACATCATTAGCGCCGCACCAGCAGCTACGACAAAATGCGTTCTAATCCCCGCTTCTTTCATTCTGTTCTTCCGCTCATAACCAATAATCGCTCCGCAAACACCGGCTAAGACGACACGTAATAAGAAACCATATTGCATCCTACTTCCTCCTTTAAGCTGCTCTCCGTTAATCCCTCTCCTTTTAATTAAACAAATTCGATCAATGAAAAAGCAGCCGAAACGAAACGGCTGCCTTTTATTTTCCAAAAAAAGGTGATACGTTTATAGGGACAACTTCGCTTTCCAAAGGAGAGGTTCATATGAATTATCCAGACCTTGTTTTGCCGCGTTTGCGTTATCAATTCTGTCCAATGTGCCGGAGCGAGCTAGTAAAGTCAGTGATAAACGATGATCATATCGAGCGAATGTGCTGCCCCGATTGCAAATGGGTTCACTATCCTACAAGTGCAATTGGCGTGGTTATTCTCATCACTACCGATGATGGTATAGTTGCGATATTACCCCATAACGCGCCTAAGGATTATCCAGCCGCGCTTCCAGGCGGACATGCCGAGTATGGTGAATCACCGGAGGAAGCGGCTATCCGGGAAGCGTATGAAGAAACAGGGATTCAAGTTGAAATTACGCGATGCCTCGGATGGGAATTCAAGAAAAATAACAAGTACCCTGGTCCAATGGCAAGCTTTTATTACGAAGCTAGGGCTGTGGCGGGCCATATAACGGATAGCGATGAAGGACGCGTAAAGATATACCGTCTTGAGGATTTCCCTCCAATTGCAGAAGGTAGACAAGGAAGTCGCAGGACGATGGAGCTTTATCAACAGAGCCGAAGCTAGAAGCTATTGATCTAAAGAATGACATACCTCTTCCAACTTCAGCCCTCTGGAGCCTTTCACAAGTACAACATCGTTCTTAGCTAATACTTGTTTACATTCGAATATAAGATCTTCTTTTGAAGTAAAATGCTTCACGGTTCCTTCAAAGCTTACATCGCTAAGAGCATCAGATATAGATCTGCTTAGCTCGCCATATGTAAACACGGAATGTATCTTTGCAGGATCGATGCTGCTTGCGATTTCATGATGAAACGCAATTTCGTCATCTCCGAGTTCCAGCATATCGCCTAACACCAACAAGCGTTTATGAAAGCCATCTAGATTGGATACAGTCTCAATTGCAGCTCGCATCGAAACCGGACTTGCATTCCAGGCATCGTTGATAATTAGGAAGCCATGCCGCGACGGAATCCGTTCCATCCTCATTCCAGTCATTTCTAACTGGTTTAGCCCACTCTGAATGTCCTCTGGACTGATGTGCAAACGATCCGCCACGGCAATCGCTGCCAATACGTTTAATACGTTGTGCTCCCCAATTAGAGGTACGGTAAAAGGTTGATTATGCCTGTTTGTTGTAAAAGAGATGCCAGATAGGTTAAGGCGGGTCGTAAGCGGAAAATAATCGTTGCTCTGAGATTCGCCGAATCGAATAACCGATAAGGATTCTGGGAGGTTCATTCCCTCAATTGGCTGCGTAAGTAACGGCTCATCCCCATTAATGATGAGAGCTCCATTCGTGTTCAATCCTTCGAGCAATTCCAGCTTGGCTAGAGCGATCCCCTCTCTCGATCCAAGGTTTGATAAGTGAGACACGCCAATCATCGTTATAACACCGATATCCGGCTTCGCAATCTCCGATAGGACCTTCATTTCGCCAGCGCTGCTCATGCCCATTTCCAACACAACAATGTCCGTATCTTCTTCAACCTCTAATAATGATAAGGGCAGACCGTATTCTCCATTTAAGTTCCCATACGTTTTTTGAACGTTGTAGGATGTACGTAATATCGAAGTGACAACATCTTTAACCGTGGTTTTACCGTTGCTCCCTGTGATTCCAATAACTTTACAGTCGAGTTGTTCTCGGTAGGACTGCGCAAGATTGTGTAAAGCGGTTAGCGTATCTTCAACAATAATGAGCGGCAAATCTCCGGGGGGTAGAGCATGGTCTGCTTGCCATAATGATGCGACAGCTCCATTCTCGAATGCCTGCATCACATAGTTGTGTCCATCATCTATTCTCACGATTGGAACGAATAAGTTACATCCCTTAAGTGTCCGGGAATCGATGGATACCCCTTGAATACTTAAGTTCTCAGGGGAAGCAATCGTTGTCTTACTTCCGCCAACCATGGATAGTAATTCTGCAACTGAGCGCTTAATCACCTAATCCCCCCTTAAGTCTCTACCCAATATAAGTCAGCAATTGATCCGCATTTCGTCTCATATCTTCTGTACGTTCCTTGAATGCGCAGTAGGCGATATGATCAAGCCCATTGTGGATGAGACAGCAGAGTAGACGTTCCTTCATCTGCTCAGGCGGGCCGCCACGCTTCGCCCAATGGTCATCTAGAATTTCCTGCAGGTCAATGCCCTTCCATTGTGGGAACCAAGGCCACCAATAGAGAAACAAAGCATGTTCATAGAGCGGATCGCCAAAGAACGCATTACCCCAATCGAAGACCCCGGTTAGTTTCCCCTGACTCACCAATACGTTTCGGTTCAGAAGATCGTTATGCACGATTCCTCGGATCTCCGGAAGCTGTGGTACGAGTTGACGCAGCTTCTCTACACCGGCATCGAAGATGCTAGCCTCTCGCGGCGATTGGTTTAACCGCTCGCGCCAGCCAGCAAGCCTCTCTCTTGGTTCTGCTACCGATAATAGCTCTGCTCCCCAGCTTGATCCTGTTCCTTCCGGACGCCACAATCCAACTTCCTGTGTGCTTGTAAGATCCATCTTCTGAAGCTCGTAAAGCGCATCGAACAATGCCGGAAGGATCATTCGCATCTCCGATTCGTCAAGCTCATCGAGATGCTTATCACCTTGAACTCGTTCCGATACGGCGAAGAATCCGTTCTCCGTCTCACCAACCTCGATAACCTTCGGAATCGGCAATGCTCCCGTGGAGAACGCCCCCATGACTCGATCCTTCTGAAAGTCATCCACATATGCGCCGAAACGAATAACCATCTCTCGCTCATCGAGCTTGAAGGAATAGGCTTTCGACCAACCTCCAGATGCCAGATGCGCTAGATCATGAGCACGGTCACCATAGCGCTCTTTGACAAAAAGGTTCGCTGTTTGCGTGAAATCTTCAATCGATCTAATACCTGCCTGCGCGAGCTTCTCATCCAATATTGCCTTTTGTCGCAAGTGGTGCTTGCTATGCATGCCGACCATTTCAAACCATTCACTCGCATCCAGCCAACCAAACCAGCCATGGCGCACCTTACAAGCTGGATTCGACTGATCGATGATGCCAACCCAGTAGTCCAATTTCTCTAGCATATGCTCGAGACCAGCTCTGATTTCATCCTTGCTCTCGGGATTGATTGTCGCGTTAGGCGGTTCATCCAGCTGCACACGGATATTCGGCCACTCTTTCTCGGCAAGAGCCTTTACTCCGACAGCAGTCTTTCCCTCAGACTCTTCGCGTGTTGCTTTGCTGCACGTTTCGATATGCCCGATGTACTCTTTCGCCACTTCGATGACATGGATATACATTTGCCCAATCGACCATACATTTTCTTCGCACTTATAACGCAGCTGCTCGATCGAATACCTATCCAAATTCCGTATGTATTGCTCAATAATTGCCGATGAATCGTTCAATTTCGAATCCTCTCCCTCGAAATCATTGGAAATTAAAAACCTGCTCCTGACATATCGTCAAGAGCAGGTTTGATTTTCAATATTACAGTTTTACAACATTCTCCGCTTGAGCACCGCGTTGACCTTGAACGACATTGAACTCAACACGTTGACCTTCGTCCAATGACTTAAAGCCGTCGCTTTGAATGGCAGAGAAATGTACGAATACATCGTCACCGTTTTCTCTTTGAATAAAGCCAAAACCTTTTTCTGCATTAAACCATTTCACTGTACCCTGTTCCATTAACAAATAACCTCCAAAGTTTAAACAATATGCCGCAACGAAGCGGACTATTCCAAGTATAACCCATCTTGGACGAAAAATTTGTTGAAATTTGTCTTTTGTAATAATTTTATTAAGAAATTTTCTAATTTGCCTTGTCCAATCACATTTAGACCGAGTTGCATACCTTTATTATAACGAAAATGAGGCAGGTGATTAAGCTTTGACCCGATTATTAGATTCGAAAACTTCACAAAATGCCAGCTATGCAAATTCCATTGCAATACCGATCATTCTGATTTCGCTCCCTCAGATCATAGCTCAACAGACGCTGAATTTATCTGCTGGTGCAGCGAATATGACTACGGTGTCTTTCTCCGGAACAGTTACCCTGCAATATGGCCCTTCACCTTCAGTAACCAACATCACCGTAACCGTGATTAGAGGCTTAACGACTTCTGGTGTTAGCGTCTTCTCTGCTTCTCAGAACTTGGATATTAACCTGCTCGGACCGCAAATCATTTCCTTTTCGGGGTCGGATTTCAATGCTCCTAATACAGCCAATGTCGCATACACGGTATTTATACAAGCCTCTCTTCTTGGTGTTACAAGGGTCGGACCGGAAAGTGTTAATTTTACTGCTGTATCTGAAGTCTGAACATCTTTAAGATTGCGCGTATTGCAGCTGGAATTTCGTGATCGCCTCGTACTCGGTTTCGAGCTGGCGTGCCAACCGAATATAGATCGGCAGCAGCTGATGATAGACTTTGGTATTCTCCTGTATGGGATGATGCACATGCGTTGCGCCGACCATCTTCGAGACGACATCCAGCGAATCGACTCTGCCAGTCGCGTAGAGACCGAGCACAACAGCGCCGAGACAGGAGCTCTCGAAGCTCTCCGGCACGACGACCTCCTGATCGAAGATATCCGCCATCATTTGGCGCCAGAGCGGCGACCTTGCGAAGCCACCTGTCGCTTGGATTCTGGTAGGGCGACCGATGTTCTCCTCCATGGCGAGCAGTACCGTGTACAGGTTGAAAATAACACCTTCCAGCACGGCGCGAATCAAATGCTCCTTGCGATGATGCATCGTCAGCCCGAAGAATGAGCCCCTTGCATTGGAATTCCACAGCGGCGCTCTCTCCCCAGTCATATAGGGATGGAACAGCAGACCGTCTGCCCCAGGCCGTACTTGCGAAGCGACCTGCATAAGCAGATCGTAAGCGTCTATCCCGAGCCGCTTCGCCGTTTCCACTTCTGCAGCCGCAAATTCATCTCGCGCCCACCGCAGCAGCATCCCCCCATTGTTGACGGCCCCGCCGATGACCCATAGCTTCTCTGTGAGCGCATAGCAGAATGTGCGTCCTTGTGGGTCTGTCACCGGCGTGTCCACGACTGTCCGGATCGCCCCGCTCGTGCCGATGGTCGCTGCAACGACGCCTGGCTCAATGGCGTTAACGCCAAGATTCGAGAGCACGCCGTCGCTTGCGCCGACGATGAATGGCGTCGAAACGCCGAGCCCCATCACTTCGGCGAATGCTGCATCCATGCCTTTCATGACATGCGTCGTCGGTACGGGCTGCGACAGCCGATCTCTTGTCACGCCAGCGAGGGCAAGCGCTTCTTCGTCCCAATCGAGCTTGCTTAGATTGAACATGCCTGTCGCAGATGCAATCGAATAATCAATTACATACTCGCCGAACAATCGAGCGAATACATATTCCTTAATCGAAATGAACTTGCTTGTCCGATTGAACAATGTTTCCTGTTCATGCCGAAGCCACATGAGCTTCGGCAGCGGTGACATCGGGTGAATCGGCGTTCCTGTTCGCAGATAGATGTGATGACCGCCGAATTCATGCTTCAGCCGCTCGGACCATGCCGCGCTCCGGTTATCTCCCCATGTGATGCAGCGCGTCAGCGGCTTGCCTTCGGCATCGACGGCAATTACACTGTGCATCGCCGAGCTGAACGAAACAAACCTAATTTGATTGGCGCTCGCGCCGCTTTGCGCGATTACGTTCTTAACGGTATGGATGACGGCGTGGAAAATTTGATCCGGATCTTGCTCGGCGATGGATGCTGTCGGCGTAAACAGCGGGTATCCTTCATCAGCCTTCGCGACAACAGTTCCGTTCTCCTCGAACAGCACGGATTTCGTGCTCGTTGTCCCGATATCTACTCCAATCACATACATAGGTTGACTCAAGTGAATAACCCTACTTTCCGGTGGATTGCTGCTCTCCTAGAGTAGCTTACATTAAACGACTACACTGAGAAGCATAATTAAGATGAGACCGACAACAGACAGAATGGTCTCCATCACCGTCCACGATTTCAACGTCTGGGGAACGGACATGTTGAAGAACTCCTTGACCATCCAGAAGCCAGCGTCATTAACATGAGACAGAATCAGCGAGCCTGCGCCGGTCGCGAGCACGACTAGCTCGACGTTGGCATCTGGCGTTTGTCCGAGGATCGGCGCTACAATGCCCGCGGCAGTCGTCATGGCAATTGTTGCCGAGCCGGTTGCCACGCGAATCAGCGCCGCGATGAACCAGGCGAAGAAGATAATATTCACATGCGCCGATGTCGCGATCGCCGCAATGGCATCGCCGACGCCGCTCGTAATGAGAACTTGCTTGAACGCTCCGCCTGCACCGATGATTAGGATAATCGTAGCGGTAGGAGCCAAGCACTCGCTTGCGAATCGTGATACTTCCTCTTTGTTGAATCCGCGTGCGAACCCAAGCGAGTAGAACGAGAACACGACCGCGATCAGCAAGGCAATCACTTCATGGCCGATAAATTCGCAGAACACCGTCCAGCTGCTTGTCGCAAGCGGGTCGATAATATTCGCAACCGATCCGATCAGCATCAGAATGACCGGGAGCAAGATTGTGAATAACGTAATGCCGAAGCCGGGCAGAACGCGTTCCTCTGAAGTCGCGAATTGCTCGACCAGCTTTGTTGGCGGCTCAGCCTCAATGCGGCTGCCGATCATCTTCCCGAACAGCGGACCAGCTAATATCGCAGTAGGCAAGCCGACGATTAGCGAGTAAAGAATCGTTTTGCCGATATCCGCATTGTAAGCGCTGATCGCAATCATTGGCGCAGGATGCGGCGGCACTAGTCCGTGTACGGTGGACAAACCGGCCAGCACCGGAATACCGATCTGTAGGAGCGGCATCTTCGTCTTCTTAGCGACAATAAATACGATCGGAATGAGCAGAATAACGCCGACCTCGAAGAAAACCGGGATACCGACGATAAAACCAACGATTAGCATCGCCCAATGAACGCGTCGCTCGCCGAAGAGGCGAATCATCGTGTTCGCGATTCGTTCCGCGCCGCCGGACTCCGCCATCATTTTGCCGAGCATCGTACCGAGTCCGATGACAATCGCGATTGTGCCAAGCGTGCCGCCAAGTCCGCCGGTCACCGCTTTAATATTGTCTGCCGGCTTCATCCCGGCAAGAAAACCGAGCATCAGCGCGGAAATAAGCAGCGTGACGAACGGATTCCATTTGAATTTTGCAATAAGCGTTACAAGAAAGGCGATCGACACGAGCGCCCAAATAATTAATGTCACATTATGACTGAGTCCGAAGATACTACTCATCATGAACCTCCTGTAAATTCTGGTTGTACGTTACCTAGGGTTCGACTAGCGTGATGCGGTTATTCCAATGTTGTCATAACTTGCATTCGCCACTATTTGTATACTTGTCGACAAGTTTGATTATGCGCTTGCTGAGAGCGCTTGATGTGTTAAGTAATACTGCTGTGCAGCGTCTGGTTCGAGTCGGCAAAATAATTCTCGACCACTTGCTGAATCTCCGCAGGATCCTGAGTTTCAATAGCCCGCACGAGCGTCCGATGCTTCTCGATAACGGTATGAAGCTTCTCTTCCCCTTGCGAGAATATTTCATCCGTCGTAATCAGCATCACCGTAAGCACGATATGACGGATGCTCTTCCATAAATGAAGAATGCGGGAATGCTTCGCCCCGACAATCATCGCCTCATGGAAGGTGAAGTCGAGGTGCGAGAACTCAACACTATCGTTGTATTTGACGGCAAGCTCCATTTTGTCTATGAGCTGTTTGAGATGAACGAGCAGCGGCTCGTGACCACCTTCTCCCAGTCGCTTCTGAGCAAAGCTCTCGATTAGATAGCGGACATCGTACAGCTCCTCGAGATCCTTCATGCTAAGACCGAGCACGACGGCACCCATCCGTTCCAGGCGGATGAGCCCTTCATTGGACAACGTCTTCAACGCTTCACGAACCGGAGAACGGCTGGTACCGAAATCAGTGGCAACCCGATTCTCCGAAATCACTTCCCCTTGTTTGATCGTTCCTCGAATAATTTGCAGTCTCAATTCACAAGCGATGGAGTCACCGCGAGAAACACCAGCAAGCCAAGCGGAAGGATAACGCATCTCTAATTCAACTCTCCTACGTCGATCAAATTTGAATGATTGCATAATAAAATCAGCATGACTGATTTTAACATAGATTCACGATTTGATACTATGTCTCTTCCTTATGAACGGACGACTGCATGTCCACCGAACTCATTACGAAGTGCGGCAACGACCTTGCCATGGAACGTATCCGTCTCTAGCGAACGGTAACGCATCAGCAGCGATAGCGCAATAATCGGCGTGCTCGCTTCGAGGTCAAGGGCTGTTTCAACTGTCCATTTGCCTTCGCCCGAGCTCTGCATGACGCCGCGAATGCCGTCCAGCTGAGGATCCTTTGAGAATGCATTCTCTGTCAGCTCCATTAGCCAGCTCCGAATGACCGAGCCGTTCGACCATACGCGGGCAACATCCTCATAATTGTAGTCAAAATCGCTCTTCGACAGCACTTCGAAGCCTTCAGCAATCGCCTGCATCATTCCATATTCAATCCCATTGTGGATCATTTTCAGAAAATGTCCGCTGCCGTTCTTGCCTGCATACAGATAGCCCTTATCAACCGCGATCGCTTGGAACAAAGGTTCGATGACGCTGAATTTTTCTTTGTCGCCGCCGATCATGAAGCAAGCACCTTGTGCTGCGCCTTCCGTTCCTCCCGATGTGCCGACATCG
Organism: Paenibacillus sp. J31R98; assembly: GCF_056269245.1. Lineage (NCBI taxonomy): Bacteria > Bacillati > Bacillota > Bacilli > Caryophanales > Paenibacillaceae > Paenibacillus > Paenibacillus sp. J31R98. Next base: position 311,160 of record NZ_JBWDNO010000002.1, read on the forward strand.
AAGAAATGGATGCCTTGCTCGCTTAATCGCTCAGCACGCGTGATCGATTCTTTATAATGAGAATTGCCTCCGTCAATGACAATATCTCCTGCAGCAAGCACTGGAGCCAGTCGGTCAATGACTTGATCAACAATATTTCCTGCGGGAACCATCAGCCACACGACGCGCGGCGTCGGCAGCTTCACAGCTACTTCCTCAATTGTAGCGGCAAACTCCGCGCCAAGCTTGGCAAGCTGCTGGCCTGGTTCGGGATTCACGTCGTTCACGACGACTTCATGCCCGTTTTGGAGCAAATTTTGCACGAGATTATAGCCCATCTTGCCGAGCCCAATCATACCTATCTTCATCATATCCACCTCTATTTAAGTCTACAAGTATACTTGTATACAACTTTACTTGCTCACCAATTTTACTGCTTCCTTGCATTTCTGTAAATATTGAATTTCGCATCTACTAGCTACCGAGAGCCCTGCTCTCTATGAATCATTTTTTATACCAATAAAGAAATATATCATATATCAAACGCATATCTATGGAACGAGAATCATTTTCAAGAATTGCTTGTATAAGACTAATCTCTTGAATTGGAGTGAACTTGTGCCATGTCCGTTAAGCTTGGTGTAATTGGTACCGGAGGAATCGCGAATCACCATTTGAAGAATCTCGTGAAGATGGATGGGGTTGAAATGTCTGCATTCTTCGACGTGGACTCATCGCGTGCTGAGAAGGCGGCTTCAGAATTCGCTGGAGCGAAAGCGTTTACTAACCTGGACAACATGCTGGATGATCGTAAGCTGGACGGCGTATACGTCTGCGTTCCTCCGATGGCTCATGGAGATGCAGAGCTGAAGCTCGTAGAGCGCGGAATTCCGTTCCTCGTTGAGAAACCTCTAGGCATCAACAATGAAGTGCCTGCTCTCATCGCTGAGAAAGTGAATGGCAAGCAGCTGATCACTTCCGTCGGATACCACTGGAGATATGAAGAGGCTACTGCTCAGACGAAGAAGCTGCTCGAAGGCGCTAAGCAAGGTATGGCTCTCGGCTACTGGATGGGCGGCATGCCGATGGTTCCATGGTGGAGAGTGATGAACGGCTCGGGCGGTCAATTCGTCGAGCAAACGACGCATATCGTTGACTTGCTCCGCTATTTGTGCGGAGAGGTCAAGGAAGTCTATGCGGCTTACGCTCTTCAAATCATGGATAAGCAAGTTCCGGGCACTGACGTTCCAGATGTAGGTTCCGTAACGATGAAGCTTGCGAACGGTACGATTGCAACGATTTCCAATACATGCGCCATTCCTGTCGGCTCCCATGTCGGACTCGATCTCTATACGAACCGCGGCGTGCTCGAGATCAGAGGCGGAACGCTTCGCGAGATCACACCTGATGGCATTAATACGTTCAGCGGCAGCACGAACCCTTACAATACCGAAGACGAAGCTTTTATTTATGCGCTGCGTACAGGCGACACTTCCAGAATCTTATCGAATTACGAAGATGCGCTCCGCACACATGCTGTGACGATTGCTGCGAACGAATCTGCCATATCGGGCAAGCCAGTCACCCTATAATCGAGTAAAGGCGGTTAGTTACAATGAAATTTGCACTCTGTATCGGCGCTTACCCCGGTAAAGACGAGATCTATCATCTGGAGAAAATCAAAGAACATGGCCTTCACGGCCTTGAATACTATGCTTGGTGGGATTTGAAGGACATTCGCCGCACGGCGAAGGAGCAGGAGCGCATCGGCGTTGGCATCAACGCGACCTGCACCAAGTTCATCAGCCTTGTGAATGAATCGCTTCGGGACGCATATGTTGCGGGTGTGCGTGAATCGATCGAAGCTTGTAACATCCTTAACGTTCGTTCGATCATTACCCAAACAGGCAACGTTCTCGACGGCATCCCTCGTTACATTCAGCGTGCGAACATGATCGAGACACTGAAACGCTGTGCGCCATTGCTTGAAGAAGCAGGCGTCGTTCTTGAAGTAGAGCCGCTGAACGGTTTAGTTGATCATGCTGGTCATTTCTCGCAGCGTTCCGATGAATCCGTCTACATCATTGACCAGGTCGGCAGTCCGAACGTGAAGATCGTATTCGATGTGTATCACCAGCAGATTACGGAAGGCAATGTCACTCGCAATGCGGTCAATTACATCGATCGGATCAACCACTTCCATATCGCTGACAACCCTGGCCGCAAGCAGCCAGGTACGGGCGAGCTCAACTATGTGAGCATCCTTAAAGCGATTCAAGGAACCGGATTCGACGGTTTTGTCGGTCTCGAGTGCGGCTATACCGTTGACACGGACGTTGCGATCGAGCAATTTAAGCGCGACATCGTAGCTAATCTCGAGTAGAACGGCTCCCGTGGTGGGGCACTTCGCACAGGAATTACGATTAGCGCTCCCGTGGTACTTCGTACCAAAGTCGCTCTAATTCGTAATTCCTGTTGCTGCGCTTACCACCAAAGTCGCCGGTGCGCTTCGTGCCGAAGCGCGCAAGGCAGAAGCTGAAGAGCCTTCGGCTCTGCTGCGCTAGGCGCCGCTGCGGCCAGCCTAATTGGATTTGCGCTCCCGTGGTGTTCCACCAAAGTCGCTCAAACCCAATTAGGCTGGAGCTGACGCTCGCCTTGGCGCTTGCAGCGCCTGAAAAGCAAAACCACAAGAAGCAAAAACATAAAAGCTAAAACACAAAAAGCTAAAAATACAAGCTAAAACACGAAAGCTAAAACACAATAACAAACACAAAAGCAGTGACATCTGGTCACTGCTTTTTGTGTTTGCGACTACGCATTGGCGTATGGTGACTTTACTAACGAATCGTAGGAACGCTATTTGGTCGAAATAAGCAGCTAAAAACTTCTAACGAACTCCAGCGGCGTTATCTGATGCATCTGGTGTTGAAAATAGCTCGATATACTGGAATAGCGTGACATGGATTCGTTAGAAGATAGACGAAGCTCTTTTGGAGCGAATATCGCTGACTGAGTTCGTTAGCGCATCGCAATCACCTGGCAGCGTGAATTCCGCCAGAATCTGAGTCGCAGGTGCAGCAGCCAGAGCTCAAATCCAGGTGTAGGCGAAGCTAGTTTTCTAGGTGCACCGAGGATTGCCTGTTGGTGAAGGCACAGCAGCCAGGTTCTGGTTACAGTTGAAGCCAACTTCTGCGTTGGTGTAGGCGAAGCTAGCTTTTAGGCGCAGTCCCTAGCCCAACATCTTGCAACAGCGGCAACAAATTAGCTAACGGAACGTAGCGGTCTTATTACGCCAATAATCGCGCTTTACAGAATCTAACGGAACACAGCGACACTATTGGCCGCATATCGTACCGTTAACGACCTATTTCCTCGCAATAACGTTTCCTAGTACCGTTAGACTCAGCATGAAGATGAATTTCGGCCAATAGCCCTTCTCTATTCCGTTAGAGTAGTTCCGTCGTCGCCTATCTTTTGGCTGGACAGCCCCACTCCGAACATCATCAGCGACGCGACCTGCGCATTACCAATTTCCGGGAAAATATTAACGGAAGGTCAACATCCGCCAGTTCGGATCAAAGGGAAGCAACAGAGCGGAGCAATAATTTAGAAAATATATGTATATTTAAGATAATTATAGGAATAGAGGAATCGTTTGGAGCATTCTCGAATGATATATGGGGTGTAAGCCTGCCTGGCGAAGCTGGTATCACACCAATATTGCAGCAGAGGAGCTGTCTTTTTTGACTTCCAACGAACCGACCAGAAGAGGAGAATTTGGATTAGCATTCCCTGTACGTTTAGTATCTGACATCAGAAAGTCTCAGGAATGGTATCGCAATGTGCTGCAATGTCACGACATCAGCGGCTATGGACATGCAACTCGGGGAGACGGGGGCGGCTTGGGGCTCATTGTCTGCACAGCTGCCTCGCAGGACCAGATTCGCCCGAACGCGGTCGCACAGAAGCGCTCAGATGAACCAGCTGAAGCGACAAGCTCAGAGTATGGCTGTGATTTTCTAGTTGAGGTCGCTTGGAACAACCTCGCTTACATCATCGAGGAAGTACGCAGCAGAGGCGGTAAAATTACGGTAGAGCCTTATGAATATACGCACGAAGAGCGACTCTATATGAAAGCGCAAATGGTGGATTATGACGGATATAACATCGTTCTCAGCGCTAACCGGTCACTGGCTGAAGAACCGACTACGAATCAGCCGGAAGATAAGTTTATGAAGACGATTCAAGTACGACTTGTTACCGATTTGAAGAAGTCACTGGACTGGTACAAAAACGTGCTGGGATGCGATGAAGTGAACGATTCCGGGTACGCAAGACGTGGAGATCCGAATGTACCGTATCCTGTAATGGAAGTGCTTTTACAACAGGCAGTATCTCCACAAGATGTATGTCCAAATGCTCTTTCCGCCAAAGTCAGAGGTGTCGAGGGTTTATGGGAAGGCCCCGATTACCCTTGGGATACATTCGTTCATGTGTCATGGGAGGATGTATCTCTTATCGTTGACGAAGTACGAGCAGCTGGCGGTACGATCGCAATGGAACCAGTGGAAACCTCAAATGATGGATGGGACTTTCTCGATGCACGCTTTACGGACCCGGACGGATACAGCATTATTCTTGGAGGTATGAGAAGGACCGGCGAAGCCTAAGAAGATCTTTCGCAGAGTAACAAGTAGCTCTTTATTGTACAGATACATAAACCAACAGCCTGCTGGACTCCAGCAGGCTGTTGGTTTATTGACGTATCGTCACGTTAGCACTAGCTACTCCGTTTACTACTCAAGCTGCCATGATACAGATCACTATACAGCCCCTGCTTTCTCAACAGCTCTTCATGAGGCCCCTGCTCCACCAGACATCCATCCTTTAGCACCAGAATGCGGTCGGCTTCGCGGATCGTGTTCAGCCTGTGGGCGATAACGAAGCTCGTTCGCCCCTTCATCAACCGCTTCAAGCCCTCCTGGATTTTGATCTCGGAGACGGTGTCGATACTGCTCGTCGCCTCGTCCAGCACGAGAATGGCCGGATCGGCAAGAATGGCGCGCGCGATGGCAAGCAGCTGCCGCTGTCCCTGACTGATACCGCTGCCATCAGCCATCAGCTTCCGGTCATATCCGCCGGGCAGCCGCATGATGAATGAATGGGCATTGGCGAGCCTGGCGGCTTCTTCCACCTGACTGTCGGTGGCATCGAGCTTGCCATACCGTATATTGTCGCGGATCGTACCTTCAAACAGGAAGGAATCCTGCAGCACGAATGCCATATGGGAGCGGAGGCTTTCCCGCCTAATCGTCCGGATATCTCGCCCGTCTAACGTGATCGTCCCCGCATGCGTATCATAGAAACGCGAGAGCAATTGAATAAGCGAAGTCTTGCCGGCTCCGGTAGGACCGATGATCGCTATCGTTTCACCGGGCTTCGCCTCGAAGCTAATCTCCTTTAGCGTATTTCTTCCCGCCTCGTAAGCGAAGGACACCTTATGGAAGACGATCGCGCCTGCCACGGCATCAAGCGAGGCAGCCGTGTGCTCGTCCACGTCTTCTTCCTGCTCATCTATGATTTCAAATACCCGTTCCGCTCCTGCGATGGCGGACAAGAGGGTATTCCACTGGTTGGCCAGATCGTTAAGAGGTCTAGTAAACTGCCGGGCGTACTCGACAAAAACGATGATGACCCCGACGGTTATCGCTCCCCGGATAGCCAATATTCCGCCGACACAGGCAATAATCGCGAAGCTCAGATTGTTGAGACCGTTCATCAGCTTGGGAATGAAGCCCGATATGGTCTGCGCCCAGAATCCCGATTGCTTGATGCGCACATTGCGTTCATGAAACGCCTCAATAACCCGCTCTTCCTGGGAAAACGCTTTGATAATCCGCTGGCCGGACAGCGTTTCTTCCACGAACCCGTTCAATTCACCCAAATTCCGCTGACGCTCCTTGAATAGCGCTCCTGTCCGCCGCGTAATCCACCGCATGCCGAGCACCATTAGCGGAACCACCAAAAAAGTAAGCAGCGTAAGCAGCGGACTGAGCAACAGCATGACGACGACCGTGCCCGTCAGCATCAGCACGCTGGATAACAGCTGGATCGCCGAGCTGTTGAGCGTAGAGCTCACGTTGTCGATATCGTTAGTCATGCGGCTCATGAGATCGCCCTGCCGGTTTTTCCCGAAGAACGGGATCGGCAGGCGATGCAGCTGCGCGAAGAGATCGGCGCGCATCCTCAGCACGGTTTCCTGGGCGATCTGAATCATCCATATATTTTGCAGCCAGCCCACAATGGATTGAAGCACATAGACACAGGTCAAACCGAGCAGAAACAGCAGCCATGGCCTGCCCCCCGGTCCCCCCAGATAATCGTCAATGGCCATTCCAATCAGATACGGACCAAGCAGCGTAAGCCCGCAGCTTCCAATAACCAGCAGCATGACCAGCGAAAGCTTGCCTCTCCGGTGAGACAGATAATTCCAAATCCTGCTGAGCGTTCCCTGCCAGTCCTTAGCCTGGGCTTTGGGACGCTTGTCCGCTGAAGATGCGCCTTGAACGGCATCCTTCCCGAGTGGCCTCGGATACCGGAAGGGCTCACGTAATGCTTCCCACATATGCCGCCCCCTCCTTCCCGAATTGCGATTCATAAATACGCCGATACAAGTCGTCGCTGGCCATCAGCTGGTCATGAGTTCCCTGTGCAATGAGACTGCCCTCGTCCAGCAGCAGAATCAGATCCGCCCCTATCGTGGAGCTGATCTTCTGCGTAATCAGGAGCGTCGTGCAGGACATGCCCTTGATCGCCTGCAACAATGCCGCTTCCGTTCGTACATCAAGCGCGCTGGTGCTGTCATCCAGCAGCAGGATAGCCGGCTTTCGGATCAAGGCGCGGGCGATTGACAGCCTTTGCTTCTGCCCCCCAGAGAGATTGATGCCCCGCTGTCCAAGAAGGGTATCGTACTGATCGGGCAGCTTCTCGATCGTCTCGTGAATTTGCGCCAGCCTAGCCGCTTCCATCACCTGCTCCATACTGGCATCCTCCAAGCCCCAAGCGATATTATCGCGTATCGTGCCCGAGAACAGCAGCACTTCCTGGGACACATAACCGATGGAGCGGTGCAAATTTTCCGAATCCAGTTCGCGGGCATTCCGTCCGTCGATGAGCACGCTACCTGCGGTTTCCTCATAAAGGCGCAGAACAAGCTGCATCAGCGAGGATTTGCCCGAGCCGGTAGCCCCCAGGATCGCCACGGTATCTCCCGGACGGACCTTGAAGCTAATATCCACCAGCACGCGGGCCTCCGAGTTCGGGTATTGGAAGGAAACATGTTCGAATTCTATGCCCCCAACACAGAGCCCTTCAGGATTCCGGTCCGACCTGACCGGCGCTTCGCTGTCCGTGTTCAATGCTTCATCAACCCGCTGAGCAGACGCACGGGCTCTGGAGAAAGTCGCCACGATCATGGAGAAGGCCGATAGGGCCCCCGCCGTTCGGAGCGAATAATTCACAACTGCCACCACCTCGCCCGCAGTCGCGGTCCCCATGCTTATTTGCTTATGCCCAAACCAAAGCACGGCAATAATTCCTGCGTTCATGATTAGCAGGATAAATGGCATCGTAATCTCCGTCAGACGCAAGGCGGAGACCGTACTCTTCATTAATTCGTCGCTCAGCTGTGCAAAACGGCCCGCTTCTTCCTTACGCCGGACAAACACGCGTATCAGCCGCATGCCGGTCAGATTCTCCTGCATCACGCGGTTCAGCGTATCCAGATTCATTTGAACTTTTTTGAATAAAACGGATGCTCTCTTCATGATCCAAATGACGAATACAAGCAGTGCGGGAACGGTCAAGGTAAGCAGGAAGCCCAGCTGCACATGGACGACAAGCGCCATGATGATGCTCCCGATGACAACAAGCGGCATACGCAGCATAAACCTCAGTCCCATGAATACCGTATCCTGAAGCTGCGTAACATCATTCGTTAACCGGGTGATGAGGGATGAGGTGGCAAAGCGATTAAAGACCGGATAAGCGAAGCCCTGCACCTTGGTGTAAAGGGCCTCACGGACATCGAACGCAAACCCCTGACTGGCATGCGAGGCAAAAAAAGAGCTCAGAATACCTGCGATGAATGCGGCAACCGAGCCCACTACCAATAATCCACCCCACAGCAGCACCACCGACGTATCCTTTTGCGAAATACCTTCATCAATAATGACCGAAATGAGAAAAGGCTGAATCAGCTCCACTGCCAGTTCAATCAACATCATAACGACAGCCATGCTGGCTGCAACCCTGTATTTCCCCAAAAAACGCAATATGTTCATGCCTGTGTTCCTCCGCCAAGTTTTGAAATCTTTACCTTCATTTGTTTCGTTCATTATAGCCGATTCTAGCAATAATCTGTGAATCTTGTTTTGCGAACATAGTAGACCATGTGACTGAACTAGACAGTCCGTTAGTGTTTTTAAAAGCAACAGGTATGCCGCTTTGGCGGCACTCCCTATAAACTCCATATTATCCCATATCAACTAAAACGCTATAAATGACGATTTGTTGCGCTAAACTGCCTCGTTACTTCAATGAAAAACGGCAGCTGATAACTAAGCCAGCTGCCGTCGTGTTGTATTGAGCGATAGTGCCCGTTAGCGCAATGAGCGACCGGGGAAGTTAACTATTCTAATCAGGGCTGAGCTCTACCAAATCATCAATAAATCGCTTATAAAGTTCTAATTCTTGCTTTTCCTTCTGTAGAAATTTCACTTCGACTGAACCTTCAAATCTTCACCAATCAGCTTTGTTCCATCATAAATGACACCTTGATCATAATTTTTGATATCAAAGAAACCATTGTAATAATCCCAGACATCTGGTTGATTCGAAAACTCGGCAATAGTATCCATTATGCGTCTGAATAATTTAGTTGCCTCATCTTCTGTAAGATTTCCCTCAACCATAAGTCTGAATTTAACATCTTTTTTACCATCAAACGCAGATACTGCTGTATCAATCCCATCAAGTCTTCTAAAAGAGTCCTCGGCTTTCCCTACTGCATCCCCAATATCAATGCTTGGCTTATTAGTGCAAGATACAGTTAATGAAAATAAAATAAGTATTAGGACGAATACTATCTTTCTACTCATCAACTTTACCTCCATTCCTGCGTTATATGATACCACATATTGGAACTAAACTGTCCGTTAGCTCAACAGGCCGCCAATAATAGGCGGCCTGTTCATCATAGTGCTATCGTGCCCGTTCCAATCGTCCGAAAAGCCCTTAACCTCATCTTGTATTTATTGAATTTTTCGTGAGTATTAGTTTTTTAGTTCTTATATTAAGTGTTCTACTAAACGTGTTACTGCCTCTGGAGAATTCTCTAAACTTTTTGATTTTTTAACACCATCTCCGAGAAAAAGAGCTGGCAACAAAAAAGCCCGAAGTCTCAATAGTTGTTCATCGCTATATGTGTTAATATCGGGCGTCAATTGCAAACAAACACCATTATGATCAAATGTTTTCATTTGTTCGGCATGAAAACAAGGATGGTTATTCATTACCTCGTTTATGCCACCCATTTTATCTATGTGAGTTTCTGTTAAGTAATTCATCCAGTAATATCCACGTAAACATTCTGTAAAACGAGGAGAATCAATTAACCGGATATTATAGTAATTCTCTAGAGGGCTTGGATTTAAAGACACGCTAGCCACTGATGTGTCAAAAGATATATACCCAGTTACTCCATTTAATGACTGAATAGCTTCTTTGAAAACAGAAATAAACAATTCTTGAATTTGCAAGGGAATTTGATTATTAAATAATCTCTCACTCAATCCTACTGTAAATGTATTAAAAAGATTAAAAGCACCGAGTACTTTTGCCCGTATTTTATCAGCATCATAACAAGATATACCAGAACTAATATTTGGAATGATATGTCTAGGACCTATTGATTGACTTTTTTTATCTTCAATAAGTATCTCTATATTCTCACCATTTAATATAGACTTATATAATTTTTCAATATCCTTTTTATTGAATTCATACTTCTTATAATCTAAATTGCTTTTCTGTGTCGTAATAACTACATCATTTTTAATAAATGGAATAACTTTATCAAATACAATGTCTAATAAATGAATTAACTTTTCTCCTTTACTTGCGAGTAGATCATATGTCGTTACATTTAAATTAATAGATCGGTCAAATATATAGTTCACGTTCTTCACCATCCTACTTATGATAACTAAATTGTTATTAGCTACTAACTACATTGCTTCGTCTCCCTGTATATAGTTGAGATATGGCTCATAATCGAATACTGCATACTTGAGGTATTCGCAATCTGCATTATATTTCCTACCCATTAAGAAAACGAGGCTGCCGGATCTACTTACCGGCAGCCTCGCTATTTTAGTAATAAGTGAGTTCAACTAGTCCATCTTCTTTGTCTAATCCCTGTTTAATAAAACCCACTTTTTTAAAACAATTTATACTTGCATGATTACCAGTTTCTATTTCTACCTTTATCATCTGTGTCGATGAGAGTTCCGAGCGTTTTACTAATGCTTGAAGCATTTTAGTACCGTATTCTTTATAGCGCCGTCGAGGATTTGATAATATACTTATTGCCGCTGTTTGATCATCATACAGATCCACACTAATTTGACCTACTGGAACGCCGTTTTCAATTACCATCCATGCAAAATATTCTGAACTCTGCTCAACATGGTTATACCATTGCAGTAAAGGTAATGTTCCACTTAACCATTTTAATACCTCTGGATCTTTGAACCATTCTTCTAAAATTGAAAGTCCATCCTGATCCAACTTTTTAAAGTCCATTTATGATCTCCCGTCAGCGCAACAGGCTACCGATTATGGCAGATCGATTGGAGTCTCCATAGAAGTTTCCCACTTATCAACTTCAGTGGATCAACTTCAAATACTCCAACTAATTCCTTTACAATTGCCAAATCAGTACTCTGCTCGGGAATGTTCTAGCATATTTATTATCTTCCATATGTGCCACTTCGCACTTGCTCCAACTGCTACTTATTCATTCTTCAAATTCATATATCAGCGGTACATGATCACTGCTTAATTCTGTTAGCAAAGACATGTCCTCAATATTGAAATGAGTTGTATTACTGATTAGAGCATCGGAAGCAAATATATAGTCGATATGAAATGGGGTCTTAGGTTTATTGTGAAGGTATGTATGCAACGTTTCTTTCCCAAACCCTTCTCCACTCCGAGTATGGTAAAGACTAGAAATACCTTTGTTTTTGAGTATTTCTACTACGGTTGAGTGATTATTCTTTCTTGAATCATCCCAAATAGCATTACTATTGAAATCACCAGCAATGATACACTTACCATCTAGCAATTGTTCATATTTCTTAAGGGCTAGGTATAGTTGACCTATATAAGTTTCTTCCTTGCTCTTTGTTTTATCGCCCTTAGTCCAAACAGCAAATAGTATAAAGGACTCGTCTTCACTTGATATGCTTATTGGGACTATATATTGAAATTCATCTGTATAATCATCATGGATTTTCAGTTTATACTTTTCATTAAAAGAGAAAATGCCTAACCCTTTATTATCATTTTCTCCAACCCAAATAAAATCCTGATAATTAATGTCATGCTTCTTTTTCATTAGGTTTTCACATTCTGGGACTACAATAATATCAGGACTGTAACGGGTCATTTTATCATGCTTTTTACGAAAAGCCATTTTACAATTCCAAGAAACAATTCTCATCTGCAACCTCTCTTTTCTACGATGAATTATCGAGTCTTGCGACCAGCTCGTTTTGCTTTTGCTGCTTCTGTTGTCCTAAAACTGAAATCATTATGAACTTGGCCATCATCAATTCCTAAGTTAATTACTTTATAAATGCCATTGTTACTATATCCATTAAACTGCCCAAGACTCCTTAGGTATCTGAAGCATTCTTGAAGGTGCTCAAATTCTCTTTCTGGGAGATTTTTCTCTTTAAGGAATACTGGAATCCATCTTGGGTTTGTTATAGATATTACAGTCATTATTATTTCAGCTCCTTGCGATTAGCCTATTGTATTTGCACTATCGGCAGATGCCACGCCAAACTTATACTCTTCAGCCATTTCCAGTAGCTTGAGCGATAACCTGAAGAAGATGCTCAATATTATCCAAAAAAGTGCATATGTAAAGAAGACTTCCTGCAATTATAAGCAATAGAACAATGGTTATAACTTCATATAGTGAGAGATTTCTCTGCATTAGCTTACCACCACCAACGACTTTATTAAATTCTTTCATCTATAAGCCTCCCATAAAATGGTTCTTCCTTGCCATCCATGTATACGAGTTGAAGGCTAGAAATGTTGTCCATTAGTTCTCTATTTTTTCTAAGTCTGAAGCCTAATATTTCGACGGATATTGACCTATTCCTTTAGTTGAGAAACGGCAGCCTTACGCCGGCCATCAATTAGAGGTCCCTAAAATAATAATACTCTCTATAACATCATTATCATCCGAATAGAAGGTAATTGCTTTATTACCTAATTCATACTTACCTTCATTATTTTCAAACTTAATATCGCCATAACTTTGTGTTACACGCTCCACTTTGTCCCCAACCTTCAATCCTCTGCTCGTTTGAACACTTAATAAAGTTATCTGACTTACTTCTGAGTCTCCAGAAACAATTTCTTGTCTAGTATAAACTTCAATTACAGGATCTTCCTTCGGGTATCCTCGCATGTAATACTTATATTTATTGTCTGGATCATTCCCAACATAACCATAATTATTAGACTCCTCCGCTGTACCATCCCCTAGTTTATCGACTAATAGCTCGGTTTCAAGTCCAATAAAAATGTTTACTTCTTGAAACATGATCTCAAAATCAGTTGTCTGTAAGTCTTTGGTTAATGTTTGCTCAGAACTTAAGTTCGGATGTTCCGTATTACTACATCCACTAATAAAGATTAATAACATAATGTAAAACAAAAAAATCTTTTTCAACATAACTGACCCCCAAGATTTCTGAACGATAGTGCCCGTTAATTCAATGCTGATACGCATACACTAATAGACCACATAGCCAATGCAAAAAAAGCACCACTCCAAAACATCTCCGTGCCGTAACGTCTTTTATTGACTATCTTTTCAATGGCTTTTAGTAAAATAACAACGAATAGAAAGCTGAATATCGGCACCAGAAATACAGCGCTAAAAGGAAAAAAAACCATTAACAGTAACCTCCTCTTCCTGACAGGCGAGAACACAGTTGGCTTTCTAACTCCCTTTTCTCTTTGATTATCATTAAGGTTATTCAATGACATAATCATTGACATGTTGGTCTCTTAAGAAAACTTGATTTGCAAATGCAGCAGCATCTTTAATTCTTTGAATGGTAAAATTGGACATAGGTTTCGGAAGGTTTTTCAAGTCGAAATAGCCATATTCATCGATTTCTTCGCCGTCTGGACTTGGAATTCCATTAAATGCATTCGCACGAAAAATAAAAACATACGCATTACGGTGGGATAAGAAATAAAGTCCACTAAGAGACAGGTCAGTAACTTCGATTTGTATTTCTTCTCGACACTCTCTAATTGCCGCTTCCCAAGAAGACTCACCGCTTTCGACAACGCCACCTGGCAATGCCCACTTCTTCTTCCCATATGTGTGATGGACGAGTAGAACCTTCCCAAACTCATCAAAAATCGCACAACCAGCCGCGTCAGATGTTCTTTCCATCTTGTTCTAATCCTCCCTTAATAAGCTGCTGCTAAGTAGCAACTGATTTGTTTGATCTAAATGCTCCAACGCATCATCTACCACTTCTTCTGAGAAGTTCTTCACAATGATTTGATTCTTTATCAAGAAACCATTTCCGTCCATATTCCGATCAATGTAATCCAGTAATCCAGCTCTCGTGCAAAGAGAACACCATCTCTTATGCCCATCACTAAAGGTAATTGTGATTTCGATGTGCTCCAGAGAACTTTCACTTGAATCTTCAATCGTGTCGTCAAATTTCCAGGTATCCATTAGAAGAACGCTACTTCCGACAGGGACAAAATAATGCCTACTAAACCACCTTGCTCGGTTATTATCACCAACGACTCTAAACTGTTCCTTCGCAACATCCTCCGCTATTACTTCATAATGCTTGCCGCGTGACAGAGCCTGGACGTATAAACCTACATCATTGCAGACTACAATCTCTTTATTGTTATCTGTCATCTTCGTCCCCTCCGCAGTATTACGATATAGATATAAAAAACAACTGATCTTTCGATCAGTTGTCTAAGAACATTTCAATCACCTTTTCGCTGTCAGTTCACCTTGATAGTTCTGACGGGTTACTTTGCGCCCCATCAGGTAACGTCCCAGACGTATGGATGGCAGCTCGACATACCGATAAGACAGTGCGGCGAGTGCCAAGCTGAGGACTACCGTGCCAGCTAGCAACCAATACGGCGAAATATAGTATTTGTCATAATCTTCAGGGTAAAGCAGGAATGATGGGTTAGTGAACATGTTCATCAATGCGAGCAAGACGACAAGGTGTACGAGATATAAGCTGTACGAGACACGTCCGACAAACGCGATCGGCCGCCAATGAAGAATGGCTTTGAACTTGATCGACCCTAAAGCCGCAATAATAAAGAAGCCCGAAGTTAGCATGGTGAACCAGTCCGACACCAGGTTCCCGAGAAGTCCCCCATGTTCCCAGCCTAGATTGTTGCCCCATGTATAGATGAGGAAAGCAATAATACCGAGCACAATTCGCGTGACGAGATGAAGTCTCTTGAAATATTCCACCAGGCGATGACGGTGCTTCGCCATAATTGCGCCAAACATAAACATGAATACATAATGCGCTGTATCGTAATAATTCGTGAAGAAGTCAATGCTGTCTTGATAGTGCACATGCAGGAGAATTCCGCTGATCGATAGAGCGAGACCGATCAAGAAGCTCCATATCCAGTTCGCCCTCATGACTAGCCAGATAATGAAAGGAAAGATAAGCGCAATCCGCATCTCCATAACAAGTGACCAGATGACCGGATTGAAATACTGCTGATGGAATTGATCAATCATGACAACGTGCTGTAGAATCGGGATCCAGCCGATCGGCCTGGACCAAAGATCATCAATCGGAACTCGATAGAATAGAAGGCGAAGTGCACACCCAAATGCGAGAGAGACAATATAAGGCGGGTAGAGTCTGATCAGACGCCGAAGAATGAAGTTGCCGTAACCACGCGATTTCCCCTCGGCATAAGGCAAGGACAATACAAATCCACTTAGTAGAAAGAAGAAAATCACGGCCTGATGGCCGGCCAGCAGAACCTGAAGCGGTGTATGATACAACCATGGCAAAGCAGACATAATTCCGAGAAGCGCCGCGGAATGATAGAGCACTACACTCATGGAAGCGATTCCACGAAGAGAGTCTAGTTCACCTAGCCGCCCATTTTCAGCCATCTGAAGTGTCCCCCTCATTATGTACGATCATTTTACTAGGGAAATCTATTTTAGCTAAAATATTACATAGAGTCTACGAATTGTCAATCCTAATAAGCAGCCGGTTCATTCTGACCGACTGCTTGTCTGCGTAAGTACATTGTAATGGTCAACCGATACTGTTTCGGAAGCTTGCTCTAACGAATTCGTAGAAAGCCTGTAACTCGTTCAGTGTCCCGAAACCAGCCTGCGCCATGATGCTGCTGCCTCCGCCTTTGCCGCCGTACGCCCCTAAATGCTCCTTAAAGAATGCACCACAGGAAAGCTCGAATTTCCCGCTGTGCGTGAGTACCACTTTGAATTCCGCAAGATCGGCGAACAGCACGGAATCATCTGTCAATGACGTGAGTTTGATTGCCAGGCTTTGTAACTCTTTCAAAGGCTTGTTCTCAAATTGGTGCGCAATCACATTGCTTTCCTTGCTATCCGTCCGTTCCAAGATCTCGCGCGCGACGAATGAGTCATTCTGCTCCTTAAGTGCGGCCAATTCCGTTTGAAGCAGTTTCTGCTCTTGCTCCCACTTCTCAATGCGAGCCAGAATCTCATCTTTCCCGGTATTGAACTTTAACGATAACTTCCCTATGATCCCCACGCAGTCATTAAACTCCGCTAAGGCACGGCTGCCGCTTTTGAATGAGATCCGAGTATTCCCTTTCATCTTCTCCGTTCTCAGCAGCTTGATCATCCCAATGCTACCCGTAGATGATACATGTGTTCCGCCACACGCATTGTACTCTACGCTCTCTATCTCAACAATCCGAACGTTCCCCGACACTTTCGGCGGCTTCGCCAGCGGCAAACGTCTGGCTTCCTCCTCGGAAACCATATAGCTCGCTATTCGGTGATTATTATAGATCGCCTGGTTCACTTCCCGTTCCAGAAGGGTTAACTGCTCCGGTGTTAACTCGGGAATTTCCACATCGATAGTCGCGGACTCGAGCCCTAAGTGAAAGCTTAGCGTCATCGCGCCAAATAACTTTAGACAAACTGCCGACAGCAGATGCTGACCGCTGTGCTGCTGCATATGATCGAATCTTCGCTGCCAATCAATCCGGCATGACGCTTCCGTCCCCTCCGGCAATTGTTCTACTTTATGCAGCACTTCATCTTCCTCGCTAATAACTTCCAATACAGGCACACCGTTGATGGTCCCCGTATCGCAAGGCTGACCCCCTCCGTGAGGATAAAAGGCGCTCTCCTCCAAAAGGACGTACCATCCATCCTCTCTCTTAAGCGACTTCGTAATCTTAGTCTCCCATTCGGTTACGTAGGAAGCGTCATAATACAATCTGATCGTCATCGTTCAACCCTTTTCTTGTGCGTAATCATGTTCTCATTCTATTTTATCCTATTGCCTCTGAATTCATAGGTGTTAGTAAGGTTTATGGCTCTTAAAAATAACAGTAGAAGGTATAACCCTCGCCTTTGTACCCGAATACCACTTTGAAGGATTACTGGTATCAGGATCATCTGCCTTTGATTCTTCGATTACTTTATCTATTGTTCGTTTGAATATTCGACGACACTATGTATGGGGTGCTCCCAACTGAATACGAAGATCCCACCTGTTCTAAATATACCCTGTAGACATTGGCGGAAAAAGAGTAAAATGGTAAAAGGTACTACCTGTAACTATTCATTCAACGGAGAAGGAGTTGGCACTTTCCCATGAAACGATATGCGTTCGTAACCGGCGCAGACCGCGGTCTCGGTTTTGCGCTCGTGAAGGAGTTGCTGAATCGCCAATATTTCGTCATTGCTGGACGCTACATGGCTGACAATCAGCAGCTCACTGACCTTGCCGAGATATGGCAAGACCGGCTGTCGCTCGTAGAGCTGGACGTTGCCAGCGATCAAAGCGTCGCCGATGCTGCAGCTCAGATCGCCCACATCACGGACACTTTGGAGCTAGTCATCAATAACGCGGGGATATTAGGCGATATTCAAGCGACAATCCTCGATTCGCTACCTTTCGCGGATATGCAGCGCGTCTATAATGTCAATACGCTTGGCCCGCTTCGCGTCTCTAACGCGGTTGCGCCGCTCGTGCTTCGAGGCCAATCGAAGCTGTTCGTGCAAATTTCTTCGGAGGCCGGCAGCATTGCTGATAGCGAGCGCAACAGCTGGTTCGGCTACTGCATGTCCAAGGCTGCCGTCAATATGCAAGGTGCGCTCATCCATAACGAAGTGAAGAAGTCCGGCGGGAAAGTGCTGCTTCTCCATCCGGGCTGGGTGCAATCGTACATGAGCGGCTCATTAAATACGCAAGCGACATTAACTGCGGACGAGTCCGCTGCTCATCTTATTGATCGGGTTCACGAAGCGGTACAAGCCGCCCCCGGGGAGAAGCCGAAATACCTCGATTATGCAGGGAACGAATTGCCTTGGTAAAGCGAAGAAAGCGAGGAGATTAGTGATGACCGTCAGAAAAACTATTCTTGTGCTAGGTGACAATAATGAGCGAGCGCCCCACCATCCACTGATTAATATTCAAGACGAGCTTGCTGCCATCATTGGCGACCACTATGCAATCGAGTTCACCGATCACTACAGCGCGCTTGACCCCGATAGCATTCATTCTCACGATTTGATTATTGCGTACACCGACTGCTGGAGAGCTCCAGTTGCGGAAAGCCACGCTACATCGCTCATCCAATTCGTGCAGCGCGGAGGCCGCCTGCTCGTCATCCATAACGGCATTTCGCTGCAGTCACGCGAGGAGTGTGCGATGCTCATTGGCGCCAAGTTTACCGGTCACCCGGACTATCAACGCCTAGACTTCTGCAAGACAGCGGCACAGCATCCGGTTACGAGCGGTATCGAGCCTTTTGCACTTGAGGAGGAGCCCTATCAATTCGAATTCTATTCCGATGCTAACATTGAAGTACTGCTAGAATATACGCTAGACGACCGGCGCATACCGGCTGCATGGACTGCAGCCCGCGGGCAAGGCCATGTCGTGTACTTAATGCCTGGCCATCACAAGCCCTCCTTCCTGCATCCATCCTGCCGCAAGCTGATTCAGAACAGCGTGCAATGGCTGACCTCTATCTAACTTCACATCGAATGAAAGCCGATGATGGTTTCTCTGAACGTCCCTTACTTCAATCATATAGAGACCCACAGCAACGGGCTGTGGGTCTTTGCTTTATCTTTAAGAAGGGCTCGACAACAAGCGCCATTCCTCGCAACTCGTTTACGATAAACTAGTTCTGGTTCATAGTTTCGTGAGGAGGAATCGACGTTGAACAAGTACGACGTAATCATCATCGGCTGCGGCCACAACGCATTGATCGCAGCCGCCTATTTGACGCGAGCTGGGAGAAGCGTTCTCATCCTTGATAAGAATGACCGACCCGGCGGATTTTTGCGAACAGAAGAGCTGACACTTCCCGGATTCAAGCATGACGTCTACGCAGCAGCTCACCCTTTGTTCCTGACAGGCCCTGCTTATGCGGACTTCAGGGAAGCACTCGAGGCGCGAGGGCTTAGATACGTGAACACGGAACTGCCTACAGGTGTTTCGATGGAGAACGGAGAAACCGCAGTTTTATCACGCTCTAGCGAGGACTTGGCCGCTGAAGCCGAGCGTCTTGCCCCAGGCGACGGTGCCGTGTTAGGACGCTTGTTCGAAGAATTTGCGCCTTATGCGGGAGATGTATTCCAATTGTTTTCTTTAGACTTGTCCGGTTCGAGTGCTTCCAATACGTTACAGGATTTGTTATATGACGAGCGGACCGGGGGCAAAAGCTACTCGGCATTCGCCGCGTCCCTCTTCTCCACAGCTCGTAATGTGGTGAGTGATTTCCGGTCTCCTACCATGCGCGCGATGCTAGCTTCATGGGTTACTCATCTCGGCCGGACGCCGGACGAAGTCGGCAGCGGCATCTGGGTACCGCTCACGACGATGGCGCTGATGGGCGGCGGGATGCCCATTCCCGAAGGAGGCAGCGAGCAGCTCGCTCTAGCATTAGCTCGTTTAGTACAGGATCAAGGCGGCACGATCATAACAGGTACACAAGCTACACGAATTATCGTCAATAACGGCAAGGCTGTTGCCGTACGTACAGCCGAGGGCGAGGAATACCACGCCAAGCATGCAGTCGTCGCCTCCACGGGTCCGGATCAGCTGTACCTGTCGCTCCTGGCAGATGCGCCAATCAGCACCGACATTCGCAGCCAAGCGAAGCGATTCCGCTATGGAAGAGGCTGCGTTCAAATCCATTTGGCGCTGAATGAAGCGCCAAGATGGCGTGATCCGCGGTTTGCCAAAGTCGGGCAGCCCCATCTTACAGATGGGCTTGACGGCTTCACTCAAGCCATTGCGCAAGGGATGTCGGATCTGCTGCCGGCCAAGCCGACTTTTACAGTCGATTGCTCTACCAATCTCGATCCGAGCCGCGCTCCTGTCGGCAAAGCGATTATGAGGGTCCAGGTGCTAGAAGTTCCGTGCCGTCCACGCGGTGATGCTGCCGGTCGGATTGATGTCGGCGACGGTACGTGGACACATGAGCTGACCGAACGATTCGCTGAGCGCGTAATCGCTATCGTTGGCAAGCATATTCCGAATATACCGGATGCTATAATCGGCAAGTCCGTCGTCACGCCAGACACCATTGCCCGCTTTAATCCGAATTCCGGTCCTGGTGATCCCTATGGTGGAGCTCACGATTTGATGCAGAGCTACTTGTTCAGGCCGCTGCCTTCACAGCCCGGCCACCGAACAGAAATCGGGAATCTTTACATGCTCGGTGCAGCCACATGGCCAGGTCACGGCATCAACGGCGGCTCGGGCTACATCGTGGCGCAGCAACTTCTATCTCACGCTCAGTAGCGTGTTCGTTTCGGCAACCCCCTCCCTCATTGACATAGAAATAGATATGTTGCATATACTATTTCATTTGGCCATTCACGGTTGAGGGTAGGTGGGAGCAATGAATACGTTCATTATAGAACAGGATAAGAATTGCGAGATTTACTATCGATATGGGAACTATACCCCCGCTGTCAGTATGAAAGGGACAATCATTGCATATTACAGTACGGACGACGCGTATGTGCATTTCAAGTTAAAAGACAACCGGATGATTATTATCTCATTGACCCACATTGTTGGGATTCATTACGAGTAGCTGATTCAGGGGAGTTAGCGCGCATTCATGCCCCGTTAGCGGAACAACAAAGGCAGTCGATCACATGGTCGACTGCCTATCGTATTTTTATTGTATTGAAAGATTGCCTTATCCCCGCCACCAACCCGTTGTTGGATACGTCCCATCTACGACCATGACGGTTTCTCCAATCTGCGGAGTGGCGATGCTGACGTTGCAGGCGGCAGCTGCCTTCACCGCGCGCTCGACCGGATCGGTCCAATCGTGGAGAGCCAGAGAAAATGCGCCCCAGTGGACCGGAATCATCAGACGGCCTTTCACGTCGAGATGCGCTTGAACCGATTCCTCCGGCATCATATGGATGGACGACCACCGTTCATCGTATTGACCGCATTCCATAAGCGTCAAAGTAAATGGCCCGTACTTCGTGCCGATTTCCTTGAAATGTGGACCATAACCGCTGTCTCCGCTGAAGAATACTCGGTCCCGCTCACCGGAGATTACCCACGAGCACCATAATGTAGAGTTCTTATCCCCAATGCCGCGGCCCGAGTAATGTCTGGCTGGTGTACACACCAGCTTCAAATGCGCGAGTTGAAGCTCTTCCCACCAATCGTGCTCCGATATTTTCGAAGCTTCTACTCCCCACTTGCGCAGACGTTTCCCAACGCCAAGTGGCACGATAAACCGCCCCGTCTTGTCCTTCAGCTTACGTATAGAACCTTCATGCAAATGATCAAAGTGATCATGAGACAGAATAATAGCATCCAGAGTTGGTAATTCCTCGGGCTGAAGTGGAAGCTCACCGCTGTAGCGTTTCCCGCCAAAGAACGGTAAGGGTGATAGCGTGTTCGCGAACATCGGATCAACCAGTAAGCGCAAGCCTTCGATTTCGAGTAGAAATGCCGAATGGCCAAACCAGGTTACCTGCATGTTCTCCGTCTGTGGCTGATCAACGAAGGTTACTTTTTGGTACGGAATGGTATTGGACGGAAAACGGTTCGGAGTGCCACGTATCATATCTCTAAGAATGCCGAGCGTCGTTATTAAGCTGTTACCCGTCTTGGTTGGGATCCTGTTACTAAATTTGTTGTTCTGATTGTGGGATGTCATCTGAGATCACTGCCCTTAGTTTGAATAAACTCTATCCATGAAAAAGCTCCCCTTACAGTAACAGGGTGTATTGTTTCTCCTGTCTACCGTATGGAGAGCATAGCTGCGATGGTAATCTGCTCTAAGAAGAATGATTAATTTATTATGCCTTTGGCATTTCGTTAAAGAAGGTCACATCTTCAATTGGGAGCCTTGTCGTTTGATGTCCAGGCTTTGCCGATTTACCAACAGCGACCAGCATAATCGGAACATATTGTTCTGAAATACCGAATGCTTCCATGAACTTTGCTTTGTCGTAGCCGCCCATCGGGACTGAATCATAACCTTTGGCTCTCGCGACGAGCATCAGTTGCATAGAAACCAATCCCCCGTCAGTTGCAACGATTTCACGGATAGTATCAGTCGGCATGTTCTCGAATATACCCGTATATTGCTCAACGAACGATTGTGCCGTTTCCGCAGGCATGTAGCCGGCCTCTACGGTTTGACCGTAAATCTTCCCAGCCTGCTTATAACCCTCCAAGTCTCCGAGAACGGCTATTACAGCCGAAGCTTCAACGACTTGCTGTTGGTTGAACGCAATTGGAAGCAGCTTGTGCTTTAGCTCCTGAGAGTCAATGACCAGAAACCGCCATTGCTGAAGGTTCGCTCCTGAAGGAGCTAGCGTAGCTTGCATCAACATTTCGCTTATTTCCTCGCGTGAGATTCTGACTTCGGAATCATAGCTGCGGACAGAGCGACGTCCTTGAATGACATCGAAGAAAAGTTGTTGCTCTAGCGTTTGGGACTGTTGTGTGGCAGACATGGTTCTCCTCCTTGTAAAGCGGGCTCTACAGAATCATTCTGTGATTGATCTTAAGCATCAACATCGGTCGAGTACGCAATATCTTTTTGAGCTACGAGCGCAGCCAACCGAGCATTCAGACTCTGATAAATAAGCTCATAAGCATCGCTTCCAAGCGTTAATCTGAGCGGAGCTGTTTCAGCATCAGCTGCGGCAATCATAGCTCGAGCCATCTTGACCGGATCTCCTTTGATCGACTCGATATCATTTGATCTGATCATTTGGCGGAAATAGCCCACTGCTGTAGTTTCATATACATCCATCGCTTCTCCCTCAATCATGCTGCTGCCAGGAAAGTTCGTACGGGCAGTCCCCGGCTCAACCAATGTAGCTTGAATGCCGAAAGGAGCTACTTCCTGTACCAGAGATTCGAAGAAGCCTTCCATTGCCCATTTTGTCGCATGATAAATGCTTAAAGCCGGGAACGATTTTTGCCCGCCCATGCTGGACAGCTGTAGAATGCGGCCGCCTTCTTGAGCACGGAGATGAGGAAGAGCAGCACGAGTAACCTGAATGGAACCAATGACATTCGTGTTGATTTGATGTGCAATTTGCTCGTCGCTAACTTCCTCTACCGCCCCAAACAAACCGTATCCCGCATTGTTAACCAGAACATCAATACGCCCAAGATCCTTAAACGCCTGATCCACAACTTGGCGAATTGCCCCAGTATCGGTTACATCCAGTGTAGCGACCCATAATTGATCTCCGTATTGAGCCTTCAGATCATCTAGCGCACTCGTTTTACGGACGGTTGCTGCCACCCGATCACCACGCTCCAGCAATAGTTCAGTAAGACTCCGGCCAAAACCGCTTGAAGTTCCTGTAATAAACCATGTTTTCATTGATAATTCCTCCATCGTGTTTAAGTGTGTTGTCGTCCCGACAGAGACTACAATACCAAACTATATTAACTAAATCAATAAAAATAGTTAATTTGGTTTCCCTCAAAAGTCACCAGAGAGGGAACGTTTGTCCGAGAATCAACACCATCATTTAAGTTGCTTCATTAATGGCATGCGATAGATTGATCACAATTTTTCAGAGAAATGTTCAACGATTTTCCCTCCATGGTTTACGGATTCTCCTTGGTCATCTCCATTTTCACAGTTGGTTAAGCATTTTGCCGCCTCGCCTCACGGACATCAATATTTAAGCTATAAATTCACGATTGACAATTGACTTAGAGTCACTTATAGTTGACTCACGATCAATTAATAAACACAAAACATGGAGGTTTTCAAATTATGAGTAACACAGTTGCGTTGATTACAGGGGCATCTTCGGGCATAGGTAGAGAAACAGCACTCGAGCTAAAGAATAAAGGATTCACGGTTTATGCAGCAGCACGGCGCATAGATAAAATGCAGGATCTTGCTAAAAGAGGCATTATCCCCATTGAATTAGATGTAACCGATGACGAATCCATGGTGAATTGC
Source organism: Paenibacillus sp. J31R98 (assembly GCF_056269245.1). Classification (NCBI taxonomy): domain Bacteria; kingdom Bacillati; phylum Bacillota; class Bacilli; order Caryophanales; family Paenibacillaceae; genus Paenibacillus; species Paenibacillus sp. J31R98. The sequence goes on from NZ_JBWDNO010000002.1 coordinate 335,193, forward strand.
GTCAATACGATTCTTAAGAAAGAAAGCAAAATCGACATTCTGGTTAATAACGCAGGATATGGTTCATACGGAGCAGTTGAGGATGTATCCATGGAAGAAGCAAGACGCCAAGTGGAAGTAAATGTGTTCGGGCTTGCGAGAATGATCCAGCTTGTTGTACCGAGCATGAGAAAAAACAGAGCCGGGAAAATTGTTAATATCTCCTCAATGGGCGGTAAAATTTGGACGATGTTCGGCGGATGGTATCATGCGACTAAATTCGCAGTTGAAGGTTTCTCGGACAGCCTCCGTCTGGAATTAGAACCGCTTGGTATTGATGTCATTGTCATCGAGCCAGGGGGCATCAAGACAGACTGGGGTATTATTGCCGCAGAGAACCTTAAAAAGGTGTCTGCAAAGGGAGCATATGCTCAAGCGGCTAATAAAGCGGCAGACAGTATGATCAAGAATTATAGAGGTAATCAATTATCGAAGCCGGAACTAATCGCGCGGACGATTGGTAAAGCAGTCACCGTCAGAAAGCCTAAAACACGTTATCTGGTAGGTAAATTTGCCAAGCCAATGGTTTTCATTAAAAATGTTTTTGGAGATCGTGCCTTTGATCGAATTATCAAAAGCTTCAGCTAATGTAAAGTTAAATCAAACGCGAGAAATCAGAGTGATGGATTATGGCTAAACGTGCGATGACACCTCAAGCAAAGGCTTTGAAGGCTGGGGCCATTCTGGATAAAGCGTCAGAAATGTTATTGTCCTCCGAGTATGAGCAGATCAAAATGTCCGATATAGCCAAGCAGATGGACCTGTCAAACGGCATTCTCTTTGTGTACTTCAAAACCAAAGAAGCATTATTCTTTAGCCTCTTGTGTCGGGAGTATGAGAAAAGGTTTGAGCGTCTGACCGATATGGCAAGAGAATCGCCTATCATGGATTTCGACGACTTTAAGACTCTCATCATGAATGAACTTACCGAACTGATTGACTGCAATCCCCTGTATGTAAGATTGGAATCCATGCGTACGGCGGTCTTCGAGAAGAATGTAGATGCCGAAACCATGCTAAATCGGAAAATGAATCTTTACAAGCTGTTAATCGATTTCGTGAGTATTGTTTGTGAACATCATTTATTATCACAAGCGGATGTGCTGGATATTCTTCAAGCTGAAGCATCCATCATAACCGGCTGCAAATTATCTGCTACTTTGTCTGCGGAAGTTATACGCATTATCGAACAGTACGAACTGGAAGGACTTAAACGTGATTTTAAGCATGATGTTCTCTCTACCATGAACCATTATTTGAATGGGTATATTGGAACTAGAAGATGAATCTTGAAAAGAGGCTGGAGGCATGATACAAATCAGGGGATCAACAGCTGTTGTAGTGGGAGCGACGGGACTGGTCGGACGCCAGCTAGTCCATATGCTTCTCAATCACCCGTCGTACAACCGCGTGATTGCACTTGTAAGGCGAAGAATCGGCTTATCTCATCCAAGGCTGGATGAGCGGATTGTCTCCTTTGACCGTCTGGAGGAAGAAATAGACGAGCAGCTATTGCGGGACGCTGATGTTTTCTGTGCGCTTGGAACAACAATCAAGCAAGCGGGCAGTAAAGAAGCATTTCGCCAGGTTGACTATGTGTACCCGCTCGCCCTGGGACGTGCAGCTCGGCGTTCTGGAGCAGCAAGCTTCGTTGTAATTACAGCGATGAGCTCGTCTGCTCAGTCAAAGTTTCTCTATACTCGCGTTAAGGGAGAGCTGGAGCGTGACTTGGCAGCCCTCGGTCTACAACGCCTTGTCGTGATAAGGCCATCCTTGCTGCTTGGGGAGCGCACCGAGAAAAGGTCTGGCGAGCGAATACTCATTATGTTGTCCCGGCCTCTCGGAGCATTAATGATTGGATCCCTTGCTAAATATAGGGCTATCGACAGTCGGGATGTCGCCCGTGTGATGATTGCGAAGGCCCGGGGCGAAGGTCCAGCTGTTGAAATTCTGGAGTCGGACGTGATATCATCACTCGCTGGATCACTTGCTGCAGTCCAACGAACTCATCTCTTATAGGCAAACACCAATAAAGGCGGAGAATGGTGTGATCCCTTCTCCCTCTTCTGGGCGAACCCGGGGTTCGCCCCCGTTGGCGTCAAAGACGGAGTAGCACGACGTCTGAATCTACCATAGTTGGCTGAGTATCTGAGTGGCTGAGTGGTGTAGGCTTCTGATCAGGACAATAATGACCGTTAGCATCGATTATTTAGATTCAAGCTTTCATGCGGACATTAATGTCCATAAGCGAGGTAATTGTCAGAGAAAACCGTGAAATAACCACTCTAATGGTCATTGGTGACCGTAAAAAGATTGGATGTACTATATTCTTATTCTAATGGTCAATCTTGACCATTAGGCAGTCCGATAACGCTATTGTAATGCCCTCACCAACCGAAATAATACGCAATGTAGTAAACAAAGCACAAGATTGCCCCTGCTATCGGCAGCCATATCTTTGGTGCCCGCAACTTCCTGTGTTTGAAATAGGCGACAATATTAAGGATCAGACCCGCTAAAGGGATCAACCCCGCTTTGTAAAGTATGATGCTTGCCAGCCCGATCCAAAAGCCGAGCCAAGAAAGTGAAGGCGCTTTTGAAGGACGCAGCGGTTTGTACGATAAAGGTTCCATGTCATCTTCCCTTCCTGGCAGCGCTACCTAGTTGCATGATGAGCGCCTGCTCATCGCTTGAAAGGCATGACTCGTAACGCATTGCTCCAGCCATCGAAGTTCAAGACCGCTGTTCGCTGCTTCAGGGAAAAAGTCCGTGAACAAGTGATGGTATGGCCTCAAGTTTCCGCCTTTGTGCTGTCCAACATTGTACCAGCCGGTATCTTGAGACAACAGAACTCGATCACCGACGCCGCAGCCCAGCAACTGACTTAGCAGATCCACATGCTCCTCATACGTCCCCGGCAGAATCGAGTCGATGGATATCCAACCTCCTGCCTCCGCAAGTCGTTTGTACACATCAGTGACTTTGAATGTTTGTGCATGCACCCAAATGAACCGTTCTTGGTCGAACTTCGCCAGTTTCATGATCTCGTATGCGTGCAGAGCGACATCATGGCCTATCGTATGGCACTGAATCGGCAGGCCGGTTTCCAATGAAGTTCGCATTGCGGCATGGAGGATCTTCAGCTGCATGTCGTCGATGACCGTTCCGTCATTCAGCGCGATTTTGATAAAACCCGGATATACTCCGCTCTCACCGATACCCTCCTGCGCTTCCCGAATCCATATATCGGCTAGATCTCGTTCTGTCATCTCATAAACGATAGGTGCTAGATACGGCTTCTTATAAAAGCCGGTATTCGTGATAAGATGGACTCCGGACAGTTCCGACAGCCGCCGCAAAATGTAAGGATCCCTTCCCAAGTACTCTGGTGCACAGTCCACCATCGTGCTGCATCCCGCTTCCTTCAGCTTCAACAAATACGGAAGGATGGACGTGACTACCTCGTCACGGTCATACATATCCGGCGTAAGCTTCCCGTCTTCCACAAACCCTACGAGCACATGCTCATGTTCCAATATTCGTCCAGCTTCCTGCGCAGTAATGAGACCTGTAACCGTTTGCAGCAACGACAGCACCTCTTCTCTCTTCTTGGAAAAATATGTTCATAGTTATTATCACATCAATTACATCATTTTGAAAACAACTGCACAAAAAAAGCTATCCGATTAACCGGATAGCTAGTTTCTATTTCGAAAATACCCATCTAAATAGTTGTTCATTGTGGAAAGTGCATCCTTCTTAAAATCACGTATTAATCCTTCCAATCCGTTCTTCTCAATAATCTCTACCACTTCCGCAGGTAAAGTCGCAGATAACTTGCATCCCGTTATAATGGAAGCTTCCGCTTGAAGAACATCGATTACATCATTCAGCGTTAATACTTGATGTTCACAAATGATGTCCACCAAATCTGTGATCATTTTGTATATCCTAATTTTCTGATTTAACATGGTTTCAGCGTCTACATTTCTTTCAAAAACCGCCGTACGCATGGATTCCAACCTTATATACAAGGGATTATGGTCAATCAGTTCTTGAAGCTCAGTCATGATCAGATTCTTGAAATCAGCGAATTCTCTGATTGGCAGCTCACGAACCATAACCGTCATGCGTGCAAACCTCTTCTCATACTCCCTACACAGCAAGCTGAAAAACAATGCTTCTTTCGTCTTAAAGTATACAAAGAGAATACCGTTTGAAATCCCCATCTGTTTAGCTATATCGGACATTTTAATTTTTTCATATTCGGATGAAAGGAACATCTCAGCCGCTTGATCCAGAATCGCCTGCGCTTTTAAAGCTTTTGCTTCTGGTGTCATCGCACGCTTTGCCATCGTTACATCACTCCATTTTGATTCATTCTAATCCCTAATTGATTCGGAGTCAAACTGAACATAAACAGCCATCCCGCAGCAGCGAAATGGCTTAATAAACAGATCTATATAGTCATTTCGTCCGACCACTGGTTTACAAATGCCTTGAATTCTTTGCAACAAAGTGGCTTATAACCTTCTCAACCGGTGAATCGTCCATAACACTCAGGTACTCGTGACAGATTAGTTTTCTCTTCTGCATTCCGTAGTAATCTAGCAGCGCTTGCTCCAAAGTTAAACCATGTTGAACCAAGAATGAAGGCTCAAGAATTCGTCGCATAATCATTTCATCATCTAATATGAAGATCGCAGAGTTCACTGGATAAAACACACCTTGTTCCGCTCCAAGACGATACAATTTATCGAGTTGTGTTAGGCGATAATTCTGCGCAGCAACGATCTCTTCATACAAACTTGGGTTATACGTTCTGAAGCCATTGACGAAGTGTTCTGAGAAATAATAGTTAATCATCAAGGATTGTTCGAATGATTCTTGATACCGTTCAAGGATCGACTCTGACACCTGAGTTGAGATTTCCTTATTGTTATGCAGATATTTCGTAAAATTCACGACGACCAAGGCTAGGATTTCATCTTTGGAAGAAAAATATTTATACATCGTCACTTTGCTTACTTCCATGTATTTCGCCATATCCTCAACTCTCATGGAGTTAAGGTTATCCTTGCGGGAGCGAATAATGAGACGGTGTATCATTTCTTCACGCGTCTGATCGCGTTGCTCTTCTTGCATATCTTACTTCCCCCTTGTTAACTATCGAAGTATTATAACACAATTCACAGATTATATGTACAGAATAAACGTAATTAACTAATTTTATTGATTTAGTTAATTGCGTTTGGTATTGTAGTCTTTAACAATAAGTCATTACACTTGAACAGAATGGAGCGAGATCATTATGCAACCGTATAAAGTAATCTGTCATATGTTAACTTCATTGGACGGGAAGATTAACGGCAACTTCGCGGAATCACCGAGCTCTGTCTTTTTGGGGCAAGAATACGAAAGAATCCATCTGGAATATAAGCCTAAAGCGTGGATTTGTGGTCGAGTTACTTTTGAAGAACATTTGACCAAAGGCAATCAGGTAGATTTATCAAACTATCAGGATGCCTATGTTTCTCGCGAGGACTTTATTGCGGGTACAACCGCTGCAGCATACGCAATCTCCATTGACCCTTCAGGTAGATTAGCATGGCAACATGGCACGATAAGCGATGATCTCGAAGAACGCAAGGGACATCACATCATCACGGTACTAAGTGAAGATGTAGGCAATCCGTACTTGGCACATCTTCAGGCAATCGGAGTTTCCTATATATTTGCGGGAAATGGCACGAAATTAGACTTGAAATTGGCACTTGATAAAATAAGCCGGTACTATAACATAACCGAATTCATGCTCGAAGGCGGCGGGTATATCAATGGCTCCTTCCTAAGCGCCGGGCTAGTAGATGAATTAAGCATGATAATAGCTCCAGTAGTTGAAGGAACTACCGGTTCAGTTTCTCTATTTGAATATGGTGACAATCCACTTTGGAATGAGATCGAGTTTACACTTGTCAAAGTAGAGCCTCTTGAGAATAGCGGATTATGGTTGCGTTACCGATTGAACCGGTGAAAATTCTAACAAAAAGCCGCATTGCTTTATCGGCAATGCGGTCAGCGTGAAGTGAAAGCCTCTTGTAGTGAAACCCAAGTTTTTCAAGAGTGCAAAATCCGAACTCTCAGCAAGGAAATCGGTCGATTGCTGCTCTGAGAGTGCAGTTTCAGCACTCTCATTTGACTGTCGAGGCCTTCTCGACAGCCCGACCGGATTTCCTTATCGGCAAAGCGGTAATTGTTCTATCAGCTGTTCCAAATCCATGTCCAGCATTGAGTGAAGACGAGTGTGATACTGCTCGAAAGTTAAATCCTTTGTAATCTCATTTGGTACAATCACGGTGTGTACTTGTGCGGTTATTGCGGATTTTGCACCATTCGGTGAATCTTCGAAAGCGATTGCTTTGTGAGGCGGAAGGCCGAAATGCTCTAATACGCTCAAATAAACCTCCGGGTCAGGCTTCACCTTGTTCACATGTTCATGTGTTCGGATACAATCAAAATAACGGACGATGTTTAGCTCCTCCAAGTTTGGCATCACCCAGTCAGATGGAGCACTAGACGCAAGACCAATCTTCAATCCGAGCCTCTTAGCAGATTCTAGATAATTCATCACACCTGGGCGTGTATGTACATGTTGAATCATCAAGTCGTACTTTTTTTTTCGAAAAGCTCTTAATTCCTCGCGATTTAAAGGCTTTCCCACACATTCTTGTAAATACGAATAGGGGTCAAATGCGTTCATATGCCCTCCTATTCTTTTGCAATATAATTCAAATGGCAGTTCAAACCCATGTTCTCTGAATACCTCTTGAAACGAATAATACTCATAGGTTTCTGTATCCCGTATCAAACCGTCAAAATCAAAAATAACGGCTTCAATCATACTTGCCGCCCCCCAGCTAAGTTTTTTGAGCAATCAGAAAACGATAGCCACCATCATATGTATCACACGATCGTAAATGCCCATATTTGTGATCCCACACTCCTGATAACAAATCACTCTCTAACCTTCTCAATATTGGCTGTAGAACATCATCTGGACAATTAGCGAGCGGTGACACACCTGCGCGAAAATCCTCTTCCAAATAAAAATCGGGGTTCCTCCATCCGGCAACAAAGAAACAATCTTCAATGTCGTAGGGGACTTGAAAGTCAATTACTCGCACTTCATTGTTCGTAGTGTTTCTAAGTAAATTCGCGATTTCTCCTATTGGCTTGTAGGCATGATAGGATTGCATGATGATTGGCATAAAATAATCTTTCAACCAACATTGATTATCTGGACATAGACGAGGATCAGCGAGGAAGAGGACCAGCTTGCCATTCGTTCGTAGCACACGAACCATTTCTTTACAAGCTCTCTCAAGATCGAAGAAGTGGTGGATCGCTAAGGTGGATACAATACCATCGACTGAGTTATCCTCTAATGGCAATTGTTCTGCAACTCCTTCCATCCATTCTAATTTCGGATGCCTCTTCCCCGTTTCCCGCATGATCTCGGATGGCTCCACGGCTATAACTTCAAACCCATGTTTAGCAAGCTCGATGGAGGTCACGCTCACCTCAACTAGGAGTTTCCTTTTATATATTTTTGAGTAGCCATTGCCCGTAACCAAGCCAGCTTTCCTCTTGTTCCGGTTTTGTCTCTCGCAACTTCTCATAAATAGCGAGTGATAAATCCATTCCGTCATTTAGCTTAGCAAGGTACTCCATACACTCTTGATGAGTTCTTAGGTTAAGCTTGAAGCTCAGATATGCCTCTGCTCCAACAACAAAGTATTCTTCAGGCCCACTGTTATATTCCGTAATCAATCTATGGTATTGCTTCTCGAATTCATGATCATATTTCCGCCGTTCTTCTTGGCTTTCCTGAGCAAGTTCCGAATCAGGAAAACCATGCAAAGATTCGTGCAAACAGAGACAGGCGATGTATTGTGGAAGGGATGAAGCCCCTTGATGGCTAGGGTGTATCACCATCCCTCCTATCGGTAACTGGAAGGCGATTGGCTTAATATAGGTAGACAAGAACACTCTTGAACAGACAGACTGAGAAGCTCCAAGAAACAAGTCGATTTCTCTTCTCATTTCCTCAAGAGGATATGTCTGATTCATAACAGTGCTGTGCTGTTTAGCCAGCTCCTCTAAATACGGCTTCACTCTGCTATTCCAGATTATATCGAGCTCCAAATCCTTCAGCATCTGGAAACATTCTAGGAAAAGCTCACGATGAGGCAGCAAGAAGTGCAGGTTTGATTGATGTAGATTGGCATTATTCGAGAACAAAGAGATTACTTGATCCAGTCTCACGATTTCGAGTCGGGATAGCTCTGAACAGAGCTTTGACATGGAGATTACGCTTCTTACTTGAGCAATCAATGAAGAGCCGTTTTCTCCGAGTTTGTCCGCCCATTTTGCCATCACGTCTAGATAATGTTGGTTATAGAACGGATCACTCGAGAGCGCGTTTAATAGAAGGATCATGTCAAAAGCCTCGTTGGTTTCAAATGACCACGCTGTACTCAACGACTTATCACCTCATTGTTTGTAGTCTGTGAACAAACGAATCCATTCCATCACCAGTTACGTGTTCGTGTTTTACTAGTTAATAAGAAACTCCATAAAGATGTGTGTCTCGTTAACTGCTTTCATCTTTTTAAATCCACACTTTTCATAACACCTTACAGCGCTATGATTATCAGTAGCTGTTTTTAAAACGATACTGTTAGCAATCGCATTCGCTCGTATAAATGCTTGAAGCAATTGAATGGCTTGTGTAGCGATGCCCTTATTGCGGTGTTGACTGCTTCCGATGAGAATGTCCATACCAACTACAGCCAATTGAGCATTCATCTCATAATGTCGCTTCTCTTCAATAGTAAGCTCATAATATTGCAGGTAACCAACTGGATTACCGGAATACTCGATGATACATGGGATTTTCTGATCCGTTCCGTCTACTCTTGCTTGATATTTCTTAATGACTCTTTCCATTGTATAGTAATCATTCGGGTTGCTGTAATTCCTCATTACTTCACGATCTTTCCGCCAATCCAGCATGTACGAATAATCGTCTGCCGTCATTCTCCTAAGGAGCACTTCACCATCACGAATCATCTCGATCACGCCTATCATAATCAGCTCTCGATAACTCATAATGAACCAAGTCTTCATAGATGCCAGATTCCAAAATTTGTCTTGGGTTATTCTCTACTGCTCGCATCCCGAGCTTCTGCATGACCTTATACGATGCCGGGTTTCTTGCCATTGCAGCTGCCAATATCCGGTGTAAATTTAACACGTCAAAACCAAACTGCACGATCCTTCGGGCAGCCTCTGTCGCATAGCCTTGTCCCCATGAAGAATAACCGACCCAATAAGCGAGTGCAGCTTGATTCTCCTCTTTATTTATTCGCAAGCTGATACATCCAATAAGAGAATTATTTTCCTTATCAATAATGGCAAAAGAAAAGAGATTCCCGCTCTGTGATGCAGTCCGCGTACGTTCGATCCATGCTTCAGCAGCACCATCCGGATAAGGGTGTGGAATGGAGAGTGTGGTACTTGCTACTCTTTCGCTCCCCGCCAGATTCTGAACCTGCTTCGCGTCTGAGAGTTCAAATAATCGAAGCTTTAAACGATCGGTTTCCAATTGAAGCTCCATATCTTTCACCCCATTCGATTTCATTGAACTCCAACTATGATTAGTGTAACGATGCAATTTCACTGCTTAAATTCCACGACTCTTCTGCCAATTCAAGCAGTACCTGTGCGACTGACAATAGATGTGTGATTTTCTCGTTCTGGTTTACTTGATTCTCTTGTTCTAAGTTACTAATCAGCTTGTCAATTACCATAATAAACCGAAGCGACGCACTCGCAATAAACCCGAACTGAGCAAGCCTGGAATCTCCGTCCCACCCTACATTTCGAAGTCCTTGCACATAGTTTAGGAACAACTCTCTCTTACATTCCTCTACCTTATTAATCGGGATGATATTCTTGATCAATGCATACCCAAACATTCGGCCGAGCTCTTCGCCAACACCAGAGATGCTTGCAAATTGCCAATCGATTGCGACTAAGGTATCGTTGCCATTCAAATTCTCTATCATAATGTTATCCCAATGAACGTCTTGATGGGCAAATACTCGGGGCAATAACGCTAATGTCTCCAGCAAGCAATCTACTCGGGTTCGATTATTATGATAAAGCTTCCATATCGAGGGACTACCGATTTGATCTTTCAAACGAGATTCCCAAATCAATTGCTGCTCTTCAATAGGTTTTGCGTAAGCAGTACAGACTTCTACCCAAGAACGCATCCAATTGTGGCATAAGGAAGCTTCAGTAGGGACAGGCGTTCCGGTTAAGTAAGCGCCATTGAATTGACCAAGTAAGTAGGAGATTCGACACATGTGCGCGAGAGTCCAATCAACATGCATGGATTCAAGAGCAATATCTTCGAGCCAAATCCATATATCCCCGCCATGCTGCTCATCTACTGCGTAGCAGATAGGCGCCTTGATACCAAGTGGTAACCGATCAAGAATTCTTGATTGATAGACCAAAGCTTCTCGTTTCCAGTAATAATAGTGCTTGGCATCATTTCGCATAGGGTCGGGTTTTAAGATTTTGAGAATCAAGGTGTAAGTTTGCTCTCTACCTTTATCGCTGTCATGAACCCTACAAAATACCCTATAGACCGCGCTTTCTCCCTTGTTTTGTCCAAGCGGGCTGCAATGCCAATCTAATAACTGTAGAGATTTTGATGGCTCATTTCGCCGTAATAGGGACTGTAAGTACTCAGGCTCCAACCTAAATTCAATTCCCGGCTCTACTGTTTTCATCTCAATTTGACCTCTTCCCCATCAACCTATATACCAATAATAACCAGTTGGGCAACCGATGTCAGTTAAAAAAGCAAAAAAAGCCGCAAGAGCGCGGCTTAAATTTGTTCAAAGCTACTACGTTTAACGGCCACCTTATCTACTAAGCGCTCACATAATACTGCGCCTGCGCATTCCACAGTTCAGCGTACTTCCCGCTTCGGTCAGCTAACAGCTCCTCATGGGAACCGCGTTGGATAAGCTGTCCCTCGTGAAACACGGCTATGTCATGGCAGAACCGGCAGGACGAGAGCCGGTGGGAGACGAAGAGGGCTGTTTTGTCGCCGATCAACTCATTGAATCGGGAATAGATTTCGAACTCCGCGATCGGATCTAGTGCTGCTGTCGGCTCGTCAAGTACCACGAACGGCGCATTTTTGTACAGCGCTCTTGCTAGAGCCACCTTCTGCGCTTCGCCTCCAGATATTTCTACGCCATCGTCAGAGAAATCCTTATGCAAGTGGGTACCAAGCCCTTCTGGCATACTCTTAAACTTCTCTCCAAATCCAGCAAGAATAAGGGACTCCTCTGCCACATCTGCGTCGTAGCTCTCCGAGGCGGCAACGTTATGCCCCAGCGAGAAGGAATAGAGTTTGAAATCTTGGAACACGACACTGAACACGCCCATATAGGCTGAGTAGTCATATTCCTTAATATTAACTCCGTTTAACGTGATAGCACCTTCCGATGGTTCGTAAAGCCTGCAGAGAAGCTTAATCATTGTCGTCTTGCCGCTGCCATTCAAGCCAACAACTGCCAGCCGCTCACCGATATTAAACTTCATGCTTAGGTTCTTAATAGCATAGTTTTCGGAGCCGGGATACTTGAACGACACATCATGAAACTCAAATTCCAGTCCTTCTTGCGGGATTTGCTTGTTTCCTGCGCTCTTCTGCATATGATCTGGCAGGTCAAGGTAGTCGAACAATCGGCCGAGATACTGGTTGTTCGTAATAAAGTTACCTAGCACCGAGACAAGCTTCGCCAGCGCACCGACTGCGCCCGTAACCGCGCCGATATATTGAACCACGCTGCCTAACGGATACATGCCATATAGCGCACGCAGACCGATGAAGAGATAGACGCAGCCGCCAATCACGGCATTAATAGCTGCTGCCAATGCATTGTTACGTCCGAATAAGTCAAAGATTCGATACCAGTACTCTGCTCCAACCGATTTATTGTAGTGTTCTTCAATCGCAGGCGCTTGTTTATAGAGGCGAATGTCCTTGGCGGCATTCTTGGCACTCATATATTCGTTAAAGAAATGCACGTAAGTATTAGACTTCGGATTATCCTCGAACACCTTCATCTGAATCCGCTCTTCCCTCTTCTTCAGTACATAGGTAAACGGAATGATGAGCAGGATGAGAACAACCAGCAACCCCGTTGCAACTGGAGAGGTGACGAACGTCTTCTCATAGGAAGAAGTAGATGTAAACATGCCGATTAACAGGAAGATCGATGCCACCAGTTCAAAAAGAGGCTGAAGCAGCTCCGGCAGACTGTGGTGCAAGCGCATCACGCCAAGACCGTTGCCGTTCGTCTTCGCTTCAATATCCGCTAACAGTTCATTATTATTCGTATCTTCGACTTGATCGTAATCAAGCTGCATATACCGTTGTCCCAGGAAAAAGTAGAACCGCGCCCATAGCGTGCTGTTCAAGGTCGCAATCTTTCGCGATACTACGGTATTGAGAGTCGAGAACAAGAATGCGAGCCCTACTGTAAGAACGGCGTACAACGTAATGCGCCCGGTGTCTCGAGCACCTGCCAGTTCATTAATGATCTGGGCTGACAAGTAGAGCACCATTAATGGCTGCACGGCTCTAATAAAGGATGAAACGATAGTTAGCGGAATATAGCCCGGTGTTAGGCGATTTACAATGCCGTATCCCCGCTTCAGATTACGCCAAGTGGAGCGCTTCTTCATTATCGGCTACCTCCCCGTCCTTATAGTAATGAGATTGCACATTAAACATTTCGGCATATTTGCCGCCATTTCTCATAAGTTCGTCGTGCGTGCCGCACTCGGCGATGCCGCCGCCGTCAACTAACAGAATCCGATCGCAGAATCGCGTACTTGCGAGCCTGTGCGAGATGTAGATCGATGTTTTGCCTTCCGTCAATTCGGCGTAACGCTGATAGATTTCGCTCTCAGCGATTGGGTCGAGCGCAGCCGTAGGCTCATCCAAGATAATAACCGGAGCGCCTTTATACAGCGCACGCGCCAGAGCCAGCTTCTGCTTCTCTCCGCCTGAGAGTTCGATTGCATCGCTGTGCACGCGTCGGACTAGAAGAGTCGCCGCCCCCTTCTCAAGACTGTTTACCTTTTCCATAAAGCCTGCATTCACAAGGCATTCCTTTACCAACACATCGTCTGTCTGATCAGGCGGCAGCTGGGATACATTCCCTGCTATATCACAGCAGAACAGATGGATATCCTGAAACACCGTACTAAAGAGCGAGAAATATTCATCTCTGTTATAGCGCGTTATATCGACGCCCCCGAGCGTAATCTCGCCGCTTGTTGGCATATACAGTCCGCATAAGAGCTTGATTAGCGTCGTCTTCCCCGCTCCGTTTGCTCCGACAATTGCAATACGCTCTCCCGGCTTAATATCCAGATCAATATCGTAGAGCGTCGGCTCCTTGGCATCTGGATAGGTATATCCAACGTTTCTTAGCGTAATCGCAGGCGGCAGCAAGTCGCCGGACGGCAGCTTATGGCCAGCGCCTGTGTTTGATTTATCTGGCACGTCCAGATATTCTCGGATATCCGACATCTCGCTTAAGGAGCGAATGAGCTCGCTGGAATGTCTCAATATGCCCGATAACCAGCCTGCAAAAGCGCCAATTGCCGCAAAAACGAGCACGAAATTGCCCAAGCTCATCTTGTCGTTCAACAGCAAGTAAATGAGAAACGCATATGCGGCGCCGTCTCGAATTAGGCTGAGGCCAGCATCTGAGAGTTGAGCTTTCATATCGCCGGTCGCGACTTCTTTTTCTTTGGCCGTACTCGCTTTGAGCACGCTCTGAAACACACCTTGGATCAAGCTGCTTAGGTCATACAGGCGTACATCTTTGCCGCCCGATTGCTCTTTCGATACCCTCTGCATATACCACAGCTTGCCCTGAAGCTTGGACCGCTCTTCGCGAGTGTCCTTCTCAATCTTGCGCGCACGGGAAAGCGCCAGCCAGTTGATCCCGGCAGAAACGGCGAGAACGACAATGATTAAGGGGTTTACCGTAACAATAACTAGGCCATATGTAAGAAAACCGAGTACGTTCATCAATAGCTGCGAAATGACTCGCGGTACGTTGGACGCTGGAGAATGATTGCTTTGCATGGCGCGCCATGCCTTCTCGCCCTTCTTGGCGTAGCCGGGACTCTCCAACACTTCGTAATCCATAATGAGATGCTTGTGCATCGTGGTTTGAAGGTGCTTCAGAATGCTGATGGTTCCTACAGATTCATTGGTGATGAGGTCAGCGTAGCTCTTCACCCCGCTTAGCACGGCCAGAAGAAGCGCCAAAGCACCCACTGACCATATAAATTCACTTGGCGTGACACTTGCAGTAATATTGTCGATCACAATTTTTGGCATGAGAATACTCACAAAAGGCAGACCGACTCCAACAAGCAGCGAGATGACACAACAAATGAGAGTAAGCGGCCTTGCCCGCCAGTGCAGCCGCATGGAGTAACTAATGTTTGACCATGCGGAATACACTGCTCGTTTCTCTGTTGACACTGTAAAACCCCCTTATGGTAGTTAGGCTTTGCTGCAAACGAATACTGCTGTGCTTAGCCCGAGTTCAGCTTAGCACAGCCGTGACTCTCAACCTATCAAGTATCAGTTGAGTTACAGGCTGCGATAAAATTCAACTAACAGTGGAATTTACAACCAAAAAGAATTTCGCGGTCATTGCTGCGTTGACCTGCCATTCGTATTAAAAAGGCAGCCGGTTGTCCAGCTGCCAATTCGCAAACTTTAACCAATCTTCGAGAACAGACAGGTATCCACCAACTCTTTCCCATCTGCCGACACATCTTCATTCCTAATAATCCCTTCTAATTCGAACTTCAATCGTACTGCGATCTTCTTACTTCTGTCATTTCTGGTGTCACATCGTATTTCAAGTCTTCTAGCCTTCAATTCACGAAATGCGAACTCACATAACCCTTGAACAGCTTCAATCATATATCCGTTGCCACTATGCCGTGTATCGATCCAGTAACCGATCTCAAACTTACGCACTTCCCAATCTATGTTGTGCAAGCTTGTCGTCGCAACGAATTGACCTGTCTCTCTTAGAAACACAAGAAATCTTAGATCCTCCCGACTCAGGAATCTGACTTGCGCTTCTCTAACTCTAACTTCTGTATCATACTCGGTAATTGCATGTTGTACCCACTTCAACCATGGCTTGAATTCCGGCAACGATGCGTTGATCGCTTGATAGATAGCTGCACCATCCCCAGGTTTCGGGATTCTAAGCAACAACCTATCTGTACAAAACTCATCAGGGAAATCTATCATAATCGGATTCATAAACATCCCCCTACAATTTAGCTTTGATCATAAACCGCTCCGAAGTTGTTCGAATGCCTTCCTCCGTCTGATTCTCCTCAATAAACTGCTGCAGCAGCTTGAAGTCATCTTCGTTCTGCCCAAAGTCAGGCATAATTGGCGTGTGCTTCAATAAGAAAATCAAATCTTCTGCCGTCTGGTAGTACTCGGTTGTGCTTATGTCGGACGACTGAATGTCGCTGAACCCCGCCTTGCTTAACTGGTTCAGATAATGCTCCTTTAACGTACCCGCCTTCGTCCCAAAGGCCTGACCTCTACCGAAAGCCTCTTTCAGATTAGCCTTGTCGTTCTCACTGACTTGCTGGGTTAAGAATACGCCGCCATCCGCTAGAACTCTTACAACTTCATCCGCATAGAACTCCGAGTGCCTGCACGAGACAATGTTGAAGAAGTTCTCCGGGAACATCAAACTCTCCGCTTCCATCTGCAGAAATCGCACATTAGGCACGCAAGATTGAACTGCATTTCTAGTAGCCGTTTCGATCATCCCGCTCGACTGGTCGATTCCAACCAAGAGAAGTGCAGAATCAGCTGCAATTGTGAGAATTGCTTCCCCACCGCCAGTGCCGATATCGAGCAAAAGATCATTTTTCCCGCAGGATCTCTGGACTTCGCGATACAGATCAGGCTTCTCTCCGACAGACACGCATTTTACGCTGCTGAAATCCCATCCATTGACCACGCCGACCTTGTCATAGAACGCTCTATAATCAACGATACTCATTCGTCTCCGCCTTTCGTATCTGCGCTTTCAAGATCAATTTATATCACCAACATAGCAAGGCTTTGAGTTGTTGCCACTCGCGACAGCAATTAATTGAGGCACTAGAGCTTTGGGATAGAATCGAAAGCTTGCTATCTCTTGTACATCTATCCATTCCACTCCGATTTGGTCCGGATCTGGATGAGGGGGAGCTTGAGGGATTACCTGGTCTCGAGCAATACTGCATGAGAAGATCGGACTGACAATATGCAGTTCGCTGTTTCCTTCGTCTCTTACATGATTGCCGCTTATAAATTCTCTTAGGAATAATAGCTCTTGGACATTTACGAGTATCCCTACCTCTTCAAATACTTCACGTCGAACAGCTTGCTCCATCGTCTCGCCGAACTCTTGCTTGCCGCCCGGGAGAATGTAACAAGCCTCTCCGTCGTCATCTATTTTCTTAATCGTTAGAATCTTATGATTCTGGATAATGACAGCTTGAACGCCTACGCTGATTTTCATTGAGGTGTCACCTCTCGCAATGAGATATCCTCCCATTATAGCAATTCAAGAAAATTCTGGAAACAAAAAAGATGCAATGTCGAGGTGACGTTGCATCCTTTTCTGTCTATCATTCTACTTTTTTACTAATCTCTCCAACAGCTCAATAATACGCTCATCATTCTTCGCGCGACGCTTCAGATTATAGCTAATGCCATTTAACCCAATGAGGAGTATCACCATGATGAGAAATAATAAGGTGTTCATCAAAGTAAGATTTTCCATCCTATCTCACCTCTCATATACTTACTGATTTATATTCCTCACAACCTGAATAATCTTCTTCAAATCCTTATCATAGGTGAAATAATACACCTGCTGCTCATCAACCTTATACAGCCAGAACCCATCTCCTGAACTGCCCGACGTCACGCTGTTGTTATTGTAGAGCCCCAGCGTTCCGTTCATGTTAATAGCCTGGTTGCTGCTCGTAACAGTGCTGCGCAGCTCCTGCTTAAGATTCAACATTTGATACAGCAACACGACAATTACGGTGAGCAATGCGGCAACGACAATGGTATTACTGTTCTTCATTTCGGGTCTCCCTCACAAGTTACTCTAGCAAAATAAGCTTCAGCTATGAGCAACATTATAGCAGGATAACTAGATTTTGGTAAATCGACCTCAAGCCTCACGTGCCTTCCACCAGCGTATGGACACGTATACCGTTAGCAGGAACACGAGATAAACAGCTATCGCGAGCAGCAACGATTGCCAGCCTGATGCGACACTGCCACCGATGAAGGCGAACACAAGCATCCCCGGGATCTTACCAAGCAGTGAAGCGCTTGCGTAGCTCAAGAAGGGGATCGATACGACCGCAGCATAGATATTGACTGCTACTTGCGGCACTATGGGCATCAGCCTTGCGAGGAGAATCGAACGAAACGGATACCTCTCCACCATCACGGTCCATCGCTCCGTTAATTGATAGCGCCGCAGCATGGCTCGTCCACGTTCACGCAGCGCATAGCGAAACAACCCATAGAGCAGAAGCGCAGCTACCCATGCTCCGATCAAGCTCATTAACGCGCCAAGCAGAGGTCCGTAGAGATAGCCCATCGTACCGATTACGACACTGAACGGGATAATGGGTATGCACGCTAAGCCGATGACCAGCAGCAAGAGCAGAAGAATCGGCACATCGCCGTCTCTCATCCAAGCAAGCAGCTCCGCCCGGTTACTCCATACGGCAACGATGACAATGATATAGAATGCAATAAGCAGCAAGCGTTTCATGCCTAACCTCCTCCTTCCTCTACATAGCAAAAGACATCCCGAGCCCGAGCGAATCAACGTACTGCTCGAATGGGATGTCTTCTGGCCCTTTCACGGGTGCTAAGTTATAGTGGTTTGCGCATATTCACATGCGGGATATTCGCATCAAGGAACGGCTCATCTGATACGGTCGAATACCCAAGCTTCTGATAGAATCCTTCAGCCGTACACTGTGCGCCGAGGAATGATGCGTTATAACCAGCCGCCTTCGCATCCTGCTCCATCACGTCAATCAGCTTCTTGCCGACGCCGTGCCCGCGATACGGCAGCAGTACGGCAATACGCTGCATCTTCGCCACGCCAGGCTCATATTCTTTCCATCTGCCGGCTGCGACAGCTTTGCCATTGTCCTTCACGACAAAGTGATGACACGACTGTGGTGTATCATCATATTCATCCCGCTCCAAATCAGCAGGCACTTGCTGCTCATTAACAAACACTTCGAATCGTACGGCAATTGCTTCTTCAAGCAGCTCGCTCGTCGTTGCTCTTAAATATTCCACGAATGATACCTCTTTCGGGTGATAATGGTAATGGGATCTCATTGCATCTATTATCTTGCCGCGCTGCTGCCAGCGCCGTTCATGACCGACAATAAGGACTGCGCAGCTTCCCCAATGAATGGCGTCACTTGCCCATGCTCAGAGCCGGAACCGGATACGAACAGATGCAGCTCATGCATCGCACGCGTGCATACCGTATAGAACAATCTCCGTTCGCGCTCCAACTGATAGCCTGTTACAGCATGATTAGATGCATCATACACCAGAACGGCATCAAACTCTACTCCTTTTGCCAGATATGACGGAATCACAACAATTCCCGGGGCAAAAGTCGACGTTTCCCGCTCTATCAGACGAATCGGCAGCTTCTCCTTTAGCGCTTCATAAGCTTCTGCGCTTTGTGCGGCTGTTTTGCAAATGACGGCAATCGTTCGATTGCCCTCGCCATTCAGCTTCTGAATACGCTCCTCAATACGGGCGTGTAGTTCTACCCCATTCGCCGCAAAGCTCAGCGTTGGCTTCGAGCCGTCACGGTTGAACGGCTGTATCTCTTCGCCGCCCGGTATTAGCGTGCTCGTGAACTCCACGATTGGCCGAGTTGAGCGATAGCTCTGGCGCAGCACAATCGTCTCGGTCTCTTCAGCTGGATACAGCGCAGCTAACGCACTAAATCCCATCATGCCATCTGCCGCCGTGTGGGCATTAATGGATTGATTCAAGTCCCCAAGCGCCGTCACCCGGCTGAATGGGAACAGTCTCTTCATATAGGCGAATTGGAATGCCGTATAGTCCTGAGCTTCATCAACAATAACATGCCGAACCGAGGTGTTCGTTTGGAAGCCTCGAATTCGCTCCACAACATACAAGAACGGCGTAGCATCTTCGTATGGCATGACGCGGTTCATCAGCTTCGAGAATGTCCATGCACAGATTTCGTTCCATGCGGCCGGCAATTCTGAACCTTCAACGCCAGCGCCGGCACCAGCACCAGCTTCAGCAGTAAGCAAAGAAGCAGCAAACGCCGGATCCCGGAACAAATTCACGTACGAAGCACGCAAGTCGACAAAAGCAAGCTTACGCAGCCGTGACCGAATCGGCTTGAACTGCTCCGAAACAACGTACTGACCCAAATACTCGCGTTCCCGATCGAAGTCGTCGAACGAGTCGTCACGGCGATTATGCTTGCGGATGCTCTGATGCGCCTTCAAATAGGTTTCTTTGTCGAGCAGCTCGACAGCTTCATCGACCCACTCCTCTTCGAGCGCCGCCTTCTGCCTGTCTCTCAATTGACCGAGAAGCCATTCCGCTACGAGGCGAAGCCGGTTCGGGATCGCGATGCTATGGTCCAGCGCATAGAAGTATTGATGAATGTCCGCTGCGGAGACGAAGATTTCATCACGGAACGCGATGTCACGGAATACAAGACCTTCCGATCCAAGATGAACTAAGTATTGATTAATAAGCGAGACGAAATTCCTCGACGCTTTATATGCAATGCCAACCATGCGCGCATTGTAATCCGGCTCGCTCATTCCGGTCAGTGCATATTCCAGCTGCGCATAAGGATTCTCCAGCTTGAATGACTTGCCAATCCGTGCCATGAGGTACTCATGGAAAGTCGTCTGCTGCATGTTCTCTTCGCCCAGCTCCGGCAACACCGTGGAGACATAGCTGTTGAACATCGGATTCGGCGAGAACAGGACGATCTGATCCGCCTTCAGCATGCCGCGGAATCGGTACAGCAGGTACGCTACGCGCTGCAGCGCAGCTGAAGTCTTGCCGCTGCCCGCTGCGCCTTGAACAAGCAGCAGCCGGCTCCGCTCATTGCGAATGATCCGATTCTGCTCCTTCTGAATCGTGCCGACGATGCTCTTCATCGCAGCGTCGGATTGCTTGCCGAGCACCTCTTGAAGCAGCTCGTCTCCTATGGTTACACCCGTATCGAACAGGCTGCGAATCTCTCCGTCGCGGATTACGAACTGCCGCTTCAGCTTCAATTCGCCGGAGATTGACCCCATCGGCGTCTCAACAACCGCCGGTCCTGGCGGATAATCGTAATAAAGACTGGCAATCGGCGCCCGCCAATCATAGATCAAATAGCCTTCATCTTTCTCATCGCGCAGTGAGGCGATCCCAAGATACACTTGATCGACCGGCTCGCCATTCTCCGCAAAGTCAATCCGGCCAAAATACGGCGCGGACTTCAGCTTCCGAAGTGTGCGCAGCTGCAAGGCAGCATGCCGATGCGTCCGCTCGCGCTCCGAGAGAATCTCCGCTTGCTGCTTCAAGCTCGCATAGGTTTCCGCCATTTCCGCCGAATCCTCGAAATTAACGGTTACGTCATCCCAGAAGTTTTTGCGAATGTCGACCATTTCGGTCTTTGTTTCCAAGGTTGATTCTTCGAGCGAGTCAATCTTGGCTCGAATATGCTTCGTGACATCATTCACGCGCTCTTGTTCCTGCTGCCAATCCTGTGATTTATGACTCACCTGTATTTCCACCCTCTCATGACAGAAAAACGAAATTGATTGTATCAAACCATAATTGGAAAATCAATATGATTCCATCGTTGCCGCTCTAAGCGAAACCTCAATATTCTATGTATTTCGTACTCGACCTATGTAAACCAAGCTCCTCCATTCGCATAAGCGTCAGGAGGAGCTTTAGTTCAATCAGCTACACATTCACTGCAACAGCACCAAACACTTTCGCTTCCTTCTTCGCTTCGGCAATCGCCTTTTCCTTGATCTCAGCCGCATTCTCCGGCATCGCGTTCATGCCCTCAACGAAGATGCCTTTGAAATCCGTGATGCCAATGAACTGCATAATCGTATTCAAGTGTCGATGGCCATTTTCTATTTCTGCTGCAGGACCACCATCCGAATAAATGCCGCCCCGTGCTTGAATATGAATGGCTGACTTGCCTTTCATCAGCCCTACGGCTCCATCCTTCGTGTACTTGAATGTCTTTCCCGTTATGCAGATGGAGTCGATATAGGCCTTCATAATCGGCGGATAGGAGAAGTTCCACATCGGTGTTACGAACACAAACTTGTCTCCGGAGACGAACTGATCCACAATCTCGCCAAGCCTTGCGACCTTCTTCTGTTCCTCAGCAGATAACGAGCCGAATTCCCCGCCGCTGCGCAGCTTGCCCCAGCCGCTGAATACATCCGCATCAATATGCGGGATATCCATCTTGTACAAGTCCAGATGCACGACTTCGTCTTGCGGATGCGATTCTCGATATGATTCAATGAATGCCTGGCCGACAGCCATACTGTACGAAGCCTGATGATCGTGCGGATGCGCAGTAATATACAGAACCTTTGCCATAAATGACGATCCCTGCCTCTTTATTAGAATGACGGACACGTACGTTAGAATGGTCCGGCAAGAGGCGATGGATACTCGCTTAAGTACTGATTGTTGCTGGCGCACATGCTAAATCCTGCTTTGGACTCTAATCAACATCAAACCGCTTATAAATAAGATAACAGAACCCAGATAGAACATCAGATCAAGCGTGAATAGATCGATTAAGAATCCACCAGCCATGACAGCAGCCCCCGAGAATAATGAAACACCGACGTGGTACCGGCCGATTTGTTCCCCTCGCCGTCCTTCTTCCGTCATATCGGCAAGAAATGCTTTCTCGCAGGTTCGCTGCATCGCCCCGAATGCACCCATCGCGATTTGAAGAACATACACTTGCCATATACTTGTCACTAGAGGAAAAATGAGAAATAATAGCGCTGTTCCCCACGCAGATAACAATAGAAACAACTTCCGCCCATAACGATCCGAGGACTTTCCGAACCACCAATTCAAGTAAGCGGAGCAGAGCGTAAACAAGCCATAAGCGATTCCATATTGCGTAAAGTCGCCGCCGATTTCCTTCACGAAGATCAGATAGAACGGAAATACGATACCAGAGCCGAACGTCATGATGCTTTGTGAAATCATCATCAGCCTCATCATCTTATTCATGGGCATACCTCGCATAAAATTCATTTTGGAACCTAAGATTCGGATCCTCGAGCTTCTTGGCAGCGAAGAATGCATCCGTGTGAGGATATGCGGCACGCAGTTGACGATCATCCGCATACAGCTGATAAGGAAGATAATAAGTACCGTTCTGCTTAAGTGCCAAGTCAATCAGTTTTCTCGTGGAAGCCTCGAACTTCTTGGTAGATGAAGCTGACCGCTTGTTATTAAACAGGAGTACGAAAGCAAAGCTGTCGCTCTTCGCATAACGGAGAACGGACTCTTCATCTCTCGGTACATACCGCACCGTAATATTGAGCAAATTAAGGTTATCCTCGATTAAGATTGCTCGAAAGCCATCAACAAATGGTTTAAATTGATTGATTGGTACAAAATACTCCTGAAGCAAATCAGTTCGCTGCGGATCCGCGTATTCCATGAATTTGGCATCGGGACGCATCGCATTGTTGCGGGATATGAGCTTGCCTTCACTTAGAAGATACCCTTTCTTCTGCAGTCGCCAAACAAGAGACTTGCCCCAATCGAACTTGCGCGATAATCCGAGTGCAAACTTCGCTGTTCCGGCTCCCGCAGCATTCTCATGACGCAGCTTCGTCAGCTTATCTGTAAGTGGATCATCGGTCTTATCATAAGTCGTTACAAACATGTCCGTTAAGTAGGCTTCCGGAGCAACGGATAACCGCGCAATCATCATTGCTGTTAACGGGTGATTTCGAACTTTATTCTCAAAATAATCTGCAAACGCTTCATATTGAATCGGTACCACATGCTGCTTATAAAGTTCATCTTCGGTTAATGACAGCGTTACGTCTAAAATAACTCCGAATAACCCGTAACCGCCAATCACTGCACTGAACAAATCGGGATGACTAGTTCGGCTGACTTCGATGACTTGCCCCTCTGCATTCATCAAACGGAACGACTTCACCGACTCAATGAATGGACCCTCATGAATATCGCGGCCATGTGCGTTGACGCTCATCGTTCCGCCGACTGTGAACAGATTCTGAGACTGCATAATCCGAAGCGACATGCCGAGCGGATTGATCGCTGCCTGTACTTGATCCCAAGTCGCTCCGCTCTGGACCGTAATCTCCTTGCTTGCTTGATCAATTCGAAGTACGCGATGATAGGGAAGCATATCGAGAACAATCGCATCCTTGGCAAACGTTTGACCTCCCTGGCTATGTTTCGCGCCGGATACAGAGATCGGCAAACCACGCTGCTTCGCCTCTGCCAAAGCCTCTCGAATGTCCTCTGTATTGTGAATATGTACGGTTTTGAAGATCCGAACCTCCATCAATCTGCTGACATCAGAGGCATATTCGTTATGCGGCATGCCCGTCCGGATGACAAGGGAACCCGCGAGCAGCAACAAGTAAACAATAATCGCAGCGGTATATATAACGGCTCTATTATCCTCGAATACCTTGCGTATTAATGGTCCGATCCGATCACCGCCTTCACCTGCTTCATCATGACCTCCACAAACTGCTGTGCAGCTGGAGGAAGCTTCTCGCCATCTCTCATATACAGCACGATTGGATTAAGCAACTCTGCTTCATCTGCCACATGAATTCTCGCCAGCTCTCCCCTTGCGATTGCTCGCTGTGCTTCTAGTGAAGAGACGAACGAGATGCCGAGTCCGGCTGCCACCGCATGAAGCGATTCGTGAACACCGCTCACCTCAATCGCTGTCTCTGGTACGGCTATTCCATGGATGCGGCAAAGCGCTAGCAGCCTCTCGCGTGCCGCACTGCCTTCCTCGCGCATAATGAATGGCTCTGTGAACAGTTCGCTGAATGGAACGGTTTGACCTGCTAAGGCATGAGCCCGCGAGGAGACGAACCATAGCTCATCCTCAAGGATCACCTGCCGCGTTAATCCCTCTCGCGCTTCCCCGCTTCCTCCGATCACCGCTATATCCGCTTCGTATTGATACAAGGCTTCCATCGCGTCATTCGCATTTCTCGTGACCATCGTTACCGATACGGCAGGGAAGTCATGCTTGAATGACGCAAGCAACTCCAGCAACAGGAAATTCGCCGGCAGCGATGTCGCGGCGATTCGCAACTTGCCTACGGTACCGTCTCGAAAAGATGCCATATCGCGAACAATGTCCTGCTCTAGAGCGAACACTCTGGAAGCATGCGCGGCTAGCCGTTCTCCCGCTTCCGTGAGCAGAATGCCTCTCCCTCTCGGAGCCAGGAGTGTTACGCCAAGCTCCGCAGCCATATTGCGGACATGTGCCGTTACGGCTGGCTGGCTGATGCAGAGCAGCTCCGCAGCTCTCGTCACGCTGCCGGTCGTTGCAACATGATGAAATACAATTAGCCCATAGAGATTCATTTTCTATCTATGCCTCCGTCCACTACCTCTTCCTCGATTCATAATCTCACATTATCAATTACGAATTTATATGTATTAGTATTATAGATCATTCCAACTTATTGTAGGTAGTAGAACGACTCCAATCCAGACAGTCGTGACAAACGATCCAAAAGGAGGATCTACACAATGAGAGCAGCATGTATCATCTGCAATACGACATACGAGATGGACACTAGTCCCATGAGGTACACTTGCAGCTGCGGCGGTCTTTTTCAGCTCGTACACGATTTTAGCAGAATTGACGCAGAGCAGCTAAAGCGGCAGTTTCATGAGCGCCGCGCGGAGCGCCATACCCTGTCTGCAAGCGGTGTATGGCGTTATAAGGAGCTTATCGCGCCAGAGCTGCCAGAGCCGTTCATCGTTACCCGCAATGAAGGCAATACGGGATTATACAAGTCAGAGCCCGTGCGGACATTCACTGGCGTTAGACAGCTGTGGCTGAAAGCACAGAGCGAGAATCCGAGCGGTTCCTTCAAGGATAATGGGATGACCGCTGCCGTGTCCCATGGGCAATCTCTTGGCTATCGCAAGTTTGCATGCACATCTACCGGGAATACCTCATCCTCGCTCGCGATGTATGCGGCGACCGCCGGCCTCCCTTCCGTTGTGCTCGTTCCTGACCGCGAGGTCGCACTGAACAAAGTGCTGCAGACACTCGCTTACGGCGCACAAGTTCGAACATTCACCGGCACTTATGATGACGGAATCCGTTGGCTCGATAAGCACGCGGAAGCAGAAGGCATATATGTGTGCAATTCGATTAACCCGTTCCGAATTGAAGGTCAGAAGAGCATCGTATATGAACTCGCTCAGGATTTGAATTGGACGCTGCCGGACTGGATCGTGCTCCCCGGTGGTGCGCTAAGCAATGCGTCTGCACTAGGTAAAGGGCTTCTCGATCTGCACTCGCTCGGGTTCATTGACAAGCTGCCGAGAGTAGCGGTCATTCAAGCCGAAGGCGCAAGCCCGTTCCACCGGATGGTTGCGAGCGGCGCCAATACGCTAACCCCGGAAGCGAAGCCTTTCACGGTGGCGTCGGCGCTCAACATCGGCAACCCGCCGAGCTGGCGCAAAGCACGTGATGTGCTGCAGCTAACGAACGGAGTCACAGCGGCTGTAATTGACACGGAAATCATGGAAGCGAAGCTGCAGCTCGACCGCTCAAGCATCGGCGCCGAGCCCGCGTCTGCCGCTGGCGTCGCCGGTCTGCGCAAGCTAGTGAAAGATGGCACTATCCATCCAGATGAGACAGCTGCCTGCATTGTAACCGGCCATCTTCTCAAAGATTCCGATGCACTCCGTACGTATCTCGATATGCCTGCAGGCATTCAGCATGTCCAGCTCCTTTCTTAATAAAAAACGCACCTCCTGAGCGGATGCCAGGAAGTGCGTACTTTATTAATGCTGAGTCGGCTGACCGGTGGGCAGCGTTACGGTAATGGTTGTGCCAGCATCTGCTACACTGCTCGCAGTCACAGTCCCATGATGCATATCGACAATTCTTTTAACGATAGACAGCCCGAGGCCGCTTCCTCCTAATTTGCGGTTACGCGACTTATCCGCCTTGAAGAAGCGTTCGAAGATGTGTGGCAGATCCTCTTCGGAGATTCCTATTCCCGTATCTGTTATGGAGACGATCGCTCCACCGGCTGTCTGCTTCACTTCAACACTCACGGTGCCGCCTTCAGGCGTAAACTTCATACTGTTCGCGAGAATGTTCATCCACACTTGCGAGAGCAGCTCATTATCCCCTGAGATCGTCACTTCTTCGTCCAAGTTGACATCCATAACGATATTCTTCTCCATCCAGAGCGGTTCGCAAGCAAGAATCATCGACCGAACCTGCTGATCGAGACGCAGCGGCTTCAGCTTCGTTGGCTCCTCCCTCGCTTCAAGCGTCGTCAGCTTGAGGAGATTGTCGCTCAGCTTGGATAGCCTTGCACTCTCATTCTCAATAATGCTTGCGTAATGATTACGCTGTTCGTCATCGAGACCTTCGTGCTGCAGCGCCTTGGCGAATCCGCGAATAGAGGTTAGCGGCGATTGAATCTCATGTGAGACGTTGCTGATGAACGTCTGGCGCATCTGTTCCAAGTGGCTCAGCTCAGCGGCCATATCGTTAATGCTCGCGGCAAGCTCGCCGAATTGCGGGATTTGCTCGGATTTGGCAATCGATACCGAGAAATCCCCCTTCGACATGCGGCGGATCGCGTTAATGTATACCCGAGCTCCATCCCGATGCCGCCATGGCCGACCGATCAGAAGCAGAATAATAAACAAGAGCAAGAATCCAAGAAACACCGTGAACAACTGCTGCGGCAAGCCGCGATACAAGCTAGGCGCTTCCTCTTGGATAAACAGCGCATAATCCTTACCGCTGCTGCTCACCTTCATGCCCGCTAGTGCGGTTCCTTTGACAAAAGGATTCGACCGCTTCAGCAGCTCCACTGTCTCCCCGCGTTCAAGCACTGCCGCAGTTGCCTCCTGAGAAGGCAGGCTGCCAGCATTCTCCGCATCGCCGTAAGTCTTCACTTTCCCTGCTGCATCGACTAGTACAATCCGGTAGCCGTATCTGCTTGCAGCCGGCAGCAGCACATCCTTCCATTCACTGCTTGGCTTGCTAGCCATAATGTCCGAGATGAGCTGCCCGTCATGCACGAGCTGCGCCGTTAAGGCCGAATGATTATGCTTCTCTTTGTAGTAAGATATCGCCGTGTAAGAGACCGTGAACGTGGAGTAGATTGCAAAATTCATGAGGATGAGGCCCGCGAGACCTGCCAGTATTCTTTTCCACAGAGGCATCTCCATACGCTATACCTCCAGCCTGTATCCGAGGCCGCGGATCGTCTGAATTCGGATTCGGCTCCGCTCCTCTGGAAACTTCTCGCGAAGCCGCTTAATGTGGACATCGACCGTCCGCTCGTCGCCTTCATAGTCGTAGCCCCATAGCTGTTCGATGAGATGCTCGCGGGAGAAGGTTTTGCCCGGATAACTTGCAAGCTTGAAGAGCAGTTCGAATTCCTTCATAGGCAGCGTCATTGTCGTGTCATCCATCGTAATGGCATACGTCGAACGATTGAGCTGCACGTTACCAACGGTAACCGTATGTGAAGTCGCAATCCTGTAACGCTTGAGCAGAGCTTTCACTCGAGCGACAAGCTCCACCGGCTCGAACGGCTTGACGAGATAATCGTCTGCGCCTAGCTCGAACCCCTTCACTTTCTGGCTGGTCTCACCTTTCGCCGTAAGCATGAGCACTGGAAGCTCGGTCGATTCACGAAGCTCCCTGCACAGCTCCCAGCCGTCCATCTTCGGCATCATCACGTCGAGAACAGCAAGGTCAACCTGCGTGTTCTCTAGAATGCGGAGCGCTTCCTCGCCGTCGCCTGCCTCGACAATTTCAAAGCCTTCACGAGAGAGAAACAGCCGAATAAGCTCGCGAATATGGGGATCGTCATCGACGATTAATAGTTTCGTCATCTTAAAGTTCATCTCCGGTTGTCGTTAGAATGGCAAATCATGCACTTAATATACGGCCCGATCATGAACAGAATATGAACAGTCCAATCCATCTTACCAATACTCGGCAAAAAGCAAAAGAAGCCTCAACCTGCAGCTAGCAGGCTAGGCTTCTTGACCATAATATCGCTACGAGTTCTGTTCGTACGCCCTCAATATACTGCCATTAGGGTGCGGCTTCTCAAGCAATCGCAGCAGCTCCGCAGCTACATCTGACGCCTGGCGTAGCTTCCCTGTCTCGTGGCTCTCTTGGAAGAAGCGCTGCAGCGGGAACTGCTCTCGCTTCTGCCCGCGCGCAGTTACTTGCATGGCGGTTTCCACCATGCCGGGATCGAACGCGAAGGCTTGGATAGGACGCGCGGCATCCCGCTGCTCATCCGCGATACAGCGAGTAAGCATATTGAGCGCCGCTTTGCCGCTGCAGTACATACTCATGGACGGCGCGGAATATTCGCCCAGACCTGAGGTTACGTTCACGATTGTGGCGTGGATAGGCAGTTCCTGAACGAGCTTGATGAACCGGCTGCATAGCACCATTGGCGCGAGCAGGCTTGTCTGCAGATGCTTCGCCATCTCTGCGGATTCCAGATCGGATAGCGGCCCTAGCGGTTCCAGCATAGCTGCGTTATTGATGAGCAGCAGTTCCTCCAAGGGCTGAGAGCTGACGGAATTGGCGATAGAATTGAAGGTAGCTTCCACCGCTGCAGTATCCGCCAGATCACAGGGGAGGAAGGTGAATGCTGCTTCGCGACTAAGAAGTTCTCCCGAAGATGTCCGCGCAATTCCATATACCTGATAATCTTGCTGGACAAGTGCTTCTGCAATGGCTTCCCCTAATCCGCGCGAAACCCCTGTTACGATTGCTGCTTTTGTTCTGCTCGCTTGCATCTCGTATTACGCCTCCTTAGCTCCTGCTAGAATGGACGAAAGCCTCGTCGCTTCGCTTGGAACAACAAGCGGTCGATGCTGTATGCCGCTCCAACGCCTACGGTGTATCGAATCAGATCGACAACCAGAAAGCCATGACCAAGCACAAGCGCCCCAAGCGTCGTTTCACGAATTCGGTTTATCCAGTCTGCTTGATACAGCTGGCTGATTTCATCTAGATAACAGAAGCTGAGGCTCATGATTGTAACTACACGAAGCCTCAGCTTATAGAAGCAGAATCGGAAGCCTAAGTAGATCATGCTCGCCCACAGCGCATCTCCCGCGTGCTCGGCAATCCATCCAGGCATAGCCTCCTGGTAACGTCTGACGGCAAGGCCTGATACAATCACCACTCCCGCCGCAACGAGATACAGCCAGCGTCTAGTATGGAAGATCGTCGAGCCTTGACGTTGACTCGGCTGCTTTCTCTTTTTTCTTGCCGACAAACTCAAGCACCTCCAGCAAATCCGGCGGCTGCAGGAGCTCCACCGGCGACATGCTGCGATCGAACTGGAAGCCGTCTCCTTCGATAAGAGCAATATAACGACCGTTGTAGGTTGCAAAATGGATCGATTGGCCGAATTCGGCAAGCGGCCCTTTGACTGCCCAATCGCCCAGCTTGAACGCCACGCTCAAGTTAGGCTGCTGTTCAACAAGCCGTTCCGCTGCGGCGACAACCCGCTCCTGCGGCCAAGATTCCTGCAGCTCCCGCTTCTCGCTCGCGGCCCATACCTCGAATTGCTGCGCTTCCTGTTCGCGCGCTTCGCTCGCATGACCTTGCCATTTATCCTCCATATACTCGTGAACCATCTCGAGCATATGGTCGCTCATCAGCTCCGGCATCGCCTTCTCATAGCTCACGAACCGGAGGAAATCCTCGAAATATCTGGCATGCGACGCTTGGTGGATCTTCATCTCCCAAGGCTCAAGCATCCCATCTTCCGGCATGAACGGATATTGAATCGACTTCATATTCCGCGCGCTAATCGCCATCTCGACATGCGAGATCAAATTATGCTCATCCGTAATCCGTGCAATCTTCGGCTCAAAATCACACTTGAGCACGAACAGAAGCGGCTCGTCCGTATGCCGGTTCGGCGTCGCATGCACGACGATGAAGGCGCCGCCTCGAACGGCCGCCGCTTCCATGTACAGCCGAACAAGCTCATCGGCGAAGCCGTGGAACTCTTGTGCGGATGCAGACTGGCGAAGACGCTGAAGCGTATTGTAGTTCGGATTGCTGTCCAGCTCGTAGCCTGGCTCCACGATAAACCGGCCGATCTTCGTCGGAGCGGATTCCGTGGACGGATGGCGCTCTGCTTTTCTTTTGCAAATGCGGGTAAACTCGCCGTCCAGGAACGACTTCAGCTCACTATCTGCGTAATCGTAGCGGTCCAGCGTCTGAAAATGTTTAAAGGTCTTGGCAGCGTTATTGTCGCCGCCTTCGCCTTGAATCACGAAGAACGATAAATACTCGACGATAAAATCCATTGATGCGGCTCCTTTTGTAAGTACATTAAGACACTAGTTTAGCATATTTCGTTTTCGGATAGATACATGCTTCTAGTTCGGGGAGCTGCAGATTCGGTTCGTTTCCGCATGAATGTATCGCAGCAATGCCGCGAGATCGCCCAGCCTCTTGTCATTATCCGTATAAATTCGTTCAGGGCGAAGCTGCTTGATCCATATCGCTTCTTGAATGATGCTGTGCCATTGCTCTGGAATGACCGTTAGTCCATATTGACCAGCTTGAACCTTGCTCTTAATACCATGTTCTGAAACGGTGTAGAGCTGTCGTAGCATGCCAAGCGCGCACCAATCGACTGCTTCATCCAACTGTCCGCTCGAGAAGCTTCCCTTACTCGCTATGAATTGCTCTAACCGCTCAATCCAACCTAACCAATAGCTGTTCATATTCTCGATAACATAGCTCACCAGCGACTGCGAATCGAGAATGTAATCCATCGTTTGCTCAACTCCCGCGACGCGGATGCCGTGATGCTTCAGAGTCCACCATGTGATCGGATTCCAATCGGCTCCAAATCCGTTCGTGTGAAGCTGTTTGTTGTAGAAGGTTAGAGAATAACGGTCTGCGCTGTACGGCTGGCCCAGCTCATGCGCGAGCAAGTACATACCCATGATGTCGACCTCAGGGAACTCCTGCTCCGTCTCCTCATGCGCCTCGCGGATTGCTTTGATGTCCGTATCAGCTGGCTTCACACGAACAATAGCTACAAAATCGATATCGCTCGTACCGTCAATATAATCGTCTAACGCGACCGAGCCATACAGATAGATGGACTCGATGAGAGAAGTTCTGCTCTGGAGCGCACGGGCTAACTTGCTCATCTTTCGCTCTACGGATGGGTGTAACATGTTTCCGATGCACCTCGCCTATTGGAAAATGCTCTGCTGATGCCATCATAATGCCTGATGCTTAGGCGATAAAGAGAAAATATGGCTTGCGAAATTTTCATATTATGAAACCAGACCGAATTCTTGTAACGCGCTAATCTGGAAATAAAATGTGTCGTTGTTCTTTACCATCCATGCAGGCATGTCGCTAGCATCTATAGTCACGTCGTACATACTCCAATTAATGATCCAATGGAAAAGAAGCTCAGGCGGCTTCGTATTGCGAATAAAGTAAAAATCGTATGAACCCAATACCACCCCCAGCTGTCTATTCGTAGTCCAGCCAATATTATAGATTTGCTCAAGCAATTGCTCGGATATCCAGCCTTCGCTTAGCAGCGGCGGCAGCGGGTCGCCGTGTTCTCTTGCGATGGCGACGTTCGGATCTGCGTCGTCTGAATAATTCAAATACGAATCGTCCAGCGCGAAGACGACGAATTCGGCCCACAATTGATGATCCTGGCCGACGAAGCTCACTAAGTAGTAGCCGGGACCATTGTCGAAGGTTAGTTGTTTCGTAAAAGATGGGCCGTCTACTACAAGCTGCTCGGCTCCAGAGTTCGTGAATTTGCTTATAACAATCTGCATGCTGGATGAGGACAACAGTTCGCCTTTTACCTGGAGCGCGTTGCCTACTTTCACGGTTTCGAAGCCGCTCGCGGGCTCATTGATCTGTAGATGCGTTTTGCCTTCATCGGTCATGTAGATGGGCACCGTCACTCCTGCCGGAATGCGGCGGAGTATTGCTAGCTGGATGCTCTCACTAGGAGCCAGCGAATGCTTGAGCTTCAGTGGATTGTTCCCTGGACGCAGATGCACGGTGTACGTCAGCCGATTGTATGTACGGCCGTCTTGTACGATAGGCGTGGTTGATAATTGACCTTTCACCAATTGAGCGTATTGAACGGATTGAACTTGTGCCGGATAGAATGGTACCAGCTCTGGTGCCGGTAACCCCTGCTCGACCAAGATTGAGAAGGTCGATGTTTCTTGATCGGTTGCCCATTGCGATGATTGCTGTTGATACCATAACTGACTCCATTCGAGACGGATCTCGCTTCCGGATTTATTCATCGTGAAGCCTAGATTGGCGAGTGCGACGGCTGGCAAGTAGATGCTGCCGTTGGATAGGAAGGGCTTCGGAATAGAGGGAAGCAGAAGCGTTCCATTCTCATGATATAACTGGCCCTTTCCGATTTGGAAAACGATGTCGGTCCATTTACGATTTATCGCCGGGTTAAGCTGGATATGCACTTGCCCCTTCAGCGCATCCCAACTTACATGTTTCACAGTAGAACTGCTCATCAAGGTACGCAGCGGGATAAAGACGCGGCCTTGTCTTAGAATCGCCTTGCTCGATTGAATGTTCTGATCGTTGAGTACAGCTCCGGGCTGCTGCAAGCTCATAGTTAATAATGACTTGAAGCGATAGAACTTCGCGACATCCGATAGGGGATCGTTCTGTACGCCATCAGGCGCAGCAGGCGTTGGAGCGGCGTAAGCGCTCATATTGAAGGTAATGATCACAGATAGGAAAATAATTAGGCTGATGAGTTTCTTTGGCATTTGAGTCCTCCTAGTTCGTGGAAAATTACACATGTAATTTCCTATATTTGGACGCAGGAGGAGCGTGATTAGTTGCGGGGAGTTGGAATTTATAAGCTGACAGTTTGCCGCGAGGGAAATCTCAGTACAAAAAAAAGCAGAGAAAGCCCCTGTTAAGGGAATTTCTCTGCACGCATACTTCTATTGCCAATAAAGAAGAGCTTCACAGGCACTTCTTTCACTCTTATCACTGGAAAGTCTGCCAATGTGATGACTTACAGGCTTCACTTTCACCTAAACCGCCAATTTACAGGCAATGTAGTGACCCTCAGGCTTCTCTTTTGCCGCAAACACTTATTTTCAAGCTATGTGGTGACCTACAGGCTTCTCTTTGCCGGAACAGTCAGCTCTCGCCGAAGCAGCACCTAGCGCTAGCGAGCGTTACGTTCAACCAACCGCCACCGGCTGCTCCGTTACGAGCGTCGTCAGCTTGCCGCTGTACAGCAGCTTCAGCTTATGAAGCGCACGCGTGCAGGCTACATACAACAGCTTCGCGTCATTCGCGCCGAAGCTATCCGCATCGGCATCGGCGATGAGCACGGCATCGAACTCGAGCCCCTTTGCCAAATACGCGGGGACGACGGTTAATCCGCCGCCATAAGCCTCTTGCTTGCTCTCGACGAGCGAGCAAGGCACACCTGCTGCTTGCAGCTGCGCGGCAATCGCCGCACATGAACGGGCAGTCCGCCCGAGCACAGCCATCGTCCGATAGTGGCCGGAAGCCTGCCACTCCTTCACGGTTTGCACAACTCCCGCGAGCCGGTCGGTATCCGACCCCGCATCGATCACATCCACAGCCTCGCCGCTACGGAACACGGGGACAGCCGGCTTCACGCCGTCGCCCATGCCGCCGAGCACCAGGTTCGCAAAGTCAATGATCTCCATCGTCGAACGGTAACTCCGATCAAGCTCGAAATAACCCGTGTCCGCTTCCGGAAACAGCGCGGTTTGCTCCTTCCAGCTGTGAATGCCGGCATAGCCGTGAATTCCTTGCTGCAAATCGCCGAGTACCGTCATGGACGGCTGACGTTGGCACTGTTTCAATGCTTCAAGCTGGAAAGGCGAATAGTCCTGCGCCTCATCAATGACAATGTGATCATATGGCGGCTGCTCGTTGCCGTACATTCGAAGCTGAATGTACACGAGCGCGGCAAGATCCTCTGGGAGTATAACCTTCTTTTTGAGCGATTTAATCGTATCCTTGCATGCCTGAACCCCAAACAGCTCCTGCGCAGCCGCTTCGCCAAGAAGCGAGCTGTACAATTGCGGTGCTGTAAAGGAAGGAATTTTCTTCGTATATGCATTTAACTTCGTGTTCAGCTTCGACTTAAGCGTCTTGTCCGTGAGCCTGCGTGTTTTCCACTCCGACTCCAGCCAGCGCTTCAAGCGGCTGACCAGTCTCGCATGTCTCTTCATATAAGGCTCTTTGCTATCATCGGTCGAGAGCCATTCGATGATCATCGCCGGCGTCACCTTCCAACCAGCCATCGGCTCGAAGGATTCTTCCGGAATAAGCGATGATTCGGTGAGCGTAAGCTTCGCGTCAACCAGCTCTTTGAAAGCAAGACTGCCTTTCAAGCGGCTCGTCGAAGTATCCATCTCTTCTCTCGTGCGCGGATGCTCGAACCAATACGTAAACGGGTCGAAATCCTCGTCGAGACGAACGGCTCCTTGCAGCTGCTCAAGCGCCCAATCGGCAAATGTCGTCTGCAAAATATCGCCAACGCCCAGCTCCGGCAGAACGCCGGAAATATAGTCAAGGAACATCCGGTTCGGCGCAAAAATAACCATCCGATCCGCGCGAATCGCGCCTGCATAACGGTACAGCAAATACGCGAGACGATGGAGCGCAACGGTTGTTTTACCACTGCCGGCTACCCCTTGAATGAAGACAGCTTTGTTCTTGTCTGTCCGAATAATGCTGTCCTGCTCTTGTTGAATCGTCGAAACGATGTCGCGCAGCTTGTTGTCCTTGCTCTCTCCGAGCCGATAAAGCAGGAATTCGTCAGTGACGGATTCTTCCTCCTGCCCTCGAACATAGCTGTCGACCACTCGCTCAAGCTTCCCTTCGCGCACCATCAGGTTGCGCTTGAGATGAACGGTCCCTTCCACGTCGCCATCCGGCGATTCGTAAGTGACGGGCGCTTCCCCGCCGCTGAACGCGTAGAATAAGCTGGCTACCGGTGCGCGCCAATCGACGACAAGCACTTCGTTCGACTTCTCATGGGCGACGCCAGCTTTACCGATGTAGAGCGGTTTGGGATCAGGATGAACGACTTCTTGAAAGTCAATCCGGCCAAAATACGGCTCGCGATGCGCAACCTCCAACCTTTGCTGCCGCTGTTCACGTTGAATTTCGAGCATTTGCTCAGTAAAATCATTGCCGGTGTAACGCGGTCCGATCGTACGAAGCTGCTCCCGAATGTGCATCAGCACTTCTTCAACCCGTGCAGCCTCTTCTTGAAAGGCACTTTGAACGGTCATGTCAGTTACCTCCCTCTGCGACTTCAAGCCTGATTGTTGCTAGCAGCTCCCCCGCATTTCTGCAATAGAAGGCGGCGAAAGCCGCATTCGCATGCGGCTTGGTCTGTTCGTATAAATAATGGCGTATAAAAGCTCCGTTCACGGAGCACGAGTGAACAATATAGCATATCAATCTGTAAGTGTCAATTCATACCAAGTCATTCCAAAATGTTACAGCATGTACCGAATTAACAAGCAAACCAGCGCGACGTGAAGTACCAGCATGAGGGGCATCCCAAGGGAAAAAGCGAGATGCTTCGTCTTATGCCGAAACATCCGCATCGCAAAAACGCCTCCAAGCGAGCCTCCGAACAGGCTCATTCCGAGCAATGTCTTCTCTGGTATCCGATGCCTGCGGTCCCTCGTGGCACGCCGCTTATCGATACGCATTAGATTGAACACGTAGATGTTCATAATGATGAGGTAAAGGACGAATATTTTTATAAGCAGTGTCATTTTGAGCTTATTTCACTTCTTTCCATACAGATTAGTGCGAATCAAGCTTGCGGTCGTGGCTTCACGCGGCTTGTCGGCTGGGCCTCAAGCGGATTGTCCGGCCAATAATGCTTAGGATACCGACCTTTCAAGTCCTTCTTCACTTCAAAATAGGTGTTCTGCCAGAAGCTTGCCAAGTCCTGCGTCACTTGCACCGGCCGCTGCGCCGGCGACAGCAGATGGATGGTAATCGGCAGCTTACCGCCTGCAATGCGCGGCGTCTGCGCAAGACCGAACAGCTCCTGTAACCTAACCGCGAGCACTGGCGCCTCCGGATTGCTGTAATCGACAGGAATACGAGAACCGCTTGGCACTTTGATATGCGTCGGCACTTCATCATCAAGCTGCGAGCGCTCCTGCCAAGACAGCATCGACTCTATAATCTGCGCCATATTGAGGCGGGCTAGATCAGAGCGATTGCGCGTACCGCCTACATAAGGGCCGAGCCATTCAGGAAGAGATCCAAGCAGCGCTTCCTCGGAGACATCGGGCCAGCTCGCATTGTGCGTATGCATAAGCGCAATCCGCGCTTGCAGCTGGCGAGCTTGCTTCGTCCAAGGGAGTATATCCAGTCCTTTCTCGGCGATGCCGCTGAAGAGCGCCTCCATAACAAGCTCATGGTCAGCTCCTTCGAGCTGCGTATCTTTCAAGATAAGCGCACCTAATCGTACGCGCCGCCGAGCCCGCACAGCTCCAGCTTGACTGTCCCACCGAACATCCGCCTCATCGGTAAGCTGATCGGCGAAGTGCCGCTCAATCTCAGCGAGCGTGATCGGCGCGCCGAGCAGGATGCGGCTGTCGCTGCCGCTATCCTCGAGCTCCGCAGTCGCGAGGTACGTCGCGCTGGAGAGCGGCTGCAGCTCCTGCACAGCCGCGCCTCGGCCGCTGCGCAGCAGAAACCGGCCGTCGCCTCGACGCTGCGCGATGCGATCCGGATACGCGAGCGCGAGCAGCAGCCCGGTCGCGTGAGCGTCCGTGTCCGCGGTGGCTGTCGCTTGCCGCGGCTTCGGCGCAATGCCAGCGGCGCGCATCCACTCGCGCGCCTCCGCGGCGAGCCGCCCCAGCACGGCGGCGTCCGGCTGCTCGCCGCCGGCGGCGCGCCCGCGCAGCGCATCCA
Source organism: Paenibacillus sp. J31R98 (assembly GCF_056269245.1). Taxonomy (NCBI): domain Bacteria; kingdom Bacillati; phylum Bacillota; class Bacilli; order Caryophanales; family Paenibacillaceae; genus Paenibacillus; species Paenibacillus sp. J31R98. Next base: position 372,779 of record NZ_JBWDNO010000002.1, read on the forward strand.
CTCGCAGCCGCATATCTATGCTGCGCGTCTGCCGAAGCAGATCGCGGTCGCCGAGCAGCGCGGCCAGCTCGCATGCCGCTTCGCCAAGACCGAGCGGCTTCGCCACGAGCACCATATGCGCGAGGCGCGGATGCATGCCGAGCTCGGCCATCGCTTTGCCGTGCGCAGTCGGCTTGCCTCCCGCATCAAGCGCGCCAAGCTCGCGCAGCAGCTCCAGTGCCTGCGCATAAGCGGCCGCCGGCGGTTTCGTCAGCCACGCAAGCTCCTCGAACGGATCGGCGATGCCCCAGATCGCTAGTTCGAGCGCGAGCGGCGCAAGATCTGCGCTGAGCAGCTCCGGCTCGCTCTGCGGCTGCAGCTGCCGGTGCTCCTGCTCCGTCCACAGCCGGTAGCAGACGCCTGGCGCTTCGCGCCCGGCACGCCCGCGGCGTTGATCCGCCGAGGCGACCGACACCGGCACGGTTTCCAGCCGTGCCATGCCCGTCCGCGGCGAGAAGCGCGGAACGCGGCTTAGTCCGCTATCGACGACGATGCGGACGCCGCGGACCGTGACGCTCGACTCCGCGATTGTCGTCGCGAGGACAATTTTGCGCTCGCCCTTCGCAGATGACGCGACGGCACGATCCTGAGCCTCCGGCGATAGTGCGCCGTATAACGGAACGACTTCCGTGCCAGCCGGCAACGCCGCCGATGCGCGAAGCAGTCCGGCAACGCGGTGAATCTCGCCCGCTCCCGGCAGAAAGACAAGCGTATCGCCTTCATTCCGATGCACCGCTTCCAAGACCGTGCGCGCGACCGCATCTTCCACGCGTCCGCCGCCATGCAGCTTAGGCTGCGCCGCATAATGCGTCTCCACCGGATAAGCGCGCCCTTCGCTCACGAGAAGCGGCGCACCGCCAAGCAGCTCCGCGACTGGCTCTGCTTCCAGCGTCGCTGACATGACAAGCAGCCGCAGATCGTCGCGAAGTACCGACTGCGTCTGCAAACATAGCGCGAGTCCAAGATCGCCATGCAGATGGCGCTCGTGGAACTCATCAAAGATAACAACCCCGACACCTTCAAGCGCCGGGTCTGCTTGTAACATGCGTGTTAATACCCCTTCGGTGATCACCTCAATCACCGTTGAAGGTCCTACCTTCGTATCCATCCGAACGCGGTATCCGACCGTTCCGCCGACCTGCTCGCCAAGCGTTGCCGCCATGAACCGCGCTGCTGCACGCGCCGCCAATCGGCGCGGCTCCAGCATAAGAATTCGCTGGCCTGCCAGCCATGGCGCGTCAAGCAACGCCAGCGGTACTCGGGTCGTTTTCCCTGCCCCGGGCGCCGCTACGAGCACAGCCGAGCTACGCTCAGCCAGCACCTGCTGAAGCTGAGGCAGCAAGCCGTCTATTGGCAGCTCGCCTTGCTTATGTATTTGTTCTTTCCGATCATCCATTCCATGAGTCCCCTGTCCAACGAATCGAATTCGTATGTTCTATTATAGGGACTTTACGCTTTCAACGTCAAAACCCCATTCATCACTCGATCGTCAGCCCCCCAATGTGTATCCCCCCGGGTCACTCTGCTGCTCGTTTCTCTGGTTCCCCCCACACGTGTATCCCCCAGGGTCACTCATCTGCTCGCTTCTCCGTTTTCCCCGACATATGTATCCCCCACGGTCACTCTTCTACTCTTTTCTCCGATTTTCCCCGCATGTATATCCCCCAGGGTCACTCTGCTGCTCGTTTCTCTGATTTCCCCCCACATGTGTATCCCCCAGGGTCACTCTGCTGCTCGTTTCTCCGATTTCCCCGACATGTGTATCCCCCAGGGTCACTCATCTGCTCGCTTCTCCGTTTTCCCCGACATATGTATCCCCCAGGGTCACTCTTCTACTCTTTTTCTCCGAGCTCCCCCACATGTGTATCCCCTAGGGTCACTCTCCTGCTCGTTTCTCCGATTTTCCACCAATGTATATCCCCCCCGGGTCACTCTGCTGCTCTTTTCTCCGATTTTCCCCGACATGTGTATTACCCAGTGACACTCTTCTGCTCGGTTCTCCGTTTCCCCCCACATGTGTATCCCCCAGAGTCACTCTTCTGCTCGGTTCTCCATTTTGACCGACATCTGTATCCCCTAAGCTACTCCCTACTTCCAAACACGGTTCCCGCAACTTTTCCCAGCAAGTCTTCGTCCAGTTCTATAGTCATTATCTGGAAAGGAATGGTCATATGAAGAAACTAGTTCTCATTTCACTCATCCTGCTCCTTCTATGTTCCTGCAGCAAGGCATTTTCGACAGAAGCCTGGCAGAGCAACCCGCAGAACAGAAATAGCATGGTTCAAGACTTAACCAGCAAGTACGAGCTCGAAGGAATGAAGGAGTCCGAAATAATTGATTTACTGGGCAAACCAGAGCAGATTGTAGATCAGCCCGAACGACAATTCGTTTATCTCTTGGGTAGAGCTGGCTTAGGTGTAGACGACAGCTTGCTGCGACTTACATTTAATAAGAACGGTGAATTGGAGAGCCACGCGATAACGCAAGATTAAACAAAAAATGCCGTGGAGCCTCATAATAGGCTTCCACGACACTCGTACACTACTCGCTCCGCACACCTGACTTGCCCATCCCGCCAATTAGCTCTTCCGCCTGCTTCATCACTGTCTCAACCGTCTCAGCAGCAGTACGCTCGCCTGCTAACCGCAGCCCTTGACCTGCCCATAGCGACATATACTCGGGTTGATTTGCCTTTGCAGCGGCTTGGCGAATGTCTCTCGTCATCGCATTCTGAATCGGATATTCTGGCACTTCCTCTTTGTAGGCACCCATCTCACGCATAAATTCCGTTTGAATCCCACGCGCGGCTTTGCCTGAGTAGACATAGGTAATCTCGGTTGAATCCTCGTGAGCGGACAGAATCTTCTGTTTGAACGCAGCATGTGCGCCGCTCTCCGGACAAGCGAGGAACGCCGTGCCCATCTGTACAGCGGAAGCGCCAAGCGCAAGGCTCGCAACAAGCCCCCGTCCATCCATGATGCCGCCGGAAGCAATGACCGGAACGGACACCTGGTCCACGATTTGCGGGACGAGAGCAATTGTGCCGATTAAGGACTCCTCTGCTCTCTTCAAGAACGTGCCGCGATGTCCGCCCGCTTCGCTTCCTTGCGCCGCGATCGCATGGACCCCGGCTGCTTCCAGCTTAATAGCTTCCTCTACGGTTGTCGCTGTGCCGACGAGGACGATTCCCTGCTGCCTCATCGCTTCCAACAGTTTCGCCGATGGAATGCCGAAGGTGAAGGTAAACACAGGTATATTTTCCTCCAGCAGCACTTTCGCTTGCTCTTCGAAGCTTTCTGCATATTTCGGGATTGAAGGGTTAGCGTCTATTCCGAGCTTTTCACGATAACCATTCAGCACATCATTCATCGTTGCGATCGTTTCTTCTGACGCATTCGGCTCCTCCGGAACGAATAAGTTCACGCCAAAAGGTCGAGCTGTAAGCTTGCGAATCTCGCGGATCGCACTGCGAATCTGCTCCGGCGTCATGTATCCCGCTCCGAGGCTGCCCAATCCGCCTGCGTTCGAGACAGCTGCCACCAACTCAGGCGTCGTCGGGCCACCGGCCATTGGCGCTTGAATAATCGGATGCTTGATGCCCAGCAAGCGCGTTAAGTTCGTTTCCAGCATATTGAATGCCACCTTCACTCTCATCTACTAGTGCCCAACCAGCATCATAACGGCAAAAATCAACCCAGCCTCAATGATCTCGCTTACCGCTCCATACGTGTCGCCAGTCAAACCGCCAAGCTTACGAGACAGCCAGCCGCACGCGATGCTTCCCAGACCAGCCATAATAACAGCTTGGACAATCAGCGTTAGCCAAATACCATCCCATGCAGATGAAAAAATAACGACAACGACGCAAACGAGCACCAACTGAACAGTAAGTGCAGCAGCCGCGTGGCGCAAGCGAACTTCCTTGAACAAGGATGCCATCCCCTCGTTCGGGCGAGCGAACGGCCATAGCACCATCGCAGCGACGATCCACAGCCGACTCCAACTGAACGCGAGCGCAAGGAGCGGTGCAACCGACTCCCAATCGGGGCGCTCAGCAAGCAGCGCAGCCAACGCCGAGAATTTAAACAAGAACAGCAGTACTGCCGCCAGTACGCCCATCGCTCCGACACGACTGTCTTTCATAATCTCCAGCATGCGCTCACGTGGTCGATTGCTGAGCACGCCGTCAGCGGTATCCATGAAGCCGTCCACATGCAAACCGCCGCTCAGCGTCGTCATCACAATCAGCACGAGGACAGCTGCAGGCATGCTCGGCACATGTCCATTGAGCAACCATGCAAGCGCTGCGACGATGCTTCCAATGACAAGTCCAGCCAGCGGATAGTAAGCGACGCTTCGTGCGAGCACTTGCGGAGTGAACGGGAGTGCGGCAGGAATAGGAATTCGGGTCAGCAGTTGAAATGCCGTGCCTGCCGCTTGCAGCTGGTCTTTCATAAACTTTGCAATCATGCCGCCCCTCCCACGACTATGAATTCAGCCGAGCATAACTTTTTACTCACCAATGTGAAAAGCATGCGCCTTCAAATCGAGCGGAATGCCCGCTACCACAAGCAGCGCTTGCTCGCAGCGCGCAGCCAGCTTGCGGTTCATACGTCCCGCTTCATCACGGAATCGGCGTCCGAGCGGATAAGCGGGAACGATCCCGCTGCCCACTTCATTCGTCACAAGCAGTAGCGGACCTGTGTAGGCAGCAACAGCCTCCACTAGTTGATCGATAACCGCTTGCAGCTTGGAATCGCGCAACTCTTGCTCGCTCTCTTCCTCATCGAGCTTAAGCATCCAATTCGTCAGCCATAGCGTCAAGCAGTCGACGAGCACCGCTTTGCGCTCATGCCCTTCATCTGTACGTGCTCCCGCTCTCTCAAGCTGCATAAGCAATTCCGCGAGCGCATACGGCTCTTCAATTGTCTGCCAACCGTAGCCGGATTGCTCACGCGTAAGCTGATGATACGCCGTGCGCGCAATCATTTCTTCGTCGCCCCAGCTTTGCGAAGTGGCAATATAGATGCCCTGCTTCGCCAGCTTCATCGCATACGCTTCCGCGAATCCGCTCTTCCCGCTGCGGGCTCCGCCGGTGATGAATACCGCCATTCCAATCACTCGCTTCCTGATCTTCTAGCTCTAGCCTCGTGATACCCCGGCGCTTTCGAACGTTGCCATTTCCCGCATAATCCGCTGCGCAGCGTCTATGATATGGAATCCAAGAACGGCGCCAGTCCCTTCGCCGAGTCGCATATCCAGATGGAGCATCGGCGATAAGCCGATGGTCTGAAGCAGCTTGCGATGTCCCTGTTCCTGCGACAAGTGAGAACCGAGCATATAAGCAGCCGCCTGTGGTGCGATGGTTGCGGCAACGAGAGCCGCTGCCGATGAAATAAACCCATCGATGACAACAAGCGAGCGGTTCGCAGCCGCGCCGAGAATAACGCCGACTAGTCCGGCGATTTCGAGTCCGCCCACTTTGGCAAGCACGTCAATCGGATCATCCGCATTAGGCGCATTACATGCAATTGCCCGGCGTACGACATCGACTTTATGGCTGCGGCGTTCCTCATTAATGCCCGTGCCGAGTCCGACCGCCTCATCCGGCGTCATTGAGCCGAGAACCGAACACAGCGCAGCGCTTGCCGTCGTATTGCCGATGCCCATCTCGCCTGTCGCGAACAGCCGATAGCCCTGTTCAACTGCTAGCTTCTCTGTAATCTCATAACCGCTAATGATCGCAGCGAGCGCTTCCTCGCGGGACATCGCAGCTTCCTTGGTCATATTCGCCGTTCCTTTGCGCGTCTTGCAGCTGATGAGCGCTTCATGGCTCAAATCCGCGTTGACGCCCATGTCCACGCAGAACACATCTGCGCCAGCTCCTCGAGCGAGCACATTGACTGCAGCGCCTCCAGCCAAGAAGTTCATTACCATCTGTGGCGTAACTTCTGCCGGAAATGCACTGATCCCCTCTTCGCATACCCCATGGTCGCCTGCCATCACAATAACAGCGCGTTTCGTTAAGTCAGGCGTTATCTCACCGGTGATCCCAGCAAGCTGCCGAACAATCTCTTCCAGTTTGCCTAAGCTGCCAGGCGGTTTTGTTAAGCTGTTCAGGTGGTGCTCGGCTGCGTCTATGCTTTCAGCAACTAACGGAGTAATCCGTGAAGCAATCTCTTGAAGCTGTTTCTCAAGTTCAAGCTCAGGTTGTGTCATCTATATCTCCCTCTCCAATAAACGTGTCTCACTCGGCGCCACAGATGGAGCGAGCAGCAGCTGCGGCACGCCGGTCTCCGGGTGCGGCAGAATAACCGCTCTCGCTCCGAACACTTCCAATATCAGCTCCGGCTTCATTATGGCTGAAGGCGGTCCATATGCAGCCGCTCGCCCATCCTGCAGCACGAGCAGCTCATCGCAATAATGCGCCGCAAGGTTCAAATCATGCAGAACCGCGATGACGGTTAATTGTCTCTCCTGCTGCCATCGCTTTACCGTATCAAGCAGCTGTACCTGATAGCCGATGTCGAGATACGTGGTCGGCTCATCGAGCAGCAGCAGCTCCGGCTCTTGTACCATGACCTTCGCAAGCGCAACCCGCTGCCGCTCGCCGCCGCTGAGCTGGTCTACTTGCCTATTCGCCAGCGAGGTCAACCCCATCGTTTCGATCGCATCGTCAATGAGCTGCTCGCTGTCCCCCTTCTCTTCGCCGAGCCAATTTTGAAACGGGAACCTGCCCATCTGCACCACTTCACGAACTGTGAAAGCAGCTGCTGGAATGCCCCCTTGTTGAAGGACAGCTACCCGCTTCGCCAATTCTTTTCGCTTAATGGAACGAATTGCTTGCCCTTGCAGAAGAACTTCACCGCTTGTCGGCACATCCGTACCTGAGAGCAGCTGCAGAAGTGTCGTTTTGCCAGCGCCGTTCGGTCCAATAATGCCATACATTCTGCCTTTCTCCGCGCTGAAGCTAATATCCTGCACAATGGTCCGTGCTCCGATTCGTCTAGAGACTTGATCCACAACGATCATACGGAAGCACCTCCCCCTTGCAGCACTTTGCGCCGATAGAGCAGGTAAGCGAAGAAGGGGGCTCCGATGATTGCCGTAACGACGCCCAGCGAAATCTCTTTCGGGCTAAGCGCTGTTCGAGCAAGCGTGTCTGCCCATAGTAGATAGATTCCTCCGCCTACCGCAGAGAGAGGAATTATAATCCGATAATCCGGTCCGACCAGCAATCGGATCAGATGCGGTACGACAAGTCCCACGAAGCCGACAACGCCGGCGATGGAGACCGCAACCGCTGTCAACAGCGTGGAGAGGATGAGCACGACCAGCTTCGTCCGTTCCACATTCACGCCGAGATGCCCTGCGTGCCGCTCGCCCATAACGAATAAGTTCAAATGCTGAGCATATCGGAACATAAGCGGCAAGCCAACGATGGCAAAAGGCATAATGAGCTTCACATGCTCCCAGCTGCGCGTACTCAAGCTGCCCATCAGCCAGAACATCACTTCATTCACGACGCCTTGCGACATGGAGACCATGAACGAGACGAATGCACCGAGAAACGCTTGTACAATGACGCCGGACAAAATGAGCGATTCCACATTCATCGTGCCGCGTGCCCGTGAGAGCGTGAAGACGAGCACAAGCGTGACCATTCCCGTGCCAAAAGCAACAAGCGGAACCGACCATAACCCGAGCCAAGCCGTATAGCCAAAAACAATCATAAACGCTGCGCCCACCGAGCACCCCGAGGCTACGCCCAGCGTGAACGGATCGGCAAGCGGATTGCGCAGGACGCCTTGGAAGCCGCTGCCTGCAAGAGCCAAGCAAGCTCCGACGAATACGGCAAGCAGGACGCGCGACAACCGCAGCTGTGTCACGATAGCAATTTCACTAGCATCCCAGTGGGTGCTTGGATCAGACATCCACGGCAGCTGATGAATGAGGATGCCCCAGACATCGGCAAGCGGCAAGCCCGATGAACCGATCGACAAGCTGACGACAATAGATACAGCTAAGAGGAGCATCGCTGCTCCTCCATAAATCGCTAACTTCGCACGCATCTTAGTGAATCAGGTCCGGATGCAGCTTCTTCGCCACTTCCAGCAGCCCTTCCGCAAGGCGCGGGCCTACGCGTGTGAGCGGATCTTGGTCCACTTCGAACACTTGCTTATTCTTAATGGCATTAATCGTATTCCAGCCGGGACGAGTCTCGATTGCCGTCAGAATCGGATTCTTCTCGCCTGCCTTCAGCGTCATTGAAGCGTAGATAATATCTTCCGGATTCGATTTCACGACGGCTTCGGGGTCAATCTCGTACCAGCCAGCGTTTGTTGCAATGTTCGTGCCGCCTGCGAGCGTGATGAGTTCATCCAGAAACTCGCCTTTCCCTACCGTCCAGCCTGGAGAGAATTCCAGGTAAACATTCGGCTTCGGCGCATCTTTAACGGCATTAACAACCTGCTCGCGCACGTCAGCCATATGCATAGCAACAGCCTCCGCTTCGCTGGACTTGTTCAGAATCGATCCGATTTGTTTGATTTTGTCCATCACGCCATCATAGTTCTTCGGATCGGTTGCGTACACTTGAATGCCAAGCGAACGCAACTTATCAACGACGGCTTGCCCCATCGTATACGATGCAAGGACAAGCTCGGGCTTCAGCGATACAATCTTCTCGATATCGGCATCCATGCTGCCAATCTTCGTGATTGCAGCTGCTTCCTTCGGATAGTTGGAGAAGTCGTCCACGCCAACCAGCGCTGGACCTGCACCAATTGCGTAGACGATTTCCGTCTCACTTGGGAGCAGCGTCACAATACGCTCAGGGGCCTTCTGGAAGGTTAGCTCCGTTCCAGTTACATCCTTCACAGTCAGCGGATATGTAGTCTCGCTCGTACTCGCGCTGCTATTATTCGTTGTATTGTTTGCACCTGTGTTATTCTTGGCCGCATTCTGGTCGGTTGAGGCCGTATTCGTGTTGCTGGAAGCCGTGTTGTTTGCGCCCTTCACATCTGTATTCGCGTTCGAATTCGATGCGGTACCGCAAGCTGCCGTAATCATGATGAGCAGCAGCACCATCAGTGCTAGTGTCATTTTTGAACGAATTGTTTGTCTCATTCTCATTCCCCATCTCTCTCCCATTCCCATTCACGAATCTTCAATGCTACAGGTCGGTGAATGCAAAAAAGAGCATTCCCGACAGACAGATGTCAGAAATGCTCATGCAACGCTTAAGCAGCGGCAGACGGACGGTTACGCCACGAGCAGGCAAGCTGCGAACGAACAAGCAAGCTAGCGAGCAAGCGATGGCGGAATTCGTGCCTAGGCCAATCTCTAACACCTGCCTAAGTCCTCGTAGGCAGCGTAAGTTTACGAAACAGGCAGGTCTCCTGACTTGGAGCATCTGTTATCCACGTCTTCCCGCGCGGCCAATAGCCGTTCAGTGACATCTATGGATACAGTGCCGATTGCTTGCCTAAGCGAATTCGATGCTTAAAGCTAGCAACCTGCGCTCCTTACAGTGGCGGGTCCGTGCCGGTCTTTCACCGGACTTCCCTATTAAGCTAAGAAGATATTTGATCCTCTAAGCACCTGTTTTACGCGTACTATGCAATTGTGCTTGTGTAACTATACCATTTGGGTTATAGGTTGTCTATAGCGTGCTTCTTCCTCCCGAGCGCCCTAGTCATCTGCCCATTTAAGCGCAGCGCATTGCCAACGACAGACACAGAACTTAGCGCCATAGCGGTCCCTGCCATCCACGGTTCAATGCCTCCTACCGCTGCAAAAGGAATGATGATGGAGTTATAGACAAACGCGAAGCCGAGATTTTGCCGGATGTTGCGAACGGTCAGACGGCTGATGATAAGCGCTTCATAGATGCCTGTCAGTCTGGCGCGCAGCAGCGTCATATGTCCGGCATGGAGCGCAGCTTCCGTACCGCCGCCCATTGCAATGCCAACGTCAGCAGCCGCGAGAGCAGGCGCATCGTTCCATCCGTCGCCCGCCATCGCAACGACATATCCCTTATCCTGCAGCTCTCGGATAAGCGTTGCTTTGTGTTCTGGCAGCATTGACGCATGAACGCTTGCAATTCCGATTTGGTCCGCTACATTATTCGCAGCAGAGACATGGTCACCGGTTGCGAGCAATACCATCAGCCCTTCTCCGTTGAGCAGTTGCACGGCCTCTCTGGAGGAGCGCTTCACCTGATCGGCAAAAGCGAACGCGCCTGCGCAACTCCCGTTAATCGCGACATAGATAACTGTCTCTCCTGAAGCTTCTTTCCTATTGATGAAGCTATGCATCACACGGCTCATCTTCCAAGACCGTTCAGCAGCGAACACGGCATTGCCAATCTCAATCCGTTTGCCTTCGACATTCGCTTCGATTCCTTTGCCTGGAAAAGCTAGAAACGCAGAGCATTCCGGCGCATCAATACTAGCACGTCTTGCAGCAGCAATGATGGCTGAGGCGAATGGATGCGGCGAACTCGCTTCCGCAGACGCTGCCAATCGAAGAAGCGCGCTTGGTTCACCGCTCAGCGAATATACTTCTGTTAACGCCGGCTTGCCTTCCGTTAGCGTGCCCGTCTTATCGAGCACAATGGTATTAAGCTGCGCAAGCCGTTCGAGCGCGCCCGCTTCCTTCAACACGATGCCTCTTCTTGCAAGCTTCCCTGTCGCAATGACGAGCGAGATCGGCGCTGCTAACCCAAGCGCACAGGGGCATGCTGCGAGCAGCACTGCTAGCGCGTGAATCGAGGCGGTTCCCCACTTGCCTGGCTCAAGCCATAACAGCCATATGAGCAGCGTTCCTAGAGACAGCACCATCATGACCGGCACGAAGATAGCCGCCATCTGGTCCACTCTGCGGCCGATCGTCGATTTGGTCGCTTGCGCATGCCTCGTTAGTGCTGCAATTCGGCTAAGCATCGTCTGATGACCTATGGCCGTTACTTGAATAACAAGCTCTGCGCCGCGCACAATCGTACCCGCAAAGACGCGGTCGCCTACCGTGCGCGTTACGAGTGCGCTCTCGCCCGTCAGGAAGGATTCGTCGATTGCAGATTGTCCTTCCACGATGATGCCGTCAGCCGGGATCGGCTCATTCACCGCAGCAAATAACTGGTCGTCTTCTCTAACTTGCGTTAGCGGTATCCGCTCTCTTCGTCCTGCTCGCAAGACGACTGCTTCCTTCGCCTCTAACGCGCCGAAGCTGTCATTTTCCTGAATGACCCGCTCCGACGCGGTCGCTTCGAGCAGCTTGCCTCCGAGCACCGCCGTAATGACGACGGCCGATGTCTCAAAGTACAGCGCCCCGCCCGTCATCATCGCGATATAGCTGTACACGAATGCAGCAGACGTCCCGATGGCGACAAGCACGTCCATATTGGCAGTCCGCTCCCGCAGCGCATAGAAGGCGCCGAAGTAGAACGGCATGCCGATGAAGAACTGCACAATCGCCGCAAGCACGAATTGAAGCAGCGGCTCTTGAATGAATAACGGCACGGGAATACCTTTCGACCAGCTATAATGATGTGCCATCGTCCATAGAAGCGGCAGCGTCAATATAATCGCACCGAATACGCGCAGACGCAGCGCATCTATTTCGGAAGAGCCGTCCCCGCCTTTCCCGTGCGGAGAAGCATGAAACCCAATCTGCTCAATGCGATCCATAATCGCGGTAGGCGTAATACTGCCTGGCGTATAAGCAACATAAGCGGATTTGGCCGCATAATGAACCGACACGGCAGTCACGCCAGCCAGCTTGCCGACAGCCCGTTCAATTCGGGTCGCGCAAGCCGTGCAGCTCATGCCTTGAATGCGCAAATCCAATACACCGTCGCTCTGCTCTTGCTGCTGCATCGTCATCCATTCCTCCCTGCTCAGGAGCTAAAGCTATTTGCCTGCTACATCGCAATAAGCTGTCCTACTCTCCAATATATGGTCAGGTTGTCTCCCTCATGATTCAAACACAGAACTTCTGCAACAAATGCAGGTGGAATTCGTCATAAGACATAAGAACGTCCAAAAAAGGGAGAGAATGCAAATGCGAACGCGGACGCGTATTCGAGCGGTTCAGCTCACGCTTCTCGCAATAATGCTGCTGCTATCAGGCTGCGGTGAGAGAAGGAACACGAAGATGCCGGATGAGATGCCGAGCGAATTCGACTTCTCGGTCATCTTTGGCTACGGAGAGATAAATAAGAATGAAGTCAACACCTATACCGATACGGTAACGAAGGATTTAATTGTGAAAGGCACCGCGACTGCGAACCTCATCTTATCGGCAGATGAGATGGCAAACATCTATGCGAAAATGAAAGCGATCGACATGATGAATCTACCTATTAAAGATCAAGATTCCCGTACCGCCAATTGTGAGCAAACGCCATATGGAGAGGATACGTGGAAAATAACGATAGACGGCGAGACGCGTGAGTTTTCGTGGACAGATCGATATTGCAGTGTATCCGATGAGGCGATTCAGCTCAGGCAGCTTCGCGTAGACATTATGCAGATCATAGCTGCCAGGGAAGAATACAAGGCGCTGCCTGAGGCAGAAGGCGGCTACGACTGAATCGCGCAAATAAAAAAGCATTTTGCTCACCCTCTGTGGATGATCAAAATGCTTTTTTTTCATACAGCAAAGCTTATTCGCCGGTTATAACTTCACCCGGCCAGCTCATCATTCCGCCAAGCACATTCACGACTTCATAGCCTTGTGCAGACAAGTAGTCGCCCACTCTGCCGCTGCGGTTGCCGCTTCGGCAGACCAGGTAGATCGGCTCCTCCATATCGTTCAGCTCGCCGAGACGCTCCACGAATACGGACATCGGAATGCTCACCGCTTCTTTAATATGTCCGTCTACCCACTCGTCAGGCTCTCGAACGTCAATAACGTTCAGCTTCTCTCCCTCACGCAGCCGGGTTTCCAGCTCGCTTGCCATCATTTCTCTCATTTCCAGTTACAGCTCCTTCAAGCATAGGTCTTGTGCTAGTAGCATTTTACTCTTCGTAAGCTCAATATGTCCACCCTATAATGACATAAAAAACAGCATCCGGTTCTCACCAGACGCTGCTTCTTCTGTTATACGCGAACCGCTGTACCGCTAACAGCAACCATCAGCATCCCGTCTCGCACCACTTCATAATCAATATCAATACCGACGACCGCATTCGCGCCCATGCGGGAAGCTTGGCTGGACATTTCGCCAAACGCTAAGTCCCTTGCTTCCTTCAGCTTCGTCTCATACGCGCCGGAACGTCCGCCGACGATATCTGTAATCGACGCGAACAGATCGCGCACGATGTTCGCTCCCATAATCGCTTCCCCAGTTACAACGCCTAAGTACTGCTGAATCGGCTGGCCTTCAATTGTTGGTGTCGTTGATAAAATCATTCGTATCCCTCCCATTTGGTATATGGTGTCATACGGTGCAGCTTTGCAAAAAGATTCAAATTAATACCATCGCAGCCGGCAGCCCATTCTTTCTGTCATCCTCCGAGAAATGAATGCGCACAACCCGCTCGCTCTGCTGCTCGAACCAAATGCGTACGGTCACTTCGAACTCTCTAGATCCTTTGCGCAGCTGCAGGCGAAACGTCTCCGTCATCAGTCCGCCGTCTTCCACTTTGCGGCCAAGATGCTTGTAATCAATAATATCGGCATGGTAACGCTGCGTTGTTTCCTTCATCGCAAGTCTGCCCCATTTGGCATATGCCGGCTCCGCGCCAGCTTGAATTGCCGTCGTGCTAAACATAAACACGGCTAGCACCATTGTCATCCATACTGCTCTCATCGCAGCCATCCACCTCCAACTCATACAGCTGGTAGAATTCCCCATTATAGGTGATTTCATTCGATGTTTGGCGACGATGCGAGCTGCGGTTAGTTCAGTTGACCAAATTTATTGAGCGGCCACAGTCTGAAGACAGCACGTCCTTCTACGCTAGAGAACTTGATTGGCCCGATTGCACGGCTGTCCATGCTGTTCTCACGGTTGTCTCCCATGACAAACACCGTACTCTCCGGCACCGTGTACGGCACTTGCAGACCGTTTGCATATGTACGTCCTTTGCTATACGGCTCATCTAACACTTCACCATTAATCGTCACTTGTCCATTTTCCGTGAAATTAATAACGTCTCCAGGCAAGCCAATCACTCGCTTAATGAGTCGCTTATCACTCTCAGGGCCATTAATAATGACGATATCTCCTCGCTGGGGCTTCTCAAAGTGATAGCTAAGCTTGTCCTCGATGAGGCGCTGGCCTTCAACGAGTGTTTTTTGCATCGATATATTTTTAACTTCTGTTTGTGCGAACGCATAATTCTGAACGAGCAGCGCCACGACAACTGCCACTACAAGCGAGATGCACCACTCCCGCACCTCATGCAACCAAGTTTTCTTCGCTTTCTGAACCGGCGTGTTACTTGTCTCCATCGTCTTCCCCTTCCTTACTTACAACGATATTGAAATGATTCCTACCTTATTACGAGAGAAGCTGGCGATAAGTTCCCGCATAAATCTCTAATTCTGTAAAAAGGATTGCCGAGCCTCGTTCGTGTGCGATACAGTTAGGAAGATTGTTCATATTCTATCGTAAAAGGAGTGACCCCTTCTTGTCTACTGCAGCAGAGACCTCCGAACAACCGCTTATTGCCGCGAATCGGACGGATCATCTCATCTTTATCATTGTCACGCTGCTGTATTGGTCGACGCTTTATGTGTATGTACCGATTCTAACTCCATTCATGACCAGCAGAGGGTATGCCGATGTGCTAATCGGCGTCGTACTTGGCAGCTATGGTTTTGTTCAAATGATCGTTCGATTCCCGCTTGGTTTGTACTCGGATAAACTACATAAGCGTAAGCCATTTCTCATGCTGGGCATGATCAGCGGCGCATTAAGCTGCTTGCTGTTCACAATACCGGGCTCCTGGGTCTGGCCGCTTGCCGGACGGATGATGTCAGGTGTATGCGCCTCGGCGTGGGTCGCTTTTACCGTGCTCTATGCCGCTTACTTTGCTTCATCACAAGCGACGAAGGCGATGAGCAACATTAGCTTCTTGACCGTCTCGGGCCAATTAATCGGGATGACGCTTAGCGGCTGGCTGGCTGGCGAGTTCAGCTACAATGCAGCATTCACCACAGGCATCTTCCTCGGCCTGGCCGGACTTGTTCTTGCGTTCGCGGTGAAAGAACCGCGCGAAGGCGTCAGCCGGGCGCCGATATCGATGCAGCACTTGCGCGAGGTTGTACGAACGCGGTCGCTGGTGCAAGTGTCGACCTTGTCAATTCTGGCGCACTGCGTGCTGTTCATTACGATGTTCGGCTTTACGCCGCTCAAAGCAACATCGCTTGGCGCTTCCAGCTCGCAGCTGACGCTAATCGTCATCGCCTTCATGGTGCCGCATGCCGCTACTTCACTCATGTCGGGGAGATGGCTTGCGCCGAAGTTCGGCAGCTGGAATGTCATAGCAGTCGGCTATGCGCTTAGCGGGATCTTCACGGTCGCCATAGCGTTCTCCCCAACGCTTGGCTGGCTGGCAGCGACGCAAGCGCTGAATGGACTCGCACAAGGCATGTATATGCCGCTGCTGCTCGGTCTTGCGATCCAGCCATTCGCCTCCACAAAGCGCGCGACGGCAATGGGCTTCTATCAGGCGGTATACTCCGTCGGCATGTTCGCCGGTCCGTTCCTTGCTGGCTTCATCAATGACGCCTTCGGCCGTGACTACGGGTTCTGGCTCGGCGGCTGCTTCGCGCTCATCGCATTCATCCTTACACTAAGCTGGCGACGCGCCAATGCACATCTGTAACGCAAAAACACCTGCTGATCTTCATTGAGATCAGCAGGTGTTTTATTGTCACACATTACAGATTACATGCACTCTTCCGGAGCTTCGACGGATGCGTCTTCCACGTTGATCTTCTCTGCTACTGTATCACGGATAACGGATACGATCGTTTGCAGCAGGTAGTTGATGTCCGCTTGGCTTTGTTGGAAGTCCGATACGATTGGAATTCCGTCGAGATCGTCCTGCAGCACTTCGATTTCCTTCTCGATCTTCTCTACCATATCCGCATTCTTGAACGTCGTCTGGAATGCGACGAGCTCCTTCTGCTTCTTCTTGATTTGAGCGATCAAGCCTTGCACGCGCTCATTGCCATTAATTTGCTTCTCAGCACGCTGGAACTGCTGAACTTCTTCCGACGTAAAGATCATGCTTGCCAGTTCCTTCGTCTTCGCCATAATGTCAGCGCGAACGATGATATCCTCTGTATTGAATTTCGGTACTGCGCAGCTCGTACCGTGATCGTGGTCGTGGTCGTGATCGTGATCATGCTTATGTTCTTGGTTTGCCAATGGTTCCAGCTCCTCTATGTGGTTAAGATACTGCTTCTTCGTTTAAATAATCATCCAGCGGTTCAGCTTTCACATACCAAGTCGTCGCATCCGTCACGCTGACCGTTACGAATTGACCGATATATTCGGCTGGCCCTTCAATATGAACGAGCTTGTTCGTGCGCGAACGACCGGACAGCACCTTCGCATTGTTCTTGCTCTGGCCTTCGATCAACACCTCGATCTCTTGCCCAACCAACAACTCGTTGCTCTCGCGGCTTAGCTCGGCAATCAACGCATTCAAACGAGCCAATCTCGCCTTCTTCACGTCCAGCGGGATGTTATCTTCCATATCCGCTGCTGGCGTTCCCTCGCGCGGCGAGTAGATGAACGAATACGCAAATGCGAAGCCAACTTGTCGCACGAGCGACAGCGTCTCCTCGAACTGCTCGTCCGTCTCGCCAGGGAAACCGACGATGATGTCCGACGTGAGCACGACATCCGGGATTGCCCGTTTGATTTTGCCTACAAGCTCGAGGTACATCTCTCTTGTATATTTGCGGCTCATCCGCTTGAGCACTTCCGTGCTGCCGGACTGGACCGGAAGATGAATATGCTCGACCAGATTGCCCTTAGTTGCAAGCACTTCAATCAGATGATCATCGAAGTCACGCGGGTGGCTCGTTGTGAAGCGAATACGCGGGAGGTTAATCTTCGCCATATCCGCCATCAGATCACCGAACCGATAGCTGATATCTTCGAAGTCTTTGCCATACGCGTTCACGTTCTGACCGAGCAGCGTAATCTCCTTGAAGCCTTGACGCGCCAGCTCTCGCACTTCTGCGATGACGTCTTCAGGACGTCTGCTGCGTTCTTTACCACGTGTATAGGGCACGATACAGTATGTACAGAACTTATCGCAGCCGTACATAATGTTGACCCAGCCGCGCATCCCTTCCCGCTTCTTCGGCAAGTTCTCGATGATGTCGCCTTCCTTGGACCATACTTCCACAACCATTTCTTTGCCAAACAGCGCATCTTGCAATAGATATGGCAGTCTGTGAATATTGTGCGTTCCAAAGATGAGATCAACGAAGCTATGGCGCTGCATGATGCGGCTAACGACCGACTCTTCCTGTGACATGCAACCGCAAACGCCAAGGATGAGCCCTGGCTTCTCGAGCTTCAGATGCTTCAGATGACCAAGCTCGCCGAACACTTTATCTTCTGCATTCTCACGAATCGCACAAGTGTTAAGCAGGATTACATCCGCTTGCCGGCGATCTTCCGTAGGCGTATAGCCCATCTCTTCGAAGATCCCCTTCATCACTTCCGTATCGTGCTCGTTCATTTGGCAGCCATACGTTGTAATATGATATCGCTTGCCTTTGCCAAGCTGCTGGAGCTCGGGAGGAATTGAAGATTCGTAGTGAACTTGAATCTCTTCTTTGCCTCTACGTTTCTCTTCAGTGTGATTAGGCGCAGCATTAACCGTTATATCTCGACCGTTAATCCGGTAAGTTGTTTTGCCATCCGCTTCCTTCAGTACTTTCGCGCCTGAGAAGTCAAAATACTTGGAGAAATCCTTGCCTTTGCTTGCGGATTCCTTCTTCACACTTACTCACGCTCCCTTATGCCCAACGTGTCCATTCCAACATTATAGCAAACCGGCATCACTTAATAAAGAGAATGAGAAGGTGACTAATCGCTAGACGTGAAATTTGTAACAAAAAAGAGACAATTCGCCTTAGCAGCATAATTGCCTCTTCATCCTATCGCAGGCTAGCCGATAATCTCCGCTTGATCGCCTGTCTTCGCGCCAGCTGCATTCGCTTCATCCGTATCAATGTGCATATCGAGTGCAAATTCAGACGAGACACGAGCCACGACATTCTCCAGCACTAAGCCGCGCTCACCTTGCAGCCTTACGGTAAGCTTCTGTTTATCCGCAATGCCCCACCGCTCAGCATCGCTGGTATGGAAGTGAATATGACGCGCCGCTACGATCACGCCTTCTTCAATCGTTACTTCGCCCGCAGGGCCTTTGATCGTAATGCCTGCCGAGCCGGCAATGTCGCCTGACTCGCGAACCGGCGGGTTAATGCCGAGTTGGAAAGCGTCGGTACGCGACACTTCAAGCTGCGTCCGCGGGCGGACTGGGCCGAGAATCCGAACTTTGGCGAAATTCCCCTTCGGTCCGATGACTTCTACTGTTTCATTCGCCGCATATTGCCCAGGCTGGGAGAGATCTTTGAACACCGTGAGCTCCGCGCCTTGTCCGAATAATATTGCTACGTGTTCCTTCGATAGATGAATATGTCTGGCTGATACGCCAACCGGAACCATTTTCATATGTATTAACCCCGCTCTCGCATGTCATAGTCGTTGTCGATAAGAAAGGCATACCATTCGCGGGAAGCGACGATATGCCTTCATTATTATATAGCTATTGCTTATTTAAATTCAGTAAGCAGCTTGTCGAACTGATCTTGAGATAAAGTCAGCTCCTGGTTCGCAAGACCTTCCGGCTTGAAGCCGCTGATCATGCTCTCATACGCTTGACGCTCTTTGTTCTGGTAGATAAGGCCAGTAAGCATGCCGTTCGTTTCCATGATCTTGTTCATCGCTGCGATGCGGTTCGTCGGATCATAATCCGGGAATTGTTCCAGGTTAACGATGTTCTCTTTGAACCAGTCGTACGTGTTCACTTTGTTGAACGTTACGCATGGGCTGAACACGTTGATAAGCGAGAAGCCCTTGTGGTTCAGACCCGCTTCGATAAGCGCTGTAAGCTGCTTAAGGTCGCTGGAGAACGATTGCGCGATGAAAGTCGCGCCAGCGGACATTGCGATTTCAAGCGGCGACAATGTGGACTCGATCGAGCCTTCAGGCGTCGATTTCGTCTTGAAGCCTTCCGCAGAACGCGGCGATGTTTGACCTTTCGTCAAACCGTAGATTTGGTTATCCATTACGATGTACGTGAGGTCGATGTTACGGCGAATCGCATGAACCGTGTGGCCCATACCGATCGCGAAGCCGTCGCCGTCACCGCCGGAAGCGATAACCGTCAGCTCGCGGTTCGCCAGCTTCACGCCTTGCGCGATTGGAAGCGCGCGGCCGTGAATACCGTGCAAGCCGTATGCATTCACATAACCGGAGATACGGCCGGAGCAGCCGATACCCGAAATAACAGCCAATCCTTCCGGCTCAAGGCCGACGTTAGCAGCAGCACGCTGAATTGCAGCTTGTACGGAGAAGTCTCCGCAGCCTGGGCACCAGTTCGGTTTTACGTTGTTACGAAACTCTTTAAATGTTGCCATCTTAGACCAACTCCTTGCATGCTTTGTGCACTTCGGAAGGCAGGAACGGATTGCCGTCGTATTTCAAAATGCTCTTAATCTTGTCGCCATAACCTGTGTACAGCTTCACTTGATCCGCCAGCTGACCAGTCGCATTGTTCTCAAGAACAACAATGTTCTTCGCGCCAGCCAAGTAAGATTTCACTACGTCTGTCGGGAACGGATGGATTTGACGGATTGTGATGTGGTTCGTTTTCAAACCGTCATCTGTAAGACGAAGACGAGCTTCGTCAATTGTACCGCCTGTGGAGCCCATACCGATAATCAGCAGATCAGCTTCCGCGTGAGGCGCATCCGCACGAACTGCATCGCGGATCAGCATTCCGTTAAGCTTGTTAAGACGTTTATCCATCATCTTCTTACGGTTAATCGCACTCTCAGACGGACGTCCTGTTTCGTCATGCTCAACGCCTGTTACGTGGTGCAAGCCGTGCTTGTCGCCAGGGATAACGCGCGGCGACACGCCATCAGCCGTTAGCTCATAACGCTTGAACAGTTCATTCGTTTCTAGCTCTGGCAGATCACGTACGATCTTACCACGGTTGATCGGCATTTTATTCAGATCCAACGGCTCGCAGGATTGCTTACCAAGCGAGAGCTGAAGGTCAGTCATTAGGATAACTGGTACTTGGTATTGCTCCGAGATGTTGAAAGATTCAATCGTGTCATAGAAGCAATCTTCCAATGTAGCAGGCGCGATTACGACCTTCGGAATTTCGCCATGCGTACCGTATACCATTGCGTTCAAGTCGGATTGCTCTTGCTTTGTCGGTAAGCCTGTTGAAGGGCCTCCACGCTGCGTATCTACGATTACGAGCGGCGTTTCTGTCATACCTGCAAGACCGATCGCTTCCATCATGAGCGACAGACCAGGGCCTGCAGAAGCTGTCATCGTACGAACACCTGCATAGTTAGCGCCGATTGCCATCGTTACCGCTGCGATTTCGTCTTCCGTTTGAACGACTGTGCCGCCGAACTTAGGAAGCTTCTTAATCAGGTATTCCATGACCTCTGAGGCTGGAGTAATCGGATATGCGCTCATCAGTCGGCAGCCGCCAGCGACAGCGCCGAGGCCAATCGCTTCGTTACCGATCATGAACAGCTTCTGTTTGCCGTCAGCCGGCTCCAGAAGGAATTCTTCCAGCGGGCCGCCCGCCAATTCAAGTACGAAGTCAGAACCGCGTTTAACCGCTTCAATGTTCTTCTCTACGATTGCTGGACCTTTACGTCCGAACTCTTCTTCTACTGCTTTATTAAAGACATCGATCGGCAGTCCGAGCAATGCCCAAGACGCGCCAGATGCCACCATGTTCTTCATCAGGGATGTACCGAGCTCTTCAGCGATCGAAGTGATCGGAACCGGGAATAGACGAGCGTTGATGCCCTCTGGCAGTGTCGGATTGAACTTCGCATCCGCTACGACTACGCCGCCTGGACGAAGTTCATGCGCATTTAGATCAATACTCTCTTGGTCGAATGCAACCAGAATATCCAAATCATCCGAGATTGCCAGCATTGGCTTTGTGCTGATCCGGATTTTATTATTTGTGTGTCCGCCCTTGATACGGGACGAGAAATGACGGTATCCATACAAGTAGTAACCCAAACGGTTCAATGCTGTCGAGAAAATACGGTCGGTACTTTCTACGCCTTCCCCTTGTTGTCCTCCGATTTTCCAAGACAATTGACTAATCAAAATGCCCATCTCCTCTTTTGATGAACCTGCAATATTTTCGACAGCTGTTTACATTAAAATATTAAAACTTTTTAACAGTCACATAAATTTTATGTCCCAAAGTAGTAAAATGCAAGTAGAAATCTCGGATATCTCGCATAGTTCTTTTCGATTATATCCATATCACAAACAGAATGGAATCCCCTGATCGTTCATTCAGGCAGATGCTTTACAAGAAATTGCAGGATATTGCCCGAGCAAAAACCGGCTACGGTTGATTCGGAATAATGTGATAATAGCGCCTGTTGCAGCTGTTCTACCTCTCCGGGGTGCGCAAGTCCTTTCACGTGCGCTTCAATGCCGTCGAAGTCTGAACCGAACATGAGTTGGTCTGTCCCGCCAAGCTCGCATACTCGCTCTATGTGACGCAGAACGTCAGCAATTTGCACGGGATGATGAGAGGCGACAAAATGAGGCACGAAAGTAACCCCAACCATCCCTCCTGAGGCAAGCAGTGCCGTTAGCTGATCATCTGCCAGGTTACGTGGATGTGGGCAGATCGCACGGCAATTGGAGTGCGAAGCGATAACCGGCTTCGTAGATAGCTGGAGCACGTCCCAAAACGCGCGATCGCTCAAATGAGACACATCAACCAGTATACCCAATCTATTACATTCTTCTACTAGGGCACGGCCTTTTTTTGTAAGTCCGCCTCCTCTTGCCTCCATCACGCCATCTGCTGCCCAGTTGGCATGGTTCCAAGTGAGACCGACTGCCCTGACACCCAGAGCGAACAGTATGCGCAGCATCGCGAGGTCGCCGTGGAGCCCGTCCGCTCCTTCAAGCGATAGCATCGCCCCAATCTGGCCGCTGCTCTGCAGCTTGAGAGCATCCTCTGAAGTACGCACGAAGGTCATCTCCGGCGCTGTAAGCACCTTACGATGGAACAGATCAATACTTCTCAGAATCGGGATCATGGATTTCTCCATGCTCTCGGATATATAGATGGCAAACGTCTGCAGAACCGCCCCCGCCTGCCTCAGTCTCGGCAACGTTACATCCAGAGCATTCGTCCTATCCTGCTCGAATGAAAGCGAAGGATCCTCTAACAACTTCCACAGCACATCGCAGTGAAAATCTGCACTATATAAGTCAGCCATCTTATTGAACGCCTCCCTTTTCATTAGCAGACCACTCCATATTAACGCAAAAAAACCTGCCTACGACGTAAACAGGTCAATTAGATTGCTCCCATATTTGAACTCCTAGTTGCTCTATCTTGGTTCCACGATCAGCTTAATCGCCGTCCGATCTTCGCCATCAATGACAATGTCTGTGAACGCTGGGATACAGATTAGATCCACACCGCTCGGAGCGACAAACCCCCTTGCAATCGCAACCGCCTTTACCGCTTGATTCAACGCACCAGCCCCGATTGCTTGCAATTCAGCCGCGCCGCGTTCGCGTAATACGCCTGCAAGCGCCCCTGCAACAGAATTTGGATTGGACTTTGCTGAAACTTTTAAGACATCCATGGAAAGTAAACCTCCTCGGGAATGATGGATGAATACCACTATTTAGATAGTATTCGAGAGAGGGGAAATAATTCCTTCTTCTTTCCAGCCCAGTTAGCAAAATCTTCTGAATTGTGCGAATTTTAATAGAATAGCGATACAATGCGTGGCGAATTACCTCAAATTAGAAAAAAAAGGCTGCTACATGAGCAGCCATTCTGTCTCGGTTAACCGGATCTTCTGGATCTTGCGTGCCTTGCCTGTTGCATCGTCAATATCGACGACAATCGCATGGAAATGCCAGTCGCCTTCGTCAACGACGAACCGCGTCGGCAGCTGCGTTAGAAACCTATGTAATACCGCATCGCGATCCATGCCGAGTACACCATTCTTCGGACCAACCATGCCAACGTCCGTCAAGAAAGCTGTACCGCCCGGATGAATCGTATCGTCATTCGTTTGCACATGCGTATGCGTGCCGACAACAATCGATGCTCGGCCATCAAGATACCAGCCCATCGCGATTTTCTCCGAAGTCGCCTCAGCGTGGAAATCTACGAGTATGTTCTTCGTCTTCTGCTGTAACTGCTCAATCAACTCATCCGCCTTGCGGAACGGGCAATCAATTGGCGGCAGGAATGTCCGGCCTTGCAGATTCACGATTGCAAGCTCCTTGCCATTCGCTTTAATAATCGTTGCGCCTTGTCCTGGCAAGCCTTCAACATAGTTCGCAGGTCTTACAATTCGCGGCTGATCATCAATCCACTCGAAAATATCTTTGTTATCCCATGTGTGGTTGCCCATTGTAATCCCATGTACACCAGCATCGAGAAGCTCTTTCACAATAGCAGCTGTGATGCCTCTTCCTGCTGCTGCGTTCTCTCCATTTGCAATGATGATGTGCGGGTTATACTTGGACTGCAACGCAGGCAGTACCTTCTTCACTGCGGCACGACCAACGCTTCCGACAATATCACCAATAAATAGTACGTTCATTCGATCAAAACCTCTCTAATCACAGCGTAAACGGCTTTTTCCGTCCAACCATTTGGGGGCAAAAGCTAACGTTTCGCGGGAAATATAAGCAAAGCAGCGGACTGCATTCCTTATATTAAAGACTAGAAAAGTGGCCGCAAGCAGCCACTTTTCTAGTTGTATTGCTATGAAAGTTATTTCGCATATTCGACAGCCCGCGTCTCGCGGATAACTGTAACTTTAATATGCCCAGGGTAATCGAGTTCACTCTCGATCTTCTTCGTAATATCACGCGCCAAGCGGAATGCCTCGGTATCGTCGATCTTCTCCGGTTGAACCATAACACGAACCTCGCGGCCTGCTTGGATCGCGTACGATTTCTCAACACCTTCGAACGATTCAGAAATACCTTCAAGCTTCTCCAGACGTTTAATATACGTTTCGAGCGTCTCTCTTCTAGCACCTGGCCGTGCCGCCGACAACGCATCTGCTGCGCCGACGAGCATTGCGATAACCGAAGTTGCTTCGCAATCGCCGTGGTGGGAAGCGATACTGTTGATAACAACAGGATGCTCTTTGTACTTCTTGGCCAGCTCTACGCCGATCTCGACATGTGAGCCTTCCACTTCATGATCGAGCGCTTTACCGATATCGTGCAGCAAACCTGCACGTCTTGCAAGCGTAATGTCTTCACCCAGCTCTGCTGCCATGAGACCCGACAAATAAGCGACTTCCATGGAGTGCTTGAGCACGTTCTGACCATAGCTTGTACGATATTTGAGGCGGCCTAAAATTTTAATGAGATCTGGATGCAAGCCATGCACGCCAACTTCATACGTCGCCTGCTCTCCGTATTCACGGATACGTTCGTCCACTTCTTTACGCGACTTCTCAACCATTTCCTCAATCCGTGCAGGATGGATACGACCATCTGCAACGAGCTTCTCGAGGGATGTACGAGCAATTTCACGACGAATTGGATCGAAACCAGACAAGATGACCGCTTCCGGTGTATCGTCAATTATGAGATCGATACCGGTCAACGTTTCCAGTGCGCGAATGTTGCGGCCTTCACGTCCGATAATGCGGCCTTTCATCTCTTCGTTTGGCAACGCAACTACGGAAACCGTAGTTTCAGCCACGTGATCAGCTGCGCAGCGTTGGATAGCAAGCGAGATAATATCACGAGCCTTCTTATCTGCTTCTTCCTTGGCTTGCTGCTCGATCTCTTTAATCATTTGTGCAGTTTCGTGGCGAACCTCTTGTTCAACGTTCGTCAGGATGATCTGTTTCGCATCCTCCATCGTCAAGTTCGAGATACGTTCCAGCTCACTAAGCTGCTGCTTGTAAAGGGAATCGATTTGTTCTTGTGTCTCCTCGATCCGCTTCTCTTTGTTGGCTACTTGTTCTTCTTTGCGTTCCAGCGCTTCTATTTTTTTATCCAACGACTCTTCTTTCTGAATCAGTCGTCTTTCAAGACGCTGTACCTCATTGCGACGTTCGCGAATGTCTTTCTCAGCTTCGGTACGGAGCTTGTGGACTTCATCTTTCGCTTCAAGGACCGTTTCTTTCTTCAGCGCTTCGGCTTCTTTCCTCGCATTGTCAATAATTTGACTAGCGGCCTGCTCGGCGCTTGAAATTTTGGCCTCGGCGATCGATTTGCGAATAAAATAACCGACACCAAAGAAAATCACACCAACAACGAGAGCGATCAGGATACCTAACCATACTGGCATCTTCTCACCTCCTTGTTGCTCACCTAAGCAAACGCTTGGGATAGTATTTGGTTTTTTTCATAGCCGGTTTTTAACCCGATACATACATACTTAATTGACGAAAATAATGGGTTCGAATCAATTTTTGGAAGGAAAATCGATTCTAGAAATGAATAATACAAACTCATTTTATCTTTTGTGAAAATCAATTGTCAAGCATGTGCCCATCTTCATCATCTTCCATCCGCTGCGCAGCAGCCTTAACCGCTTCTCGCACAACGTTCATCGGAAACCCTCGGCGCAGCAGAAAAGCAGCCAGCTTCTGTTTCCTCTCGCGCGGCTCTCCCTTTATATACGGCCACTTCTTATGGGCCGCCCGCACCGCGACCTCGATCTCTGATTCCTCGCTCAGATCCTGCGAGGCTTGCTTCGCCATATCCTTGGAGATGCCGCGCTGGCGCAGCTCCTGCTGAAGAAGACGTCTGCCCTTCAGCTGCGTTCTCATCTTCTCCGATGCGTACATGTTCGCGTACTGGTTATCGTTAACCAAACCTTCCTGCGTCAGTCGCGCAATCGCTTTCGCTGCCGCCTCGGGTTCAATCTCTTTCCTTGCCAAGTAGCGCTGTATCTCCTTCTCCGTACGTTGTCTCGCCCCAAGATACGCGAGAGCCGTTATATAGGCGCGATGGCGGCTGTCCTCTTCCACAATTTCCTTCAGCTCGTCCACATGGATCTCTCGCCCCTTGAGCAGCCGAAATTTAATGAGTAAGTCTTCATGCACGTTGATATACGGTTCCTGCGCATCATTGACAAACAAATGGTACCTTTGCTTTAATTTGCGGTCCTGCTCTACGCCGGTAATCACTAGCATCGTCGTCTTTCTCCTCCTTTACACCAAGCCGTAACCTACAAAAACAGAGAAGCACCTGATAACAGGTGCTTCTCTGTTCCACCTATTGACATAAAGTCAACAACGGTTTATTCAACTTCCAAGTCCAATTCGTCCTCGAAATCATCATCGTCATCTTCGCTTACAGGTTGATTACCTGCCGCAGCCGCGGCTACGTTGCTTGCTTCGCGGATTAGTTTATCAATGACCGCTGCGATATCTTTGTGATCCTTCAAGAACTGCTTCGCATTCTCACGGCCTTGGCCGAGACGCTCACCATTGTAGGAGAACCAAGCGCCGCTCTTCTGGATGATCTCCAGCTCAACGCCGATATCAACAAGGCTTCCCTCTCTGGAGATGCCCTCACCATACATAATATCGACTTCGGCTTGCTTGAATGGAGGAGCTACTTTGTTCTTTACAACTTTAATACGAGTCCGGTTACCGACAATGTCGTTACCTTGCTTCACAGACTCAATACGGCGCACATCAAGGCGAATCGTGGAGTAGAACTTCAGTGCGCGGCCGCCTGGCGTCGTCTC
Source organism: Paenibacillus sp. J31R98 (assembly GCF_056269245.1). Classification (NCBI taxonomy): domain Bacteria; kingdom Bacillati; phylum Bacillota; class Bacilli; order Caryophanales; family Paenibacillaceae; genus Paenibacillus; species Paenibacillus sp. J31R98. The sequence continues at coordinate 399,853 of NZ_JBWDNO010000002.1, forward strand.
AGGGTTACCGAACATAACGCCGACTTTCTCACGAAGCTGGTTGATGAAGATCGTGATCGTCTTCGATTTGCTAATCGCACCGGACAGCTTACGAAGTGCTTGCGACATCAGACGAGCTTGCAAACCTACGTGGGAGTCGCCCATATCGCCTTCGATTTCCGCTTTCGGTACGAGTGCTGCTACGGAGTCAACGACAACGATATCAACTGCACCACTGCGAACGAGCGCTTCAGCGATTTCAAGACCTTGCTCCCCTGTATCAGGTTGGGAAAGCAGTAGTTCGTCGATGTTTACGCCTAGCTTGCTTGCATACGATGGATCGAGCGCGTGCTCGGCATCAATAAATGCAGCTTGTCCACCAGCGCGTTGAACTTCTGCGATTGCGTGCAGCGCAACCGTTGTTTTACCGGAAGATTCTGGACCATAAACTTCAATAATACGGCCTCGTGGGAAACCGCCGATTCCAAGTGCAATATCTAACGCCAGCGCACCGCTGGATACAGTTTCAACTTGCATATGAGTAGATTCACCGAGCTTCATAATAGAGCCCTTACCAAATTGCTTCTCTATTTGACGAAGTGCCATTTCGAGTGCGGCTTTACGATCTGCCAACGAACTCACATCCTTCATGATTTATACTGTTATGATACCTTGTTTCATTCGCTTTGACAAGAGTTTTTACGAACATATATTCTTATTTTCTCTTTTGGCCAAAAAGGAGAAAAAAAAAGAACCGCAGCAAAGTAATCTTCGCCACGGTTCTTCCGGTAACTAATGTCGATTATAGTCGATTTGTTAGGATATTGGCAAGCCTTATTTATACAATAGTTGCTAATTCTCCTCTGCTCCGCTTAGCACTTGCCAGAGCCGGTACATCAATGACTTCGCTGCACGCAGGCGGATAATGCCGCGATTGCCGCTCAAACGCGCTGTGAATACTCGCGTTGGTCTACCTCGCTCAGCAAGCCCGAAATAAACAAGACCAACCGGCTTCCCTTCGGACTCGGCCGGACCCGCAACGCCTGTCAGCGACACGCCGAAGTCACTGTCAGCCAATTCACGCACCCGCTCCGCCATAAGCGCTGCGGTCGACTCACTGACTGCCCCTGGCGCATCTGTCCCTTCCAGCTGGGACATCGGGATGCTCAGCAGCTTATGCTTCATCATGTTCGTGTAGGTCACGACGCCGCCGGCAAACTCACCGCTGCTGCCTGGAATTTGCGTAAGCAGCTGCGCGAACAGACCGCCTGTAAGGCTCTCTGCACTAGCCAGGGTCCGCGTGGAAGTACGCAGCAGTCTTATGACCGCCTCTTCAAGCGGAATGTCCTCGCGCGCATACAGGTGCTTCCCAACGCGTGCTTTAATCTGCTCCTCAGTCGCATCTAGCCGCGCATCTGCTTCCGCTTGATCCAGCGCTTTCGTCGAGATCCGAATCGCGACTTCGCCATCCTTCGCATATGGTGCAATCGAAGGATCCGTCTGCGCATCAATCAGATCGATCAGTGCTTCCTCCAGACTCGATTCACCGATCCCCGCGAACATCAGCTGGCGCGAGAACAGCTTGCGCTCCTCACCCATAACCGAGCGGATCCACGCCTTCGCCGGACCTTCAAACATTACTTTCATCTCACGCGGCGGTCCTGGCAGCAGAACGTAGTGCGTTCCGTCCTCGCTAAGTGCATTGCCGACAGCCAGCCCCGCATCATTCATAAGCGGCTCGCTGCCTTCAATCAGGTGCGCTTGTCTGCGATTGCTCTCAACCATATGGATGCCGCGTGACGTGAACAACTCCACGATTTTGTCCATGGACGGCTGATGAAGCTCGATCGCGCGGTTCAAATAAGCAGCAAGCGCATCTTTCGTCAGATCGTCCTGCGTTGGGCCAAGTCCCCCTGTGAAGAGAATCAGATCGGCTCTCGAGCGTGCGAGCTCAATCGCTTGGCGAATACGACTGGCATTGTCGCCAACAACCGTTTGAAAATAAACATCAATTCCAAGCTCCGCAAGCCCTTGCGATAAGTATGTCGCATTCGTGTTCACGGTCTGACCGAGCAGCAGCTCCGTCCCGACTGCGATAATTTCGGCACGCATCTCAACAACTCCATTCTTATGTAGATACAATTTCACATAACATAACCGGCATTAAGACAAACACAGCATCACCTCTTCTATTATTCAGAAGAAGTGATGCTGTATGCAACCCGAAATATGAAGAACTATTTATTTATTGGAATCAAATTCTTATTCTTCACGAAGTAATCAATACCGGAATAGATCGTGATTAACGCTCCAGCATAGCTCGCAATGATGTCAAACGGGATGTCCAGGAATGCAAACGGGAAGTTATTCAGCAATAGAGCAATAATCATCGTGATTTGCACAGCCGTCTTCCACTTGCCCCATTTGCTCGCTGCAAGCACATAACCTTCAAGCAGCGCAATTTGGCGAAGTCCTGTTACAGCGAATTCGCGGCTAATAATTACAATTGCAATCCAAGCATCCAGCTTGGACATCTCAACAAGCGAAATAAGCACTGCAGCGACGAGCAGCTTGTCCGCTAGCGGATCAAGCAATTTGCCCAAATTCGTTACAATCTTATTTTTACGAGCAATATAGCCATCCAGACCATCAGTACTGGCTGCAATAATGAAAACAAGCGCAGCTAAAATTTGATTCCATGTAATGGAGAAATCGGAGCCGGAAATCGTCAGCGGCTTCAAATCCACATTAATTAAGAGCAGTACCATGATGATCGGAACCAAAAAGATGCGGGCAAGTGTAATACGATTGGCTAAATTCACGATAGTCCCTCCCCGGACATATCAAACTCATAAGCGTGCGTTATGCGCACTCTCTGAATTTCGCCGATAGCGGCTTTACAATTCGAGATGAACACTTCACCGTCAATCTCCGGCGCATCGTAAGGAGAACGGCCGACGTACACATCGCTGCGACCGTCGTAGCGTTCAACCAGCACATCGATCTCTTTGCCGACATGCTTGCCGCTCAGCTCCTTGGACACTTCACGCTGAATTTCCATCAGAGTGTTGGAACGCCATTCCTTCACATCATCCGGCACTTCGTTCGGCAAACGAACGGCAGGTGTATCTTCTTCCGGAGAATAAGTGAATACGCCTAGACGGTCAAACTTCATCTCACGAACAAAGTCGCACAGGCGCTCGAAATCCTCATCGGTTTCGCCAGGGAAGCCGACAATAATGGATGTGCGAAGCGCTACATCCGGAATACGTGATCGAATGCGCTGAACTAGCGCACGCGTATCCGTCTGACGGCCAGGACGGCGCATCCGCTTCAGGATCGAGTCCTCGCTGTGCTGCAGCGGCATATCGATGTAATTGCACACTTTCGAGTTCTTTGCAATCGTGTCAATCAGCTCGTCTGAGAAGAAGCCAGGGTAAGCATAGTGCAGACGCACCCATGCGATGCCTTCGACTTCGCTGACGCGATTGAGCAATTCTGGCAGCATAAATTTATCGTACAGGTCCGTACCGTAGTTCGTGGAGTCCTGCGCAATCAGGCTGACTTCCTTCACGCCTTGATCTGCAAGCTGCTGCACTTCGGCAACAATCGACTCCATCGAACGGCTGCGGAACTTTCCGCGCATAATCGGAATCGAACAGAACGTACATGCATTATCGCAGCCTTCAGCAATCTTCACATAGGCTGTGTAGCGCGGCGTCGTAACAAGACGCGGAAGCTTCTGATCATAGTCGAATGCTGGATTGCCGACCTTCACCGGACGTTTGCCATTTAGAGCCTCATCGACAATATCCGTAATGTGGTGGAAATCACCTGTTCCGACAATCCCATCAATCTCGGGCATCTCTTCCATAAGCTGCTTCTTGTAGCGCTGCGTCAAACAACCGGAGACGATAAGAGCCTTCAGTCTTCCGGTTTGTTTAAACTCAGCCATATCGAGAATCGTATTAACCGATTCTTCCTTCGCTGCATCAATGAAACCGCAAGTGTTCACAATAATAACCGTAGCGTCATCCGCCTGATCCACTAGCTGATAGCCGCGCGCATCGATTAATCCGGACATAATCTCCGAATCCACGAGGTTTTTCTCGCAGCCTAATGTTACTACTTTAACTCGTTCTGTCATTATATCCCCCAAACCCCTCCGAAAAGCTATCCTAACAAGTATAATACAAGGCATTTGCAGTGTCAAAAAAGGAAAAAGCCCCGCTTGCCTGCGCGAAACGCGGCAAATCAGGACTTTAGTTTAACATATCTGACCTTAACGGTAGTTCGTAAATTGCAGGTCAATCTGTAAATCTGCACCTCGTAACATCGCCATGACAGCTTGCAAATCATCAAGGCTCTTGCCGGTAACACGAATGGAATCCCCTTGAATCTGGCTCTTCACCTTCAGCTTGGAATCCCGAATAAGCGTATTGATTTTCTTCGAAATATCCTGTTCGATTCCTTGCTTTAGCTTAATCTTCTGTCTGACCGTTCCTGCTGAAGCGCCTTCAAGCTTGCCGAACTCCATATTCTTGATCGGCACACCGCGCTTGATCATTTTGGATTGCAAAATATCAATAACGCTCTTCAGCTTGTACTCATCATCGGAGACGACGACAATATCGTCTTTCTCAAGGTCGATGCTGCTCTTGCTGTTCTTGAAATCAAAGCGCGTCTCGATCTCGCGCAGGGCTTGCGTAATTGCATTGTTTAGCTCTTGCATGTCAACCTTCGATACAATATCAAACGCATTCTCTGCCATTGTTCATTGCAGCTCCTCTACTTCATTTTCATGGACAGTATTATAACGCATCTTCGTGCGCAAGAAAAGGCATTCATCCCTGTCCTTTCCAGGAAGAATGCCCTTCATTATTGCGTTGCCGGATTTTCGGTTGTATCCGTTGTTTGTGTCTGTGTCTGAGTTTGCGTACCGTCAGGCGTCCCCGTCGATTCAACCATGTTCAGCTGCATTCTGCGCGGATTCGCTTTGTTGCCGTCAGCGAGTGCGACGCCATCGACAGAAACTTCAACCAAATCTGCACGGCCTACATTAACATAAGCAGGTCCATCCACCTCGAAGGTTTCCGTTCCTCCTTCTTTCGTGAACTGCTTCTGATAGATATATTTGCCGCTGCGATTCTTGCTCTTAATGCCTACCCATACCCCGCCGGTTGCTTTAAAAGTAACTGTATGTTTGCCGGCAGGCGATACATTATAGAAATCCACCGTTCCGCTCGTACGATCCAGTACCAACGTCGTTGTCGGTGGAGGAGGCGTCACAGTTTCATCTGGCGGAGGAGTGTCGTCTTTGGGAGGCGTTGTATCGTTGTCTGTCTGATTCCCAGTCGTATTATCCGTGGTTGATTGATTCGAACCCGAAGAATCATCCGAGTTGTTCTTGACCGTATCCTTATCAGGCTTCGTCTCTGGAGGCTTCGTCTGATCCGTCATCTTCGTCTGATCCGCCGAATTGACATTGTCCTTGCTCGGCTGCTTAATCGCATAGATATAGACTAGTACGACAATAAGGAGCAGAAACGACCACATTAATGCGCGGAAGCCCCAACGACTAAGACGATCGGATGTATGCGATTGTGCCCGGCGGCGTGGTCGCTGAACGGGTTCAATCACTTGCTCCGGAGCGCTAGAAGGAATTTCATTCGTATATAAGCGAAGCACCTCTTCAGCATCCAAGCCGACCGCTTCTGCATAGTTCTTCACAAATGCGCGAACATAGAATGACCCGGGCAGCACTTTATAGTTGCCATCCTCTATCGCTTCAAGATAGCGTTTACGAATCTTCGTTAATTCTTGGATATCATCCAATGACAGACTGCGCTGCTCTCTTGCCTTCCGCAGCAGAGCGCCTAAATCCGACATGACCACACCTCCTTAATTAGAAATTAGAAATCATCATAACCCATCGTGAACTTCTCGTAGGAGATTTCCTCATCCGGCGTATTGCGAAGTTCGATGATATAATCAAAGTCGCTGTATTCAAAGGCAGATTCCTTCACGAAAATATCCGGATGCTCAATAACCTTCGTCGATGGCATAGCCATAATTTCTTGAAGGAGCGCATGATGCTTCTCATTAGATCTTATTGTAGATACAATGCCGTCAATGATAAAAATATTGTTTGGCGTCATTTCCTCTTCCGACAGCTGGCTGCGAACGGTCTGGCGCAGAAGAGTTGACGAAACAAACGTCCATCGTTTATTGGAGCAAACACTGCCCGCAATAATCGATTCCGTCTTTCCTACACGAGGCATGCCGCGCAAACCGATAATTTGGTTACCTTCCCTTTTGAACACTTCGCCAAGGAAATCGACAAGCATGCCAAGCTCGTCGCGCGTGAAACGGAACGTCTTGCGATCATCCGAATCGCGTTCGATGTAGCGTCCGTGGCGAACAGCGAGAATATCAAGTAGTCTAGGCTCGCGAAGCTTCAGTACGGTAATATTATCAACCTTCTGCAGCATACGGCCGAGAATTTCGATTTTTTCATCATCGTTTGTTTGAAGCAGCATGCCGCGCGTACGGTTCTCTACACCATTAATGGTTAAGATATTAACTTCAAGCATCCCGAGCAGCGAAGCGATGTCGCCTAGCAGACCAGGACGGTTCTTATGTATCTTGTACTCCATGTACCACTGTTTAAACTCCATAGGACACCTCTACTTAAGTATAAAAAAGGATTATTCGGCTCTAGAATAAGTCGGCTCTAAAAAGTTTATTCTACAATATTCGTCAAAATCCTGCAACTTTATCAAAACATTACAGAAAAGCCTCCACTAAAGGGAGGCTTTTCCGAATCATTCAGAAACTATAAGTTTCACGCCTAACTTTTCTGAATGAACGTTTACGATTGTGAGACAAGCTTGACCATAAGGCCCGCAATCGTTTTACGCTCTGACTCATCGCCGACATCCCAAAGCTCTTTAATGGCTCGTTCCTGCTCGTTCTTCGGATCGACCTTTTCTCCAAGGAAAGAGCCGATCTCAAAAGCAAGATTAGCAATTGTGTCTTCATTCAAACCCATGCCTTTTGCCTGTGAAACACGATCATTCAAGAAGTTTTTCCATGTGTCGTAATTAGAAAGGACAGTTGACATGTTAGTTCCTCCTTCGCGCGTTAGCCGTTACTCGGCAACAATCGTATTTTACGCGCAAAGCGTCCTTCTTATACAACGTTCATCCGTCACGTGAGCCAGCCGCCGTTCGGACTGATGATCTGTCCGGTAATATAAGCGGACTCGGGCAGCGCCAGAAAATAAACGAGCGATGCAATTTCTTCGGGCTGCGCGAAGCGTCCAAGCGGAATTTCTGATTCCAGCGCGCTCTTCTCCTCCGCGTTCAGGTTGTCCAACATGACGGTATCGACCGCACCAGGGGCAACGGCATTCACCGTAACACCAGATGGGGCGAGCTCCTTAGCCAGTGCTTTCGTAAAAGCATTCATGCCGCCTTTACTCGTGGAATAGAGCACTTCGCATGAAGCGCCTGACAGCCCCCAGATCGACGACACATTAATAATGCGGCCGAAGCGTTGTGAAATCATTGAAGGCATGAACAGCTGCGTGCAAAGAAACATGCCCTTCAAATTCACATCCATCACTTCATCCCATACATCATCTGTCACGTCGGCAAGCATGCTGTAATGGGCAATACCGGCATTGTTCACGACAATGTCCGGCATCATACCGCGCTGCTCCAGCTTCTCGCGCATCCGAGTAAGTTGTTCCCTAGAACGAACATCTGCCGTAACGGTAAGTACATTAGCAGCGCCAAGACGCATGCAGCTGCGAGCGGTTTCGTTCGCAGCTTCATGAGCTTGATTATAGTGAATGACGACATTCATGTTCTCCGAGGCGAACCGGCGCGCAATCGCCGCGCCGATGCCCCGGCTTCCCCCAGTTACAAGAACGGTCATTTCCTTGAGTGTTTTCACTTTGCTTCTTTCGCTACAATGGATACCGCCATGCGGTTCCAATCGAAATGGCTGCGCAGACGCGCATTCGCTTCATCCAGCGTGATATCCTCATACACTGGAACGAGCTTGAACAAGTCAGCTCCGCGGAACCGGTAGCGCGTAAATTCGCCGGCTATTGCCTCAGGGGAGTTGAGCATGCGCAGGTAGCCGCCAATCTTCTTCCGTTTCGTCCGTTCGAATGTCGCTTGATCAAGACCGCTCGCCTTCGCGCCTTCAATCGCTTCGCGCAATCTGCGGATCAGCTCATCCGGGTCTTTGGTTTCACCGCCAACGACAGAGAACGCGTAATCCTCGCTGCTGTTGAACTCATGCCCGAACGAATCGGAGATGAGATTGTCATCGTACAGCGCATGATAAATTGGCGAACTCGAGCCGAGCAGTGCCTCAAGCATCAGCTTCGTCGTCAGCTCGGTACGAAGCAGCTCAACCGGATCATTCGAACCGCGAGCTTCCTTGAAGCCGATCATGCACTTCGGCATGGATACCGGAAGCTCCGTCAGTTTGCGAGGGATCTTAACCGTCTCCGGTTCCGCATCGAAGAATCTGGCAATTTCTCCTTGCGGCTCGAAGTTCTTCGCCGCCTGGTTCTCGCGAACCAGCTTCATCACAGCATCAGGCTCTACGCCGCCAACCACGAAGAGGAACATGTTGGACGGATGATAGAAAGTCTCATAACAGCGATACAGCGTTTCTTTATCAATCTTATAAATGGACTCGACCGTGCCCGCAATATCAATATGTATCGGATGCTTATGGTATAGCGCATCTATTAAACCGAAATACACGCGCCAGTCGGCATTATCCCGGTACATATTGATTTCCTGCTCGATAATCCCCTTCTCCTTCTCGACATTCTCGTCGGTGAAGTAAGGATTCTGCACAAAGTCGATAAGTGTCCGCAGGTTCGCATCGATTTGCTCCGTTGCCGAGAACAGGTAGACGGTCCTGTCAAAGCTCGTGAACGCATTCGCCGAAGCGCCTTGGGATGCAAATGTCGCAAAAATATCGCCAGTCGGCTCTTCGAACATTTTGTGCTCCAGAAAGTGGGCTATGCCGTCCGGTACAGAAATCGGTGTCTGTTCGCCAACTGCGAAACGGTTATCGATGGAGCCGTATTTCGTTGCAAACGTCGCGTAGGTTTTGCTAAACCCTTGCTTCGGCAGCACGACGACTTCCAGACCGTTTGGCATGACTTCACGATACAATGTTTCTTGAACGCCTTGGTAAGCTAACGTCTCCATCTGCTAACCCTCCTTCCGATCACGTAGGAAATAGATCGTATCCAGTTCAGTCTTCTTCGCGATCGCCGCGATCTGCTCCGCAGTAACAGCCTGAACTTGCTCAAGGAGCTGCTGCGCCGAACGTTCCCGCTTCGACAGAATTGCATTGAAATCAAACCCGATCATCTCATTCGCGGAATCTTGCAGCTCACGCAAATGGTTCGCAATCATCGCTTTGGTCTGATTCATCTCCAGGTCGGTATAAGAGCCGCTACGCATACTCTCGAGCTGCTCTTGAATAATGGTTGTTGCTTTCTCATAATTGGCGAACTCGATCCCCGATTGAATCGTACATATGCCTTTATGCCCATCAAGACGAGATGCCGCGTAGTAAGCAAGACTCGCTTTCTCCCGCACGTTCAAGAACAGCTTCGAATGCGGGTATCCGCCGAGAATGCCGTTATACATCAGCGCTGCGGGGTAATCATCATCCCCATACGACGTATTAATACGCAGGCCCAGATTGAGCTTGCCTTGCGTCACATCCATCTTCTCGATGACGTTGCGCACTTGACCAACAGGCTTGCTCACCACTGGAAGCGAATAGTCGGCCGGCTGGCCATCATTATGATGGAACGCTTCGGCTACGAGCGCTTTCACTTCTTCCAGCGACGTATCGCCGACGACATAGAGGTCAAAGGCAGCCTTGGACAGCCAATCACGATATGCAGCCGTAATCGACGCCGGTGTAATGCCTTCGATATCTTCGAGCTTGCCAAGCGGGTGAAGCCGGTACGGCTCATCCTCGCACATCACCTCGAGGCAACGCTCCGCCGCATATCTGATTTTGTCATTAATAATCGCTTCCAGTCGCTTGCGCAGCGTTTCTTTCTCTGCTTCCACATACTTCGAGCGCAGATGCCCGTTCTCCAGCGTCGGCTCTGTCAATACTTCGCCGAGCAGCTTCAGTGATTGTGCAAGCAGCGGCTGGTTCGATGAAACGAACTTATCATTGATGACATCCATACGGAACTGCACAATCTGAGCGTCGCCGCGCTTATACACATCAAAGCCAAAGCCCGCGCCGTACAGATCGTCCAGTCTCTCGCGAAACGCGATCGTTTCTGGTGTAGAGGCCGTCCCCCTACGTAAGATGAACGGTACTAGAGCTACCGATGTAACGGTTTCTTCCTTTAGTGGCAGGCCAGCATACAAAGAAATCGAGAAGGTCTTAAAACGCTGTGTCGGCAGTACGTGCAGCCGAATTCGATTCAGCTGACCTCTTTGAAATGGAGAGTTGCTCACGCTCGTGACGTCCCCTTCCGCTCAAGTTTATAAAGTCAATCTATTCCAATTTCTAAACTTCTATTCCATTCTACCCGATCGGAAATGGAAGAAGCAACCTGCGGTCGATTGCAGGCTGCTCCTGTAATTGCTACATGCAGAAAATATGTTTACCGATTGTTTTGACCTGTGGACGCGACCAAATCCACTTCGATGTCGCAGTCTCCGGGTTGAAGTAATAGATACAGCCTCCGGTCGGATCCAAGCCGTTAATGGCATCTTGAACCGCCTTCTTCGCATTGTCATTCGGCGTCAGCCAAATCTGTCCGTCAGCGACAGCTGTAAATGCTCCCGGTTGAAAAATAACGCCGGATACCGTGTTCGGGAAGCTTGGCGACTTCACCCGATTCAGAATGACGGCTGCCACCGCAACCTGGCCGATATAAGGCTCGCCGCGTGACTCGCCGTACACCGCATTCGCCATCAGCTTCAGATCATTCGCGCTAAGTCCAAGCTTGTTCGACTTGCTCAGATCGGTAGAGCCAGAATTTGTATTCGACGAAGAGCCTGATCCCGAGCTGCCCGTGCCAGAGCTCTCGGCAGTCGGTTTCCAATTCTTCGTAGCTTCCCATAGCTTCAGCTTCGTCTTGGCGCCAACAACGCCATCGGCTTTCATGCCGAACTTCGACTGAAACCAGGTCACTGCATTCTTCGTCTTCGTACCGAACACGCCGTCTATCGCTCCATTGAAATAACCGAGCGCCTTCAAGCGGCCTTGCAGCTCCTTTACGTCACTGCCGGACGAGCCAACCTTGAGAATCGCACTGCTGAACGTCTCGGTTGTCTTGCCAAAAGAGGCATGCTTAATCGTAAATGCGCCGAACAACAGAAGGACGATGACGATGGTCACCGTTATTAAACGATTTCTCATCACTAGTATCTGCCTTTCTCTTGCAAGTGGTTTCGCTTAGCAAGCGAAGCATATGGCTAGTATGAGAAATCAAGGGAATGATTATGCACGAAATTGGATCAGGAGCTAATCTTTCCTGCGTCATATTGATCCAGCGTCAGCATTACTTCACGCGGCTTGCTGCCCTCATAAGGGCCAACAATGCTGCGCGCTTCCATCTGGTCAATGAGTCTTGCGGCACGCGTGTAGCCAATTCGCATCCGACGCTGCAGCAGCGAGACGGAAGCTTGTTTAGCCTCAAGCACAATACGAACTGCTTGATCGTACAAATCATCAAGAATTTCTTCAGCCTCGGTTACGCTATCGTCGATCTCTGGAACGAGATCTTCTTTGTACTCAGCCTCGCCTTGACCGCGAGCATAAGCAACAATAGATTCAACCTCCTGATCGGACAGCCAAGCGCCTTGCACGCGAATCGGCTTGGACATGCCTACCGGCAAGAACAGCATATCTCCGCGTCCGAGAAGCTTCTCTGCACCGACCGAGTCGAGAATGGTACGGCTGTCGACCTGGGATGATACGCCAAAAGCGATCCGTGAAGGAATGTTCGCTTTAATGAGGCCTGTAATAACGTCAACGGATGGACGCTGCGTTGCAATGATCAAGTGGATACCGGATGCGCGCGCCATCTGCGCGAGACGGCAGATCGAATCCTCGACATCATTAGCGGCTACCATCATGAGGTCGGCAAGCTCGTCCACGATAACGACGATATATGGAAGTACAGCTGCCGGATTATCCGCCATCAGCGTATTATAGCCTTCAATGTTCCGTGTTCCCGACTTCGAGAAGAGCTCATAGCGCTTCTCCATCTCGACTACGATCTTCTTCAGAGCAAGCGATGCCCGTCTCGGATCGGTGACAACCGGAGCCAGAAGGTGCGGAATGCCGTTGTACATATTGAGCTCGACCATCTTAGGGTCAATCATGAGCAGCTTCACTTCATCTGGACGCGCTTTGAACAGAATGCTCGAAATAATGCCATTGATACAAACCGATTTACCCGAACCGGTGGCGCCTGCTACGAGCAAATGGGGCATCTTAGCCAAATTGCCGACGATCGGTTGACCGGAAATATCGCGTCCGAATGCAATCGACAGCTTGGAGCTGGCGTTCTGGAATGAAGGCGTCTCCATGACTTCGCGCATCGTCACCACGGAAACCTCGGTGTTCGGAACCTCGATCCCGATGGCAGACTTGCCCGGAATCGGCGCTTCCATCCGAATATCCTTCGCTGCCAGGGCAAGCGCGATGTCATCCGTTAAACCAACGATCCGGCTTACTTTCACGCCGGTTGCAGGCTGCACTTCGTACCGCGTCACCGCCGGACCTCTTACAACATCAAGCACCTTCGCACGCACGCCGAAGCTCTCCAGCGTCGCTTCCAGTTTCCGGCGCGCCTCGATTGAATCCGCGGAATCTCCGGACTTCCCGCTTCCGCTCGGCTTCTGCAGAAGCGTCAGCGGAGGCAACACGTAAGGCTTCTCGGTAGGCGGCTTCACGATGCTGCCCGGACTCTCCAAGCTATCCGGTTCATCCGGTGTAATCGCCGGACTTGTCGGTAAATTCGTGGCAGGCAGATCGCTGTTGAATTCCTCATCCAAGTCGTCATTCTCATCTTCATTCCTAAACGGCGGTTCAAGCTCATCATCAGGCACATAATCCGAGATTACAGCAGCGTCTGCATCGGTATCGGCAATTTTCACCCATTCCGGTTCAACTGCCGCTGGTTCTGCTTGCAGTGCTTGCGTAGGAGACTGAGGCCCAGTCTCTTTAAACTGCTCCAGCACGTTCGCTTGCCAGCCATTCTCGTCTTGCTCGTCCTCATCATCTTGCCATTGTACCGCTCGGCTTCCACCCTTCATCCCTGCAGCGGAATTACCGTCTTCCATCTGCCATTCGTTATCGTGAGTTTCGGCATTCGATCCGTTCGGCACATCATTGAACCAGGAGAAGAATGGCGACTTGCGCTTTTGTTTAACTGGTCTTGGGAGTTCTTCGTAGTCATCATCATCGTCCAGATCATCTGTCATGACGACGGTGCCTGCAGCTGCGGCGCCTTTCGCGCTGGAGGATTTCATCGACTGTCGCTTGCTGAACAGCTTCACGCGCAGCAAGGACCATAGCCTTCCTCCACGCTCCCGTCCTGCGCGCATCAGATCCACATAGGATTTGCCTGTCATGAGCATGATCGCGATTGCGAACATAACAATCATAATGAACTTCGCGCCAAAATAACCAAACAACCAATAGAGCAGCGTATACTGCATCGCTCCTGCATAGCCCCCACTAATGGATGCAACTACACCTTGATCTCCTGTCGGCGCATTAAAGAGGGCCCCGCGCACATCACTGCCAAGCTGTGCAAGTATGTATGAGGCAGTTAGGCCGCCTGTCGGCTCTGTCTTCTGGTCCATAACCGCAATCGAGCTCCATAGGGTACATGCAAGGACGCACAGCAGTAACCCAGTCTTGCGGCTCGACCAGCCTGAGGGCCATGCACGTTTCACCATAACGGCAAGCCCCACGTAAATGCCTGCTAATGCAAGGACAAAATAAAACTTACCCAGTATGAGGCCAAACAGCTTCGATAACGATCGACCGACTGTCGCCTCACCTGAGAGCGCAATGACAGACACTGTAATGAGCAGAATCCCGTACACTTCATATTTAAGGCTCGTCTTAATCGAGCTTTTTCGTTTCTTCTTTTTCTTCGCCAAAATCGTCACCTCTGGTCCTTATTATACCATAGGAGACCGACCATTTGTTCTACTTTTATCCAATCTGTATCAAAGCTTACGACACCGGGTGTCCATATGGGATAAGGGTTCCCGGCGATAATTCCGGTCGCAAATACGCATCGAGCGGACCGTCAAGCAGCCGAACGATACGGCCGATTCCAGATGAGACTGCTTCAATCTGTAACGTAACATCTCCAATTTGGAGCGACACGTACGGACCTGGCTCATTATTAATCCCGTCGAATACGAGCTCAGACGGCATAATCGAATAGATAGTCATTGTGTCAGCCCTCCGCTTGGTGCAGACTGCTTACGCTCGTCAATGAAGAGATTAAGTTGGCGCAGCGCCTGACCAATCCCCCCTACCTCATCAATCAAACCATGCTTCACCGCATCGGTGCCGATAACCGTTGTACCGATATCTCGCGTCAATTCGCCTGTCTTGAACATGAGCTCCTTGAATTTCTCTTCCGATATGTTCGAATGAGAGGTCACGAACCTTACGACGCGTTCTTGCATCTTGTCCAAATACTCGAACGTTTGCGGCACGCCAATTACAAGCCCGTTCAACCGAATCGGATGAATCGTCATCGTTGCCGTCTCTGCAATGAATGATTTATTCCCTGCAACCGCGATGGGAACACCAATCGAGTGCCCTCCGCCAAGCACGAGCGTCACAGTCGGCTTCGTAATCGAAGAGATCATCTCTGCAATGGCGAGCCCTGCTTCCACATCGCCTCCAACGGTATTAAGCACGATCATAATGCCTTCGATCTTCGAACTTTGCTCCGCTGCTACGAGCTGTGGAATGAGATGCTCATACTTCGTCGTTTTATTTTGCGGCGGAAGCACGAGATGCCCTTCCACCTGTCCAATGATCGTCAAACAAAATATATTCGATTCCGATGATGACGGCGTCGATGTCTGCCCAAGCTGCGTAATCGCTTCTACGACCGGATTAGCGCTCGATGGCTTGCGGTCACCTGCCGGCGGCTCCGGCTGCGGCTGCGGTTGCTCTGATTTGTACTGATTCCCTTCTTCCCACATTGCGTAAACCTCCTCCAATTTTGCCTATGGTTCGGCTCTGCATAGTATGGAATTTCTTCTCAGATTTATACAATTGGGGCAGCAGAACGCAAAAAACGGCCTTCTCACTCAAGTGAGAAGACCGTTACTGGTTGTAATCCTATACTTCCATAATGATTGGCAAAATCATTGGGCGACGGCGTGTTTGCTCATACAGGAAGCGGCCAAGCGCGTCCTTCACGTTCGTCTTCAGCGAAGCCCATTCATTGACTTTGTCGTTCATTAGCTTATGCAAAGTTGAAGTTACGATCCGGTTCGCTTCTTCGAGCAAACCTTCGGATTCACGCACGTAGACGAAGCCGCGGGAGATAATGTCCGGACCGGACAGAATAGTACCGTCTTGCTTGCTAAGCGTTACGACAACAACGAGAATACCGTCTTGCGAGAGCAGCTTGCGGTCGCGAAGTACGATGTTGCCTACATCACCAACGCCAAGACCGTCGATGAGAACGTTGCCTGCTGGCACTTTGCTGCCTTTACGCGCTTGTCCACCTTGGAATTCAACGGTTTCGCCATTATCAAGAACGAAGATGTTCTCGCGCTCGATACCGACTGCTTCACCGAGCAGTGCATGCTGACGAAGCATACGATACTCGCCGTGAATTGGAATGAAATACTTCGGTCTGATCAAGTTCAACATCAGCTTCAGTTCTTCTTGGCTGCCGTGACCGGATACGTGTACGCCGGATACAGAGCCTGGTCCATAGATTACGTTCGCGCCTAGGCGGAACAGCTCGTCCACCGTACGGCCGACATAACGCTCGTTGCCTGGGATTGGCGTAGCTGCAATAATAACTGTGTCACCTGGCAAAATGTCCACTTTACGGTGCGTCGAACGCGCCATTCTTGTGAGGGCGGACATTGGCTCACCTTGGCTGCCTGTGCAAAGGACAGCGACGCGGTCTGCTGCCATTTTGTTCACTTCTTCAGGCTCGATGATCATGCCTTCCGGAATGTTCAAGTAGCCGAGCTCGGAAGCAACGGATACGACATTGACCATACTGCGGCCAACGACAGCGATTTTACGTTTTGTAGCAACTGCTGCGTTCACGACTTGTTGAATCCGGTGAACGTTCGAAGCGAACGTTGCAACGATAACACGCTGTGTCGCTTTGCGGAAAATATCTTCAAGCTCATTGCCGATCATGCTCTCCGAAGGCGTGAAGCCTGCGCGCTCCGCATTCGTGGAATCGGACAGAAGCGCAAGAACGCCGCGAGCTCCGATGCCAGCCATACGCTGCAGATCCGCATATTGATTGTTAACCGGCGTGTGGTCAAACTTGAAGTCGCCTGTGTGAACAACCAAGCCCTCAGGCGTGTCCAAGCATACGCCGACCGAATCCGGAATACTGTGATTTGTTTTGAAGAAGGATGCGCGGATCGAACCGAGTTGGATCTCTGTATCCGCATTGATCAGGATGCGCTTCGTCTCGCCGAGCAAGCCCGCTTCCTTCAGTTTACCTTCGATCAAGCCGAGTGTTAATTTCGTGCCGTAAAGCGGCACATTTAGATTCTTGAGCACATATGGCAAACCGCCGATGTGATCTTCGTGTCCGTGCGTAATGAGAATCCCTCTTACTTTATCACGGTTCTCCGTCAAATACGTTATGTCAGGGATAACGATATCAATTCCGAGCATATCTTCTTCTGGGAACTTCAGACCTGCATCAACTACGACGATATCGTTTCCATATTGGATCACGTACATGTTCTTACCGATCTCGCCAACGCCGCCTAATGCAAAGACAAGCAGCTTATCCTGGATGTTTTTCTTAGACAAGTGTATCCGTACCTCCTAATAGTTTTACGAAGCAAAACAAACCACAGCTGCAGCAAGACGGCTGCAAACTGAAGAGTGCTTGTCCGCACCATATAATCATTTATTTGTCGCGCATGAAATTGCATCGTTTGTCGCTTCCTCCCGCAGGATCGAAAACGCATGCAATTAATAACTAGTGCATTGAACGCCACCCTAGGCGTTACCCATTTTCAATATTTTGCCGCACACCGTCACTTGCCTTCATTATACATGATTGAAAATACGAAAAACAAGTAATCGGTAATAACTGTATCCGAAGAATAACCGAATTAGGACGTCTTCTGACGGCGATAGCTTACGTTGCACGGAGAAAATATTTAAAATTTACACAAGTAAAAACTTGTAAGTTCTGTCACCTAAACGAAAAACCGATGCAAGCGCATCGGTTTTTCGCGAATGCAGCAACTATGAATAAACATACAATAATGAATTAGTTCAAAATCTTACGAAGCGGTGCGAGCTCCGCCTCTGTCGCGTCGACAAGAGGAAGTCGAACGCCACCAACCGGCAGCCCCTTCTCCTTGAGTGCCGCTTTAACGAGCACCGGATTCGGCAGGTCGAACAGTCCGCGGAAGATCGGCAGCGACTTCGCATGCAGCTTCGCCGCTTGCTGCACTTGACCATCCAAATAGCAATTGATCATTTCACGAATTTCCTTGCCAATAATGTGGCTCGCTACGCTTACGATACCGTGCGCGCCAACGGCGATAGCAGGCAAAGCACTGCTGTCATCACCGCTGTAAACGGTGAAGCCTTCTGGCGCTTCAGATACGATCTGAGTCACTTGGTCGAGCGATGCGCATTCTTTTGTTGCGACGATATTCGGAATTTGTGCGATCCGCAGCGTCGTCTCAGCAGACATGCTAACGATGGTACGACCAGGAACGTTGTACGCCATAATTGGCAGCTTCGTTCCTTCTGCAATGACTTTGAAATGCTGATAAATGCCTTCTTGTGTCGGCTTATTATAGTAAGGAACGACAATAAGTGCTGCATCGACGCCGCATTGCTCTGCGACTTTCGTCAAATGGATCGAATGAGCGGTCTCGTTGCTGCCTGAGCCTGCGATAATCTTGCAGCGGCCAGCCGCGTGTTTTACAGCATAAGTAAACAAAGCGATCTTCTCATCGTCGGTGAGCGTTGGAGATTCTCCAGTCGTACCAGATACGACGATACTGTCCGTTTGTTGTTCCTCGATCAAATAGTCCATCAACCGTCCTGTTGTTTCCCAGTCAATCGACCCGTCTGCGTGGAACGGGGTAACCATTGCAGTAACTATTCTTCCGAAATCCATTATGACTCCTCCTATATCGTTTACGAGGGCAGGTTGCACAATCGTAAGCATCTACTTGGCATCGTAAGCATCATTCTTTGCTGTTTACTCGTGCAATGAAAACTTGGCATGCAGCGCTTGAAGCGCGCTTGCCATATAACTCTCGCTGACCAACACCCAGATAGTCGTATTGGAGTCAGCAGATTGCAGAATTGGAATTCCTTGTTCCGTCAGCGCTTCCACAATCCGCGCCATAATGCCCGGAACACCGTTCATGCCGCCGCCAATGACCGAAATCTTGGCACAGCTGCTTACCGCTTTAGGCATATAACCGATCTCGTGCAACACCGATACCGCTTTGTCTGCATCGTGATCGAACACCGTATACACAGCGCCGCCGGGATTTACATTAATGAAATCAACACTGATCTGGTGACGTGCCATCGCTTGAAAAACCTGCAGTTGCACGTCCGTATGACCATCCTGTGCTTGCACCGTAATTTGCGTGACTCCGCTGACATGCGCGACGCCGGTTACGTGACGATCACGAACCGCAGCTCTCGCAGCATCGAATGTATCCGTAACAAGCGTGCCTTCCTCTTCGGAGAATGTCGAGCGAACGCGCAGCGGAATACGCGCTTGCTGCGCGATCTCAACGGCACGCGGGTGAATCACTTTTGCACCTTGTCTGGCCATATTGCCAATCTCAGCGTAGCTAATGACGGTTAATGGACGAGCATCCTTCACGATCCGTGGATCGGCTGTCAGTATGCCGTTCACATCTGTATAAATATCAACACGCTCTGCATGAAGCGCGGCACCAAGCGCCGTTGCCGACGTGTCGCTGCCGCCTCTGCCTAGCGTCGTCATTTCCCCTGCTTCCGTTACGCCCTGGAACCCCGTAACGATAACAACATTGCCGTCCTTCAGCGCTTTATGAATGGCCTCCGTACGGATTTCAAGAATTCGCGCACGGCCGAATTGACTGTCCGTTATGATACCGGCGCCGCCGCCTGTAAGCGCAACCGCGGGAATATTCGCCGCGCGGAGCAAGCTGCACATAACTGCGGCCGAGATGATCTCGCCGCAAGCTTGCAGCATGTCTTGTTCTTTAGGCGGCAAGGAATCGCCGTGACTGCGAATGAGCGAGAGCAGCGTGTCCGTTGCATACGGATCGCCTTTTCTCCCCATTGCAGAGACGACAACGACAAGTCCATACTGTCGTTGCCGCTCCCGTTGAATATGTCCGATGACCAGCTCTCTTGCCTCATTCGAAGACAGCGAAGTGCCACCGAACTTTTGTACAAGGATGCGCATTGTCAAACCTCCGTATTCTGTCGGATTTAACCGCCTGAATCGTTGGTATTCTGACAATCTACTCTTGTTATGAACCCTTATTCCATCTCGATAGCGATATATTCTGCGATCTGTACTGCATTCCATGCTGCGCCTTTAAGCAGATTATCCGATACGATCCACAGGTTTAGTCCCCTTGCATGGCCCAAATCACGGCGCAAACGGCCGACGAACACATCTGGTTTACCTGCAGCGATAGTCGCAAGCGGGTAAAGCTGATTGGTCGGGTCATCAACGAGCGCAACACCTGGAGCCTCTGCAAGGAGCTTCCTTACTTCATCTAATTCATAATCATTCTTCAGCTCTACGTATACTGATTCTGAGTGACCGTATACGACTGGAATACGCACGCAAGTCGCTGTCACTTCAATGGAATCATCACCCAAAATCTTCTTCGTCTCGCGAACCATCTTCATCTCTTCAAGTGTATAGCCGTTGTCCTGGAACTTATCAATTTGCGGAATGGCATTGAATGCAATTTGATGCTTTACCGGCAACGAGCCTACTGGCAAAATGTCAGGGTTCACGTCATGACCGTCAAGCGCATCGCGGGTTTGGCGCAGCAGCTCGTCAATTGCACGAGTGCCTGCTCCTGAAACGGCTTGATACGTCGAAACGATAATGCGGGAGATGCCATACCGATCTTGCAATGGCTTAAGTGCCGCTACAAGCTGAATCGTCGAGCAGTTCGGGTTCGCAATGATCCCTTTGTGCTCCGATACTTTATCGATATTCACTTCCGGTACGATAAGCGGTGTTTCTGGATCCATGCGGAATGCGTTCGTATTGTCGATACATACCGCACCGCTCTCGACAGCGTGGGGGGCGAGCAGCTTAGACACATCGCCGCCCGCACTGAACAAGGCGATTTCGATCCCTTTGAAACTTTCTGGTGTAGCTTCTTCGACTGTATGCTCTTTACCTTTAAACATGATCTTCGTACCTGCCGAACGTGCGGAAGAAAGCAACTTCAGCTCTTGAATCGGAAAGTTCCTTTTCTCGAGCAAGCCAATAACTTGTTCCCCTACTGCGCCTGTCGCCCCAACTACTGCGACGTTAAACAATTTCTGCGACACTGGCTGCTGTTTCCTCCTTAAAAAAACCTTATGTCAAGGGATTGCTCCAATTGCATATGAATTCAAACAATTTCAATTAGCATAAGCGCGCACTTCACTAAACAGTTAAGTACGCTCAATAAGGAGTGGTTGCAGCTGCTTGCCTAGCAGCGCCGCTTCACAAGCTTCCGGAACTAGCTCCATCTTAGCGACGAGCGAGTTCGGCTTCTGAATTGGATTGTCTTGGCCAAAGGGTACAAAATAAACATTCTTCGTGATTAATAATTTGGCAATATTCGCGGCATTCAAGCCCAGACCGTCATTCGTTGAAATCGCAAGCACGAGCGGACGCTGATTACGCATCTGCGACTTCGCTGCCATTAGAACG
The DNA here is from genome assembly GCF_056269245.1 of Paenibacillus sp. J31R98. NCBI lineage: Bacteria > Bacillati > Bacillota > Bacilli > Caryophanales > Paenibacillaceae > Paenibacillus > Paenibacillus sp. J31R98. The sequence goes on from NZ_JBWDNO010000002.1 coordinate 421,025, forward strand.
GGACCGTCAGTCATCGCGTTGGCAAGTTTGCTTGTTGTATTGCCCGTGCAGGGCGCAATAACAAGGACGTCGAGCAGTTTGGATGGCCCCAGGGGCTCCGCATCGACGATCGTGGATATAATTTCGTTGCCTGTAATCGACCTCAATTGACGCTGCCATTCTGCTGCTGTTCCGAAACGCGTATCTGTCGTAATGAGTGTCTGCGACACAATTGGAACGACGTTCGCTCCTTCATCGACAAACCGCTGGATTACCGGCATTACTTCTGCAAACGTACAATGTGAACCGGAGAGCGCATAGCCCACCGTTTTGCCTTGCCACTTCATTGCCCATTCCCCCGTTGCAAAGAATCTTCCATAATCAATCGACTTAAACAATCCGCAATGATACGTCCAGCGGTTTTAGGTGCGACGATGCCAGGTAGACCGGGGGCGAGCATAGCTTTAATTCCACGCTTCTCCGCAAAGCGAAAATCCGTTCCGCCGGGCTTTGAAGCGAGGTCGATAATGACCGCTCGCGATGGCAAATTTGCTATAATTTGCGCTGTGACTATCATAGTCGGAATTGTATTAAAAAGCAAGTCAATATTGCTCACATGATGCAACAGTTCCTTGAGATAAAAGGGCTCAAAGCCCATCTCATAAGCCCTTGCAAAATGCTCCTCGCGGCGTACGCCGACCTTCACTTTTGCCCCTAATCCCTGGAGCGTTCTTGCCAGCGTAAACCCGGTTCTGCCGATACCGAGCACCATACATGAGGACCCATGAATCGTGATGTCCGTGTTCTGGATCGCCATCATGACGGCCCCTTCGGCTGTCGGAATCGAGTTGTATATCGCAACATCATCTCGGTCAAACAGCTCCACCAACCGAATGCCATGCTTTGCGCACAAGTTACGCAAGTAAGGCTTCGCCATTCCTGTATAAACGGTACAATGCTTCGGCAGCTTCGCTACATGATCATCGGTCAGCGTAAGCTCCTTGTCACTGAACACGGCGACAATCTTCCCGTCATCATCAGTACCAACCGCAGGCAGCACAAGCGCATCCGCACTTGTGAACAAATCTTCGCTCATCTCGGCCCGTACCGCCCCGTCGAGTGAAGAATGCAGCTGATCGAAGCCGGCGACAGTGACGAGCGCATCGAGCTCGGTCAGCTTCCGGATGACCTCCAGTCCCCGGGCGTCCCCTCCGAGAAGTAAGACCTGAACTCCTGTCAGCATAGGTATCACTTCCTTTCCACTGCAACCGCTAGGTGCAGAACAAGTTGCACTTCAGGCCCGCGGTAACACGCAAGCCATTAGGCGCTCTTAAGCAGCGTCCCGGTTGACAGTAAGCTGCAGCCGATGGCGCAAATAGCAAGCGCACTGGCGATTTTGCCTCATGCGCTCTTGGTTATAGATCATCTTATGCATTCGCCCAGAGCAGGGTGAAAGGAGAATTGCGTAAACTGGGCCGCTTCGCCGTCGAATGTTCTTTCGGCCGCTGTTGTACTTGGATTCCTTGAACGATTTGAACGATGTAGGAATCCAAGTACAAAGGCGGACGCTGGCGCTCCTACAGAATCATTCGACTGCTATGCTCTCATTTACGCGGGGAGGAACAACAAAAAAAGCGGTACAGAGTATAACCTCTGTGCCGCTTTCGGTATAAATCTAGTCCATCAGTCCTGTTTGTGTCTTACACGCCTGTATGTCCAAACCCGCCTGAGCCGCGGACAGTATCCGGAAGCTCTTCGACTTCGGAGATTTCGACCGCCGGCACGAGCTGGAACACCATCTGCGCGATGCGCTCGCCGCGTTCGATGACGAACGGTTCCAGCCCGTGATTGATGAGCAGTACCTTCACCTCGCCGCGATAGTCCGCGTCGATCGTGCCCGGTGAGTTCAAGCACGTGATGCCATGCTTGAACGCGAGCCCGCTTCGCGGTCGAATTTGTGCTTCGAGTTCGCCTGGCATTGCCATCGAGAAGCCCGTCGGAATGAGCTTCCGTTCGCCGGGCTGCAGGGTAACAGGTTCGCTCACCGCTGCTTGCAGATCGAATCCGGCTGCAAGCTCAGACATTTTGCGTGGTAATTGCATATCTTCGTTGCCAGGCAACCGTTTAAATGCTACTTGAAACAAGTGAGTCCCTCCCGATTGCTGCTGCTGCTTTATCGTTGCTGCCTACCATTGCGACTGAGAAAGGAACAGATAGCATTCTCTTGGTAACCGCTTGAATATCACTCATCTGTACGGAATCGATCCGCTCCAGCATTTCATCCAGCGTATAATGACGACCAAGCATCAGCTCATTCTTACCGAGACGGTTCATCCGGCTGCTTGTGCTTTCCAGGCTTAGAATAAGGCTGCCCTTGAGCTGTTCTTTGCCGCGGTGCAGTTCTGCATCGCTTAGCCCTTTAACAGCGAGATCATGCATTTGCTCCAGCGTCAGATCAAGTACTTCCTTCGTCTGCTTCGGCGCAGTACCCGCATAGACCGTAAACAAACCGCTGTCTGCATACGAAGTATGGTACGAGTAGACAGAGTATGCAAGCCCGCGCTTCTCGCGGATTTCTTGGAACAGTCTGGAGCTCATGCCGCCGCCAACTGCATTGTTAAGCAGAATCATCGCATACAGCTGCGGATCTGCAATGGAACAGCCTGGGAAGGTGATGCAAATATGATTCTGTTCGGTCTTCTTCTTATGGAAGACGTACTGGCCGCTGAACGTCGGCGTCGTAACAGCTATTTCACTGCCAACATTGCGGAATCCGCCAAAATGCTTCTCAAGCAATTCAATCAGCGACGCTTCTTCTACATTACCGGCAACCGCGATGACCGTATTGTCGATCCGGTAGTTGCTCTTCATATAGGCACGAAGAGAATCGCCGTTCATGGCACTAAGACGCTCTTCCAGACCGAGAATCGAATAAGCAAGCGGATGATCGCCGTAAGCAGCACGGGACGCTTCATCATGGACCTTGTCGTCTGGCGTATCTTCGTACATCGAAATTTCTTCGAGAATGACATTTTTCTCTTTAGCGAGCTCGCCTGCATCCATCTGCGAATTGAAGAACATATCCGCAAGAGCATCTACAGCGATTGGCAAGTGCTGGTCAAGTACCTTGGCAAAATAACAGGTGTACTCCTTCGCGGTAAAAGCGTTCACGTTCCCGCCGATACCGTCGAAGAGATCTGCAATATCTTTGGCGCTGTGACGCTCCGTTCCTTTGAACAGCATATGTTCGATGAAGTGGGATACTCCGTTATTCTCCGGTGTTTCGTTGCGGGAACCTGTCTTTACCCAAATCCCGAATGAGACGGAGCGGCAAGTTGGGATATATTCCACAACCACACGCAATCCGTTGCTTAATTTATAAATATTCAAGTGCAATTCCTCCTACACGTTTCTGCTGCCTGTATGTTCGTTCGAGCAGTTGTCATTTTATGGTGTTGCACTAGAAGCAGAAATACAATGTCTCCACTATATCAAAATTATGGTGCTGCCTCAACTAAAGCTATTCTTTTGGAGGAAAGCGTCTCACTCACCGTCCCTAGCCTCAGTCCTTTCTGTTTAATGGCTGTTATAATGCCTTCGAGCGCTGCACTTGAAGAATCCGTCGGATGCATGAGTATGAGCGAGCCGGGTTCCACCCTCGTACGTACTTTACGGATGATCGAATAGGCCGGAGGATGCTTCCAATCAACCGTGTCGAGTGTCCACAGCACCGTCTTCAATCCCTGCTCTGCTGCCACATCAACCGTCATTTGATTGAAGTCACCTGACGGCGGTGCGAACCATTTGTTCTTCACGTGCAAAGTCGATTGCAATAGCGCTTCAGTCTTTGCAATTTGATTATATGCAGAACGGCGGTCTAACTGACTCATATTCGGATGCGTGTAGGCATGATTGGAGATTTCATGTCCATCTGCTTGTATGAGCTTGGCGACATCTGTGTTCTTCTTAAGCCATGAACCGTCCAGAAAAAAAGTCGCTTTCACATTTTCTTTCTTCAACGTCGCTAGCATCGAAGGAATATACTCGTTCCCCCATGCCACGTTGATCATCAGAGAAACCATGTGCTTGTTCGGATTGCCCTTATAGATTGGATACCGTCCGAGCGAGTCTAAGCTAACCTTCGGCTCAACTTCCTTATACACGTAGCGGATCGGGACATTCTCCGGCGCATTCTTCATCAGCAAATAGGTCTTCTCGACATCGATCTCCAGCCCATTGTAACCAGGAATGGCTTTCCACACCCGGTCAACCGTTGCATCTACAGCCGCTACCCGCTTCTTCTGCGCCTCTGATTCAATCATGTCCAGCAGCGTGCTGATTCCAAATGATGCATCGAAGGCTTGTATATCTGTAGTCGCACCTCCGTGCTTCATTGCAGCGACATATAAGGAAAGCGGTTCGTTCAACCGCACGGTAAACAGCAGTGCACACATCACGAGCGCCATCACAAGTGTTTTCTTCAGCTTCATACATTGTCCCATCCTTTCTCCTACATCTTATTATGGCTCGGACAACAATATGAGTAAGCACATGAAACGCATCTTTTTTGATAAACGCAAAAAAGAGACAGATTCGCATCTGTCTCCTTCATCTCAAACGAGCTTGATTATGATTGTTGCGCTGGCACTTCTGGTGTCAGAAGAACTTTGCGGGAAAGGTTGATACGGCCTTGAGCATCAATTTCAGTGACCTTCACTGTAATTTGATCGCCGATCTTCACCACGTCTTCTACTTTCGCTACGCGCTCAGAAGAGATTTGGGAAATGTGCACCAATCCATCTTTGTTCGGCAGAATTTCAACGAAGCAGCCGAATTTCTCGATCCGCTTAACTGTGCCGAGGTAAACCTCGCCCACAATAACTTCACGGACGATGCCTTCGATAATTTGTTTCGCACGCTCATTCGCTTCTGCATTGGAAGACGCGATGAACACAGTTCCGTCTTGCTCGATATCGATTTTTACGCCAGTTTCATCAATGATTTTATTGATGATTTTACCGCCCGAACCGATAACGTCACGGATTTTGTCCGGGTGAATCTTCATGATGACAATCTTAGGCGCGTATTGCGACAAGCTTGTACGCGGTGTAGCCATCACTTCATTCATTTTGCCCAGAATGTGCATACGGCCTTCGCGGGCTTGCTCCAGCGATTGCGACAGAATTGCGCGGTCGATACCGTTGATCTTGATGTCCATCTGGATCGCCGTTACGCCTGCAGCAGTACCTGCAACTTTGAAGTCCATATCGCCGAGGTGATCTTCCATACCTTGAATATCCGAGAGGATGGAGAAGTGATCGCCGTCTTTGATCAGACCCATTGCAATACCTGCAACCGGTGCTTTAATTGGAACGCCTGCATCCATCATCGCAAGTGTGCTTGCGCAAATACTTGCTTGGCTTGTGGAACCGTTCGATTCCAACACCTCGGATACAAGACGGATTGTGTACGGGAATTCCGTTTCACTTGGGATGACTTTCGACAACGCACGCTCACCAAGAGCACCGTGACCGATTTCGCGACGGCCTGGAGGACGAAGCGGTCTTGCTTCACCAACGCTGAACGGCGGGAAGTTGTAGTGGTGCATGAAGCGTTTCGTTTCTGTCAGGTCGATACCGTCAAGAATTTGAACGTCGCCCAGTGCACCAAGCGTACAAATGCTGAGTGCTTGTGTTTGTCCACGCGTGAACAAGCCAGTGCCGTGTGTACGCGGCAGAATAGCTACGTCACATTCAATTGGACGAATCTCAGCCAATGCCCGTCCATCCGGACGAACTTTATCATGAGTAATCAAACGACGAACTTCTTCTTTGACGATATCATAAAGCACTTCTTTCACGTCGCCAAGAAGCTCAGGTGTTTCAGCATACTCCGCTTCAAAGTGAGCAACAGCATCTGCATTGACTGCGTCAATCGCTTCTTGTCTTGCATGCTTCTCAACAACACGAACAGCTTCAACAAGACGTCCTTGCGCGAACGCGCGAACGGCTTCGTTCACCGATTCGTTTACCGCATGCAGCTTCACTTCGAGCTTCTGTTTGCCAGCAAGACCTTGCAGCTCTTCGATCGATGTCACGATACGCTTGATTTCGTCATGTCCGAACATAATCGCTTCAAGCATAACTTCTTCTGACACTTCGTTTGCTTCCGCTTCCACCATCATGATGGCATCTTTCGTTCCGGAAACAACAACAAAGATGTCGCTCTTCGACCCTTGGTCAACCGTCGGGTTGATGATGAACTGACCGTCGATACGGCCAACGATAACACCACCGATTGGACCATTAAACGGAAGATCCGAGATGCTCAGTGCAGCAGATGTACCGATCATTGCTGCGATTTCCGGTGAGCAGTCTTGATCCACGCTCATCACGATGTTCGCGATTTGCACTTCGTTCCGGAAGCCTTCCGGGAACAATGGACGAATCGGACGGTCTGTCAGACGGCTCGAAAGAATGGCTTTCTCGCTTGGACGACCTTCACGCTTGATGAATCCGCCAGGGATCTTACCAACCGCGTACAGACGCTCTTCGTAGTTCACCGTCAGCGGGAAAAAGTCAAGGTTCTTCGGTTCGTTCGATGCAACGACCGTACAAAGCACAACAGTTTCACCGTATTTCACGGTAACCGCTGCATTAGCTTGCTTAGCGAGACGGCCTGTCTCGAGAACGAGCGGGCGGCCGCCTAATGTTGTTTCTACACGCTGCAGCATAATTATCCTCCTCACCGCAACCGCTATACCTCACTCAAGGTACCCGGTTGTCAGTCTTCTAATGTTTCCATTCGTGAACTTACTTACCATTTCCTGCTGTAAAAAAATCTATAAGAAAAGCCCCTCATATCACGATGGAGCAGTTCATAAACGGTATGTATCACACATTTACAAAAAGCAACCTAGTGCAGCCGTCCCGGAATCCCAGGCGGCTTAACAACCAGGTTGCTTTTATCCCCGCATCTATTAACGGCGAAGGCCGAGTTTTTCGATCAATGCGCTGTAACGTTTAACATCTTTGTTTTTCAGGTAAGCCAACAGTTTACGACGTTGACCAACCATCTTAAGCAGACCGCGGCGCGAGTGGTGATCTTTCTTGTGCGTCCGTAGGTGATCTGTCAAGTTGACGATGTTTTTCGTCAGGATAGCGATCTGAACTTCTGGTGAACCAGTATCGTTCGCGTGGGTTTTGTGCTCGTCGATCAATTGGTGTTTAACCTCTTGAGTAATTGCCATCCGTATTCACCTCCTTCTATCATAATCGCCATTAGCCTCGCCGCCGTCGGTGAAAATCGAGCTGGCCAAGCTAAGGTTCTGATGTTGCGCGACCTACATACGAAGTATGGGTACGCAACCTTTAAGAGTATAGCACAACAGCCTAGCAAAAGTAAATGCCGATATCGGCGATTACTTATTATAGGTTGTCAAAACATTCCGCGCTTTATCCGAATCTGCCTTGATCTGGCTAACCAACTCATCAATCGAGCCGAACTTCTTCTCGGTACGAAGAAATGCGATGAATTCGATCGTTATCGTCTTATCATACAGATCTCCGCTGAAGTCAAACAAATGCGCTTCCATCACCGGTTCTGGCAGCTTCTCATGGAATGTCGGTTTCACACCGATATTGAGCACGCCCGGCATCCGTTTGCCATCGACGTGAACCATTATCGCATAAACGCCTTGTCTCGGAACGATGAAGCCCGCTTCCGGCTTCACATTGGCTGTCGGAAATCCGATTGTTCGCCCTCTGCCTTCCCCATGAATGACAGTTCCGCGAACTTGATAAGGCTCGCCAAGCAGCTGTTCGGCTGCTTCCGGACGGCCATCTTGCAGCGCCTCACGAATGAGCGTGCTGCTTACTTTATCGCCATCTTGCATGAAAGGATCCACAATTTCCACCTCGATGTCCGGCTCCCCAAGAGCCCATAACGTTTCCGGTTTCCCTGCGCCTTTTGCTCCGAAAGTGAAGTCAAAGCCGACAACCGCTTTCTTCACACGAAGCGGCCGCAGCACCTGACCTACGAAATCTTCCGGCGAAACGCCCGCAAAGGTTAAATCGAACGTGACAATATAGACCACGTCGACCCCAATCCGGCGAAACCGTTCAATCTTGTCTTCAAGCGGTGTCAGGCTGACTGCATACTGCCCGCTTTGGCCAAGCACTTCCTTCGGATGCGGATGAAAGGTCATCACCGCACTTTGAAGCCCGGTTGCCTTCGCCAATTCCACCGCGCGGCGGATAACATTCTGATGCCCGCGGTGCACACCGTCAAAATGACCGATCGCCAGCGCCTTCGGCACAGTTTGCTGCTCTGTGCACGTGGTTGCAATCGGGTATTGTAATGAGATGATTTCCATCTGCAGTCACACCTGCTTTATGATCTTCACTATAACAAGCTTACGCGGTAGGAGTGAAAACTTTCACACCTTTAAGCGAAGCTGTTTCTTGATCTTGCTCGAACAAACCAGCAAACGTTCCATCTTCACCATACAACCGAATGATCGCATCCAATTCGAATGGATCATGCTCGAGCAGCGAGTGAAGCTCGATACGTTTCCCTTGAAAAGCACGCTGTACATTGTGGTTGCTCACCGTCGCGCGTGGAAAGTGATTAATCGCCTGATCAGCTGGTGTCAGCTTCGAAGCAAGCTCGCCTGATTCCATTAGCTCTGCAATCGATTCGAGCGTGTAGCAGTCCGCTTCTGTGAAGCCGCCTGACATCGTTCGAGTCAATTTCACCATAACTGCCGGAACATGAAGCGCTTGTCCAATATCAACGCAAAGGGTTCGGATATAAGTGCCCTTGGAGCATTCCACCGAGAATCGAATCGTCGGATGAGGCTGATCCAGCTTCATCTCAAGCAGCTCGAGCTTGTGGATTGTGACCACTCTCGACTTCCGTTCAACGACTTGTCCTTCTCGTGCAAGCTCATAGAGCCGTTTGCCGTCTACCTTCACCGCGGAATACATCGGCGGTACTTGTTCGATCTCTCCGATAAATGTAGCGAGAACGCGCCGAATCTCGTCTTCCGTAATAGTTACGGAAGGAAGCTCACTCAGTACAGTGCCTGACATATCTTCGGTATCCGTAGCGATACCGAATTTCATCTCTGCTTCGTAGCTCTTCGGACGCTCTTGCACATATTCGACGACACGCGTCGCTCTGCCAATGCAGAGCGGAAGCACGCCTGTTACTTCGGGATCGAGCGTACCGGTATGTCCGATGCGCTTCACCTTGATCAATCTTCTAACTTTTGCAACGACGTCGTGAGAGGTCCAGCCAGCTGGCTTCCAGACCGCCAAGATGCCATCCATCATTTATCCAGCGCCTCTCTTACTGCATTGACTACTAATGCGGAAGATTCAAGAATGCCATGCGCAAGCCTGCAGCCAGCCGCACGAACATGTCCTCCACCGCCGAATGATTGCGCAATCGCAGATACGTCCACCTTGCCGGCGGAACGCATGCTTACTTTCACTTCGCCATTCTCGGTTTCTTTGAGCAAAATGCCCACTTCTACACCTTCCACATTAAGCGCATAATTGACGAGACCTTCTAGATCATCACCGATGGCGCCAGTCTCTGCCATGTCCGCATGTGTTATGTAGAGTGAAGCGATCTTGTTATCCTCCGAGAACAAAAGACGGCTTAGGCCGCGCTGCAAGATAAGCAGCTGAGCCTTCGTCATCATCTCCAGCAGCAGGTTCGCGATATAATGAGCTGGCGCGCCCTCTGCAAGCATATGTGAAGCAATATGCATCACCCGAGGAGTTGTATTGGAATAGCGGAAACCGCCCGTATCCGTTAACAAACCGGTATAAATGGCGGTTGCTACTTCTTTATCCAGCGGGATCGCACCGTGCTCAATCAAATCATACAAAATTTCAACCGTTGCAGCCGCATCGACTCGGATCAAGTTTGCCGCCCCGAACGCATCATTAGTAGGATGATGATCGATATTAAGAAGCTGTGCGTCATCGGTAAATAGCGTGCTCACAAGACCAATTCGGCGAAAATCAGCGCAATCGATCGCGATAATACGATCGAACTTCTCAGTCGGCTGCGATAAGCTGTAATTGATAATCATTGCGGACCTGTCCATAAATTGAAGCCGGACAGGCACTTTGCCTTCATTCATTAAGATGGCTTGTTTGCCAAGCTGGTCAAGCAGCCAGCCAACAACGATCGTTGAGCTAATTGCGTCGCCATCTGGCTGAACATGCGAGACGACAAGAAACCGATTGCCGCCTCGAATGAATTCAAGCGCCTTCTGAAGCTGCTCCAGGTATGCGACCGAGAACGCCGCAGAATCTCCGGCGGTCATTGCTGAACACTTCCGCCGTTAATATCAGTGAGCAGCGATTCGATCCGGCTGCCGTACTCGATGCTGCTGTCGAACTTGAACAGCAGATCCGGCGTGTGACGGAATCGAATTCGCTTGCCGAGCTCGGAGCGCAGGAAGCCTTTGCCACGGGCAAGTGCTTTCAGCGTCTCCTCCTTCTGCTCTTCACTGCCAAGCACGCTAAGGTAAATCCGCGCCTGGGACATATCGTTCGTCAGATCGACGCCCGTTACAGTAATGAAGCCAATTCGCGGATCTTTAAGCTCCGTCTGAATGAGCTGGCTTAATTCTTTCTTGATTTGTTCACCTACACGTCCTACGCGGACTTTCGCCATAGGTTAATCACCTCTCTACTGACTCCAAGATGTAGGCTTCAATGATGTCGCCTTCTCTGAGGTCATTAAACTTATCCAGCGTAATACCGCACTCGTAGCCTTGTGCCACTTCTTTGGCATCGTCCTTGAAACGTTTAAGCGATTCGATCTCGCCATCGAACGTTACGATTCCGCCACGGATCAACCGTGCTTTAGCATTACGCGCAATTTTACCGGAAATAACCATACAACCTGCGATTACGCCGACCTTCGTAACTTTGAACAAGTTACGCACTTCTGCTTGACCAATAACAACTTCCTTGAACACTGGATCAAGCATGCCTTTCATTGCGTGCTCGATTTCGTCAATGACGTTGTAAATGATGCTGTGCAGACGGATATCAACTTTCTCTTGCTCGGCTGTCGCAAGAGCTTGTGGCTCAGGACGAACGTTAAAGCCGATTACGATAGCGCTCGACGCAGCAGCAAGGTTGATATCGGATTCAGTGATCGCACCGGCACCGCTGTGGATGATTTTGACACGTACGCCTTCAATATCAATCTTGGCAAGTGATCCTTTAAGCGCCTCAGTGGAGCCTTGAACGTCACCTTTGATGATAACGTTCAGATCTTTGATCTCGCCTTCTTTAATATGATTGTACAAATCTTCAAGCGTTACTCTCGAGTTCGCGCCAAGATCAGCTTGACGCTGCTTGATTGCGCGACGATCTGCGATAGCACGTGCTTTACGCTCGTCTTCGAATACGAGGAACGGATCGCCCGCTTGAGGAACCTCAGTCAAACCAGTAATCTCAATTGGCGTACTTGGACCCGCTTCTTTGAGTCTGCGGCCCTTGTCATTGACCATGGCACGAACACGGCCGAAGCAGTTACCTGCAACGAATGCGTCGCCGATCTTAAGCGTACCGTGCTGTACGAGCACGCGCGCAACCGGACCTTTACCTTTATCAAGCTCAGCTTCAATGACCGTACCGCGAGCACGTTTGTTCGGGTTCGCTTTGTAGTCGTTCATTTCTGCAACGAGCAGAATCATCTCGAGCAGCTCTTCGAGGTTCGTGCGCTGCTTCGCAGACACGTTTACGAAGATCGTATCGCCGCCCCATTCTTCCGGAACGAGTGCATACTCAGTCATGCTTTGTTTGATTTTGTCAACATCCGCGCCTGGCTTATCAATCTTGTTCACAGCGACGATGATTGGCACGCCTGCTGCTTTCGCGTGATTGATCGCTTCAACCGTCTGTGGCATCACGCCGTCATCCGCTGCAACAACGATGATGGTAATATCCGTTACCTGTGCACCACGGGCACGCATAAGCGTAAACGCTTCGTGACCTGGTGTATCAAGGAAAGTAATTTTCTTGTGGTTGATTTCGACTTGGTACGCACCGATATGCTGCGTAATGCCGCCTGCCTCGCCGCTAGTTACATTCGTATGGCGAATCGCATCAAGAAGCGTTGTTTTACCGTGGTCAACGTGACCCATGATGGTAACAACTGGCGGACGAGTTTCAAGTACATCATCTTCGTCCTTCTCTTCGAATGTCTCGAATGCATCCTCTTCAACCGGGATCTTCACTTCAACTTCAACACCGTATTCAGTGGCAATCAGTTGAACCGTATCGAGGTCTACCTCTTGGTTGATCGTTGCCATTACGCCAAGCGTAATGAGTTTCTTGATGACTTCGGAAGCATCCTTATGCAGCAGCTTCGCCAGATCGCCAACGGACATTGTACCACGTACAATAATTTTCTTAGGTGTGTTGTCGATCTTCTCTTTGTACACTTGTTGCTGGCCTTTACCGCGGTTGTTCTTGCCTCCACGGTTGTTTCTGAAGTTGCTGCCCGTACGGTTATCGTCAAAACGTTTGTTTACGCTGTTGAACGAATTGTTCGCAGCTTTCGGATTCGTTCTACGCTTATCTTCCGTCGTGAACGTACGTGCAGGTGTACTGTTAGTACGGTTTGCTGACGATTGCTGCGAATCTTGGCGAGGTGCATTGTTACGGAAACCGCCGCCACCCTGACTGCTGCCACCTTGACCGCTTTGACCTTGCGGACGGTTGCCTTGATAGCCGCCGCCACCTTGACCGCTTTGACCTTGCGGACGGTTGCCTTGGTAGCCGCTGCCACCTTGACCACCTTGACCTTGCGGACGATTGCCTTGGTAACCACCGCCACCTTGACCGCTTTGACCTTGTGGACGATTACCTTGGTAACCGCCGCCACCTTGACCGCTTTGACCTTGTGGACGATTACCTTGGTAGCCGCCGCCACCTTGACCGCCTTGACCGCCTTGACCTTGTGGACGGTTGCCTTGGTAGCCGCTTCCTTGACCTTGCGGACGGTTGCCTTGATAACCGCCGCCTTGACCTTGTGGACGATTGCCTTGGTAGCCGCCGCCTTGACCTTGCGGACGGTTGCCTTGGTAGCCGCCGCCTTGACCTTGCGGACGATTGCCTTGATAGCCGCCGCCTTGACCTTGCGGGCGCTGCTGATTAGAAGAAGAATGAGATGCATTCGCCGAAGGTTGTGTGTTTGTAGTTGGAGCTGTGTTTGAAGCTGTGTTTGAAGCTGTGTTTGAAGCTGTGTTTGAAGCTGTGTTTGAAGCTGATTCTGTAGCAGATGATGGACTTGGAGCCGATTGTGCAGCGTTATTCGCTGCTGATGATGGTGTATTTGTTGTGTTCATATTCCCCTGCGTTTCTTGAGTATTTTTGTTAGCATGACCATGATTCTGCGCTGCATTCGAATTCGTTTGCTGCGGCTTACGCTCTGGTTGTCCTTGCTGTGAAGGACGATTATTATTGGAAGCTCCTGCCGCTGCGGATACCGTCGCGTTCTCCTGCGCGCGTTTAGCGGCAGCATTCGCTTTGATGTCTCGGAAGAATCCTTCCACTTTCGAGACCATTTCATTCTCCATGACGCTCATATGATTATTTACAGGAAGATTGAGGCGCTTGAGAATGGTAATAATTTCTTTGCTGCTCATGTTTAGCGACTTGGCGTATTCATAGACTCGCGTCTTATCTTTATTGTCTTTGCTCTCGTTTTGTTTAGTCAATATACTCCACCTCCGAAGGTTCAATTAAGCTCTGTTGGATGCTCTTTGAGAAGCCTGCATCGGTTACGCCGAGCAGCACTCGCTCCGACTTGCCAATCGCTTCCCCGATCGTAATCCGGTCAAATGCTTCAATTAGCTTGACATTGTAGGTGGCACATTTGTCCCGAAACTTCTTCTTCGTATTATCTGATGCATCAGCGGCAACTATGACGATTTTTGCTTTTCCTTGCCTAACCGCCTTCAGTACGGTTTCATCCCCGGTCACGAGCTTGCCTGCTCGCATCGCCATGCCGAGTAAGGAGAGTGCTTTATGCTTCTTCGTCATCGTTATCCATCGCATCCTTATTCGCGTTAAACGTATCCTCGACGGCAATAAAATCCTGTTCAAGTTGATCATAAATTTCGATGCCGACGGTCTGTTTCAGTGCCCGATCCAGTGCTCTGCTCTTCTTCGCTAGCTTGAAGCAGGACACTTTACCGCACAGATACGCGCCGCGTCCAGCTTTTTTGCCTGTCAGGTCAATCAATATCGCCTCGTCCGGAGTTCGAACGACGCGAATCAGTTCCTTCTTTGGCATCATCTGCTGGCAAGCCACACATTTGCGCAGTGGTATTTTTCTAGGTCTCACCATGCATCCCCCCTGAACACGCCTATACAAAAATTAGTCGATGGAGATGGAATCCTGGTGCATCGTGCCCACTTGCGATTTTGGACGGCCAAACTCTTGCTCAGCTTGAGTTTCGCTCTTAATATCAATCTTCCAGCCTGTCAGCTTCGCAGCAAGGCGAGCGTTCTGGCCTTTGATACCAATCGCAAGCGACAATTGATAGTCCGGCACGATAACACGCGCCATCTTCTCTTGCTCGTATACGATAACTTCGATTACCTTCGAAGGGCTCAGCGCATTCGCAACATATTCTTCGACGTTCTCGGACCAACGAACAATATCAATCTTCTCGCCCTTCAGCTCCGTAACGATCGTTTGCACGCGCATCCCTTTCTGCCCTACGCAAGATCCGACCGGATCTACTTCCGAGTTGCGAGAATGTACGGCAATCTTCGAACGGAAGCCCGCTTCGCGCGCAACGGAACGAATTTCTACTACACCGTCGTAGATTTCAGGAACCTCTAGTTCAAAGAGACGCTTAAGCAGACCTGGATGCGTACGTGAAAGGAAAATCTGCGGACCCTTCGTCGTATTCTCGACCTTTGTAATGAACGATTTCACCCGATCGCCATGCTTGAACTTGTCAGTTGGCATAAGTTCAGTAAGCGGCAGTACCGCTTCAACTTTACCGAGGTCGATGAACAGGTTCCGTACGTCTTGACGCTGAACAATCCCGTTCACAATGTCTTCTTCTTTATCGATGAAAGCATTGTAGATGAGACCGCGCTCAGCTTCACGGATACGCTGTGTGACGACTTGCTTCGCCGTTTGTGCGGCGATGCGGCCGAAGTCACGAGGGGTTACTTCGATTTCTGCGATGTCATCAAGCTGGTAATGCGGGTTAATCTCGCGGGATGCTTCCACGGAAATTTCAAGACGCGGGTCAAGAACGTCATCCACGACTGTTTTGCGCGCATACACTTTAATGACGCCTGTAAAACGGTTAATATCCACACGCACGTTTTGCGCGGTATTGAAATTGCGCTTGTAGCTTGAAATCAGGGCCGCTTCGATCGCTTCCAGCAAAATATCTTTGCTGATCCCTTTCTCTCTTTCGATTTCCGACAATGCTTCAATAAATTCCATGCTCATTGGAAATGAGTTCCCCCTTTCAACTGGTTCCCTATCGTTATATTCATGCCTTCATCTTCAACGATTAGAAAATGATGGCTAAACGGGCGCTTGCTACTTTAGCGTAAGGAATTGTATGTTTCTTCTTACCGATCTCGACAACAACTTCTTCGCCATCAAAAGAAAGCAGCGTACCTTCAAACTCCTTCAAGCCGCCAATCTGCTCATAAGTCGTTACAAATACATGCTTGCCCACGGATTTGTGGACATCCTCCGGCTTCTTCAGCGGACGTTCCGCACCTGGCGAGGATACTTCCAGGAAGTAAGCATCCGAAATCGGATCGTTCTCATCAAGCTTCTCACTTAAGTATTCGCTAATGCGGCCGCACTCATCGATATCAATGTGGCCTTCTAGTTTGTCAACGTAGATCCGAAGGAACCAATTGCTGCCTTCTCTCACATACTCGACGTCAACGAGTTCAAATCCATTCTCATCGAGGAATGGCTTTGCCATTTCCTCAACTGCGGTTTTGATCATAGCTGTGTTCAAAAACGATGTACCTCCCACTGCAGCTGTTCGCCACGCAAGAGGCGGCGTTACTGGCAGTTCAATTTAGTTCAGCTGAATATCAACCTCATGCGAGATGAGGGTCATTCTACATTCTGTATGGCGAAAAAGGTGCAGACAAAACGTAAAGAGTGGGTTTCCCCACTCTTCTGCGAAAAGGTCGTATCATCAGCATTACCAGAAAGATTATACCATAACCATGATGTGGTGACAATAAGGGGCGCTCATGGTGGCGGGGAGCCGCTAGTCGCGCGTGTGGCTGCCCGGGCAGGACCACCGCTCCGTTCGGTAGTGCGCCTGCGGCCGCTGTTGAACTCGGTATGCTTGAATTAGACCGCCAAGCGGTAGCATTCCGAGTTCAAAGGCGGCACGTAAACTCTCCGGCTGCACCATCGAACTACGCTCCCCTGCCCATTTGCCCCCCTCGCCGCCGCCATTCGCTTTGCGGCAAAAGCCGCTGCTGCCGGAGAACCTCGGCAGCAGCGGCTGTAGCGGCTTCGCCCTTTTTGCGAGCACCCAGTCGGCCTGCGTGACTGTTGCAGTCGCTAGTGAATCCTAAGGCACTTAATTTTGAATGCTGAGCGCTTTTGCGAAGCTAACAAACTAAGAGCACGTTATTATCCATATATCGCGGACCAAATCGTCCATTTGAAGCCTAATAACTTTTCTGGAGTTCGTTAACTCAGAAATGATGCGAGTTTCTTCGTAATAAGTACTTGTGAGTTCGTTAGGTAGAAATGTATAAAGCCAATTCCCTAAGAGCTTGAAACCAACACCATAGTCGTCCCTACGGGACTCGTTTGCCTGCGGCAAACCTCCCACCACTCGAACCACTAACAACACGAAACCCGGTGCCTCAGCACCGGGTTTCCATTTACCTATTAGAACAACGACAACTGGTTCGACTCCGGCAAGCCGCGGAAACAGCCCATGCCTGTCAGAACCTCAACAATCGTCTTCGAAGCCTTCGACTTCTGCTGGAAGTCCTCGATGGACAAGAACTCGCCGAAGTCACGAGCGCCGGCGATATTCTTCGCCGCATTCTCACCGATACCGCTGATTGCGCCGAATGGAGGAATGATCGACTTGTCTTCTACGATGAACCGCGTCGCTTCGGAACGATACAAATCTACTGGCTTAAACGTGAAACCACGTGCTGTCATCTCCAGCGCCATCTCAAGGAGAGACACGCTGTTCTTCTCCTTCGGCGTTGCAGTAAAGCCTTTTGCCTCGATTTCGCCTAATCGGCGCCCGATTGCTTCGTAACCTTGACACAGAAGCTCAAGATCGAAATCCTCTGCACGAATCGAGAAGTACGTCGCATAGTAATGGATCGGATAATACAGCTTGAAGTATGCGGTACGCACAGCCGAGATAACATAGGCCGCGGCGTGCGCTTTCGGGAACATGTACTCGATCTTCAGACACGAGTCGATATACCACTGAGGTACCTTACAACGCTTCATCTCTTCGATCCACTCTGGCGTCAGACCTTTACCTTTACGTACGCTCTCGGTGATTTTGAACGCGAGACCCGCATCCATGCCTGCTTTATAAATTAAGAAAAGCATAATATCATCACGACAGCCGATAACGGTCTTGATCGTGCAAGTCCGGTTCTTGATTAGCTCCTGCGCATTGCCAAGCCATACGCCTGTTCCGTGAGACAAGCCTGATATTTGCAGTAAGTCGGCAAAAGTCTGGGGCTTTGTCTCTTCAAGCATCTGACGAACGAATTTCGTTCCCATCTCCGGTACGCCGTAAGTTGCGACCGTAGAACGGATTCGGTCAGGCATGACACCAAGCGCATCCGTCGAGCTAAACATGCTCATTACCTTCGGATCGTTCATCGGGATTGTCGTCGGATCGACGCCGGTGAGATCCTGGAGCATCCTCATCATCGTCGGATCATCGTGTCCGAGAATATCGAGCTTAAGGAGATTATCCTCGAAGGCATGATAGTCAAAATGCGTCGTTTTCCACTCGGCGTTCACATCATCCGCTGGAAATTGCACTGGCGTAACATCTTCAACCTCAATGTAATCCGGGACTACGACAATACCGCCCGGATGCTGACCGGTGCTTCGCTTAACGCCCGTACAGCCGTTCGCGAGGCGAGCAAGCTCAGCTCCACGCCACTTTTTTCCATAGCTTTCTTCGTATTTCTTCGCAAAACCATATGCTGTCTTCTCCGCTACCGTACCAATGGTTCCTGCACGGTATACGTTCTCAGGACCGAACATTTCCTTCGTGAAGTTATGCGCGATCGGCTGATATTCGCCGGAGAAGTTAAGATCGATATCGGGAACTTTATCGCCTTTAAAGCCCAGGAACGTCTCGAACGGAATATCCTGTCCTTCACCCTTCAGCGGCTTACCGCAGTTCGGGCATATTTTATTCGGTAGATCAAATCCACTCGGATAGCTG
Organism: Paenibacillus sp. J31R98; assembly: GCF_056269245.1. Lineage (NCBI taxonomy): Bacteria > Bacillati > Bacillota > Bacilli > Caryophanales > Paenibacillaceae > Paenibacillus > Paenibacillus sp. J31R98. The sequence continues at coordinate 439,494 of NZ_JBWDNO010000002.1, forward strand.
CCGTCGAGGAAAAACTCGCTATATTTGCAATCAGTGTTCAAACACGTATAGTGTGCCGGGAGCGGGTTAACCTCGGAAATCCCAAGGAATGTCGCTACAACGGAAGATCCTACGGAACCACGGGAACCAACCAAGTAACCGTCTGCATTCGACTTCTTAACAAGCCGCGCCGAGATTAGATAGTTGGCTGCGAAGCCCGCTTTCGTGATCGGCACGAGCTCCCGCTCCAGCCGCTCTACGACGACCTCTGGTATCGGCTCTCCATATAGCTGACGCGCCGTATCATAGCACGTATTACGCATCTCCTCATCCGCTCCTTCCAGAATCGGAACGAACAACTTCGGAGGGAACATACTGTACTCTTCGAAACGGTCAGCAAGCTCGGAAGTATTCTTGACGACGACTTCATAAGCGCGTGCTTCACCGAGGAAAGCAAATTCCTCTAACATTTCTTTCGTTGTGCGGAAATGCGCATCTGGTTTTTGAATATCCTTGAGCGGACTGAACCCGGTAATACCGTGAATGGTAATATCCCGGAACAGCTTGTCCCGCTGCTGCAGATAGTGCACATTGCCCGTTGCGATAATTGGCTTGCCAAGCTTATCGCCGATTTCACAGACGCGGCGAATGGCTTGTTCAATCTCCGCACGGCTTGCTACGAAGCCCTTTTCCACGAGATGCATGTAGAAAGTGACTGGCTGAATTTCCAGTACGTCGTAATACAGCGCAACCTCTTCTGCTTCTTCGACCGATTTGTTCATAACCGCCTCGAAGAATTCACCTTTCTCGCAACCCGAGATAATAAGCAGTCCTTCACGCAGATCTGACAGCTTGCTCTTCGGAATCGTTGCAACACGTTTAAAATGCTGGGTATGCGACATCGATATAAGTTTAAATAAGTTCTTCTTGCCTGTTCCGTTAAGCGCATAAATACAGCAGTGGAACGGACGCATATTGGATAAGTCGAGTCCCACATAGTCGTTCAGCATTTGCAGACCCGTAATATTGCGCGCTGCACAATCGCCAATGAGTCCGAACAGAACGCCGCCGAGTGCAATGGAGTCATCTATCGCACGGTGATGATTCTCGAGACTGATTTTATATTTATCTGCTAGCGTATTCAGCCTGTGATTCTTCATCGAAGGATGAAGGAACCTTGCAAGCTCCAGCGTATCGAGCACCGGATTCTTCACTTCAGGCAAGCCGTTCGCTTTGCACGCCGCTTGAAGGAAGCCCATATCGAACCTTGCATTATGCGCGACAAGGACGGAATCGCCAACAAAATCTATAAAGTCGCCAATCTTCTCGCTAAGATCAGGCGCGTCTGCTACCATCTCATTCGTAATATTCGTCAGCTGCTGGATGTTGTATGGAATATCCTCATGCGGATTAATGAAAGTGGAGAATCGATCAATCTCCTTACCCTCATGCATCTTCACGCCAGCAAGCTCGATAATCTTATTATTCACGACAGATAAGCCTGTTGTCTCCACGTCGAAAACAACATAAGTCGCTGTCTGCATCAACTCTTCACGAGCATTCATAACCATCGGAATGGCATCGTTGACGACGTTCGCTTCAAGGCCGAACAGCACCTTAACGCCATGCTTCTTCGCCGCTTTCGCAGCTTCCGGGTAACACTGGACGTTGCCGTGGTCGGTAATCGCAATCGCTTTATGACCCCATTTTGCCGCTTGCTTGATGTAAGTATCAACTGACGTTATCGCGTCCATTGTACTCATCGTGGTGTGAAGATGGAATTCGACGCGTTTCTCTTCCGCATCATCCTTCGCTTCTTTCGGAGCTACTACTTCATGCAGATCGGAAGGCATCATGACAAGCTCAGGCTCCATCATGAATCGGTCATATTCCACACGTCCGCGCGCTTTGATCCACTTGCCGTTCGCGAGCTGCTTCAGAACTTTAACATCTTCCTTCGTCTTGGCGAACATCTTCATAGCTATGGAATCTGTAAAGTCCGTCACGTTGAACGTAAACAGGGTGCTGCCGTTCCGCAGCTCCTTCTCGTCTAAGCCGAAAACAGTACCTTGAACGGTTACCTTCTTCTCTTCTTCGACGACATTCATGATCGGAACGGCTTCATCGCGAATGTCATACCCGACGACTAGGCGCACATCGCCTTCATCAAGCGGTGGCTCCTCAGGCACGCTTGCCATCATCATCGCTTCGAGCACTTCGCGCTCTTCCATGACCCGCTTCTGATTGAACTCCTCGAACACTTCTTGGTTCGACTCTGCAACAACCAGCTTCACGCGACAAGCGACAGAGAACTGCTGCTGATAGAAATCAACTGCAAGCTCGTCAATTTTCTTCTTCCGTGCAAGCTCAAGCCCCATCTCATCCATTAAGTGCAGTGTAATGTGGTCACCGGATACATCCATCTTCGACTTGCTAATCCAGCCATTTACGGATGGATTGCTATGCTGCAGCCACTCGACGAATGCCGGCCAGTATGCCTCGATAACCTCTTCCTTCTGCACATCTTCACCAAACTGAAACTGGAACGAAATTTGAGCTATATGGGTAAATTTCGCTTGAATGCTGCGACAAAAAACAGTAAAAGCCGGTAAAGGAACCAAAGACGCTTTGCGAATGCAAAACGTCCACTCCCGGTTACTCCGGCTTACGACCACTTTGTCTATATAGGCATCACCAAAATGCTCATCCGTCAATTGCTGCGGCAATTCTGCCTGCTTCAATAGCAGCTCGAACCGCTGCCGCTTGTCCCCGGTTTGGTTCATTCATTTCTCCCCCAAATGTAAACGGCTACTACCGTCTCCCAGACGGCAATAGCTATCGTTACGCGTTTACGTGTCTCAAGAAGAAACGGCCCAAAGGGCCGTCTCATCTCCTATTTCATTAGTACGCGCGAGCAAACACAACCGTATGCTCTGCTTTCTCTCCGCACACCAAACATTTTGTTTTATGCTCAGCCGGTTCAAACGGAATGTTACGGCTTGTTGCGCCCGTCTCTTCCTTCACCTGGCTCTCACATGCATCCGAGCCGCACCAGCCTGCCGTAGCGAAGCCGCGCTGCTCTTCAAACAACGATTTCATCTCATCAAGCGTTTCGACCGAATAGGAATGATCCGTACGGAACTGCTTCGCTCGCTCAAGCATATCATTATGGATCTCCGTCAGCATACCATCAATTTCTTCCTTCAAATTGCTTTGAAGTACGATACGCTTCTCGCCTGTAATCCGGGATACGAGAACGACTTGTCCATTCTCCATATCGCGAGGTCCAAGCTCAAGGCGAATCGGTACGCCGCGCATTTCGTATTCATTGAACTTCCAGCCTGGGCTAACGTCGCTGCGATCATCCACTTTCACGCGAATGCCTGCCTTCTTCAGCTCAGCGAACAGCTCGTCCACACGGCCAATCACTTGCTCACGTGTCTTCGGAGGTCCGATTGGAATCATGATGACTTGTGTTGGAGCAACCTTCGGCGGCAATACTAGCCCGCGGTCATCGCCATGTACCATAATCAGCGCACCCATCAAACGAGTCGATACGCCCCATGAAGTCGTGTGGCAGTATTGCAGCGTGTTCTCACGGTCCAAATACTTGATATCGAATGCGACTGCAAACTTCGTACCGAGATAATGGGAAGTACCGGCTTGTACCGCACGGCCGTCCTTCATCATGGCTTCAATGGAATAGGTATCTACTGCACCGGCAAAACGCTCAGAAGGTGTCTTCTGTCCCATAATAACCGGAATCGCCAAGTAGTTCTCGCAGAAATCGCGGTAAGTCTCAAGCATCTGATTCGTTTCTTCGCGAGCCTCTGTCTCATTTTCATGAGCGGTGTGGCCTTCTTGCCACAAGAACTCCGTCGTACGAAGGAATGGCAATGTGCGTTTCTCCCAACGTACAACGTTTGCCCATTGGTTAATCAGGACAGGCAAGTCACGGTACGATTGAATCCACTTCGCATACATATGACCGATAATCGTCTCGGATGTCGGACGAATCGCCAGACGTTCTTCCAGCTTCTCTCCGCCTGCCTCGGTTACCCATGGCAGCTCCGGGTTAAAGCCTTCAATGTGCTCCTTCTCTTTCATGAAGAAGCTCTCCGGGATGAACATCGGGAAGTACGCGTTGCGGTGACCGGATTCCTTGAATCTGCGGTCTAATTCATCACGCATGTGCTCCCAAATTTCAAACCCTTCCGGGCGGAATACGATACAACCGCGCACTGGGGAATAATCCATCAGTTCGGCTTTTTTAATAACATCAATGTACCAGCGTGAGAAATCCTCGCTCTGCGGCGTGATTTCTGCTGAAACGAACTGCTTCTCTTTCGACATGACCGACTCAGTGCTCCCCTCTTACCAATCGCAAAATATCATTATATGTGACCGCCAGCATGAGCAGCATCAGCATGGCGAAGCCAATGAAGTGCACCATGCTCTCCCGGTTCGGATCAATCGGACGTCCGCGGACTGCCTCCAGGCCAAGGAAGACGAGCCTGCTTCCATCCAGTGCCGGAATCGGCAGCAAATTGAATATGCCTAAATACAAACTAAGTACTGCTACCCATGAAACGAGCTGCGTTATGCCCTGTGCAGCAATTTGACTTGTTACCTGTGCAGTCCGCACAGGACCGCCAAGATCTTCCATCTTGAAATCACCCAGCACAAGCTTCTTGAAGCCGTCAAAAATCATAATCGTCATATTCTTCATCGCTTTGCCCGCGAAGGTGAATGTTTCGGTGAATGTGACGGAGCGGGATGGCGCAGCTGCTGATATTCCCAGCTTGCCTACACCCGAAGCTTTATCAAGCTTTGGCGTTACCTTGATGGAATGCAGCTTGCCGTCGCGAATGACGTTGAATGTCAGCGGCACGTCGACGGACTTGCCAATCATGTCGATCATCTTCGTGGAATCGCCGCCAATCTTGACCCCATTGACCGAATCAATGACGTCTCCGACTTGAATATCCACCTTGGAGGCAGGCATTCCATCTACAACATCGCCAATGAGCAGACGATCCGGGTTCTCCATCGGTACGCCTGCCATCTGGAAGTAGACGCCGAACAGCACGAATGCGAGAATAAAATTCATTACAGGACCTGCGACAATTGCTAGTGCGCGTTGTCCGACAGTCTTGCTGCCGAACTGACGATCCAGCGGCGCAACCTGAGTCTCTTTCCCCTTCGTGATCATAAGCGCCTGCGGATGTACGCGGTATGACTCCGTTACACCATCTGCCGAAAGGGCAATTCTCATCGTGCGTTCGATATCAATCTTCTCGACTTCACCACGTACCACATTGCTGCGATCATCCAGACGATCAAGGTAGATGCGCGTAACAACGTCATCCTTCAGTCTTACGGCTACCGTTTGACCTGGCTGGACTTCAACAAGCTCCGGATCTTCTCCTGCCATTCGCACGAAACCGCCTGCTGGCACTAGTCGCAGCGTATAGCGCGTCTCGCCGCGCTTGATGGAAAACAGCTTCGGACCAAATCCGATTGCAAACTCTCTAACCAATATACCGGCACGCTTCGCAAAATAAAAGTGACCCCATTCATGGATCGTCACAATGACGAAGAAGACCATTACCGTAGAAAAGACGACCTGTATCATATGCATCGTTATTCGAGCCTCCTGTTCGTAACGGCCTGTACTTAGATTATCATTATTCTCCCGTACGATTCAAGAGAACCCCTTAGGCTCAGATGTTTGCAGCAACAGAACGCGCCCAAGCATCAACTTCTGCTATCGACTGTACGTCTGGTACGTCGATCGCTTGATGCTGCTCAAGCACTTTTGCAATAACGGTCTCGATCTCTAAGAATGTAATTGTTCCTTCGAGGAAACGCGCAACTGCGGTTTCATTCGCCGCGTTGAATACCGTCGGTACCGATTGACCTGCTCGACCGCTCTCATAAGCGAAGCGAAGGCAAGGGTAACGTTCGAAATCCATTTCGCGGAAGTGCAGCGCTGACAGCTTCGCCAGATTGAGCGACTCTGTCGGCGTCGGCCTGCGCCCCGGATAGGTGAGCGCATATTGGATCGGCACGCGCATATCCGGCATCCCCAGCTGTGCGATAATGCTGTGATCGACGAACTCTACATATGAATGAATGATGCTCTCAGGATGGATGATGACGTCGATTTGATCATAGGACAAGTCAAACAGCCAATGCGCCTCAATGACTTCTAGCCCTTTGTTCGCCATCGTAGCAGAATCAATCGTAATCTTCGCACCCATCGACCAGTTCGGATGATTCAGTGCCTCTGCAAGGGTAACGCCTTGCAGCTCTTCACGAGTCCGATCACGGAACGAGCCTCCCGAAGCGGTCAGCGTGATGCGCTTTACATCCGAACGTCTTTCACCGTTCAAGCATTGGAAGATCGCGGAGTGCTCGCTGTCAATCGGGAGAATGGATACGCCCTTTTCAGCAGCTCTTCGCATGACAATATGGCCTGCGGTCACGAGTGTTTCTTTGTTTGCAAGCCCAATATGTTTCCCCGCTTCAATTGCAGCAAGCGTTGCCTCCAAGCCTCTGCTTCCGACTATAGCCGTAACAACCGTATCCGCATCCGTATCCGCAGCAGTTTCAATGAGCCCTTCATTGCCATAAAGCACTTTCGTCCCGGATGGCAGATGAAGTTTGGCTTCTTCCGCGAGCTCCTTTGTGGACAAACAGACTGTCTTCGGCTTGAACCGCTTCGCTTGTTCAATAACAAGCTCAAGATTGCTGCCTGCCGCAAGCCCTTCAACCTGATAACGCTCAGGCTCTCGGCCTAAGATATCGAGTGTTTGTGTACCTATTGATCCAGTGGAGCCAAGAATCGTAATTTTCTTCAATCTTCGACCCTCCTGATGTTCATGCATTCAGAAAAATCAGACTCACTCACATGAGTCTTACAGCGGTAGCAATCCCGTCATGACGAGCAGCGGAAATACAACCAACCAGCTGTCACAACGATCGAGTACGCCGCCGTGTCCCGGCAGAATCGAACCGGTATCTTTGATCCCGCGGACCCTCTTGTACGCGGATTGAATCAAGTCTCCGAGTTGACCTGCAACCGCAGCAACAAGTCCAATAAGCAGCGCACGACCAATGTTAATAATATCCGGATATGCCAATGCAAATATGACCGCGATTGCCAGCGAAAGCACAACGCCGCCTATAGAACCTTCAATCGTTTTGTTTGGGCTGATGGACGGCCACAGTTTACGCTTGCCAATAGCTCGTCCAGTGAAATAGGCACCGATATCAGAAGCCCAGATCGCCCCGAATGCCATACAAGTCGTGAACAGGCCATGGTTATCCGCATTACGCACTTCAAACATCGCATGGAATCCATAACCGACATAGATTGCGCCAAGCAGCATCAGAGCTGCGCCATCAATCGTGATCACGTTCTTCGTCAGCACCGTCACTGTTAACAATAAGAATAACAATAACCAAATCGTATGTATCGCTGCAGGATTATCGAGTCCGAATTCATCCCAAGGAATGAACAGCACGAGCGTACCTGCAAAGCCAAGTAGTGATAAAGGATGGAATGCAGCTACCCCGTTCATTCGCCTGTATTCAATAAAACCGATAATTGCAAGCAAGAGGAGAAGTGCAAAATAAAACCATCCGCCAAGTACGGTTAGCGCGATAAAAGCAGCACCACCAATTAGGCCTGTAATAATCCGTTGTTTCACTTTAGAAGACACGCTCCAGTTAAGCCTAAGGTCTATACCCCGCCGTAACGACGAGCACGCATCTGATATTCACGAACAGCTTCGTGAAAATGCGCTTCTGTAAACTCAGGCCAATAGACATCTGTAAACCACATTTCGCTATAAGCCAATTGCCATAGCATAAAATTGCTGAGACGAAGCTCGCCGCTTGTGCGAATAAGCAGGTCAGGGTCAGGTAAACCTGCGGTAAGCAAGTGAGCTTCCATGTGCGATTCATTGATATCGCTTGGATCCAGCTTGCCATCAGCCACAGCTTGGCTAATGCCTCGAACCGCTTCAATCATTTCTTTACGGCTACCGTAATTGAGGGCAAAATTCAGTACAAGTCCGGTATTACCAGCTGTACGCTCAATAGCCTCTTCCACCGCTAGCAAGGTGTGCGAAGGTAGATCGCCTCTATATCCCATCATGCGCACCTGCACGTTATTCTCCATCAGGTCCTTCAGTTCGATGGATAGAAACTCTTGCGGCAGCTTCATGAGAAACTCCACTTCTGCTTTCGGCCGCTTCCAATTCTCGGTCGAGAATGCGTAGAGCGTCAAATATTTAACGCCAAGCCGATTGGCAGCCATCGTAATCCGTTTGACCGTCTTCATACCGGAATGATGCCCGGCCATCCGCGGCAGCCCGCGGCTCTTTGCCCATCTGCCGTTGCCGTCCATAATGATTGCGATATGCTGCGGGATATTATCCGACTCAGGCATCTGCGACTGTGGCACAGTAGACTTGCCGAATAAAGCTTTCACTCGCTGTAACACATGTTCGTCCTCCCGCCGCTAATGTCGATTTATGCAGGCAGACCCCACCTGTCGGAGGGGCCGGTTCTTATGCATTAAACTTCCATAATGTCTTTCTCTTTAGCGGATAGTACGCGTTCAACTTCAGCAACAAACTTGTCTGTCGTCTTCTGAATGTCATCTTGATGACGGCGCGATTCATCTTCGGAGATATCACTCTTCTCAAGCTTCTTGATGTCATCGTTCGCATCGCGACGAATGTTACGGATGGCTACCTTCGCTTCTTCGCCGAATTTTTTCGTCATTTTCACGAGATCTGAACGGCGCTCTTCCGTCAACATTGGAATGACGAGCCGAATGGTTGAACCATCATTCGACGGTGTCAAGCCAAGATCCGATTTCATAATCGATTTCTCGATCGCACCAAGGGAGGATTTATCCCAAGGCTGGATTAGAATGGTCCGGGAGTCCGGTGTGTTGATATTTGCTAATTGGTTAACAGGCGTCATTGCCCCGTAATATTCAACTTGAACACGGTCCAACAGTGCCGGAGTTGCTCGGCCTGCACGGAGCGTAGAGAGATCGCGCTTCAATGCGATAATTGCTTTGTCCATGCGCTCTTCAGCGCTCTTCTTGATTGACTGTGGCACTAGCCCACACTCTCCTTCATCACAATAGTTCCGATTTTTTCACCGAGAACAACGCGCTTAATGTTACCCTTCTCTGTAATGTTGAACACAACAAGAGGAATGTTATTGTCCATACAGAGTGAAGACGCGGTCGAATCCATTACGCCAAGGTTACGGTTCAGCACTTCCATATAAGTCAGCGTTTCATACTTCTCAGCTGACGCATCTTTAAACGGATCCGCAGAATATACGCCATCCACTTTGTTTTTCGCCATTAGAATTACTTCAGCTTCAATCTCAGCTGCACGAAGCGCCGCAGTTGTATCTGTTGAGAAGAACGGGTTACCTGTGCCTGCAGCGAAGATAACGACACGGCCTTTCTCCAGATGACGGATTGCCCGGCGACGTATGTAAGGCTCCGCAATTTGCTGCATTGCGATAGATGTTTGTACGCGTGTTGGCACTTCGATTTGTTCAAGCGCATCTTGCAGCGCCAAGGAATTCATAACTGTAGCTAGCATGCCCATATAGTCAGCAGTTGCACGGTCAATTCCTTTTTCAGAACCTGCAATACCACGCCAGATGTTGCCGCCACCGCATACGATAGCAACTTCAACGTTCATTTCTACAACTTCTTTTACTTGCTCTGCGATCGATGAAATCATTGCAGAGTCGATGCCATATCCATTGTTACCCGAAAGCGACTCTCCGCTAACTTTCAATACTACACGTTTGTACACGGGACTTTGCAACGTGGTTTACCTCCATCTTGGACCTTGTTTCAAGGCCGCATACTTAATAAAACAGTCCTATTATAGGAAATAGGCGGGGCGAACGCCCCGCCCCGCTTGTGCGTTCGGATTACAATTTAGCTTGCGACATAACTTCTTGAACGAAGTTGTCTTCTTTTTTCTCAAGGCCTTCACCAAGCTCGAAACGAGCGAAGCGACGGATAGAGATGTTCTCACCAATTGTGCTGATTTTCTCTTTCAGCAGTGTATGGATCGTTTTGTCTGGATCTTTAATGAATGGTTGCTCAAGCAAGCAGTACTCTTCGTAGTATTTGCTGATACGGCCATCAACCATTTTTTCAACGATTTTCTCTGGTTTGCCTTCGTTCAGCGCTTGAGCTTTCAAGATTTCACGCTCTTTCTCAAGCTCTTCTGCAGATACTTCTTCACGGCTTACAAACTTAGGGTTTGCAGCTGCGATTTGCATTGCGATATCACGAGCGAACTCGCGGAACTGATCTGTTTTACCAACGAAGTCAGTTTCGCAGTTGATTTCTACCAATACGCCGATACGGCCGCCAGCGTGGATGTAGGACTCTACTGTACCTTCAGTAGCTGCACGACCCGCTTTGTTTGCTGCTGCGGAAAGACCTTTTTCACGAAGCAAGTCGATTGCTTTCGCGATATCACCGTTTGTTTCATCAAGCGCTTTTTTACAATCAAGCATACCTGCGCCTGTTCTTTCGCGCAATTCTTTTACTGCACTAGCACTAACTGCCATTGTGGAATCCTCCTGAAATGTTTAAGGTTAAGTATTCGAAAAAAGGGCGGTGAGAGGTTATTCACCGTCTGACCACCCTTTCGTTTTCTATCGCTATCAGCTAATTAAGCAGTTGTTACTTCGCCTTGACGCGACTCAACAATTGCATCAGCCATCTTCGCAGTAAGCAATTTAACCGCACGGATTGCATCGTCGTTACCTGGGATAACGTAGTCGATTTCGTCCGGATCACAGTTAGTATCAACGATACCAACAATTGGGATACCAAGTTTGCGTGCTTCAGCAACCGCGATACGCTCTTTGCGTGGGTCGATGATGAACAGTGCGCTTGGCAAACCTCTCATGCCTTTGATACCACCAAGGAACTTCTCAAGACGATCTTTCTCTTTACGGAGAATGATAACTTCTTTCTTAGGAAGAACGTCGAAAGTGCCGTCCTCTTCCCACTTCTCAAGAGTTTTCAAGCGATCAATACGCTTTTGGATTGTTTGGAAGTTAGTCAGCGTGCCGCCGAGCCAACGTTGATTGATGTAGAAGTTGCCGCAACGTTCTGCTTCTTCTTTCACCGAATCTTGTGCTTGTTTCTTAGTACCTACGAAGAGAATAGTGCCGCCTTCTTCGCCGATCGAACGTACGAAGTTATAAGCTTCTTCGACCTTCTTAACTGTTTTCTGCAAGTCAATGATGTAAATACCGTTACGTTCTGTGAAGATATAACGATCCATCTTAGGGTTCCAACGACGAGTTTGGTGACCGAAGTGTACCCCAGCTTCTAGAAGCTGTTTCATGGAAATTACCGCCATCTCTTACACACCTCCTGTTAAATGGTTAGTAGTGGTTACCTCCGCCAATATCATCTTTCGTCATCACTCAGGCCGGGCCAGAGCACCAATGGCGAAATTAATCGGCGTGTGTTTTTAACACCGTCAATTACTATATCACATCTATATGCACGCATGCAACTGTGATTGACAGATTTTCAGGACCAAGTCCTTACAAGCATTAATTATCCCCTATTGCCGCATCCATCTCACGCTTTGCAGAAGATGGCTCTAACGGCTTGCTTGTCAAAATCGTGCCGACCTGGTGCAGCGAAAGCTTCCCTTGAAAAGCAAAATAGCCTGCACGTATTTTCTTGGTACGCATCAGGTCAACGAATGCCTTCTTATTGTTGATAACGCCTTTAGCTGCAAGGATAACCGCTGTATCGGCAACGCTCGTGTTCGGCGGAATGCGAAGAACGATCCGCTTCTGCTCTGGTGCTGTTGGAGCCGCTGAAGCCTCTGGTGCTGTAACAGCACCATCTGACTTGCTGGAGCTCGTTTGCTTATCGGCATCGGCTTTCGCATCAGATGCATCCTTCGCATCGTTATCTTTAGCAGCGTTATCCTTCGGTTTGTCCGCGTCCGCTTTCGTGTTCGCTTTCTTCGCTTCGGCTTCTACACGCTGACGTTCATTCGATACTGCTTTGTCCAGTTCCGCTTGCGTATACATCTTCGCATCGCTGCTAATATCGTCAGACTGGTTAAGCGGATCAGGGCTATTAACCTGCTTCTCGCCAATAAGCATGAGCTGCAGCAAGGCTGAGCCTATAATAATGCCGACGCCAAGTCCGAATAGAAAAGTCCGTTTATTCATGACGTGCCGCCTCCTCCTGCTTCGAGAGCTGAAGAATAAGCTGCACTTCTCCTTTATTCAAGCCAAGATTCTTCGCAATGGCATCAATGGACTTGCCATTCTGATACATAGCGAATAATTCGGCATAACGCTCGCGAATTGTAGGTGTCTGAATGATTGGTTCTTGCTGCAGAATCGCTGCCTCATCTGCTGCACCGCTCTCGTACTTGGCATGCGCAACCTGCGCGGCTGCCCAAGAAGCTTGTTCTTTCACTTGCGCAATGGCTACGTCAAGCTGCTTGGACTGTTCGCTGATCACCTGTTCGAGTTCTGCGCAACGGTTCTCCAACTGCCCAATGCGTTCATCACGCTTTACCGCTTGCTGCTGCGCATCTTGCGTGGATTTGGACACAAGCTCCATCATCTCTTTATTGTCCGCTTCTAAATTCTCCATAAACTGCTCAAGAGCTGTTTCCATATTACGGACCGTCTGTGACTGGTCACTTTGCTGATTTCCATTTGACCTTCGTGGAAGGACTGCTGCGCATACGACAGCAATTCCGCCGATAAGCATAATGGTTTGCCATGGTTCCATAATTATCACCTGCTCAAATTCGGATACTCGCTTCAGAGCGAAATATCAATATGTTTGCCTTTATACGGATGCTGCGATTCCCCTTGCCCCTGATCCGAGTCTTCGGCACTATCTGCTTGCTGATTCTGTTTCTTCAGCTTCGACTGCGACCTTGATTCACGCTGATTATTGTTCTTAATCTGCGGTTCGCTGCTCTGCTCCACCGCAGTATTACGCGATCGTGCAAGATCCGTCTGTTTGGCAGTATCATGCTCAAGACGCAACTGTTCCCCGAGCATACGCTGGTTCTGCTGACTCTGCTGAGCCCCGTGGTCAGGGGTACGAGGAATCGACATTTGAAAGTCGATCGGTTTAAACGGCATTCTGATCGCCCCTTGCTTCAAATAAGAAGCTTTTTACGTGATAGGCTTACCTGTATGGAATCATGGTGATATCGCCCTCAGAATACCGGAACGAAATACGTTCTGTTGCATCTTTAATGAAGCGCGTATACCGGCCGATAACAATTTTCGTGCCGCCATAGATGACGTTTACCGCGTCAACACGGGCACGCTCCGTGTCCTCAAGCGATTTCTCGATTTCAAGTACTGCTTCCTTGGCATTTGCAATCTCTTCAATAGCTACACGTTTGGTCGAGTTCAATTTGACGCGAAGCGCCATCTTGTCCGGCGACAATTGACCTGCCGCTGCAAGCTGATCAAGCAGAGTAAGAGCCTTCTCTGTCTTGTCCAAGCTCTCATTCGTGTGCTTAATATGCGCGCGATGCTCAAGCAGCTGTGAACGAAGCTCAGGCCGTACGCCTACTTCAATCGTAGTCGCCGTCGACATGGTGTTCCCTATCGTTCTGGCAAGAACGCGTTCGCCCGCTTGTACGACGCCGCCAACGACGAGACCTTTTGTTCCGCTGCAAATGACACTCTTGCCTGCACGAACATGAGAGTGCATGATGCTTTGCGAGACGATAATATCTTCAGCAGCTGTCACGTTTCCGTCCTGAATGAACGAACTCTTCACATTCTTACCTGCGAGGATATGGCCCTTGTTGCTTGCCAGCACGCCGCCTGTAATTTCGATGGAGCCTTCTGATTCGAGAACTGCCCCTTCAACCCCGCCAATAATACGAATATCGCCAGATGCTTTGATACGGAATCCAGTCAATACATTGCCACGGACGACAACTGTGCCGACAAAATCAATATTTCCGATCTTATAATCTACATCGCCATTTACTTCGTAGACCGGGAACACATTGATCTTGCTCTTGTCTGTCATTGTAATCAAGCCGTCAATTGTGGAATAGAGAGCGGTTTGCTCCGGATTGAGAACGACGTTCTTGCCCATCTTGAAATACGCCTCTTTACCGTTCCTGGATACGATTGCGTCACCGGTCACCGCTTTGCCGTCAGTCCCAGGTGTTGCGCTAATCTTCTCTGCTATCAATTGACCTCGCTTGACGTTCTTAAGCTGTGAAACTTCCTTAAAGTCAATTTTACCGCCTTCTAGCTCAACAGGACGGTATTCGCCCTCTGACATGTCGTAGGAGAATTGAATATAACCGTCATGTCCATTAACAGGCGGCAGACCTTGCGCGACCACCGTTTGGCTGTAAAAAAACGCACTAGGCTGTTGTACAATTCGGTTCAGCACTTCCCGATGCAGACCGAAATTCACACCATGACTCTTCAAAAACTCTTCCAGTTGCGAGAGCGTACAAGAGAACTGATCGTCCGCAAGGTTAAATTGGAGCGTTGCTGTCAGCTTATCTTGCGATAGCTGAACAACAAGGTGATGTTGTAAGATTTCAATAGTCGACAATCCTGCCCCCCCCTTTACATTAATGCTGCATGAGTTGATCTTTTTGTTTCTCCAGCGCCCCCCTTAATCTCAGAATAGCTTTCGAGTGCAATTGAGAGATTCGAGAAGGTGACAACGACATCACTTCTGCAATCTCACTTAATGACAACTCTTCATAATAGAAGAGTGAAATCACAGTTCTCTCTTTCTCTGTTAAACGGTCAATCCCGCGAACAAGAGATTCTTTCAAGTAAAACTCATGCACCTTGTAGTCCGGATTCTTCGCTTTCTCGTCAACAAGCAGTGAGAGCCTTGTCTCGGATTCTTCCTCGCGAATCGGATCCTCAAGGGAGCAGACCGTCGTTACTGCAATTTCTTGAAGCATGACGCCAAATTCCTTCTCTGATACGGAGAGATAATGACTAATCTCCGAATCCGATACAGAACGCATATATTGCTGCTCTAGCAGCTGATACGCTTCTTCAATCTTCTTCGCTTTCTCGCGAACGGAACGAGGCACCCAGTCTCCTTGACGGAGACCGTCAATGATCGCACCGCGAATACGCCATGAAGCGTAAGTCTCGAATTGAAGACCGCGTCTATAATCGAATTTTTCTATGGCATCGATAAGTCCCATAACGCCATTACTTGCCAGATCATCCTTGGAGACGTTCTTCGGCAAGCCAATAGCCATTCGGTTGCTAACATAATCAACCAAAGTGAGATAATGCTCGATCAACCGTTTCTTTGCATCAATGTCTCCGTCTTCTTTCCACTTCTGCCATATCTCGATGTTAGACAAATGAGGCGCTTTCGGCTCAATCATCGTCTCACCCTCCTGTTAGGTGACGTATTGCTTTGGCCAATTCTTCAGGCTCTTTATTCTGAGTCGATACAAGTTTCGGAGGTGTTAGTGGTTGAAATATCGGCTTCTGACCTGACTCCAGCTCTACGCTTCCGTCTAATTGATTTTTTAACAATTGGTTCAAATCTTCACTCGATTCCGGTGTGGAATAATCAACGGACTGCCCTTTAGCAGGATCCTGCTCCGATTCGATGTTGCTCGTTACGGAGACAGGCGATCCTGGCTTCAATACGACTGCGACTAGTGCGCGAAACACATATGTAATTGCAAAAAATGCTAGAAAAGCATATAAACATCTAAGACTTGAAATGGCAAGTCCATTACTGCCTAGCGAGAAAAGTAACGTAAGTAAACTGCCGCCTATACCCAGCGAAACGTTCCAGCGCCATGACCCTAACATGTTGTTAAATCTCCTTTACTCCTTGGTTAACACTCCGAATCATTAACATGCCGCTAACGCTGTTGAACTCTATCGTTCTGCCATAATTAGCGCCTGTATCTTCTGCAAGAAGCGGAATAGCGTACTTCTTCAGCATCTCCTTGCACGATTCCACATTACGAGGTCCAATCCGCATAGAATCATGATTCGAGTTGAATGCAAACATTTGAGCACCGCCGGCCATTTTCGCCACGAAACGTCTAGGTTCAGCTCCTGCCTGTTTCATCAGATTGATGAGGTGAGGTATGGAAGTATCGGCGTATTTCGCAATGTTGATAGAGGCTTCTCTGGCAATCTCGGAGGATGGCAGCATAACATGTACCATTCCGGCTACCTTCGTACGCTCATCAAACAAGGTCAAGCCGACACAGGAGCCTAATCCCGTCGTTTTGAGAATTGCGCCATTCGACGCAATATTCAGGTCAGCCATGCCTACTTTCACTACATTTTCAAGCATCATTCGTTAGGCACTCCTAAGGCGCTAAAAATCTTCTCAAACGATTCCGGATCTGGGATCAAGAAGAAATGCCCTGCTAGCTCTTCCTTTCCTTCCAGAAACGTCGTATCGATCAGCAACGCGGAATCCCCCATCTCGCCGTATTGGACGAGACCATAACTAAGGATGGCGCCGGCCATATCAATGGCAATGGCTGGGACGGTTGGTGACAAATACAATTGAGTGAAATCGGCCAATGATGATAGATAAGATCCTGCTAGTATGTTACCAATTTCAGCTAGTGCAGAAAATTCCATTTCAGAGTAGCCGTCTTCACTTGATGATTCCATCGCAAGCAAGCCACGCAGCAATTTCCTCGCGGAGCTCTCTTCGATTAGAAAGAACATATTCCCCGGTGCATCGCCTTCAACACGAAGGAATACTGCAATGACGACTTGCTCGAATCCGCCAACTCGATCGGCAACTTGCTCGAACGGAATTAAACTGACGGTGGGCACATTCATATCGACTGGCTTGTCCAGAAGCCGAGAAAGTGCAGTCGCTGCATTACCAGCGCCAATGTTCCCGACTTCCTTCAAGACATCAAGCTTGAACGCTTCTAATTTATGTAGTGGATTCACTTGTTTAGGCCTCAACCTGTTCCAGCTGAATAATTTCGCTCTTATTAAGCACTTCTGCGAGGTTTAACATGATCAAGAGGCGGTTGTCTCCGATTTTTGCTACACCGCGAAGATATTTCGCCTTAATGCCACCAACGACTTCTGGCGGAGTGTCAATGCTCTTCTCGTCGATATCAATGACATCGTTCGCTGCGTCGACGATAAAACCGACTTCAAGATCATTCACCGCGACTATAATAATACGGGAGCTTTCTGTTTCTTCCGACTCCGGCAGGCTGAAGCGACCGCGCAAATCAATGACTGGAAGAACCACGCCGCGCAGATTAATAACCCCTTTGATAAAAGCAGGCGTCTTCGGAACTCGAGTAATTGGCATCATACGCTCAATTGTACGTACTTTGTCGACTTCAACGCCGTATTCTTCATTCGCCAGTCCAAATACGATAACTTTGATTTCTTCACTCATAGCGGGAGCCTCCCTTATTTAATCAGTGCATTTGGATCTACAATTAATGCAACCTGGCCATCGCCAAGAATGGTCGCACCCGAGATTGCTTCAATATTCGTCAAGTATTTGCCAAGCGATTTCAGGACGATCTCGCTCTGACCGATAAACTCGTCGACCGTTATCGCGCCGATCTTGTCTCCTTTGCGGATGACGACGATTTCCGTCTCATTCTCCTCTTCCTCAAGGAAGCTCGATGACTCCAGCACCTGTGCGAGCGAAATAAGCGGAATAACCGAGCCGCGGTAATCAATCATGCGATTGCCGTGGATTTTGCGAATTTGCTCACGCGGTACGATGCCTGTTTCCACGATGGAGGATAACGGAATCGCGTACTTTTCCGTGCCGAGTTTCACGAGCATCGCAGAGATGATCGAGAGCGTCAGCGGCAGCTGGATCGAGAACTTCGTTCCTTTGCCTTGCTCGGATTCGACGGATACATTGCCGCCTAGTGAAGTGATCTTAGACTTCACGACATCAAGTCCAACACCACGGCCGGAAATATCGGAGATCTTATCTGCGGTACTGAAGCCTGCTGCAAAGATCAGCATGTTAATCTCAGCATCAGTCAAGCGCTTCGCTTCATCAACAGACACGACGCCATTCTTGATCGCGATCTGCTTCACCTTCTCGCGGTTGATACCGCGGCCATCCTCTTCCACCTCGATAAACACGTGGTTTCCGCTGTGGAATGCGCGAAGATGAACAGTTCCGGTCTCGGATTTACCAGCAGCAATCCGGTCTGCGATCGGTTCAATCCCGTGGTCAAGCGAGTTCCGCAGCAAGTGGACAAGAGGATCGCCGATCTCATCAATAACGGTACGATCAAGCTCCGTATCAGCTCCTGAGATGATCAGATCCACTTTCTTATCGAGCGATTTCGCCAGATCGCGAATCATTCGAGGGAATCGGTTAAACACGGATTCTACCGGCACCATCCGCAGCTTCAGGACGATGTTCTGCAAGTCGCTGCTAACGCGGCTCATATGCTCTACGGTTTCTGTCAGATCGTTTCGGCGAACTTCGCTCGCCAGCTGCTCTAGACGAACGCGATCAATCAGCAGCTCGCTGAATAGATTCATTAGAGCATCGAGACGCTCGATGTCTACGCGGATTGTGCGAGAGACTGCCCCGCCTGTCGCCTGTGCGGCAGGTGCTGCAGCCGGTGCTGCTGTTGCTGTTGCTGCAGTCTGAGCTCTTGCCGAACTAACCTCAGCTTGTGCCGATGCAACGCTTGCTGATGCGGTTGGAGCTGCTTGAACGGCAGCTGCACCTGCGAGTTGTTCGAGCGATTCGCGGTCGAGCTGTGTAATCGTTGCTCCTTCGATTTCAGAAACAGATTCGATTCCTTTGCGCAGCTCAGCTTCCGAAATGCTCGCAATTGTAAACACGGTGAAGGTGCGATCAAACTTTTCTTGCTCGATCTCTTGAACACTAGGAACGGATTTGACAATCTCACCGTTATGCTCCAGGAAGTCGAACACCATATAGGCACGCGCAGCCTTGAGTACACAATCCTCGCGTACGGTAACAACAATATGGAATACCGAGAGACCAGCAGCAATGGATTGGAGCAAGATTGAGCTTTGGAACTGATCGAGCAGTTCTCCGCCGGAAGTATTGCTACCTCCGCCTGCGTCTCCTCCTGCCGCTTGATCCTTCTTGTGATCGCCTTTAACGATGACTTGGAGATTCGAGACGATGGCCGTTACATCGGCTTTACCTGTTCCTCCACCAATAATGTCTTGCACCATCGACTCCAGTGCATCGAGACCTTTGAACAGCGTATCGAAGATAAAATTGTCCATCTTGAGCTTGTTGTTACGGACGAGATCGAGCACGTTCTCCATCTCATGGGTTAGCGATGCCAAATCTTCAAAGCCCATCGTCGCAGACATACCTTTAAGTGTGTGGGCTGAGCGGAAAATAATTTGTACGATGCTTATATCTTCTGGCGCACTCTCGAGTTTGAGCAAGTTTTCGTTTAATGACTGTAGATGATCGTTCGACTCGTCAATAAACATTGAAAGATAATCGTTCATATCCATTTCTCTGCACCTCCTAATGATTGGTCGTCATGCGAGCTGGCACGCTTACTTGCGCACCGCTTGCGTTATTGCAGCTGCAATCTGCCGCAGATTGACGACTGACTTCGCAATGCCGGCTTCAATCGCGGATCGCGGCATTCCATATACGACGCACGATTCTTCGGCTTCTGCGATTGCGCTCTCCGCGCCGCTGTCGTTTAGCACTTTCATGCCTTTCATGCCGTCGCTGCCCATGCCGGTCATAATAATGGAATGACGGCGCAGTTCAGTGAATGCCGCACACGATTCGAACATCGTGTCTACGGAAGGCCGATGACCACCTCTTGGCGCTTCATCTGATAGCTTGATGCTGTAGCCCTCGCGATCCTTGGCAAGCTCCATATGATAGCCCCCCGGCGCAATATACACCACGCCTGCAAATACGCGTTCGCCATGCACAGCTTCGGTCACGTGCAGCGCGCTGAATGAGTCAAGACGTTGTGCAAGCGAGTGTGTAAACTTCGGCGGCATATGCTGAACGACGAGCACCGGAGCGGGAAAATCAGCCGGCAGCGCGGTAATGACTTCATGCAGTGCGCGCGGCCCTCCAGTCGAGGTTCCAATCGCTACCAGATGCTTGAAGTTTCGGTTCGGCGCTGGTTTGCTCAGATTCTTCGCCGGGACATCCGTCTCCGGTTGCATGACCGGAGACGGAGCAGGAGCAGGCTGGGGCTTCTCCTTCTTCGCAACCGGTATGCTCGATCCTGGCGCTACCGCCGGCTTACCTGACTCCACATGCTTCGACGATGCAGCTGCAGTCTCGTTTATCGCAGCTTGATCGAACTTGTCCTTGCTCGCTTTCGCTTCACCCGAACGGCGTGATGACTTCGACATTGCAGCAGTATCCAACTTGATAGTCTCCTTCTGCTTCGTTGCTGCAGCATTCTGCGGAGCAGGCGACTGTGCCGATACTTGCTGGTAAAGAGAAGAGTGCCGCTTCGTCAGTACCGCAATCCTCAGCTTCTCAAGCAGCTGTTCACCAACCATCTGAATATCAGGCGAGTTCGGTCCGGAAGGCTTGCGGATAAAGTCAAACGCGCCATTCTGCAGCGCCCTGATCGTCTCTCGTGTTCCGTCGTCACTGATGCTCGAGAGCATAATAATCGGCGTTGGGCGGATGCGCATAATCCGTTCAAGAGCCTCAAGCCCGTTCATCTCTGGCATTTCGAGGTCCATCGTGATGACATCCGGTTGCTGAACACGAACGGCCTCAATCGCTTCCCTGCCATTGTTGGCTGTGCCAATAATCTCGAACTGCGGATCGAGCGCGATCAGATCAGAAAGAATTTTGCGCATAAACGCGGAATCATCAACCACAAGTACGCGTGATAAGGCAGTCATAGCTCCAGCCCTCCATTTCAAAGGATTATTTTGAGAGTCTAAACATTTTGTGTAGAAACCCTTTGACACCACTGCTGGCGATCCCTGAAGCACCTGAGACATCGGCAAATTGCTTGGCAATATCCATAATAGTCTTTGATGCAACTGAGCCTGGAAAAGCGATTGCGAATGGTACTTGCTTCTTTACCGCTTTCGACACATTCGGATCATCAGGCAAGTATCCGAGCACCGGCAGCTCGAGATTGAGGAATCGCTGGGCGACTAGACCCATCTTGTCCGCTGTTGCCTTCCCTTCCTTTGCGTCTGTCGCACGATTGACGATAAGCTTGAATTTCACATCATGCTCCATAGCGGTCACCATCTTAATGAGCGCATACGCATCTGTAATGGATGTAGGTTCAGGCGTTGTGACGATAATCGTCTCTTGAGCAGCGGTAATAAATTTGACCGTTTCCTTCGAGAGGCCTGCACCGGTGTCGAACAGAATCACGTCGTACTCACCATGCAGAAGTCCAATCTGTTCCGCGAAATAATCAAGCTGTTTCGAAGACAGATCAATCAGATCCTTAAAGCCTGAACCCCCAGCAATAAAATGAACTCCATGCGGGCCTTCCTGAATAATCTCCCAAATCGTCTTCTCCTGCTTGAGCAGATGATAGAGATTAAATGGAGAGGAAACGCCCATAAGCACATCTATGTTCGCCATCCCGATATCCGCGTCAAAAATTAATACTTTCTTACCGAGTTGCTGAAGCGCCAGAGAGAAGTTCAAACTGAAGTTGGACTTCCCAACACCGCCCTTCCCGCTCGTAACCGTTACGATTCGAGTCGCTCGTCCTTCTTCGCGCATCGCCGCATTGTTTCGAACCAAGTTTCTAAGCGCTTCTGCTTGATCGTTATTTATCATCCGAAGCCCCCAGCAATTGTTCGACATAGCTGGCTGCTTGGAATGGAGCGATGTCATCAGGAACCGTCTGGCCGTATGCGATATACGTCGGTTTCAAGCCGTGTTCAAGCACTAAGTTCAGAATCGCTCCACAAGCGTGCGTCTCATCTTGCTTCGTAAAGAGCACATGGTCAATGCCGTATTGGGCAAAATTGCTGGCAACCTTCGACATATCGCTAAACTTCCCTGTCAGGCTGAGAACCAAGTAAGTCATCGCATGACTGCTTGTTTGCAGCAAGCTATTCACTTCGGATACATAGAGCTCATTCCGGAAATTGCGTCCCGCCGTATCCATGAAGATGAGCTCGCGTTCTTCAAGTTGCTTGAACGCTCTAGTCACCTCAGCCGGAGAGAATACGACTTCAAGAGGCACATTGAGTATTGTTGCATATGTACGCAATTGATCAACTGCTGCAATCCGGTACGTATCGGATGTTATGAATCCGACTTTACGTCCGGCTTTCAATGTTTGCTCAGCGGCAAGCTTCGCAATTGATGTTGTTTTGCCGACGCCAGTCGGACCAACAAAATGAATGACCCGAGTGTCGCGACTAATTTGATTCGCTTCAAACTGGCTAAGCCAGCCAAGCAAGATTCGGCGCGCGCTGTCCCACACGAATGACGCATCTTCGACAGCTTTCACACCGTTTTCCTTCGTTTCATTCATCTTCTCTTCAATCTGTTCAATCAATTGCTCAATCCATTGCGGATCGACCTCCTGATCTTCCAGCCTGACTTGAAGCGCTTGAATGGAAGCCGGGCGCGTTTCCTGCTGCTGTTGTCGCGACATCCGCACGATCCACTGTTTCATGTCACGAATCTCGGCTAGCAGATCTTCTTCCGTCAGCAGTGGCTTACGAGGTTCTTGTTCAGCCACCACTGGAGGTGCAACAGCTGTTCGAGTAGCAATTACTGCTGATGGTTCGTTAAGAGTCGCCGTTCTTGCACCATACGCAGCGGCAGGTGATAGCCTCGGAATCTCAGGCAGTTCTTGCACCTCATGAGCCGTTGCTGCCGCTCTTGCCTGCTTCACTTCAGCCGCTTGGCTGAGCACTGCTTCAAATACCGATGCAACATCCGGTGAAGGCGCGGTGGGAACAACTGGTTTTGGCGGTTCTGATGGCATAGCAGCTGGTCTACTACCAGCCGCCGTAGTCTGCGTTCGAGTCGGAGGCTTTGCTTTCGAGCTCGTACCTGCGCCGCTGCCGCTACCAGTCTCTATAGCAGCGATGACTTCTGTCTTCTTCTTACCGAACATACCAAGAAATCCGCCTACGCGTATTTCTTTAGTGTTTAAAATTACGGCATCTACGCCCAGCTCACTTCGAATCATGGGAAGTGCCTCAGGTAAGGCATTAACGACATAGCGCTTTACCTTCATAGATTCACCACCCCAATGCTCTGTACTTCAATACTAGGTTCTAGCTCGCTGTACGAGAGAACCGGAATGTCCTGCATCGTGCGCTCAACAATTTGGCGTAGATACATCCGAATTGTCGGCGAAGCAAGTACAATCGGCTGATGGCCGGATTGAATCTGTTTGTTGACTTGTTCATTCAATTTCTGATAGATCGTCTGCGTCGACATCGGATCCATCGCTAGGTATGTACCTTGGTCAGAAGATTGAACCGATTCGGCAATCTTCTTCTCTAGCAGTGGTCCAACCGTAATGACACGCAACGTATCGCCATTATGAGAGAATTGCTGTGTAATCTGCCTGGATAACGCCTGCCTCACATATTCAGTCAGGATATCTGGATCTTTCGTATATGTACCGTGATCGGCGAGCGATTCGAAGATCGTTACCATATCGCGAATCGAGATTTTCTCACGAAGCAGCTTCGCAAGTACTTTCTGAATATCGCCGACATTCAGAATCGATGGGATCAGCTCATCCACAAGAGCTGGGTACGACTCGCGAACATTCTCGATAAGTGCTTTCGTTTCTTGACGTCCAATCAGCTCATGTGCATGGCGCTTGATAAGCTCTGTCAAATGGGTTGCCACGACTGACGGCGGATCGACTACTGTATAGCCAAGCAGCTCAGCGCGTTCTTTCGTTGCTTCATCAATCCAGAGAGCCGGTAAGCCAAATGCTGGCTCCATTGTCTCGATACCGATAATCGAATCGTCATCGAAACCTGGGCTCATCGCCAAGTAGTGATTCAGCAGCAGTTCGCCGCGTGCGACGGTATTGCCTTTAATCTTAATGACGTACTCATTCGGTTTGAGCTGTATATTGTCACGAATCCGGATAACCGGAACGACAAGACCTAGTTCAAGCGCACATTGCCTGCGAATCATGATGATCCGGTCAAGCAAATCACCGCCCTGCTGCGTATCAGCAAGCGGAATAAGTCCATATCCGAACTCGAATTCAATTGGATCGACCTGCAGGAGGCTAATAACACTCTCCGGGCTACGAACCTCTTCGATTTCTTGTTCTTCTTCAAGCATATCTTGCGCTTGCTGCTGCTTCGTCAGCGTAGATTGCATCCGGAAACCTGCGTAAACAATAATTGCTGCAAAAGGTAATGTTGCAATTGGCCCAATCGGTGTACCGACTCCAAGCAAAGTAATCGTTCCAGCTACAATATAAAGCAGCTTCGGATAACGGAATATTTGCGCTGTCAAATCATGTGCCAAGTTTCCTTCTGAAGCAGCGCGAGTTACGATAAAGCCTGTTGCAGTAGAGATAAGCAGCGCAGGAATTTGGCTAACGAGTCCGTCACCGATTGTGAGGATCGAGAAAGTGTTGAGCGATTCACTGAAGGAGAACCCATGCACAGCCATACCGATAATGAAACCACCAATTAGGTTGATGAAGAGGATAATAATGGAGGCGACTGCATCACCTTTAACGAATTTACTGGCACCATCCATTGAACCGTAGAAATCGGCTTCTTTCTCAATTTTCTGCCGGCGTTCTCTCGCGCCTTGTTCATTGATGAGACCCGCATTCAAATCCGCATCGATACTCATCTGTTTACCAGGCATCGCATCGAGTGTGAAACGAGCAGCTACCTCAGCAACACGCTCCGAGCCTTTCGTAATAACGATAAATTGCACGACAACAAGGATTAGGAATACGACGAATCCGATTGCGATCTGCCCACCGGCGACCCAGCTACCAAATGTATGTACAACTTTCCCTGCTTCGGCTTTAGACAAAATATTCCGCGTTGTCGATATATTAAGCGCGAGGCGGAATAGTGTCGTAATAAGGAGCAAGGTCGGAAAAATTGAAAATTGCAAAGCATCCTGCGTATTCATGGAAATAAGCAATACCATCAAAGCAATTGAAATATTGATGATCAAGAGCACGTCCATTAAAGCAGTTGGAATCGGAATGACCATCATAAGAACGATGCCGATGATCCCGATAAGTATGGTTAGATCTCTAGCCTTCATGACGTACCCCTCTCCACAGGTGACTTCGAATTCCGTTACTTCACTTTCTGCTTCAATTTATATACATATGCCAGTACTTCCGCCACAGCTTGGAAAAGATCGGCTGGAATCGTGTCACCAATTTCCGCCCGATCGTACAACGCTCTGGCAAGCGGCCTGTTTTCCATCATTATGACGCCATTCTCCTTCGCCACATCTTTAATCCGTAACGCTATGAAATCCATCCCTTTAGCGATTACGGTCGGAGCTTCCATCGTCGCCCCATCATACTTGAGCGCGATTGCGAAGTGAGTTGGGTTCGTGATAACTACGTCAGCTTTAGGTACTTCCTGCATCATACGCTGAATCGCTAATCTTCGCTGACGCTCTTTGATTTTACCTTTAATGAGCGGATCGCCCTCTGAATTCTTATGCTCATCTTTGATGTCTTGTTTGGACATACGTAAACTCTTCTCATGCTTATACCGCTTGTACATGTAATCAAAAATAGCTAATACGGCGAGAATGGCTCCAATCTCAATTCCGAGCTTTATTGTAACTCCTGCTACGAAACTAAAAATGCTTTCAATTGGAATACGTGCGAGATTCATAATTTGAGCTCTTTCGCTCCATAGTGCCTTATAAACAATGAGTCCGATCAAGAGCAGCTTCAATACATTTTTAATGAGCTCAATCAACGATTGCATGGTAACGAGATTCTTAAATCCACTGATCGGATTCAATTTGTCTAGCTTCATCTTGATCGGATCACTTGTGAACAGAATGCCAACCTGGGCATAATTTGCGATGAGAGCCACGACTATGGAAATAATGAAAATCGGTGCAAGAAGCATAAAGCTCTGCATCATAAGGTCAGTGAATAAAGAAACTACGTTGCTAGTAGTCACTTCCATTAACATTTTCTGCTCAAATAACAAGCCGAATAGTGATAATAGACGTGTTTTGTAATAACTACCTAAAGGGAAGAAGCTAATAAAGACAAATAAGAGAATAAGTGCTCCTGGTATTTCTTGACTCTTGGCAACTTGGCCCTTCTTGCGGGCATCATTCTCTTTCTTCGGTGTCGCTTTCTCCGTCTTTTCTTGCGAGAAGAGTTGTAGATCAAGCGTGAAACGGTATTTCAACATAATTCAGCCATCCTCCTTAAGCAGCAGGACTTTGTAGAATGGAGAAAAGCTTCTGCATCGCAGAGAACATCTGGTCAAAAATATGCTGGTAGAGCACAACCAGTCCCGGCATCAGTACACTTAACATAAGCAAGCCGACTAGAAGCTTAATCGGAATTCCGATAACAAAAACATTGTATTGCGGTGCTGTTCGGGCAAGAAAGCCGAGCCCTACATCGGTAAGAAACATCGCGACGACTAGGGGGGCTGACATTTGAAGCGCAAGCATGAAGGCTTGTACGACCATTGTCGTTAGAAACGTGGTAATGCTCCCTGATTGTACATGTGCAAACATCTCATTTGAGATCGGAATCCATTCGTAACTTTGAAGCATCGCCAGCAGCAGATAGTGATGCCCGTTAATAGTCAAGAACACCAATGTTGCAATCATACCCTTGAAGTTACCGAGCAGCGGCGCTGAAACACCTGTCATAGGATCCAGAACGTTCGCCATACTGAAGCCAATTTGCATATCAATGAAGCTGCCGGCCGTGTTCACGATTGTAAAAAATAAGTAAGCAGTGAAGCCAAGCAATACGCCAACGAGAATCTCGCGAATAATCGCCAGAATAAATTCCGCATCCGGCACAATCGTTTGCTTCAACCCATAGGTTAAAAAAACCAGTAATGATATAAGAAAGCAGAATCCCAATTTGAATGAATTTGGCACATTTCGAGTCGAAAAGATCGGCGCTACGACGAAAAAAGCGGTTATTCGACAAAAAATAAGCAAAAAAATAGGGAATCCTTGAAGAAATATCTCCATCGATCCACAGCCTATCCGATGTATTTATACAAGTTATTCAGCAGATTGTAAGTGAAATCGACCAGCGTGTTCAGTATCCATGGACCAAAAAGCAGGATAGACAGAAGAACTGCAGCCACTTTCGGTATAAAAGCAAGTGTTTGCTCTTGGATCTGCGTTGTCGCTTGAAAAATACTGATGACCAAACCGACTATGAGGCCTACCAGGAGCATCGGCGCACTGGCCTTAAGCACCGTATATACCGCCTGACCTGCTAAGGTGATGATGAAATCAGTACTCATACATATGCACTCCCTTGCAATTGCTAGCCGTTAAAGCTAAGCAGTAACGATTTGACGATTAGATACCAGCCATCTACGAGAACGAAAAGCAAGATTTTGAACGGAAGCGAAATCATTACAGGCGGCAACATCATCATCCCCATCGCCATAAGCGTACTGGCGACGACCATATCAATGACTAGGAACGGAATGAAGATCATGAATCCCATCTGAAATGACGTTCGAAGTTCACTAAGCGCATAAGCCGGAACCATCACCGTAATCGGCACATCCTCGTAAGACTTCGGCTTCTCCGTCTTCGTATATTTCAGGAAGAGCAGCAAGTCTTTCTCGCGCGTCTGATTCATCATGAATTTCTTGAGCGGAACCGCTGCTTTACTCAGCGCCTGTGTTTGTGTCAGTTCGCCTTTCAAGTAAGGCTGCAGTGCAACCTGATTCATCGTGCCCAAAGTTGGTGACATAATAAAGAAGGTAAGAAAAAGTGCTAGACCGACAAGCAC
Organism: Paenibacillus sp. J31R98; assembly: GCF_056269245.1. NCBI lineage: Bacteria > Bacillati > Bacillota > Bacilli > Caryophanales > Paenibacillaceae > Paenibacillus > Paenibacillus sp. J31R98. Next base: position 467,495 of record NZ_JBWDNO010000002.1, read on the forward strand.
TTGGTTCGGCGGCATCTGCTGCGTACCAAGGGATGTCCGAACAAATCCGAGTACAATTACAATTCGAGTAAAACTCGTCATTAGAACTAGAATGCCTGGCGCAACGCTTAGCACCGTAATAATCAGGAGCAATGACAATGCGCTCGATCCCGGTGCATCACTTCCGCTACCGCCGATGCTGACACTCACATTCGGTATCGGCTCAGCAAAGGCATGTGCATGAAAGAGTAAACCTAACAATTGAAATGCAAGAACTGTCCATACGATTTTTCTGTTCATTCATCCAACAACCGATCGTTTTGTTTTTGCTCGTGCAGTAGCTCTTCCACTTTCTGTTTCTGACCCGATTGCCGCTTCATGCCGTTGTTCAGCAGTTCCTTGAATGAAACTGCTTCTTGCCACGGCTCGCTCGTCGGCTCATCAGCCTTCTCGCTCTTGCGGAATCTGCTCAAGAAATCAGTAATCGTTGGCGAGCTCCATGCTCGTCCATTCTGCTGTTCGATTGCAGCGAGTACACTTTCAGCCACCTCAGGATCGTCGATCTTGTCGAGCAATGTGATGTCTTCACCAACACCGACGACATAGACTCTACCTGCCAGTTCAATAACTTGCACGGACTTGTTCTGCCCAAGCGGTATACCGCCTAAAGTGCGAAGCGCCCTGCTCGTTCCCCATCCGCGATTGCGGCTGGCCAGGAACTTGATAACAAGTAGTATGAGTCCAATGACGATCATCAGCGCGACGATAACCCAGACATAGTAACCAATGTTGGTTCCTATGACGACGGGTTTATCATCTTCAGCTGTCGGTTCTGCTGACGCGAGACTTGCTGCCATTAACCAGCCGGAGATGGTCAAGCCAGCAAGTCGGTATCTCTTTAAAGCTTCCATCGATTAACCCAGTGTTTTCTTGATCGCTTCAATTACGCGGTCAGCTTGGAACGGCTTAACGATGAAGTCCTTCGCACCTGCTTGAATCGCATCGATAACCATCGCTTGTTGACCCATCGCGGAGCACATAATAACTTTTGCGTTGCCGTCTAGTTTTTTGATTTCTTTCAAAGCTGCGATGCCGTCCATCTCAGGCATTGTAATATCCATCGTGATCAGGTCAGGCTTGAATTCTTTGAACTTCTCTACTGCTTGTGCGCCGTCTTGCGCTTCCCCTACTACTTCGTATCCGTTTTTCGTCAGTATGTCGCGAATCATCATTCTCATGAATGCAGCGTCGTCTACGACCAAAATGCGATTTGCCATCGTTGTGTGTCCCCCTAAGGATTATTGTAATTTTTGGATGCGATCCCATTGGCTAACAATATCTGTTACACGTACACCGAAATTCTCATCAATAACGACTACTTCGCCTTTAGCGATCAATTTGTTATTTACTAGAATGTCAACCGGTTCGCCTGCCAGCTTGTCCAGCTCAATGATTGAACCTTGAGACAACTCAAGAATATCTTTGATTTGCTTCTGAGTTCTTCCTAATTCTACTGTGACCTTAAGCGGTATGTCGAGCAATAAATTTAAATTTGAGTCCTCTGCTTGCACGTACGGCGCACCTTGGAAATTCGCGAATTGGACCGGTTGTACATTCACGTTCCGGTTAGCTGGCACTCCATAAGTTTGCGGCACATGCGGCGGCTGAGCGTACTCAGGCATCGGCGGCGGCATATAGGCTGCCGCGGGCGGCGCTACAGGAGCTGGCGGTGGTGCGTATGCCGGCTCTGGTGCAGGTGTCGGAGTATGTACAGGCGCTGCTGCAACGGCTGCAGGTGCCGGCGTGCTTACCGGCGCTGGCGTTGGCTCGGAAGTGCCTCCCATCAATGTGTCTACCATTTCTTTGGCGAACGAGATTGGGAGAAGCTGCATGATCGTCGAATCTATCAAATCACCGATAGTAAGACGGAACGAAATCTTAATAAAAGAGTCGTCCTTCGGTAACTGCTCCATCCCGTCCCCATTATTAACATCAAGAATGTCGATGCCTGGTGGCGAGATATTAACGAAGCGGTTGAAGATCGTCGACATGGAGGTAGCGGATGAGCCCATCATTTGGTTCATCGCTTCCTGTACAGCACTGATATGAATTTCGTTAAGCTCTGAACCGAGCAGCTTGCCTTCTCCGCCGAGCATCAAGTCCGCTATCGTTTGAGCATCCTTTGTCTTAATGACAAGGGAGTTGATACCTTGGAAGCCATCCACGTAGCTGACCGAAACGGCAACATGCGGTTTAGGGAACTCATTGTCAAGCTCGCTGCGCTTGATTAGCGATACTTGAGGCGTCGTAATGTCTACTTTCCGGCCCAGCAGTGTCGAGAGTGCAGTCGCTGCACTGCCGAATGTAATGTTGCCGATTTCACCTAACGCGTCTTGCTCAATCGGGCTCAGGCAATTGTTTAACTCTTTCTCACGGTCAAACGGCTCCGGCATATCGGGCTCGTCGGAAGATTGACGCAGCAAGGCATCAATTTCTTCTTGAGATAAGTAATCTTTACTCGTCATACTCTTCTTCCACTCCTTCGGTGAGAACTTCATCGATTTGAACGGCCAGACGATCCTTAACCGAACCTGGGCTGCCGATAAATTTCAGCTTATCCCCTACTTTAATATCAAGCCCTTGATCGATCGGTTTAGTAAGCGATATGACATCCCCGACCGAAAGCCCCAGAAACTCGCGAATCGAAATGCTGGATTGACCAAGCTCAGCTACGATAGGCAATTTTGCCTTGCTCACCCGCTGCTTAAGGACTTCCACTTCTTCAGGCGCCCTTGTCTTCTTCTGTGAAACAAACCAATGATGAACAGACAGACGCGGCATGATTGGTTCAATGACGACATGCGGAATACATAGGTTGATCATCCCCGTCGTATCACCGATTTTGGTGCTAAGTGAGATCAGTGCGATCGTTTCATTAGGCGATACAATCTGCATGAATTGCGGATTGGTCTCTAACGCTTCGAGCCTAGGTTGGATGTCCATGATGGTCTTCCATGCCTCTTGCAAGCTCTCAAATGCGCGGCTGAATATGCGTTCCATAATGTTCGTTTCAATTTCAGTCAGCGCACTTATCTTGGAAGGCGCCAGACCTTGTCCACCTAACAAACGATCGAGCATCGCATAAGCGACGTTCGGATGGACCTCGAGCACCATTCGACCTTCAAGTGGCTCTGCCTCAAAAATATTGAGGATCGTCATCTTCGGAATCGAGCGGATAAACTCATCGTATGGCAATTGCTCAACTTGAACTACGCTGATTTGGACAAATGTGCGAAGCTGCGCTGAGAAATAGGTGGTCAAGTATCGCGCGAAGTTTTCGTGTATCCGTGTCAAACTCCGGATATGATCCTTCGAGAAACGGACCGCACGTTTAAATTCGTAAAGACGAATTTTCTTCTGCGTCTCTTCCTTTTTCAGTTCTTCAGCATCCATCTCACCGGATGATAAAGCAGCAAGCAACGCGTCAATCTCGTTCTGCGACAGAACATCAACCAATTATCTCACCCCCTTCAAAGGAATGCGGTGTTCTTAAGATGATTACAGCTTCGTTACAATAAAGTTGGTAACTTCGACTTTGATTAACATGCCTTCCGGAAGCTCCGGATTGATCAAATTGAGCAACTTCGCGCAGAGCAAGTCTTTGCCTGCGGAACCGTTAATCTGTTCCGGCTTCATATCCGACAAAGTACGGATGATGATCGGTTTAATTTGAATTTCTTTAATTTTCTCGAAATCTTCTTTCGTCGATTTCTTATCTAGTTGAAAAGCAAGCCCGAGAACCGCGATATATTCTGGGTCCGAAAGATTGGTTTTGATATCCGTTATCTCGCTCGTTAGTTCAACGCGGTCATCTGCGGTAAGCTTCTTTGTTTCAACAGTGGCAGCGTTATTCGCAGCTTTATTAGCAGCGTTCTTGGTCTTGTCATCCCCCATAATCGAGTTGAGTAGGATAACAGCTACGATAGCGATAAGCGTGATAGCAAGCAGAATCGAGATTAGCCAGGGCAGCAATTTTTTCATTGTGATGGTCCCTCCGTTTGATCACTCTTTAAGGTCGCCGCATAGACGCCAATCGAGCGAAGATAAGACTGTATGGAGGAAATGACTTCGTTTGCTTTCTCCAACACCAGTATTTTTTTACCTGTCGTCAACGTAATTAAGGTATCAGGCGTTTCTTCTACCAGCTCAATAAGCAGCGCATTGATATGTATGGTCTTTCCATTCAGTCGCGTTACAGCGATCATGAGCTTCCTCCTTAACCTAGCAGGGAGGCGGGAAGCCTCCCTAGCGGTTATTTACCTAGTGCTTCAGGTTAACAACTTCTTGCAGAATCTCATCGGAAGTAGTGATGATCCGGGAGTTCGCTTGGAAGCCGCGCTGTGCAACAATCATCTCTGTAAATTCGGAAGTCAAGTCAACGTTCGACATTTCGAGCTGACCGGAGATAATCGCGCCCGTGCCTGCATCGGCGTCGTTCGCAGTTGTTAATGTAACTTCACCGTCAATGTTCGCATTCGGTGTCATACGGTACAGGTTACCGCCGATCTTCTCGAGACCGTTCGGGTTCGTTACTTTTACAACGCCAAGCTGAATCCCTGTGGAAGTGGCTGTACCGTCAGCGCCTACTGCGACAATCGAACCGTCTTGGGAAATCGTGAACGATTTCACTTCAGCCGGATCAAGCGTAATTGGACCGCCGTTGGAATCAAGTACGAACATGCCATCACCGTTCACGAGCTGCCCAGCTGCGTCCAGAGAGAAGTTACCTGCACGAGTCAGGTATGGCGCCTCTGCACCGTCGCCGGATGGGGATACCGCGAAGAATCCGTCACCATCAAGGCGAACGTCAGTCGGCACGTTGGTTGTCATTGCGCTACCAGGCGTATGTACAGTATCGATTGAAGCGATTGCTACACCAAGACCAACTTGCTTCGCATTCACGCCGCCTGTTGTTCCTTCTTCCGGACGCGTAACACCGGAAACCGTTTGGCTCAAAATATCTTTGAACATGACGCGTCCTGCTTTAAAGCCTACCGTATTTACGTTTGCGATATTGTTACCAATGACGTCCAGCTTTGTTTGAAAACCACGCATACCGGATACGCCAGAGTACATAGATCTTAACATCGAGTGGTCATCCTCCTTGTGTAATATTGCAGATGCATGGAGCCGCTTCCGTCATTCCACGGCTCTTCGGCTTCCTTATTAGGTCCAGCCGATTAATTCACAATGACTGCACTATCAATCTGAGTAAACACATTTCCTTGCAGCTTGTTGCCATCCAGGGCGGTGACGACCGTTCGCGTCGGTACATTAACAATCATCGCAATATCTTGATACACGACCAAAGAATCTTTGGCTCCCTTGGCAGCCGCTTGATCGATAGCACTCACGATCTTCGATAATGTCTCCGGTTTGAACGAAATACCGCGCTGAGCCATCCTTGTTTCCGCATGATGGCTAAACTTCAATACATTACGGTCCAGAACCTCTCGAAAGGACTCCGTATGTCCAGCCGTCTGTTCCTTCTGCGCTGCTTTGTGAATTTGAGCAGCAGGAGACAAGCTTAGATGGCCAATTTTCATGACATCACCCATTGGCAGCTTCACCGCCTTTGTCAGCGATAGAGACGATGTCATCGAGTTTGACATCCGTATTGCCAACTCTTGCATACTGAACTTTATCTTTGATGACAATTGAATCAACAGTGCCTGTTTGGGTAATCATATCTCCGGAATCGGAATAATCGTACCATTGCACGTCTTTGCCAATCATGCTGGAAGCCATGCCAAGGTTCTGGCGAAGGCCAGCCAATTGATCCGACATATTCACGAGCTGTTCAACTGAAGAGAACTGCGCCATTTGGGCGATAAAATCTTTATCCTCAAGCGGCTGCATCGGATCCTGATTCTGCAGTTGCGTTACAAGAATGCGCAGAAAGTCATCTTTGCCAAGTGACTTATCCTCTTCTTTCTTAGCTGCAGTTTGTACGTTGCTTTGACTGTAATAAGGCCACACGTTGGTAGTAGAAACACGATCGGACATTTTCTGTCACCTCCGTTCTATCCTGTTATGCGATATCCAGACGGTGTGTTTGATTTAAGCAATTGTATGTATACCTCGACCTAATCCCAAATCATGATCGACTGCCTGTTCAAGGGTAACCTCTTCCAGATCCGTATTAAAGTCAAGATCAGTTTCCTTGCTCGAACCACCACGTCCAGCATTACCTTGCTCTCTACCGTTTTGACCATGGCGGTCATGCTCTTGGAAGAAATTCGTTTGAGCTGCGGTCTGAGAAACTTCCAGCTTGTCGACTTGAAGCCCTTGGGATTGAAGCGTCGAACGAAGCTGTGCCATCTGGTTCTCCAGCATATCCTTCGCGGTTACGGTATCGGTCAAGAACTGTGCGGTTACGATGCCGCCATGAACGGAAATGTTCACATTCACTTGACCCAGATGTTCTGGATACAAAGTCAATTGCGCTTGCGATACACCGTTACCCGATGATACCTGGAATTGCTTGACTACGAGCCCTTGAATAGTTGTCGCGAATTGATTTACTGGAACCGGCTGCTGGATGACTTGCTTGGATGCAGCCATCTGTGATCGCTGCAAATCTTGATTCATCATGCCCGGTGGCGTAATCAGCGCGTTCAATTGCTGATCCGAATCTGCTTGTCGATTCTGCTCTTCAGCTTTCGGAACGACTTTCAGCAATCCTACATGAAGGAGCTGATGGGACATACGCTGAAGATGCGAGTTTGTCCCCACTGAAGCGGTTTGAACTGTTCGAATGGTGTCCACTTGTTCGCTGCCAGCATTTTCAGTCAGTGCTTGAATCGCTGCTTGCAGATCTGGTTTCGAACCATTAATGAGCTGTTCAGTCGCAATAAGCTGTTTGCTGATGAGTGCATTCTGATCACGTCCAGCCGCTCCTCCGTTCTTACTTTGCTGCAGCACTGTGCGCAAATCAGATAGAGCTTCTTGCAGACCAGACTTCAAAGCTGCGATTGCTTCAACGTTCGCATTCTTCACATCAGAACCATTAGTCGATTGCTCAGCAGCTTGACCTGCTACTGCTTGCGTCCCTGCGGCACTAAGCGCAGCAATAACCTCCAGCATTGTATCAGCTGTACCACCTTGATCACCAGTACTATCTGCTGGAAGGACATTTGTCAGATCGCCTTGTGCATCAGGTAACTGCTGATCAGCTACCGGCATGCCAGTCAGCAAGCTCATCAAGCTGTCCAATTGAAGAAGTGCGTCATTCAAGTTGCCTTCTGTTGTCGTTGAGGATAGTTGATCAGCATCTTTATCATCAAGCTGTTTCAAGAGTGAGTCGATTGCTGCCAGCAGATCATCCTTCGATAGATTGCCACCTAGCAACGATGCTAATAGATTCGCAGGAGCCTTCTGCGTAACTGCAGCGTCACCTGACGTCTCACCGCTTGCATTCGCCGCAGGATTACCTGCTAATGTGTTTGCAAGCGTTTGGACAAACGCTACGTTATCGCCACCTTTAGCAGCATTAGATGCAGCTGGCGATCCTGTCGGCGATGTGCTGACTGGTGCACTAGAAACGGACATTTGCATATTTTTTCACCTCCTTCACCCGAGGATCTCGAATGAATATTCGTATAGAAGTGATTACTTACCAACCATCAGCTTCGAAACGAGCTGCGCAGTAATATCTTTGTTGAGATTAGACATCTCCGCAATGATCGATGCACGAGATGCGTCTGTCACGGCATTCAAGATCCGCAGTACCTTGCTTGGACTGACATCCGCCATTTTGAGCAGCAGCTCCGCAGCCCGTTTTGGATCCATGTTCGAGAATGTTGTGTTCAGCTGCGTGTTGCTCAGAACGCTGCTCGGCTGTGTTGAAGTCGCTTCCTGCTTCTTCACTCTTGCTTGCAGTGCGGCAATTTGACGATCCTTAACTGTCTTTACATCTTTCAGCTCGATGGTAGCTTCTGCCGCTTTGGATGGTGTCATCTTCTCAAGAATCCGTACACGGTCATCCGGTTTCATTGCATCGAGAACCAACACAGTCTCAGCCATCTCCATACTCTCCAAGATTGGAGCCGCCTTGCTTGACGAGATCTTGCCATACATCGCTGCGAGTTCACTAATCTTGCTCTGATACTCGGCATCCTCTAGCTGCTTCTCGGCCCCGGCCTGCTTCAGCTGCTCTATCTCCGCCTGCAATGCCTTCACCTGCTGCGAGAGCTGCGACTTCTCATCCGTCGCTTTCGTCAGCGCGGCCCCTTTCGTAGCGACCATCGCTTTCAGCTCGGCGATCTTGGCATCGGAATTCTCTGCCTTGATCTTACCTTCATCTACGACTGTTCCTTCTTTAACAGCAGGCTCAGGCAGCACTTTATTCAAGATCGGAATCGAGCTCCCAATCTCAAGCGCCCTGTTACGTAGGTCGAAGTTGAATAGCGTAACTAGTACGCCTAGCAGAATAAGTGTGAAGAGAATCGGCGTAACGAAAAACATAAACCGTTCAAATCCGCTATATCCTTGCTTTTCCATTTCCATGTCTGCCAAAATAATTCCCTCCCTCGGGCGTCGCTCCCGATTCGCAAAGCAACATTAACGCCTATTGTGCAGCGTACATAAACCTTACGGTAGCGAGCTCATCAAGCTCGTTCTGTTCTCTTGCCATCATGTCGGCACGGAAACGATCGTGAGCATTTGACTTTGATTTCTGCCATACCTTCTCGTCCATCATCCGGTCGGATAACACTCGGCGGCCTGCCTCAACTGCAACTTCCGCTTTCTTGACATCTGCAAGCTTGCGAACAATTCTGCTGTCGAGATGTTCGATGTACTGCTGCATCGTAAGCAGCTCTGAGAGGCTCACCGCTTCATTCGAAGCGTTCTGTAACCGTTCAACCCAAGATGTCCTCTCTTCGCGAAGCTGCTTCAGCGACTGCTCCTCATTGTTAAGCTTGCCTATGACAACGGACAGCTGCCACTCGGCTTGCGATTTCTCGCTCGTCTTCAAGTCGACGATCTTCTGGTAGGCATATTGAAATCGAGCCATCTAACTAAGTCATCTCCTAGTTCATGTAGAAATCCCGGATTAATCGTTCTTTTGATTCCTCGTACCCGGCTTTTTCTGTCGTTTTTTGTCTGGTAAAAGCTTGAATGGTGTCAAAAAATTCGATAGATTGGTCAATTTTTTCATTTGACCCCCGTTGGTACGCCCCAATATTAATCAGATCTTCCGAATCTTTATATATAGACATGAGACGTTTGAGCTCATTCGCGGCATCCTGCTGCTCTTCCGGGACAATTTCCTTCATGACCCGGCTAATCGAAGCCAGGACGTCAATCGCTGGAAAATGACCTTTGTGCGCCAAAGCACGGCTAAGAACGATGTGTCCGTCAAGAATCCCTCGAACGGCGTCGGCAATCGGTTCGTTCATATCATCACCGTCAACAAGGACGGTGTAGAATGCTGTAATCGAACCTCGTTGTCCCGTACCGGCTCGTTCGAGCAGCTTCGGCAAGTTCGCGAATACCGAAGGCGTATAACCACGCGTTGCAGGCGGCTCGCCAATGGCAAGACCGACTTCACGCAACGCCATCGCATAACGTGTTACCGAATCCATCATAAGCATGACGTTAAGCCCGCGATCTCGGAAATACTCGGCAATCGTTGTGGCAATTAGCGCACCTTTGATTCGGATTAATGCTGGTTGGTCAGAAGTCGCTACGATCACGACTGATCTTGCAAGCCCTTCGGGACCTAGATCCTTCTCGATAAATTCGAGAACCTCGCGTCCGCGTTCGCCGATTAGGGCGATGACATTGACGTCAGCGGAAGTATTTCTAGCGACCATACCTAACAAGGTACTCTTACCGACACCAGAACCGGCGAAGATACCAATCCGTTGACCTTGGCCAACTGTAAGCAGACCGTCAATCGCACGAACTCCGATGCTGAGCGGATCTTTCACTCGCGGTCTTGCCAGCGGATTGCTTGGCGCATTATGAGTCGAATGATGCGGTAAGCGGGTCGGAAGATGCGAACCGTCAAGCGGTTGACCAAGCCCGTCCAGTACTTTGCCTAGTAATTCGGAACCTACTTGAACCGTTAACGGTTTGCCAGTTCCGACCACATCGCAGCCGGGGCCGATGGAAGTAAGCTCGCCAAGCGGCATTAGAATGACCTTGTTATCCCGAAAACCAACTACTTCCGCTTTAAGCGGTTTGGATGATTTGGCCGGATAGATCAAGCAAACGTCGCCGATGCTGGCATCCGGACCTTCAGATTCAACCGTCAAGCCAATAACTTGAGTTACCTTACCATTTACGCGAACCGGATCAATCGGGCGAAGATGTTCGATATAGCGATCAGCATTAAGTCTACTAGCTCTCATCGGATACCCCTCGTTCATCGGCCTGCAAGGCGAGTCCGATCAATTCTCGCTTGATTTCGGCGAGCTGTGTATCAATTCGAGCGTCAATGCTGCCGAATGAGGAGCGAATGACACAACCGAACTCTTTGACCGAAACATCGGGAACAATTTGAAGCTCGGCCTGTGAATCGATAACTAGTGACAGTTCTTCTCTTGCGGCTTGTACGAATGTCAGCTGCTGCGGAGAGACACAGAGTGTGATAACTCCTTGCTCACGCCGCCGCTCTAACGACTTCCGAATAATATCGAGCGACCAGTTTGGATCAATGGTCAGTTGCTTATTAATAATTTTCTCAGCAATCGCCGTACTCAGAGCTACTACGAATGGTTCAGCTTCTTGAATGATCTGTTCCTTCGTATCATAAGCGGAGTCTAGTATCGACCTTGCTTCTGTCAGCATGACTTCCCACTGAGCATAAACCTCTGAGGTAGCAGCGTCTCTGCCTTCTTGGAAGCCATGGCTGTAGCCATCCTGACGGATTTGTTCTTGCAATTGCTCATCCTGCAGTCGCCGCTCCAACCACCACTGGTCGATCTGGGCGTTTGCATCTTCATACATCGTCTCGATCTGTTCGCCTGTCTCTTGAATGCGCTGTTTAGCGAATTCTTCAGCGTCATCCAGGATTTGATCCCGAAGCGAAATGGTTTCTGCTGTTGGACCGACTGGAATGCTCGGCTCATCAGGTGAAGTTGCGGGTACGTACTTGTTGTACCATTCAAGCCGCTTTAAATCTTCGACGGAGATCACATGCGACGATTTATACAGCCTAGACAATGATATCATCTCCTCCGCCGCGGGCGATGATGATCTCGCCAGACTCTTCCAGTCTACGGATGGTTGCTACGATGCGAGTTTGAGCCTCTTCGACGTCACGCAGCCGGACAGGTCCCATGTATTCCATTTCTTCCTTGAACGTCTCTGCCATCCGTTTGGACATGTTGCGGAAGATGGCTTCGCGGACCTCTTCGCTCGCCACTTTAAGCGCAAGCTGCAAGTCGGCGTTCTCGATATCGCGGATAATACGCTGAATCGAACGGTTGTCGATGTTGACGATATCCTCGAAGACGAACATTCTTTTCTTGATTTCTTCTGCAAGCTCCGGATCTTGAATCTCGAGCGCATCGAGGATCGTACGTTCCGTACCGCGGTCGACACCATTCAATATTTGAACGATTGATTCAATACCGCCTGCAGTTGTGTAATCTTGAGTAACGGTTGCAGATAGCTTCTGTTCGAGAATGCGTTCAACCTGCGAAATAACTTCAGGCGACGTGCTGTCCATAAGCGCAATTCTTCGGGCAACTTCAGCCTGCTTCTCTTGCGGAAGTGACGATAGAATCTGCGATGACTGATCTGCTTGCAAATAAGAAAGGACGAGTGCAATCGTTTGTGAATTCTCGTTCTGAATGAAATTGAGAATTTGGCTTGCTTCGGCTTTGCGGGCAAAATCGAAAGGCCGCACTTGTAGCGTCGCGGTCAGACGACCGATAACTTCCATCGCCTTGGTTTCGCCGAGCGCTTTCTCCAAGATTTCACGAGCGTAAGTAATACCGCCTTGTGAAATATATTCTTGAGCAACACAAATTTGGTGAAACTCGCTCATAATGTTCTCTTTGTCCATATTGTCTACTTTGCGCACATTGGCGATTTCGAGCGTTAGCTGTTCAATTTCTTCTTCTCTAAGATGCTTGAAGATTTGAGCAGAAACTTCAGGACCAAGCGAGATTAATAATATTGCAGCTTTCTGACGGCCGCTGAATCCACCTTGATATTTTGCCATTCCGGCCACCTCTATTCATCCACCAGCCAAGTCCGAAGCAAATTGACAAATTCCTCGGGTTTGCGCTTGGCAAGTGTTTCAAGCTGTTTGCGTACTTGATTTTCATTTGTAACATTCTCGAGATCAATTGTCGGATATTCGACTTTGCCAGGCGTTTCAGCCATTTCTTGAACAAGCGCTGCTTGTCTGCGGCGTCTAACGACCATGTATCCAAGTCCACCGATAATCGCAAGAGCTGCAACTCCGATTGCTGTCAACCAGCCCTTCGAGAGTACTGCCGAAGAAGTTGCTCCACCGTTGTCGACGAATGTTTGAGCCATAATCGAAATCTTCTTCTGGATCAATGTGTCATTATTGACGTCTTGACCGGACTCAGCGAGTTGGGAGCGAATGATTGTCGATAGGAAATTGTTCATTTCCGTCTTCGCTTCAGCGCTCAAGGCGCTCTTCTCAACACCGACGCTGATAGACAAGTCTTTAATTACATAAGGTGCAGACTCGATCGAATTCAGTATCTTGTTGAAATCATAATTTGTCTTCTGGTTATTCTGCTCCGAGCTGCCGCCAGATGAATCAGTTGCCTGATAACCAGGAACATCTGTCTCGCCTGTACCAGCAACGCCGCCGGCGCCGCTGCTTGCACCAGTTGATGTACTACTCGTTGTTTCTTCACTGACAATAATACCGTTGTTATTGTTGTTCTCCAGCGGAGAAACGAGCTGTTGATCCGATTTCTTCTTATCGAAGTTAAAGGAGCTCGACACCGTTACAACCAGGTTGTTCATACCAACCATTGGCCCAAGCATTGTCTGTACCTTCTGCTTCAGATCATTCTCGAACTTGCGCTGAATTTGATAATGTTCGTCTAGCTGCTCACTTCCAAGGCCACTTCCGCCGATATTACTAGAAGGTAGCATTTCTCCTTCTGGGCTAGAGATCGTAATGTTCTCTGCCTTAATGTGCGGAATAGCTGTTTTCACAAGGTTGTAGTAACCATCGATTTCTTTCTGCTCCGGGCGATAACCAGGACGGAATGACATCGTGATAGATGCGGATGCTTCTTCCTTCTCTTCCGTCGTCATGAATGCCGATTCTTCCGGCAAATTCACGAGTACGTTGGAGCTCTTAACGCCTTGCATCACATTAAGAAGCTTCTGAATTTCGCCATTCAATGCATTGCGATATTGAATATCCATTACGCGGTCCGTTGGACCAAACATTGATCCGCTATCGTTAAATTGATCGAATCCGATCGTACCGTTACGGACAAGCCCCTGAGAACCCGCTTCAACTTTAACCTTCGCCGCATTTGCTGCTGGAACCAAAATCGTTTGGCCAGCATCCGCCAGCTTATAAGAAATCTTGTTCGTATCGAGGTATTCCATTACGGCCGCTGCATCAGTACTGTCCAATTCTTGAAACGCAACTTCATAGCTGACTCTTGAAAAGAGATATGTAAGCAATACTATTGTGAGAATCAGGATCCCCACCGAGGCTCCCAACCAAATTTTCTGTTTCTTCTCCATTGCATTCCAAAACCCAGCAACTTTCGCTCGGTATTGGGATATTTTCTCGTTCACGATTTCACCTCACCTATGTCTCTAACCACTGTCATTAGATTTGCATCCGCATGATTTCTTGGTAAGCCTCGATCACTTTATTGCGGATTTGCGACGTGAGTTGCAAGCCTAGCTCAGCTTGCTGTGAAGCAATCATGACTTGAGACACATCTACATTGCCAAGTATGTACTGATCATTCATCGTTTGTGCATTCTGTTCTTGTGTACTTACGCCGTCAATTGCATTTTTCAGAAAATCACCAAAGGATTGGGTCATTTCTGAAGGCGTCGTCTTATCCTTGATGCTGTTCGATTCAGGCAGTTTAACCGATTGGGTTTGGATCGGATTAAACGACATTGGGTTAATCAATGGAATCCCTCCGCTAATATCTCTGTTTATTTACCGATTTCAAGAGCTTTCACAAACATGCCTTTAGTCGCATTCAAAGCCGTTACGTTAGCCTCATAAGCACGCGATGCTGAGATCATATCAACCATTTCCTTCAGAACGTCGACGTTTGGCATCTTGACATAGCCGTTCTCATCAGCATCAGGATGGCTTGGATCGTACACAAGTTTATCAGGCGTCTGATCTTCAACAATCCGAGTCGCCTTCACACCAGCTGATGCATTTCCGGCTCCATTCATCTGTCCATTGAGAATATCTGCGAAATTTTGCGAAGTCGGTTGAAGAACAACCATCTTCCGTTTGTAAGGTTCATATTTGCCATTCACATATTGACCTCTTGTCGTCTCGGCATTCGCAATATTCGACGAAATGACATCCATCCGGAGCCGTTGGGCTGTAAGAGCCGATGCGCTAGCGTCAAATCCATTAGAAAGTCTCATGCTCTATGCTCTCCCTTCAATTCCGATGCGCATCATCTTGATGTCATGGTTAAGTTGCTGCACGTAATAGTTGTAACTCAATTGGTTCTTCGCGAGCAGCGACATTTCTCGATCAATATCGACATTGTTCACGTCATTGTTCATGACACTTGTTTCATCCGTAATCACTTTAGCCTCCGGGATCGAAGACGATTGCCCAATCGGGATATGCCGCGCATTCGTGCGCCGGCCGATAAATTGCGAATCTCCACTGCCCATGCTCTGTTCGAGCAGCGATTCAAAAAGGACCTCGGAGCGCTTGAATTTCGGCGTATCGACATTCGCTATATTGTTGGAAATAACGCGTTGACGCATCTCCGCCGCATTAATAGCGCCCTGTAATCGACTGAATTCCGGGCCATTCAACAAATTCACTGAAAAACCCCACTTTCCCATCTTGTGTAGTGTAATTATTCAACAGAATCACTCCCATTCCTTCTTTGTTCGACAAAGATTTATTAAAAATATGAGAGCTTTGTGTCGAAGGAAAACCGTCAAATTAATATTCCTCAACTTGCTAAATTATTACAATGAGAAAAAAGCCCTATCTTTGTCGAAGATAGGGCTTAAAACAGGGATTATTGTACTGGTTTTTGAATGATTTTGTAATATTTCTGCTCTTTTATGAATTTTTATTCTTTGCGAGCTCGGTCAAGAGTTGTGTATTCAGGATCCGAATATATGTCCCTTTCATGCCAAGTGAACGTGTCTCAATTACGCCGGCGCTCTCCAGTTTGCGGAGTGCGTTCACAATTACGGAACGCGTGATGCCGACGCGGTCCGCGATCTTGGATGCGACGAGAAGGCCTTCTTTGCCATCCAATTCTTCGAAGATATGCTCCACCGCTTCCAGCTCACTGAACGAAAGCGATCCAACGGCAACGGCTACAACTGCACGGCTTCGCGCTTCTTGCTCAATTTCCTCCGCACGCTCACGCAGAATCTCCATGCCAACGATCGTACTGCCGTATTCGGCCAGAATGAGCTCGTCGTCACCAAACGGCTCCGAGCTGCGCAGCAGAATAAGCGTACCAATGCGATCACGCCCACCGACAATAGGTACAACGGTCATTATGCCTTGTCCGGCCATCATCGAGAAGGATTCTTGAATGCCTTCGTCAGGCGTAACGTTAGTTACGGTTTCCTGCATGCTCATGAAACGTTCATTGCTCTCGAACGAGAAACGCAGTTCAGACGCTGGCAATGCGCGCAGCTGCTCGTGCTGGAACGGACCGACTGCAGCACATCCGAGCACTTTACCTTTGCGGCTAACAACAAACACATCAGCCTGTATCGTCGTGCAGAGCACCTCTGCCATCTCACGGAAATTGAGCGCCCCGCCAGCTGCACGCTGCAGCAGCCGGTTCAGCGTTCTTGTTTTTGCTAATAAAACCATTACTTTATGCCTCCTACTTTCCAATCCGATCCCTTACAGTATATATTGACTTAGATCGCGATTTTTCGCAATATTACCAAGCTTCTCGCGTACATATTCCGGAGTAATAACGAGCTCCTCAAGCGATAACTCTGGCGCTTCGAAGGACAGATCCTCCAACAGCTTCTCCAGTATCGTGTGAAGCCGGCGAGCACCGATATTCTCCGTATTCGTGTTGACTTCCGTGGCGATCGTCGCCAGTTCCTGAATCGACTCGTCCGAGAAAGTGATGGTAATGCCTTCTGTCTCAAGCAGCGCCGTGTACTGCTTCGTGAGCGCATTCTTCGGCTCCGTCAAGATCTTCACAAAGTCCTCTACGCTCAGGTTCGTAAGCTCAACACGGATCGGGAATCGCCCCTGTAGCTCCGGTATGAGATCAGACGGCTTCGCCATATGGAAGGCGCCTGCTGCGATGAATAAGACATAATCCGTTTTCACAGGACCATACTTGGTCATCACGGTAGACCCTTCAACAATCGGAAGGATATCGCGCTGCACGCCTTCTCTGGATACGTCAGGACCGGATCCGCGGGAGGAGCTGGCGATCTTATCAATTTCGTCTATAAAAATAATACCGGATTGTTCTGCACGCACAACCGATTCCGAAATCACGTCATCCATATCGATCAGCTTATTCGCTTCTTCTTGAATGAGCGCTTTGCGCGCTTCTTTCACGGCCAGCTTCCGTTTCTTCGAACGCTTCGGCATCAGCTGTCCGAACAGCTCTTGCATGTTCGCGCCCATTCCCATGCCTTCATTGCCTTGTCCTGCCAGCATATCGAGCATATTCGGGGAATTGTCCTCAACCTCGATCTCGATTGTTTCATTCTCAAGCTTGCCTGCTGCAAGCTGCTCCTTCACTTGCTTACGGCGTTCCAGAACCTGAGCACTCTCGACCGGCTCATCCTCGGAGTCATTCGCATTCGACTGGTTGCCGAACAGCATCTCTAACGGATTCTTCTGGGACTTTGGTTTCACTGTTGAAGGAACAAGCAGCGTAACAATGCGTTCATTCGCTAGCGCTTCCGCCTTATCCTTCACCTTCTCCGTCTTCTCCAACTTCACCATACGAATCGCCGTTTCAACAAGATCGCGCACCATCGACTCCACATCGCGGCCGACATAACCAACCTCGGTAAATTTGGTTGCCTCCACCTTCACGAAAGGCGCATTTACCAGCTTAGCCAGCCGTCTTGCAATCTCCGTTTTACCTACGCCTGTAGGCCCAATCATCAGGATATTCTTAGGTACGATTTCGTCACGCAACGCTTCATCAAGACGGTTTCGACGATAACGATTCCGCAATGCTACCGCGACTGACCTCTTCGCCTGCTTCTGGCCGACGATATATTTATCAAGCTCCGCAACGATCTGCTTCGGTGTCATTGCTTCATTTGCCATTATTAATCCCTCCAAATGAGTCCTTTCGTTCATAACAGGCAGTTAGCCGATTTCTTCTACTATAATATTGCGGTTTGTGAACACACAGATATCCGATGCGATTTCAAGCGCCGAACGAACCATATCTTTAGCCTCAAGCTGAGGGGCATGTTGCTTAACAGCACGTGCTGCCGCAAGCGCGAAGCTCCCGCCTGAGCCAATTGCAAGGATGCCGTCATCCGGTTCAATGATCTCGCCACCGCCGGAAATAAGCAGAAGCCCTGTCGCATCCATAACGATCATCATCGCTTCCAGCTTCCGCAGGATACGATCTGAACGCCAATCCTTCGCCAGCTCGACTGCCGCACGCTGCAAATTGCCGTGATGCTCCTCCAGCTTGCCTTCGAACTTCTCAAAAAGCGAGATCGCATCCGCAACGGAGCCTGCGAAACCAGCGATTACCTGCCCACGGTACAATCTACGGACCTTCTTCGCTGTATGCTTCATGACCATGCTATTGCCGAAAGTCACTTGGCCGTCACCGGCAATGGCGCCTTTGCCATTGTGGCGAACCGCACATATCGTGGTCGCATGAAATTGCATTTCCATTATTTATCAGCCTCGCTTTGGAAAAATATATTCTACAATTCATTTAACAATACTACTTCGTGAGAATAGCTTGAGTTTTGCAATAATTTCAAAATAAAAGTAAACAGCGGCGTAGAAAAATCGCTGCCGCTGCTGTCTACTTCAAGAGGTTATGATTTTCGATTACTCGTGTGCCGCGTCCTCAGCCGCATATCCAAGCTGTTCGACTTTAAACCGCGATAGCTGATCGAGTGCACGGTTCGCAATCGCTTCGTTCTTGTCCTTCTTGCTTCGCATCCGCTTCTCGAGCGGAGGAACCAAACCGAAGTTCGCATTCATCGGCTGGAAGTGCTTGAAATCCGCCGTCGTAATGTAGTGCGCCATACTGCCAAGCGTCGTATCTGCCGGAAGTACAACCGGCTCCAAGCCTCGAGCCAATCGGCCAGCATTGAGTCCAGCAAGGAGCCCGGAAGCTGCGGATTCAACATAGCCTTCAACGCCAGTCATTTGGCCAGCGAAGAACAGCGAATCACGGTTTATGGTTTGATAAGTCGGCCGCATCAACTTCGGCGAATTGATGAACGTATTGCGATGCATAACGCCGAATCGCACAAACTCTGCGTTCTCAAGACCAGGGATCAGCGAGAATACCCGCTTCTGCTCCCCCCACTTGAGGTGGGTCTGGAAGCCTACAAGGTTATAAAGCGTGCCCGCTGCGTTATCCTGACGGAGCTGAACAACGGCATACGGAAGCTTGCCCGTATGCGGGTTAATGAGGCCAACCGGCTTCATAGGCCCGTAAAGCGCGGTTTGCTTACCGCGGCTTGCCATAACTTCGATAGGCATACAGCCCTCGAAGTATTGCTCTTTCTCAAAATCCTTAATCTCCGCTTTCTCGGCCGTCGTCAATGCTTCATGGAAAATGTTGAATTCTTCTTCCGTCATTGGACAGTTCAGATAAGCAGCCTCGCCCTTATCATAACGGGATGCGAGGTATACCTTCGACATATCGATGGAGTCCTTCTCCACGATAGGAGCAGCCGCATCATAGAAGTAGAAATACTCTTGGCCGAGCAGCTCTTGAATCTGTGCGGACAGCTTGGGCGCCGTCAAAGGACCTGTAGCAATAATCACAATGCCATCCTTCGGAATCTCTGTCACTTCTTCCGTACGGACATCAATTAACGGATGCTCCTTCAGAATACGAGTGACGTCTTCCGAGAACCCATCACGGTCAACCGCGAGCGCACCGCCGGCTGGAACGGCGTTCCGGTCCGCGCAATCGAGAATGAGTGAATTCATTCTGCGCATTTCTTCTTTCAGAACGCCTACAGCGTTCGCCAGCCCATTCGCGCGCAAGCTGTTGCTGCACACGAGCTCTGCAAAGTTCTTCGTATGGTGAGCCGGCGTTTGAGTTTCCGGTCTCATTTCATAAAGAGTAACAGGTACTCCTTGCGATGCGATTTGCCAAGCAGCCTCGCTGCCTGCAAGCCCCGCTCCGATGACTGTTACACGTTGTATTTCTGACAATGCACTTACCATCCTTTCAAGGTAAAACCGCCCACGCTATCTTTTAGCAGCGCCACGCGTTATAAACCAAACCTATTTTTTATGCCTGCTGACATAGGGTTGGCCGGCGTTATAGTTCCGCCGGCTCCTGGTCTTCAATAACTTCTTCGCTATAGTCGCATTGCGTACAGAGAAGCTTCGCTCCGCTCTTATTGCGTTTCTCCACCATTACACTGTTGCATTGCGGACAAGGCTTGCTAACCGGCTTATCCCACGAGACGTAGTCACAGCCAGGATACTGATCACAGCCGTAGAAGTAACGGCCTTTCTTACTGCGGCGTTCGATAATCTTGCCTTCATGACATTTCGGACAAGTGACGCCGATATCCTTGACGATCGGCTTCGTATTCCGGCAGTCCGGGAATCCGGAGCAAGCCAGAAACTTGCCGAAACGCCCCATCTTGTAAACAAGGTGTCTTCCACACTTCTCGCACAGCTCATCGGAAATTTCGTCCTGCAGCTCAACTTCCTTCATCTCTTCTTCAGCGACTTCAAGCCGCTTCTCGAATGAAGTGTAGAAGTTAGCGAGTACTTTCACCCAGTCTTCCTTGCCGTCTTCCACATGGTCGAGATCATCTTCCATATGCGCCGTAAATTCTGCATCGAGAATTTCCGGGAAGAACTCTTCCATCATTTGAATCACGAGCTCACCGAGTTCGGTCGGAATAAACTTCTTCTCTTCTATCGCGACGTAACCGCGCTTCTGGATCGTCTCCAGTGTCGGCGCATACGTACTCGGCCTTCCGATACCGACTTCCTCCATCATCCGCACGAGGCGGGCTTCGGAGTAACGCGGCGGAGGCTGTGTAAAGTGCTGCTTCGGCTCAAGCGACTCTGTGCTTACAACATTACCGACTGCAAGAGGAGGCAAGAACTTCTCATCATCTGTTGTTGTACCGTCGTCATTGCCCTCTACATAGATTTTCATAAAGCCCGGGAATTTCACTTTAGAGCCGACAGCTCTGAATACCGCACTCGAACCTACTTTCAAATCTACCGTCATCGTATCGAGCACAGCCGATGACATTTGGCTTGCTACGAAACGATCCCAAACGAGCTTATACAGCCTGAACTGATCACGACTTAGAAACTCCTTCACCGACTCCGGATCACGGAATACGGAAGTAGGACGGACAGCTTCATGCGCATCCTGCGCATTGCTGTTCTTCTTCGTATATACACGCGGCTGCTCAGGAGCATATGGAGCGCCGTATTTCTCTTCAATATAATTCTTCGCTTCTTCCTGCGCGATCGTCGAAATTCGGGTCGAGTCCGTTCTCATATAAGTAATGAGACCGACTGTCCCTTCTTTGCCAAGATCAACGCCCTCATAGAGCTGCTGCGCGACCGACATTGTCTTAGACGCACGATAGCCGAGCTTACGAGCAGCTTCCTGCTGCAGAGAGCTTGTGATGAACGGCGCTGCTGGATTGCGCAGCCGTTCCTTCTCTTTCACTTCGCCGACAGTAAACGCCGAATCGCCCATCGCTTTCAAAACTTCTTGAACGTCCGCTTCGTTGCCAAGCTCGCGCTTCTCGCCATTGAGCGAATGATACTTCGCTTCGAATGTCGCGTTGCCATGCTTGAGCTGCGCCGTAATCGTCCAATATTCCTCAGGAACGAATGCTTCAATCTCATTCTCACGATCAATAATGAGCTTCACCGCAACGGATTGAACGCGACCTGCCGACAGCCCCTTCTTTACTTTCTTCCATAGAAGTGGACTAATCTTATATCCGACAAGCCGGTCCAGAATACGACGCGCTTGCTGCGCATTCACAAGGTCCATATTAATAGGACGCGGCGCTTTGAAAGCATCCTTCACCGCTTGCTTGGTAATCTCGTTAAACACAACCCGGCAAGCATCACTCTCGTTAATTTCGAGATAATGCGCCAAATGCCATGCGATCGCTTCACCCTCTCGATCAGGGTCAGCTGCGAGATATACTTTTTTTACTTTTTTGCTGGCATCCTTCAATTCCTTCAGGACGCTGCCTTTACCGCGAATCGTTATATATTTGGGGTTAAAATCATTTTCGACTTCAACGCCGATCTGGCTTTTCGGCAAATCACGGATATGCCCCATCGATGCTTTCACAATAAATTTGCTGCCGAGATATTTACCGATTGTTTTCGCTTTTGCCGGTGACTCGACAATGACAAGGGAATCTGCCATTGCTGCGCCCTCCTCTCCACTTACATGCTACATTACACTATATATGGAACCTGAATGCTGTTCAATCTTACGTTTTAAAGTTAAATTTATCAGAACTGAGTGCAAAAGTCCAAAAGGGAACGACGAAAGCTCATGAAGCTGGTCTACGGATCGCGGCTCATCGCACAAGAAACGATAGATAATCGCCTCATTCTCGCTCAGTTCGTTTACCACGTTGTCTGAAGAAACTCCCGCTTGTACGCTTGCTAGTGATTGTATTTGATCATATATCGGCAATCCGGCATATTCTTCAATAATATCTTCAAATGAAGAGACAAGCTTGGCGCCTTGACGGATCAAACCATTCGTGCCCGCACTCTTCGGTGAAGAGATTGGCCCTGGGACTGCAAACACATCCCGCGACATCTCCAGCGCTTGATCGGCCGTGATGAGCGAACCGCTACGCTCTGCCGCTTCGACAACGACGGTCCCGAGAGACAATGCGGCGATAATTCGATTGCGGAGTGGAAACAAGCCAGGATGAAAAGCCGTTCCGATTGGCACTTCAGAGAGAATAAGCCCATTCTTCGCAATGTCAGCGTAAAGCTGCCTGTTGTCAGCTGGATAGATCAACGTAACAGGAGTGCCTAGAATGGCGATCGTGCTTCCTGCGCCCTGTAATGCACCCTCATGAGCTAAAGCGTCAATCCCCCTTGCCATTCCGCTCACAACGGTCAAACCACGCTCAGAGAGCTTCCTAGCAAGCTCAGAAGCGGTCTTACGACCATAAGCAGTTGGTCCTCTTGAACCGACTACTGCAATTGAGGGCCTCTTCAGCAGTGTATCCTTACCTATCGCGTATAAAACCCATGGCGGCTGAGGTGATTCCTTTAACAATTCCGGATAGTCGTCATCCAGTCTCGTTATGACCTTAATGCCCAGCTCACTCATTCGTTCCTCTCTTGCTCTAACATTCACGCTTGAAAACGCATTCGATAAAGCGCGCGCCTGATCCACCTTTAACCCGACTGATGTCACCCACGCTTCAGGTGCATATCGCTCAAAAGCTTGCCATTCGCCGCTTTCGACAGCCTTTCTGATTGACTGCCACCCGATACCCGGTGTTTCATGTAAGGTAATTAACTGTTCTCTGCGCTTGCCAAGTTCCATGTTCATTACAGCTCCGCCCTCTCATGAGAAGGCTCGCATTCTTCTTTATTGTGCCTTTGCAGCAACGAGAATGCAAGCCGAATATGGTAAATAATGAAAAAAGCAACCTTTCGAAAGCCCTGGTGAGGGCCACTCGAAAGGTTGCTTACCTTTTCGTTATATGCAATTGGCATTACTCAGCTTAGTGAGTTTTGCACTTGTCGAGCATGCCGCGCTCTTCCAGGACGCTCACAAGCGTGGAGCCCATTTCGGAAGGCGTTGGAGCTACGCGAATACCGCATTTCTCAAGCGTTGCAATCTTCTCAGCAGCAGTACCTTTGCCACCGGAGATGATTGCGCCAGCATGGCCCATACGTTTGCCTGGAGGCGCTGTTGCGCCGCCGATGAAGCCAACAACCGGCTTCTTCATGTTCGCTTTAACCCACTCTGCCGCTTCTTCTTCCGCGGAGCCGCCGATTTCACCGATCATGATAACCGCGTATGTGTCCGGATCTTCATTGAACATGTTCAGAATGTCAATGAACTCGGAGCCTTTAACAGGGTCGCCGCCGATACCTACAGCAGAGGATTGACCAATGCCGCGAGTAGTCAGTTGATGAACCGCCTCATAAGTGAGCGTTCCACTACGGGAAACGACGCCTACATGGCCTTTTGTATGGATGTATCCCGGCATAATGCCGATTTTGCACTCGCCTGGCGTAATAACGCCCGGGCAGTTCGGTCCGATCAGGCGCGTTTTGCGACCTTCCATGTACCGTGTCACTTTAATCATGTCGATTACAGGAATACCTTCTGTAATACAGATAACGAGATCCAGTTCAGCATCGACAGCTTCCAAAATGGAGTCTGCAGCGAATGCCGGCGGTACGTAAATAACCGAAGCAGTTGCGCCAGTCTTAGCTACTGCATCAGCAACTGTATTGAATACAGGAAGGGATACTACCGTGCCGTTCTCAAGCGTAATGTCAACGTTCGTGCCGCCTTTGCCAGGTGTAACGCCGCCAACCATTTGAGTACCGTATTCCAAGGCGCCTTTCGCATGGAAAAGACCTGTTGCACCGGTAATACCTTGCGTAATGACTTTTGTATTTTTGTCTACCAAAATGCTCATCGAAACTCACATCCCCTAAATGAATTCGTATGCCGCGGAAAGTGCGACTTCAGATGTCTTACTTCACAAGCGCAACGATTTTTTGTGCACCGTCAGCCATCGAATCCGCAGCCACGATGTTCAGTCCGGATTCATTCAACATTTTCTTGCCGAGCTCTACGTTAGTGCCTTCCAGACGAACGACGAGCGGACGGTCAAGACCGAGCTCTTTCGCTGCCGAGATAACACCGTCTGCGATAATATCGCATTTCATAATGCCGCCGAAAATGTTAACGAAAATGCCCTTAACCTTCTCATCGGAGAGAATGATCTTGAACGCTTCCGTTACTTTTTCTTTCGTAGCACCGCCGCCTACGTCCAGGAAGTTCGCAGGGTCGCCGCCGTAGTACTTGATAATATCCATTGTCGCCATAGCAAGACCTGCGCCGTTAACCATGCAACCGATGTTGCCATCGAGCGCGATGTAGCTGAGGTCGAACTTGGACGCTTGAATTTCTTTCTCATCTTCTTCATCCAGGTCACGAAGCTCAAGAATGTCTTTGTGACGGTACAATGCGTTGGAATCGAAGTTCAGCTTGGCGTCAAGCGCCATTACGTTGCCGTCGCCAGTAACGACAAGCGGGTTGATCTCTGCAATCGAGCAGTCCTTCTCAACGAAAGCCGTGTACAAGGACAGCATGAATTTAGCCGCTTTGTTCACCAGCTCGTTAGGAATGTTAATGGAGTAAGCAAGCTTGCGCGCTTGGAATACTTGCAAACCAACCGCTGGATCAATTACTTCTTTGAAGATCTTCTCAGGCGTATGCTCAGCAACCTCTTCGATTTCTGTGCCGCCCTCTTCGGATGCCATCATTACGATGCGTCCAGTTACACGGTCAACAACAAGACCGATGTAGTACTCTTTCTTAATGTCGCAGCCTTGTTCGATCAAAAGGCGCTTAACCTCTTTGCCTTCTGGGCCTGTTTGGTGAGTGACAAGCACTTTACCAAGGATTTGGCTTGCGTATTCGCGAACCTCGTCCAAATTTTTGGCAACCTTAACGCCGCCCGCTTTACCGCGGCCGCCCGCATGGATTTGCGCTTTAACAACGACGACTGGCGTACCGAGTGCTTTCGCTGCTTCTACCGCTTCATCAACGGAGAATGCTACTTTACCTTCCGGCACCGCAACTCCGTATTGTTTCAGCAATTGTTTTCCTTGATACTCATGGATATTCATCTACGAAAATCCTCCTATCCGCAGTTAACTCCTACGTATGTACACAAAACCATAAGTATTGTAACACGTTTCGTCATAGCATTACTATTTTTTTAGCGCAAGATGCCATCTTTTTTGATATTAGTTTCATCTCAAATCGATATGAAAAGCGATGAAATTAAACTAAATATGATGTATGCATTGCTTTTGCACAAAAAAAGTCTCATGACGGATGGCAGTTCACGATTAGTATTACCTAACTTTTACAAAATATTGACTACGAACACAAGTTCGTATTACACTAAGCGTATCACATTCATTCTTGATTTGAGGAGTTGTTCTTATACATGCGCACGTTTTCAGAACTTATGATTACTTTCGAATCCATGATATCGTTCGCGGCATCGCTGCGCGATCTCACTGATAAGAGATGGTCTACCCCGCTCGCACTCGGCAAATGGTCGACACAGGAAGTGATGGCTCACATTATGTTATGGGACCGCCATTTCCTAAGCGAAGCGATAGCTCCAATCGCTGAAGGCGTATCATTAACGTACAAATCATGTAACTTTGATCAATTCAATCTGAATGCTTCAGCATATGCCAAGACAATCAGCCAAGAAGAGCTAATCACTTCAAGTATCGCAGTACGTGAAAATCTGGTTGCGAGGTTGAAATCATTAACTGAAGCACAGCAGACCGAGGTCTATTATGACGGAGACGGCAATCCGTTCACAATCCTAGTGTACTTGGAGGACTTTGTGGATCATGATGCGCACCATAGAGAGCAAATCGAGCAATTTATTTAATTGGAAAATTAAATCGAGTATTATTGACAATTTTTTCAACCTTGTACTATCATAAGTGAGAAGCAAGATATGATACGGACTCGTAAGGAAGCACCTTCATCCGACAACTCGGTGGAGGTGTTTTTTGTTATGTATACTCAAACTAGCAGTGGAAGCGTATATGGCGTGGAAGGCAGAATGATTGCCGTTGAAGTCGATATCGCTAGCGGGCTCCCGCAAGTAAATGTCGTTGGTCTTCCCGATCCCGCTGTACGCGAATCCGTCGAACGCGTGCGTGCTGCGATTAAGAACTGTGGATTCACGTTCCCGATGGAACGAATAACAGTAAACCTTGCTCCTGCTGACCTTCGCAAAGAAGGCACCGCGTTTGATCTGGCAATCGCAGTTGGCGTCTTAGTTGCGAGCGGGCAGCTCCATGAGGAACTGTTCCGAGGTATGATCGTACTTGGTGAACTTGCACTGAATGGAGAGGTTCGCGCGATTCCAGGCGTGCTTGCAATGGTTGAACAAGCGGGGCTCAGAGGCAACACGAAAGTATTGCTCCCTCATGCCAATGCTTCAGAAGCCGCCTGTATTGAAGGGCTGGAGCTGTACGCGGTCAACCATCTGTCGGAGTTGAAGGATGCAGATTCTGACAAGGAAGCATGGCGATCCATGAAATATCATCCCGACCATTCTCGCAGTGATCGAGGAAGCTTACTAGTCGAGAGTATTCATCAACAACATGGTGATTTCGGGGATGTTCTTGGACAGCACCACGCGAAGCGCGCGCTTCTGATCGCAGCGGTCGGCAAACACAATCTGCTGCTGTCAGGACCACCAGGCACAGGAAAGACAATGCTTGCCAAGCGGCTTCCTGGTATTATGCCTTCGCTTACAGAAGAAGAGTCGTTGCAGGTAACGAAGATCTATAGCGCCGCCGGTAAACTCCCTGGCGGTATCCCTTCATTAATGAAGGAACGCCAATTCCGAAGCCCGCACCACACCATATCTGCTGCAGGATTGATCGGCGGCGGCTCCATACCTCGTCCAGGTGAAGTGACGCTTGCACATCGCGGCGTCTTGTTTCTGGATGAGCTGCCTGAGTTTTCCCGTGCCGCACTCGAAGTGCTTCGCCAACCGCTAGAGGATCGCGAAGTGACGATAGCCAGGAGCCGCGCGGTGTTTCGGTTCCCGGCATATTTTCTGCTAGCGGCATCTATGAATCCGTGTCCGTGCGGCTATTACGGTCATGATTCGGAGGATCAACGCTGCAGTTGCAGCGAAGCATATCTCTCAAGGTACCGTGCCAAAATTTCCGGACCACTCCTTGATCGAATCGATATGCATATTGAAGTTCCCCGGCCGCCGGCGACAGCGGATTTGCAGATCGGCATGACTTCTACCCAGATGAAGGAGATTGTGTTTCAAGCTGTTAGTTACAGAGATTCACGTACAGAAGCTCTAGGAAGGCCGCTTGCCGATCTAGCTGGCGCTTCTTTGCGCAGGGCTGTTCACCTCACGCGAGAAGCCGAAGAATTGCTGCGACTTGCTTTCGACTCACTTGGCGTTAGCTTACGAGCACATGACCGGATATTGAAGCTTGCGAGAACCATCGCAGATCTGGAACAGTGTGAACGAGTGGACAGCCCGCATGTCGCTGAAGCGATAGGTTATCGTGGCTTGGATCGAAAGCTGCATGCACTGTAAAAATTAAGAAAGAGATGCCGTAGCGGGCATCTCTTATTTGTTAAAAAGCAGCTTCAATATGCTTCAGTTCAGTAATCTGATATGAGACAGGCTCGCCCAATGCCGGTACAGCCGTTATTGCAATGACATCGAATCTGACAGGTTGACCGTGCAGCTTCTGAAGCGAGAGATAAACCTCAGCTGTTGCCCGCACCTGATGCTGCTTACGGAAATCTACCGATTCCGCCGCTGTGCCGAAACGCCCGCCTTGTCTGCGAGTTCGCACTTCGATAATGACAATTGTGTCCGCTGTTTGAGCAACGATATCGAGCTCACCTGAGCGACAGCGCCAATTACGCGCTAAAACACGATAGCCCAGTTCGGTTATGAAGCGAGCAGCATGTTCCTCCCCGAACTTGCCAATCGTTTGTCGTGAATCAGGCTTCTTCGCAACACTTGACGGCCTTCTGTCGGTCACTTGTTGGCACCCGCCCTCTGATCGGAACGATAGACAAAAGACAGGATCTCAGCAACCAATGTATATAGCTCAGGAGGGACTTCTTGATCCAGATCGAGTTTCGAGAGCACTTCAACAAGCGACTTGTCCTGTTGAACCGGTACACCGTGCTCCGCTGCTTTCTCCATTATCGCTTCGGCGACTTTCCCTTGGCCTTTCGCAACGACGATAGGCGCATTCCGTTCACCTGGTTCATATTTAAGCGCAACCGCCTTCTTGTTCGGGAGAGGCTGTGGTGCCGCATTATTGTTCTCCCTCATACGCGGAAGTCCACTCCTTTATAAGGCTTCGCCGACCATTCTTGTCCATTGGACTGTGCAACCGGCGTCGTCCCGTCTGCCGCATTCATTCGAGCTGCCATCCTATCCGGCATCGGCGTCGCTTTCAGCGTAAGCAGCTGGTAGCCGTTTCTCTGCAGCGCTTCAGTCAATTCCGGTCTCGAGGACTCAGCTAGTTCTGCAGTCATGGGGTGATCGTTCCAAAGATTCACGCTCACGATCTTATCGACAACTTGCACATCAACAACGGTATCGCCTAAAGATTTCATCCGAAGATCAAAGAGCAGCCTGCAATTGTCCGCATCCAGCTCTCCTTTGCGGCCTCGGCGTGTTTGTATATGAACGGACGCAGTCTGATTGCCGTCAGCCCCCTTCATCGGGATGAACATCGTCACATGTGAGAAAAGCGAGCTCGTCTTCTCCGGCGTAAGCAGCAGCTGCTGGCCGGTAATATGCGATACCATCTGCTGCGCGGTATCTCGCAGCGCTTGCGGTACATCATCCGAGCTCGCTAATGTCATCAGCAGGCTCTTCATTGTTTCGGCAGCAGCATGTTTGACGCCTTCCTGTGGCAGGGTCGATCCCGGCACAGGAAGCTGATTCGCTTGCTGCTGTTGCTGCTGCAGCGCGCGTTCGATGACCGCGCTGCTTGCGCCGCCGCGAGCCGCTTCTTTGGCCGCGGCATCAGGTAGAGGCTGCTGCGTCTCTCGCGCAGCCTCCTGTTGTTGATGTGCCAGCTTCTGAGACGACTGAAGCTGATCATCTGCGGCGGAGGCGGCGAGCAGCCGTTCGTGGTCGACGCCGAGCCATTTCATCAGCTGCCCGACCCAGTTCTGTTGGGCGGCCGGCTGTGGGGTTTGCGTGCCCCCGGCGCCATGAGGCGAGGCTCCGGCGGCAACATCCGCGCTTCGCGCGGACACGCCCGCAGCAGCTTCGCCTGCTGCTCGCGCTGGCGCCGGCTTCGCTGCGTCGCCAGCCTCTAGCGCTTCGCGCATAAGCGCTGCGCCTTCGGCAAGCAGCGCTTGCAGCTTCGCTGCCGCTGCCTGCCCCGCTGCCTGCGGCGGCACTGCTCCTCCAACCCCTGCTTGCCCCGCTGCCTGCGGCGGCACTGCTCCTCCCGCCGCCGATTGCCCCGCTGCCTGCGGCGGCACTGCTCCACCTGCCGCTGCCTGCCCCGCTGCCTGCGGCGGCACTGCTCCACCCGCCGCTGCTTGCCCCGCTGCCTGCGGCGGCACTGCTCCTCCCGCCGCCGATTGCCCCGCTGCCTGCGGCGGCACTACTCCTCCTGCCGCCTGACTCGCGGCCTGCGGCGGCACTGCTCCTCCCGCCGCTTGCCCCGCTGCCTGCGGCGGCACTGCTCCACCTGCCGCCGCTTGCCCCGCTGCCTGCGGCGGCACTGCTCCAGCCCCCGCCTGCCCCGCTGCCTGCGGCGGCACTGCTCCCCCTGCCCCCGCCTGCCCCGCTGCCTGCGGCGGCACTGCTCCACCCGCCGCTTGCCCCGCCGCCTGACTCGCTGCCTGCGGCTGACCATTCCCTGCCGCTTCTGCCTTGACAGAGTTGCTCCAAGCGGCAAGCCCCTGCTCCAGCGAATCCAGCAGCACATGCGCTGGAGCGCCGGACTGCGTCTGCGCAAGCGCGCTAATCGTCGCGCTTGTCATTGGCAATCCACGCTTCGCCGCGAGTGCTGCCGCGTTCATCCAAGTCTTCGCATCCATACCTGGTGGCATCTCGGCAAGCGCTTGCTTGAACTGCCCTGCGATCTCTCGCGTAAGCGGAACGCCGCTCTGTTTCAGATCATTCACCAGCTGCGCGGTCCACTTCTGCTCTGGTAGCCCTGCTGCCTTCAGCCATTCCTTCATCGTCGCTTCCGACATCGCTGCTGTCTGCTGATCAACCTGCTTCAGCACGAGTGTCCCATCCATCGACTGCGGCTGCACCTGCAGCAAAGTCGATTGTCCAGGCTGAAGTGGCGTTTCCAGCTTCGCCTGTACTTGAGTTCCGTTAATTTGAATGATCCCTTCCTGATCATCCACCATCTTAACGAGTACCGCACGCACCACTTGGCCTACTTTCAGCTCCAGCGCTTTACCTTCCACAGGCTGCGAATCTCCGATCAAGCCTTTCATAAGCTGTCCTATTGATAGCGTCATTCGAATCGCATCCTTCCTGCACATGCCTTTTGCCATACGCGCAACTAAATCTATATTTCTATTATCGGTTTCCGGTAAGGCCATCTTAACCGCAGCCGAAATTTTGTCTTCATCCCCAGCTTCCCCTTACTCCTCCAAAACAAAAAAAGCCGCTGACTCCGATTATACCGAAATCAGCCGCTTAGGACATCAGCAGGCATTACTATTCATTAAAACAACAACTGCTGTTCCACTTCCTGCTCCGCAAACAGCTTACGGAGGAAGCTCTGCCTATGCATCGGGCTTGGTCCAAGCTCAAGCAGCTTCTCACGGTGCAGCTTCGTTGCATACCCTTTATGTATCGCAATGCCGTAATCCGGGTACAGATCATTCCACTCGCCTTGACAGAGTCGATCACGAGTCACTTTCGCCATAATCGAAGCTGCAGCGATTGACTGGCTCCTTGCATCGCCTTTAATAATCGCTTCCTGCGGCAAGTGAAGGTCTACCTTCTCCGCATCGACGAGCAAATACTCCGCTTGTACCGACAGCATCTGAACCGCCTGCTTCATCGCTAGTCGCGCAGCTTGCTTGATATTGATCGTATCCACGACAGATGCATCGACACACGCGACAGCCCATGCTTCCGCATGCTCCATGATGACATCGTACAGTTCATCGCGTTTCTTCTCTGTCAGCTTTTTTGAATCATCAATCCCTTCAAGCACAAGTCCTTCTGGCAAAATAACCGCTGCAGCGACCACGTCGCCGAATAAGCAGCCCCGGCCTACCTCATCAACCCCTGCAATATATCGAAAGCCTTGCGCCCATAACGGCTTCTCAAACTCCAGCATCCCCGGTTCCTCCGCTTCCCCACTCGCGTAATCCCATGAAATAATAAACGGCTCCCTCATACAATCAAGGCAGCCGTCCATGCAATTCCTATATCATATCTTCCGGTGATTCCAAAGTGATCCGTCCCAGGTTTCCTGCCCGGAGCTCACGCAGAATGATACCGGATGCTTTCTCCAGATCAACCCGACCGCCGCTCACGAGACAGCCGCGCTTGCGTCCGATATCTTCCATGACGCGCACAATCTCATCTGCATCGTCATAATCCTTCGGTGGCTGTGTCAAACCGAAACGCTCTGACATTGTATCCCAATAACGCTTCGTCAACTCTTTCACAGCGAAGAAAGCAACATCTTCAACATTGAGTACCTGCTCACGAATTGCACCAGTCATCGCCAGCTTCATGCCGACAAGCTGATCCTCGAACTTCGGCCATAAAATACCTGGCGTATCGAGCAGTTCCATCTCTGTGCCGACTTTAATCCACTGCTGACCCTTCGTCACGCCTGGACGATCGCCAGTTGCGGCGATAGCACGGCCTGCAAGCCGATTGATAAGCGTCGATTTGCCGACATTCGGAATGCCGACGATCAGTCCGCGTACCGCACGAGGCGTAATCCCCTTGGATATTTGGCGCGCAATCTTCGCATGAAGCAGCTGCTTCACTTTCACCGGAATTTCATTCACTCTTGTGCCTGTTGAAGCATCTATTGCAAGGCTTGTGTGCCCCAGATCTGCAAAATAAGCCATCCACTTGTCCGTCGTCCGGGCATCAGCCAAATCTGTCTTATTCAGCAAAATCAAGCGAGGCTTCCCTTTAAGAATGTCATCCACCATCGGGTTGCGGCTTGAGAGCGGTACTCTCGCATCAAGCAGCTCGATTGCAATATCAATCAGCTTGAGCTTAGCCTCAATTTCCCTCCGGGCCCTTGTCATATGGCCGGGAAACCAATGAATCGTCATATCGTTTTAGTCACCTCATCCATGTTTCACGAAGGAAATTTTCGCAGCTGGCCAGAAAATAATATCGGCTCTGCCGACGATCTCCTTGTCCGAAACAAAGCCGATTATCCGGCTGTCCTTACTGTTGCGGCGGTTGTCACCAAATGCGAGCACAGTACCCTCAGGCACAACATCAGTCGTAAAGTTCGCGTTCGGGAAGTTCCGATCCGTTCCTTCGTTATTAAAGATTTCGCCGTTAGCTTTGGCTTTCGCAATCGATTCTGCCAAGTAAGGCTCATCTACTTTCTTGCCGTTAATGTACAGGTTGTCGCCTTCATATTTCACTTTGTCACCTGGCACGCCAATGACGCGCTTAATGAAATCACGGCCTTCATCAGGCACGTGGAATACGATGACTTCGCCACGCTTTGGTTCTCTAATATCATAAATGATTTTATTCACGATTAACCGTTCACCGGTATAGAAGTTAGGCTCCATCGAAGGCCCGTCAACAATAAACGGAGCAAAGAGGAAATAGCGAATGACGAGAACGAGTATCGCTGCAATGGCGAGCGCTTTGACCCATTCCATTACTTCTTTCTGCGTACGGTTGCCTGAACGGCTGCTTGCAGCTACCGGGGTATCCGCACTTTCTTCAGCAGGTGTTACTGCATCTTGCTGCTGAACATCTTGTTCGTTTTCTTCCGTCCGGCGTTGTTGATCCACGCTATCCACCCTCTTCTATCATCGGAGTTAACTTTTTGAAAACATATGTAGAAAAACGAAAAGGGACTTGTTTGCGCAAGTCCCCCTCTTGACGTTCATTAGCGAATTTCTTTGATTCTCGCAGCTTTACCGCGAAGTTCGCGAAGATAGTACAGTTTCGCGCGGCGAACTTTACCACGACGAGCAACTTCGATCTTCTCGATCTTCGGCGAGTTCAGTGGGAAAGTTCTTTCCACACCAACGCCGTACGAGATTTTACGCACTGTGAAAGTAGCCGAGATACCGCCGCCGCGACGTTTGATAACAACGCCTTCGAACAACTGTACACGCTCACGCGAACCCTCGATAACTTTAACATGCACCTTCAATGTATCGCCTGGGCGAAAGTTAGGGATGTCAGTACGAAGATTTTCTTGCGCAATGATTTGCAAAAGATTCATTATGATTCACTCCTTCCACCATAGACGTTCTTATAAGCTACCCGAATCCTTCACTACAAACGAAACGGATCTTGGCTTTATAGCGGACCGTCCGAGTTAACAAAGCAACATCAGATACTATAACATATCCACACCTAGAACACAACACTACTTTCTAAAAGACTATCGAAGCACGCTAGAGGATTAGCTTATTGTTTATTGGCGCGTTCTTTAATAATTCCATCCAGCCACAGCCGTTCTTTCTTCGTCAGCTCAGCTGTTTCGAGCAGCTCCGGACGACGATCGAGCGTACGAAGAATGGACTGTTGACGCCGCCAAACCTCCACATTGGCATGATGTCCGGAGAGCAGCACTTCAGGCACTTCCCAATTGCGGAACATCGCTGGACGCGTATAGTGAGGATGCTCAAGCAGTCCCGTACTGAATGAATCGGTCACAGCAGAGTTCTCATTGCCAAGTGCGCCTGGAAGCAAACGAACGACGCTGTCAATCATTACCATCGCCGGAAGCTCGCCGCCTGTTAGCACATAATCACCAAGCGATATTTCATCGGTGACGAGATGCTGCCTAATACGCTCATCATAGCCCTCATAGTGGCCGCACACGAACACGAGATGCTCATGCTGCGACAGCTCCTCTGCCTTCTTCTGCGTGTAAGGCTCCCCTTGCGGGCAAAGCAGTATGACGCGGGGACTCTGTCCGCCTTCGGGCATAAGATCCTCTACAGCAGCGAAGAGCGGCTCAGGCTTCAGCACCATGCCTCCACCACCGCCATATGGATAATCATCAACCGTATTATGTTTATTATTCGCATAATCACGGAAGTTAATCGCGTTCAGGCTAACAATACCTTTGTCGCGCGCTTTGCCGAGAATGCTCGCACCGAATACGCCATGGAACATCTCGGGGAACAGCGTTAATACGTCAATACGCATAAGGCTAGATCAGCCCTTCCATCAGGTGTACTTGTACAGTCTTTGAGGCAATATTGACATCGAGCACGACATCGTCAATGACAGGAATGAGCACCTGTTTGCCCTTCTTCGGTTGCACGACCCATACATCGTTCGCACCTGGGGATAGAATTTCCGTAATGACGCCAAGCTCGGCGCCTTCATCCGTTACAACGGTACAGCCAATAATTTGGTGATGGTAATACTCGCCTTCTTCAAGCGCCACAAGATCTTCCTTGGACACCTTCAGCTCCCAGCCTTTGTACTTCTCTACTTCGTTAATGTCATCCCAGCCCTTGAACTTCACGATGTACATATTCTTGTGGAGCCTAGCGCTCAGAACTTCTACTTCTAATTTGCGCTTCGATTCCGGCTCAAGCAGTATCAGCACCGAGTTCGGTGCGAAGCGCTCCTCAGGAAAATCCGTCTGCGACACAATTTTCACTTCGCCGCGGATGCCATGTGTATTCACTAATTTACCGACAGATAACCACTGTTCCATTATTGTCTCCTGCCTTATTCGTAATATTAACATCGAAAAAGGGCTAGGATACGTACGTATCCTAACCCTGTCTCGATGTACGATCGCTATGAAATAATATCGACCATGACGCGCTTATGCGATTTGACGGCAGCCGATGTGACAACCGTCCGCAACGCTTTAGCTATCCGTCCCTGCTTGCCGATGACTTTCCCGACATCGTCAGGATTCACCGACAGCAGATAGACGGTGCCGCGATCGTCTTCTTTCACGTCGACACGCACGTCCTCCGGGTAATCCACTAAAGCCTTCGCTATGACAAGAATCAAATCTTTCATGACAATAGGCCCCCCGCATCGAGTAGTTATTTTTGAAGCTTAGATTCGTGAAGCTTAGTCATAACGCCTGCTTTGGAAAGCAAGTTACGAACTGTGTCAGAAGCTTGAGCTCCGCTTTGAAGCCATTTAAGAGCTTTCTCTTCATCGATGTTCACTTGAGCCGGTTGAGCAACCGGGTTATAAGTGCCGATTTCTTCAATGAAGCGACCGTCACGCGGCGAACGGGAGTCCGATACAACCACACGGTAGAAAGGTGCTTTGTGCGCACCGATACGTTTCAAACGAATACGTACTGCCATTTTGAAATTCACCTCCTTCAAAAAATATTCGTATGCTTATCTCCTTAATTAGAACGGAAACTTCATGCCTTTCGGCAGCATGTTCTTAAGACCTTTCATGCCACCCTTAGGACCTTTAGGACCCATCATCGAGGAGAACTGCTTCATCATCTTCTTCATATCTTCAAACTGCTTGATGAGGCGGTTAACTTCCGCAATGGAAGTGCCGCTTCCTGCAGCGATACGCTTGCGTCTGCTGTGATTCAGAAGTTCAGGCTTCTGCTTCTCAGCCTTCGTCATCGACTTCACAATCGCTTCAACGCGGCCAATCTGCTTCTCATCCACTTTGAAGTTCTTCATATCCTTCATTTTGCCCATGCCAGGCATCATGTCGAGCAGTTGATCCAGCGGTCCGAGCTTACGAACCTGTTCCATCTGTTCAAGGAAATCCTCGAACGTGAACTCAGCCGTGCGCATCTTGCGCTCCATCTCAGCCGCTTTCTCAGCGTCAATGGTTGAATGAGCTTTCTCGATCAGCGAGAGCATATCGCCCATGCCGAGAATTCGGGAAGCCATCCGCTCCGGATGGAAAGGCTCAAGCGGTTCAATCTTCTCGCCAGTCGCCGCGAACTTGATCGGACAACCGGTTACTGCTTTAACCGACAATGCAGCACCACCGCGAGTATCCCCATCAAGCTTCGTTAGAATAACACCAGTCAGCTCAAGTTGGCTATGGAAACTCTGTGCAACGTTGACAGCTTCTTGACCTGTCATCGCATCGACAACCAGGAGCACCTCATCCGGCTTCGTTACGTCATGAATCTGACGAATCTCAGCCATAAGCGCTTCATCAATATGAAGACGGCCCGCAGTATCGATGATGACATAATCATGTCCATTGTCCTTCGCGTGCTGGAGACCTGCGCGCGCTATGTCGACCGGCGATGTCTGATCGCCGAGCGTGAAGACCGGAACGCCGATCTGCTCGCCGAGCACTTGCAGCTGCTTGATCGCAGCAGGACGGTAAATATCGCCTGCAATCATAAGCGGCTTATGCTTGTCCTTGAGGAGCAGCTTCGCCAGCTTGGCACTGGATGTTGTTTTACCCGCACCTTGCAGACCAGCCATCAGAATGACAGTTGGCGGCTTATTCGACTTGGCTAGCTTCGATTGCGTGCCGCCCATCAGTTCTGTAAGCTCTTTGTTTACGATATCGACGACGACCATGCCTGGCGTGAAGCTCTTCATCACTTCCGCACCGATAGCCTGTTCCTTCACTTTCGCGATGAAATCCTTGACGACCTTGAAGTTAACATCGGCTTCCAATAAGGCGAGCCGTACCTCGCGCATCGCTTCGTTAACATCATCCTCGGACACTTTACCTTTGCCGCGCAGCTTGCCAAACACGTTCTGCAGCCTGCTGGACAATCCTTCAAATGCCATGATCGTCACCTCCTAGTTCTTACTATGTACCGCCATGTACTTCCTCGCGCAATCCCTTAGCGATGTCTTGAAGCTTCGTCCGAAGCTCATCATTCGGTCCCGCGATATCCGCGAGTGACTCCAGCTTGTTCAGCCAGTTCTCCGAGGCAGCGTGCTTGCGCAGCAAGCCAAGCTTGCTCTCGTAGCTCTCTAGAACCGCTCCGGCACGCTTCACATGCTCATACACGGCTTGCCTTGTAATATCGAACTCGGCTGCAATTTCACCGAGCGTATAATCATCATGGAAATAATATTTAAGAAAAGTTTGCTGCTTCTCAGTCAGCAGCTTCTCATAGAAGTCAAACAGCATATTAATACGATTCGTCTTCGCCAGGGCGTCAGATTCATGGATCATCATGCTTCCCACTCCTTTGCGTCAAGGCAATTACCTTTACACCAATTCCACGACGCCTATCATAGCGCATCTGAATATACGCTGTCAAGTAAAAAAGCTTGACGCCTTCGTCAGACCATCATGATTACGCTTGTTCCGTCTCTTCTTCTACACTTTGCAGCAGTCCACCGAACAGTGCGTGAACGAATTGCTCGGAATCAAATTCCTGCAGATCGTCCATTTTCTCTCCAAGGCCGACCAGCTTCACCGGTAGATCAAGTTCGTTGCGGATTGCGATGACGATACCGCCTTTTGCCGTACCATCGAGCTTCGTCAGTACGAGACCAGTTACGCCGCTCTTCTCGCCAAACAGCTTCGCTTGGCTAAGGGCATTCTGGCCCGTGGCTGCGTCCAGAACGAGCAATACTTCATGCGGTGCGCTTGGCACTTCACGCTGAATGACGCGGAAGATCTTGTTCAGCTCTTCCATCAAGTTATGCTTATTCTGCAAGCGGCCAGCCGTATCGCAGAGCAGTACATCAACGCCGCGCTGCTTCGCCGCATGAACCGCATCGTACATAACTGCCGCAGGGTCAGCGCCTGATTCCTGCTTGATCACGTCAACGCCAACACGCTTGCCCCATACCTCCAGCTGCTCAATCGCGCCTGCGCGGAATGTATCGCCTGCTGCAAGCAGAACGCTCTTGCCCTCGCTCTTGAACTTATGCGCAAGCTTGCCGATTGTCGTTGTCTTGCCGACTCCGTTAACGCCTACGAACAGAATGACTGTCATGCCTTGATCTGCCATGTGAAGCGCTGTTGAAGCATTGCCTTTAAGCAGATCAACAAGCTTCTCCGATAAGATCGGCTGCAACTCAGCGGCATTCTCGATTTTACGTTTCTTCACTTCTGCGCGTAAATCATCAATAAGTTCCATTACCGTGTTTACGCCGACATCCGCGCCAATTAGAATTTCTTCCAGCTCTTCATAGAACATCTCGTCAATCTTCTTGCGACGGGAGATCAAATCTTCGATCTTGCCCACGAACGCTGTCCGCGTCTTCGTTAGGCCTTCCTTGAACTTCGATGTGACCGCCTCGGTCTTCTGTGCAATGCTTTCCTTTAGCCGTTTAAAAAAACTCATTCGATGTCCTCCATCCCTTTACTTGCAAAAGCCGGGCTTCGGCGCATACAAGCTGCGGCCTAAGCTCCGGCTCTACAATACATACGTTCTTTGCTACATGCAGCAATTATGCAGATACCGCTTCTTCGTCCTCCAACCGGACTGAAACGAGCTTCGAAACGCCGCCTTCCTCCATCGTGACCCCATAGAGAACATCCGCTTCTTCCATCGTTCCTTTACGGTGTGTTACGACGATAAACTGCGTAAGTTCCGAGAATTCGCGCAAGTACTGCGCGAAACGCGCAACGTTCGCTTCATCAAGCGCGGCTTCAACTTCGTCGAGTACGCAGAATGGCACTGGTTTGACTTGCAGAATCGCAAATAGCAGCGCGATAGCAGTCAGTGCACGCTCGCCGCCGGAGAGGAGCTGCAGGTTCTGCAGCTTCTTGCCTGGAGGCTGGGCAACGATATCAATACCGCTATCGAGTACCCGATCCGGGTCGACCATGATAAGGTCAGCGCGCCCGCCGCCGAACAGCTTCGCGAATACGACAACGAAGTGGCCGCGAATCGCCTCGAACGTAGTGCGGAATCGCTTGCTCATCTCTTCGTCCATCTCGCGAATAACTTGATACAGCGTCGTCTTCGCTTCGATCAAGTCGTTCTTCTGATCGTTCAGGAACGTGTACCGCTCCTTCACGCGTTCGTACTCGTCAATCGCGCCGAGGTTGACTTCCCCTAGGATCGAAATACGACGCTTCAGATCACGGACTTCATTCTGAGCAGCCAACACATCTTCCGGAACCGGATAACGTTCCTTTGCCAGTTCGTAGCTGAGCTCATATTCCTCGCTAAGCTTGCGAAGCAAATTATCGAGCTCGACATCGAGACGATTGACCGCAATCTCGATCTGCCTGAGCTGATCTTCGATGCTGCGCAGCTGCATGCGCTGCTCCTTCGTCTCGCTCTCGCCCTGCTCAAGCTCGCGTGTAAGCTCTGCACGCTCAGCGCGTCTCAGATCTGTCTGCTCCGAGCAGGTATCCTTCTTCAGCTTCAAAGCGTTCAGCTGTTCAACCTGCTTCACGCTCTCTGCCGCATGCTGGGACGTCTCTTCCTCTTGACGTGCAAGCAAGTCGCGCAAGCCGGATAGTTCCTGCTTCGCTCGGCCAACATCCGAACGGATACGGGATGCCTGGTCCTCGAAGGACATTTTCTCCTGGTCCGTCTTGGCTAGAGCGATCTTCAGATCCGTCAACTGATCCTGCAGCTGTTCTTTGGCCGATTCTCCAGCTTTACGGCGCTCTTCAGCCACGCGAATCTCTTCTTGAAGTCGCGCTTCTTCCTTCGTCAGCACCACAAGGCGTTCTTCCGCTTCCTTCGCGGATTGGCTGAGTTGCTGCTGCTCCGACTTATGTCCGGCACTGTCCGCTTGGAACAGCTGCGCCTGATCATCCAGATGGCGCTGCTCATTATCAAGCTGCTGGAGCTCCGCACGCACGTGCTGCTCCTCGATTCGCACCTTCTCGCCTTGCGCGCGGAATTCATCGACGTTCTGATTCCGAATCGACTGCTCCTTGCGGAGGTCGCTGATCTTATCGCGAAGCTTCGTTATCTGCTCCCCTGTCGCTTTAATCTCTTCATCCAGTTGCTCGATCTGACGCGTACGTCCTAGCAAGTTGGCGCCTTTCTTTTGGATGCTACCACCCGTCATCGAACCGCCTGCATTCACGACATCGCCTTCGAGCGTAACGACACGGAACCGGTATTGGATTCTTGCTGCAATCCGGTTCGCATGTTCAAGCGTCTCGGAGATGAGCACGTTCCCGAGCAAATTCTCCGCAATCTGCGCATACTTGGCATCACATGAGACGAGCTCGGCTGCAATGCCGACGAACCCTTCCATGCCGGCAATTGTTCTGCGATCATGCTCCGGAATGCTCCGCCCGCGAATAACATCAAGCGGCAGGAACGTAGCTCGTCCAAGCTGACGGGACTTCAAGAACGCAATCGCCGCACGAGCGGACCGCTCATCGTTCATGACAACATGTTGTAGAGCGCCGCCAAGCGCTGTCTCAATTGCAACCTCAACCTTCTCCGGCACGCGGACCAGCTCCGCGACCGCACCGTGCACGCCTTCTACGCCACCAGATGTACGGCGGGACGATTTCAATATCTCACGGACGCCTTGCATGAAGCCGTCGAGGTCGTCTTGCATTTCTTTCATCGTATCCCGGCGGGAAGTGAGCGCTTCGAGCTTCTGCTCCCACTTGCGGATCGCGCCGCCAGCTTCCTCTAGCAGCTTCTGGCCGTTCTGCAGCTGCTCGGCTTCCGTAATATACTTGTTACGGAACTTGTTAATGTCAGCGAGCGTCGCTTCCAGCTTCTGCGTCAGCTCGGCACGTCTAGCCTTGAGCTTATCGTGCTGCTCCTGCCACTTCGTATGCTCATCGCCTAGCCGTTCCATCCGGCGCTGCAGCGCTTCTTCCTGCTGATTCGCATAACGAATTTCATTGCGAAGCTGAGCCATCGTGCTAAGCACATCAAGTAGCTCGCCCTTGAGCGATTCTTCTGCATCACCAGAGGTTGATGCAGCTGTACCTAGAAGCTGCGCTTCCTCCTGCGTCAGCTTATCCCGCAACGTGTTCAGATCGCTGTCCAGCGCAGCCGCCTTGCCGCGGAACTCCGCTTCTTCCTTCGTCAGCGCCTGAATCCGTTCGTTCTGTGCAGCCAGCGTCGCTTCGAGCTGCGCACGATTCTGCTCCAAGTTGCGCTTGCGCTCCTTGAGTACCTCGCCGTAGCCTTCGCATTTCTCATACTCTTCGCTATATTGCAGCATCGACTCGTGAAGACGGTCAAGCGTCTCTTCCAGCTCACGCAGCTTCAAGCGGTCCTTCTCGAGCACCGCGTCATGCTTGCTTACGACTGTGGAGAGCGCAAGCTGCTCTTCTTGCAGCTTTGCCATCTTCGCGTTCGATTCATTCCAGGATTTGTGTACGGTTTCTATGTTATGTACGTACATCGAAATTTCGGCGTGCTTGAGCTGATCACGCAGTTGCTTATACTGAATCGCTTTCTCCGATTGCACACGAAGCGGTTCAACCTGATCTTCGAGCTCCGTCACCAAATCGTGGATACGCAGCAGGTTCGTCTCGGTCTCATCCAGCTTCTTCTGTGCCTCGCGTTTACGCGACTTGTACTTCACAATGCCCGATGCTTCCTCGAAGATCCCGCGCCGATCCTCCGAACGCGTACTGAGAATCTCTTCGATCCGGCCTTGTCCGATAATGGAATACGCTTCCTTACCGATCCCCGTATCCATAAACAGTTCTGTTATATCTTTCAGTCGGCATGACTGCTTATTAATCAAATATTCGCTGTCTCCGCTTCGATGTACACGACGAGTGACCGTGACCTCGTTAAAATCAAGCGGCAACGCATTGTCGGAGTTATCCAGCGTGAGTGATACTTCGCCGAAGTTTACCGCTTTACGCGCATCGCTGCCCGCAAAAATTATATCTTCCATCTTGCCGCCGCGAAGACTCTTCGCGCTTTGTTCACCCAATACCCAGCGGATGCTATCGCTAATATTGCTCTTCCCGCTGCCGTTCGGACCAACAACAGCCGTAATACCGCGGACGAATTCCAGCTCCGTCTTATCGGCAAACGACTTAAACCCGGCTAATTCTATCCTTTTCAGGAACATCGCTTACCTTCACCTCAACGACTATTGTACCATACTTGCCGGAAAAGGACATGCGGAGCAACCTTTTCCAATTGCGAAAAAAAGCCCTTAAATGCAAAAAATCCGGTTACCAGAGGCACCAGAATTTTGGCTTAACCTTATTACTGAGCAAGCTTCCTCCAAGCTTCCGCTGCAGCCTGCTGCTCAGCCTCTTTCTTCGTCCTGCCGGCTCCTGAGCCGTAAGACGTCTCCCCGATGTACACTTCTACAACGAACTCACGGTCATGTGCCGGACCTCGTTCTTCCATGATCCGATATTCGATCGGGCCCATACTCGCATGCTGCGCTTTCTCTTGCAGCGTCGATTTGAAGTCCTTGACGAGCAAGCCGCCATCGCTGTCGATATGCGGGAACATATGGGTCGCAAGAAAAGCTCTGACGATCTCAAGTCCTTGATCCAAGTAAATCGCGCCGACGAACGCTTCGAACAAGTCAGCGAGCAATGCCTGCCGCTGCCTTCCTCCTAGCTGCTCCTCGCCGCGCCCAAGCAGGACATGCGATCCCAAATCCAGCATCTCTGCGAAACGTGCAAGTGAGGGCTCGCATACGATTGAAGCTCTCATTCGGGTTAACTGGCCTTCGGGCCTCTCTGGGAACGACCGGTATAGAAACTCCGATACGGTGAGCTGCAGAATCGCATCCCCCAGAAATTCAAGCCTCTCGTTATGCTCCATCGCGCTTTGCCGATGCTCATTCACATAAGAGGTATGGGTGAACGCCTGCTTCAGCAGGCGCACCGTACGAAATCGGAGCTGCAGACGCTGCTGCAGCTCTTCAAACTTATCATGCTTCATATTTTTTCATCACGATCGTAGCGTTATGACCGCCAAAACCGAACGAATTGGACAACGCGTATTTCACGTCTGCTTCTCTCGGTATATGAGGGACATAATCGAGATCGCATTCAGGATCTGGATTATCAAGGTTAATCGTCGGCGCAATGATGCCATTCTGAAGCGTAAGGCCAAGGATTACTGCCTCTACGCCGCCTGCAGCGCCAAGCAAGTGGCCTGTCATCGACTTCGTCGAACTGACTGCCAGCTTGTATGCGTGCTCTCCGAACGTCTTCTTGATTGCAGTCGTCTCAGACAAGTCACCAACTGGTGTTGATGTGCCGTGAGCATTGATATAGTCGATCTGAGTCGGCTCAACGCCACCATCACGGAGTGCCTTAACCATGCAACGCGCTGCGCCATCTGGGTCAGGCTCTGTCATGTGATGCGCATCGCCGCTCATGCCATAGCCGATGATCTCCGCATAGATATGAGCACCGCGTTGCTGCGCATGCTCAAGCGATTCCAGAATAAGTACACCGGAACCTTCGCCCATTACGAAACCATCGCGATCGATGTCGAATGGACGAGAAGCCTTAGCTGGCTCATCATTGCGTGTTGACATTGCGCGCATCGAACAGAAGCCTGCCATCCCCGTAGGACGGATTGTCGCTTCAGCACCGCCGCAGATCATAATGTCAGCATCGCCGCGCTGAATCATCTTGAACGAGTCGCCGATGGAGTGAGTACCCGTTGCACAAGCAGTTACCGCCGTGCTATTCGGGCCTTTCGCGCCTGTCGCCATC
The DNA here is from genome assembly GCF_056269245.1 of Paenibacillus sp. J31R98. Lineage (NCBI taxonomy): Bacteria > Bacillati > Bacillota > Bacilli > Caryophanales > Paenibacillaceae > Paenibacillus > Paenibacillus sp. J31R98. Next base: position 511,436 of record NZ_JBWDNO010000002.1, read on the forward strand.
GACACTTGACCCGAAGCCATGTTCGCGATCATCATCGGGATGAAGAACGGGCTGACACGTTTAGGACCTTTCTCTAGCAAAATATTATGCTGGTCTTCCCACGTGCCCAGACCGCCGATACCTGAGCCGATCATAACGCCAATGCGCTCAGCATCGACATTGTTGCCGATATCAAGCGAAGCGTCCTTCACAGCCAGTTGGCTGGCTACAACAGCGAATTGAACGAAACGGTCCATGCGGCGCGCTTCTTTCTTGTCGATATTGTAATCCTCCGGATTGAAGTTCTTGATTTCAGCAGCAATTCGTGTCGGGTATTCGGAGAAGTCAAACGCATCAATAACGGAAACGCCGGACTTGCCCTCCATCAAATTGCCCCAAAACGTATTTAAATCGGAACCGAGCGAAGTCATAACTCCCATGCCCGTAACGACTACTCTCTGTTTCATTACGATTCACCTCTGATTGGAAACCCTATTGGTTAACGATATCTATAAAAACGCTAATGCGCTTACAGCTTTCATAATGGCTGATGCCTCGAATATGGAGAGAAGTCCCGCTTTGACGGGCGGGACTTATCAGTTCTTTACTTAGCTAGAGAAGATATGTAATTAACAACTTCCCCTACACTCGTAATTTTCTCTGCATCTTCATCAGAGATTTCCATATCGAACTCATCTTCCAGTTCCATGACGAGTTCTACGACATCAAGAGAGTCTGCTCCAAGATCTTCTTTAAACGAAGCCTCGAGAGACACTTCCGATTCATCTACGCCAAGGCGGTCGACAACGATGCGCTTTACACGATCATATACATCGGACATCCGGTTCACCTCCTCCATGGTATTATACGAGAATTGATTGCAAAATGCCATACTCCGCACTGCAATGCTATTTGGCTCGTTTTCTACATGTACATGCCGCCGTCTACGTGGATCGTTTGGCCTGTCATGTAAGCTGCTGAGCCGGATGCCAGGAACCGGACAGCTGCTGCAATATCTTCAGGATTGCCAAGCCTTGCGAGCGGAATATCCGCTGCAAGCTTCTCGCGCGTCTCCTGCGGCAGCTTGTCGGTCATATCCGTCTGAATGAAACCAGGCGCTACGCAGTTCACTGTAATCCCGCGGGAAGCCAGCTCGCGCGCTGAAGCCTTCGTCAGGCCGATAACGCCTGCCTTCGCTGCCACGTAGTTAGCCTGCCCCGGATTGCCGAGAACGCCGACAACGGAGGAAATATTAATGATGCGGCCTGAGCGCTGCTTCATCATTTGGCGAGTTACCGCTTTGATACCATTGAATACGCCTTTGAGATTCGTCTCAATGACTTGATCAAACTCTTCTTCTTTCATGCGCATGATTAGATTGTCACGCGTGATGCCCGCATTATTCACGAGAATGTCAATGGAGCCGAATGTCTCGACAACCTGCTTGACCATGCCGTCGAACTCATCAGTTTTACCGACGTTTGCTTTGAGCACGAGCGTGCGGCGGCCGAGTGCTTCGATAGCTTGAGCGGTCTCAGCTGCTGCTGCTTCGCTGCCGGAGTAGTTGATGGCAACGTCTGCGCCTGCTTCAGCGAGAGCGATGGCGATCGAGCGGCCTATGCCGCGGGATGCTCCCGTGACAAGGGCAACTTTACCAGAAAGATCAGCAAAATTCATATAAAAGCAGCCTCCTTTTTCTAAAGTACCCCCTAAATCCCCCTAACTAGGGGGACCCCAAGGTTCATTACCCTTCATTTGTCCCCCTCATAACTGGGGCCCCACCCGTAAAGCTCTAACGTCTGTGCTACAGAGAAGCGCTCGCGATTGTGGCTTTGGTGCTAGGCCTCACTTTCGTCCCTCGCGGGACACGCTTAACGTTTGGCGTTGTTTAGCTACCTGTTGTCCCTTACGGGACACATCGTAACGTAGCGCTTTACAGAGACGCGTGGTGAGATGGTGCGTGCTGATGCTCGCTTTCGTCCCTCACGGGACACGCTTTACGGTAGAACGGGTGGTCAGCCTGCGCCTTCGGCTGGCTTCTTGGCCGGCGGAATACCCCGCCAGCGTTAGTGTCGCCGCCTGCGCCGGCTTGTGCCTTGCGGCACCTAAAACATTGCGCTCCTGCGGCACAAAAACCAAGACCATGCTCCTGCGGCGCTAAAAGCTAAAAACCTAAAACACAAAAGCCTAAAGAGCTACTGCCTTCAGCGCTTCCAAGCTGTTGATCGAGATGATATTAACCGACTTGTCGATCTTCTTAATCAAGCCCGCTAACACAGTGCCTGATCCGATCTCTACAAACGTGTCTACGCCTTGCTCGATCAGATACTTAACGCTGTCTTCCCATTGAACTGGGGAATACACTTGCTCTGCGAGCAAGTTGCGGATTTCCTCTGCTGCTGTTACAGGCTTCGCCGTTACGTTCGCGATCACTGGGACCGCCGCGTTGTTCACTTGAACCGAAGCGAGAACCTCTGCGAGTTTCTCTGCTGCCGGTTTCATAAGAGAGGAGTGGAAGGGTCCACTCACTTCCAATGGAATAACGCGTTTCGCGCCGGCTTCTTTGCCGCGTTCGACTACGCCTTGAACACCTGCTGCTGTGCCGGATACTACGATCTGGCCCGGGCAGTTTACGTTTGCAAGCTCGACTGAGCCTACATCGGCAGAGACACTTGCGCAAAGAGCTGCGAGTGCTTCGCGCTCTGCGCCGAGAACAGCTGCCATTGCGCCTTGGCCGCTTGGCACCGCTTGCTCCATGAATTCGCCGCGAGCACGAACGGTGCGCACTGCGTCTTCAAAGGATAACGAGCCAGCTGCTACTAGAGCGCTGTATTCGCCAAGGCTATGGCCTGCGACGAAGTCCGGCTTGAGGCCGCGGTCCTTCAAAGCTTCCAGAAGAGCGATGCTTACAGTCAGCAACGCCGGCTGCGTGTTGGCCGTCTGCTTCAGCTTCTCTTCAGGACCGTTAAAGATAATATCGCTAAGCGCAAAGCCGAGTGCTTTGTCCGCCGCGTCAATGATCGCGCGCGAAGCATCTACAGCTTCATAAACATCTTTACCCATGCCAACGGCTTGTGCCCCTTGGCCTGGAAATACAAAAGCGATTTTGCTCAAACCATTGCACCTCCGAACGGACTAATATCGAACCCTATATAATGAAAGAATAAATTACCAAATGAGTACGGATGCGCCCCAAGTCAATCCGCCGCCGAAGCCGACCATAACCAGCTTATCGCCTTCCTTGACGCGGTTCTGCTCAACAGCTTCTGCCAATGCAATCGGAATGGATGCTGCCGACACATTGCCGTATTTATCAAGGTTAATCATACATTTGTCAGGTGACAGATCAAGTCGGTTGATTGCCGAATTGATGATACGAATATTCGCTTGGTGCGGAATCAGCAGATCGATCTCGCCTTTATCCATACCCGCCTTGCGAAGCGCTTCTTCAGCGGCATTGCCCATGATGCGAACCGCGAATTTGTACACTTCGTTGCCTGCCATATAGATGAAGTGATGTTTGTTCTCGATGCTCTCCGGCGAAGAAGGCATTCGCGAACCGCCTGCGCACACTTTCAATAGCTCGCCGCCTGCGCCGTCAGCGCCAAGCTCGAACGATTGGAAACCGCGGCCTTCCGGAACTTGACCAAGCACTACTGCGCCTGCGCCATCGCCGAACAGGATGCATGTGTTGCGATCCGTGTAATCTGTGATGCGGGACAAGGTCTCCGCGCCGACTACGAGCACATGCTTATACATGCCAGTTGCAATCATGTTCGAAGCTGTTGCCAGACCGTAGATGAAGCCCGAACATGCTGCGGACAAGTCGAACGCTGCCGACTTCTTCGCACCAAGCTTCTCCTGCAGCAAGCAAGCCGTCGACGGGAAGAACATATCCGGTGTAATCGTAGCTACAATGATCAGATCAAGATCCTCTGCGGTAATGCCAGCTGCTTTCAAAGCCGCTTGCGATGCATGCAGAGCAAGATCCGACGTCGCTTGCTCGGGAGCTGCAATCCGGCGCTCGCGCATGCCGGTCCGCGTCACGATCCACTCGTCGTTCGTCTCGACCATCTGTTCCAATTCCTGATTCGTCAAAATCCGCTCTGGCACATACTTGCCCGTGCCGAGAATGCCTACGGGATGTAGTTGCATAGTCCCACTCACTTCCTGCTAATTTCCGCTGCGATTGACGAAATTAAGTTGCTTTCGATTGCTAATTTCGCTTGCCGTACAGCATTTTTGACTGCTTTCACATCTGAAGAGCCGTGACATTTGACAACGAGGCCGTTAACGCCAAGCAGCGGCGCTCCGCCATGCTCTGTATAATCCATTTTGCCCCGAAGCTGCTTCATTTTCGGCAAGACGATTGCCGCCGCAAGCTTCGTCAGCAAGCTGCTCGTGAATACGCCGCGGATCGCCTTGAATAACGTCCCCGCCGTACCTTCCATCGCTTTCAGCATAATATTGCCGGCAAAACCGTCACAGATAAGGACGTCGCAATTGCGGAGCAGCACATCGCGCGCTTCCACATTGCCAATGAAATTAATCGGCGCCGATTCCAGCAGCTCGTAAGCCGCCTTCGTCAGCTCATTCCCTTTCATCGCCTCAGTACCGACATTAAGCAGTCCAACTCGGGGCTTCTCCATCCCGTTCATTTTGCTGCGATAGATACTTCCCATGATGGCGTACTGAAGCAAATGCTCCGGCTTCGCATCCATATTCGCACCAAGGTCCAGCGCGAGGCAACCTACATCATCCATCGTCGGCAGCATGGTCACAAGAGCTGGACGCTCCATGCCTTCCATACGTCCAACGACGAGCAGTCCTGTCGTCATGAGCGCGCCAGTATTGCCTGCAGAGAGCATCGCTTCCGCATGGCCTTCCCGCACGAGCTGTCCTGCCATAACCATGGAGGAATTTTTCTTCCGGCGAACAGCTTTTACCGGCTCATCTTCAGGCCCGATGACGTCATCCGCATGAACAATCTCAATATTGGAAGGCTTCTTCGCGCCAATATGCTTCTCAATCTGCGCCGTATCCCCGACAAGAATAATTCGGAGCTCCGGCCACTCCAGTGCTGCTTCGACTGCGCCTTGCACGATTAGTGAAGGGGCATGGTCGCCTCCCATCGCGTCAATTGCGATCCGCACCTTCCATTCCTCCCTCGATGACCGGCTCGCCTGCGGAACGGAAGATGACGAAATGGCCTTGAAACACCATCTCATCGCCTACGTAAGAGCAAACTTCAACCTTCGCCTTGCTGCGGCCGCCGGAGCCAGAACGCACGTATGCTTTCGCAATGCATTTCTCTCCAAGCTTAACGGAGCGAACGAACCTGATGTCTGCAGTTGCCGTGAGAGCAATCTCATCGTTAATTACTGCAACCGCGAGTGAGTTCGCTTGAGCAAAGACATGATGTCCGCGGGCAATGCCGGTTCTTGAAAATACATGTTCTTCTTTAATTTCAAATAGCGAGATGCCGCTGGAATCCAGCTGCAAATCCACAATATCCCCGATTATCTCGTGAAGCGGCAATGATCGGACAGGATCATACGAACGTTCCGCCATTAACTTCATTCGTTCCCGCAGCTCGGGAATGCCGAGCTCTAGCCGATCAAGCCGCACCGTTTGAATACTAACCTTCAGTTGACGCGTCAGCTCCTGATCCGTAATGAACGGATTGTCCTCAATCAAACTTATCAGCAGCTGGTGTCTTTGTTTCTTCGGAAGACGTTCGATGGTCCGCACCACCTTTGCCTAATGATCTAAGTATGTACCTCTGCTTATCTTCATACACCGTTACAATCAGCTATTATAACCAGGTACTAATAGTATATAGAAGAAAACGTCATCGCGCAATATTCAGTCGCCTAATTACGAATAAGGATGCTGGCTGGCGGCTGATTTTTATCAGTTGAAAGTAAGAATAAAAAAATAGCACTTCACCCTAGGATGAAGTACTATTATCAACTTAAAACTATTGCTTGATGATCTCTCTTGCTTTGTATGTTCCGCAAACTTTACACACACGGTGAGACAATTTCAACTCTCCGCATTGCTCACATTTCACCATACCTGGCACCGCCAGTTTGAAATGCGTGCGACGTTTGTCACGACGTGTTTTGGACGTTCTACGTTGTGGTACTGCCATGTTTCCCACCTCCTTAACAGAATTCGGCACAGATGCATGATTGTAATGCATCCTCGAGTATTAAGCAAGGATATCCTCCAGAGCTTAATCCCCTTTGTTAAAAAAATCTTTCAAGGCGGCGAGTCTTGGATCAATAGGATCTGTTTCACAACCGCAACTTTGCTCATTCAAGTTCTTGCCACAGGAGTGGCAAAGACCTTTGCAATCTTCTTTACAAAGCGGCACAAAAGGCAGCGCGAGCATAAGCATTTCTTCAAGAAATGGATCCAGCTCGAGCTTGTCTTCCTCCACTGGAATGATAGCTTCTTCTTCATCGCCAATTAGCTTCGACTCTGGCTTGAAACGCTCATGAAAAGGAACGACAACATGCGAGTGTGTCGACTCCAAACACCGTGAGCACGCAAGCTCAGCATCGGCGGACAGCTCACCCTCCACATGGGCAACACCGTCTTCACCCCATGTGGTCATGTTGACTGCCATCGGGCTCGTACTGATGATGTCTTTACGAACTTGCTTCAGCCATTCAGTGTCTAAGCTTTCTTGATAAGAAAGTTTCAGTCCCTTGGCTGCTAATTCTCGAACATTAATCTCCATACTATCACTCCAAACAAACAAAGTTTATTATATCGACTATTGAATCGTTTTGTCAACATTTTCACGGCATGATATTATAACAAAAGCAAAAACGATCAACACTTCAAAGAGAAAGAGCAAACCATTTTGTGCTTACATATCCTACTTTTGGAGGAAACACGATGCGGACAGTCGGGCTTATTGTCGAGTATAACCCATTTCATAACGGTCATCACTATCATTTGCAGCAATCGCTCAAAATAACGGACAGCGATGCGGTCATCGCCGTGATGAGCGGCCACTTCCTGCAGCGCGGGGAGCCGGCGTTGCTGAATAAATGGACGCGCGCCGAGATGGCGCTGCGCGGCGGCTGCGACGTTGTCATTGAGCTGCCCGTCGCCTATTCGACGCAGGCGGCGGAATGGTTCGGCTACGGCGCCGTGGCGCTGCTGGAAGCGACAGGCGTCGTGGACGCGCTCTGCTTCGGCAGCGAGGCCGGCGATATCTGGCCGCTGCGCCGGGTTGCCCAGCAGCTCGCGCATGAGCCCGCGGCATTTGAGGGGCTCATGGCGGATTGCCTCAGCGGCGGCGCGAGCTATCCGGCTGCATATAGCGAAGCCGTCCGCCGCTTCATGCTGGACGCGGGCGATGAGGAAGCCGCCGCGTTCCCGCTTGCACAGCCCAACAATACGCTTGGACTGCATTATTTGCTCGCGCTGGAGCGGCTAGGCAGCGCGATTGAGCCGTTCACGGTGCGCCGCGAGAAAGCCGGCTACTCGCAGACGAGCATCACCGATGCGCAGATCGCGAGTGCAACCGCGATTCGCGGCCTTGTCTTGGGCGATGCGGGAACCCCCGCAGACGCTGCGCCATATGTGCCCGCCTCAACGCTAGAGCTGCTGCTGCGCGACAATGCGCTCGGACGCGCCCAGAACAGCTGGGCACAGTATGAGTCGGCATTGTTCCATAAGCTCGTGAGCGAGCCTGCAGAAGCGCTTGAGCGGTATCATGAGATAAGCGAAGGGCTTGAATACCGGATCAAGCGGATGCTGCCCGAGCTAGAGGCACTTCGTTTCGAGTCGTTGCTGGACAAGCTGAAGACGAAGCGCTATACGCGCACGAAGCTGCAGCGCGCCTTGCTAGCCGTACTCCTTGGACACTCGAAGGAATTATTGTCTCGCGACAGGCTTCGCGACGGTGTTCAATACATACGCGTGCTCGGCTTTACGAAACGAGGTCAAGAGCTGCTGGGGCGAATGCGCAAGACTGCGAAGCTGCCGATCTTGACCAGCGCCGCACGAACACAGAAGGAAGATCCCTACTTGACGCTCGATGTCCAAGCGACTTCCATCTATGCCCTAGGATGGCCCGATGCATCGCCTCGCGATCTGTTCCGCGACTACTATGAGAAGCCCATAACGATTGGCTAGCTTAGCTGAATAGTTAGTTAGCGCTCAGCTTGGTCTAACTGGATGTAGACAAGCGTAACAATATAGTGGCTCTGTTTATGATGATTTGAGAGATAATCATCCCCCACTATATCTGCAATGGAGTGAGTTTTATGACGCGCACCATTATGTATGCTTGTTTATCTATCCTGCTCGTCGCTGCCATCATCACGCGCCCGGACGACGCTTTTCAAGCTTCCTTGCAGGGATTGACCATTTGGTGGAATATCGTATTCCCTGGACTTCTTCCCTTTCTCACTTTGCTTGAACTCATGCTCACTTTCGGCGCTGTCCACGCCCTCGGCGCACTGCTCCACCCGCTCATGCGGCGGCTATTCCGCCTGCCAGGCGAATCCGGTATCGCAGTGGCGCTCGGCTGGACAGGCGGCTTCCCGCTTGGCGCAGAAGCCGTCGCGTCCCTTCGCCGCAGCAAGCTTGTGACGATTGCTGAAGGCCAGCGTCTGCTTGCGCTATCGCATATGCCCAGTCCGCTGTTTATGCTGCTCGTCGTCGGCTCCGGCTTCCTTCAACGCCCGGAGCTAGGCGTCGTGATTGCAGCAGCTGTGTGGCTCTCGGCTTTACTGACTTCGTTCCTTGCAGCACATTTCTCCCCCGCCTCTTCATCCGCTCCCGTCAAAAAAGAACCGCCGCCGCCTTCCCTGCTGCTCCGCGCCTCTTCAGCGATGCAAGCAGCCAGCAAGCGCGACGGCCGCTCATTCGGCAAAGCGCTCGGCGACGCAGTCGTCGTCTCCGTCTACAAGCTAATGGCTATCGGCGGCTTCATGATCTTCGCAGCCGTTCTCGTTCGCCTCTTGCAGCCGCTCATGCCGGAGAGGATTCCTGCCTTCTTGCTTCCCGCATTTCTGGAGAGCCACATCGGTGTCTACGCCGCGGCGAAGACGAATTTCGCCGGCGGTATCCCGTGGATTGCCGCATGCTCCGCAGCTGTGCTGAGCTGGACCGGCCTCAGCGCTCTCCTGCAAGCCGGAAGCATGCTCACCGGATCCGGTTTATCGCTCGCACGACTTGCAGCGTCGCGGCTTGTACAGAGCCTGCTCGCCTTCTTCCTCACGCTGCTCGCCTGGAAGCCTGCCGGCAAGCTGATGCAAGCCATCATCCCTTCTGCTGCCCCTGCTTTTACGCAAACAGAAAAAACAGGCGCCGCCACGGCTGCTGCGATTCGCGCTAGCGATCTGCATTCCCTGTGGCCCTATACGCCTGTTATGCTTTTCAGCTTCTTCGTCGCCGTATCTGCTCTCGTCGTAATCTCCGCAGCACTAGCCGCAGTCTCGCGACCAAAAGCGACCCGTTAAGTCCGCCACGAGCGCCGTTATGGACGGTCCGTGTACTTCTTAACGAGCTCTTCCGCCACTACAGGAGGGACGAGATCCGTCACTTTCCCTTTGAAGCGCGCAATCTCTTTTACAATGCTTGAACTTAGGTACGAGTACTTCGGATTCGTCATCATGAAGATAGTCTCAATCTCGCCATCGAGCTGATGGTTCGTTGAAGCCATCTGCAGCTCATACTCGAAATCCGTAACCGATCGAATGCCTCTGACGATGACATGCGCGTCTTTGGATCGGATGAAATTGACGAGCAGATCGCGAAAGCTATCAATCGTCACATTCGGCAGATCCTTCGTCACTTCCGCAAGCAGCTCCTTGCGCTCCTCTACCGAGAAGAGAGGGTTCTTGCTTGTGTTGTTGAGCACCGCAACGATCAAATGATCGAATTGTTTGGCAGCGCGGCGGATGATATCCAAATGTCCGTTCGTAACCGGATCGAAGCTGCCCGGATATACAGCTACTTTCTGCCCGGGTAATCTCGTTGTTGCTGTCATGTTATTAGCCTCCATATGTACAGTTGGCTTTATTCGCCATCACTTTCTTCATTCTCTTCACTTTGCTGTTCTCCATCTTGCGAGTAACGGTAGATCGTCACTGCGGTATCGCCATATTGCGAACGTTTCATCTGAACGAAGCCTTCTATCGACTCCGGGTAGATGTGCTCGGCGTCATGCTCGACGACAATTTTCGCGCGAGGCGCCAGCAAGCTTCGCTCAGCCAGCTCTCCCATTAGCGCGTCCATCTCCTTCATCCGATACGGCGGATCCAGAAAAACAAGCTCGAACCGCAGACCGCGCTTCGCCAGCGCTTTCAACGCTCGCAGCGCTTCTGTCCGGTAAATCTCCGCGTTGTCCGCTACGCGCGCAGCTTGAACATTATGTTTGATCACTTCAATGCTGCCGCCGTCGAGATCTACGAAAACCCCGCGCTCCATCCCCCTGCTCAGCGACTCAATACCCAGTCCGCCGGTACCAGCGAACAGGTCGAGCACCATACCGCCATCGAAGAACGGACCGATCATGCTGAATATGGCTTCTTTTACTTTATCGGTGGTCGGTCTTGTATTCTTGCCCGGCACCGCTTTTAAAGACCGGCCTTTCGCCGATCCTGCAATTACTCTCAAAGCTGTTCAAAGCCCCTTTCATTCCGCTTGCCTAACTCTAAACTCTAAATCATATCGTAACACAATTTCTCGTTCGTGTTAAAGGATTCACATGCTCGTTTGTCATGACCTCCCATCTTGGCGCCTATATATAAGCAAACAGATCGCAAGCCTGCAGCTTCAGGCAAAAGGAGGGAAATCCCACATGAGCAAACATCGGCAGCCGGTCACTATCCTTCGCGTACCGTTCCATCACGGAGCGAGCCGTCCCGGTGCAGACGGCGGTCCGCAAGCTGTCCTGCAGGCCGGACTACTTGAAAAGCTCAAACTGCTAAAAAGGGCTGTTACGCTGCTTCCTCCACTCGAATGGCAGAAGCTATCGAAGGATCGCCGTTCCATGGAAAGGATGCGCAACTGGGGCCGCGTACAGACGATGAACGAGGACGTTGCCGAATTGGTCCTGGGTATTGCAAAGAGCGGCGCATTTCCGCTGACGATTGGCGGTGATCATAGTATCTCAATCGGTACGATCGCTGGTCTCACTCAGCATATTCAGCAGCTCGGAGTGATCTGGATCGATGCGCATGCCGATATGAACACGCCTAAGACAACGCCATCCGGCAATTTACATGGTATGGCGCTCGCAGCCAGTCTCGGCCTTGGCGACTCGCGCTTCACGAATTTGTGCGGCGCGAACCCGAAGCTGCAATCCAAGCGCGTCGTCCTCGTCGGCAGCCGTGAGCTGGATGAAGGCGAGAAGCGGAATATATACGCCAGCGGCATCAGCTGCTTTACCATGCATGACATTGACCGGATCGGCATGGCCCGTGTCATGGAACGCGCAATCGCGATTGCCTCATATGGCTCCGAAGGCATTCATGTCAGCTTCGACATCGATAGCGTCGACCCGGGTGAAGCACCGGGAACCGGGACTCCGGTCCGGGGCGGATTGAACTACCGCGAAGCGCATCTCGCGATGGAAATGCTGTATGATTGCGGGCGAGTCACCTCCGCCGATCTTGTAGAAGTGAACCCTTCGCTTGACCCAAGCGGGAGAACAGCCAGGCTAGCCGTCGAGCTCATCGGCTCTCTCCTCGGTGAACGCATCCTCTAAACACACAAAGAAGGACGTTTCGCGTATATTCGCGAGACGTCCTTCTCTTATTCATACGAATTATGCATAATGGCAAGCAGCCCAGTGATTAGGCTCAACTTCGCGGAAGAGCGGCACTTCATTCGCACATTTCTCTGTCGCAAACGGACAGCGTGTACGGAATTGACAGCCGCTTGGCGGGTTGATCGGGCTTGGCAGATCGCCAGTCAACACGATACGTTCTTTGGATTCTTCTACATCTGGATCCGGAACCGGAATCGCAGACATAAGCGCTTTGGTGTACGGGTGCTTCGGATTTGCATAGAGCTCTTCGCTTTCTGCAAGCTCGACCATTTTACCCAAGTACATAACCGCAACGCGGTCACTGATATGCTTAACCATCGCAAGGTCATGCGCAATGAAGAGGTACGTTAGACCCAAATCACGCTGCAAATCTTGCAGCAAGTTAACCACTTGTGCCTGAATGGATACGTCAAGCGCCGAGATCGGCTCGTCACAGACGATAAACTTCGGATTAACCGCAAGCGCGCGGGCAATCCCGATCCGCTGACGCTGACCGCCGGAGAACTCATGCGGGTAACGCGTTGCATGCTCCGAACGAAGACCTACACGGTCAAGCAGACGTTCTACTTGCATTTTGCGATCTTTCGAACCATTTGCAAGGCCATGAATATCAATCGGCTCCGCGATCAGGTCTTCAACCTTCCAGCGCGGGTTGAGCGATGCATATGGATCTTGGAAGATCATTTGCATTTCGCGGCGTAGCGCCTTCAGAGTCGAGCCTTTCGCTTTGACGATGTTCTGTCCTTTGAAGCTAACAGCGCCAGCCGTTGGCTCATACAAACGAAGAATCGTTCTGCCGGCAGTAGACTTACCGCAACCGGACTCACCAACCATACCGAGCGTCTCGCCTTCACGAATGCCGAAGGAAAGATCGTTAACCGCTTTTAGAAGCTTGCCATTGCCAACGTCAAAATATTTCTTCAGCTGATCGACTTCAACCAGCACTTCGTTGTTCGTTTTCATGCGCTCTCTCCCCCTTTAAGGGCCGAGTCATGCAGCCAGCATTTCGCAGTTTGCGTTTCGCTCAGTACATAAGCCTCTGGATCGTTATCTACGCAAATACGCATTGCTTCGTCACAACGCGCGCAGAATGCGCAGCCTTTAGGCGGCGAAGACATATCCGGCGGTGTTCCGATAATCGGAACAAGCGGCTCGTCCTTCTTCTGATCCAGACGCGGAAGCGAACGCAGCAGACCTCTTGTATATGGATGCTGCGGGTTTTTGAAGATTTCTTGCTTCGTACCTGTCTCAACAACTTTACCTGCATACATAACGACAACTCGGTCACACATATCCGCTACGATACCAAGGTCATGCGTGATCAGGATAATCGACGTCCCAGTCTTCTGTTGAAGTTCTTTCATCAGCGTCATGATCTGAGCTTGGATTGTAACGTCAAGCGCTGTTGTCGGCTCGTCCGCGATGAGAAGAGACGGGTTACATGCGAGCGCAATTGCGATCATAACGCGCTGGCGCATACCGCCAGAGAATTGATGCGGATATTGTTTCACACGCTCAGCAGCGTTCGGAATACCAACTAAGTTCAACAACTCAACTGCCCGATTCGTCGCTTCAGCAGAGTTCATATTCTGGTGCTTAAGCAGCACTTCAGTAATTTGACGACCTACTGTAAGCGTAGGGTTAAGAGATGTCATTGGGTCCTGGAAGATCATCCCGATCTCCTTACCACGGATGGACTCCATTTCTTTCTCTGTTTTTGCAAGCAAATCTTCGCCCTTAAACGTAATGGAGCCTTGTTTGTACTCGCCCGGAGGCGTTGGGATCAAACGAAGAATGGATTGAGCCGTTACGCTCTTGCCGCTGCCGGACTCGCCGACAATCGCAACAGACTCGCCGCGGTTAACTTCCAAGTTAACACCGCGAACGGCCTGAACCTCTCCACCGCGCACATGAAACGAGATGTGCAAATCAGAAATATTAAGAATCGGATTGCTCATAAGCTCACTTCCCAGCGCTGTTTATTTTTTCATCTTCGGATCGAATGCATCTTGCAGACCATCACCGAAAATATTGAATGCAATCATTGTGACACAAAGCAGCGATGCCGGGATCGCCATAATCCAAGGGTACAGCGTCCATGAAGACATTGCACCGCTGATTAATGAACCAAGGGATGCATCCGGCGATTGAACGCCTAGACCCAAGAAGCTCAAGAAGGCTTCCGTAAATATAGCAGACGGTACCGAAAGCGTTACAGTAACGATGATCGGTCCGAGTGTATTCGGAATTAAGTGACGGAACAGAATACGCGAGCCACTTGCGCCCATTGATTGCGCCGCAAGCACATATTCTTGGTTCTTCAGCTGGAGAATCTGACCGCGAACGATCCAGGACATCGTAATCCAGCCTGTAATCGACAATGCCATAATGATCGTGAACAAGCCGGATCCCATGACAACGCCTAGCAAAATAACGACGAGCATGTACGGAATCGCATACAGAACTTCTGCAAACTTGTTCATCGCATTACCGAGACGCTTGCCAGCAAAGCCCATGATACCGCCGTAAGCTACACCGATGATTAAGTCGATGAGCGCAGCTGTAAAACCAACGATAAGCGAGATTTGAACGCCGCGCCATGAACGCGTGAACATATCACGGCCGAGGTTATCTGTCCCGAACCAATGCTTCCAAGATGGTGGCGCATAGGTGTTGTCCAGATCGTTCGTATACGTATTATACGGAGAAAGCATCGGACAAACAATCGCCAAAATTATGATAACAATCAGGACATACATCCCGGTCATCGCATACTTGTTCTTGCGGAGTCGCGCCCAGCTTTCCTGGAAAGTCGAGCGGCTTTCTGCCGTGATAATCTCAGCTTCTTTATGACGCTGCGGAAGTTTCTCGAAGAGGGACTTCGCGTCTACGTCGTTTTGCTGAATATCTTTCAATTGAGTGCTCATTTCTTAACGACACCTCCGCTCATTTTGATACGCGGATCAATGATAATGTAAAGAATATCTGTCACGAAGCGTGCTGCCATTAGGATGACGGCATAGAAGATCGTGATACCCATGATGAGTGTGTAATCCCGGTTCGAAATACTTTCGACGAAATATGCACCCAATCCAGGCAAACCAAAGATCTGTTCGACAACAACGGAACCTGTGATAACGTTCGCTGTCATCGGTCCAAGATAAGTGACAACCGGCAAAATACCATTACGCAAACCGTGCTGCCACAGAACAGCATGAGGCGTAAGCCCTTTTGCTTTGGCAGTTCGAATATAGTCCGAGGTCAGTACCTCGAGCATGGTTGAGCGAGTCAGTCTCGCGATGAATGCAATTGGAAGCGTTGACAGCGCTAATACCGGAAGCACGTAATCGAGCGGTCCTTCCAGCCCTGCAACGGTAAAGATTTGGAATTTAACGCCTAAGAAATATTGAACCATCGCACCGACGACGAAGCTTGGAATCGATATCCCAAGAACCGCGATAAACATAAAGAAATTATCGATAAACTTCTTATGTCTTAGTGCAGACATCATACCGAGGTAAACCCCGATAATAACGGAAACGATTATCGCAATAATACCAACCTTGAAAGATGTTGAGAATGAATCTGTGATGATGCTTGTAACCGTACGATTCGAGCTCTTCATTGATTCGCCAAGATTAAATTGAAGCAAGTTCTTCATATAAATCAAATATTGATGCCAAACCGGCTTGTCCAAACCGTAATGTGCCATAATCTGCGCCTTAATTTCAGGCGGAATTGCTTTTTCTTGCGTGAAAGGGTCCCCTGGGACAGCCTTCATCAAGAAAAAGGTCGCGGTGGCTAGAATTAGCAGCGAAACGATTATGTTGAGAAACTTACCACCTATATACCGAGCCATCCCAAGCCCTCCCCAATCATAGAGAAGGGATATATATGGGAACCATATATATCCCTATACCCCTAATTTTTCTTGTTGCTATTATTTTTCAATCGTGATGTGGCTGTAGTCGATGTTACCGGAGTAGTCAACTACATAGTTCTTAACATAAGGCTTGATCAACTGCGACGAAGTGTAGTAGTACAGCGGCATGATCGCTTGGTTGTCACCGATAAGGATCTTCTCAGCTTTAGCCATTGCGTCTACACGTTTTTGTTGATCGTTTGTGGAGTAAGCTTCTTTAACGAGTGCATCGTAGTCTGCATTCTTGAAGCCGATATCGTTGTTACCGCCTTTGGAAGTGAACATGTCGATGAACGTCATTGGGTCGTTGTAGTCAGCGCCCCAACCAGCGCGTGCAACGTCATAGTTCAAGCTTTGACGGTTTTTCAGGAAGATCTTCCATTCTTGAACTTCAGTCTTAGCAGTGATGCCAAGGTTTTCTTTCCACATGTTCGCGATTGCTTCCGCTACTTCTTTGTGAAGACCTTCGTTGAATGTGAGCGTGAACTCAGGCATCGAAGTCAAGCCTTCTTCTTGAAGACCTTCAGCAAGCAATTTCTTCGCTTCTGTAACGTCTTCTTTGAAGTAATCGTCTTTCACTTCGGAACGGTACTCGCCGTTCACGCCGTGGATACCGCCGGATACGAAACCAAATGCTGGTGTTTGACCTGCTTTAGTTACTTTGTCGATAATCTTTTGACGATCAATTGCCATCGAGAGTGCCTTACGAACTTTTACGTTGTTGAAAGGTTTCTTCTCGTTATTGAAGTTGTAGTAGTAAGTGCTTGCGATCGGTTTGATTGAAAGCTCTGGGTTTTTCTCGTTGCGGAACTTCTCAAGCTGCTCGGATGGAATCGAACCAGTTGGTGCGCCTGTCCAGTCAAGCTTGCCTGTTTTGTACATGCTAAGTTCTGTATTAGGATCTTTAACCATCGAGAACTTAACGCTTGTCAGATGGATGTCTTTCTTATCCCAGTAGTTTTCGTTAGGTACGAGTTCCAGGGAGTCGCCGTGTTTCCACGTGGACATTTTGAAAGGACCATTGGAGATGTAATCTTTTGCTTCAGCAGCCCAGTTAGCGTTTGTTTGCGCCGACTTGTGAACTGGGTAAGCAGTGAAGAATGCTGTAATGTTCAAGAAGTATGGTGTTGGGTTCTCCAACTCAACTTCAAGTGTTGAATCGTCGATTGCTTTAACACCAACTTGAGCAGGATCACTAATGTGGTTAGGATTGTTCTCTTTGATGTTATAGTTTTGTGCATTTTTAATGTAGTAAAGCTGGTAAGCATAAGGTGCTGGTGGGTTTAGGCTTGGATCCAACGTACGTTTCCAAGAATATTCAAAGTCTTTAGCTGTAACAGGGTCACCATTCGACCACTTCGCATCTTTGCGCAGGTGGAATGTGTATTTCTTGCTGTCTGCAGAAACGTCCCATTTCTCAGCTACGCCTGGAACGATGTTGCCATCTTTATCCATACGCGTCAAACCTTCGAAAAGGCCGCTCAGCACAGTAAAGGATACTTGATCCTGTGCTTGTGCTACATCGAGACTAGGCGGTTCCGTTGTCAAGTTCATACGGAACGTCTGGTCGCTGCCAGATCCGCTCTTACCACAAGCTGACAATACGCCTGTGAAGACCAGGATGAGTGAAACAAGTACTAGCAATTTCTTCTTCATTACTTGAGCCCGCCTCCATGTATTTGTTTATTTTTTTAAACCCGAAGCCAATAATACAACGAATTTAAGCATTTGTAAAACATAATTTGAACACTTGTAAAGATTTACTATCCCCTTGTGTCAGATTAGTTAACACGAATGTGACTGGGAGCATGTTCTAACCGGCATGAGAAGATTCGTATTTACGTACATTGTGCCACAAAAGAAACAACCATCACCAAGCCAAATAATGGCTGGTGATGGTTGTTAGCAGTAAAAAGGGTTTATTTTGTGCTGTTGTTTGAACTGCCGTTTGTCGCTGCCTCAGGAGCTGCCGCTTCATCTTTTTTAAGCGTGTTTGTGATTTTGGATTTGGATTTCAAATCCTCGAGCCATGTCGGAGAAAGCTCCGATACTTTTTGGCGAATCAGCGTATCCTTAATATCCGCCTTCTTCTCGTCGAGAGTCGCTTCCTTAGCTGCTTTATGATCGAATACTTTAATGATATGGTAACCAAATTGCGTTTTCACCGGAGCGCTAGTCTCGCCAACTTTAAGCGCGAATGCCGCTTTTGCAAAGTCAGGATCCATCTTGTCTGCGCTGAAGTAACCGAGGTCGCCGCCAGCATCTTTGCTGCCTGGGTCCGTCGATTTCTCTTTTGCGATCGCCGCGAAATCGCCGCCGTCTTTCAACTGCTTCTCAATCGCATCTGCTTCTTCTTTTGTCGCGACAAGAATATGTGAAGCCTTCACTTGCTCAGGCTCGTTGAATGTCGCTTTATTCTCGTCATAATATTTCTTTACGTCGTCGTCTGTTACTTTAACTTGCGGCTCAACAAGCTTCGAAATACGAAGCTGCATAGGTGTTTGAGCTTTCAGATCATCAAGCGTCATCCCTGCTTGCTGAAGCGCGGCTTCGAAGTCCGCTTCTGTAGGGAACTGCTTCTTAATCTTAGCAATTTCTGCATCAACATCTTTATCGCTGATTACAATCCCTTTTTTATCCGCTTCTTGCTTCACGAGCTCATCTTGAATAAGGTTGTCCAACGTTTGCTGGCCGCCAACCTTCGCCATTGCATCAAACAGCTGATCCTTGGTAATCGCTACGCCATTAACCGAACCAACTGCTTCCTTGCCGCCGCTGCTGCCGAATGGCGACTTCACGAGGAATACGAGAAGAATAATCGCGAGTCCGATGGAGATGTACATCCATGCTCTGCCGCCGCTTGCCGCCGGCTTCGATTCCTGGCTCTTCAATTCTTCCTCTTCATCGTGTGCGTGCGCTTCAGCCGCTGCACTCACTTCATCACGGCTATCTTCAAGATCTTCGCGCGATTCTTCCGAGAAGACTCCCTCTTGCTCTTCTTTTGGGCTTGCCTCTAACTCTTCTTTCTTATCAAACTCTTTCTCTTTCTCTTTCTCGCTCAAAATTGAAGTCTCCCTTCCAACATTTGAAATCTGCCATAGCTTTACTGTGCCACTATAACAGAAATTTAGGCATTAAACCTTAAGACAAGATGAAATATGTAAAAATAGCTCGATAAATCACACTGCTTTCTATATCAACCAAGCATGAACGGGCAGCAATAACACAGGAGTAAACACGGTACATGCAGCCATCGAAAAGCCGCTCAGTCCGCCTTGTTCCTCCGATTCGGACAGCAGCCGCGCTGAACCTATGCCATGTGCAGCCGCTCCTATCGCAATCGACGCAGCGATCTTGTCATGAACACCACATAACCGCAGAAGTGGCGGTCCCGCCACACTGCCGATTAAGCCTGTCGTCACCGTAAGCGCCGCCGTCAACTCCGGCGAACCTCCTAGCCAGCGAGACAAATCAATGGCTACTGCTGCCGTTACGGATTTCGGAAGCGCCGAGTGAAGAAATGATTCCGAGCCTCCGAATAAAAGAACCGACAATGCGTTCACAAGCAACCCGAGCAAGCTCCCTACGAAAGCGCCAAGCAGCAGCGACGGCAGCAGATGACGCAGCCTCATTGCATGTTTATACAACGGCACCGCCATCGCGACTGTAGCAGGCCCCAGGAAGTAAGTCACCAAATCTCCGCCTATCCGATACGCTTCGTACGAAATACCGCCTAACTGCAGAACCATATACACCAGGATCGGCGCAGTGATTAAAGGATGCAGCCAGGTCCATCTTCGTTTCAAGAAAAGCGCTGCGCCATATGCCGCAATCGTAAGCGTAGTGCCGAATATCGGGTCAGCAATCAGACTGTCGTTCAACCTCTCGCGCCTCCTTTCGGCGGTGCGTGATAATAAACTGTGTCGCAAGACCGGTGGACAGCAATATGACAAGCGTGCCTGCCGTTAGAGAGACAACAGCTGCAAGCCATGAGTCGCCAAGTACCTTGGCAAAGGCAGTCACTCCTGCAAGGAGCGGCACGAAGAATAGCATCATATGCTTGGTCAGGAAAGTCGCACTCTCTTCCACCCACTCTAGTTTAATGACGCGCGTGAACAGAGCTGCTGCAAGCAACAGCAGCCCGAGTACATGTGACGGCAAAGGGATCCGTGCATAAGTATGCAGCAGCCATCCCAAACCATCAAAGCCCATAATGATACCGAATCCGCGCACGATCTAGTTCACCTGATTGCGAATATCAGCGTTCAGAAACCCACGCAGATTGTTCGCTGCAATTTCCACGAGGCGACTTCGCGCTTCTACTGTCGCCCACGCAATATGCGGCGTGATGATGCAGTTCGCCGCATGCAGCAGCGGATTATCCGCAGGCGGCGGCTCAACGCTCAGCACATCAAGACCCGCTCCGGCAATACGGCCGCTATTCAGTGCTTCAGCCAAGTCTGCCTCAACGACATGACCGCCTCTCGCGGTATTAATTAAGAAAGAAGAATGCTTCATGAGACTGAGCGTATCACTGTTCACGATCCCAGTCGTGTCCGGCGTTAGCGGACTGTGAAGCGAGACAACGTCTGCCGACCTGAACAGTTCTTCCAGCGGTACGAAACGAACCGCTTCAAGCCCTGGAATGAGCTTGACTGTCCGCGTATGCACGATAACTTGCATACCGAAAGCAAGCGCAGCTCTCGCCACTTGCTGGCCAATCTGTCCGAAGCCGATGAGGCCAAGCGTCTTGCCAGAAATCTCGCGCAGCGGGCTTAGCGTGAACGAGAAATCCGGACAGGATGCCCACTGTCCGCGATGAACAGCGTCGCTATGCGCACTAGCTTGAGAGGCGTGCGCGAGCAACAGCGCAAACACAAGCTGCACGACGGAATGCGTGCTATAATCCGGCACATTCGTGACGACGATGCCGCGCTTCGCAGCGGCGGCTGTATCCACGATATTGTAGCCCGTTGCGAGTACGCCGATATATCGGAGCTGCGGCAGCTTATTGATAGCCTCCGCAGATAATGGCGTCTTGTTCGTCAACACTACTTCGGCATCCGTTGCTCGTGCGACAATATCTTCTTTGGCTGTGCGCTCATAAACAACAAGCTCACCAAGAGCGCTCACTTCATCCCAATTCAAATCACCCGGATTCAGCGTATAACCGTCCAATACTACGATTTTCACTACTTATCAGCTCCTGTCCCTAACTTTTTCCATGCGATTCGATAAGTAGATCATACAGCATAAAGGACAGGATGCGAACCGCTAATGTCAAATCATGCAGCCGCACATGTTCATCCGCCCTGTGACCGTTTGCTTCTTCAAGCGTGCGAGGACCAGCGCCGAACATCACAGTTGGAACGCCAGCCTCTGTAAAATGCCTGGCATCCGCATAAAGCGGCACGCCAACCACCGGCATTTCCCCGCCACCCATGACTGCTGACCAGTTCGATCGCAGAGCACAAAGCAGCCGCTCCGTCCCTTCCACTTCAATGAAAGGACGCGCGAGCAGGACGCGGCGTATCTGTACTTCAATCTGCGGAATACGAGTAACCGTCCTCGTAATCAAATGGAGCAATTCTTGTTCCGCAAGCTCCGGGTTCTCCTCCGGAATAATGCGTCTATCCAGCCTGATCGCGCAACGATCAGGCACGACATTCGTGTTAATGCCACCTTGAATCAACCCGACTACAAGCGTAGGAGTCTCGATGCCAATGACAGACGAGCGCCGCTCAGCCAGTTCAGCACGATAATCATACAGTACCGACAACACTTGCGTCATCGCCTCGAGGGCATCAGCACCGGTATGCGGAATCGCCGCATGAGCGGAGCGCCCCTTTAACGTTATCTCCAGATGGAGGCAGCCATTATGCGAGGTGACGGCAGCGTGCGTGAAACCAGCGACAACGGCATAATCCGGCTTGATCATCCCTTGCCGGAGAAGCCGCTTCGGACCAAGCTCGCCGCCCGTTTCCTCGTCAAATGTAATGGCGAGCGCAAGTGTGCCGCCTGAATGCTGCGACTCCAACGCACCGCTATCCCGGAGTGCCATAACCGCATATGCGTACAGGGCAATATCGGATTTGGACACAGCCGCGCCGCGACCGAACAGCTTGCCAGCTTCAATCATGCCTCCATAAGGATCGCAGCTCCAACCGTCGCCAGGCGGCACGACATCGCCATGTGCGTTTAACACAATCGTCGGCCCTTGCCCCACGCCAATCCTCGCATGTGCAATGACATTGCTAACCGCGATCATCCCTGCCGCCTGAACCTCTTCGAGCGGAACCACATCCATCTTCGGCTCGAAACCTAGAGCCGACAGCTCATCGAAGACAAGCTCCGCAATTGGCTGACAATCTCCCTTTGGATTATCAGAAGGCTTCTGCACTAGACGCTGCAGAAGCGCTACCATATCGCTCTCATGCTTCTCAATCCATGACTCTAGCTTGTTGTAGGCTGCTTTCATATGGATAATCTACCCCCATTCCTCTTCATACGCGTCCAAGTATGCAAGCTCATATAGAAGATTAATTAGACATTCTATCCCCGTACCAAGCTCTGCAGGAGGGGTATATTCAAGCGGTGAATGGCTGATGCCGCCTCGGCTCGGAACGAATACCATTGCTGCTTTGCAATGCGCGGCAAACAGCTGCGCATCATGCCCCGCTCCGCTCGCCATCCGCTTCCAACGAATACCGCTGCGCGAGCAGCCCTGCTCGATTAGAAGCCTTAGCCCCGTGTTCATTCCAGCCGACGGTTCATTCATCCACAGCTCGACGGTTATTTCAACACCGAACCGGCGCGCTTCTTGTTTAGTTAACGCTACGGCTCGGTCGTAACACGCTAGAAGCCGCTCATCTGATGGATGGCGCATATCAATCGTAAACACAACTTTACCAGGGATGACATTGGACAAATTCGGTTCGACTTGCAGCGAGCCTACCGTGAATGTCAGCGGAGCCCCTGCCTCAGATGCCATAACATTCAACACTGTGATCATCGCAGCAGACGCATGCAGCGCATCACGGCGCATATGCATCGGGGTCGTTCCCGCGTGATTCGATTCGCCGACAACGGTAATCGTCGCACGCTTCTGACCGACAATCCTGTCTACAACCCCAATCGTAGCACCTCCTTCTTCCAACACCCCTCCTTGCTCAATATGAAGCTCCACGTACGCTTCAATATCACCTCTCAGTGCAGGTACAGGTGCTACACCGGTGCCAGCAAGCAGCTTATCTACTGCATATTTCATCGCATCCGAGAGAACAACACCCTCTGATTCAGATCGCATATTCGCTGCGTGCTTTAATGAATATTTTCCATGAATAGATCCAGATCCCCAGCAAGCAAGCGGAAACCGACTCCCTTCCTCCTCGCACAGCGATACGACTTCTACGGTTCGACGAGGCGCTCCATATCGTTTCTCCAGCTCGCGCAGCGCGATCACAGCCGCAATAATCCCATATGCGCCATCATATAAGCCGCCAGAAACGACTGTATCCACATGCGAACCCGTGACTATAGCTCGCAATTCAGGGATCGTTCCCCTAAGCCTTCCATACACATTTCCAACTTCATCTACCCGAACTTCGAGCGACTCGCGCGCCAACCGCTCCGCAATCCACAGCTGAGCACCAACCCATTCCTCCGTATACAGAAGCCTTGTAACTCCTCCACGAATCGTATCAACTCCGAACAACCCTAACTCACGAAGCCAACTTTCCGCTTCCTGCCCCAACCCCTCCGCATCATTCATCGCACAGCCCTCCAAGCAGTCCGCGATTCCCCCGTCGCTTTGATGAACTGTCCGATACGGTTCGCGGCAACTCCTTGGTCAGCAGAATATACGAGCTGACCCCTGCAGAAGGTCGCCATCGCTTTGCAGCCGACCTCCCGTCCCACGAATGGGCTGTGCGGATGCAAGTAGAGCAGATCTTCTTTTTCGATTGTATAGTTTTGCTTCAGATCGAATAGGGCGAAATCTGCATCCATGCCCACTTCGAGACGACCCTTACGACCGCTGAGACCGAAGCGCTCCGCAGGCTTTCCAGCGAGCAGTTCTGCCAGTAACGTAAGCGGAATGCCCCGCTTTAAATGCCCTTCGTCGATCATGAGCTCCATCCGATGCTGCGCGCCTGATATTCCGCCCCAAGCCGCGAAGAAATCATCGCCTTCCTTGAGGGATGACTCGCAAGGAGAATGGTCCGATGCAATCATATCGATCTCGCCGCGGATGAGCGCAGCCCATAACGCTTCATTATTCGAGCTCGTGCGCAGCGGAGGCGCGCATTTGGCAACCGGACCAAGCCGAGCCAGATCTTCCACAGTCAGCAGCAGCTGGTGCGTGCATACTTCTGCCGTGACATCCATGCCGCGATGGCGAGCCTCTGTAATCTTCGAGAGCGCTGCCGCACTGCTCACATGGACAAAATGAAGCTTGCATCCTGTTTGTTCCGCGTATGCAATCGCCCGTTCAACCGCAAGCACTTCCGCAATAATAGGTCTCGAAGCGGTATAGCTGAATGCATCCGTATAGCCGTCAGCTTGCGCAATGGAAGAGAGCCGCGAAACAAGATCATTATCCTCAGCATGCAGCGCAAGAATGCCCCCAAGCCGAGCAATTTCCTTCATCCCCTCAATCAGCACCGCTTCACTCGATTCACGAAAATCATCTTCAAGCGGCATGCCAGGCGAAGACATGAACGCTTTGAACCCAATGACTCCCGCTTCCGCAAGCTCATCAAGTCGATCCACAAATCCAGGCATCAGGCCGCCCCATAACGCGTAATCAACGGAAGATTTCCCTTCCGCTGCGCCAAGCTTCTGCACGAAGGCTGAAGCAGTAACAGTTGGCGGACGTCCATTAAGCGGCATATCGAAGTAAGTTGTCGTACCGCCTGCCGCCAGCGCTGCCGAGCCTGTCTCGAACCCTTCCCAATGCCCCATGCCCGGCTCATTGAAGTGAACATGCACATCGACACCGCCAGGCATCACGGTCAGTCCTGCCGCATCAATCACTGGGCAGTTGTCATTCACCAACCTTGCCTCGATAGCAGCGATTCGCCCCTCTAACACGCCGATGTCTCGCTTCGCCACGCCTTCCGGGGTAACTGCGACCGTATTTTGGATAATGAAGTCGTAAGCCGCCATGCCAACCGCCTCCATTTCGCTTTAATGTTAGTTTTATTAACATCATATAAGCGAAATGTCGGTTTGTCATCGGATTTTCACACTATTTTCTCACAATTCAGACTATAATTAACGCGGTCACGGTAACTTGTACCACCAACACCTAACTTGTGTGATCTAGAACGACAATCAGAATGGAATAAATTTATTCTGACGTATATTATCCCCTGATGTGGGCATTCTGAAGATATCGGCGTCGCGAGATGCCGTAGACAACCGCGGAGAAGACTTACGTTTCCCCATAAGCTCTTCGTCCGGTTTCTCCTCTCCCATGAAAGGGGCCCCCGAAAGGGGGCCCCGGATTTTTTTATCCGACAATATTTAAATTGAATCTATATGAGTTTCTCAGGTATAAGGCAGACTGTATCTCACTAATGATACAGCCTGCCTTTTTTTTATTTCTGGGAGGCTCTTCTTTCTGTTGCATAACAAAGTCACAATCCGCCCACCATAAACCATGAAATTGTTGGAAGGAGTGGCGGGTATGGCACAAACCGATACTGCCAGCGAAGTAAGTACAGATATTGCAGTTAACTTTACTACGCTGCAAGCAACTTTCCATCATTGTTCGGATTTCTCCTTGCGACCTTTACGGCTCTTGGACTCTCCAGGCGTTCTAATCGCTTATATCCAAGAGTTGACGGACACGGTCAAACTTGAAGCTATCATTACAGCCGCCGTCCAGAAGAGAGATATCGAGCTATTCACGAAATATGAAGCTCTCACCAGTATGACCGAGATCGTCGCCAAAATTTTGAATGGCTATACGGCCTTCTTCTTGGAAGGTTCGCAGCATGCCTATATTGCGAATTTAGTCGATTATGAACAGCGCAGCATTACTGAGCCTTCCAATGAATCGTCCATTCGGGGCCCGCGTGAAAGCTTTACGGAAGCGTTAAGCACGAATCTCAGCATGCTGCGCCGCAAAATTAGAAATCCAAAGCTGAAGTTCGAAACGCGCCAAGGCGGAACTTTATCGCACACCGAATACATTGTTGCGTATCTAGAGGATACGGTTGATTCGAAGCTGCTCGCCGAAATTAGAAAGCGCTTGGATGCCATCCATACGGATCGGTTGTTGGATTCAGGAGAGATCGAAGAGCTCATCGAGGACAAACCGTTCTCCCTGTTCCCGCAAGTGCAGAACACGGAACGACCGGATACGGTTGCAGCCTCCTTAATGGAGGGTCGCGTTGCAATCCTTGTTGACGGTTCTCCGACTGCGTTGCTGCTCCCAATGACGTTCTGGTCCGGTTTTCAAGCAGCAGAGGATCATTACGAACGCTTCGTCTATGTCACAACTGTACGGTTATTGCGCATCCTCCTTACGATTGCGTCTGGTCTTGTTCCTTCGATCTATGTAGCTTTGACAACTTTTCATCCGCAGATGATTCCACTGAACCTGATGATGAGCATAGCAGCAGCGCGTGAAGGACTCCCCTTCCCTACTGTTATCGAAACGCTGTTGATGGAGCTCATGTTTGAAGGCTTACGGGAAGCCGGACTTCGTTTGCCCAAAGCAATCGGCTCCGCGGTCAGTATCGTAGGCGCGCTCGTAATCGGTCAAGCTGCAGTTGAGGCCGGGTTTATATCCGCTCCGGTGGTGATGATTGTCGCGGGTACCGGCATCGCTTCTTTCGCGTTCCCGAGCTACAGCTTGGCGTTGCCTTTTCGAATATTGCGATTTCCTCTGCTGATTGCTGGAGGATTTCTCGGGTTGTATGGAATTGCCATCGGGGTCAGCGTTATCGTCGCCCATCTCGTAACACTCAAATCGTTCGGAGTGCCTTATTTAAAGCCAGTCGCGCCAATCGGGCCGCGAATGTGGAAAGACACGTTCGTTCGCATGCATAAACGGTTTGCCCAGGAGAGGAATTGACATGATGATGAAGAGTGTCATCACAGTCCTGTCTATCGTCTTGTTTACCTTTCTGCTAGCTGGCTGTTGGGACCGCAACGAGATTAATGAATATGCCTTTTGGATCGGTACGGCACTAGACCTAACCGATAACGGTCAAATAAAAAATAGTGCTCAAATAGCGGTGCCTTCTCAATTCATCAGCTCCAAAGGTCAAGGAACCGGCGGGCAACGCGCAAATATCGTTATTACTGAGACCGGTCCATCGATAATAAGCTCCATGCAGAAGCTCCAAGACAAACTACCTCGCAAAATCTTTCTCGGACACCGCAGAGCCGTGTTCATTGGCGAGAACTTGGCGCGCAAGGGACTAAACGATATTATGGACCAGTTTACACGCAATCCGGATACGCGCATGAGAACGGATATTTTCGTGGTCAATGGCGGAGAGGGTAAAGACGCATTGGAGATCAACAGCCCTTTCAACCAATTCTCTGCCATTGCAGCCGTTGATCAAGACCGTTATTGCCGGCTTGGAGATACTGCTTTACGCGATTTCTTGTTAGATGCGAATAGTGAGGGAATTCGCCCGTCGATGCCGATGATTGAAATCTCCCCATCTAATCAGAATGAGGTAAACAAAGTATTTTACGTAAGATCGGTGGCAATCTTCAATAAACACATGAAGATGGTCGGGGAGATTAGGGATACCGCTTCGCTCAACTTGTTCTGGATCAAGGGAGTCATGAAAGACCAATACTTGACGATTCAAACGGATGATGGCAGCTACTCCTTCTACGAATCAAATCTAAGACGAGCGATACGCACGACAATGGAAGGCAATAAACTCAAGGTCAATATTAAACTCGTCGGATCAGGCAGATTGCTTGAAAGCACGTCCAAGCTCGATATATCTCGTGACAACTTACTAAGGAGCATTGAACACAAGCTGAACGCTATCAAGAAACAAGAAATCGAATCAGATATCCAATCCATACAACGCAATTATGGGCAGGACGTCTTCGGTATTGGTGAAGCGGTCCACCGAGAACATCCCCTGCGATGGTCGGGAATGAAAGACCGTTGGGATGAGATCTTTCCCACGTTGGATGTAACTGTCGAAGTGGATTTGCATATCCAAAGCCTTGGGAAAGTCGGCAAACCCCTTCCGCTTTAGAGGAGACGATAGGTCTGAAAATATCGAATTGGCAGTTGTTTTGGATCATTCTTACGCTTGAAATTTCGATGAGCATGTGGCTGACCATATCGCCGGTCATCCAAACCGCGAAGCAGGATGCATGGTTATCGCTCATCGTGGCGGGTATTATCGGACTGGTAGTAACCTTAGTCATTATTAAGATCTGCCAGCAGCACCAATCGCAAAGCTTGATCGAGCTCAGTCAGACGTTATTCGGCAAATGGGTCGGCAAAGCGATAAGCGTTGTCTATGTCGGGACCTGGTACGCGGTTGCGTCCAATATCCTCCGTATCTTCGCCGAGTTCATTCAACAAACGCTATTCCATAATACGCCGTATTGGATCGTATCAGTATGTATGGTAGCAGCCATCACATTCATTACTTACATAGGGAGCATCGAAGCGATCGGCCGATTTAATGAGATGGCGGGACCACTGCTTCTGATTAGCATCGTGATTACATTGCTATTCAACGTGCCTAACCTGCATCCATCACTGCTCCTACCGGTCTATTACGATTCCGGGACCCCATCCATTCTGAAGGGGTCGCTGTCAAACGCGTCGTTCCTTGGCGAATCGATCCTTCTTATGATGTTGAACCCCTTCTTAGCTAAACCGCAACAAGCGCTGAGGCCAGTACTGTTAGCCATCCTCATTCCTTCCATGTTAACGGTATTGACAGCAGCCATGGTGGTCGCGACTTTCGGGAATGTAATTGGAGGGTCTATTTATTTCCCTTATTTCAGCATGGTCCGATTTATCAATATGCTCGGCTTCATCCAGAACATGGACGTATGGATCGTCTTCATCTGGATATTCAGTGTATATGTGAAGCTAGCCGTGTATCTATTTGTCAATAGCTATGGGACAGCTCAGTTACTCGGAATAAAGAAGTGGCGGCGAATGATCTTCTTCACATCTCCCGCTATCTTCGTCCTTTCCGTTCTTCCGAGGAATCTAATCGTTGCCTTGGATTTCAAGAATGAAGTATGGCTGGTCTATGTATTTCCCATTCTCATAGTAGGGATTCCGATCATTATGTTGATTACGGGAACAGTTCGCGGAAGACTTGCTCATTCGAGATAACGAGCAAGTGCATTTCGGTCTCGAATAATGATCATCCCTCTCGAAAGCTCGATGAGATTTTCCTTCTCGAGCTCTTTTAACGTTCTGCTTATCACTTCGCGCGCCGTCCCCAGTTCAACGGCCAATCGGTCATGCGTAATTGCCAAACTTTCGTGACTGCCTGATTGTTTGGCCATTCGCAATAGAAACTCCGAAATCCTCCCTCGAATAGATGTCAGATTGAGTCTATCCAGCAGATTCGACATATTCACTATGCGTTTGGCCAAAGAGAGAAAAATAAACCGACGGAAATTCTGATACCGGTCCATCCAATCCCGAAAAATGCCCACTGGAATCGCCAGCACCAAGCCGCTCGTTTCAACGCTCGCAGATGCTTCATATTCCGACTCGCCTAATATGCTTGCAGTCATCAATGGGCAACATTCACCGCCATGAATCCTGTACATCGTAATTTCTCTGCCGCTGGCACCAATTTTGTACATGCGGACCGTGCCGTCCAATATCATCATTGCGTACTCCAGAAACTGTCCTTCTTCAATAATGTAATTGGGCTCCATCTTCAAGACTTTAATCCCGTCTTGATTCCAATCCAGCTCCGTAATGTCCGCCAAGCTAGGAAATGATGCAATGATTAATGATAACTGCTCAGGCTGTATCAATTCGTTCAGCTCCTCTACCTCGATTTTTTGCAGCCGTTCTGTGATGAAGTCACGGAATCGCGATTCGCTTCTTGTTATGATAATCCCCGTTGGACCAAACAAAACTTCAATGGGAGCTGATCACGTCGTGAAAAATGTTGGCGGTGCAGATAAAACAATTCGAATCATTCTAGGTGTATTGCTTCTTACTTTGTTCTATTTTCCGGATGGATATTGGAAGTTGCTCGGTTTAGGCAGTCTCCCCTTCTTCATTACTGCATTTGCACAGCGTTGCGGAATCAATAAATTACTTGGCCGCAACACATGCAGAATTCGATAAGGTTATTAAGGATGTACTTGGACACACTACCATCATAATAATAAGCTGCGGGCTGTCTCATTTCCATTGATGCAGTCCGTTTCTATGTTTCAAAGGAGTGGCATCCAGATGAAAACGGAATCGTTAGAAGCCTTTCTCCAAACGGCGGAGCTGTGCAGTTTGACGAAGGCGAGCGAGATGCTGCATATTAGTCAGCCAGCGCTTAGCAAGCAAATCCGCGGCTTGGAGGATGAGCTCGGAACTCAATTATTGCTTCGTTCATCCACCGGCGTATCGTTAACGTCATCCGGGCAAATCTTGTTTGAACGAAGCAAACGGATCCTGGAGGAAGTGAGTGCCCTCAAGAGGGAGATCGCCCTTAACGACGGCACGAAGGTACAGCTGAATATCGGATCCTGGCCAAGCATAGCAACGGTTTACTTGCCTTCTCACATCGCGAGAAATAAGCAGAAGGACGTCCTTTCTGAATATAAGATCAGAGTGTTCTACAGTTATTATGATTTGTTGAAGAACTTAGAGAATGGGTCCATCGATGCCGCTTTATTTGATGACAGAGGCATATCTCATTCCTATTGCTCATCACCCGTGTTCACGGAGAAGTTCTTGCTATTCGTGAATCGACATCACCCCATCTTCGGCGGTCGGGAAGAAGTAACCTTCCAGGAGATTGAAGACGAACCTCTCGTGATGCTGCCTGAAGGATGCGATATTCGGATGCTGGTGGAGAATGCGTTCTCTGCAAGAGGAAAGAAGCTCCAAATCTCCTTCGAGATTGAGCTTGGGCAAAGCATTCTTGGCTTTATCGGGTCGAATCTGGGGATTGCCATTCTGCCTGAAATTTTCGTTGGCCAGACAAGCGGAGAGGTTACAGCCATTCCGATTTCGGATCTCAATCTCGTGCGGCAGATTTCGCTCCTTACACGCGAAGACGCTGTGGATCGACTATTGTTAGCGTTGTTCCATACATATTAATTCTGTCCTGCTTCATGCCACCACCCATTCCCAGAATTCCGCTTTTATTTTGGCTGGAATTCTCTTACCTTATTCAGGAAACAGCCAGAAGCGCTGCTCGCGGATCTCGGCAGCGCTTCTGGCTTGATAGGATGAATAAGTTCCCCGAGTTATTCCTTTATACGCTTAAGTCCACATAGAATGGCGGTGTTACGCCAAGCATACGGGCATATACGAATAGCTGTCCTTTATGATGCGCCTCATGGCCCACAAGACGGTGGAGAATCTCAATGACAGGTTCCGTCACTTTCAAGCCCTCAACCGTTGCGATCTGTTGCAGGTCCGATTCCGTAAAGGATGCCAGTCTGCGCTCATGTTCATCCGTTAACTGTTTCAGAAGCTCGCGAGCTTCGGTTAACGTCGCTGGAACCGGCGGAATTTTCATATCTCTCTTCTCAATTGCGGAGAAGAAGAAGTCCGGCGTCCAGGCAAGATGGTGGAGCAGTTCAATTGTAGTCATTCCGCCATCCCACGGGCGATAAGACCCGCTTGACTCAGGCATCAGCTCAACCAGTTCGAGCAGAGCATTACGGTTCATTTTCCAACGTTTCACCACTTGCTGTGCAGAAGTAAGCTCTTTAATCATTGTCGTTGTCATTATCATGACCTCCAATTGTTTAGTTGTTAGGTTATCTATACGAATGAATAGGAATTACTTCATTCCGAATCCAAGACCGTACACGCCTGGATATTGAATTTCTTTAGCTAGTTTGGCAGCAGCATCAAGTGTCCAATATGGGTTTCTTAACATACCGCGTCCAACAGCCACCAGCTCCGCATCTTCATTCCCAACGACAGCATTGGCAAGTGCAGCATCGTCCAACCGCCCAACGGCAATAACAGGCACGTTCAAGGCCTGTTTGATTTCTCTAGCCATCGGCACTTGATAAGCGACATGGGTTCCCGGCCTTCCGTGCGCAAGAATAGGTCCTTCCCCTCCGGAGCTGACATGGAACATATCGACTCCTGCGTCACGATAGGCTTTGGAGAAAGCGATGCTCTCTTCCAGACCATAGCCGCCATCGACATACTCTCTAGCGGAAATACGCATAATAAGAGGCATCGAGTCAGTAATAACGCTTTTTACCGCTTGAACGACTTCCCGGCCAAACAAAGTCAAATCTTGACCGTACTCGTCGGTACGTTTATTCGTATATGCCGACTGGAACTGATGAATGAGATAGCCATGAGCTCCATGTATTTCAATGGTATCGAAGCCTGCTTTAACGGCGCGCTCTGCTGCCAAACGAAATTTCTCTACCATTTGCTTTGCTTCTTCCGTGGTCAGCGCACGCGGCGTCTTCGATTTCTCGTCATAAGGTATTGCTGACGGCGCGACAGGAGTTTCAGCGTCTTCTGCTTTGCGTCCCGCATGGGCGATTTGAATGCCTGCCTTAGCTCCGTTCTGATGAATGGCATCGACGATGCGCTTCAAAGGTGCAATCTGATCGTCGGACCAAAGCCCAAGGTCATAGTCGGTAATCCGGCCATCGGGATCAATATCAGTCATCTCGATAATGATGAGACTTGCGCCTCCGATCGCGCGGCTGACATAGTGGTTATAATGCCAATCGTTTGCGATTCCATCCTTAGCCTTGACGGCATATTGGCACATCGGCGGCATAACGACCCTGTTCTTAAGCTCAAGACCTTTTATCTGAAACGGTGTAAACAAATGATCCACGGTATCTGCTCCTTACAATAAGTTAATCAGTGAGTAGACGGGAAGAACGGTTTGTTCCGCTTCCGTCTGTAGTATCTCACCGGCTCATTTAATTTAACACTTGGCCACCGCGAGCAGTACTACCGATAAGTTAGATGCCTATAACGGAAAGTTATTGCTACAACAAAGAGGCTCCCGCCAACAATCGCGGAAGCCCCTATTATCTCATGCTTATGACATGTACTCTTCGTCGCTTACTTTCTCCAGCCATTCAACCGTTTTCCCATCAAGCCGCTCTTGAATCGCGATATGGGTCATCGCTATAGTCGGCGATGCCCCATGCCAATGTTTCTCGCCTGGCGGGAACCAGACGACGTCACCGGGACTGATTTCTTCGATCGGCCCTCCTGCGCGCCTAACCCGTCCTTTGCCTGCGGTTACAATCAGCGTTTGGCCCAGAGGATGCGTATGCCATGCTGTCCGAGCCCCCGGCTCGAACGTAACGCTCGCTGCAACGACGCGCGCCGGATCAGCCGTTTCGATTAAGGGATCTAGCCGAACTGTGCCGGTAAAATAATCAGATGACCCTTTTCCCGAAGGTTGACTTCCAATTCTTCTGATTTCCATGATCTGAATTCCTCCATTTGAATTACGAATTAGTGTTGACCTGTGGGTGCGGCCGGATCCTCCACAGAATAACGAACGAAACAATAACAACAACCAGACTGACTGAGTAAACATCGCGAATCCCTACAAACTGTGCAACCATGCCGCCTCCTAGATTGCCAACCAATCTTCCAATAATGGTTCCGTTGTAATAGATCGCAGAGGACGTTCCCGGCGAGTTCGGCATTAGCTCTGTGAAATAGCTTAACCCATTGCCCATCACAATAGCTACAAACACCGCCTGTAATAGCTGTGCTCCGATAATCTGCCAGGAATCCATCGCGAAACTTAATATGATGTTGTACAGGATAGCAATAAAACAAGCGATAATCATCAATGTATGATTGGATACCTTCCTGCCCAAAGCGCCGAGAACCAGCATTATGGGAATTTCCAAACCCGCGCAGATGCTAACAACCAATCCGACATCTGTATGCGTACCATGAAGCTCGTTCACAATAAACAACGGCGTGATGATTCCATTAATCGCATTTACCGCGAAAAGCAGGATAAAAGCAAGTAATGGATACCAAATCCGCTTTCGGTTAATCGAAGGAACCGCTGTTCCACCTGTTCTCTTCTTCTGCGCCGCTCTTTTGCTTGGCAAATACAGAACGACAAGAGAAGCGATAACAAGAAAGATCGCAGATGTCACAAGAAAGAGCCCCTTATATCCAGCTACCCCTAAGATTATCGTTCCAACTAAAGGTCCGATCAAGAAACCTAGCGACACAAGAGAACGTAATGTAGACATCGCAAGCGTCTTGTCATCCGAATGACTTTCGTTTGCCGACTCTTGAGCATAAGCATAGATTTGAGGCATAGCCGCTGCTCCCAAACCACTAAAGAAGCTAACAATAATAAGTAAGATAATAAAATGATCAAACAGGACATACGAAGCATAGCCTGCTGCGGATGAAACTGTGGCCGTTATTATAATGAATTTCCGATTCAGATTACGGTCCGAATGCTTGCCAATGAGCGAATTTGCAAACACGCCGGTTAATGAACTTACAGCCGTGAATAAACCAAAGGATCCCGCACTCATTCCCAGTTCTTCCGTGCAATAGAGAGCTAAGTACGGCATCGTAATCGAAATCCCGAAGCCGACCAAGAGAACACAAATAACAAATAAACGATATCCTTTAATTTCAAACAATTTTCTCAATCGTGTATACAAAATGACTTCTCCTTCATATTCAGTTAGCCGACACCCATGCAGCCATACTAATTATGCGGGAAGTGCATCCGCGACCGTTATCTCATTCGTGTTGAATCATTGCCTAATCCTCTCAAGCACCTCCTAACAAAAAAGACAAGCCTGCAATGGCCTGCCTATTATTTCATCGTAACTTCCTATGCTTTCAAACGCTTTATATCTTGTCTTGGCGGATATCCGAACATCCTGGCGTACTCACGGCTGAACTGAGATGTACTTTCGTAACCGACTCTGTACGCTACTTCAGTGGCATCTGCAGACTCCGTTAGTAATAACCGCCGGGCTTCCTGCAGTCTCATTTGCTTCTGATATTGGATAGGACTCATGGCCGTTACTTCTTTAAAGTGACGATGAAACGTAGAGATACTCATGTTCGCGATTTCTGCAAGCTCCTCGATCCGGAAGGAATGCTCGTAATGGTTTACGATATGTTCGATGACATCGCGGATTTGGTTGATTGCGCTCTCCTCCATGACAAGCCCTTTCAAGATATCTCCGTTCTCGCCCTGTAACACCCTATATAGAATTTCTTTCGTAAATATCGGAGCAAGCACAGGAATCTCATTCGGATTATCTAACAACCTAGCCAATCTGAGAACTGCATCTAATAAAGAGGATTCGATCTGGCTGACATACATAGCACGTTTCGGATTTACTTTCGGTTCACCTAACAATTCCGATTGCTGTAATACCTCAATAATCTGACTGGGTTCAAATTCAAGCTTCAGACCCAAGTACGGTTTCTCGGGAGTAGCTTCAGTAATCTGAGTATTAACCGGCAAGTGTACGGAAGCAACAAGGTAATCGGCTGGGCTGTATTTGAAGCGATCCTGCGCTAACCACACCTCCTTAGCACCTTGTACAATCATACAGAAGGAAGGCTTATAGACGCCGTGGCTTGGCTCGCTCGTAGTAGACCGGCGCATGAAATACAAAGATGGAATCGCCGTCTTATGTACGCCGTCGCCAGCTGCATACCGATCAATGATATCGGTAAGTTCCTGCTGCTTGGTCATAATTAATTCAGACATTCATATCCTCCTCTTCCATCAGACTCTATAGCTCGATTATAATCCAAGACCGCATGGCATTTTAAGTGGCGTGAGAGGATTAGGCAATCATTCGAGACGATTAGGATAACGTTCCCTATGAGATGTAGAACATAATAAGTAAAGAACATGTTGGGATGCCCGAATAGCAGGTTATAACTTCGATCCGAACTGGAGGATGCAGTATGCAAAAAGTTATTCTAAATAATGGCGTTGAGATGCCGATTCTGGGTTTTGGTGTTTTTCAAATTCGGGATGAGCATGAATGCGAACAAAGCGTCTATGACGCTATTATGGCAGGCTACCGCTTGATTGATACTGCTGCCTCTTATCTCAACGAGGAAGCTGTCGGCAGAGCGATCAAACGTAGTGGTGTAGCCAGAGAAGAGTTATTCATCACCACGAAGCTTTGGGTTCAGGATACGGGATATGAGCGCACGAGGCTAGCATTCGAGAACTCATTGAAACGTCTGCAATTGGATTATTTGGATCTATACTTAATTCATCAGCCTTATGGAGATGTTTATGGCTCTTGGCGCGCCATGGAGGAATTGAATCGTGAGGGCAAGGTCCGCGCCATTGGCGTCAGCAACTTTCAAGAGGACCGCCTGATCGATTTGATCCTTCACAACGAAATAACTCCAGCTGTGAACCAGGTCGAAACACACCCATTCCATCAACAAATCGATAATTCCAAGTTTATGAAAGAGCATCAGGTTCAGATCGAATCTTGGGCGCCTTTTGCCGAGGGTAAGAATGATCTGTTTCAGAACGAGGTATTGGTCGCTATAGCTGATAAGCATAATAAAACCGTAGCTCAGGTCGTATTGCGATGGCTGACACAAAGAGACATCGTCGTTATTCCAAAGTCGGTTCGTAGAGACAGAATCATGGAGAACTTCAATATATTCGACTTTGAATTAGATCAATCAGACATGGAGTCGATTGCTTCGTTAGATACGAAACAGAGTCTGTTTTTCTCTCATCGCGATCCAGAAATGGTGAAATGGATTGGAACGCGTAAACTGGATATTTAAATGGAAAGAGGCTCCCGAGAGGGAGCCTCTTATTCTTTAACAGAATAGCTAATTTGCTTGTACCGCGGCAAAAGGAACAACGGCTCTGCGATATTTCATAAGCCCCACACAAATATCTCGAACAAGACATTCCTTGTACTCGCCATGGTCAGGATATCGCACCATATTGTCACCATTATGCACGAACACCTTGCCGCCGCTTCCATCTATTGTTGGATATTGCCATATATAATCGGCAGCGTGGTTGGCATGTGCAGCCCCTATGGATGTGAGACCCATCGCATATTCAGGTAATGGAGTAAATCCTCTTGCATACTGGCCAATAATGCCTTCCCATCCATCAAAGTCATCCGGCATATTCTTGAAAAACTCAAATGGATCGTTCTCGACTCTTACCTTGAGATTCGTAAAGGGTACAGGTGATACAGTCTGGAATGGCTTTAGAAATGGCAGCCAGCATACAGCGACTTCTATATTGAGTATAAGTTGTCCGCCGCTTCTAATATAGTCCATCATTCTATCCGTGTATTTCTGCATGTAGATTTGATCACTAATACTAGGAATATAGATAATGTCATAGCCCCACACCTCGTCTGGAATAGGACGAACACCAAAGTATTCGATTTGTCCACCAGTACCATCAAAGGTCTTAGATAGGAACGAAGGCTTATCCTCCGAGTTTATCCCCGTTGTCTGTAAATAAGCCACTTTAAACGGCTCTATCTGATTCCGATCAATGCCAAGCTCGTTATTAATCCAGGGGTAGAACTGCCCCAGCAGCTTCGTAGTTACCGGCATAAAGCGTTGGCCGTTATGATTATGAGGGTCCAGTGTTGTAATAAAAACTCTGCCTCCACCCTCTAAGTCCTGAAAATCAACGATGATGGCTTCATCCTTATCCTCTACCGCGAGCAAAGTTGTCCCGCTATGATTTCCCTTGATTGCACCATGCCAGTGCCAATGCAAGTGCTCTGGTTTTACATAATCATAGAAGGAATGCGTTAGCTGATCCGGAACGTATAGTTCGATCTTCCCCCCCGGCTTCGTCCACCATAGCCAATCCTTTGTTCTAGAATCGACACACTCGATGTTAACAACGTCTAACAGCTGATCCGCTTTATCAAACGTAAAAATCAATAGAAAGCCGCCGCTTCTGACATAATCGTTAAGCTGTTTTTTATGCGGAAGAATGTAGTCACTTGAACAACCGCAAGATAGAATCACTGCCCCAAACTGTTCGAGGTCAAAGCTCGGAAGGTCATCGGCATAAATGAATTGATCCACATAGTGCGCATAATCCCAGTAACTTATTAATTGCGAGCTTTTTCCGGTTGTAACATACGCAATTTTTGTCATCTTGTTACCTCTTCAGCAGTTTGTAGATCGATGGGCAATATCGTGGAATAGGATTTATCAGCCAAATCGTACGATAAGATTTCAGAATTGATGCCAAAGTAATGTCGTAAATTTGTTGTGTTCACGACATCCTCCGTTTTATCAAAAATATACCCGTCTTTTCCAAGGAGCAGCGTTGACTGTGCGATACGAAAAGCATGCTGAGGGAAATGAGTATTAATAATGATCGAGTATTCCCCTTGTTCATTTAACTCTTCGACAATATTCAATACTTTAAGCTGATTCCTCATATCAAGATGGGATTCAGGCTCGTCCATAATCAGGATTTGGGGCTTCTTGATAAGCGCTCTAGCAATCAACACCATTTGCAGCTCTCCGCCGCTCATGTTATTGCAATTTCGTTCACTAAGATGCTCAATCCCTAGCTTTCTTAATTGTTCATACGCTCTCTCGTAATCCTCTTTGGTAGGGAGCTTACCCATTTTCACATGAGGAGATAAGCCCATTACGGTCATTTCAAGGCCAGTAAATCCAAACGCCGCTCTCTTCGACTGCGGAACGTAGGCGACTAGTTTCCAGAACTTACTTGCAGACATGGTTTTAACCGATTCATCATTGATAGTGATATTGCCTGATTTATATTCTAGAAAGCCCAATAAGCATTTTAAAAAAGTCGTCTTTCCAATGCCGTTTGCTCCTAGAATGGCTAATGTTTCACCCTTCTTTACATGAAAGGATAAATCTTTGAATATCTCTCTTCGAGAGTTGGGGTACTGAAACTGAAGATTATCTACTCTAATCATCGAGCACTCCCCCTGTTCTTCTAAGCAGATAGATAAAGAATGGCACACCAAGAAGCGAACTCAGTATCGATAGCGGAATTTCTGAACCTGTTAAGGATCTAGCGAGTGTATCTGTAATGAGCACGAATATCGCCCCCATTATCATAGTGGCTGGTATGAGATGCTTATTATCTGTTCCGACGATCATCCGCGTAAAATGCGGTACAATAAGTCCTACGAAACTAATAACGCCAGCTATAGATACAGCCGCCGCTACGATGACCGTTGTGAAAAAAATAATAATGACACGCATTTTTTTAATATTTACACCTAAGGAAATCGCTTCATCTTCATCTAGTGAAAGTAGATTTAGCTGCCATCTGTATCTGTAGAGAAAGAACAGTGAAATCACAATACTTGGCATCGTTCTTAAGATCGTATCTTTCGATGCGCTGGCCAGTGAGCCCATAAGCCAGAAGGTGATCGCAGGAAGCTCATTTCTCGGATCCGCGAAGTACTTTAATAAGGAAACACCGGAGCCGAATACCGAGCTTGTTATGATTCCTGAAAGAACGAGCATGAGCACCGTAACGCGTCCACGCCTTCTAGCGATGATATAGGTCAAGTACATGGCTGCAAATCCAAAGAAAACAGCCAATGCTTGTGTACCCAGCGTTGTTCCAATGGTTACAATTCCAAGCGCTGCACCGAAGCTTGCTCCTGAGGACACGCCTAGAATCTCCTCACTTACAAGCGGATTCCCGAATATCGCCTGCAAAGACGCCCCAGCCACAGCTATACCCGCTCCTACAATCACTGCTAACAGCACACGAGGAATTCTAACTTCCTGTACGACTACTGGAACCGTCGGGTCAGAAATCGAATCTGGGTTAAAGAGTGCATTCAAAACATCAAGTGGAGCGATTGTGTATCTTCCGATACAAATCGCTGCCACCATGAAGACGAGCAAAGCAAGAATGGATATAAGATAAAACTTGTTTAGAAACTTACGTCTCTCTATGGTCATCCTGGGTTTCTCCTTATTGCATGAACAGATCGAAGTTTTTGCTGTTCTTGTTCTCCGCGACATTCAAGACGGAATCAATATCTTCTTCAGTTAGATCAATGTTGTATAGCAATTTATAATCCTCACGGACCTGTTTACGCATATCAAATCCCTTGAACTTGTCTGGATACGCTAATACCGAATAGAAGTACCAGTTGATTCCCGGATTATCAAGCAAAGAAGCTGTTGGGCTTTTGTACACTCTCTTCTCTTTCACCGCTCTTAAATTTTTCAGAACGGGATGCTTAAAGAAATAGTCCGGTGTAATATCCTTGGCCCATTCGCCGATAACGATCATATCCGGATCCCATTTGAGCAAGGTTTCTACATTGATATCCGCATCGATATCGGTTATTTTCCCCTTGGTAAAGGCCGCGTTTTCCACCTTATGTACTGGGGTATGAGGGAGTTCTGTTCCCCATACGTTGATTTGATTATCATTAATGGCACTTACAAAAACATGATCTTGACGCTCATTCTCGGTTAGATTATCAGTTACTTTAAGTACATCTTCTTTAGCTTTAGCCTGATGTGCAAAGACCTCATCCACGCGATCCTGCTTTCCTAGCGCCTTGCCGTATAAGGTATATCTCTCAACGTCATCATCGTAAGTACCCCAATTGACTGCGACAACATTAATGCCGGCATCCTCAAGCGGTTTAATTGCACCATCACCATGAGTAGTCCATTGATAAACAACATCAGGCGCCAGCTTCAGAATTTCCTCAACATTTGGCGCGCTTCCATCAGCCTGCATGATGTTATTATTCACTTTTAATATTTCCGGATATTTTTTTGCAACAGCGCCGCCTGCAATATTGGACTCTTGATCCCCTTTTCGCATACCTAAGAAAGGTTCAACCGATTGCGTTATAGAAAATATTTCTGTACCCTCGTTTGGAAACAGAACGAAATTTTTGGCGTATCCATTCTTAAGAACAACCTCTTTGCCTCTGCCGTCCACGATCGTTACAGGTTGATTGGCAGCATCTCCGGTTGAGCTTGTATTTGCACTTGTACTCTTACTTGTATCCCTCTGACCATTATCAGTGCTCTGACATCCTGCTATAATTAATGCTCCAATTCCAATACAACCAGTCAATACTAATTTCCTCATGACTTTCTTTCCTCCCACAATATCTCTCTTTTTAAACTCGAGAGCATCGTAGCACCATTGAGAATGATTGTCAATCTCAATGACTGGTAATTTTCCAAACCATTCTATTGCAGGACTCCCGTAGCATACTGCTCCAAAACTTAGTTCTTGACGCATTTTCTATCAAGCATAATAATAAATCAGGAACAGGAACCAGCATTCACCATACCAATAATGGAGACTATGAAGGAGATCATGATGAACAAGATTATTCATAAGACAATCATAGCCCTACTAGCATTGACTATGTTTTCATCCTTTCCGCATGCTCAAGCAGCTGGGCAACCACATATCCAAATTGAGATTAATGGTCATATGATTGCACAATCAGAATCAACTGGTTTTGCTAAAGTAGTATCTGGCCGTACGATGATCCCGCTTCGTTTAGCGGCTGAATCCATGGGATATCAGGTGACCTTGGATGACAACACACATATTGTCAAATTATCAAATGGCACTAAGACGATAACGCATCGAATTAATAGTACCTATGCGGTCATTGAAGACAGCGGAATTAAGGATATTGGCGTTCCCTCCTACGTCGATAGCAACTCAAGAGTGATGGTATCCATTCGCTTACTAGCTGAAGCCTTCGGCAATGATGTTCGTTTTAAACAAACAACCATGAATGGAACGCTAGTTAGTACTGCCGTCATTACGAGTCCAACTATTCCAACGGAAGAATCGGTATATGAAAGCATGATTGCTTTAAAGGACAAGTATCCCGAAGGTATGACCTGGACGAATGATAATTACTATAAATGGAATGGCGGCGTCTATAGTGGTGGCTATGGCTGTGTAGGGTTCGCTTTTATCTTAAGTGATGCGGCTTTCGGCAAGCTTCCGGCACGTAAACATACGGACTTTAGCAGCATTAAAGTTGGCGATATTGTGAGGATCAATAATGATACACATTCTGTGGTGATTCTAAGCATGAATGAGAAAGAAGTGACCGTGACAGAAGGGAACTATAATTCATCCATTCACTGGGGACGCAAAATCTCATTAGAGGATCTATCCAAAGGTGACTATATCATAACTAGATATCCGAAATGATAAGAAGAGGCTCCCATGCGGGAGCCTCTTCTTGTTACAGAACTGGACTTAGTGTCGGAATAAAAATAAGTTCCGACTGAGGAAGACGCTGATCCTCTGACAAATTGCCGAACTCGTCTATTCCTGTAACCGTGAACAACACATTGGACGTACTCGAGCTGAGTTGAACTTCATAAGCAACATTACCGCCAATATAAAAACTTCGAATATCAAAATGGTTCGCAGCTACTACAAATGAAGTCAAATAAGCGGTATAGAATACAGTTGAGTTAACGGAAGCAAAGATATGAACCGTTACCGTTGTGGAGCTGAATGGATCGAGATTTCTCGTGCTAAGAATGAGATTAGATGCAGCTGTACCAAACATTCTTGTATTCGTCACCGTTCCTGTTGAATAGGGCATCTCATTACACCTCTTTCTGAATAAGACATGCTCTATTCTATGAAAACAAAAACCATGAGTTACTAGATCACCCGATACCGCATCCATTTTCCACTCAAGTACCGGTAGGTGAAACAGATGAATCTGACAAACCAATCCGAGAACATGGCAATCCAAGTGCCGAAAACGCCCATATGAAAATGCTCCCCTAACAGGTAAGCAAGCACGACCCGGAATAGAAACATCGTCATCACGCCAATTGCCATCGGATACTTCGCATCTCCAGCAGCCCTGAAGGTAACGGGCAGCGTATAGGCAAATGGCCACAGGATGATGGCGACAACCCCATGCCACCAAGCAATCTGCCTTGTTAACTCCGCCGTAGCTTCTGAGAGGCCGTATATCTTCATTATGAGCGGAAGCAAGGCGATGATTAGCGAAATAAACACCAGTTGAGAGGCATAAACAATCACCATAATCTTCTTCGTGTAGTATTTGGCCTGTCCGTATTCCCCGGCGCCGATACATCTGGCAATGACAGCTGTCATCCCTAGATTAATCGCAACCCCCGGCAATACTTGAAATATCGCGAGAGAGCCTCCGATGGCATTCGCCGTAATCGCAGCCGTACCGAAAGTCGATACAAGACTTAGCACGATAATCCGTCCGATGAAGAACAAGCTGTTCTCAAGACCGAACGGAATGCCGATGCTCAGAATCTGCTTAATCATCCGCCAGTCGAACTTGTGCTTCAAGCTACGCTTCATATGCAACATATAATCAGGGTTCGTGACAACAACGATAAAGACAGCTGCCGCAACAATTCGCGACACCAGCGTCGCGATCGCGACGCCTTCCGTTCCCATATGAAACCCATACAGCAATATTGCACTGCCTGCCACATTGATCACATTCATGAGCAGCGCGACTTTCATCGAGATGACGGCGTTACCCGTAGTGCGAAAGATCGCTGCCCCTGCA
Source organism: Paenibacillus sp. J31R98 (assembly GCF_056269245.1). NCBI lineage: Bacteria > Bacillati > Bacillota > Bacilli > Caryophanales > Paenibacillaceae > Paenibacillus > Paenibacillus sp. J31R98. The sequence continues at coordinate 554,887 of NZ_JBWDNO010000002.1, forward strand.
TTATAAATAGCTAGAAAAGGGATAGACACCGAAACGATCATTAGATACGTATCGGCGTGGCTTCGCACCTCATCGGATATCTGCCCAAACAACGTAAATAGAATGAAAGATTTCAGCGCATAGACGACAAGCATGATAACGACTGAGATTGCGCCGACGAACCAGAACATTTGCTGTGCGGATTCTCTAGCTTCCCTCACTTGTTTCGATCCGATATATTGACCAGCTATGACCGCACCGCCAGTTGCAAGCGCAGCAAATAAACTGATAAACAACGCCATGACAGACTCCACTAATGACACGCCCGACACTGCCGCCTCTCCCACGTAGGCCACCATGACCGATGAGATAATGCCGACCAGAAATTCCAGTCCCTGCTCGACGGTAAGCGGCAGGAACATCCTCAGCAGATCCCGGTTGGAGAACAAATAGCCTTTGCGGTTCACGGCAGCAGACGCGTTCTCGGTCTTGCTTAATGCGATAGGTTCCATCGTATTTTCCCCAAATCATCTTTAGTCGTTAAGATCCCGGTTATAGGGGCGATTCCTTACATAATCTCCGAAATCGCTGTTTCGCGATCGCGAATCGTCCCTCTTAGACCGCTGGCGAGCTCTCGCGTAATTTCTCCGCTTTCATACAACGACTGGACCATATCCCTCTCCGCTTGAATGGCAACCCAGTACATTTCTTTCTTCAGATCGTTCTGCTCCAGATCCTCCGAACCGCGCGAGCCTTGCAGAAGCGACAATCGGCCTAGCACCTGTTTGTATTGCGAAATCACATAGTTCGTTTCCTTCTCGATCTCCGGTCGTTTCTGCTCGCCTAACTCAGCTATCGCTGATTTGCACATACAGATTTTGAGCCCTTTCATCGCTTCACGTTCCTCATAATGATGCAAGTTTTTCTTACGGTTTCTCGCGAACAGCTTCTTCATAAACAGCTTGATGAGCACTCGCCCCATGCGGGAACGCTTCGTAAGCACAAGCTCCATCTGATCAAGCAGCTCCGTTACCTTCGCCGCTTGCACAGCATCGGCACTGCCATCCTTTACCATCTTTTCGATACATTTGCGTTCAGCAGCAATTGCCTTTAAACGAAGCTCTGTTTCTGTATCTCGGCATCTTGGCTGCCCTGAATCGTATGTATACGAGAGATACGACTCTTCTTGCACCCACTTCTGGTAATCGGTCATGACAGAGATAGCCGCGGCTTCATTCTCTGGCTTCTGTTCCGTCTTGAGTGTTTCTATTGCTGCTTGCAACACGCGAATCCGAGCTTGCTGCTCGAGCCGATTCTGCTCGGCAGGCGCTTCCTTCCTCTTCGCGAGCAGTGGCAGCAATGCGCTGGATACGACCAACGAAATCAAGATCACAATTGCAGCAATAAAGATCATCATGTCACGCTCAGGAAATGGCTGCCCGCTTCGAAGCACGTAAGGAATCGAGAACGCACCGGCAAGCGTGACAGCACCGCGAACGCCGCCAAGCGAGGTAAGCAGCAGCATTTTGTAATCGGGGATTTCCTGTCCTTGTTTCTGCTCCACGCCGAACAGCCGCTGATTGTGGGTGAAAATAAACGTCCAGACGAATCGCAACGCAACGAGCAGCAGAAAGATCAGAAAAGCATAGGTAAACACTTCCGTATTGTTGATGGAAGCATTGCGAAGCACGACGCTTGTCACATGCGGAATTTGCAAGCCAAGCAAAAGAAAGACAAGTCCATTCAGCACGTATAGCAGCACCGACCACGTATTATTTGAGACGATGTTCAGCCTAAGCATCGAGGAATCGACCCGGTCCCGTTCGATCGCATGCACAAGACCGCCAGCCACAGCAGCCAAAATGCCGGAAACACCGATCTCTTCTGCAATTAGATAGAGCAGGAACGGGGTCAGAATTTGAATCAGCATATGGAGTGTAACGTCCTCAAGTCCGCCTCTTCGCAGCATGACGCCAAACCACACGATGAATAAAGCCACAATGGCTCCTACCAGCAAGCCGCCGATCGCAATGACGAGAAAGCTGAAGATGGCATGCGTCATCGAGAAGACGCCTGTCACCGTAGCGGCAATCGCAAAGTTGAACGCGACAAGTCCAGAAGCGTCGTTCATCAGCGACTCGCCCTCTAGCAATCGAAGCAGCGTCTCCGGCATATGGATTCGTTTCGCAAGCGCACCCACAGCAACAGCGTCAGTCGGGGAGAGGATCGCTGCAAGCCCGAACGCCGCAGGAAGCGGAATCGTTGGAATGAGCCAGTGAATCGCATACCCAGCGACGAGCACCGTCACAAACACAAGCCCTACCGCAAGAAGCAGAATCGGCGCGCGAAGCCGCCACAGCTCTCTGCGAGGCGTATTTTTGCCATCATTATAGAGCAGAGGTGCGATAAACAGAATAAAGAAAAGCTCCGGCTCCATCTCCAGATGCACGCCAGACGGCAGCAAAGCGACAATCGCTCCAAGCGCAATCAAGATCAGAGGCTTAGGTATAGCGGGAATAAATCGGCTAATGACATGGGAGAACCCAACCAGGAGCAGCATAAGTAGGACTGCATGAAATAATTCCAAAGCACGGCAACTTCCTTTCCAGGTTACGGTGAGTAAACATCTTTATAAAGGATTTCCTAACCCGCCATAAAATTATATTTATACTAATACCAATTAATGGTTATGTAAACATACAAGATGGACGCTCGGGGTACAAAAAGCAAAAAAACGCCCTGAATGAATCATTCAGGACGGTTGTAGCCTCTATCTTCATAGGGCTGCAGCTTCTCAAGCCACAGCTTCTTCATCACTTTGAGTTCCCATTTGACATCCTTCACTTCCGAAGCATCTTTCTTCTCCAGTTCCTCGTAGCTGAATGCATCGGCACCAAGCTCCTTCCAATCCTTCTGCAGTTGAGCGTTTGCGAATCTGCCCATATCCAGCTGCATCTTAATCGTCATCCATTTGTTCTTTAAATTCGGATAGCTGTCGATGAACATCTTCCCGCTAACCGTATTCGTAATTTGAACGACGCCCATGAGCGTCTTGATTTCTTTATATTCTTCAAGCAGCTCTTTCCGTCTTTCCTTATCCATCTGTGATTGCTCCTTCCCGAACCAAACTTCAAACTTTAGTAACCCAATTCCTTCAGCATGCGCGACAGCGTCCGCAGCCGTTCCCCGATTAGCTCATCATCATCGCTCAGCGCCCCACTGAACAGCTTAATATCTTCGTTGATCTTGTCATTATCTGTGCATATCGCAACGGTCATAGCGTCACCTTGCAGACCGACTCGGTCAATAACAGGATTCTCCGGATCGTAGAAGTTCTCATAGCGATAGGCTTCGCGGAAGTGAGCGACCGATCGGCAGATGAGAATAGAGAGATCGAGCACTCGGTGCAGAGGAAGCTCCTCAGACTGCCTCGACCATTTCTCCCCCGTATATCGCCATACTTTCGCGGATATATCGACTTTCCCGCGGTCATTCCACTGCGCAAGACCTAACGAGAGGCCTTTCGCGTCTGTCTTGCCGGCAAGCCGTCCGTCGACTTGCTCGTAATTATCGGAAACGACGACTGGTTTATGTTTTAACGTTGTAGGTATCTTCATATTTGCACTTTCCTTTCACGCGATCGTTTATCAGTCATTCAGTTATTTAGTAAATTAGTAAATCAGTAAATTACTAAACGAGTATATCTCTAATTCCAGCTTCCGTCAATCAACGATCAACGACCGAATGCTGGCAACAACACAAAAAAGCACCAGCTGCGTGGTGCCTGAGATCTTACGACATCTTACTTCTGCAAATGATACGGAACTGTCGTAATGACGACGTCCTTATTGCGCAGAAACCAAGCGCGAATAAGCAGCGCGCTTTGGTTATGCAGCAGATTATGCCACCATTTCTTCGTCACGAATTGCGGCATGATGATATGAATGCTCGAAGGCTCGCACTCCGTCACCTCCAGCCGGTCGATGAACCGGCTAAGCGGTGCTAGAATGGAGCGGAATTCGCCCCGAAGCGTAACGAGCTTGCACGGGTCTCCCCACTCCTCCCATTTCTGCTTCATTTTGTCGACAGACTCATCATCGAACCCTACGTAGACGGCAACCGCACGGCTATCAAGGCTCTGGGCAAAAGAAACCGTGTTCAGCACAGCCCGATGTACACCGGACACGAGCACTATAGTCACAAGCTCATGCGGATGCGGCCGCGTCTCCTTCGGGTCGATTCGCAGCTCTTCTGCAATAATATCGTAATGGCGCTTCACCAACACCGAGAACGAGACTATCAGAGGCAGAATAATGAGCACGATCCATGCCCCTTCCAGAAACTTCGTAAACGCGACGACTACAGTAACTATCGCCGTGACGATGAAGCCGAACAGATTGATGGCGAGCTTAAGTTTCCACATACGCCCCTTCACCTTGAGCCAGCGCTTGCACAGCCCGATCTGAGCAATGGTGAAGGACAGGAAGACGCCAATGGCATAGAGCGGAATAAGGCTGTTTGTCTGAGCATGGAAGAGCGCAATCAGCAGTGCAGCAGCGCCTGCCAGGAACATAATGCCGTTCGAGTAGCCAAGCCGATCACCGCGATTCGTAAATGCACGTGGAAGAAAGCTGTCCAAGGCGACGATGGCGGATAACTGCGAGAAGCCGGTAAAGGTTGAATTCGCCGCCAGAATGAGCACGATGAACGTTGACCAAATAATGAGCTGATATACGATGCCATGACCGAAATACTGCTCCGCCAGCTGAGACAGCATCGTCTCGTCCTCGCTTATCTCCACGCCTTGCACATAGAGATGGTACGCGTATCCGAGCAGGGTAACTGCCGTTATTGTGCCAAGCGCAATGTATGTCTTGATTGCGCTACGCTGCTGCGGTTCCCGGAAGATCGGAACGGCGTTGGAGATGGTCTCAATGCCCGTCAGTGCGGAGCAAGCCGAGCTGAATGCCTTGAGAATGAGAAGAATCGTAATCCCTCCCGGTATCGTTCCGAAAGAAGGGGTTTGCGGCTGCACGAACCCATGCGAAAGCTCATCGATGAACCCGGCGCAAATGATCGTTATCATACTGCCCATGAAGACGAACGTCGGCCAAGCGAAGATCGTTGCCGATTCCGCCACGCCGCGCAAGTTCACAATAACGAGCAGCAGCACGCAGCATATTGCAAGCGAGCTGCTGTACGGCTTAATGACTGGATATGCGGAAGCGACGGCTTGAATCCCCGCTGATACGGACACGGCGACAGTCAGAATATAATCAACGAGCAGCGAGCTTGAAGCGACAAGGGCAGCCCAAGGCTTCTTGAAATTATCTTTGGCTATAGAGTACGCCCCGCCGCCGCTTGGATAGGCGATGATGCCCATTATGTAAGAGAGAATCAGAATAAACAACAGAATGACGGATGCTGCTGTAATCGGCAGAATGAACCATAGCGCTGATTTGCCTAGATGCTTAAGCTCTGTTAAGCCCGCTTCAGGACCATAAGCAACGGATGAATATAAATCGGCGGATAGAATAGGCAGCGCGATCATCCAGAACAGCTTGTTATGCTTCTCATGCAGCTCCCGCGAGCGCATCGGACGCCCAATGACGACTCTTTTGAACGTGCTGAAATTCACGACCGCGTACCACATCACGAACATGGCGATAACGACAAGAACAATCTCGATAAGTCGAATGTGATGGATCAAAGCTATGGTCCTCCTATTAGCACATTGTTGCCTTGTAGGATTCCCTGTTTCGGCTGGTTATACCATTAACATGGATGCAGATACGGCTCTGCACATAAGAAAGAGGTCCGCCCCCTTGTCCATGCGAACCTCCCCCTGCTCTATTCGTCAGATAAGCTTCTTCCGGTGCAGCACAGTCAGCAGCCGATAGAAATCATAGCTGCCACCGGCTGACGTATCGATTAGCTTGGCCTTGACCGCAGCGTCAACTGCGTCTTTCGCCCACGCCGGAACCGCATCCAATTGATCACGCGCCTGCATCTGCGCAGCCTCCGTTTGAAGCGCTGCTACTGCTGCCATTTGAACATTCAGCGCTGCGCTTAGCTGAGACACTTGATCCAGTAAGTCTTGAAAAGCTTTCTTCTCCTCTGCCGTCATCGGTTCATCGCCCCCATTCTTGCTGTCATATTGCGTTAACCCGCTCCCGTTAATAATCGCAATGATCTTCTTCGCATAGTCCGGATCCGTTGCATAACCGCATTCAAGCAGCATTTGCGCTTGCTCGAAGGGTCCCTTGGCCCCGCGGACCCGCGTATACCGACTGCGCGCAAATAGAAGATCTTGATCCTTGAAGAAGTTATATATACTGTCATAAGCGCGAAAAGTCGAAACGACTTCAACCCGTTTCCCGTTAATAACTTCCCACGTCTGCTTGCTCACGACAGCTCCCTTCCAATAGCCATTCGGAACACCGGAGCCAACCTTGTAGCCGCCTAAGTTGTTCCAATAGGGTATATTGCCGCCTGTCTCAAGCCAGCACTGCGCAAGCCGCACAGATGGATAGATTGGCGATCCTTCCAAGTAAAGCTGCCTGGCAATCGGGACTAATTTTGTAATAAAAGACGGTTTGTCCATCTTGTATCCACCTCCTCGAATGAACTTTATCATCAGCCGACTCAAGCTTCTCATCTACTTCTGTATATGCTAGAGTTCATAGATTGGATACGGCTCATGTGCAGAATTGCAAAAACCCGCCGCCGTGCATGGATCGCACAGCAAGCGGGTTTGCATTTTTCGTATGAATTTCATTGCGTTCAACATCAAGATTTCTCTCGGCTGCGGCCACGTAAACCAAGAAGACCTAGGAGACCGAATAAACCGAGCCAACTCGGATAGCGGCTTCGATGACTGTCCTCCTGCCCAAGAAATGTCGTTCGGAATGTCGACGATTCCGCCGAGCTGATGCCTGGCTGACGTTCAGTCACATCTGCTTCAGAATCGCTTGGCAAGGCGTGATTCAAGCCGGTCTTGGCACCGTACATATTCGTGTTGTATGTGCTTGAATTGCCAGCAGCGGGATTCGTTGTGAAGAGCATCAAGCAGACAAGCGCTGCCCCGGCGATAGATATGTATCGTAATTGCTTCCTCAAACCATATAGCACCTCCAGGAAAGCTGCATAAAGCATGTGTTCTTGGTGTCTCCTGAAGGGTTAATTTTATACCCCAATAATATATTATTGACAATATTAATGAAGTGTGATATAATAAAATATTTATTTGACTGCATAGAGTAACTTCGCTATTATTGTCGTTAGACTTAACAAGCGGAGGTTAGAAATATGCAAATACAATCGGGAATCGCCATGTTAGAAATAACGGCAACCATTATGGGACGTACCAATACGATCTGCCCGAGTGTCATCTGGAATGAGAACCATACTGTCCTCATTGACGCTGGTTATCCCGGACAAGCCATGCTTATCCAAGATGCGCTGCAGCATGAAGGCTTGCCGCTCGAACGACTCACCGACATCCTGATTACCCATCAGGATATTGACCATATCGGCAGCTTGTCTGCATTATGCGAGGCAAGCGCTGCCAAGGTTCAAGTATGGGCTTCTGCAATCGAGAAGCCATATATCCAAGGCGAGCGAATGCTCATTAAAGTGACGCAAGCGGGAATCGATCAAGCCGTTGCCTCATTGTCGAAGGAGATGCCCGAAGCTCAGAAGCAAGCATTCCGTTACGCGCTTGAGCATCCGCCGACAGGCCAAGTGAATCAGCTGATCGGATTCGGCGACAATGCGCAGCCGTTCGAGGGCATCACGGTTATTGATACGCCAGGACACACGCCGGGTCATGTCAGTCTCTACCATTCTCCAAGCCGCACCTTGATCGCTGCCGACGCGCTGATGATCATTGACGGGGAGCTGGCGCTAGGCCAGTTCAACTACGATCAAGCAGCTGCTGCGAGATCGTTGCAGCAATTTAGCACATATGATATCCGGCAAGTGATCTGTTACCATGGCGGGCTGTATCAGAGCGACGATGTGAATAGCCGTATTCAAGCACTCATTCAAGAATCATAACAACACAAACAAGGGAGCTTCGCCTCATGGCGAAACTCCCTTGTCTTCATTCATCTATTATTCCTTCTGGCACGCTTCACACACGCCATAAACTTCGAAGCGATGATTCATAATCTTGAACGAGCCCGGCAATTCAACCAATTGCTCCATCGGGCAATATTCGAACGTCAGCGTCTTCTCGCAGTTGATGCAAATCAAATGATGGTGATGATGAGACAGACAGCTCGTCCGAAACTTCAAACCACCCTCCATAAAATAAAACTGCTCCAACGCCCCCATCTCACTAAGCAGGCGCAAGTTGCGGTACACGGTATCGAAGCTAACGCTCGGATATGCTACCGTCATCTGATCGTAGACATCCTTTGGCGACAAGTAGCCTTCCGTGCGCGCGAATATCTCGGCCAGCTCTCGGCGCTGATCGGTAATGCGCCATCCGTTCTTCGTCATTACCTCGATCATCTGTTTCACGGGATCATCATTATGGTCGTGCTCATGCGAATGAGCGTGTGCATGCAGTTCTGACATCGCCTATCGTCCTTCCTTACCTTGCTTCAGCAAACATGTTCTTTCCACTAGTTTAGCATAAATCAAGGGTTCCTTGCGCATTTTCGAGCAAAAAGAAAGCTTCCTCTATCGTATCGTTAAACGTACAGGCCAGATTGCACGGAGATATCTTTGCGGCGATACATACCGAGCATATACCCGACAGCTGCCAATTCGATAATCGTAGTTGAACTCCAGTTGACAATAGGCAGCGTCAAACCGACGACAGGCAGCAAGCCCAGGCACATCAGCACGTTCCAAATGAGCTGTAAACAGATGATCGTGCCTAAGCTAATGAACAGACCACGGGAAATCCGATCTTTAATTCGCAGTCCAATGCGATACATCCGCACAATAAACAAGAGCACGAGCAGACCTGCACACCAGCCAAATACCCAGCCAAAGCTATAGATCAAATAAGAGAATACGAATTCACCTGTCCGATAGGGCAAGCGATCATTCGAAGCGTCGATGCCATGTCCCCATAACCCGGCGCTCCGTATCGCTTCTAAGGAACGTCCGGTGGTGAAATAAGCTTCCGAGTTCGGATGCAGGAAACCCGTATACCGCCAATATGCAATGCTATGGGTCATATCGTGTGTGATATACAAAAATAAGAACATGAGCAACACACCACAACATCCTACAACGATTAGTCTCCATTGTCGCGTGATGAGCAGGAGCATAGCAAGACTAAAACTATAAATAAGCAATGGAACGAGAGCTGGAGACTTGAAGTAGAGCATCATTGGTATGCCCATATAAAGCATGATTTGCTTACCTGTAATCCACCAGGATCTCCAGAGGCTCACTTGTAAAGGAGACTCCTTCTCTTGAAGAATCATACCTGCAACTGCGGTAATTAGGAGATATGGTGAGATGGAATAAACAGGGAACGCGATGTTTGCCGGTAACAGGAGCCATTGCTTCGACCCATTCATTTGTAACCCATACGTTAAGACCAACAGCATAATGCCGACCGTCCCCGCATAGAGCGGCTCTGCGAAGTGAAGGATTTTTCGATAATTGGCAAAATACATGCCGATCATCAAGGCTATGCCGATGCCTTCATACAGCAATTTGTGCTCAATCATACCGTCAACAAGTGATACTTTCACTGCGAATAACGTAACGAGTCCGAACAGAATCATGCCTGCCAAGAGTGCTATCATACCGTAATCTTTCTTCGGCTTATGCGCTTCATTGAACTGATTGCCAAGCAATTCAGCATCGCCCATCTGTATGATTGCCGCCTGAATAACTTGATCATTAGACTCCCCATCATGAACAGCTTTAGACTCGATAATGTCTAGTAAGTGGCTCATTAGCTCTTCCCGAATATCATTGTGTACTTCCTTCATGCGAATACGAGAACAGACCTGAGTTAGATACGCCTGCAGGAGCGGGTGCTCTTCCAGATTGGACATTGCTTCACGATTCGGATGATTCGGATTCATGCTTGTTCCTCCCCGATGACACGATTAACCGATAAGCTGAACAATGACCATTCCTGCTCTTTCTCCTTCAGCATCGCTTGGCCTTGCTTCGTAATTCGATAATACTTGCGTTTGCGGCCGCTTTCCTCAGCCCAGAATGACTCCACACACCGTTCCATCTCAAGCGAATGAAGGATCGGATACAGCGTCCCCTCCTTGAAAGAGAACACGCCATCGGACTTCCGTTCAATTTCCTTGATCATCTCGTAGCCGTACATTTCAGCCTTGCTAAGCAGCGATAAGATCAGGATAACGGTGCTGCCCTTCATCAGCTCTTTGTTTACTTTCATTCCACCCATCCTCCCATACCTCGTATATCTATGTATCGGATATCTATGTATCAGCATACAAGCTCACACTCAGATTTACAAGTCCTTCCATACAAAAAAACGGCCCGGGTCGTTAAGACCCGCGGCCGCCGCGAAACTTCTGCGTATGTGCTTTTGCTTCTTCTGTATTCGTCACCCTGTTCCGGCTCCACTCGAGAAGAATGCGGTCAATGTAGCGGAAGTGCAGCTTCCCTGCAAATACCGCCTCCTTCAGCGCGAAGCGGATCAGCTCGTCCGGATACCGGTCCTGATCGACCCAAGCGCTAATCGTCTCGCACTCCATCGGGGAGAGCGGACGGCCGAATTCTTGCTCGAACACGGAGAACAGATCCGACGATTGCGCAGCCATTGCCGAGTGAATGCCGCTGTTGCTGCGCTGCTTCTGCAGCTCACGCTCCACCTCGAACGCCTGCTTCGCTTCGTCCGCCAGCCATTCGGCGCAGCGGATGACGAAGCCGTTCCAGTTGTAGCGCTCTGTCTGCATGCCGCTCTCAGGGTCGATCTCATCATCAATGGCGAGCAGCCCTTCCTTCATGAGGCGGCTGAGCAGCTGATGCGCGGCCTTCGGCATTAAGCCAAGGCGCTCCGCAAGCTGCTCCGGCGTAGGAAAGTCCACACCTTCGAGCTGCCGGTACATCATCAGCTGCACCATCAGCATCATCTCGGTGTCGGATAAACCAACGCCGCGGTAAGCACGCAGCAGACCGGCAGGAACGACGACACCGCCGCCGTTCATTGCCGCCGCCATGCCTCTGGCGTAAGCTTTCCACATTTCATTTTTCACCGGTCTTTCGCCTCGCCTCTCTCTTGAAACTTATGGGTACAAGCGGTACAGCAAACGTGGGAACGGAATCGTCTCGCGAACATGTTCCAGACCGCAAATCCATGCTACCGTCCGCTCAAGGCCTAGCCCGAAGCCGGAATGCGGCACCGTGCCGTACTTGCGCAGGTCAAGATACCATTGGTACGCTTCCGTCGACAGCTCATGCTCTGCGAAGCGCTCTGCCAACAATTCCGGATCATCGATGCGCTGCGAGCCGCCGATGATTTCCCCGTAGCCCTCTGGCGCGATCATATCGGCGCAGAGCACAACTTCCGGACGGTTCGGGTCCGGCTTCATATAGAAAGCCTTGAACGATGCCGGGTAGTGCGTAATGAATACCGGACGATCGTGTGATTCCGCGATTGCAGTCTCATGCGGCGCACCGAAGTCTTCGCCCCACTGAATTTCTTGGCCTTGCTCTTGCAGGAACTTGATCGCATCATCATACGTGATGCGCGGGAACGGCGCCTGGATATTCTCCAGCTTGCTAATGTCACGACCGATCGTTTCAAGCTCCTTGCGGCAGTTCTTCACGACGTTCTGCACGACGAAGGAGACGAAGCGCTCTTGCACGCGCAGGTTCTCTTCGTGATCGACGAACGCCATCTCCGGCTCGATCATCCAGAATTCGATCAAGTGGCGGCGCGTCTTCGACTTCTCCGCACGGAAGGTCGGGCCGAACGAGTATACTTTGCCAAGCGCCATCGCCGCCGCTTCCATGTACAGCTGGCCGCTTTGCGTTAAATATGCATCTTCGTCAAAATATTTGGTATGGAACAGATTCGTCGTTCCTTCACAAGAAGAAGGCGTCAGAATCGGAGGATCGACGAGCGTAAAGCCGTTGTTGTCGAAGTACTGCTGAATCGAGCGGATAATCTCGGCGCGAATGACGAGCACTGCGCGCTGCTTCGGCGAACGGAGCCACAGATGACGACGGTCCATTAAGAAGTCGATGCCATGCTCCTTCGGCGTAATCGGATATTCCTGCGTGACTTGAATAATCTCGATGTCTTCAACCGTCAGCTCATAGCCGGACTGACTGCGCGGCTCCTCGCGCACGATGCCTTTCACATAAAGCGAGCTCTCCTGCGTCAATTCCTTCGCAGCAGCCCAAATTTCTTCCGATACTTCGCTCTTCACCACGACGCCCTGCACGTAGCCTGTGCCGTCACGCAGCTGGAGGAATTGGATTTTGCCGCTGGAACGTTTGTTGTTTACCCAGCATCCGATCCATACCGATTGACCGGCGTTATCCTTCAGCTGGCTAATAGTTGTTAATGTTTTCATTTCGATTCCGCCTTTTACAAGTATTCATGTCATCCCTAAGATGATTTCACAATTTCAAACGTATCTCTTGCGATGAGCAGCTCTTCATTCGTCGGCACGACGAGCACGCTCGTACGGGAGCCGTCCTTCGTAATGTAGCGCGCTTCTTTGGAACGCTCCAGGTTACGCTCTTCGTCGAACTCGATGCCAAGGAAGGTCAGCTTCTCGCATACCGCCTTGCGAACCGGCCAAGAATTCTCACCCACGCCTGCTGTGAAAATAACTGCATCAATGCCGTCCATTGCCGCCGCATAAGCGCCGATATACTTGCGCAGCCGGTAGGTGTACATCTCGAATGCCAGCTTCGCATGGCTGTCGCCTTCGTCCATCGCCTGAACAATCTCGCGCATGTCGCTGCTGATGCCGCTAATCGCGAGCAAGCCGCTATGCTTGTTCAGCATGGAGTTGACTTCGTTCAGCGTCAGCTCTTCCTTGTTCATCGTGAATGGCACGATTGCCGGATCAAGGTCGCCGCTGCGCGTGCCCATCATAAGCCCTTCGAGCGGCGTTAAGCCCATGCTCGTATCGAGCGTCTTGCCGTGCAGAATCGCTGCACAGCTGGCGCCGTTCCCGATATGGCATGTAACCAGCTTCAGCTCCTCGAGCGGTCTGCCGAGCACCTTCGCCGCTTGCTTGCTGACATAGTCATGCGATGTGCCGTGGAAGCCATACCGCCTAATCTTATGGCGACGATAGAGCACCATCGGAATCGGATAGAGGAAGGATTCCTTCGGCATCGACTGATGGAACGCCGTATCGAAGACGACGACTTGCGGCACGCCTGGCAAATTCAGCTCGACACCTGTAATGCCCATCATCGCAGGAGGATTATGAAGCGGCGCGAGGTCGAACAGACGTCTAATCTCTTGCTTCACCTCTTGGTTAACAAGCGTCGATTGCTTGAAGCTCTCCCCGCCGTGCACGACCCGATGACCAACTGCATTAATCTCGGAGATCGACTTTAGCACGCCATGCTCGCGGTGCGTCAGCATATCAATGACTTTGCGGACCGCTTCATTATGATCGAGAATTTCGCTCACGCGGTTCACTTCCACGCCGCCCGTAGGCTCATGCGTCAGAATCGAATCATCCATCCCGATACGCTCAACTCGGCCGACGGCGAGAACAGCCTCGGTCTCCATGTTATAAAGCTGATATTTTAACGAGGAACTCCCCGCATTCATCACAAGGATAATCATACACGGACTCCGTCCTTATCGTAGTTAAAGAAGCCTGCACCGCTCTTCACGCCGAGCTGCCCGCCGCGAACCATCTTCTTCAGAATGAACGATGGACGATACTTCAGCTCGCCGTATTCACGGAACATCCGTTCAAGCGCTGCGAGAACCGCATCCAATCCGAATCGGTCCGCCATCTCAAACGGTCCATGCTGGAACGAGTAGCCAATCCGCATTGCACTATCTATATCGTTAACCGATGCTACGCCTTCTTCAAGAACATGCATCGCTTCGTTGATGAATAGACAAATCAGTCGTGTCGTCACATAGCCAGGCGACTCGAATACCATGACGCCGTTCTTATGTATCGTGTTCTCGATAAAATTCTTCGTTTGGTTGAACGTCTCATCCGACGTCTTCAGGCCGCGCACAATTTCAACCAGATCCGTCTTGCTTACCGGGTAAACGAAGTGCATGCCAATAACCCGCTCGGGATGAGCAGTTACGCTTGCAAGCTCCGTTAAGCTCAGTGTTGACGTATTACTCGCCAAAATAACATCCGGCGCGCAAATAGCGTCCAATTCCTTGAAAATATCGAGCTTACGGTCCAAGTCCTCCGTAATGGTCTCGATGACGAGCTCGCACTCCGCCAGATCGCTCAGCTGCTCCACCTTATGAATCCGGTTCATCACAAGCTTCTTCTCTGCGGAAGTGAGCGCCCAACGCTCCATTTGCTTATCCAAGCTTTGCTCGATCATGCTGAGCGCTTGATTTAGTCTTTCTTCATCTTGTTCTACCATGTAGACGTCAAGCCCGTTGAAGGCGAGCATTTCGCATATGCCCTGACCCATCGTTCCGGCGCCGACGACGCCTGCTTTCCTTACTGCTGTCAACTTCCCACCTCCATAGTTCTGTAGTTATTATACCGTTTTTGAAAGAAAATAAGAAGGACTGGTCCCTAGGAGGCTATCGTATGGAAATCGGTTGGGAAGCCGAAGCGTCGGTTAAAACAATCGTCCTTCGGATGCTACAATATCGTGTTCCAGCTGTATGCTCGTCACAATGGCAATTTCGATCGCTCGTTCCATGTCATCCAGGCTCATGCTTGGAATATTCGGCCGTTCGGCGATTTGGGCGGGCAGGTAAGGAATATGAATGAAGCCGCCCCGGATGGCGGGATTCTCTGATTCGATGATATGCTGAAGTCCGTAGAAGAGATGATTGCATACGAATGTTCCCGCGCTGTACGAGACGGACGCAGGTATTCCAGCCTTGCGAATCGCTCCAGCTATGGCTTTTACAGGCAATGTAGACCAATAAGCCGCAGGTCCGCCTACAATAATCGGCTCATCAATCGGCTGATTCCCTTCATTGTCCGGAATGCGGGCATCGCTCAGATTGATCGCCACTCGTTCAATCGCAATATCGCTTCTGCCGCCGGCTTGACCGATACAGATAACCACATCAGGCTGCACTTCCCGAAGCAGCTGCCGAAGCTGATTCAATGACTGATGGAATACGGTAGGAAGCTGCCTGGCCTCCACTTCAACACCTGCGAGCTTCCTCTGGTGAAGTCGGTTGACCACTTCCCAAGATGGATTGATAGCTTCGCCTCCGAACGGATCGAAACCGGTAATCAGCACTTTCGTCATGGATCAATATCCCTCCAATGTTTGGAACTCCCATCACCTATCATAACAGCTATAAGCAATAAAACGGAGCCCGGGCAGCCCCGAACTCCGTTTCTATTACTTATTGGTTGCTGCGCACGGCAATCCCCAATCCCAATCGCTCAAATTGCTCTTTCGGCGCATCGTTCTCATGCATAAGCCCAATCATATGCTCGACCATCTTAGCCTCTACCTCAGGATCACTTAGTGACTCAGCCTGCTCAGGATCATGCTTCAAATCATATAAGAGCGTACCGAATTCGTGCAAATTGCCCCGCGTTTGAACCGGAATGCGAAGCGGCTTAATCTGCTTGGTGAAGGAGAAGGGCTCCGCTAACTCAAGCTGCTTCAATTCCTCGGGAGCGAAGCGGCTCCGCATGTGAGTCGGCATAAGCGTGTAATCGTACAGCGGCTGGTTGCTGCTCTCCGCTGCCGCTCGCATGTAGACGTAACGGGCATCCGTTACATTGACGTGCCCGCCGTGGATGCCGAACAACGCCGCCTCTCGAATGGGTACATCTGACTCGATCGTTTGGCGCAAAGGTTGGCCTTGCATATCCTTCGGCCGCTCAATGCCGAAATACTCGAGCAGCGTAGCCGGCAGGTCAATCATTTGCACAAGGCTCTGGCGTCGTTCGTTCCGGATGCCCGTCCGAGGATCCCATATGAATAGCGGCGTATGGGCGACTTCATTGTAGAAAGGCTGAACGCATTTCGCCCATTGCTCATGCTCTCCGAGCAAGAAGCCGTGATCTGTATTCACGATGAGCAACGTATCCTTCCAAAGGTCCAGCCGGTCCATCGTATCCAGCACTACGCCCAAGTAATGATCGCACATGGATAGCAGAGCGGCATATTCGAGCCGCATATGCCGTACATCCTCCGGCGTTTCCGTAACCGGACCGTAAATCGGCCAATCTGCTAACGGGCCTTCGTAGTCATGCGCATATCTCTCCTTAAACTCGACAGAGCTGTAGAACGGCTCATGCGGATCGAAGGTTTCGATCTGAAGATACCAGTTGTCCTCCAGATGATTGGATTCGATAAATTCAAGACCGCCCGCGAACGTGCGCGCTTGCGGAAATTGCTCTTGTTCCCGTATGTACGTTCGATTGATCCGGTCCTGGCGAACCATTCGCTTCGCAATCGGATGCAGATGATCGAAGCTCGGCCCATCCGGGTTCCTCACCTCGCCTTTCCACGGATCTCCCTCCTGTCCGCGAATAAGCTCGAACGAGTTGTATCTGGTATGATACGTCCCGCCGCCATCCTCCCAATAATGCTGATGATCCGTGACCAGATGCGTATAAATCCCAGCATCCCCAAGCAGCTCAATAGCGGAGTCGTCGAAAGGTTCAAGCGGACCCCAGCTTCGATGCAGAAAATTGTGCCGACCTGTATGCAGCTCCCTACGGGCAGGCATACAGGGCATGCTGCCGACATAACTGTTGTCGAACACAGTCGTCCGCTGCGCAAGCCGCTGAAAATTCGGGGTATGGATCCAATCCGGACCCCCGTAAGGGGATAGCATACGCCGGTTCAATGTATCGAACATGACCATAATGGCTTTCATCGTTATTTCACTCTCCCATGCCGGCCGCTTGTGGGCTGCCGGATAATTGTCACTCCTGTCTTAAGCATCGGCCGCGCAGCGGAACCCCAGATTTCCCGTCGAGCTATCAGGCGTATTGGAGCTGCGAGCAGCAACCCGATAACGGTTGCAGTAAGAGTTATGACACAAATAAGAGCCTCCTCGCATGACGCGGGAACTGCCGGTTCGCGCCCCTTTCGGATTCCTCGATCCTCCTGCAGCGGCAGGTACTCTGGTGAACCAGTCCGAACACCACTCCCATACGTTGCCTACGGTCTGGTAAAGTCCGTATCCGTTTGGAAGATAAGTTCGGACCGGTGCGGTCCCAACATAGCCGTCCGTAGCGTTGTTCTTATCGGGAAATTTCCCCTGCCAAATGTTGCAGCGATGCTCTCCGCCTGGCTTCAGCAGGTCGCCCCACGGATACCGTTTCTGCTCGAGGCCTCCCCTTGCCGCGTATTCCCATTCTGCCTCGGTAGGCAGCCTCTTGCCCGACCACTTGGCATACCGGTGCGCGTCATGCCACGAGATATGGATGACGGGATGATCCAGCCGGTCTTCTATAGAAGATCCGCCGCCTTCCGGACGATGCCAGCTCGCGCCATTCACCGCCAGCCACCACGGCAAGCCTGGAACCGGTCTTGAATCCAATTGGCGCTCCCGCTCCGGCACGAACAGATGAAACACATACGACCAGCCGAAGCGTTCTGCCTCGGTCACATAGCCCGTTCTTCTGACGAACTCGGCAAATTCAGCGTTGGTCACCGCACAGCTATCGATATAGAACGGACTAAGCTCTACCTCCCGAATGGGACCCTCTCCATCATCGGGGAATCCTTCCGCGTCCTCAGTCCCCATTAGAAAAGCTCCCCCGGGTAGATAGATCATGCTTTCCTTGGCGTCTTTCTCAAGATCCGGTTGAAGCTGAGCAGCAGCATGTTCTACTTGTGCGGATTGCGCCATGCTGCCTCGATTCATACTGCAGCACGATGGCCTACGTTCTGTTTCATTCATGGATGACTCGCTCCCTCCTGCCTGTACGAATGACGACGAGCGCAAGCTTAGCGGCTGAATGCCGGATTGCCTGTCGGGATTTTCGCTTCGATCCGCTCCCGCCACTCGCGAAGATTCCGGTGCATCTTCTCGGTTCGATCCGGCTCTTGCTCCGCGATATTGTGCTCTTCCGAGAGATCGGTTCTCAGGTTGTACAGCTCCAGCCTCCCATCCTCGAAGAATTCGATAAGCTTGTAGTCCCCATCCCTCACCGACGATCCCGGCGTTCCCCCTTGATTGCCATAATGCGGGTAGTGCCAGAATAAAGTGTCCCGGTCAAGACCCTCCGCTCCCTTCAGCAGTGGCACCAAACTAACGCCATCCTCATGCTGCTTCGGCTGCAAGGCGACTCCCGCTATCTCCAGCAGCGTCGGATAGAAGTCAGGACTGGTCACCGGAATCTCGCTGACGCTTCCCGGCTTCGCAACGCCATTCCAGCGGACGATGAGAGGCTCTCGAACACCGCCCTCGTACATCCAGCCTTTGCCTTCCTGAAGCGGACTGTTGCACGTCGGCGAACCTTCCGCCGTCGCCAAGCCGCCGTTGTCGGACGTGAACACGATCACCGTGTCGTCCAGCTGGCCTGTCTCTTCCAAGGCGTCAATCAATCGCCCGATGTTCCAATCGAGATTGTAGATCATCGCCGCGTAAGCAGGATCAGACTGAAGAATGCGCCTCTGTACGCGCAAATGCTTCTTGTGTTCGCAAGGGAAAGGCTCCCCTTCAACAAATGCTTCCAGCTGGTCCAAGCCTAGAGCTCTCGCTTTGGCTGCGAATCTCTCGGTGAGCTCTGAGCTAACCTCAATCGGAATATGTACCGCGTAATGCCACAAGTTCAGAAAGAATGGCGTCCCGTCATTTTGACGAATCAACCCAATCGCCTCGTCTGTAAGCCTGTCGGTCAAATATTCACCATCCGGTCCCTCCTCAAGCGTCTCAATGCCATAAGGGCTGAAGTAGCCATTCAGCGGCATTCCCCAACTGCAGCCGCCAATATTGACGTCAAAACCATGGTGTTCCGGGTAATGTTCTTGTCCGCCCAGATGCCATTTGCCCACATGCCAAGTCCGGTACCCGTTCTCTCTCAGCGCAGTTGCCACACTTTTCTCCTGAAGCGGAAGATGCCGTATATACGGCGCATCTATCAGTTTTCCAGCCGTCTGACCGCCGATCCAGTTGGTTACGCCGACATTCGCCGGATATTTCCCGCTCATGATGCTGGCACGAGTCGGCGAACAGACAGGAGCCGCGGCATAGGCGTCCGTAAACCGCATCCCCTCTGCAGCCAGCCGATCCAGATTCGGCGTTTCATAGTAGGTGCTGCCGTAACAGCCTAAGTCCTTCCAGCCCATGTCGTCGATTAATATGAACAGCAGATTCGGCTTTTTGTGCGAATTACTCATCCGTTTCCTCCTCTATCCTCCCAGTAATCGTGAAGAAAGCCCGCGTTAGCTCGCGGGCTCATAAGCTTTCTTAAAATGGCCTTTCGCCAACAATCGCCACTCGCTCCGCAACGCGGCGATTCGGGTAATAGTCCGAGTTCGCGTAATGCTGAGTAGCACGGTTATCCCAGAAGGCGATGGAGTTCGCTTCCCAGCGGAAGCGAACCTGGAACTCAGGCAATTGCGAATGGCGGAACAGGTACGAGAGGAGCTCTTCGCTCTCTTCTTGCTCCAGCGAGGCGATCCGGACGGTGAAGTTCGGATTGACGTACAGCGTTTTTCTCCCTGTTTCGGGATGGGTGCGCACGACCGGATGCTCGGCAGCCGGGAACTCCTCCTGTCGAATCTTCAATTCCTCGTCAGAGAGCCGTACGCCGAAGACGTGGGTAAAGTCATGAATCGCCGTTAGGCCGTCGATTCTCTCCTTTATCTCATCCGGCAAATTATCGTAGGCAGCAGCCTGGTCCGACCATAACGTCTCTCCGCCTAAAGCAGGTGCCTCCGTAACGCGCAGAACCGCTCCAAGCGCAGGCGTCAGCCGCCAGCTCACATCGGAGTGCCAGTTATTCTCATACCCGGCTTTTTTGTCATCCTTGGCGAAACGAACGACCTCATCCGATGTTCCTTGAGGCAGGAAAGGATGCGTCTCCAGTTCTCCCCATAGGCGGGCAAAGGCTTGCTGCTGCTCGCTCGTAATATCCTGATCACGGAAGAAAATCACTTTCCACTCCAGCAGCGCGCGATTCAATTCCTCTTGGAGCTCCGGCATTACAGGATTGCGAAGATCAACACCTTCGATTTCTGCACCGATAAGCGGTCCATAGGGTTTTACCTGAAACAGCGTGTACGGCTGCTCCTCAACACCTTCCGGCAGCCGGCGAATAATACGTGGACCTCCCTTAATGCCTCGGTCCGGAATTTGACGGGGACGTTCTTCGGATGCAATTGTATGGGTCATCGTTCATTCTCCTCACTTATCATTAAATGAATATTAGTCCAACTGAAACTTAATAACCTCTTGGCCATTCCCTGCCCTGCGCGGGCAGGATGACGGGAGACTTGCCTTCCACCTCGTGGATTCTCTTCAGCAGTTGTTCCCGAAGACGCGAAGCATTGTCCCGGTGTGCGGGAATACCAACGAGATTGAACAATTCATCTGGATCGGCAAACAAATCATACAAATATTCCTCTACGTAGACATCCGAGGCGGCATCCTTCCAGCCGTCCTTGTCTGGCGCGGTAACCGCATACTTCCAGCGGTCCGTGCGGATCGCCCGGCCGACATGGTCTTCGCTGATTTGAACGAATACCTCTTCCGGCCAATCTGCCTTCCCGCCGTGCAGCAGCGGAAGGATGGATCTTCCTTGCATCTCACGAGGAACTTCGATTCCCGCCGCATCAAGCAGCGTCGGGGGCAGATCGATCAAGCTGACAGGCTGCCCAATCTGACCGCCGCCCATAAATCCGGGACCTTGAATCGCGGTCGGCACCCGTATGGAGCTGTCGTGAGGCGAACGCTTATATTCTTGGTTTCTCGTCCGGAAATGGCAGCTATGATCCGACGTGTATAGGACGATGGTATTATCACTCAGAGATAAACTCTTCAAGGCGTCCAGCAGCCTTCCGAGCGCTTCATCGAGCCGTTTCACCATGCCGCAATAACCTGCGTAATGCCTGTGCGCCGTCCCGCCAAGCGCAGCAAGATCGGGAGGGAGCGGCGCACCGCGATAACGCTCCCTGTATCCGTCCGGCGCCGGGTAATTGTCGAGATGATTTTGCTGATGCGGCTCAATATAGGAGACGAAGAGATAGAACGGCTCCTCTTTGTTCTGATCGATATAGCGAATGGCAGCATCCGTCAGCGCATCCACGCGATAACCTGGCAGTTTAACCGCCCGATTCTCTTCGTCGTAGACAACAGTCCGATAGGAGTCTGAAGTATGCTCTAGGCCGTTTGCGGCAAGCCAGTATTCGTAACCGCCTCTCTGGTTTGCCGGTACGGGCTCTTCGCCCGCCAGATGCCATTTGCCGATATAGCCGGTTCGATAGCCCGCTCCGCGAAAGTGATGCGCTAAGGTTTGGGTTCCTTCAGGCAGCGCAATTCCGTTGTGGTAGCATCCGGTTGTCGTCGGATACAGGCCGGTCTGCATGGCGGAACGTGCTGGCCCGCAAACCGGCTGACAAGTAAAGGATTGATGCACATCGGTTCCCGCACGTGCCATGCGGTCGAAATTCGGCGTTAAATCGAGCGGATTGGCATGGACGCCGGTCGTATCCCATCGCTGCTGGTCGGTAAAAAACACAATGACATTCGGACGATCATTTCGTTTATTCATAGCGACCTATTCCATTCCTCCGTTATTTGCTTGCGCCTTCTTTCTTGTACTCTTCGTTAACCGCCTTCAGAATTTCATTGCCGCCTGCTTGGCGCCATTTCTCCCCGAGCTCGGCGACCCCTTTGTCGACGTCCAGCTTGCCCTTCAAGAGGTCCACGAAATATTGGTTATAGACTTCATTGACGGCTTTGCCGTATTCGATCTCAGCATCCGTCTTGCGGGTAATAAGGTTCGGTACGAAGTAGGATGAAGCGACTTTAACCGAGTCCTTGGCGCGATCAATATTCAGCTCTGTCTGCGGCAAGTAGTCTTCGTCGATCGGCCATGACACGTTCCCCCAAGCAAGCGGGTGAGCCCATCCATTCGGGGCAAATCCGTCTTTCTCGCGTTCCGCCTCATTGTAAGTAATTTTATCGCCTTGTTTCGTATAGTGAGTGCCTTCGATGCCGAGCTCCAGCAGGTCGCGGCCTTCCTTGGACAGCATGAACTCGATAAACTCCGCGGCTTTCTCCGGGTTCTTCGCCTTATTGGTGACAGCCGTGAACAATGCCGTCTTCGGACGAGTCGCCATGCCTTGCTTGCCATCTGGGCCAGTTGGCGGCGGCGCGTAACCGAGCACGCCATCCGGATTGACCTGCTTCAGACTTCCTTCAATTCGGCTCACGTGGCGGAACAAAGGACCATCCATCGAGCCTGCTTTGCCTTGGAAGAACTTCTGTTCCTTCGCCGGGCGGTCATACAAGATAAATTCGGGATCGATCAACTTCTCGTTGTACCATTTGTGAAGCTCCTCGATGCCAGCCTTGAAGGCCGGATGCTCGAAGCGTGGAATGATCTCTCCTTTATCGTTCAGGACATAGTCCGCATTAGGCAGACCGTACGCATATAGCACGAAATCAAACGCAGTCAAGGCGTCGCCGGGAACCGGCTTGTTCGTAATATAGCCGAAGGTGTCAGCCTTGCCGTTGCCGTCAGGGTCCTTATCCACAATGGCTTTCAGCGTATCTTCGAATTCATCCAATGTTTTCGGATACGTTAGACCCAGCTTATCCAGCCAGTCCTTGCGGAATTGAACGGTGTAATTCGACTTCTCCATGCCGCTTACGAAGGGATATCCGTAATATTTTCCGTCTACCGCTGTCCACTGCAAGCCATTGTCGAGCTTGGCTTTGATCGTCGGAAGCTTGTCAAAGTAATCGTTCAGCGGAAGCAGAATGCCTTCCTTGATCCACTGGGAAACAGAGGAAGAAGGATACTGTGTCGTCACAACGTCAGGAAGATCTCCGCTTGCAATCGCTACGTTAATCTTGTCGTATGAGAACTCCGGGGCAATCTTAATCGTCAGCTTAATGTTCAGCCGTTTGTTAATCTCTGCAATAATGCGATCGTTCGGTACAAGCGGCTTCGCCCCTTGGTCGCCTGTGGTCAGATAAACAAGCTCATACGGCTCTTCAGCCCCGGCCTTAGTGCCTGAATTGTTCTTGCTAGCTTCAGTTGCATTACCTGTATTCGTTGCGCCAGTTGCATTAGTCGCATCTGGTTCATTCGAGCAGCCTGTCGTTATGATTAATGCTGCTGCAACTGCCGAGACCACCCATTTTTTATTTAATTTCCCTCTCCAATGCATCATTTCTCTGCCTCCTGCTGGTTTTTTTATAGTGAAGGATTTACTCCTTGACCCCGCCGATTAAAACGCCCTTGATGAAATACTTCTGGAAAAACGGATAAATCAGCATGACCGGAATCGAAGCTGCCATGACCGTCGCCATCTTGATAGACGGCCCCAGTAGAAACAGACTGTCGCCGCCACCCGAGTATGAGGATTCGTTCTCGAACAGCATGCTGCGCAAGAACAGCTGCAACGGCTGAAGCTCCTTGTCGCTAATGAAGAAGATCGCGTTGAAGAATTCATTCCACCTTGTCACGGCATAGAACAGAGTGATGGTGGAAATGGCCGGCATCGATAACGGAATCACGATTTTGTACAGAATCCTCAGATCATTGCAGCCGTCGATTCGCGCTGCTTCAACCAAGCCGTCCGGCAGCGCGTTGAAGAAGTTTTTCATAATGATCAGGTTATACGTAGCCAGTGCGCTCGGAAAAATCAGCGCCCACACTGTATTCATCATGCCGAGGCTCTTGACCACCAGATAGGTCGGAATGATGCCTCCGCTGAACATCATCGTAAACACGAAGAGAAACATGATGACGCGGGATCCTTTCAGACCTGGTCTTGAGAGCGCGTAGGCTGCCGTAACCGTAAGGAACATACTGATCGCCGTACCCACAATCGTGACGAACATCGTCACTCCGTAAGAAGTCCATAGCTCGCTCATCGAGAATAAGTAGCGATAAGCCTCCAAGGTGATCTCTTTAGGGAATAAATGAATACTTGATCCGAGGTACTCCTCCAGCGGAATGACGGATACAACGAGCGTATCCCAGAATGGATAAACAGTAACGATAGCTACAATCGCCAAGAATGCAATATTGAACGAGTCGAACAGCTTTCCTGCTCTGCTTGTGTAATGCATAATCTACCTCCCGTATCAGTAAACACCTTGTTCTCCCAACCTCCGGGAAAGCCAATTTGCCAGAACAAGCAGCGCAAAATTAATCAAGGATTTAAACAAGCCAACCGCTGCCGCAAGACTGAACCTTCCATCTGTCAAGCCAATCCGGTACACGTAAGTGTCGATAATATCCGAAACACGGTATACACCGGGATGATAAAGCACGAAAATTTGCTCGAAACCTGCTTCCATAATGCCGCCCAGCCTAAGGATAAGGATAAGCACGATCGTGCTCCTGATCAGCGGAATCGTAAGGTACAGGAGCCGCTGGAAGCGGTTCGCTCCGTCGATGACCGCCGCTTCGTACAGATGCGGACTAATTCCGGCCAAAGCTGCTATGTAGATGATGGTGTTCCAGCCGAACTCCTTCCAGATCATCGAGAAGACAAGCGTGCTGCGGAAGTAAGCTTCTTCGCTTAGAAATCCAATCGGCGTGCCTCCGAACAGCTTAATCACGTTATTCACAACGCCGCTGTCCGTGGAGAGCAAGTTAATAAGAATGCCTCCAAGAATGACCCACGAGATAAAATGCGGCAGGTAAATGACCGTCTGTATCGTCTGCTTGAACACCCTTACCCTGACCTCGTTTAACAACAACGCAGCGATAATCGGGGCTGGAAATCCAAAGGCAAGCCGGTACAACGAGATGACGACGGTATTCTCGATAACCTGCCAAAATTTATCCTGCGAGAATAAGTACTGGAAATGCTTAAAGCCTGCCCAGTCGCTGCCCAGAATGCCTTTCGTAATGCTGAAATCCTTGAAAGCTACGACCGCTCCGTACATCGGGATGTAGTGAAAGATCAGGTAGTAAACGAGCGCAGGTACCAGCATGATATACAGGTAACGATTGAACCAGATATATCTGAGCAAAGTTGCTCTTCTGCGAACGTGCTTCAGAGGTCGAGCCGCCGCTTCTTTGAGCGCAGCCTCGCTTTTAACAAATTCCATGCTTGCATGCTCCCTTCCAAGAGAAATAAAAAAGACACAACAATGGATTCTTTTGTTGTGTCTCTGGGTAACCAGTCGACTTTTATTCATCTCAAGTACTTATCGTAATTCCCGGCCAGCTTTACTCGAACCTCTGGTCAACCAGACGAATTCCCATAAAAAAAGGAGACGCAGCGCCTCTATGGGGCACTGGTCTCCGGTGGTCCGGTAGATACTTAAATTATTCCGATGAGTTTACTGAGTTATCTTGTGACTCATATTATCATGGGAGTATTTAGCCGTCAACGGTTTTTTTGAAATGATTTACAGAATTGCATTTGTATCCTTGCTTAAGCCGCATCTGCAAGCAGCTCTCGGAAGCGATCGCCGCTTAGTGTTTCCTCGCTTGTCAGCACATCGAGCGAGGATGTGAACACTTCGCGATTGCTCTCAAGCAGCTCCTTCACACGGATCATCAGCTCGTCCAGAATGGAACGATTAATGGTCGCCCATTTGTCCGGCGTCATCATCGACTGATCAATGATGCCAAGCTCCGTAAGTCCGCACTCGACCATCGAGCGAACAATGTTCATCGCTTGATCGAAGTCGCCGCGCGAGCCTGTGCTCCGGTCGCCATAGAACATTTCTTCCGCTGCCGCGCCGCCGAGCGCAATCATAATTTGGCCTTCTAGAAACTCTTTCGTATACAAATACTTATCTTGTTGCGGATTATGACGCACATAGCCAAGCGCTTGACCGCGAGGAAGCAAGGCAACCTGCGACACGCTGCCAGGACGGACAAGCTCTGCCGCAATCGCATGGCCCAGCTCATGAAGGGCAACACGCTCACGCTCTTCATGCGTCGCTTCACGGTCTGTCCGCTCACCCATCATCACTTTGTCGATCGCCATCGACAGATGACGCTGGCTGATCGCCTCCGTGTCTTCACGCATCGCATAGATCGCTGCTTCGTTCATGACGCTCTCAAGCTGCGCGCCTGAGAAGCCGAATGACTCTTCTGCGATCTTATCGAGGTTCACTTCTGTAAGATCAAGCGGTTTATTCTTCGCATGAATATTAAGGATATGATTGCGGCCTTTCTTATCCGGCAAGTCTACCGAAATATGGCGGTCGAATCGACCAGGCCGCAGAAGCGCACTGTCGAGCATCTCTTTGCGGTTCGTTGCACCAATAAGCAGAATGCGCGGCGAATCAGACGTATGAATGCCGTCAAGTTCCGTAAGCAGCTGGTTCAACGTCTGATCATACTCGCGCTGTTGTCCGCCGTCACGCTTGCCGCCAATGACATCAATCTCGTCGATGAAGATAACGGCACTGCTTTTATTCTGCTTCGCTGCTTTCTGCCGAGCTTCCTTGAACAGGTCACGGATACGGCTTGCGCCGACACCGACATACATCTCAACGAACTCAGAGCCGGATGCGCCAAGGTAGATCGAATCCGTATATTGTGCCGCTGCCTTCGCAAGCAGCGTCTTGCCTGTTCCCGGAGGGCCGGTAAGCAGAATGCCTTTGAGCGGACGAATGCCGAACTTCGAGATCTGATCTACCTTCACGAGAAAATCAAGCGCTTCGACAAGCTCCTGCTTCGCACGCTCTTGCCCGCCGATCTGATCGAACGACATCGGCTTCGCAGGCCGCGTCTTCGTTCTGCGTTCCCCGCCAACCGTCGCCAAGTTTCCACGGGACCTTGCCATATAGAGCAAGCCGCCAACAATCGCGGCAAGCAGCACGATCGGGATCATATTCACACCTATAATAAACTGTAAAAATAAGAGAAAGACCGGCACGAAGCCGATCACGATTTCTTTCCCATACTGTTTAAACATTAGGCCACGCCCCCATCTTGTTCGGTGTGCGAGGTAGAACGACATACTTTACGGACGTATCGTCCTTCAGCGTAATATATACATTGGAATCATCCATCTCCGAAGTCGCCGTAACGGCTGGGTACTTCGCGTGGGCTTTCTCAATCGCTTGCGGGATCGATGCATATTCGCGGTGATCCATCGCCTGCGCAACATCGAACAGCATCGTCGACCATACGTCTTCTAGCTGCTTGGATGGCTTCGTATCGCCAATATTCAGCTTCAGGTCGCGATCGCCAATAATGCTTTCGCCCTCTGTCGCAATATGATCATATACATCGCGGATGTTCGCATCCCGGTCTAGCCTCATATCTATCGTAACGGTGTTCCGGTTAATAACAGGTGTCGATTCAACTACGCCAGGCGTTCCTGCAACGATTCGTTCAAGCGGCTTGACAGCTGCCACGCTGTGGTAGGTAAACCAGCCGCCAACTAACACACCAGCCGAAATAACAGCGGTCAGGACTGCAGGCATCAAACGGATTTTCATGGCAAAAAGCCCCCTTTGCTTCAACTGATTGCAATACTTTCGTCTATCACGAGCTGCTATACGAAAGTATATCACAACCTGTTTTACCAGGGGGCGTGTAATAATAGGGAACTATGGCTTAACTTGCTGACTCTGCTGTTTGCTTGCAGCAATGGCAATTAACGCGTCGGCAACTTATACGATACGACGAATGAGCCATCTCTGAATCGGTAAAATTCATAGAAATGCGTCGGCTGACCCGCTTGATTGCGTGAGTAGAATACTTCCCACACTGGCTCTCCGCCGAACAATCCGAGCTTGATATGCTCAACTATCGCATCCGGCTTGCTTTGCATGAAGCTATCCTTAACCTCTGCTTTCGTCTTGCCTTGATCTGCGCGCAGCGTTATGGATTCGTTCTTCTTCAGCCATACGTATGTCGTATCGTTGTTGTGGTCTTTGCCTATAACCACCCACACCGGCTCATCCCACACATAGTGATAAGAGCTATCCACGCTGCTCAGACTGGCAATATGCATCGCCTGGTCCTCTGCACCCCGCTCCTCGGCCCATACAGGCGACTGTACGGAGCGGTAATACACGTTAAGCGCAGCAAGAATCAGAATGATCGAGAGCGACACGAGCAGCACCCAGCGCCACGGCGTCATGTTTGACGGACGTTTCGATCGATTAGCGCGCATTAGCTGGATAACAGCCTTTCGAAGCAAGCTTGCGCTTCAGCACGGATATGCGCTTCGTCGAGGAATACGCAATCGCCGTCCTTCACGACTTGAACGCCATCTACCCATACATGCACAACGTCACGGCCAGAGCCTGAGTATACCAGGTGCGAGATGATTTCCGTCTGCGGATAGAAATGCGGCTGCTCAATATTGATGGCGATAAAGTCCGCTTTCATGCCTTCCTTCAGCATGCCGATTCGCTCTTCCTGCCAGATCGCGCGAGCGCCGTAAACCGTACCCAGCTTGAGCGCTTCCCAAGCGGGCACTGCTGTCGGATCGCCAGAGATGCCTTTGTGAATAAGCGCAGCCAGTCGAATCTCATCGAACAGATCAAGATTATTGTTGCTTGCAGCGCTGTCTGTACCAAGCGATACCGTAACGCCGGCTTTCAGCATGTCAGGCACGCGAGCAATACCGCTCGCCAGCTTCAGGTTGCTCGCCGGGTTGTGCGACACGCTTACGCCGCGCTCCGCAAGCAGCGCAATCTCTTCGTCCGTCAGGTGCACCGCATGCGCGACTAGGGACGGACGGGAGAAGAAGCCAAGCTTGTCCAGATGCTCGACTGGACGGCAGCCGTAATCATTGACGTTCTGCTGCACTTCTGCGGCAGATTCAGACATATGCGTATGAAGCGGCACATCCAGCTCATTCGCGGCATCTACGATACGCTTGATGTAATCTGGAGGGCATGTATACGGCGCGTGCGGGGACAGCATCGTGCGGATCCGTCCGTTAGCTCGGCCGTTCCAGTCCTGAACGAATTGCTTCGCTTCATTGAGCTTTGCTTCTTGAACATCCGGCGGACAGAGTCCAATTACGCCGCGTGTCAGCAGTCCGCGCATACCGGACTTCTCCACCACTTCAGCGACGATGTGCATGCGATCGTACATATCGACGAAAGTCGTCGTACCGGACTTCAACATCTCGGTAACGGCAAGCGCTGTTCCCCAGCGGCAGTCTTCATCGGTATATTTGCCTTCCATCGGCCACATCTTCTGCTCCAGCCATACTTGCAAATTCTCATCATCCGAATAACCGCGAAGCAGCGACATCGCCGCATGACCGTGCGTATTAATAAGGCCTGGCATGAACACAAGGCCTTCACCCTTGATGCGCTCTGCGCCTTCCGGTTCCGGATCCGGCGCCTGGTCGCTCAAATATAGAATCGTATCGCCTTCGATGACCATATGGCCTTTCAGCACAGGACGCTGCTCGTCCATCGTGACGAAGGTGCCGTTCTCAATCCACAATCGTTTCATCGTCTTCTTTGTCCCCTTCTTCGTCCAAATAATAAGCGAGGCTCATGAGCTCCGTTGTGAAATTCGCATAATGAATGCGCACGCGCTCTTGCACGCGCAGAATGGTTGGCGCGAAGTTCAATATGCCGTCAACGCCCGCTTCCACGAACTTATCCGCGACATTCTGCGCCTCGGGTGCAGGCACGGTAATGATGCCAATTCGGATATTCCGCTCCGCAATCGTCTCTTTGAGCTTCTCCATTGGAAGCACGGTAAGCCCATTAATCGACGCGCCAACCATCGAAGGATGAACGTCGAATACAGCCGTGATCTTCATATTATCTTTCAAATACGTATTATAATTGCACAGTGCTCTGCCAAGATTGCCGGCGCCGACCAGCCCTACGTTCAGCGGCTGGTCGAGCTTAAGAATCTGACGGATTTTCTCGATGAGATATGTCACATCATAGCCGATCCCTTTGCGGCCGAAATCGCCGAAATAAGCCAGATCTTTGCGGATTTGCGCAGGGTTCAGGTCCAGCTTGCTTCCAAGCTCCTGGGAAGATACTGTCTGCACATCACGCATATTAAGATCGTTCAGCACCTGCAAGTAAACCGGCAGCCTGCGAACGACCGCTTCGGATATTTTCATCGGCTTCATGGCGTAACCTCCCTAAATCCCCTCTTCACCTTTGGCAAGCCATTCCCGGATTCTTGGAACGATTTGATCCAGATGCATCGTCTCAATCTTCGGTCCTGGCAGCGAGTACAAGAAGTATTTTCCATAATACGTATCGATAATACGAGTATCGTAAATAAGTACGATTCCACGATCGTTCGCTGTCCGAACAAGCCGGCCGAAGCCTTGCTTGAACCGGA
This sequence comes from Paenibacillus sp. J31R98, assembly GCF_056269245.1. NCBI lineage: Bacteria > Bacillati > Bacillota > Bacilli > Caryophanales > Paenibacillaceae > Paenibacillus > Paenibacillus sp. J31R98. The sequence continues at coordinate 585,429 of NZ_JBWDNO010000002.1, forward strand.
TAACGGCTTGCGGAATAGACAGCTTCATGAATGGATTCTGATTCTGCTCCTGCAGCATCTCTGACTTCGCTTCGACAAGCGGATGATTCGGCGGTTGGAACGGCAATCGTACAATCGCCAGCGTCGTCAGCGCATCGCCGGGAATATCGACGCCTTCCCAGAAGCTGCTCGTACCAAGCAGCACCGATGCGTCCTGTTGGGTAAATCTTCTGGTTAGCTTGCTGCGGTTGCTGCTGTCTATCCCTTGACCAAGCACTTGAATGCCGTTTACGCTAAGCGCTTCTTTCAGCGGCTCATATACCTGCTTCAACATTCGATAAGATGTGAACAGGACGAGCATTCGGCCATTCGTCTCGATCGCGGTATCTGTTAAAGATTTCACAAGCATCTCGTTAAAAAGAGGATCGCCGGAAGCGCCCTTAAGCACCGGGAAATTACGCGGGATTATAACCAGCGCTTGCTCCCGATAATTGAATGGCGATGGCAGCTGAACGGTCTTTAGTTTGCCATCTCGTTCATCTGCGCTGAGGCCAAGCTGTTCGCATGCGTATTGGAACGACTTCTGCACGGATAGTGTCGCAGACGTCAGAATAACGCTCTTCTTCACTTCGAAGAAATACGTCCGAAGCTGGCTGCTCACATCTGCCGGAACAGAGTAGAGCTGAACGGACTTGGCACGAGAGTTGCTGTTTCCTTCCAGCCAATAAACCGTATCGGACTTGTCCGCTTTCATAAATTGGCGCAGGTCGTCCCTTGCTCTCGCCAAATCCTTAATCGTTCCGCTAAGGTCAGTGACGAGTGCTGCGATACCAGGGTCGTCCATCTCATCCTTGATCGCTGTGAATACTTTCTCAAGCGGCCGCACAATTTGACTCAAGTAGCCGTGAATGGCTTCTTCAATAAGCTGAGCGTCGGACCACGCTGCTGGAAGCTTTCCTCCTCGCAAGCGCAGTACATATTGGCCGGTTTCTGCTCCGCCGCTGTCAAGCGCAGCGCTCTTCGCCCCATTCGCATTGCCAGTACCGCCGAAGCCGGCTCCGCTGCCTGTTCCCATCATGGAGTAGAGCATTTCGAACAACCGATCCCATTCATCGCGCAAATCGCCGAATACCGGCACGACTTCATCAATTTCTTCGCGCCACTTCTGCGTCTTCTCAATGTTCTCGCTCGCTAATCTGCTCTTCAGATGAATGAGCTGACCGTTCCGAGCGTCTTTGCAAAGACGAAACACTGGATGCTGCACAGAGTAGTACGAAACTTGCGTACCTAGATGCTTGCCTGCTACTTCTTCCAAGTGATGGGCTTCATCAAGAATGAGATGCTCATATCCTGGCAGCAAGCGATGGTCGGCTCGAATGTCTGTGAACAGCATCGAATGATTCGTAATGACAACATCGGCGATATTCGCTTCCTGCTTCGCACGGTGATAATAACAGCGCTTGAACCAAGGACAGCTGCGGTTCAAGCAAGAATCTGTATCACTTGCGACCGTACCCCAGAAGTCAGCGCCGCGATTGCCGAAGTTAAGCTCCTCTTGATCGCCGTGCTGCGACTCGCTCAGCCATACGACCATTTGGGACGCGGTAATTCGATCTTCCGCAGGGGAAGTAAAGTCGCGCATATTCACTTTGCCTTCGAACTTGCGCAGGCACAAGTAATTGCCGCGTCCCTTGAAGACGGCGGCTTTGAACGGATATGGCATGACAGCCGCAAGGAGCGGAAGATCACGAGCCCGCAACTGCTCTTGCAAGTTAATCGTATGCGTGCTGACGACTATCTTCTTATTGTGCTGGACACCATAGTACATTGCTGGAATTAAATAGCCGAGCGATTTGCCTGTGCCAGTTCCTGCTTCGATGAGCAGATGACGCTCTTCATCAAGCGCGTCAATGACTTCCTGGAACATCATGTTCTGCGGCTCGCGCTCTTCATAACCCGGAATAATTGCGGCGATTTCCGCTTTGATATGAGCTAGAAATTGCGGGAAGGTCCAATCGGTAACCGATTGGTTATCATCATCTTTGCGCGGATGCTCTTCTTCCGTCCAATCGCCTGCTTTCATGGCGAACTGGCGGAAATAATGATACGCGTCAAGATCGATGGACGTTATCGATTCTTTGCGCTGAGCCACCAGTCCGACGAACCACCCAAGGTCGTCGATTTCATCGCCGAGCAAGCCAGCAAGCCGCTGCAGCGTAAGCAGCGGCAAGCTTTCAAGCTTGCGATAGCATTCGGCGAACAGTTCTGCTGTAGCAAGCGCATCGCTGTCCGCGCGGTGATGTGACTCATGCTCGATGCCGAACAGCTCTGTTACAGCGCCGAGCTGGTAAGTCGTCAAGGTCGGATATAGTACGCGAAGCAGATCAATTGTGTCTAGCCGTCTGCCGTCGAACGCCATATAGCCTGAGCGATCCAAGGCTGCATTCAGGAAACCGGCATCGAAGCTTACGTTGTGCGCGACTAGAACCGCATCATTGAGCAGCGGTATTAATTCGAGCAGCACCTCTTCGAGTTCAGGAGCATTCTGTACCATCGCTTCATCGATGCCAGTCAACTGTGTAATAAATGGCGGTATCGGAATCGTAGGCTTCACAAATGTGCTGTACGTTTGAATGACCGTCATTTGCTCATCCAGCAACACTAGACCAACCTGTATCATTTCATCGCTGGCGCTATGACCAGTCGTTTCCAAATCCAGTACGGCGTAATTCATCCGAATAAGTTTCCTCTCATCCAAACTAAAACTAAATCATACATCTAAATTAAAGCTGGCCGCTCCCAAAATATAACGATAAATGCCCGTTATGCTGTTCGCATGATTTCATATTGGACAGCGGATCTGTAAAGTTAGGATCGGCCTCATGCGCCCTCTCGAAATATCTGGTCGCCTGTTCCAAATTCATGCGAACCGCCTGGATACAGCCTAATGCGTTCAAGCCAAGCGCCTTCCACTTCGGATGCTCCGTCACTTCCACGAGCAGTGTGAAGTGGCGCTGCGCTTCATTCCATTCCTGCATATGCATATACGTCATCCCGAGGAACAGCCTTGCCAAGTTGTCATCCGGCGCCAGTCCGACCGCTTTCTCGAAGTGGACAGACGCTTCGCGGAACATAAACAGTTTGAAGTAACCTTGCCCCTTCGACATCGACTGGGACAAATCAATGGCTGCTTCGTCGTACCCTGCTGCAGTATGGTTGCCAGGCATGGTCGCAGCTGCACTCGAAGCGGAAGGCTGTGCTGCCGAAGCCATTGGTGGCTGCTTCATGCTGGCTGCTTGGCGCTTCAGAGTCGGGGGCGGCTGCGAAATAATCTTGGGATAGCCAGGCGCCTGCGGCGGAGCTGCATGTTCATTCTTTAATGCATGTGCTTGCGATTGCGATGGTGACTGAGCCTGCGCTACCTGCATCATATCGCGAAAATCAGCCATTTTTTCTTCAAACTGAAGCCATTGCTCAATGAAATTATCGCTGAACTGCTTAAGTGTCGCGAGCTGTTCATCCATCTGCTTGCGCTGCATGTCATCTGCACTTGGATAATGAATAATGATTTCTTGGAGCATTTCCTGCATTGTAGCAAATACGTGCTTGAACATAGTACGCACCCGCCTTCACGCCGTAGTGGTGGTGATAAAGAGTGAATTGTTATGCTCATTCTTTGCCCCGGCGCGTCTTTTCATACTCGTGCCCAAACGTTTCACAACGCTGGCATGAAGGCGGGCGGATGGGATTAAATAATTGTAGCGTGAATTTCCTCGCCAAGCACTTGAGACGGCTTATTCGCTGCATCAAGTATAACAACCTTTGGCTTATAATTTCGAGCTTGTTCTTCCGTCATCAGGCTGTATGCAATAATAATGACATTGTCTCCAGGTTGAACAAGACGCGCTGCAGCGCCATTCAAGCAGATGACACCTGAGCCGCGCGGACCAGTAATGACGTAAGTTTCCAGCCTTGCGCCGTTGTTGTTGTTCACAATTTGCACTTTCTCGTTTGGCAAAAGATCAGCAAGCTCCATCAAATCTTCATCAATGGTGATGCTGCCCACATAATTGAGGTTCGCCTCTGTCACTGTTGCTCTGTGCAGCTTCGATTTCATCATCGTTCTGAACATGTACGCCACCTCCTTGCAGTTCGAATATACGGTTATCGATTAATCGTGTGCCGCCAAATTTGACAGCAAGCGCAATAATAAGAGTACCTGATAATTGGGATAAGTCCTGTTGTGCATCAATAATAGATAAGGATGGATAAGTCAAAACTTCCGCATAATCGATCACCGCAAGCGGCGCTTTCTCAATAGAAGCCTTAATTTGTTTAGCAAGCTCTTGCGTCGACATTCCTGTCTCTTGAAGCCACAAGCCCGAATCACGCAACGTTTGAGACAAGACGACTGCCTGCTCACGCTGATCCTCGTTCAAGTAGACATTACGCGAACTCATCGCAAGTCCATCTGGTTCACGTACCGTCTCGCAGCGGACAATCTGCACGGGAATGTTCAGGTCGTGCACCATGGTTTCAATCACAGCAACCTGCTGCGCATCCTTCATCCCGAAGTACGCGCGATCCGGCTGGACGAGGTTGAACAGCTTGCTCACAACCGTACCTACTCCGTCAAAATGCCCTGGTCTCGAAGCGCCGCACAACCGGTCCGTCACATCGCTGATCAGCACCTTCGTCAGCGGCTTCGTCGGGTACATCTCCTGCACCGAAGGCATGAATAGAATATCGATCCCGTTCTTCTCTGCAATTGCCGCATCTCGCTCAATATCCCTTGGATATCGGTCAAAATCCTCATTCGGCCCGAATTGAAGCGGGTTAACGAATACGGACAAGACGTTGAATTCGCATTCTTCGCTCGCTCGTCGCATTAAGCTTGCATGCCCCTCATGCAGGAAGCCCATCGTCGGCACAAGTCCGATTCGGCCTTCAGGCGACTGCTTGCGCTGCTCAGCGAGGCGCTGTCGCAGTTCCCCAATCGTAGTACAGCGAATCATGATACGCTGCCTCCTTTGGCAGGCTGCTGCGCTTGCGATTGGGTTTGCTCGCTTGTCGCTGCTGCTGTGCTCGCGCTGCTTCCAGTGCTGCCGCTGCCGTAGAGATTGTGCAAGATCTCCTGCTCCATTGGGAACGCGTGCTCTTGCTGCGGGAATTCCCGCTCTTTGACGTCTTTGACATATGAGCCGATTGCATTACGAATCGTCGTGCCAATGTCCGCGTAGGTCTTCACCATGCGCTTAGGCAGATAAGGCGAAGCATATTGCAAAATATCATGATATACGAGCACTTGCCCGTCGCAGCCGCGTCCTGCGCCTATTCCAATGGTCGGAATCGATAGCGCCGACGTGATGGCTTCCGCGAGCGGCTCGGTTACAAGCTCGAGCACGATACAGAACGCGCCGGCCGCTTCAAGCGCCTTCGCGTCATTGATAAGCTGCCGCGCTTCGGCTTCATGCTTCCCTTGCACCTTGTAGCCGCCAAGCTGATGCACGGACTGCGGTGTGAGACCGATATGCCCCATAACCGGAATGCCGGCTCTGACACAAGCCGCCACTTCTTCCGTAATTTCCGCGCCGCCTTCCATCTTGACAGCATGCGCGCCGCCTTCTTGCAGCAGCCTTGCCGCATTGCGAAGCGTCGTTTCCTTGCCGTAATGATACGTCATGAACGGCAGGTCTGCGACGATAAATGTATGTGCAGCACCGCGAGCTACCGCTCGTGTGTGATAGACCATATCGTCCAGCGTAACTGGTATTGTCGTATCGTATCCGAGTACGACGTTGCCGAGCGAATCACCGACCAGAATGACATCAATGCCGGCTTCCTCGGCGAGCTTGGCTCCTGGGTAATCATAGGCGGTTAGCATGGAAATTGGCTCGCCGCTTTGCTTCATCTTCTTCAGCTTCGTAATAGTCAACGGTTGTTTCATTGCTCCGTCCTCCTTACAGATTGGATTTGGCGAACACCGAAGCGACTGATGCGAATGCCTACTTAAAGCTTTCGCGATCGCAAGGAGTCCTATGTGATCAACACAAAAAAACCTTCTAGCCGCCGCTAAAAAGGTTCCAATCCATAAAGGAACGTGTTGCTGCCATATATTCATATAGCTTCCTTCTGTCTCGGTCCCTACGGCTCAGAGCAGAATGCGTGACGCGAATGGACACAAGTTACATTGCCGCATGCTGAAAACCCCACTTGGTGGTGCAGTTCGCATAAGAGAAGCGATACCGCCCTTAAACGGAGCATGACTAGTAAGGCGAGTATATCAAAAAAATGGTTCGGCGTCTATGAACGCTTACCCCTGCTGAGGCACCTGTTCTGCTGAAAATATCGGGATAATTGTCCCATCTTCCTTCTGGGCCAGCAATGCGCCCTGATCGCTCAGACCAATCGGCGTAGCGGTGATTTCTCCGCCTGCGACAAGCAGCTTGCGCGGTTTATGAAGCGTAACTGACAGCGCCTCCCAGAGCGTCTTGATTGGAGCGAAGCCATCCTTCAAGTAGACGGCATACAGCTGCTGGAACTGCGCGAAGAACGCAGCGACAATCTCTGCCCGTTCCAATGTCCGTCCGAGCTCGATAGCAAGCGACGTCGCAATATCGTGCAGCTCTGGCGGATAATCATCGCGCATCAAGTTGACACTGATGCCGATGCCAGTGATGACGTAGCGAAGCCGTTCGTCTTCAGCGGTTGATTCGAGCAAGATGCCGCTGATCTTCTTGCCGCCGATAAGCAGGTCATTCGGCCACTTGATGCCGATATCGAGCGGTGCTGCCACGCTTCTTAACGCTCGGCAGAGCGCGACGGCGGTCAGCAGCGTGAGCTGCGGAGCGAATTGCAGCGGGATTCCCGGACGCAGCACATAGCTCATATAGATGCCTTTGCCCGATGGCGACACCCATTTGCGTCCCAATCGGCCTCGGCCGCTCGTCTGCTGCTCAGCGATGACAAGCGTTCCTTCAGGAGCTCCGTCTTCGGCTAGTCGCTGCACGATGTTCTGAGTCGAATCAACGGATTCGAACAGCTTGACGCTCTGTACAATCGTTGCGCCTTTGTCATGAAGCTGCTGCGTTACTTCGGACAGCGTCAGCTTCGAGGGGCGTCCAACCAGCTTGTAACCTAACCGGCGTGAAGCTTCGATCAAATATCCTTCCGACTCAAGCTTCTTGATATGCTTCCACACCGCCGTACGGCTAATTTGCAGTTCTTGGCTGAGCATCTCACCGGAAACATAGCCTTCCGACTGCTGCTCCAGCATTTGTAGAATTCGATTGTTCATAACGGCTCCTCATTGGCAGCTGCCCCTATCCCAAGCAGATGGGCAGCGTAATTAAGCAACGGCTGCTTCTCATTCGGCACCACGCCTAGCGCGGCAGCGAGCAGCAGCTCATTCATCGTTTGGCCAAGCCATGGCCCTGCCTTACGGTCCTTGTGTAGAGCCTGCACTTCGCTGCCTCTTACGGCCAAGTCTTTCAGTACAACGGCAGGGAGCTTGTCCATGCGAAGCTCTAGCTCATCTAATATTTCATTACTTTTTATCGTTAGCTCTGACTGCGACGAAGATGATGACAGCGGCACTAGCCCGGGTATCGCCCGCATGATGCGGAGCCATCCTCTTGCAGCCGCAATGCCATACTTGCCGACAATAAGCCGGACCCACTCGTCACTCCGCTGTTCATGTGACAATGACCATGTCCTTGTGATTGTACTTGTACTTGTACTTGTACTTGTACTTGTATCGCCGCCGTTAGTCAGCTTGCGATACAGTCCAATGACAGCCACAAGCTGCGCGCTGCGAACAGTCGCATATTTCAAGGAAGCGAACAGCTCCGCCCCTTGCTCTTCAGTGAAATTGAGCGCGATACAGAGCGCAGCCCACCGATCTTCCGGCTGCTCAAGCTCAATCAGCGCTCGTATCGCAGCCTGCTGCGTGGTTGTGCTAGGCTCTTCCGTTTGCCATGCACGCGAGCTGCTTATGCTTAGCTTGTCCGATCGATACTTCGCGGCAGCTGCAGCTAACGGCTCAGGCAGCTGCTCCTTCGTATACACGAGCAGCTCGCTAATGGCAAGCAGCGCCGCCGCTTGCTGCGGCCCGCTTCCGCCGACCATCTTGTCCAGCTCGAGCCCGATTCGCTCCATCGCAATATGCTGAAGCAGCCCGCGATGCCGCAATATCGCTCGCCAAGTGCCATGCGCAATCCGCAGCTTATATGCGGCTGCGAAGCGCACTGCTCTCACGATGCGCAGCGCATCCTCCTGCAGCCTCGCATCCGCATCGCCGACACAGCGGAGCACCCCGCGGCGCAAATCCGCGAGTCCGCCGAACGGATCAACGATGGTGCCATCCGCACGCATCGCCATGCTATTGATCGTGAAGTCTCTTCGCAGCAAATCCGCTTCAAGACTTGTCACGAACTGCACCTGCGCTGGGCGCCTGAACTGTTCATACGCAGACTCCGTCCGAAACGTCGTAATCTCGTATGTTTCTCCTTCATGAACGACGGTGACCGTACCGTGCTGCAGTCCTGTCGGGATCGTATGCGGGAATGCCTTGATCACTTCTTCCGGCGCCGCAGATGTCGCGATATCGACATCCTTCAGCTCCTTGCCGAGCAGTGTGTCACGAACACAGCCGCCGACGAACACGGTTTCAAAGCCGCGCTCCTCAAGCACATGCAATAGAGGGAGCGCCTTCGTCAGCGCAATACTCCATGACATCAGGCTCTCCCTCCTTTTTGACCAAACTTCTTATTCACAGACAGGGACCGGAATATCAGCTTCAATTCCGAGTACCTTGTAATAGATTTTCTCATATTCCGCAGTGATGAGATCATTGCAGAAATTGCGCCGCGCACGATTGAGGCAGGCCTCGCGGAACTGCGCGTACATCTCTTCGCTACGCAGCAGCTTGATTGCGTTATACGCCATATCGTCTGTATCGCCAATCGGCGATAGGAAGCCGGTTTCGGCATGCGTGACTAGCTCTGGAATGCCGCCAGCGATCGATCCAATCGTTGGCACGCCGCATGCCATCGCTTCCAGCGCAACGAGACCGAAGCTTTCCTTCTCTGAAGGAAGCAGCATAACGTCAGCGATAGAGATGACCTGTGCGACATCATCTTGTTTGCCAAGGAAATGAACGCGGTCTTGCAAGCCCAGTTGATTGATACGCATCTGCACTTTCGGCAGATCCGGTCCTTCACCCACGAGCAGCAGGCGGCTTGGCACTTCTTTGACGACTTTCGCGAATATATCAATGACATCATTCAGTCGTTTGACAGGGCGGAAGTTCGAGATATGCATCAGAATCTTCTCGTCCTTGCTCGCAAAATCGCTGCGCAGCGAGCTGCATTCACGCGGATAATACACCCTTTTATCGACAAAGTTATACGTCAGTTCAATCGGCTTATCAATGTCGAGCAGCTCGCGCGTTTCTTTAATCAGATCATTCGAAACAGCCGTAACCGCATCGCTCTTGTTAATGCCCATGCGGATAAGATCTTTCAGAGACTCATCCTGCGCTAGAACCGTAATATCTGTGCCGTGCAGAGTCGTAACGGTCCGCAGCCCTTCGCCGACCATCTGTTTCGCCAAATACGCGCATACCGCATGCGGAACCGCGTAATGGACATGAAGCAGATCAAGTTTCTGCATCTTCGCAACTTGAGCCATCTTGCTCGCTAATGACAGATCATAGGGCGGATAACGGAATACATAATAATCGTTAACTTCAACTTCATGATAAAATATATTTTTCTGGAATTGCCCCAAACGAAACGGCACGCTATGCGTAATAAAATGAATTTCGTGCCCCTTCTCAGCAAGAAGCTTCCCCAGCTCCGTTGCGACAACGCCGGAACCGCCTAATGTCGGATAACATGTAATGCCGATTTTTAAGCGTTTGGCCATGCTTCACACCCCCTGTTGTTACAACGCTACTGCCTATGTATATGCCAATGAAAAGGAAAAACAGCTTTACTTTCAAAAATAGAGCAGGCCTCTAAAATAAAGTTACCTCATGTGGGCGCCTAATTGCAAATCCTTCTCCATATCCGAAGCCTCTTGTCTGGCCAAGCAGCATATCTCTTGCCTCAACGCGCTGAATATAGCGGTCAGTCAGTGGAGTCTGCACACGGTCTTCACCTTCAGCAGGCGGCGCGAATTGCGAGCGGTATGCTTGCAAGGCGCGGATCTTCGTCTCCATATGCTCGCTAATGTCCGTAATCAAGCTGACATCGTTCTGGTCATTGATGTAATAGAAGTACAGATGCTCGACTTGCACCGCAGGCAGCTCCGGCAAGTAATTGCGAAGCTTCGCGTTGAAGACCGCCTCTTCGATCAGACGGCTGCAGATAACATGGTCCGGGTGACGGTCCGACCAGTATGGCGCGAAAACTAGACGCGGACGTACGCGTCGAATCTCGGTGACGATCGCAGCGAGCTGCTCGGATGAGCCTGTTAAGCCCCGATCCGGCAGTCTTAGTACGGAACGATCGGATAGACCAAGCACCGCGGAAGCTTCGGCGGCTTCCTGCCGCCTCGTCTCCACGGTGCCGTTCGAGGACATCTCCGCTTCCGTTAAGTCACATACCGCTACTTTATAGCCGGCTTGCACATGCTTGGCAATCGTACCGCCCATGCCAATCTCAACATCGTCGGGATGCGCGCCAAATGCTAATATATCCATCATGCTCATTCGTTTGCACCCGGCTTATATTTGTGGACGAGCTCCCGCCATGCAAAGTCGCCGCGCTGCAATGCGCGCACAAGCAGCTCGCCTGTTGCTACATTCGTCGCCACCGGAATGCCCTGCACATCGCAAAGGCGAAGCAGTGCAATAATGTCCGGTTCATGCGGCTGTGCCATCAAAGGATCACGCAAGAAAATAATAAGGTCCATTTCGTTCTGCGCGACAAGCGCGCCAATCTGTTGGTCGCCGCCAAGCGGCCCGGACATAAAGCGGTGGATGGACAGCTGAGTCTGCTCCATAATACGGGTACCCGTCGTACCTGTCGAATATAAAGTATGTCCTTGAAATACATGCTCATAAGCCGTGACGAAATTGACCATTTCGTCCTTCTTGCGATCGTGGGCAATAAACGCGATGTTCATTATGTCGCACCTCTCTCGTATCAGCGGTTTCTCTCTCTTTTAAACAGCTCGCCTAGCGGGATGCTGTTAGTCCATTAAATGCTCGAAGCCATAAATGAGTCCCGTATAAGTCATTACTTTCTTGCATGCAACGCTTACGCCAGGCATATATCCGGCACGCTCATACGAATCATGGCGAATCTTAAGTGTCTGGCCATATCCGCCGAACACGACTTCTTGCTGTGCGAATACGCCTGGCAAACGAACGCTATGTATACGGAATCCATTATAATAACCGCCGCGCGCACCTTCGATGATCTCTTCTTCCTTCGGATTGCCTTGGCGCAGTTCTTGACGTGTTGCAGAGATCAGCTCAGCCGTCTTAATTGACGTGCCTGAAGGCGCATCGAGCTTCTGATCGCCGTGATATTCGATAATTTCAACGTGAGGCATATATTTGGCAGCTTGCGCCGCGAATTGCATCATAAGAATGGCCCCAATCGAGAAGTTCGGTGCGATCAAGCCGCCGATTCCCTTCTCCTTGCACAGCTCGTCCAGCTCAGTGATCTGCTCCGGCGTTAAGCCCGTCGTACCGATAATTGGGCGTACGCCATGAGCGATTGCCGTTCTCGTATTGCCATATGCCGCGTGCGGGACCGTGAAATCAACAAGCACGTCTGCGTTCGCATCTGCAAGCGCCGCTTCAAGCTCTGCGCTTACTGTTACTCCGCATGGCTGGAGTCCGACCAACGTGCCTGCATCGATCGGACCAGCGGAAGGTGCTACCGCTGCAGCCAGAGTCAGCATTTCGTCTTGAAGTACCATCTTCACAACTTCCCGGCCCATTCGGCCGCTTGCTCCAATTACGGCAACGCGAATTTGATCATTTGACACAAGTTTCACCTGTTCCTTCTCCGTTTAGTTCGCCCACTCTTTGCGCGGAGCGTCCGGCTTCGGCGGTTCATATCTGCAAACAGCCTCCGGGCCGCAGAATGCTCCGGCTCCAGCCGAACGGCATCGCGCGCGCAAGCAGCCGCTTCATCGTAGCGGCTAAGCGTTGCGTAAGCTGCGCCAAGCATGAGCAGCGCTTCTATATTAAGTGGGTCCAGCCGCGAGGCTTCGTGCAGCAGCTCCAGCGCAACTTCGGTCCGCGCTGGACTGTTCGACAAGATGCCCTCCGCTTCAATAACGAGTGCTTTTGCTTTTACATTTTCCAGATGAAACTGGTATTCCATTTGTTCCGGATTGAGGCCTACAGCTTGCTCTGCAAGCGTTAGCGCCTTCTGCCATTTTCCACTGCGGGCGCATGTGATGGAGCACTTGTAATACGCCGCTCCATTCGTTGGTTCCAGTGCAATCGCCTCTTCGAAGTGCAGGATTGCCTGTTCAAAATCGCCGCTTAGGATGGCATCGTAAGCTTTCTTAATGCTGCTATCTCCGTCCACCCGCCCATCCTCCTTGTACACAGGTTGATGGTACAGCATATGTAAGGAGGCGTATTACGGTTCGACGTTTTTTCGTGTCCAGCGGTTCGCATCTCGAGTATTAAACTTACTCATTACGCGGTCATGCGCTTCTGCAAGATCAATGCCTAAAGAATTCGCGAAGCAAATTACGATAAATAGTATATCGCCGAGTTCCATCTCGATGGAGTTATCGGCTTCATCCGCTTTCTTGGGCTTCTCGCCATAGCGGTGATTCACTTCACGCGCAAGCTCGCCAACTTCTTCGCTCATTCTCGCAAGCATGGATAATGGGCTGAAGTAGCCTTCCTTAAACTGCGAAATATACTCGTCAACCTCGCGCTGCAAGTCTGCCATCGATTTCTGCGACAACGTGAAACATCCTTTCTGGACATTATATAATTTACATGCTTCATTTGTTCAAATTCATATAATGTCTCCGTGAAACGTAAGCTGTTGCCACCAGTCGACGGCGACAGCCGTTTACACTTGGACAACCAGTTACTCTTCCCATATGTTATATCAAAGCGCTTTTGAAAACAATGCTTTTGACAATCCCTGCAAAGAGACATACTATGTTATAGCCTTTATCATTTTGCCACCATTTGAAAGGAGTCATCACCTTAGATGAAAACAAACCTCTCACAGCTCATGCGCACGCTTCCGCTTGTTATGCTGGGGACTGCCATCTACGCGTTTGGCCTGCAATACTTCGTTATACCTAACCAACTCATGGAAGGCGGCGTGACAGGCGTTGCGATTCTGCTCAACTACGCGCTCGGCTGGCCATTATCCATCTCCACGCTCGTATTGAATATCCCATTGTACTTCCTCGGTTGGAAGGTCCTCGGACGATCACATACTGGCTATACGATTTTTGGATCGCTATCGCTATCGCTCTTCCTTGCTTTAATGGAGAAAATGATCTCTTCCGGTTGGATTGAGCCGTTCAAAACCTCTAACGATTACATACTTGCCGTACTGTATGCCGGGGTAACGCTTGGTGCCGGCCTTGGCATCGTCTTCCGCTACGGCGGTACGACAGGCGGTGTTGATATCATAGCCCGCATTGCCTCCAAGTTGAAGGGCTGGAGCATGGGACAATTCATCCTTGCAGCGGACATCGTCGTTATCGGACTCTCGTTATTGTATATCCCGAAGGAGAAGGTGCTGTACACGCTCGTTGCCGTCTTTATTGCGTCCAAGCTGATTGACTTCATCCAAGAAGGCGCGTATGCAGCGAAAGCCTTCTCCGTAGTGACCGATCACGGCGATGAGATGAGCAAACTCATTAATGAAACATTGGATCGAGGCGTAACGCTCTATCCGGCCAAAGGAGCATTCTCCGGACAACAAAAAGAGGTCGTCTACTGCGTCGTTGCCCGCCATGAAATCCGGCAGCTCAAAACGATTATACGCAGTATCGACCCTCGTGCTTTTATTATTATTAGCGATGTGCTTGAAGTGCTTGGTGAAGGCTTTAAGGAAGAATAGTCGTTGGAATGCCCGCATGCACGTCTCGTCTTGGCTTCGCTTACTTGAACTTGTTGCGGGATACCGGCTCACCTATATCTCGATGGATACTGTATTTGCGCCATCCTGCAAAGCCAAGCACCGCCATGACGAAAGCTGCAATGAACATCTCCACGATTTGACCACTGCTCCGCCGATATTCGCCGATTGTCGTTCCAGGCGGTATCGCTTCGGCTAATGCCGGTTGCCCGTCCGAGAGACGGAATAACCGGCTAGCCGCTGCATTAAGCCCTTCCAGTGCATATTGCACCTCTTGCGGCTTCACCGTTCCCCCATCCACTGCTGCAAAGATTCGCTCTGTGAACGTGATCTGATCTTTCAACGCTTGTATTTGACTCTCATCTCGCTGCATAAGCGCAGCTATTTCGAACCGATCCATATGATCGCGATAAATATCCAAGTTCACTTTAGCCGCCTCAATGCGGCCTTCGAGCTGGGATTGCCACGCAACCTTAATGCGGCTCTCATCATCCTTCAGCACGCCTTCATATTGCAGCCATAACGGCACTGTCGGGCGATAAAGCGCATCGCTTGCGAGCTTGAGCTTCGCTGCTTCGAGATACCACTGCTGGCTTGTCCCTTTCTCAGAGACCGCCTTCTTCAACTGCTTCACGGTCTGGTCGAACGCAGTCCAACCTGCTTCTGTGCCACTATGCCGGACAGCATCATAAGCGCTCAGTCCTTCGATCCGCTGCAGTATTGTATACACGACCTGCCGGTTCGCATCATTAGCTGCCGTGTACAGTTCATCTGTCAGCTGACTCAGCTTCGAGAGCGGACTACTGCCCTGCTTGTCCGTTGCCGAAGTCTCGACCGCGGGAGTTGGTGCTGCTGCTGCTGCAAGCGAAGCAAAGCCACCGATTGCCAATAATCCTATAATCACTGCGCTGCAGAGCAGCGCGAACAACGAAGATGCTCTCATGCTCATCCCTCCCCTATTCAATTTATGGGGGGATGTCCAATCTTAGACCTTCCGAAGCGATATAAACAGCCAAGTCAAAAGCAGACTTACGATGGAGAGACCCATCGTAAAGGATTGAATTGCGCCGAGATCATTCTCCAGCACATCCGGAAGCCATGGAAACACGAAGTAGGTATAATCAATCGTATCATTAAGAAGCAGCCACACGAGCGCCAGAAATGCAGCAAATCGGCCAAAAACGAAGAACCGAATGAACAGCAGCGCTTCTACGGCCATGCCGAGATGCGAAACCATGAGCATATAATGCTGCCATTCCAATGGATCGCCCTGCGCGCCGCCAGCCAAGATCATCGTAACCGCCCAGAATCCGTACTTAATAGAAGTAACGACACCTAGCGCTTCGATAATCGCGC
Source organism: Paenibacillus sp. J31R98 (assembly GCF_056269245.1). NCBI lineage: Bacteria > Bacillati > Bacillota > Bacilli > Caryophanales > Paenibacillaceae > Paenibacillus > Paenibacillus sp. J31R98. Next base: position 600,848 of record NZ_JBWDNO010000002.1, read on the forward strand.
GAAATCCAATATAAATCGGGGTCGGCTTCGAAAGGCGAGGGAAAAGCAGAAACAGCAGCGACAAAGTGAAAAACAAGCTTGCTGTCGGACTATCCGGCACGAAAATAACCTGCCATAGCGAATGATACGTAATCGTATATTCAATTTGCGAGCCATACCATATGTATCCGTATATCGTTCCTGCCGCGTTAACCCAGAACAGCGTCCACAGCATGAGCCGGCTCGTGAGCAGCTCCCGGCTAACCAATACACTTGCAGCGTTCACTTGCTACCAACCCCTTAAACAATTTGAAAAAAACCTGATCGCGAAGAACGATCAGGTTTTAGTTTATGCTATAAGTTATGCTTTTTTCTGCTTAGCCAGCCAAGTTGTCAGCTGATCGATTTCCTCAGGAGTCAGCTTATCCTTGAATGAAGGCATGTTGTTTTTACCGTTCGTTACGATATCAACAAGCTCTTCTTTCGAGAATTCATCACCGATTCCGTGGAACGATGGAATGCCTGCACTCTCATTCCCTTTGAGGTCCGCGCCGTGACATGCAACGCACTGCGCTTTCTTCGTAATTTCAACAGCAGGATCGTCTTTATCCACGAGCGGAACTTCCACAGCAGCTTGTTCGCCGCCACCGCCGGATTCAGCCGCTTTCTTAGCCGCTTCTTCTGCTTTCTCTTCACGAATGATATGCTCTGGAATCGTGTTCGTCAGCTTCAGCTCGTGCTCGTAGTGATCCCACGATTGTTTCGTCAGATAGAAGACAGAGATAAGCGACATGAACATCAGAATCGCCGTAATTGGACGTCTGTAGAAACGACGCTCTTTGCCAGTATCCAGGAATGGAGCCAGTAGAAGCGCGCCGAAAGCAATACCAGGAATACCGACCGTACCGAGAACGACGTAGTCCTTCGATACGTATTGCAATTTAAGGAATTGATACAGGAACAGGAAGTACCAGTCCGGCATCGGAATAAACGCAGCATTCGTAGGATCTGCAGGGTAACCAAGCGGAGCCGGCTCTGCAATCGTCAGAACTAGGAATCCGACGAGTACAACAACACCTACCATCCATTCTTTCAGCAAGAAGTTCGGAATGAATGCTTCCGACTTACCTGGGTAGGAAGAATAGTCAGGAGGGATAGACGGACCTGTCTTCGCTTTTTTACGAACCCGCGAATCACCAACGAATACGACTTTTTCGTTCGATTTGTGACCGTGTGCCATTCGCAATATGCCTCCCTTCGGCTTATAGTGGTCCCGAAATACCTTGCTTCCGGATCATAAAGAAGTGTGCCGCAAGAAGCGCAAGAAGCGCGCCTGGCAGGAAGAAGACGTGAATTGCGAAGAAACGAGTTAACGTTTCAGCGCCTACGATCTCTCCGCCTTGCATCAGTTCTTTGATATATGTACCGATATACGGCACGGATTCAGCGATTTGAATACCAACCTTCGTCGCGAAGTAGGCTTTGTTATCCCAAGGAAGGAGGTAGCCAGTGAAGCCAAGTCCGAGCATGATGAAGAAAATCAACATACCGACAACCCAGTTCATTTCGCGAGGTGCCTTATAGGAACCCGTAAAGAAAACGCGAAGCGTGTGCAGGAACATCATAACGATTACAAGACTTGCGCCCCAGTGGTGCATGCCGCGAACGATACCGCCGAATGCAACTTTGTGCTGAAGATAGTCAACCGACTTGTACGCGTTAATGATATCCGGAACGAAGTACATCGTCAGGAACATACCCGACAAAATTTGAATTACAGTGATGAAAAACGTCAATCCGCCAAAGCAATACACGAATGCGGAGAAGTGATGCGCAGGGTTAACGTGTTCCGGAACTTCGTGGTCCGCAACGTCCCTCCACATCGGCGTAATATCAAGACGTTCATCAATCCAGTTGTAGACACCTTTCATCATCTGAGCTTACGCCTCCTTATTTCACCCGTGTGTTTGCTTTAATCGGGCCAAGATAAACCCAATCATTCTCAATCTTCAAGTCATATTCGTCGAGAGGCTTCGGAGCTACAACCAAGTTTTTGCCGTCCTTCGTGTAGTGTGCTCCGTGGCACGGACAAACGTACTCGTTGTTCTTCTCCGTGTTCCAGCCAATTGTACAACCCAAGTGCTTACAGACTGGGGACAACGCGAATGCTTTACCGCTTTCATCCTTCGAAATCCAAGCCGTCAATTCCGGATCGCTGACATACCAGCCGTCCACCTGATGAATTTTGAACTTGAATTCTTGAGGTTCATTCGTAATTTTGTTAGCCTCAACTACTTTAATCCACGTTCCGCCTGCTTTCTTTTGCAGAATCGGATCAACCGCGAAACGGATCATCGGTAGTGACATGCCTGCAGCCATGAATGCGCCTGCGCCGCCAAGCGTGTACGACAAAAACTGCCGCCTTGAAATGCCACGTTTAGCCGTGCTATTCGCTTTATCCTGTTTTCCATGGTTACTCATCTTCTGTTCTACCCCCTTTGCTGAGCCATATCTTGTGTTCTGCCGGAGTAGGCAAAACAAACGTTGAACTTGGACATTACCTATAATAGCCTAGGTCATATAGAGCGTCAAGAATATGGCAGGCGATTTTGCTCATCTGTTCCAGAAGCGATCTTCATTTTGTTGTCATTTTGTCACATTTAACCTTGTCACTGGCTATGTTTTTCCCCAACCGCTGTCACCTTATGCGTATTCTGCCACGTATGGCTTCCTATACTTAAGCTCGTCCTAGCCAGAGCTGTCGAACGGCGTCGTTCACGCTTGCAGCAGCAGGCAATTCGCCTTGTTCATCCAGGCTGATTATAAGATCCGCGCCTGTCTCCGCTTGCGCCTCAGCGGTCGCTGGAATGTTCATGACAATGATCACGTATTTAAAGCCGACTTGACGCAGATTACCGGTCAATAATTGCAATTGCTTCACAAGCTCCGGCGACCATGCGCCATATTGGCAAGATGGATAAGTAACGATTCTCCCCTTGAACGGAATCTCGATCAGATCGAGGACATCCCGCAGACGTTCGAGCGCTGCCGTTGCTTCATGCGGCATCTCTGTTCCTTGCAGCCCGGTGACAGGCAGTACCGCCGTGTCCAGATAAGGGGCAAGCTCCGCCCAGCCGTCTGCGCTTAGTTCGCTAAATTTCATTATGTATTCACCAGTCCTTCTTTATGTAAACCTGTGCCAAATTGCAACACGCCTCTACCATCCTACCACAATTTCGGAACACAAAAAACAGCCTGCACCTCACGACCTTACGCGAAACTCGTCATTTCGCATACGGACGATCTGTACAGGCTTTTAGCCTAAGCGGATGTTCCTATCCGCTTCCATTATACGTATAGTGACTTCAGCTCGTCGGTCAAACGACGGAACGTATCCCGGTCGCCTGATGCAAGCGCCTCGTCAATGGCTTGATAAAGCTTATCCCTACGGAATTTGAGTACAGCTTCATCCAGCAACATTTCTGCAGCGAGCCCGAGCATCACTTCGTACGATACTTTCATTTTGTCCATAGGATACACCTCCACAACCGCGTTTAAGAGATCCTATAATCCTTCCTTAGGCGCCAATAGCTTTCCATCCGATCTGTGACGACTCCCGCAGGCGAATAAGTGAAAGCATATAGGTGGGTAACATCTGTCTGCTACCCTTCTAATACAAACCGGCTCTACGTTATCATATTCATCTTGCCAGCCACCGCTAAGGACGATGGCCCTCCTGGATGCACGAATGTGCTGCTGCCCAGGTATGACTGATCTGCTCTTCTTGTCAGCTGTTCAAGATAATCGCTTCATCATCTATGCTCAATCCCGCAACTATTGTTCGGCCAAGCGGCGTCATCCGAATAACTTGTCCATGCTCGCGGTGATCACCAATCCTCAGAAGTCCAAGATGCATCAACATGCTGATTAACCGCTGCTCGAGAATCGTTTCCGGCTGGTCGTAGTAGAACGGTTTAATGTAAGGTTTCAATGTACTGTACACCGTATCTGAACTGACCCAGCTTCTGCCGAGCTTATCGACCCAGTGCATGATTGCTCTTATGTTCGGAATCGGCCCCTTATACAGCCGCAGCCAAAACTGATACAGCTTGTCCGTAGGTTCAGCCGTGCGCAGCGCTTGCCGTTCCTTGCCCGCAGCTGTCAATTCGAGTCCGGTGCTTGTCTCCGTAATCCATCCTTTATAGTAGCAATAGTCGTAGAGGAGTGAGAGTCGGTTCGGATATTCCTTGATTCTTCTGCCATAGCCGAAGCGCCATTCTCCTTTACCGGGCAATTGCTCCTTCACCCCGAACAACTCCAATAGCTGCATGACGTTCCGCTTATACATGAAGCCTTCGCTTGTTAACGGAATTTCATTGAGGTGAACGTAAGTAAGCAGCTGGGCGACATCTTCGCCCATCAGCATCTGTTCGTCGCGATAAGCATGTGGTTCATCGCCCGCGTATACAACTTGGGAGACGAGTCTGCGCTCCATCGTTTCTTTGAATCTTTCCTTCAGGTCTGCAGGCACCTGGAACAAATATCGGTTGGGTCCGGCATAACCATTGAACAGCCAGCCGTACTGCTTGAATCTTGAGATCGTGTCGCGCGGCCCATCCTCTTGCACTTGCTTTTCCTTCGAAGCCCGGCTTTTGCTTGATAGTTTAGCAGGTTTGTTCTTTGCGGCTTCGGCTTTCTTAGAGACCGGTGCTGCTGCTTTGATTCCTTCATCCGAGCTTTGTTTCGCTTCTTCCGTAGAGCTTGCAAAGCGGCTCTGCTGCACGCGTGCGACCAGCTCTTCCAGGCTAAATGCATCCCTGGCATCAAATAAGAGCGAATTGATGAATCGCAGATCCTCCAGCTTCATCGCGCCAATCTGTGCTTCAAATACATCTCTTCGATTCACAGTCGACAGAATCGACTGGATGAGATCATTCTTCGAATTCCCGTTGCACTCACATTGATAGGTCGTCGCAATCCGGCTTAGCTGCCCAATATCCGCATAGCTAAGCATATCTGCTAAATTCATATACAGCCCTCCGTTCCAAGCGCCTGTCACAGGTTTACTACCATTATTGGAACATTGACGAAAAATATAACCTTTGGAATAAAAAAAGCCGCCAACCCTCTTAAATGAAGAGGATTGGCGGCTATACGTATAGTTGTCAACTCTGCAGCTGCTCCAGATGAAGCGTGCAGTTGTGAAGAAGCGGATTCCAGCTTGCATCGCTGCGTTCCATGATAGAGAAGGATAAATTGAGAATCGGCTTATCGGCAAGCTCCGTGCACATCGCCTTCAATAGCTGGGCAAGCAAGCTGCCATGCGTCACGACGAGAATGTTCCGATTCGGATTCGCGTTTGCCGTTTCTTCGACGAAAGCGATTGACCGATCGCGTACGGAATCATCGCCTTCTTGCCCGCAGTCGCATTTCTTCCAATCCGTGCCCCAGCGTTTCAGCCTCTCATCTTCTGTCGTTCCTTCCACCTCTCCATAGAACCGTTCCCGAAGCCTTGTATCAGGAGGAAGAAGTGGAATTTGGAGCGCCTTCGAAATAATAGATGCTGTCTCGATAGCTCTGGACAAATCGCTTGAGATGATGGCATCCCATTTCATCGATTCGTGCTGAAGCCGGTAGGCAAGCGCGTGGGCTTGACGAATGCCTTCATTATTGAGCGGGATATCGGTTTGGCCTTGTATTCTGCCAAGTGCATTCCAATCTGTCTTGCCGTGCCGAATCAGTCCGATCCTCAAGCTTACGCTCCCCTTTTCATGGCAGTTTAAATTGATATGTAAGTTGGTGAACTATTAATTTCGTGTTCGCGAGAACCAGTTAAGAATAAGCAGCGTCATAATGATACCGAGCAGTGACAACGCCACATAGTATTGCGGAACCGTTGGCACAATATTCAATACAATTGGATCGCTGATGCTTGCAACCGGTACGTCCGCGTAGAAGTCTGCGCTTATAACGGAACTGTCCGCAGCCGCATTCGCGGTCTCCAGTAAACCAGTCAGCTTGGCTACTTGTGCGGATGATGCATCGTTCGTTCCTGTTAGCAAGTAAAACAAGCCGCATACAAACATCGCCATGAAACAAGCAATGATTAACGTAACGTTTCTACGGAATGTCCTTGTGAACTGGTAACTCCGATTGGGCACAGGTATGTACCAGGATTGTTCATTATATATGCGGTCCATAACGCCATAGTTTACATGGTCAATCGGTCCGATATCGTCTGTATCTTCCGAGAAGACGCGAATCAATTGCTCGCTCTCTTCCCAAATTTGAAATTCTTCTCTGCATGCCGCACAGGTAAGGAGATGCTCATCGACGGACTTGCGTTCGATGTCGTCCTCCGGCAAATCCCAGTAGACGCCAAATAATTGCCCGACTTCAAGGCATTTCATCGCATTTTCATCCCCTCGTATTCCTCCAGCATCGGCGACTCTCCGAAATACGGTTCAAGCTGTACTTTTACACTGCTGCGCGCTCGAAACAGAAGCGATTTGACGGAGCTAACCGTCTGACCGAGAATGCTGGCAATCTCTTGATAATCCAGCTGGTCATACTCCCGTAAAATAAGCGCAGAACGCTGTTTCTCCGGCAGGCTGTTGATCGCTTCACGAACCATCGACATCCGTTCGTTCTGCAGCAGCCTGTGTTCCGGCACCGCATCAGGCGGAGCGATCGGAACGAATCCGACTTCATCAAAGGACACGCTGCCTGCTTTCTGTTTGCGCAGTTCGCTAAGTACCGTATTTCTTGCGATGGTGTACAGCCACGTAGAGAAGGAAGCGTCGACTTCCCGGAATGAATGCAGGCTGCGATATGCCTTGTAAAACGTCTCAGAGCATAGGTCCTCTGCCAACAATTCAAGCTTCGCACTCTTTAACATGTGGTAGATGAAGGCAAGGATTTTGCGTTGGTAGCGCCGCATCAATTCCGAATATAGCTGTATGTTTCCATCTTTGATTTCGCGTATAAGCTGGGAATCCGTCATCGCGGGCGACCCTCCTTGGCCTTAGGAGTGCTCCCGAATCGGTATAACATTGTACCGAGCCGAGAGTGAAAAGTTGCGCGATCCTAAACAAAAAATTAATTCATTATATAGATCACTAATAATTTCGCGAAATGAGTCCATAATCCTGCTTCTTTCGACATGATTGTCGTCCCCATTTTTTTACAATCAACACGGCAATTGTATCATGAAACCTTTTTTTAAAGGATAAATTTTTTTCAAAGCTTTGCTCCGCACATGTACCGTAGTCTTATTACCCACAACAATAAACGGATGAAACGATCGAAATGTTCCACTAAACGCAAAAAAAAGACCGCCTATAAAGGCGGCCCCGCAAATTCTGCGATGGATTTGGATAGGAGTGGAGAGAAACCATACTGTACCTTTATTATATGTATACGTTTTCATTCTGTCAATAAGCGTTTTCATTTTCGCAACATACATTTTAAAAATGAACCGAATAACCGATTTCACCCAACTTTTGGACAGCCTTGTCCAAGTCCTCCTGAGTTCGGAAACTGAGCCGCAGGACGCCTGGCACGTCTTCCCTGCTCTCAATAATCTGAACGTTGCTCAGATTGATTTTGTTGTTGCCTAGCTCAGTCGCCACTTTGCCGATAATGCCCGGATGATCCGGAACATCAATATAGCACTCGAAGATGGAATGGATCATTCCTTTACGGCGCTCCGGCAACGTGCTGCGGAATTGACCAGCCTTCTTGAACGCAGTCTCTATTCCTTCGCCGTCCTCGCTTTGCAGCATATCGATGAAAGCCGCCGTGCCCACTTGCCACTCTTGAAGCAGCTTGAGTAGGACGCCGCGGTTGTTCACCAGAATGTCGCGCCAAACAACCGGATCGCTAGAGGCGATACGCGTAATGTCGCGGAATCCTCCTGCCGCCAGCTGGCTGTACAGCGAGTTGTCATCGTTGTAGCCGCGCACAAGGTTCACAAGCGCCACCGCAATAATATGCGGCAGATGGCTGATAGCGCCGACGATCTCGTCATGCTCCTCAGGATGCACGTGAACGATATGCGCTTTTGTATAGCTGAGCAGCTCCGTCAACCGGTCTACATCATATTGCGATGTCGAAGGCTCTGGTGTCAGCACGTAGAAGGCATTCTCGAAAAGATACAAGGAAGCCGCTTCTACGCCCGAGCGCTCGGAGCCTGCCATCGGATGTCCTCCGATGAATACAGCATCTCCCAGCTTCGCATTGCGCGCCGATGCAGCGACGGAAGCCTTGGTGCTGCCTACATCCGTAATGATGCAGCCCGGCTTCAGATCAAGCTGGCTAAGCTCGTCTACGTATTGCGCTAGCGAGCCGACTGGCACGCATAGAAAAATAAAATCCGCGCCTTCAGCCGCCTCGCGAAGCGACGTCGTCGCATGATCGACGACGCCCCTCTCGAGGTACTTGGCCACGGATGATTCGCGTACGGAATGACCGACAACGGTTAAGCCCGGTTTGCCTTTGAAGCAAAGCGCGAGCGAGCCGCCGATCAGTCCGACGCCGAATATCGCGATTTTTGTCATGATGTTAACCTAGCACCGCCGCTTCCTGAAGTACTTCTTCCAAGGCGCGGATGAACGCTTCGTTCTGCTCGCGGCTGCCGACCGTAATCCGAATATGCGTCGGGTAGTAGGACCAACGCGCGCGGGAGATGATGCCTTTGCGCAGCAAACCGTCAAATACTTGCTGCGACGGGAGCTTCACATCTACCATAACGAAGTTGCCGTGCGCCTCGAAGTAGTTCAGGCCGAGTCGGTCGAATTGCTCGTACATGTACGCAATACCCTCGGCGTTGCGTGTCTTGCAGTTGTTCAAGAACTCCAGGTCAGCAAGCGATGCTTTCGCTGCAGCTTGTCCGAAACGGGATGTGTTGAACGGCTCGCGAACCTGATTGATGGAACGGATGACATCTTCGTGACCGACGCCGTAACCGATACGCAGCGAAGCGAGTCCGTACACTTTGGAGAAAGTACGCAGTACAATCACGTTCTTGAATTCAGGAAGAAGCGTAATGCCATCCGGATATTCCGCATCCAATACATACTCGAAGTAAGCTTCGTCCAGTACAACGAGTACATTCGAAGGGACTTGGCGAATGAACGCTTCAAGCTCCGTCGTGCGTACGATTGTACCTGTCGGGTTATTCGGGTTGCACACCCAGATAATCTTCGTGCGATCTGTTACTTTCGCCAGCATCGCATTCAGATCATGCGTTCCGTTGTTTAGCGGCACTTCAATAATCGTTGCGCCTTCAATCTCGCAGTTGTGCTTATATTGCGGGAATGTTTCATCCGCCATGATCGTCTCGTCGCCAGGCGTTAAGTAAGCGCGAGCCAGCATTAGAATGACTTCATCGGAGCCAGCGCCAAAAATAATCTGCTTCGACGTTACGCCAAGGTATTCTGCGAGGTCCTTCGTCAGATCAACGCTTCCGCCGTCTGGATATAGGCTGATATTATTGAGTTCATTCTGAATCGCCGTCTTGGCATGCTCGGAGCTGCCGAACGGATTCTCGTTGGAAGCAAGCTTAATGACTTCCTTGAGGCCAAGCTCTCTCTTTACTTCTTCAATCGGCTTACCAGGTTGGTACACTGGCAAATGCACAATACTTTTTTTAGGTTGCATGAATAATCACCTCATAAATAGTGGTGTAGATTAGGGAACAAACTTTATTTCAACATTGTCTCATAAGTTGCTGGCATTTAAAAGAGTACGTACGATATTTTCTTTCGCGCTTTTAAGCTTTCATGCGCAGAAGCATCTCTGCCAGCGTATAGAAAAGCCCTCTCGCTGCGTGATACGCCAGCAAGAGGGCTTCTTGGTATTCGTCTACGAGCGGCCGCTCAGCTCACTCACGAACTGGCGAATTTGATCCAGCCCTTCCTGCTTCGTATCAGGCGACTGGAGCAGCGGAACCACTTCTTCGATCTTGCGCACGATCGCGCTGCCGACGATAACGCCATCCGCTTGCTTGCTGAAGCGCTCAACCTGCTCGCGGTTCGAAATACCGAAGCCGACAGCGATTGGCGTTGTTGTCGCGCTGCGAACGGTCGCAAGGAACTCGTCGATGCCCTTGTGGAAGTCCGCACGCACGCCCGTTACGCCAAGCGACGATACGCAATAGACGAAGCCTCGAGCCTTCGCAGCAATACGTGTAACACGGTCATTCGAGGTCGGTGCAACGAGCGGAATGAGGTGGATGTCCGCATTCTCCGCCATTGCACGGAGCTCTGCATCCTCTTCAAGCGGCAAATCCGGAATGATCAATCCGCTGATCCCCTTGGTAATGATAAGGTCAAAGAAGCGCTCCAAACCGAACTGCAGAATCGGGTTGTAGTACGAGAACAGAATAAAGGGCAGCTTCACGCCAGCAGTTCTCGCTTGGTCGGCTACCTCGATTACGTCCGCCAATGAAACGCGGCCATTCGAGAGCGCCCGCTCCGATGCGCGTTGAATGACAGGACCGTCTGCGAGCGGGTCCGAGTAAGGAACACCGAGCTCGACCATATCTGAACCTGCTAGCTCAAGCGCCTTAATAATATCCACGGACGTTGCCAAGTCAGGGTCGCCAATCGTAACAAAAGGAATAAGTGCCGTACGGCCTTCCTCACGAAGCCGCTGGAATGCTGCATCAATTGCATTAATGGCCATTGCTTTCCCCTCCTCCGTTCAAGTAACCCATAATCGCCTGTACGTCTTTGTCACCGCGGCCGGAGAGGCAGACCACAACAATTTCTTCGCTGCTCAGCGTCGGAGCCAGCTTTACAACTTCCGCAATCGCATGCGCCGACTCGAGAGCTGGAATAATGCCTTCCGTACGGGACAACAGCTGCAGCGCGTCGAGCGCCTCCGCATCTGTAATCGGTACGTATTTCGCACGATCTGTATCCTTGAGATACGAATGCTCTGGACCGATACCTGGATAATCGAGACCTGCCGAGATGGAATGCGCCGGCAGCACTTGACCGTGGTCATCTTGCAGCACGTAACTAAGCGAGCCTTGGAATACGCCATGACGACCTTTCGTCATCGTCGCTGCATGCTCTTCTGTATCCACGCCGCGTCCGGCCGCTTCAACACCGAGCAGCTTCACGCTGGTATCTTTGATGAACGGATAGAACATGCCAATCGCGTTGCTGCCGCCGCCTACAGCTGCTACAACATAATCCGGCAGACGACCGGCTTCTTTCACGATTTGCTCTCTCGTCTCGTCCCCGATAATGCGCTGGAAGTCACGAACGATCATCGGATACGGATGCGGGCCGGTTGCCGAACCGAGAATGTAATACGTATCATCGACATGGCTGACCCAGTAGCGAAGCGTCTCATTACAAGCATCCTTCAGCGTGCGCGTACCGGAAGTGACCGGAACAACCTCTGCTCCCAGCAGCTGCATACGGAACACGTTCAGCTCTTGGCGCTTCATATCTTCCTCGCCCATAAACACTTTGCATTCGAGGCCGAGCAATGCCGCAACAGTCGCAGAAGCAACTCCGTGCTGTCCAGCGCCGGTTTCAGCGATAATCTTCGTTTTGCCCATCCTTTTCGCAAGAATGCCTTGCCCAATCGTGTTGTTGATCTTATGCGCGCCAGTATGGTTCAAATCTTCACGCTTCAAGTAGATTTGCGCGCCGCCAAGCTGTTCAGACAAGTGCTTCGCATGATATAGAGAAGTCGGACGACCGGAATATTTATGCAGCAATTCGCGGATTTCCGCGAGGAATTCTGGATCCTTCGAGTAGCGCTTGTACGCTTCCTCCAGCTCAAGCAGTGCGTTCATCAACGTTTCCGGTACATACCGACCGCCGAACTTGCCGAAACGGCCATTCAAATCTGGAACTTCGATCATACACCTTTCACCCTTTCCGCAAACATTCGAATTTTCTGAATATCTTTTACGCCATCTGTCTCAACACCACTGGACACATCCACTCCGCTCGGCGAATAGCTGCCCAGCAGCTCTCCGACATTATCCGGATGCAGACCGCCCGCTACATACAGCGGAACGCCGATTCGCGCAGCCGCTTCCGCATATCTGTCAATGACATGCCATGCGAAAGTCACGCCTGTGCCGCCACCGGCCGTATCAATGAGGAAGCCATCTACGACGCCGGCATAAGCCGCCAGACGAGCTGGTCCGTCAGATGCTGACTCTGCAGCTCCCTCGCTGTCTTCTGCCGTAACGGAGAACACCTTCCATACCTTCACTTTGAGGAGATTTCGTACCTCAGCGCACATTTCAGGCGTTTCTTCCCCGTGCAGCTGAACGACATCCAGCGGCGCCTCTGTGAGAATGGTGCGAAGCTCATCCAAAGTCGGATTCACGAAGACGCCAACTGATTCCGGAGCCAAACCAGTGGGCGTGCTAAGCTTCCTCACCTCGCTGATTAGTTGGCCTGCAAGAGCCGGCGACACTTGCCGCTTGCTCTTCGCGAAGACGAGGCCGATCTCGTCAACGGGCAATCCGTCCATCGCGCGTACAGTCTCGCTATCGCGCAAACCACATATTTTGACACGCGTCATTACACCTTCACCGGTCCCATCAAATGTTCGACGGCCGCACCAACATCCGGCTGACGCATGAAGTATTCGCCGATAAGCACGCCTCGAGCTCCAACCGATTGAACAAAATCAATATCAGACTGCGAGCTGAGGGAGCTCTCGCTGATAACCGTAATTCCTGGTGGAACAAGGCTAATCAACCGTTCCGTCGTCTTAATATCGGTCACGAATGTATGCAAATTGCGGTTATTAATACCGACAAGCGTCGCTTTATCCAGCTCTAGCACCGCTTCCATCTCTTGCTCGTCATGCACCTCCACCAGAACATCGAGGCCAATGGACTTCGCAATATCATAAAGCTCCGACAGCTCGGCAGGCTTCAATATTGCGGCAATGAGCAGAATCGCGTCTGCACCGATCAAACGAGCTTCATAGACTTGACGGTAGTCGATTGTGAAATCTTTGCGCAGCAGCGGCAGCTTGACCGCTTGAGATACTGCCGTTAAGTATGCGTTCTGACCTTGAAAATAATCAACGTCCGTCAGTACCGAAATGCAGTCTGCACCCGCTTCTTCGTAGATCCGCGCCAGCGTGGCGGGGTCAAAGTCCGCGCGGATGAGTCCTTTGGAAGGCGAAGCTTTCTTCACTTCTGCGATCAAGCCAAGGGGACGATTCCTTTTCTCCGTTACCGCGCGCTCGAAGCCTCTGCAAGCAGGCATCGCTGCGATTTGGCGTTCCACTGCAGACAAGTCGAACTGCGCTGCAAGAGCTTCTACTTCATTACGCTTAGTTGCTACGATTTTATCAAGAAACATGGCTCAACGCTCCTGTCGTTTCAATCAGCTGCTGCAGCTTCGCCGCTGCTTTGCCGGAATCAATGATGCTCTTAGCGACGGCCACACCGTCTTGCAAGGAATTTACTTTGCCGCCTACATAGATGCACGCGCCAGCATTCGCAAGCACGATATCGCGGTAAGCACCTTGCTCTTCTCCGCTGAAGATCGACCGGATAATACGTGCGTTCTCCGCCGCATCGCCTCCGATGATATCCGATAGCGAGCGGGTGGTAAGACCGAGCTCTTCCGGGGTAATGGTATATGTCCGCACATCGCCATTCAGCAGCTCCGAGAGCTGGGTCGGCGATGAGATACTAATTTCATCCAAGCCGTCATAGCTGCTTACAACCATCGCCTTGCTCAGGCCAAGCTCACCGAGCACCGCAGCGATTGTATCCGTCCGCGAGCGATCATAGATGCCGATCAGCTGACGATCTGCATTCGCAGGATTCGTAAGCGGGCCGAGCATATTGAAGATCGTGCGGAATCCAAGCTCCCGGCGCGGTGCAGCCGCATGCTTCAAGGACGGATGGTACAGCTGCGCGAACATGAAGCAGATGCCGATCGAATCCAAGCAGCGTGCCGCTTGCTCGGCTGTCAGCGTAATATTCACTCCAAGCGCTTCAAGCGTATCTGCGCTGCCGGATTTGCCTGACATCGCCCGGTTGCCGTGCTTAGCAACGCGGATGCCCGCTGCGGAAGCAATAATCGCCGAAGCTGTGGAAATATTGAACTTGTGCACGCCGGAGCCGCCTGTGCCGCAAGTATCGAGCAATCCGCCGCGTTCAGTGTGGACATGATGGGAATGCGCGCGCATCGCTTCGGCAAATCCCGTAATCTCATCCTTCGTCTCGCCTTTCATGCGGAGTGCAGTGGCGACGGAGCCAATCTGTGCGCCAGTAGCTTCGCCTCTCATGATAAGTTCCATTACGCCGCGCGCTTCCTCACGCGTCAAGCTCTTGCCGCCGACCAGCGTCGTCAATGCGCGCTGCATCGTAATCAATTCGCTCGTTACTGTCATACTCCTCACCCTTTCGCATCCGCATAATAGTCCATATTGATCATGTTCATGCCACGCTTCGGTTCCGTGAAGATGGCCTCAGCTGCGCGAACCGCTTTCAGCATCGCCATTGCTTTATTCACAGTTTCCATGTACTCATTCTCCGGTACGGAATCCCATACGATGCCGGCTCCAGCCTGTACGTAGGCTTTACCATTCTTGAAGATAAGCGTCCGAATCGTAATGCATGTATTCAAGCTGCCGCCGAAGCCGAGATAGCCGATTGCACCGGCATAAGCCCCGCGTGCTTCATTCTCAAGTTCTGCGATAATCTCCATCGCGCGAAGCTTCGGAGCGCCGGATACGGTGCCAGCCGGCATGCAAGAGACAAAAGCGTCGAAGAAGTCTTTGTCCTCCCGCAGCTTGCCGGAAACGTTGGACACGATATGCATAACGTGCGAGTAACGCTCTATCTCCATGTACGAATCGCAGCGTACGGAACCGAATTCAGATACGCGGCCGATGTCGTTACGTCCCAAGTCGACGAGCATCAGATGCTCTGCACGTTCCTTCTCGTCAGCGAGCAATTCTTTCTCGAGCGCAAGATCCTGCTCCGGCGTCTTGCCGCGTGGTCTTGTGCCAGCGATTGGGCGAGTCTCTACGCGTTCGCCGTCCACTTTCACGAGTGCTTCCGGCGAAGTGCCGACAATGACTTCATCATCCATTTTCAAGTAGTACATATAAGGCGATGGGTTCATTGTGCGCAGTACGCGGTACACATGGAGCGGATCGACTTCGGTTTCGATGCTGAAGCGCTGGGAGAGTACCACTTGGAAAATATCGCCTGAGCGAATGTATTCCTTGGACTTCTCAACGTTAGCGAGAAACTGCTCTTTGGTCAGGTTCGATTTCACATCGCCAAGCTCCGGATCAGCTGGTACACTGCCACCTGCAAGTGTCGCTTGCAGCGGCTGCTGCAGCCGTTCGATTGTCGACTCGATCTTGCTGACCGTCTGGTTGTAAACCGCTTCAATATCCCGATCCGTTGCTCCATGCGGGATATGTATGTTGCCAATCACTTGCAGCTGCTGTTTGAAATGATCGAAGACGATAACTTGATCGCAGAACATAAACTGCAAATCGTTCATATTCAAATCATCGACGCGGTGCGCAGGCAGCTTCTCATAATATTGAAGCAGATCGTAGCCGAAGAATCCGATCGCTCCGCCTGTAAAATGAGGAAGACCTGGGATCGATGGGCTACGGTAAGCGCGCAGCTGAGCTTTAAGCAGCTCGATCGGCTTGTCGCGAAGAATCGTTTCTTCACCATTCTTCTCAATAACCATCTCGCCGTTCTTGCCGCGGATCAGCATGAATGGGTCTGTTCCGATAAAGGAGTAACGCGCCCATTTCACGCCGCCCTCAACGCTCTCAAGCAAGAACGCGCGACGTTCTTTATAGAAGTGCTGGAAGATTCGAATTGGCGTTTCGGTATCTGCCATCACATTGCGTACAACTGGGATCAAATTATACGTGCCAGCTAACTTAATAATCTCTTGAAGCTCCTGATTCATCCTAATCTCTCCCCTGTAGGAAAAATAAAAAAACTCCTGCCGCAGCAGGAGTGTTCATGTCAGAAGATATTAATGAGCATTGATCCGAATGTAGAGAAATAACGGCAGCTGCCTGGGACACGCCTCAACCCCATCCGAAACGGAAATGGGTAGGGCAAAACAAGGCTAAATAGCTACAATCCAATCCTCTGGTCTACTCGTCTCAACTCTTACAAGCTCTAGGCTCAGCTCTGCTCATCTCTTCTAAAAAAACATCTCGTACTGCTCATCTCAAACTATGCTCTGCTCATTCTTCAAGTATGAAATCACTATACACTAGTGCAATCAGATCCGTCAATGCACTTTAAATGGCGTGCATACACTTATTCGCTTAAGCTTTGCTCAAGTCAGGACGCAGCGCTTTCGCGCCGCCTAAGTAAACATGCTCGATACTTTGTTGGGATTTATCAGTGTTAACAAGCACCATGAGACGAATGCACATCGCCAGGCTGCCCTTCACTGGTACTTCAAGCGCGCACATGAGCGGGACAAGCTCCCAGCCCGCCATCGCGCGGATCGCCCGTGCAGGGAATGTGGCGTCCAGATCTCCCGTTACCGTAACGAACACGCTCGCAATATCTTCAGGCGCTACTTGATTGGAACTTACGATAAGGTTAAGCAATTCTGCCGTTGCTTGCAGAATCGGCTGCTCCTCATTCACTTCAACTGTAATTGCTCCGCGGATTCCCCGAACACTCATCTTTACACGGCCTCCTGTTTCAATTGCTCTACGATCTCGCGAACGAGCGCAGATGACACCGATTTATTGATTTCCACGACGCCAATTGCAGTTGGGACGATGAACACCATCGTGCCTTCTTGGAATTTCTTGTCATGCATCATTGCACGCATAATTTCATCTGTATCCAGATGCTCAGGCAATCTCACCGGCAACCCTACCCGCGACAGCACACGCTTCGTCACATGATAGACCTCCTCGGGAGCGCCGAGCCTTACAGCCAGCTTGGCGGATCCAACCATGCCGATCGCAATCGCTTCGCCATGCAGCAGCTCATTGTAGCCAGCTACGGCTTCGAGCGCATGGCCGATCGTATGGCCAAGATTCAGAATGGCGCGCAGATCATTCTCGCGCTCATCCTTGGACACAACCGCTGCTTTCACGCTGCAGCCTTTGTACAGAGCATAGCCAAGCGCATCTGAATCTAGCGCAAGCAGCTTGCTAGCATTCTCGTCGCACCAGGTTACGAACTCTGCATCCCAGATCAATCCATGCTTCACAACCTCGGACAAGCCAGCTTTCACTTCTCTTTCCGGTAGCGTTTGCAAAGTAAGCAAGTCGTATAGAACGAGCTCCGGCTGATGGAATGCACCGATAATGTTCTTCGCAAGCGGATGGTTCACCGCTACTTTACCGCCGACGCTGCTATCATGCGCCAGAATGGTCGTAGGCACCTGAACGAACTTAATGCCGCGCATATAAGAAGCGGCAACGAATCCTGCCAAATCTCCGACAACACCGCCGCCAAGCGCGACAATGGTCGACTTCCGGTCAAGCCCGTGCTCAAGCGCGAGGCCAGTCAGTCGACCCAGCTCATTCAACGACTTCGACGTCTCTCCAGCCGGAACAATTGCGCTCTCCACCGTAAATCCAGCCGCTCGCAGCTCAGATTCCAAGTGAGCCAGTTGCCGCCCTGCCACATTAGTATCCGTAACGATCATTAGTGGCGACTTCTTGCTAATCCCGTGACGCTCGAACAGCTCCCCTGCCTTGTCAAGCAGTCCTTCCCCGATATAGATCGGGTAGGACCGCTCGCCAAGCTCGACGGTCAGCTCACGATGGCCGCTCATTAGTAGCTCTCCAGTTGCGCCAAGTAGTTGTTGTAGTTGGCTGTAATCTCTTCCATGGAATCGCCGCCGAATTTCTCAAGGAACGCCTTCGCTACTTCCCATGCAACGACATGTTCCATAACAACGCTCGCCGCTGGAACAGCGCAGCTGTCCGAACGTTCAACCTGCGCAGTGAACGGTTCTTTCGTATCGATATCAACGCTTTGCAGCGGTTTGTACAAAGTCGGGATCGGCTTCATTACGCCGCGAACCACGATTTGCTCACCGTTCGTCATGCCGCCCTCGAAGCCGCCCAAGCGGTTCGTTCTGCGGTGATAGCCGCGCTCCTCGGAGTACAGAATTTCATCATGCACTTGCGAGCCGCGGATCGTGCCTGCTTCGAAGCCAATGCCGATCTCGCAGCCTTTGAACGCATTGATGGATACAACCGCTTGCGCGATACGTCCATCCAGCTTGCGGTCATATTGCACATGGCTGCCAAGACCAATCGGCACGCCTTCTACGATACACTCGACGATGCCGCCGATGGAATCGCCTTCTGCTTTGATCTGATCGATATAAGCAGTCATCTTCTCTTCTGTTTCTTTATCAACAACGCGTACCGGCGACTCTTCCGTCAGACGGATAAGCTCTTCAAGCGGCAAATTGTTCGCAGGCGCTTCAATCTCGCCAATACGGATCACTTGTCCGCCGACTTTAATGCCGAACGCAGCCAAGAATTGTCTCGCTACCGCGCCGACTGCGACGCGGGCAGCGGTTTCGCGGGCGCTGGAGCGCTCCAGCACGTTACGCAGATCTTTCAAGTTATATTTCAACCCGCCGTTCAGGTCTGCATGACCTGGGCGCGGACGGTGCACGCGGCGCTTCTCTTCGTCGCTGCCTTCAATCGGCTCAATATTCATAACTGTCGTCCAGTGCTTCCAGTCATTGTTCTCAACGATCAGCGCGACTGGCGCTCCCGTTGTTTTACCGTGACGTACTCCACCGACGATGTTCGCGGTATCCTTCTCAATTTGCATCCGGCGGCCGCGGCCATGCCCTTTCTGTCTGCGATGCAATTGGAAATTCAATTCTTCGAAGTCCAGCTTCAGGTTGCTCGGCAAGCCTTCAATAATCGCCGTCAACTGTGGACCATGTGTCTCTCCTGCTGTCAAATAACGTAAACTCACAGTAAAGTCCTCCCTCATTTTGAACACCGCAAACGATGAATCCATCTATGTATGTTTGTCTTCCAAAATATCTTTTGCTCATTATAGTATAGCGTCGCCGGTTTGACAAGGAAATGAAAGCCCCCCAGAGCGTATAACTATGCATGCTCTCGCATGAAAAAAGCTGCCTGCCGCACCTTAGGCAGGTGTGACAGACAGCTCATTGCAGCTTATTCGTTAACCGTTAGCGGAATGCTGGTTCCGCAATAATTGCGGGTCCACGTTCAAATTAGGATCATTCATAAGACCTTTCATTTGAGTAGTATCGATTCCGAGAATTTGGGCGCATTCCTGGACAGTAATAAATCCACGCTTGTACGCCGTAATTACTTTTCGCTTGTCCATCTTGCACCTCCAATGCCATAACCGCCATTGCTTTAGTATTGGAGAAGATGGAAAACGATATACACGCTAAGCCTTGCGGCGATAGAAGAAAGTTTCAACCGACTCAAAATCATATTGCGACGGAGAGAAAATTTGCTCTGTGCTTCCCACGAACAGGAGGCCGCCTGGTTTAAGCGCTTTGGAGAACTTATGGTAAAGCAAGTGTTTCGCTTCTTCGGTAAAATAGATCATAACATTGCGGCAAACAATAATATCAAAGCCGGTGTCGAACGTATCATGAAGCAGATTCTGCTGTTTAAACGTAATAATCTTCTTCAGCTGAGCCGTGACCGCGAGCGAATCCTCGCCCTGCTTAACGAAATATTTGGACATATAATTGCGGGGTACATCACGTACAGAACGATCTTGGTACACGCCTTGCATAGCCTTCTGGAGAACAATATTATCAAGGTCCGTTGCGAGAATCGACGTTCGGTCATGCGCGCCGAGCTCAGCCATAATCATGGAGAGCGTATAAGGCTCTTCGCCCGTTGAGCAAGCAGCGCTCCATATCTTGACCCGGCTGCTTGTCTGCAGCGCTTCCGGGAGAAACTTCTTCTCCATCGCTTCCCATCTGCTTGGGTTGCGCCAGAATTCCGACACGTTGATCGTCATTCGGTCCAGAAACTCATTCATCAGCTTCTTGTCTTTCTCAAGCCCGTTCCAGTAAGCTGCAAACGTATCGAAGCCGTACTTCTGTCGCAAGGTCGTCAGCCGCCGCTTCATCTGGGCTTCCTTATACTGCGATAGATCGATTGCGGTCTTCTCTTTAATCTTCGTGATGAATAAGCCGAAGTCCTTATCTTCGAACATGCACGAACCCCCATTATGCCGATTCTTGTTGGCAAAGTGTCAATTTAAATCCACTGCTGAATGGTTTGGTTGTAATCAATAAGCTCATGCGGCGCAAAGAAAATACCGATCTCCCTTGCAGCGCTTTGCGGCGAGTCCGAGCCGTGAATAAGATTAAAATTCGTATGTACGGCGAAATCGGAGCGAATTGTGCCTGGAGCTGCTTCAAGGGCGTCCGTCTTGCCAATTATGGCACGCGTTAAACCGATGACGTTGTCACCTTGCCAAACCATTGCAAATACCGGCCCAGACGTCACAAATGCTACAAGCGGCGGATAAAAGGGCTTCCCGATGTGCTCTGCATAGTGGCGTTCAGCGAGCTCAGGTGTAATCATCATAAATTTGGCAGCGACAAGCTTTAGTCCTTTCCGCTCAAAGCGTGATACAATTTCTCCGATTAACCCCCGCTGTACGCCGTCTGGTTTAACCATTAGAAATGTTCTTTCCATCGAAATTCCCTCCTTGACGCAATTAGTAGTTTCGTTTTCCTACAAAATGGGCGATATCCGTTAAATTCTTCTTCGCCGGAATGTTTGGCAAACTGTTTAACGCTGCAATCGCTTTTTTGATATAACGAGTTGCCATCGCGTCAGCAGTATGTATGCCTGCACTCTTACGTATTATGTTCAACGCCCGCTTCGTTTCCCCTGCTCCATTCGACTCACGAATTTTAATAATTTCCGCGAGCAATTCCTCCGAATTTCCTGGTTCTTTCAGCGCAAGCAGAACCGGCAAAGTCATATTGCCTTGCTTGATATCCGAGCCCGGCGGTTTTCCAATCTGCTTCTCCGTGCCGAGCAGGTCCAGCAGGTCATCCCTAATCTGGAATGCCATTCCCATGTTATAGCCGAATCGGTACAAACAGTTCGAGGATTTGCGGTCCGCTCCAGCGGCAATGGCGCCAAGCTGGCAGCTAATCGCGATAAGCAGAGCGGTTTTACGGCGAATACGAAGCAAATAATTGCGCACGGTCTGATCCGTATTAAAGAAATCACGAATTTGCTCCATCTCGCCAATACACATCTGAACCATCGCATGCGATAAAATTTGATGAATTTGCGGGTTCGGAAGCTCGGTCGCGAGCGCGAGCGCTTTACCATAGATATAGTCGCCCGTGTACATCGCAATCCGGTTGTCCCACTTGGACTTCACGGTCAGCTGGCCGCGGCGCGTCTCCGCGTTGTCGATAACATCATCATGGACAAGAGAAGCCATATGTATAAGTTCAAGCGGCACGGCAACCTTCTGGAGCACATCCAGTCGGTAATCACCGAATTTCGCAGCAAGCAGCACGACAACCGGACGTATCCGTTTACCGCCCGCTTTGAGCAGATGCGTAGAGGCATCGCTAAGAAGGGCGTGATCACTCGTCACGCTGCTCGCTAGCTTAGCCTCAATGGCATCAAGATCGCTTTTCAGTTTGGCGTAAATATCAAGTAGTTTCATTTGTTCACCTTAAGGACGTTTTGGTCTTCAAAAAATTGCATCTGTACTTCATTAGGCAAGAGTCCCAGCTGATTCGCGTAATCAAAGTAAAGCGTGAGTCCCGCCTGTTCATTCGAACCGAAATCATAATGCAGCTCCTTGAAATAACGGCTCCAATATGCCGGTTCGCCTCCAAGCAGCGCACAAGCTTTCTCTATAAGCGGCGTCAGCTCTTGCAAACTCTTCTCCTTGCTAGCCATCAAAGCGCGATGGACATCAGCTACCGCTTCGGGATAAGCAGCTGCGATTTCACGGCGTACAGCCACGAGCGCGAACGTCATGCCGTAGCCTGTCCAATTGCGCCAAAGCTCACCGAGGTCGATCACTTTCAAGCCTCGCTTAGCATTCTCCCAAGAAGCATGAATCGCTGTATCTCCGATGAGAAGGGCGGCATCCGCTTCTTCTAGCATCTCATCCAGCTTCGGTTCCATTGTAATATAAGATGGCTCTGCATTGTAATAGAGCTTCATGAGTATTTTGAGTAAATTAATGCTTGTTGCTGAAGTCGTCGTTACCGCGATTCGTCCTCGCAGCACTTCCTCAAGCGGCTTCTTCAGAAACAGCAGTATCGAATTGACCCGTCCCTTAGCGCTGACTGATAAATCCGGCAGCAGCAAGTAGTTCTCCGCGTTCTCCGCATAGGCGAATGAGGACATTGAAGTAATGTCAATCTCGCCTTGGCGCAGCGCGCGGTTTAGCGCAGAAGGCACTCGCTTCTCGATCTTGAACCGATCTGGCGAGAGCTGTTCCTCCGCATAATGAAAAATAGGCCAAACGTTCGCATAGTCAATGCGACCGACGGTAATCGGGCGATTAATCCCCATGCTGTTCATCTCCCCATCTTCTGTACAAATCATGATCCAGCGGGAGCTGATCGAGCACTTTCCCAACTAGAAAATTCACCATATCGCCAATCGTTTGCGGTCCATAATAGAACGCCGGCATAGCCGGGATAATCTTAACCCCAAGCTTCGCCAGCGTAAGCATGTTCTCCAGATGAATCGCATGAAGCGGTGTTTCGCGGGGCACGATAATCAGCTTGCGCCCTTCCTTCAGCATAACATCCGCAGCGCGCGTCATCAAATCATCCGAGATACCATGCGCGATCGAAGCTAGTGTGCCCATCGAGCATGGCATGATGATCATGCCTTCTACCCGATACGAGCCACTTGCAATACTTGCGCCAATATCGGCATTCGGATGCAGCTTCAACCGCCTGCTCTCTACGAGCCCAGGAAATGCAGCCTCGATGGCTTGCTGACGCTTCGTCGTTTCCCAGCCGAGCTCTTCCTTCAGCACACGCCAGCCTGCTTCCGTGATAACCAGATGCACGTCCTGCTCTGCTTCCACAAGACTGCGAATGAGCTGGATGCCGTAGAGAGCGCCACTTGCTCCCGTAATGCCGACGACCCAGCGTTTGCGAGATGCTTCTGCTACCACTTATGAAGCACCACCAAATCAAGCAACGCGGAGACGAACAAGACGACGCTCAGCGTGCCGTTCATTGTGAAGAATGCCGTCTGGACGCGGCTCATATCGTCTGGCCGTACAATCATATGCTCATAGCAGAGCATACCAACCGAGACAAGCGCGCCGATTAAATACAACCAGCTAAGCGGCGTTAGCCAGAATAATGAGATGAATCCGATTGCCGTTAGCAAATGAAATCCGCGAGCAAGGCGCAGCGCCCCGGCTTGACCGAAGCGGGCAGGTATGGAATGAACGCCTTCCTTGCGGTCGAAATCGAAATCCTGACACGCATAAATAATATCAAAGCCGGCAAGCCAGCATACAACTGCGCCATACAGCACCAATGCGGAGGCTTCGAACTCGCCAGTAATGGCAACCCATCCGCCAAGCGGCGCGAGTCCGATCGTGAGGCCAAGCACAACATGGCACAACCACGTAAAACGTTTTGTATACGAGTAAAGCACAAGCAAGAAGACTGCAATCGGCATCAGCTTCATGCAGATCGGGTCAAGCTGCGATGCCGCAATGAACAGCACTGCGAACGAGACGGCGATAAACAATACAACCTCACCGACCTTCAACAACCCCGCTGGAATTGCCCGCTTCGCTGTGCGCGGGTTCTTCGCATCAATAACGCGGTCAATGACGCGATTGAGTCCCATCGCCGCGCTTCTTGCGCCGACCATCGCAAGGATGATCCAGCCGATTTCGGCCCAATGCGGAAGCCTGTTCTCGAGCATGACCGCTCCGAGCAGCGCACCCATGAAGGCAAACGGAAGCGCGAAGATGGTATGCTCAAATTTAATCATTTCGAGAATTATTTTCGTTTTGCGAATCATCCGTTGTCCGTTCCCTTCGTCCCCATGTGTAATGCCGCGACACCGAATACAAACGGATAAACGCGCACATTGGTCAGACCAATCTCACGGTACTTGGCCGCAAGCTGCTTCGAATCCGGGAACGTCTTCAACGATTCCGGCAGCCACTTGTACTGCTCATACTTCTTCGCTACAAGCTTGCCGATTGCAGGCATGACCTTCTCGAAGTAGAAATAATAAATGCCTTTGAACGGCTGCCACGTCGGCTTGGACATCTCCAGACAGACAACTTGTCCGCCCGGCTTCACGACGCGCATCATCTCACGAAGCACTTGCTCCAGATCCGGCACGTTGCGAAGACCGAAACCGATCGTCGCGTAGTCGAACCGATTATCTTCGAACGGCAGCGCCATCGCGTTGCCTTGTACGAGCGATATCTGATGATCAAGCCCTTCGCGCTTGACCTTCTGCTTGCCAACTTCAAGCATGTTCTGACTGAAGTCGAGACCGACTATGCCGCCGCTCACGCTTTCTCTTGCCAGCCCAATCGTCCAATCACAGGTGCCGCAGCACAGATCAATCGCTGTCGCGCCAGGTTTCATGTCCATCTTACGCATCGTAAATTTACGCCATGCTTTATGCCTGCCGAAGCTGATCAGATCGTTCATCAAGTCGTACTTCGGCGCAATGCTCTCAAATACGGCGTGCACATGTTCTTCTTTTGACTTGGATTGCACTAGTGTTCACCTTACTTTCTCTATTCAAAAGCCGAAGCTGCGGGCAATAGCGGCCGTAGAAACGACTCGCCGAGCTGCTGCAGCTCACGGGCAAGCTTATCAGATTCTAACTTGGATACAAGTGACTGTACGTGCTGCACGGACTGCTTCAGCTTCTCAGTTAGTTGCCCCTGAATGTCATACTTAGCAAGCAGTGACGAAGTGAATGCCGGCTCCATCGCTGAATCCGAAGTCAGCTTGCGCTTCTCTTCATCCGTACCGCTGTCCATGACATGCCAATAACCCCAGCTGCCTTCGAATGCTTCCGGCTTCTCGCTGCGGATCAGTTCGTCCATTACCACTTCACAACGGCCTACGCCGTGAAGCAGATCAGTCCAGATTAACGCCATCTTCTCATCCAGTACAGACGAGAATGCGTGGAACAGCTCGGTCTTAATACGCACATACTGCGATACATACTCTTCCGCAGTCAGCTTCAGCTGCTTCATACGCATATAGAAAGTGACCTTGAGCTTGTTGACTTCCGTAACACCATTGCTGATGCGGCGGATCATCTCCACCTGCCCTGCCTGCGCCAATAACTGATAGAAGCGGCTCGAGTAATAATCGCCTGCGAGCACCTTCAACTGCCGCGACCGCATCTCCTTCTCCTGAAGGCGGGCGGACTCGGAATCAATCATGTCATGCGTATCCATGCCAAACTGCACGAGTGATACGACAAGCGCATACAGCTCACTGTGCATCAGCGGTGTACGCTGATTGGCCAAAAATGTAAAGAGCAGCCGGATCCGCGATTCGGGAAATTCCGGCAGCTCCGTGTGTGCTTGAATCATATCGTATTCAATGTACTTATTAGCCATTTCAGGTATTCTATACGATTTCATTGTGGCCTAGCCTCCGAACAGTACAGCGAGAGTTGTTGCTGCTTTTTAATCTAATTATTATAGCACTATGTTAACCGTTATGCTACAACTGGGATACAGACAACCGCAGACGCTTTCGCCAATTTTCGTCATAAAACGATTCCTCGCCACTTAATTTTGACAGATCTGTGGACAGCCATGAATCTGTTTTTCTCACATCGGCCGCAGCGAGCAGCCGCAGCCTCGTCTCATCGCTTCCGACGCTCTGACGAACGGGTGTAACGAAGCGGACAAGCACTCGGCTCACATTATCGGTCTGAACAAAAGCAAGCTCAAGCAGCCGCTGCAAATCTGCCATCCATACCTCTTCAGCTTCCCCGTATCCATCCGTAGATAAGTCCACGGACAGCACCGAGCCCTTCCACGCAACACTCTTCACCTGAAGTGAGAGTCCGAGGCTTAGCATCGTGTCTACAATTACACCGGAACTCAGTCGTTTAATTGGAACGGGATGAAATACAGATACATCACCCTTGTTCTCTGAAGTGCGGTGTGCAATGAGCGGGAATACCGATATCAGCAGCGTAAGCGATAGTGTAATTGAACAAGCGATGACAAGTCTTCTCCATTGTGACGACCACCAAGAGGATCTATGTGGCATGACTGCTTCCGCCCTTCACGCATAGAATGTCCTTCTTCTCTTAGTGTACAAACTAAAAAAGCAGGCTATGCCTGCTTTTAACGTTCATCGTCCGTGTCGACGGTGCCATATTTGGTTAGCACGGTTGCTTTACCGCGAATCTTGATCGCGGACGTATGATTCGTGAACTGGCAAATGAGCACTTCGCCTCTATCAAGCTTCTCAGTATGATGAAACTTCGTATCTTGCCCGCGAGTCAAGCCAATCACCTGAACCCCTTGAGCCTTCGCTTTGATGACGATATACTCGCCGTTCATGTCCTCCATGTGCACAGCCTCCGTTTCATCAAGCTTCTTGTTTACCTTATGTATACGAGCAAGCAACAGTCTACTGGAATTGCATACCCTTGTCAATAGAGACAGGCGAGAGGGCCATCTGACGAAAAACGTCCGAATGCAGGATGCACTCGGACGTCATCAAACGGCGTTAACCGCTTCTTATTGGGAAACTTGATCCTTCAGAGATTTACCAGCTTTGAAAGATGGAATTTTGCTTGCCGGGATGTCGATCTCTTCACCCGTTTGCGGGTTACGACCTTTGCGCGCTTCGCGGCTCTTCACTTCGAAGTTACCGAAGCCCACCAATTGTACTTTATCCCCGCCTTGCAGCGATTCGGAGATGGCATCAAAAACGGCATCAACCGCTTTGGAAGCATCTTTCTTGGAAAGGTCAGTCAATTCGGCTACTTTCGCAATCAGTTCCGTTTTGTTCATTTCTTTCACCTCCCCTGACGGCAGTTCTTATGCACACCATTATCATCTTGTTTTACCGAAACCCGAAAAATTATACATGCAGGCTCTGGTGCAAAGAAATTCCGTTATGTGCAAATCCTGCATATTGAACCAATGAACAGATTTATAGTAATACAGTTAGCACGTAAATTTCAAGAGGCTGTAGGCGATTTCCTAGGCAATTCCTAGGTTTTTTATCATTTTTACCGCTTTCAAGGGCGAAAAAAAGACACGCCGCATGGCGTGCCTTCCTTCTTTTACAAGATTATGGCAATCAAACCGCCAGATCCTTCGTTGATGATTCGGCCAAGAGTTTCCTGCAATTTGTAGCGCGCGTTGTCCGGCATCATCGCGATTTTGCCCTGGATGCCTTCCCTTACGATCGAATGAAGCGACCTTCCGAAGATATCGGACTCCCAAATCTTGATCGGGTCGTTCTCGAAATCTTGCATTAAGTACCGGACGAGCTCCTCGCTTTGCTTCTCGGTTCCGATAATCGGCGCAAACTCGGACTCGACATCGACTCGAATCATATGGATAGACGGCGCAGTCGCTTTCAGGCGGACGCCGAAGCGCGAGCCTTGGCGGATGAGCTCCGGTTCATCAAGCGCCATCTC
This sequence comes from Paenibacillus sp. J31R98, assembly GCF_056269245.1. Lineage (NCBI taxonomy): Bacteria > Bacillati > Bacillota > Bacilli > Caryophanales > Paenibacillaceae > Paenibacillus > Paenibacillus sp. J31R98. Next base: position 628,487 of record NZ_JBWDNO010000002.1, read on the forward strand.
CGCAAGCGTAGGCGCTGCTATGCCGTAGCCAGTCGTCTTGACCATCTCGAGCGCTTCCGCGAACCGGTCATACTCCCGTTTCGCGTGCGAGAACTCCTGCATCAGCTGGAGCAGATGGTCTTTGCCGCGAATCTCAACGCCGACGACTTCCATCAAGATTTGGTCATACAATTCATCCGGCGCATAGAGATCAATCTCAGCGACCCCTTGCCCCATGTTCATGCCGCTCAGGCCTGCGCGCGCGATAAATTCGTATTCCATAAACTGCGACACAACGCGATCGACATCGCGCAGACGACGAATGTCCTTCACCGTATCGCGTACGGAATTCTCGTAGTTGCTGCGCAGCCAGTGGTTATCGTTCAGCACCATAACCCAGCTCGGAAGGTTCACGTTCACTTCATGCACAGGGAACTCATAGAGCACCTCGCGCAGAACGGACATGACTTCTTCTTCACCCATCGTTGCTACGCTAAGCGTAATGACCGGAATGTCATATTTCGCTTGAAGCTCATTGCGCAGCTGCAATGCCTCTTCGCTCTTCGGACGTGTGGAATTGACGATGAGCACGAATGGCTTGCCGACTTCCTTCAGCTCGCCTATTACCCGCTCCTCGGCTTCGATGTACGAGCTGCGCGGAATTTCTGCAATCGTTCCGTCAGTCGTGACGACGACCCCAAGCGTCGAGTGCTCCTGGATGACTTTGCGCGTGCCGATCTCAGCCGCTTCCTGGAATGGAATCGGCTCTTCGAACCACGGCGTCGTAATCATCCGAGGACCGTTCTCATCCTCGTATCCTTTGGCGCCGACAACGGCATAACCGACACAGTCAACGAGCCTGATATTGACATCAAGCCCCTCTGCCACCCGAAGCTGCACCGCTTGGTTCGGTACGAATTTCGGTTCGGTCGTCATTATTGTTTTGCCTGCGGCGCTTTGCGGTAATTCATCAATCGCTCTTACCCGATCGGCATCGTTCGTGATGTTAGGCAGCACAACCGTCTCCATGAACCGCTTGATGAAGGTTGATTTGCCTGTGCGGACCGCACCGACGACGCCGAGGTAAATATCCCCGCCGGTTCGTTCGGCAATGTCCTTGAAAATGTCCACTTTCTCCACTGAATATCCCCTCCCAATCGTAATTCGCCTGTACATGGACGTACCGTACTGCTGCGTTGCCTCCTGCTGTTCGTCGTCAGGTTTCGCCGCTTGCTCGCTCGTCTTGCCAGCGACGCAACTCGTACATGATTTTGGACTAGTAATAGCTTATTGCGTCCTCTTCCTAATTATGACGAATGCAGCAATGAAATCTTATAGATTTCCATAAGCCTTAACGGTTCCGGCCTTCCAAGATTGAGATATATGAGAGAAAGACGAAAGCTATGCCTTAATCGAATAAAGTTTCACTGTGAACAGTGGGAACTTTATTGCGATGAATCGAAATAAGTTTCGCTGCACAGCAGTGAAATCTTATTTGCGAGTAATCGAATAAAGTTTCGCTGTGAACATTGGGAACTTTATTGCGATGAATCGAATAAAGTTTCGCTGCACAGCAGTCAATTCTTTTTACGAGCTAATAAAAAAACTCCTGCCGAGTTAGGCAGGAGCATCAGATTAGTACGTGATTCGGTTATTTGGAAGCGGCTTGCGGCTCCCCATTCACCAGGTGGTAAACCGTTGATTTCACTGGGACAAAATCGGAATTACTGACAAGAATCTCGCGCAAATCCTCATTGGCGGCAGGCTGCTGGCTAGCTTTAGCCATAGCCTGCATGATGTCCGGGCCGTAATCAAGATAGACCATGCCTTTGGCATCCATCATCGGCGTAAGCGTGCTGCCGGAGAACATGCTGCGCAGATCCGGTTCTTTCTCATCCAGAGTCTTAAAGTCAATCGTAGAGAAACCTGGATACAGTTCAGTGCTTGCAGGCAGCTTGCCGCTATGCGCATCGCTATACGCTTTAATAGAAGCTTGCAGGTCATTCATCTGTTGATAGACCACGAGATTCATAAGTTTAACGGTAGGATCGATATCCTCGTTAATGATCAAATAATAGTAGCTGCCGCCTTTCTCATAGGCGGAGTCCGGCACGCTCGACATATACCCCATCCGCTGCAGCTTATCGAAATCGATTTTAAACTTCTCATATATCGGCGTGCTGGCTTCACTATTCTGCATAGGGAGCAAACCCGTATCTTTCTGATATTGGTCTATAACGGCTTGTACATTCATTATTGCGTCTTTCGGCGGCTTCTGATACTGGCCCAGCTCATCCTTTGGATACAGACAGCCGGACAGCATGACAGCCATACATAGCACTACAATAGCTGCAGCCGCGCTTCGAGTCCCTCTCATGGTGTGTTTATCCCCCTAGCCTCACTTAATTACCACAATTCATCTTCTTCCGCTTGACGCATCATCTGTTTCCGGACTGCTGCACGCAGCGGATCTTCCGGCACTTCTACAACGGTACGGCCGAACACTCTGGCCTGACAAGCGAGCCTTGTTCCCGAACGGTCAAGTCCTGCGAGCTTATGACGCTCATTGTCATTTAGCGGTGACAGTCCGGAAGAGCTGTTCGGAGCTGTCACTTTGCACATCAGGCATGCGGCCTTGCCGTCGCATCTCGTGCGTATCGGCACACCTGCCCGTCTTGCGGCTTCCAGCACTGTCGTCCCTGCACGTACAGTTGCACTGCGCCCGGAAGGGAGAAACGTAATCGTCACGTTCAACGTAATCTCCTCGCTTCCATATTCGTACTTACCCTTTCACTTACTGGATAAGTCGCTCAACAATCGCTATCGTCCTAGCCGATAGCTGATTACTGGAGGCAATATCATGCACTGCCTCCGCATGCTGATCCGGCTCTCGCCGAATCTCTGAAACAATAAGCGCAACGCGGTCCTCGCGTCCTCTCAGCACGTTGAACCATAGCTCGTGTCCCAGAGGAACAATACCGAGCTGATAGTCGCCTGCCTGAATGACGCTTTGGCGCGCAGCTAACGTATCTCGAACTTCAACCTTATAACAGTCTTCACCCGCTGTGACGACGAAGCCGCCGACAAGCTCGACTTGTATACCTTCAATCAGGTAATGGCTGAGCACCGAACGATAGATCGGGCTCACAGATTGTTGCTGTTCATCGATGGCGTAAGGCAGCAGCGCCTGATGGAGAGCTGCCGCATCCGCATCATCTGCGTATAGATCCAGGTCTCTGGGAAGTTTCTCAAGCTCCATTCCCCGCAGCAGCAGCCCTGTACTGCCGCCGATTAGCCACTTGGCCTCGATTCCTTCGGCCGCTTCGGCTATCTTCATAAGCGCACGGATGAATGGTGCAGCTTCGTTCATAACGATAGGTCCCTCCTCAGAAATAAGGCCGGTTCACAGCAACGATCGTGCCAGCTCCAGGCTTAATGATCGCCTGACAGCTCAATCGATAGCCTTCCTCCAGCTCATGAGGCTCAAGACGGTCCCACTCTTCATCCGTCACTTCTTCCAGAAATTCTGCGCCAGCTTCAATCTGGCAGCGGCATCTGGCACAAGTGCCCCTTGTGCATGAAAATGCAAAATCTACATTGTGCTTGATAGCCATATCAAGCAATGACATCCCTGACTCCGCTTCTACTGTTGCAAGCTTCGTACGGCCTTTCAATTCCAACATGTTAGAACTCGTCCCTTCCACTCCATAACTAGTAAGATCAAAGCTGCAAATTAAGCGATGGAGAACAGGCCGAGTAACCCGCCAATCACTAGTAACAGAAAGGCGGTCATGGAGAGAACAGCCCGCAATATGCCTTTCGTCTTCAGCCTTGCCAGCGAAATCATAACCGCTGCAATCGCCATTAAACCGATGCCTACAAAGGACACCCACATCTTCATCATTGGATCCATAATGCTTTACGACCACCTTGTGCGCCAATTATTCATATTATTATACCACTTGTACGGTTTACTCAGCTACTTTTGCTGTAAATTACGGGCATGTGCGCAGAAGGCTGTTGTATAGAAAAAAGGACTCCCGCAAGCAAGCGAGCCCGGCAGATGCCTACGGCCACGCGCTTCATGCGAAAGTCACTACCATTACTTCTTGAGCAGCATAATCTTCATAAGCGTTTCGAGATTGCCCATATTCATGCCGCTCTTCTTGACGGCTCCGACGATATCATTAACCGTTTTTTCCGTCACAGGCACTTTCGCCATCGCGGAGACGCTCATGATGAGCTTCCGAAGCTCTTCTTCACTTTGCATGGTATCTTCAGTCACGCCGCTGGCAAGCTTCTTCACGGCGCCTTCTGTGACCGGTTTGCCTGTCTTCTTGTTGACAGCGTTCAGAACATCTTTGGAAAGATCCTTCTTACCGCTCACCTTTTATTCCCTCCTCCAAGTTTTTACAGCGTTAGGTAAAAACTCGCAATCGCTAGCCACCTGCAGCGAGGTGCTCCTAGCATAATATGAGGAAGGGATTGCAATGGTGTAGGCTATACGCCTGCCATGTCTTCTGTCTCGTGTGTACGGCCGCGGGCCATCAGCGACTCAACCGCGCTGCGAGGCGTCTTGTTCTGGAAGAGCACGGCGAACAGCTGCTCCGTAATCGGCATCTCGACGCCGTAGTGATGCGCCAGCTCACGCGCTGCGCTAGTCGTGCGCACGCCTTCAACGACCATGCCCATCTTGCTTAGCACCTCGTCAAGCGAGAGTCCTTCCGCAAGCATGGAGCCCGCACGCCAATTTCGGCTGTGCTTGCTCGTACAGGTAACGACAAGATCGCCTACACCAGCTAGACCGGCGAAAGTAAGCGGACTTGCGCCCATTGCCGTGCCGAGGCGGCTGATCTCCGCCAAGCCGCGCGTCAGCAGCGCCGCCTTCGCATTGTCGCCGAAGCCGAGTCCGTCAGTAAGCCCTGCGCCGAGCGCGATGATGTTCTTGATGGCGCCGGCTACTTCTACGCCGATGACATCCTTATTCGTGTATACGCGGAAGTGACGCGTAATAAACGCATCCTGCGCCTTCTCCGCCGTTTCAATGCTGGCTGATGCTACGACGACCGTTGTCGGCAGGCGTCTAACCACTTCCTCAGCATGGCTCGGACCGGACAGTACAACGAGCCGCTCCAGCGGTACTTGCAGCTCTTCTGCAAGCACTGTCGTCATCCGCTTGTATGTAACCGATTCGAAGCCCTTCGTGGCATGGATGATGATCGCGTCAGGCTCCAAGAATGGCTGTGCCAGTCTTGCGACATCGCGCATCGCTGCGGACGGAGCTGCGAAGAGAACTAGCTCTGCTCCCGTTACGGCTTGCTTCATATCTGTCGTAGCCGAAATGCCATCTGGCAGAATGGCATCGTTCAAATACCGGCTATTCGTATGGCGTGTATTGATCTCATCGGCTTGCGCCTCGCCCCGTGTCCACAGCGCAACGTCATACTGGTTATCCGCCAGAACTGTGGCTAGAGCCGTTCCCCAGCTGCCTGCAACGAGCACAGCTACTTTACGTTTCGTCGACATAGAGACCTCCTACCCTTTTCTAGCGCCAAGCTTGTTCTCTTTACCTTGCAGCAGCTTAACAATATTCGTCCGGTGACGAACGAATGCGAGAATGCATACAATCAAGCCTGCCCACACATAGGACAACGGTTTATCGCTGACGTTCCAAATAAAGATTGGCACGAGCAGAGCAAATATAAGCGATCCTAGCGAAACAAAGCGTGTAATCGCGATAATAATAATCGCAACGATACCGGCAATAAGCGTCGGGATAAAAGCAAGCGTAGCCATCGCGCCTACCGTAGTCGCAATGCCTTTGCCGCCCTTGAAGCCGAACCATACCGGCCAGTTATGCCCGAAGATTGCCGCCAGCCCGCACAGCACTGGTCCCCAATCGCCGCCAGCCATGTAAAGACCGAGCAGCACCGCAACGACGCCTTTTGCAATATCAAGCAAGAACACTGTGATGCCTGGACCTTTGCCCAACACGCGAAGAGTGTTCGTCGCCCCTGCGTTGCCACTGCCATGCTGGCGAATGTCGATTCCTTTGACCCATTTTGCAATTAATATGCTGAATGATAGCGAACCAACTAAATAACTAATGAGAATCGCAAGGACTGTAAACACGAATAATCGCCTCTTTCTTCATAAATGCAGCAAACTGGTGCCCCGTGAACGGGACACCAGAGACGGCCGCAGCAATAATTAATCTTCGTCTGATTTCTTTCTTGTAAAGATGCGGACAGGCGTGCCTTCAAACTGGAAGGCTGCGCGAATCTTATTCTCGAGATAACGCTCATACGAGAAATGCATCATGTCCGGATCATTGGCAAAGAGCACGAACGTTGGCGGCTTCACGGCGACTTGTGTCGCGTAATTGATCCGCAAGCGTCTGCCTTTGTCCGATGGCGGCGGATTGATTGCAATCGCATCCGAGACGACATCGTTCAAGACATGCGTCGGAATGCGCAGCGCATGCTGCTCCGACACGTGCTGTACGACTGGCAGAAGCTTATGCAAGCGCTGCTTCGTCTTCGCCGAAAGGAATACAACAGGCGCGTAAGTCATGAACAAGAAGTGATCTCGAATCGTCTTCTCGAAGTTCTGCATCGTCTTGTCATCCTTCTCGACGACATCCCACTTGTTCACGACGAAGACCGCCGCTTTGCCTGCTTCGTGTGCGTAGCCGGCAATGTGCTTGTCCTGTTCAATAATACCTTCCTCACCGCTGATGAGTACGAGTGCGACATCCGCACGCTCGATCGCCTTCAAGGCACGCATGACGCTGTACTTCTCCGTCGATTCGTACACTTTACCGCGCTTACGCATACCTGCTGTATCAATAAGCACGTATTTCTGTCCATCACGCTCGAATGGCGTATCGATCGCATCGCGAGTCGTACCCGCTACGTTGCTGACAATGACGCGCTCTTCGCCGAGCAGCGCATTGACGAGCGACGATTTGCCGACATTCGGCCGCCCGATTAAGGCAACGCGAATAACATCGTCTTCATACTCGTCTTCTACTTCCTCCGGCAACTTCTCAACAGCTGCGTCGAGCAGATCGCCGATGCCCATGCCATGTGCACCAGAGATCGCAACCGGATCACCGAAGCCGAGGTTATAGAATTCATAAATATCGTCACGGCGGTTCAAGTTATCTACCTTGTTCACCGCTACTACGATCGGTTTGCGCGAGCGGAGCAGCATCTGTGCGACTTCATCGTCCGCATTCGTCAGCCCTGCTTTCGCATCAACCATAAAAATAATTACGTCCGCTTCTTCAACGGCAAGCTCCGCTTGCATGCGGACAGACTTCATAATTTCGTCTTCGCCGTCGATTTCGATACCGCCGGTATCGACAATGCTGAACGCACGGCCGTTCCATTCGCCGGAACCGTACAGGCGATCGCGGGTAACGCCAGGTTTATCTTCAACGATCGCGAGGCGATCGCCGATTACACGATTAAATATCGTAGACTTCCCCACGTTTGGCCGCCCAACAATGGCAATAATGGGTTTAGACATAGTTTCACTCCTCAAATTCACTTGCCGACTATGATGATGAGACTTAAGTGGCAACAACAACCAATTTGTTTAGTAAAGATTGGGTACCTCAAATACTCACGCCTACCATCATAGCAAAAAACAGCGGGAATGGCTAACATTTCATGATTAGTGATGACTGACGAGGATGAAACACCCGTTCTTCAAATCGTGAACGGCCGCATCTAATATTTTCTCAAGAAGGAATGCCGTCTGTTCGCGTTTCTCTTCGTCAGGCTCAACAAAGATTGGAGCGCCGCCGGCCACCTTCTCATGCTCCAACGTAACAATCGCTACAATTTTACCCATTCTGCCGTTCTCCTTCCTGCTTGTTCACGCTAGCCTCCGTCGGCATCCGCACCGCTGATTCCAGAATCGGCACCTTCTCTACGACCGCTTTCGCTTTCGACGGATCCAGCTCATGAGGCAGCAGGAAGATGGCAAGACGGCCATCTCGCATATCGAGCTTCGCAAGAGGGACGAGCGCAGGCTCCCCGTCATCCCGATGAACGCCAAGTATTGTGCACAGATCGAATAGAATCGCTTGCCGCTGGCCGAGATTGCTTAGCGTCGCCTTCCCGTTCGGGTTGAACGGCTTCAGAATAATACCGAGGCCGCGCTCTGCGATCAACTGCTGATTCACTTTAAGCCCGACGTTCATAATGTAGATATCGCCGACGAGCAAGTCCGGTCCGTTGACAACGACTGGAGCGATCTCCGCTTTCGCAATATGTGAGACAGACTTGCCCGATTTCAACTTATTGACGAGGAGCAGCGAGAGGACCCCCATAATGAGACCAAATGGCAGCCCGAGCGACAACGAAGCTAAGCTCGTGAGTAGCGCAGATAGAATGACGAGATAGTTGCGACCTTCGAATACCATCGCAATGCCTTCGATATAGGTAGACCCGCGTGAAACAAGCTCCATGCTGTCGATCTTCGTGAGCGTCTCCCGCTCCATGTTGCGTACATCTCGGAATTGCTGCGCCGCCAGCGTCAAGAACGTAATCGCCGTGAAATCTTTCTTATACATCGCAGGAACAGCTACAGCGCCAAGTGCTGCAGCGATGACGCCGAGTGCGATATGAATGATACGCCCATGCGGATACGTCGGATATTGCCGGTAGTCCGTTCGCAACATCGAGAGTCGTGCAGTGATGCCAAATGCAACACCGAGCAGAATGCCAAACAACACATGATGCGGATGGCCTGCTTTCAAGTCGGCCCATAGATGGTTAAGGTCAAACATCGGTTATGCACTCCCTCCTCTTTCCTCGCGCCTCTCCAGCATACGGAGCGTTTTCTCCTTCAGCCACTGCTTGACATTACCCGTCAACCTCGCCGCACAGAGTGCAATGACAAGGCCATCCCACCACGTCGCGGTACCGATAACTAGCGGTTTTATTACCCCGATCGGGCTCAGCAGATTACTACCTTCTGAGAGGACTGCTGCGATTACGGCAAGTACGAATTGAGTTTTAAACCGGTCTGCGAGAAGGCCTGCGAACAAGCCGGCAAGAAGCGGTCCGTCCCAACGAGGATGCAAGGCGATAAACACAGGGTCAATACCATAGATATAACGCATCCACATCCACATAAATCCGGTCAATAGAGCAGAGAACAGCACAAAGAGCATCCCGCCGAAATTCCGCATCGCAAGCAGCAGCGATGCTGCCAATGTAACTGCTAAGAGCCCGCTGCCAGTAATGCTGACTTCGCCGCCGATTGGCAGCTGAACGTAATGCAGCAGCAGCGCGAATAAGATAAAGTACACGATAGCCCGGTGCGGAATCCCATCCGCTACATGCTCCTTCCAACCAGTCATGTACAAAATAACCGCCATCGATAGCAGCCAGAACGCAATAAATCCATCATTCACGATTGGTTTCACCTCATTGCCCTATTATGCGCTGCAAATGGTGAACCTAATCCAGCGCAGGGGCAATCAGGCAGCGCATCCGCACAATAAAAAAGAGCTGCCCCAAAGGGACAGCTCTTTCAATGAACTTGTAACGATTATTTCAATTTGCTCAGCTTATCGCCGAAACGTTCAGCAAGCGTGAAGCTCATGCTCTCGTTGCTAAGCGAAACGTTCGGGTTGTTCAGCTCGACTTTAGGCTGGCGAGGTGCGCGCTCGCCACGATCGCTGCGCTCTCTCTCAGGACGAGCAGCTTGCTCAGGCGCTTCCTCAGTTTCTTTAATGCTGAGGGAAACACGCTTCTCAGCAGGGTTGAAATCAAGGATCTTCGCTTTCACTTCTTGACCTTCTTTAACAACTTCGTTCGGAGTTGCTACATGACGGTGTGCAAGTTGCGAAATGTGAACCAAGCCTTCAACGCCAGGCGCGATCTCAACGAATACGCCGAAGCTCACGATACGGCGAACTGTACCTGTTACGATATCGCCGATGTTGAATTGGCCGCCGGATTGCTCCCAAGGACCTGGTTGCGCTGCTTTGATGCTCAGGCTGATCTTGCCGTTAGCCGGATCAACTTTAAGTACTTTCACACGAACGGATTGGCCTTCTGCTACAACATCCTTCGGATGTGCAACGTGCTGCCAGGACAGCTCGGATACGTGAACGAGGCCATCGATGCCGCCGATATCAACGAATGCGCCGAACGGAGTCAAGCGTTGTACCGTACCATCAAGCTCTTGGCCAATTTGCAGGCCGCCGATGATGCTTTGTTTATTTTGTTCAAATTCTGCATCAAGCACTTCTTTCGCAGAAAGGATTACTTTGTTGTTTTCTCTGTCGATTTCTTTCACTTTCACGCGAAGCGTGCGTCCTTTGTAATCGCTGAAATCTTCTACGAAATGACGCTCCACCATGGAAGCTGGAATGAATCCGCGTACGCCAACATCGGCAACAAGACCGCCTTTTACTACGTCAGCGACAGATACTTCGAATACTTCGCCGGAATCGAAGCGTGTTTGCAGAGAATCCCAAGCGCTCTCGCTATCGATTGCTTTCTTGGAAAGTACGAGCTTTTCTTTGCCGTCGTCAATGCTAACGACTTTCAGTTGTACTTCTTGGCCAACTTGAACAGCATCTGCTGCGTTGCCAAGCTGTACGGAGGAAAGCTCGCGGAGGGGAATAACGCCGTCATATTTATATCCAAGGCTAACGAACACTTGGTTATCTTCGATTTTGACGATCGTACCATTAACAGTGTCCCCTTTTTTCAAGGACACGAAATTGTCCATCGCTTCTTGGCTTTCCTGGTTAACGGATTCTTGAACTTTTGTTTCTTCTGACATCGAAATTACCTCCTCAATTCATACCCCAACTTTATTTAAACGTGCGGCCTCAGAATGAATCACACCTTGCAGGCGCACAGTCTAAAACGCTAATAAAACTTCTTCGCTATCTTTGTCTTACCCTTCCTTCACCATCAAGCGAATTCTCGCCATGATCGTGTCGGTTACTCGTTCAAGCACATCAGATGAAGAATCATGAATAAAGGCCGTCATATCAATAGGCTTGCCATACTTAATGCGCATCTTACGGAATAAACGATAGCGACCGATAATGGCCACCGGGATTACGACAGCACCGCTTCGGAGCGCGATCATCGCGGCCCCTTTCTTGCCTGCACTGTTGTCGCCCGCGCTTCTTGTTCCTTCGGGGAAGATGCCCATCACATTGCCTTCCTTCAGAAGCGTGATCGCATTTCGGATAGCATCTTTGCTGACACCGCCCCGTTTGACCGGAAAGGCGCCAAGCGTTCTGATGAACTTGCCGAACAGCGGGACTTCGAAGAGCTCCGCCTTGGCCATATAGTGCACCTTGCGGTTCACTTTCGTGCCGACGGTTGGCGGATCAAGCAGACTGATATGATTGGAACAAAGAACGACTGGCCCTTCGGCAGGAATGTTCTCCAGCCCCGTCGCTTCAAATCTGAAACAGACGGCGTAGATGATGCGAAGCAGGCCTCGGCAGATGTTGTATATCATAGTTTACTTCGCCTCCACCGTTTTGGTTCGGCATAAGTCTAGAATAACTGTGACAACTTGGTCGATGGATAGCTCCGTACTGTCAACAACTACAGCATCCTTCGCGCAGGTTAGCGGAGATAGCTCTCTGCTCTCATCGCTCCGGTCTCGCTCGGCGATCTCCTTCTCCAATTGTTCAAGCGGTACAACTTCACTTCCGCTTAACTCTTGGAATCGGCGAAGCGCTCTTACTTGAACGCTGGCGATAAGAAACACCTTCACTTCCGCATTAGGGAGCACGTGTGAACCGATATCCCGTCCATCCATTACAATGCCCTTCAATGCTGCAAGCTGCCGCTGCATCTCAACGAGTTTAAATCGAACCGCTTCATGAGATGCAATCTCGGAGACTTGCAAGGTCACTTCCCGAGATCTGATCGCAGTCGTAATATCCTCGCCGTTCAAACGTACAAGCTGTCCGTCTGGCCCTGGCTCGAGCGCAATCTCAATTGTTGTCATGAGCTCTGACAGCCTTGCCGCGTCACTAGCCGGAATGCCGGCCTGGTTCGCAGCATATGCGACTGCCCTGTACATCGCGCCTGTATCTATGTAAACATATTCGAGTTGCTGCGCGACTTTCCGGGCGACGGTGCTCTTGCCTGCGCCTGCAGGACCGTCGATCGCCACATTAATGCGGCTGCTCAAGTTTCCCCCATCCATGCCCAACTTCTGTTAGCCTCCTTGACTGCTACCTTGCGCTAATCGCCATTAAAAAAGCAGGCTCTGCCTGCGATAGTGAAAATTATACCACAGCGCAAACCCAAGTGCAAAGAACGAGATGCTTGCTAGAAGGGGGTTCCCTCCAGCCGATCGACGCCCGTTACCCATAATCGAACCGCAGGAATTTGCAGTGCGAGCTGGCTTATGAGGATTGCGGCAAGCAGCATAATAATAATTAATTTAAGTACTTTCGTTACGTTATCTGTAATGCTCTCATACTGCCGCTGGGATCGGTAACTCATGAAAAAATAGCCTCCTCATCATTGAAGCGCTGCTTCTCGAGATTAAGGCTAGCTTTTCCACGCGTGGCAATCCTTATGCACTTTAGTTCTTGTACTATTTATGTACTATCTCTTGCGGAAATCCAGCTGTCGTTCGAAGCAATATCGAATGATGCGCTGTCTCTCGCTATCATTGATTTGCGAGAATTTCGCCATGACCTGATTCTTGCCACTCTCGAGCGGTTTGACGCGGACAACTTCCGCTTTGAACTGCGAATGATCAATCGAGCCGTTCCGGTAAGGCACAAGCAGCCAGCAATCCAGCTCCATCCCTTGCTTCACCGGCCACTTCCCATCAATGAGGAACGAAATCCCGCCGCCGCCAACATCGTCGGTCATTCCAAGAATACGGATCTGATTCGCCATCTTGACCGCGATTTCCAGATCAGCTGCAACTCGCAGGAAGTTTCGTCGCTGCACCTTCGTAATGGATTCGGCTTCCGGCTTGCGAATGCGAATCATCCTGACGCCATCTTCCTTAAAGCCTAGTACGTGGCTGTTAAAATAGTTCTTAACGCCTTCTTCGGTGACGAAGTAAGCGGATATTTCATCCCCAAGGAATAATCGTTTCAATCGTCCCGTCTTCTCCAAGATCGGTACTTCAATAAGTAATTCTTCTCCGTCAACATCAGCAATTCTGGACTTATACTCAACGGCAGCTTCCTCTTCATCGGAAGAAGCGACATGCAAGAATAGAAACTGGTTAATCTTAGGTAGCATCTTGGCTTCCCCCCTCCAATAGTTCGATTATAGCATAGGCTGTCGAAAATTGGGGAAGAGCCTCAAAATAAAGAAAGACGCGCATCCTTGCAGGAGCGCGCCTTTTGTCCTATATTTCGTTACTCCGGCATTTGCTCGATGGACTCCTCAACGCCGGTTTCCGCATTCACATAAATTTTGTACAATACGCGGTTGATATTGCCTACAAATTCATAGCAAAGCACTTCTTCGCCCAGATCATTATCAATTAACGCCATTTGCTCCTTCTTCACTTTGAACTCCGGATTCAGCACAGCGCGAGCTTCTGCGCTCATCAGCTTCGGCTTCGGCAAATTGCGCTTATGATGCTCGTAAACATAATCTGCAGCCTGCAGGCCAACCGCTTCGCCGTTGTCGAGCGCGATCTTGACCGTCAGCTTCTCCGGATAGATCAGCACGCCATTCTGATTCGTCACGCATGTGAACACCGCAGTAGAGTCATTCTTATCATACGTGATAGCTTTCATCTTCGGATATCCGTGTCTCGCTAGGAAATCAGCAGCCTTCTGCTTCGCTGTTTCAATCGAAACAATCGCTTTTCTAATATTGCGCGGATTCTCGTACCAGATCAGCTGTGCGCCGCGCTGAGTATAGTCAAGCTCTATCGGATTGTCTGCGCCGTTCTCTTTGTATGTAGCCGAATACGACTCATATTCCGTTCCTTTGCCATTCTCTACGACGCGTATGCCCTTCGGATCGTCCAGCTTCAGGAACTTCGCGGCAAGCCGTTTAATATCCTCAGGCGTATTCTTCTTGCCTGCAAGCATCTTCACCGTACGTTTCTCGTACATGCTGGCAACCGAAGGCCCCCAATTGATCTCCGGATATTCGCTTACTTTCTTATCCACAGTCTTGAAGCCATCGATAATCGTATTGTCCAGCGTTGATTTCTCAGTAGCAAGCGCAATCTCAACGTCCATCCAGCGCAGGTTGTTCGCGATAACTTTATCCTGCACGCCGTACAGCGATTTGGAGATGTCATCCGAGTCTTGGTATAACGTCTTTAGTGTCTTGAACTCAGCAGGAGACAGCGGAGTCTTACTAAGATCCCGCACTGACGTTTTATACGAGAAATTGGCGATTTTCGACAAAAACTCTTCCGTCTTGCTGAACGGCAACAGCGTAAGCGGCAGCTGGTTAATCTCGTTCTGAGCCTCGCTCGTCAGCCGCCATACATTCACAAGTCCTTTCCGGTGGAACGCTTGCGAGGTGCTGTTGACTGCCAGTGTGTTGCCAAGCTCCCTATGCAGCTGATCAACATGGTACGATAGATCATGAAATGCCCGCTGGTACTGGTTCTCCGCTTTAATCAAGATGGAGTTCTTCTCTTGGTGCTCTTGATAGCCCCAATAGATCGAACCGATGAAGAATAGCGTCATCACCGGAAAAAGCACAGCGCTCAATCGACGATACATATGGCAAAAGCTCCTTTCGTGTGCAAAACCTGGTGTTAGTTTGGTTTGCCGAAAGGAGCTTTATTCATGTTTGGGAAACATATCCTCTTCGTGGCTTGCGCCAGCTATAATGCGACCTCTTCCACGTCAAAATCATGGATGTTGTTGCATAGACACTGCTTGAAGCCAGTATCTATCTTGTCTTTCTCTCTGCGGCCGCGAAGCACGAACTTCTCTCCGCACAGATTGCACCGAATCGCCACTTTGACACGAGCCGAAATCATGGATACCTCCTGGGACATTTACGCTTTTTCCCTTATTATGGACGGAAATCCTAAAGCTTAATCTCTTCTTCGTGCCCGAGCATCCGAAACGGCGAGCCGGCGTTAGCCCGGTTCATCTTGCGAACGCCTTTAATCCATAGATAAATCATGAGCGGTACGATGAACCATACCCAATACGTCGTTCCTGAGCCCATAATCCAGTCATAGATGCCATGCTCCAGGAGCGGCACCGCAGCCGCAAAGATCAGGAATTGCAGCACCTTCGACTTCTCCACGAATTTCGCTTTGCCCAAATAGTAGCCCATCGTTACGCCAAACAAAGCATGCCCCGACACTGGTAACAGCGCGCGAATGATGAGCGAGCCGACTGTAGCTGGTTGGAACACCGCATAAAGGACATTCTCAACCGTCGCGAAGCCAAGCGAAATCGCTACGGCATAGACGATGCCATCGTAAGGTTCGTCAAATTCGGTATGATTAAAAATAATATGGTACAGCACGAACCATTTAACCAGCTCTTCCACGCCAGCCGAGATGCCGAACGAGAACAGGAACGAGCTGTCGCCAAGCCACAGCACGAGCCCTCTCTGCAGCACCATAATCGGCAGGACGATAAGGACGCCTAGCAGAAATACCCGAATAACCATATGAATCGGTTCCGCATCATAGCGATCCTTCAAGTAAAAATACGTAAGCAGCGAAATGCCCGGCGCAACCGCAGCCGTTAAAATGGAGAAGAGCAGCATAGATAGATTCACCTTCCGACGTAAAAACTTCTCGCGCAAACAGCATCCTGCTTATGAAGCAGCAAGCGGCGCGCGTCAGGATGTGTTATACCCAGCCGCGCAGCCGGACGGCTTCCGCCATTTTGCGCACGCCTACCATGTAGGCGGCAAGCCGCATATCCACTTTCTTCAGCATATGCAGCTCATATACACTATTAAAGCCACGGATCATCATGTCGCGCAGCTTGGAATCCACTTCAGCTTCAGACCAATAGTAGCCTTGATTGTTCTGTACCCACTCGAAATACGATACAATAACTCCGCCTGCGCTAGCAAGCACATCCGGCACGAGCAGGATGCCTCGTTCGGTAACGATGCGAGTCGCTTCGAGTGTCGTTGGGCCATTCGCAGCCTCAACTATGATTTTAGCACGAATTCGGTCCGCGTTGTCTGCCGTTATTTGGTTCTCGATCGCAGCAGGCACGAGCACGTCGCAATCGAGCGTCAGCAGCTCGTCATTTGAGATCGTATTCTTAAACAGATTCGTAATGGTCCCGAACGAATCGCGGCGATCCATCAAATCTTCAACATCGAGTCCTTGCTCATTATACAACGCGCCGTTCACATCGGAAATACCTATTACCTTGGCGCCTGCGTCATACATGAATTTAGCGAGATAGCTGCCGGCATTGCCAAAGCCTTGAATGACAATCCGCGAGCCTGGGAGCGGAATGCCCTTCTTCGCCATCGCTTCGTCAATCATAATGGCAACGCCCCTCGCTGTTGCGCTCTCGCGCCCCAAAGAACCGCCAAGCACGAGCGGCTTGCCGGTAATAAAGCCAGGCGAGTCAAATTCGCGGATCCGGCTGTACTCATCCATCATCCACGCCATAATCTGCGAGTTCGTCATTACGTCCGGCGCCGGAATATCCTTCGTCGGTCCTACGATTTGGCTAATCGCTCTAACGTAGCCGCGGCTTAGGCGTTCGAGCTCCCGGAAGGACATTTTGCGCGGATCACAAATAATGCCGCCTTTCCCGCCGCCATAGGGCAAATCGGCAATGCCGCACTTGATGCTCATCCAGATGGATAGCGCCTTCACTTCTATCTCATCGACATCCGGATGGAACCGGACGCCGCCTTTGGTCGGTCCGACCGAATCGTTATGCTGAGCCCGGTAGCCGACGAACACGCGCGTCTTGCCGTCGTCCATTCGTACCGGTATCCGCACCGTCATCAAGCGCATCGGCTCTTTCAATAACGCAATCATATCATCGCCATACCCAAGCTTGCGAAGCGCATCTTCAATGACCGTTTGCGTCGAGGTCAATACATTGCTATTCTCCATTCCATTCACAGGAATGTTCACCACCTTTTCCTTTGTAATATGAACGGCAAAAGGACAGGCTATGCGGTGACAGAATCAGACAAAAAAAGAGCACATAACAAACAAAAGCATCAGACCTACGGAAAAAACCGCAATCTGATGCTTTCATCGCATGGACTTGATTAGAAATGAGTGCAAATTTCGAGAACGGCTTTAGCAGGGACAATCACTTTACCGTATTCTTCAAGAACAGCGGTCGTAATTGACGTTGCCTCCCCGTACTCGGCTAGCAGCGCAATAATCGCATGGTAGCGCGGCAGCTCAAATCCAACTGGTTCGAAGGCAAGCATATATTTACCGTTGTAGGCGTATAGACGTCCATCTTCGATCAGCTCCGCAGCCTTCAGCTGCTTGCAGACCGAGATGACATCCTCGATGTCCCGAAACGCGTAAAGAACGATGTCGCTTTGTTCAAGCGTTACTTCCATCTCGTATACGTCTTCATCGTTCTCATCTTCATGGATGTGATCATCGTTCTTCCCGTTCACTTTGCCACGTGTCACGATGACGACCATTCCTTGAGCAGGCAGTGCGAACACTTCGACAGCAAGTGGTCCGCTGGCATCGAAACCGAGCTCACTGTAGGCTTGATCCATCATTTCACTGAATAGCTCGTGCACCTTCGGAATTTCGCGCCACATGTCTTCCTTCTGGATCCCCCGCTCCAGCAAGTCGTCGAACGTCAGGAATATACGTATTTTGTCTTGATTGAGCCGTTCGATTTTCATGATAGGATCCTCCTTTTCGAAAAGCATCTGCTTCGTTCTCGGAGCAAAAACTGTCTTCGAAAGCACACTGAACGCGAACGCGTATCTGTTATACACAGCGTATGAAGCAGCAGCTGTTTGAGTGATAAAATTGTGCTATGTAACTATGTTAGCATGTCTGTGGGTGGAATTCTACTCGCGGGCACAAAAAAAGAATCGCTGCCTTGTCAATTGTTTATACGCAATTGAAAGGCAAAACGATTCTCTTCACAGCACTTTATTTGAAATTTTTTTAATGAGGCTTAGCTGCTTCCGCTTTAATCTCATCGACTTGCTGCTTTACGCCTGGATCGCTATTTAGCAGCATCTCGATCTGGCTCCATGAATCCTTACCAGAACCGCTGCCTGCGGAGCCGCCTGTATGCTTTGGGACAGCATGCGACGCCTCTTGCGCAAACTGCCGGCTCATCATTGCTCCCATTGCTTTGCGCGTCACTCCGCGCGACATTCCACTAAACGCAGTACCTGCAGCGCTGCTTGCCCATGCGAACATACCGGGACGCTTTCTTGCCACATAAGCCGCGGCCGCCATACCAGCAAGACCTCCAATAAGAAAACCGGTTAATCTCACTCGTCAAACCTCCTTATGCTTGTGCTGCTGTAAGGCTCGCGTATAGCTTGCCCGGGGCAGGAACGTTCATTCCTGCACAAATAAAGGAAGTAGTAAAGTTCGTCGCAAAATCGAAATATGATACAATGAGGGCATTATTAAGGGAAGCGAAAGCAGCCATTGGCAACAGGAGGTATACTTACATGCCGAAACGACGTGCATACCAGTTCAGTCTCGTTACGATCGCGATGTTCCTTGCTTTGACCGGCTGCAGTTCCTCGGGAAACAATACGAAGACAGCAGTAAACAACCAAACGAACGAGGCAGCGGCTGATTCCGGATCGACGAATACGGAAACGAATTCGAACGCGAATAAGAATACGACTTCCGATGCGAATCAGAAGCCTGCGGACAACAGCTCAAGTGCCAACAATGCGAATCAGGGGGCGTCTACGAACCAAGGCAGTAATAGTCAAACGGGGAATTCGGCGTCGGACGAAGGGAATGCGAATACAACTCCTGCCAATGCGAACCAAACTGACACTCCGCCGGCAACCGAAGCACCTAAGAAACTGTACCGCATGAATAAGGTGTACAGCTTCGTTCCTATTGATAAGACAACGACCACGAACAAAGTCGTCTTGCTCACGTTTGATGACGGGCCGAAGGCTGACAAGACGGTTACAGCGCTGCTGGACACGTTAGATAAGCATAAAGCGAAGGCGATCTTCTTCGTGAACGGCTACCGGGTAAAGGCACATCCCCAGCTGCTCAAAAAAATAGCCGATCGCGGGCAGACGATCGGCAACCATTCTTGGGATCATATCGACTTGAAGAAAGAATCTCAAGCTTCCGTGAAGAAACAAATCGGCGACGTTCAGCAAATTGTGAAGGAGGTTACAGGCAAGGAGCCTGTCTTCTTCCGACCGCCGTTCGGCAACGGCAATGACTTCGTCAAGAGTGTCGTCCGCGATCATGGCATGCTCTACATGACGTGGTCGAACGGTTCGCTCGATTGGGACGCCAGCACGAAGGATAAGCCGGACAAAGTGATCGCGAACGTGCTCGATCAACTTCATCCGGGCGTCAATATCCTTATGCATGAGCTTCCGTGGACAACAGAAGCGCTCGATACGCTGCTAACGAAGCTCGAGGAGAAAGGCTACGGCTTCATCGATCCCGATACGATCGATCTCGAGCTTAGTTCTCCCCCTGCCGCGCAGACCGCAAAGTGATGCGGTGCAGCTCTGGCGGGGTCATAAACCGGATCGGCAATCCAGAAGTGCCGAATCCGCAACTTACGAACAACCGGGTCAGCTTAGCCCCGGTTGTTTGCTTTCTCGCAAACTCGAACCAGCCCCTCACGTAAGGCGAGTCACTCTTCCGCTTTAGGACAGGCCCCCTGAAAGGCAAGGCAATCTGACCGCCATGCGTGTGCCCTGCCAAGATGAGATCCACGGCTGCATCTTCAGGAAGCCTCGTAGCCAGAATCGGCGCATGCGCCAGCACAATGGTGCACAGCATGCCGCCATCTTCCGGCTCGCGAAGCGCTATCTGCAGCCGGTCCCGTCTTGTGCGCGGATCATCCACGCCGGTAAGCCGGATTCGGCTGCCATCCCGTTGCTCCAGCACAACCGATTCATTCACGAGCAGCCGGACGCGCTCCTCTGCGAGCATCACTTCGAGCTCCCTCA
The DNA here is from genome assembly GCF_056269245.1 of Paenibacillus sp. J31R98. Lineage (NCBI taxonomy): Bacteria > Bacillati > Bacillota > Bacilli > Caryophanales > Paenibacillaceae > Paenibacillus > Paenibacillus sp. J31R98. The sequence goes on from NZ_JBWDNO010000002.1 coordinate 648,574, forward strand.
TATCCCCATCATAATCATGATTCCCATAGACGAGATAGACCGGCGCGATGCGTGCAAGCTTCTGAATATTGCTGCGTGTGCGTTCAAGCGGCACATTCCGCTCTCTTAGATCGCCGCCGATCAGCACCAAATCCGCGCCTCCGGCTGCGATGCAGCTCTGTATCATTTTCTCGGGGATAATGCGGCGATGTATATCTGAGATGAATATAAGATTCGTACCATCGAATGATGCTGGAAGCCGCTCCAGCTCAGCGCTCTGCGTATCCAAGCGATACAGGTAAGACAGAATAACGAATAAGACAATGACAAGCAATCCAACAATAACTATTGCTGCAGCTGCAAACAGAAGCATCACAATCTTAGCTCTCCTTTCGATATAGTAGAGAACCGGTAAAGCATTATGAGTATTGACGGCCCCATAGGAGCAGTCCGATCATTAACAGTACAAACAGACCGATTACGAGACGGAAGAACCACTTCGTCATTTGCTGTTTATTGGATGGATGAGCCTCTCTGCGTGAAGGAAGCTCCATGTTCCCTTGTTCATCTGCTGACTGTGGTTTCGATGACTTCTTATTCTTGCTTCTAGCTGTATCCGGAACAGCATTTCGTCTGCCAAATTTCTCAACTCTGCTCATTTATGCCCTCCGAAAACGTATAACCAGGCCCATTATCAGATCAATCAAGAAATGCGCTGTTATAGGCGCCCATAAGGTACCGGTCTTAATATAGATCCAACCAAGCGCGTAGCTGATCGCGAAGACAAGGCCAGTTGGAATCCAGTGGCGAAGATAGCGTACATGGATGGTTGCGAAGATAATGCTCGTCCAATAGGGTCCGATATGATACTGCACGGCTCCGCGGAACAACGTCTCTTCACAGATCGCGACAACGAGCGATATGACAGCGATATGCCAGACCGGCCGATTGCCGAAAATCCGTTCGTTTACGCCGCCGTCATCGTTTGCTTCATCTGGTACAAACCTCGCAACAAGCAAATCTAACACGATAACAGCGGCGGCTAATCCGATTCCCCAGTACAGGTAGTGCAGATTGCTCACTGACGAGAATAAAAAGAATGGATTGCGATGCTGAAATAATAGCCAAATAAAACCGATAACTAAAGTAATCGCCTGTGTCGCGTACAAATTAATAAGCAGCATACGGTCATCCAGTTGGTCGATGCTTATGGTTTTCAGCTTTATATTTCGAATGTCGAATTTCTTCATGTTCAGCTCCTGGCATGGAAGGTTGATATTTCCTTTTCAAATCTTTTACCCTATACTTGTTTAGGACATCCGATTCATGTCGTTTGTGCTAGATTCGCAGGAAATCTATCAACCTCATTATACATATATATTTATTAATAGGACAAAGGGGATTCATAATGGAGAAACGACTCACACGTACTGAAATGATCTTTAGCCTCGGGTTCCTATTCATGCTCATTGTTGCTGTCGGCGCCTTCTTCTACGGCGTTCAGGTTGGATCAGACAAGACCGAAGCAAAGTTCGTCGAGAACACAAAGGGCTTATCTGGCAAAATCGTCAAGATCGGCAATTATCAGCAGCAAGACCTCGTATCTTTCTATCATACCGTATTTTTGCCATATCGTGAATTTCAAACTGAATGGTTCGATACGATGCGCAAGCTGTCCACCTCGCAAGTCAGCGATATCAGCTCTGCCCTGAAGGAGCTCGCGAGCATGGCGAACCAGAAATATAATGAAGCCGCGCAAGCAAGCGTCCCGAATAGCGCAGCACTGCTTCAATCGGCGCAGCTTGATCTGCTCAAGAGCCTCAAGATGTTCAGCGAGAATGCGCAGCGTGCAGCCGGCTCTTCCAAAGACATGGAAGCTGACGAGTTGCTCAAAACACTGAAGAAAGATCCTTATTATCTGGACGGCGTCAAATACGCATTGAGCGGGCAGCAGAATTACTACTCCGCCATGCAGAAGTGGGGCGCTTCCGTAGACCCGAACATCCCGAGCGACCCAACCGCTACTTCTACAATCAGCATCAAAGGCTGGAACGCGCTGCCTCTGACGATCAAGAATAAAATAATGGCCGATGAACTGAACTCGCGTAAGCTGCTTGCGCCATTCTATCCGCAAGATCTCACCGCACGCGTCGATCAATTCATCGGCTCGGGCCAAGCTGCTAATATGAATAAGAGGACGGTCACATCGGTTGTCGACCTGCTTATCCGTACAGATGCAGTTCGCCAAGGCGACTTTGCTGAGAGCAAGGCTGAACTTTACGGCAAGCAATTGCTTCCGCAGCTGCCTTTCTTCTTCCCAGAGAAATAATTACTTAGATAAAGCTTTAATCGTACTGAAAGCCTTCCAGAGAGGATACGGCAGCCATTCCGCCAAGAACATTGGTGAGGTTGCCGTATCCTCTTTCGCTTAAGTACCGGCAGACGGCAGCACTGCGTACACCATGCGCACAAATAATATAGACAGGCTTCTCTGCACTTATCCGCTCCGAGCTCTCCTCAAAGGCGGACAGCGGCATAAGCGTGCTTGAGTCGAGGTGGTAGTAGTTCCATTCTTCCAGCTCTCGCACGTCGATAATCTGATCTGCGGTCAGTTCACCCTTCTTGACCAGCTCCAGGAATGACTCCGGTTTCATATTGCTCCACTGCTCCACGTTCGTATACCCCTCCTCATTATTTGCGTAGATCATAACGAAATTTTCACAATTGAGCAAGTTTTAGTCATTGCTTTTATGGTTCTTCTTGCTATAAAATAGTAAACAATTATGCAGCCCTAGCTTCGACATTAATCCGGTTCAAACATTAGCTTGACGTGTGATCGTGTGAATTGACCCTCACCTAAGCTGCTGCGCTGTGCAATAGCTTATAGGACGAGGGTCTTTCACTTCCACTATACATCCATCATACAAACGCTTTAGGAGGCAAATCCAACATGTTTAAAGTATTGGTATCAGATCCAATCAGCGATTTAGGCATTCAGAAGCTTATGGATGCAGATGATGTCATTGTCGACAAAAAGCCTGGATTAAGTGAAGATGAGCTAGTTGCAATTATCGGTGAATATGACGCACTTCTCGTGCGCAGCCAGACACGGGTTACACCCCGTATTATGGAAGCCGGCAAAGCGCTCAAAGTTATCGGACGTGCAGGCGTCGGCGTAGACAATATCGATTTGGAAGCAGCTACCCAGCGCGGAATTATCGTTATTAACGCTCCAGACGGCAACACGATTACAACTTGTGAGCATACGTTCGCGATGATGATGTCGGTAGCCCGCCACATTCCGCAAGCTTACCACAAGACAGTAGGCGGAGAATGGGACCGCAAATCCTTCGTAGGCGTTGAGCTTCGCGGCAAGATCCTCGGCGTTCTCGGCATGGGCCGTATCGGCAGCGAGGTTGCTAAACGTGCGAAAGCGTTCGGCATGGATATTTGGGGCTACGACCCGTTCTTGACGGAAGAGCGTGCTGAGAAGATGGGCATTCGCCTCTCCAGCGTTGACGACATCGTGCGCAACGCAGACTTCATGACTGTTCATACGCCACTTACGCCGGAAACGCGTCACATGATTTCCCGCCCGCAATTCGAAGTGATGAAGAAGGGTATGCGCATCGTAAACTGCGCACGCGGCGGTATCATTGATGAGCACGCGCTTGTTGAAGCCGTGGATCAAGGCATCGTTGCAGGTGCGGCATTCGACGTATTCGAAGTTGAGCCTCCAGCAGCGGACCATCCGTTCCTGAAGCATCCGAAAATTATCGTAACTCCACATCTTGGCGCATCGACTATAGAAGCGCAGGAGAACGTTGCGATTGACGTATCGGAGCAAGTATTGAATATTCTTCGCGACCAGCCGTTCATGAATGCAGTGAACATGCCTCCAATTCCGGCAGACGTGCTGAACAAGCTGCAACCTTACTTCGCACTTGGCGAGAAGCTCGGTAGCTTCGTCTCCCAATTGATCGAAGGCGCAGTCGAAGAAATTACGGTTAGCTATGCAGGCGATCTTGCTGAAGTTGACACGCAGCCGCTGACGCGTTATGTTGTGCGCGGAGTGCTCTCGCACCACCTTGGCAAGGATCAAGTCAATGTCGTCAATTCGATGCATCTGGCAAAAGAACGTCACGTCAATGTCGTTGTTCAGAAGTCGCACGTCGCGCGTGACTTCACGAACTCGCTTACGGTCGTGCTTCGTTCCAAGACAGCAACTCGCCAAGTTACAGGCACGATGCTTACTGGCTACGGCCCGCGCATCGTTCAAATCGACCGCTTCCCAGTCGATGTTGCGCCAGAAGGCAACCTCATTCTGATCTCGCACAACGATAAGCCGGGTATCATCGGCAACGTTGGCACACTGCTTGGCAGCAACAACGTCAACATTGCAACGATGCAAGTAGGACGCGAGCTTGTAGGCGGCGCCGCAATTATGGTGCTGACAGTCGACAAGGGCGCATCCAAGGACATTATTGCAGAGCTTGTGAAACTGCCTGATCTGAATAAAGCGAAAGAAATTAACCTTCTGTAAAATAATCAGCGCCGCCCGTCTTCCGATGGGCGGCGCTTGTGTTTATTGGAGCCCTAGGCGGGCGACTACCCATGAAAATGTTTCACGACCAACAAGATTAGTCTACTTCCTTCAACAAGAACCGACTTTTTGCACAACTTTAGCTAATGCCGACAAACCGATTGAAGTCGACCACCATTCACCATCCGTCCAATCTCAAAGATCAAAAAAATGAGCCGTTCCCCATGGGAACGGCTCTGTTTCTTATTGAACGGGCAGCCGGATCGTAAATGTCGTCCCGACTCCAAGCGTACTCTCCGCCTTGATCGTGCCGCGGTGCGATTCAATGATGTTCTTCACGATCGCAAGCCCGAGCCCTGTGCCTCCGGCACCGCGCGTACGTGCTTTGTCCGCTTTGTAGAATCGCTCGAAGATGAACGGCAAGTCCTCATTCGGAATGCCCTCTCCTTGGTCCTTCACCTTCAACTCTACATATGGCTTATTGTCCACGAGAACATGTTTGGCGCGCAGTCCGATCTCGGCATGCTTCGCGGCGGTATGCCGGATTGCATTGTCGAGCAAATTCGTAAGCACCTGCTCTAGACGATCTTCATCCGCCTGCGCAATAACAAGCGGCTCATCAGACAGCTCATAGGTCAGCTGAATCTCCTGCTCCTTAGCCAGCACCTGGAACTTGCGATGCACGCGCCGCACGAGCACGGACAGATCAGTCGATTCCAGCTTCATCTCGATATGACCAGCTTCCATGCGGGCAAGATCGAGCAAGTCCTTCACGAGCCGTCCCATACGAAGCGACTCTTCGTAGATGACCTGCGCGAGCTCCTTGCGTTCTTCAGGCGAAGCCGCAATATCGTCGAGCAGCGCTTCGCTGTAGCCCTGTAGCATCGAGAGAGGCGTCCGTATCTCGTGCGAGACGTTCGCTACGAAATCTCGGCGGAGCTTCTCGAGCTTCGACTCCTCCGTTACGTTCCGCATAACGGCGACTGCTCCGCGTACGGTATCGTTCGACTTGAGCGGCGCCATAACAACCGACCATACGAAGCTCTGTACGTGGACTTTGTCCGATAAATCCTTGCCCTCTCGGAGAACTTTGCGATACAGCTCGAAGAGCGGTCCAGGCACCTGCGTCTGAGGACGATAATCTTCCGTCCACTCCAGCTCGTTCCACGTATCTACGATCTCTTGCCCGTGCGGGTTCGCCAGAATGACCTGGCCCTCTGCATCGAAGGTGACGACCGCATCAGCCATACTGCGGTGCACGCTCGCCAGATGCTCCTTCTCGTGATTCAGATCGCGGATGAGCGTATCCAGCTCAGAAGCCATGTGGTTGAACGTGTTCGCCAGATCGCCGATTTCGTCCGATGAACGAATCGGCACCCGCGTCCGGTATTCGCCTTGTGCGATCAGATCCGCCGCTTTCTTCATCTGCAGCAAGGGCTGCGTAATCTTCGTCGATAGGAAGAAGGCAAAGAACGTAGACAGCAGAAACCCTATAATAGACGTGTACACGAACAGCATCTTCACATCATGCGAATTCTTCTTGAATGCAAGATCGATATACTGCAACAGGAACATGCCCAGAATGAGCAGCACAACGGCAACGAGCGCAATAATCGTAATCCATAACTTGCCTACAACACTACGCCAAATCTTCACTTACTTCGGTACCTCAAGCTTATAGCCTACGCCCCAAACCGTTGTGATCATCATCGCCGCTTCCGGAGAAACTTTGTTCAGTTTCTCGCGCAGACGCTTCACGTGCGTGTCGACGGTACGAAGATCACCGAAAAATTCGTAGTTCCAGACGTCTTTCAGAAGCTCTTCACGCGAGAACACCTTGTCCGGGGAAATCGCGAGATAGTGCAGCAATTCATATTCTTTCGGCGTCAGGCTGACTTCCTGACCGCCCGCCATAACGCGATGCGCATCATGCTCGATAATGAGATGTGGGAATACGATGTTGTTGCTCGTGATCGCTTCCTTCGTCAGGAAGGCGGTTGCCGACGAGCGGCGAAGGATCGCTTTGACCCGGTAGATCACTTCGCGCGGACTGAACGGCTTCACGACATAATCGTCCGCACCGACTTCAAACCCTTGCACCCTATTCATCTCTTCGCCCTTTGCGGTCAGCATAATGACCGGTGTAGCCTTAATCTGGCGGAGTCTCGAGCACACTTCAACCCCGTCTATGCCTGGCAGCATGACGTCGAGCAGAATCAGATCAAAATCATTCGCCGTTGCGAGGCGGAGCGCAGTCTCGCCGTCTTCCGCTTCTTCAATGATGTACCCTTCCTTCTCCAGATACATCTTGAGCAGCCTGCGAATACGCTCTTCATCATCAACAACGAGTATACGGTGAAGTTCTTCTGACATGTCTCTCAAGTCTCCTCTCAAGTCTAAACTTTATACTACCGTTCAATGCTTCTAAACACCTGCATAGGAGTGCAAGCCGACAAGGACAAGGTTAACCCCGATCAGCGTGAACATGACAACGACGAAGCCGATAACCGCAAGCCAGGCCGACTTGGAGCCGTGCCAGCCGCGGGATAGGCGGAAGTGCAAGTAAGCTGTGTAATACAGCCATGTAATGAGCGCCCACACTTCTTTCGGGTCCCAGCCCCAGAAGCGCGACCAGGCAATATAGGCCCAGATCATCGCGAAAATCAGTGCGCCCAGCATAAAGATCGGATAACCAATCGCAATCGCGCGATAGCTGATTTCGTCAATATCATCAGCATCGATATCGCCAAGCAGCGGATTAATCGCAGCGCCAATCCGTTTGCGAAGCGCAAGGCGGATCAAGCCGTACAGAATCGTTCCGTTAATGATGGACCACGTAATCGTGTTCAGCTTGCGTGCTGCGTTGACGCCCTTCATCCAGTGCGGCGTCTCGAGCAGTGGTTCCTTCATGCCAAGGAATGTATCCATAGCAACCACTTGGCTGTTATAAGGCTTGAAGATCGGCGGAAGCGAGTACTCCACTGTCTCTGTCGTGGAATTCTCTACGCCCTTCTGGTCAATGGTGACGTTCTCCTGCGTGAACGACGCTTCATACCCAGCACCGCGGAAAGCAAATACGGAGCTGATGAACGCGATAATAATGATGATGACATACAGCGTGAATTCCACCCAGCGCTGCTCGCGTCTTGCTTTCTCGCTAGTTTGCTTGAAGTCGACCGTGCGGAGCAGGTACATAAGGCCGGCTGCAAAACCAACCGCGAAGAAGGCTTCACCTGTTGCGGCTGTTGTTACGTGAACTTTCAGCCAGATCGATTGCAGCGCCGGAATGAGCGGCTGCACTTCTTGCGGGAACACCGCTGCGAACGCAACGATGATAACGACGAGCGGCAATGTGAACAAGCCAAGCAGCGGCTTGCGGTAAATCGCGTTGACGATGATGAAGGCGAACATAATCGCCATCGCCAGGAACGTCATGAACTCGTACATGTTACTCGTCGGGATATGGCCACCACCCGCCCAACGTGTGAAGAAGAACGTCAGATGCGCAGCGAAGCCGAGCAGCGATACGAAGTATGCGATGCGCCCCCAGCGGCGCACATGCTCCTCTGGGCTGCGGTCGCTCCATTTGCGTCCGAGAGCGGTAATGCCATAAAACATAAAGCCAAAGCAGTATAGAAAGAATGCGACGATAAACGCGTCGCTGCTGAAATCAAGCAAACTCACGATCTGTTCCTCCCGTTATCGAGCGACTTCGGCTCTACGACGATGCCTATACCGCGCAGCGCGGAAGCGACCTCGGCACGCATGCCGTAATTATTCTTGTTCGTATGTGCGCCAAGCGTCACTTGTCCGTCATCGATACGAAGCCATATTCTCCGGTGATGCCAGTAAGAGCCGATGAGCAGGCCGAACATCGATATCCCTGCTCCGAACCAGATGTATGGCATCGCGCGGTCCGTACGGATATTCAGTGATGTCTCGACAGGAGCAAACTCTACGCCAGTCATAGCCGGCACTTTGATCTCAAATCGCTTGGCAAGCTCGCCGTTGATCATATCCTGGCTGAAGCGGACTTTATCGTTCTGCTTCGGAAAATACATATAAGGATCGCCTTCAGCTGCGAGGTCTGGTCCCTTCAGGACGAATACAAACGCAGGCGCATTCGGTTCGCGAGACTTCGTCGTCGGCTTGCCTTCTGCATCAAGGGCGAAGTCCATATAGGACTGCTTCAACTCAAGCGTATACGATCCGAGGTTGTACGTCAGCTGAGGGTCTTTCATATCCAGCTTGAACGGGCCGTACGTCTTGCCAGTTTTATGATCGATCAGCACCGGATTGACCGCCTTGAGCTTTGGCGTATCGTCGAATCCGAACTGATAAGCTTTCAATCCCTTATAAGAAAGCGGATCATTCACGACGATATTGTGCCGCACTACTTCTGTCAGCTGCGGATCTTTCGACGGATCATCGCAATCCGCGTCACAAGTATACAGCACTGCTCTCGTCTCATAGAGCTTCGCACGAGCTGTACCCTTGAGCTCCGCAGGCAATTCTGCATCCTTGTAATAGTCGATCGTGAATTTCTCGTTCTTGATATAGTACTTCGTGTCGGGGATCTGGACGGTCGAGCCTTCCGGTACCGTTACGTAGTTATCCATCGCCCAGCCTGGCAACGACCGGAGCAATACAGCGAGAAGGAAAACGATAAGTCCGATATGGTTGATATAAGGACCCCAGCGGCTGAACCGGTATTTCTCCGCGAGCAGCGCATTGCCTTCTTGGTGAACACGGTAATGCTTGCGCTTCAGTTGTTCGCCGAGGCTGCTTGTCCAAGCCTCTTCTGAGCTTTGGATCTCGCCAGTATATACCGTCTTCTGTCGGGTCAGGAAAGTGGCATGCTTGCGAATCTGCTGCTTATTCAGCGCCCTATAGAGCGGCAGTACCCGGTCAAGGCTGCAAATAACAAGCGAAGTGCCGATCATGACGAGCAGTAGGATAAACCACCACGACTCGTACGTATTCGAGAAGCCGAGCTTGTAGTACCACTCACCGATCCAGCCATACCTTTCTTCATAATAGGTGGAAGGATCAAACGAGATAAAGGCATTTTCCTGTGTAAAGATCGTTCCGATCATCGCGGCCAGCAGCGTAATGATAATGAGCCGGATCGCGACTTTAACCGACGAGAAGAACTTCCAGACGCGGTCAATCACATTCGGATTGGACTTCTGCGAGCGGCGGGCAATGCCGTCGTAACGCATTTCAAGCGGCTCATCGTTCTCCTGTTCACCGATTTCAAGTGGATAGCCGCAGCTTTCGCACAAGACGGTGCCAACCGGATTCTGGTGGCCGCACTCGCATTTCGTATTCTCAAAAGCTAACACTTGTAGCTACCTCCTTCATGGCTAGGACTTCAGCAGCTTCGTGATGCGCTCATCCATGTCCTTTTCCGCCATTGCACCGACGAAAACATCCATAATCGTTCCGTCTGGCTTCACAAAGAAGGTAGTGGGATACGATCTTAAACCGTATTTACGCTGTACATCATTTGCTTCGTTGCGCAGAATGGTGTAATTGATGTCGTATTGCTTCACGAAATTGTTTACAGCCATGCTGTCCTCACCTAAATTAATGCCAACCACTTCGAGCGGTTCCCCGCTATGCTTGTTGTACTGAGCGACTAAATCCGGCGTTTCTGTTACACAGCCCGGACAATATGTACCCCAGAAATTGATGACAAGCGCCTTCCCCTTATAGTCCGATAGCCGATGAGTCTTCCCGTCTGTGCCAAGAAGTGCAAACTCCGGTGGCTTGGACCCTTTGCGGGGAAGCTGTCCGTCCTTGGCTGCAAATAGCGAATTACCAATCGCATAACCGCCGAGCAGCAGGACGCCGAGGAAAATAACCAATTGAATCATTCTGCGGTTTTTTTTCATAACGTGCTCGTCTTCACCGCCTGTTCTTATGCTGCAAAATACTTCATTTGGGCTCTATTCATTATAACGAAAACTGGACGGCAATTGAGGTTGCCGCCGCTCGTTATTTTTGAATTTTATGTGTCTTGGTCGCCGATGAGCGCAGCTCCTGCACTTCCTTCGGCGTTAAATGGCGGAACTTGCCACGAGCCAGTCCGTGCAAGCCAAGCTCGCCAAAGCGTACCCTTCTCAGCAAGACGACAGGATGGTTAATGGCGTCGAACATCCGGCGTACCTGACGGTTACGACCTTCGTAGATCGTAATATTAATCGTCGCCTGATTCTTCTCTGTATTCACGTCGTGATATTCAACTTCTGCAGGCGCAGTCATTCCGTCCTCAAGCAGAATGCCCTGCTGCAGCCGCTCCAGCGCGGAGCCGTGCGGGATCCCCTTCACTGTTGCCCAATACGTCTTCGGCACGTGATGGCTCGGATGCGTCAGCAAATTGGCAAATTCGCCGTCATTGGTCAGCAGTAGCAGCCCTTCCGTATCGTAATCCAGCCGTCCGACCGGATAAACACGCTCTTTAATGCCCGGCAAGTAATCCTTAACCACCTTGCGGCCTTGCGGATCGCTTGCGCTTGTAATAACGCCCTTCGGCTTATGAAGCATTAGATAAAGCTTGCTCTCGCCCTTGATCTGGCGCCCTTTGACCGTAATGACATCCACGGCCGGATCTGCCTTCACGCCAAGCGTCGTGACCGGTTCACCGTTAACCTCGACAACACCGGACAAAATCAATTCCTCACATTTGCGGCGCGATGCGACTCCCGCCTGCGCTAAAATCTTCTGTAAACGTTCCAAATGATCTTCACCTCACCCACCATCATACCCTAAATGATACAAGGAAAGAAAGTGTACGTACGGCAAATAAGCCCTCGTCAGCGAAGAGCGCTTATTAGGCGTCGTTCCGCTCACTCAGGCTTACCCTATTGTTCCAATTATTGGAAGACAAAAAGACAAATGATAATTGCTGCGAAGAAGCCCACCAGATCGGAAAATAGTCCAACTTTAAGCGCATACTTGCTTCTGCGGATACCTACAGCGCCGAAATATACGGTTAACACATACAGCGTCGTATCCGTGCTGCCTTGAATCGTCGAGGCAATCCGCCCGATCATCGAATCGGGTCCATAGGTCTTGATCAGCTCGGTCGTGAAGGCGAGCGAGCCCGCTCCAGTAAGCGGGCGCAGCAGGCCGAGCGGCAGCACCTCACTTGGGATGCCAAGCCCGTCAAACAGCGGACGGATGAGCGACGCCATCATATCCATCGCTCCCGAAGCGCGGAACATGCTGATCGCGACCATCATGCCGACCAGATGCGGGATGATGTTGATGGCGGTACCGAAGCCATCCTTTGCACCTTCAATGAATGTTTCATAGACGGGTACTTTTTTGAATGCGGCATAAAGCGGGATGAAAACAATCATGAACGGGATCAGCCATGCTGAAATCGTCGTGATCCATTCATACAATGGCCTCACCCTTTCCTTGTCCTGCAGCGGCAGATCCAGGCGGCGCTTGCGGCATCGCATCACTATGAGGCTTTCCATAATGATCGGTCCATTTCGGCGGTTTATGCTTGTCTCGTTTGCGATACCATCGGTCAGCGAATATAGCGGCTGCGGTTGCGATTAAGGTTGCTGCAAGTGTGGTGCCGACGATTTCGGCGGGGTGTACTGAGCTGTAGGTCATTCGGATAGCAATAAGCGTAGTCGGTACGAGGGTTATACTTGATGTATTAAGCGCCAGCAGCGTACACATCGCTGCTGACGCGGTTTCTTTATCGGGATTCAGCTTCTGAAGCTCCTGCATCGCCTTGATGCCCATAGGCGTCGCTGCATTGCCGAGCCCCAGTATGTTGGCGCTCATGTTGCTCATAATGTAGCCAAGCGCCGGATGCCCTTTAGGAACATCTGGGAAGAGGAAGCGGACGACCGGTTGAAGCATGACCGCAATCTTGCGGAGCAGCCCGGCATCTTCGCCGATACGCATAAGCCCCATCCAGAACACCATGACGCTGATGAGGCCGAAACTGACTGTAACACCGCTCTTGGCGCCTTCAAACGCCGCTTCTGTCAATGCTTCCATCCTGCCATTAAAGATCGCGCAGACGAAGCTGACAGCTATGAAGAACAGCCAAATGTAGTTTACCATCTCGCCGCCTCCTTCCCTCCAAATAAGGTCGACAAGGTCGTTTTGAAAGCGTGCCAGAACGTATCTGATGAAAGCGAACCGAACGCTGCCGCGGACGAGCCGCCGCCGATTACCCACGAAGGCTTATCCGGAACTTGGATACGCTGGCTTTGCGAATCATAGACCGGTGTAGAGCCGATCTTCTTCTCACCAACGAACCAATCGATCGTCCCCCGCTCACCAAGCAAATAAGCCGTCGTCTTCTCGTTAATCAGGTTCAGCTTCGAGCGAAGCTGCTCCTTCTCTCCTTGTGCAAACGGATAGACGAGCGTCCGCCCGACTGCCAGTGGATATCCGTTGATCGGCTGCCCTTTATGAGCGACCTCGCTCAAATGATAATTGGCGAAGCCGAAATTCAGGAGCTTCTGATGATCATTCCAATCATCGCCATCATTTAATGTAACAGCGACAAGCTGCTGCCCATCGCGCGTTGCGGAGCTGACCAGGCAGCGAAGAGATTTCTTCGTATAGCCGGTCTTGACGCCGTCCGCTCCATCGTACATCGTGAGCATTTTATTCTTATTTTTCCACAGGTAGTTCCATTGATCGTTCGGATTCGGGGCAGTCTTGCTCTTCGTCTTCACGATTTCCTTGAATACGGGATTCTTCAGCGCATAGGCCGTCAGCTTCGCAAGATCATTCGCAGATGAATAATGCCCTTCCGCATCAAGTCCGCTCGGATTCATGAACTGCGAGTTCTCAAGCCCCAGCATCTGAGCCTTCTCGTTCATCATGAGAACGAACCCTTCCTCGGAGCCGCCGACATGCTCGGCAATCGCCGTCGCAGCATCGTTGCCGGACCTCAGCATGAGCCCATACAGCATATTCTGAAGCGTCATCTTCTCCCCGCGCTGCAAATAAATCGAGGAGCCCTCTTTGCCTGCCGCACGAATGCTTGTCTGTACCATATCGCTTAGATTGCCATGTTCAATCGCGACGATTGCCGTCATGATCTTCGTCAAGCTCGCGATGAGCATCGGCTTGTCCCCATTATGGCTGAATAGAATCCGTCCGGATTCAACATCAATGAGCGCCGCCCCTCTCGCGTGTGTGAACACCGTTCTATTCGGTCCTTCAGCTGCCGAAGCTGTACTCGTTGCCGCCAAAGGCAAGCCCGATAGGAAGATACAGCCGGCAGCGAACAAGCGAAGCAGACCGATGGTTATGCGGTTAAGCCTCATACAGTTCCTCCTAGTTTGCATCTGCATAGTCGCCTTACGTGAAACAGACATCCTTGTACAGTATATGAATGGGACATGAAATTATCCCAACCTGTCCATGCCCTTATCCGATTCTAAATAATAAAAAAAAGAAACCGCCCCTTGGGACGGTTCCTTCCTCCATTAATGGCCATCCATACTTTCAATGAGAACGGATTCCAATCCACTGTCGTTTTGCGACGAGTTCTTCTTGAACATGGTTTGAATTTTCTCGAACACCTGCGGCGCGGAATCAATCACTTTTTCCATAAGATGCGTCTGGTTATCGAGCGGTACAATGCGCACGCCTTGACTACCTACAACGAGGAAAGCAATTGGCGTAATGGAGACACCGCCGCCGCTACCGCCGCCAAATGGCAGCTGAACCTCTGCGTTATGCGAATCGCCCTTCGAACTATGCTCGTCGAAGCGTATGTCGCTGCCGCCTGCTACGAACCCGAAGCCAACTTTGCTTATTGGCATTATGACGCTGCCGTCAGGGGTCTGTACAGGATCGCCAACAATCGTGTTGACATCGACCATTTCTTTGATATTTTCCATTGCGGTTTGCATTAAGCCTTGAATTGGATGGTCAGTCATCGTAAGTTTCGTCCTCCTTGATCGAAGCGTTAATCTGCACCTTGCCGAATATAGCGTTCCCTCGCGCATGGCTCATTATGTAATCAGCCGCGCATCAGAATCCGCTGCAGACCCATGAATCCGCCTGGCACCTTCTGGGCTTTGCGCATCTTGATGATGAGACGTATCGCTGCAAAGATCGCATAACCAAACGTTAGCTCCGCTGTGAATTGGCCTTCTGTCTTGAAGTAAGAACGCTGATACACCGGATCGACCGACACCTTCGGCTCTGCCGTCAGCCGAATGAGCTGTGACAATACGCCAATCGCGGTTGTCTTCACCGACCAGATGAGACCTGTCAGCATAGCGGTCCACATGGCATCATCCACGCCTACCGTTGTCTGCCACTTCCATTCTGTCAACTTTACGTGAGAAAGGGTTTTTCGCACCCAGCCCATCATATCTTGCGTTTGTTTCAGCAGCAGCTGTGCCCGATCAATCGACTTCATAATGGTATGCGAATTAATATGTTTCATGAACGCATCGGAATCCGTCCCGCCTGCGTTCTCCGCCGTCATCTCTTGCTTGACCTCCACACTCGTCACCTTAAACTTAACGATCGGCAGCTGCCAGTGATAGTGGATGAGTCCAAACAGCGCACGAATGCGCAGCTCCGCATCATCATCGGTACCGATCCGCTGCATATGCCCACGAATGACAACCGGTGAAAGCGCAGCGATAAGCAGCAGCAAAAAAAAGAGACCTGCCCCGATCATCCATCCGAGCGGGTAGCCTAACATGGCGCTTCCCCCATTTCCCTTAATTGGTCGGATATAGTATGACCTTGCGGACAAATCTCATTCTTTAATCTTCATCTTCCTCATGCCGTGCGGCGCCAACTTCCAAATCAGACTCCAATTCAGGCATTGGCATATCTTCAATCGTCATCTGACGGCCTTCGAACCGTTCAAACAGCAGCTGCGTCTGCTCATCGAGCGAATCGTCTGGAAGCGATGAGGGCTCCGGAAGCGCGTCAAGGCCGGCAAGGCCAAAGTAATCAAGGAAAGACTTTGTCGTTCCGTACAGAATTGGACGTCCAATCTGCTCTGCGCGTCCTACCTCTTCAATCAAGTCCTTGTTGACGAGCGATGCAATCGCCCTGTCGCTCTTCACGCCGCGAATCTCCTCCATCTCAACCCTCGTAATCGGCTGACGGTAGGCGACAATCGACAGCACTTCGAGCGCTGCCTGCGACAAGCTCGAACGCGTTGGCGAATAAGCCATCCGTTCAAAATAAGCCGCATGCGCCGGATTCGTCGTCAACCGGTATGCCC
Organism: Paenibacillus sp. J31R98; assembly: GCF_056269245.1. NCBI lineage: Bacteria > Bacillati > Bacillota > Bacilli > Caryophanales > Paenibacillaceae > Paenibacillus > Paenibacillus sp. J31R98. The sequence goes on from NZ_JBWDNO010000002.1 coordinate 664,341, forward strand.
CAGCAACGAAGGAGACTTGCACGCCGCGTTTCTTGCTCTTTAATTCCTTCGTGAGATCGCCAACCAAATCTCCCGTTATTACTGCATCCAGCTGAAGAATTTCGGCAAGCTGTTTCGTCGTGAGCCCCTCATCTCCAGCCATAAACAGCAGTCCCTCAATAATCGACCTCAGTTTCGAGAAGTCCATCTAGGGCCGCATCCCCTCTCCAGTGCACAACAATATCATCAAACAGGCTGTTCTGAAAACAGCGAATATGCTTCATCTTCATCAGCTCGAGGATAGCGAGGAACGTCACCACGATCTCGTGCCGGCTCATATCCTCGCGAATCAGCTTGGAGAAGCGGACCGTCTCGAACTCGCGCAGCACATCGACGATATCGCGAATCCGGTCTTTGACCGAAATTTCATCACGTTGTATCGTCGCAATGATATTTCGTCTCGTCGCCTTGCGAAGCGCCTTCTGGAAAGCTGCAATGAGATCGCCGACATTCAAGCCTTTTACCGGATTCTCGGGCACCACCTTCATGAAAGGCGTCAGATCCTCCGGTTCCTTCGTGTAGACAAGACTGCGTTCGAATTCCTGTTCCCTAAGCTGATCGGCGATTTGTTTATATTTGCGGTACTCCACCAACTTCGCGATGAGCTCATCACGAGGGTCCAGCCCTTCTTCAGGCCATTCCTCATATTGGTCATCATCAATGATCGGCGGCTTAGGCAGCAGCTGCTTGCTCTTGATGGAGAGCAGTGTTGCCGCCATGACGAGGAATTCGCTCGTAACCTCGAGCTCAAGCTCCTGCATCGCATTCAAATAGTCCATATATTGATCAGTAATCTCGCTGATGGACACCTCGTGAATGTCGATTTCCGCTTTATCAATCAGATGAAGAAGCAGATCAAGCGGGCCTTCGAACGATTCCAGTTTATACGTCACCGCCATGGCGAGTGCCAACTCCTAAACATAGGTGATTTGCTAATTGAACTGCCTTAAGTTCAACGAAATAGCTTGTATCAGCTTACTAGCCTTGAAGCACTTTCGTCAAATTCGCCATTTCGATTGCTGTAACAGCCGCTTCCCAGCCTTTGTTGCCAGCTTTTGTACCTGCACGCTCAATCGCTTGCTCGATCGAATCAACTGTCAGCACGCCGAAGATCGTCGGAATGCCTGTTTTGAGACCGATTGCCGCTACGCCCTTCGCCGCTTCGTTGCACACATAGTCAAAATGAGGAGTTGATCCCCGGATAACCGCGCCAAGGGTGATGACAGCATCATACTTGCCGCTCTCTGCCATCTTCTGCGCGATAAGCGGAATTTCGAATGCGCCTGGCACCCATGCTACATCTACTTCGCTATCTGCAGCGCCATGGCGCTTGAACGCATCAAGCGCGCCGCCAAGCAGCTTGCTAGAAATAAACTCATTGAAACGGCCAACTACGACACCGTAACGCAAACCTTCAGAAATTAAATGACCTTCGAATACATGTGGCATTATAGATTCATCCTCTCGTGTGTCCCTTATCTGTCGTGAAGGGCTTTACTGTTATTTGGGTTTATATGATTTAACTATTCGTTAATGACATCGTCAAACTTGAGCAGATGGCCGAGCTTTGCTTTCTTGGTGTGCAAGTAATTATTGTTGCTTTCGTTCGCATCCATCTGAATCGGAACACGCTCGACGACTTCAATACCGTAGCCTTCAAGGCCGCGAATCTTGCGCGGATTGTTCGTCATCAGGCGCATTTGGCGAACGCCGAGATCTTTCAAGATTTGAGCGCCAATGCCATACTCGCGCAGATCGGGAGCGAAGCCAAGTTTAATATTCGCATCAACCGTATCCAATCCCTGCTCCTGAAGCTGATATGCCTTCAATTTGTTAATAAGGCCAATTCCGCGTCCTTCTTGGCGCATATAGAGAAGCACGCCTTTGCCGGCTTCATCAATCTGGCGAAGCGCCGCTTCCAATTGTGGACCGCAATCGCAGCGGTGCGAGTGGAACACATCGCCGGTCAAGCACTCTGAGTGAACGCGGACAAGCGTTGGCTGCTCTGGATCGATATCGCCTTTGACAAGCGCGACATGCTCCTTATTATCCACTTCGTTCGTGTATGCAACCGCCCGGAATATCCCGAAGTCAGTCGGCATCTTCACATCGACGACGCGCTCTACGAGTTTCTCTTTCTCATTACGGTAATGGATCAGCTCTTGGATGGAGATGAGCTTGAGGCCATGCTTCGCTTTGAATTCGATCAAGTCAGGCAGCCGAGCCATCGTACCGTCTTCTTTGATGATCTCACAGATAACCGCAGCTGGTGTCGAGCCGCACATGCGTGCCAGATCAATTGCCGCTTCGGTATGACCAGCACGGCGCAGCACGCCGCCCTTCTTCGCAATAAGCGGGAAAATATGGCCAGGTCTGCGGAAGTCGTCAGCAGTCGTACGCGGATCGATTAATGCTTGAACCGTTTGCGAACGCTCAAACGCCGAGATGCCTGTCGAGGTCGAGACATGATCGACGGAGACCGTGAACGCCGTACCGTGATAGTCGGTGTTGCGCTGTACCATCGGCGGCAAATCCAGCTCCTCCGCCCGTTCTTGCGTGATTGGCACGCACACCAGCCCACGCGCTTCCGATATCATGAAGTTGATCACTTCCGGCGTCGCTTTGCTCGCCAGAGCGATCAAATCGCCTTCATTCTCACGGTCTTCGTCATCTACGACAATGACCGACTTGCCGAGTATCAAATCAGAGAGTGCTTCTTCAATCGTGTTAAATGCTTGCTTGCTCATTTCCCTCACACCCCTTATCGTTAGAAAAATCCGTTCTCAGCCAGGAACGCGGCCGTAATGCCGTTCTTTGCGGCCGGCTTGCTGCCTGCGTCCTGCGTGTCGCCGGCTCCCTTGAAATGGAGCAGATGATCGACGTACTTCCCAAGCACATCGCATTCGATATTAATGACGCTGCCCCCCTGCTTCCATTGAAGCGCGGTTTCGCGCAGCGTGTGCGGGATGATAGAGACCGAGAAACTATTATGATCCGCTCGAACGACGGTAAGGCTGATGCCATCAAGCGTAACTGAACCTTGCGGAATGACGTAGCGCATGAGCGCCGGATCATGCGGTCTGATCGTGTATACGACCGCGTTCACATCGTTCTCGCGGGAGACGACAGCACCTGTGCCATCCGCATGTCCTTGTACGATATGCCCGCCGAATCGGCCGCCCGCCTGCATCGCCCGCTCAAGATTCACCCGTTCGCCGGGACGCATATCTCTAAGGTTCGTATGGCGGTACGTCTGCGGCATCACATCGACGGTAAAAGCATTCGAGTTTAGCTCAGTCACCGTTAAGCAAACGCCATTAACGGAAATACTGTCGCCGATTGCTGCATCCGTAAGGATATGCGAAGCTTCAATGGCTAGCACCATCGCCTCGCCTTGCTTGTATGTCCGTTTCAGTGTACCGATTTCTTCAATAAGTCCTGTAAACATGTCGCGTTTCCCCCTCTCCCTTCGCTGTAGTTTGGGGTTTGTCAGCTTTAGCTGCGAGCTTCATAGGCTGGATAGCCGCTAAGCATGAAGTCTTGACCGACCCGCTCCACCTGCATATCCTTGAATGTTATCGCATCAGCCATGAGCTCGAAGCCTTGAAAATCAAATACGCCTGTCGCCTCGGCACCGCCGATCACCTTAGGAGCGATGAACAGCACCAGCTTATCGATGAGGCCTTGCTCAAGCATTGCCCCGTTCAGCTTGCCGCCGCCTTCGAGCAGAATCGAGCCGATCTCGCGCTCGCCAAGCTTCCGCATCGCTTCCTTCAGATCGACCCTGCCTCCGCTGCCGCATGCGATCACTTCAGCGCCAGCCGCTTCAAGTGCAGCCTGCCGCTCAGCGTCCGCACCATCAACAGTGAGCACGATGACCGGCGCAGTGCGGTCCTGGAGCAGCCGCGATTCAAGCGGCAAGCGCAGCTTCGAATCAACGACGATACGCGCCGGATGTACGGCTGGCACGCTTAGCCTTGTTGTCAGCTCCGGATCATCTGCCAGCGCAGTTTCCACGCCGACCATAATGCCCATGTGTTGGTGCCGGAGCGTATGCGTTACCGCCCTCGCTTCCGGCCCGCTCACATAGCGGCTGTCGCCTGTCTTCGCAGCGAGCTTGCCGTCCAGCGTCATTGCCGACTTCATCGTCACGAACGGAATCCGAGTCACAATGTACTTGTTGAACATCTCGTTCATACGCAGCGACTCTTCCTCGTGCAGCCCGACGACCACTTCAATGCCGGCTTCGCGCAACCTTGTTATGCCTCTGCCTGCCACCTGCGGATTCGGATCCGTACAGGCGACGACAACCCGCTTCGCCCGCGCTTCGATTAACCGCTCGCAGCATGGCGGCGTCCGCCCGTGATGACTGCACGGCTCCAGCGTGACATATACCGTCGCGCCTTCTGCCTGATCGCCCGCCATCCTAAGCGCATGCACTTCGGCGTGCCCTTCACCGCGGCGAAGGTGAGCGCCAAGCCCAACGATTCGGCCATCCTTGACGACAACACAGCCGACAATCGGATTAATATCTGTCTGACCTTTCGCTTTCTGCGCCATGTCTAAGGCAAGACGCATATACATCTCATCATTCAGCACTTCAATGGACATAACAAAAATCACCCCATGGCGAATAGCCAACGGGGTGATGGGTTTCAAGAAACATGAAAGGGACGAATTCGAAGACGCATTCAAACAAACTCAGCAACTATGTGAAAAAATGAACAAAGTTGGCGAGACATGAAAAAATGGAATTCGCGTAACGTCTCCTTCTCCCATCCAGACTATACTGTCGGTCCCGGATTTACACCAGGTCCACCGTTTTGCTTTGGACTACCTCCCCACAAAGGGTAGATCATCTGAAGCAACCCGGGTCACGGACTAACAAAGATTCTGGCTGCCACTCGTTTACGAATAGCACAGCCCTTTGATCACCGCCGGTTGGGAATTTCACCCGACCCCGAAGGAAAAAACGCAAATACTTTGAGGAAATGTTACCACTTACGCTTTGAAAAAGCAACTTGTTTTCACAAATGTGGGTTGAAGCACCTCTGCCTTGCTTCTCCGATCATAAAGAAAAACCCGCAGATGGCCATGTACGGCCATACTGCGGGCTATTCATTACGCGTCGAAAACTTCGACTTTTTCCATTTTGTCGCGGCCTTGGAGTGCATCAATATGCTCCATGCCTTGCGTCACTTTACCGAATACCGTGTGGCCGCCATCGAGATGCGGCTGTGGCGCGTACGTGATGTAGAACTGGCTGCCGCCTGTGTTACGGCCGGCATGTGCCATTGCTAATGCACCACGCTCATGTTTGTTCGGGTTGATCTCGCAATTAATTTGGTAGCCTGGGCCGCCTGTTCCTGTGCCGTTCGGGCAGCCGCCTTGAGCGACGAAACCAGGAATAACGCGATGGAATGTCAATCCGTTGTAGAAGCCAGAATTCGCAAGCTTCTCGAAGTTAGCTACCGTGTTTGGAGCATCCTGATCGTGAAGATCAATGTGGACTTCCGAACCGTTAGCCAGTGTAATCTTTGCTTTCTTTGCCATTGTGGAAAAGCCTCCTTGATTATTTAGCTGCAGACGCTTGCTGCATGCGTGCAGGGATAAGGTCGTTGCCGACGATATCATCCAGCGATTCGCGTTTTACAGCGAGGTCCGCTGCACCGTCTTTTACAAAGACAACTGCAGGGCGGCGAATGCGGTTATAGTTGCTCGCCATAGCATAATTGTACGCGCCTGTGCAGAATACAGCAAGTAAATCGCCGTTGTTCGCTTTAGGAAGCTCAATATCGATGATCAATTTGTCGCCGCTCTCGCAGCATTTGCCCGCAACTGTAACGTTTTCTTCAACTGGATCGTTCGCACGGTTCGCGAGAATTGCCTCGTATCTGGACTCATAGAGCGCTGGGCGCGGGTTGTCCGTCATACCGCCGTCAACCGCAATGTACTTACGTACGCCAGGGATATCTTTGCTTGTCCCCACCGTATACAACGTTGTACCTGCATCGCCGACCATGCTGCGGCCCGGTTCAACCCAAATCTCAGGAAGCGGGTAGCCTGCTGCCGAGAAGTTAGTCTTGATCGAATCCGTAATAGCTTTCACGTATTGCGAGATTGGCAGCGGAGTGTCGCCTTCCACGTAGCGGATACCGAAGCCGCCGCCAAGGTTGATAACGCGGAACAGAATGTTCAGTTCATCGCGTACTTGTACCGCGAAGCCGGCAACTTTATCAACCGCCATCACGAAGCCTTCAACTTCGAAGATCTGCGAGCCGATATGCGAGTGCACGCCAAGCAGCTCAAGGTTAGGCTGTGCAGCCGCTTCTTGAATGGCTTTGTACGCAGTGCCGTTGCCAACGTCGAAACCGAACTTGGAGTCTGTTTGGCCTGTGGAAATGTAGTCATGTGTATGTGCTTCTACGCCAGGCGTAATACGAAGCAGAATGTTTACTTTCTTGCCTTTGTCGCCCGCGAGAGCGTTCAGCAAGTAAAGCTCGTTGAAGTTGTCGACTACGAAGCAGCCGATGTTCGCGTCAAGCGCCATGTTAATTTCTTCAGGCGTCTTGTTGTTGCCATGGAAATGGATGCGTGCAGCAGGGAAGCCTGCTTTCAATGCTGTATAAAGCTCGCCGTCGGAAACGACATCAAGCGATAGATCTTCTTGTTCTGCAATCGAGCACATTGCCATGACGCTGAATGCTTTGCTTGCATATGCGACTTGGAATTTCAAGCCCGATGCGCGGAATGATTCTACATATTCGCGTGCACGTTGACGAACGAGAGCTTCGTCGACGATGTAAAGCGGTGTTCCGAATTGAGCCGCCAGTTCAGTTGTGTCACAACCGCCTATAACCAAATGACCTTGTGCGTTGATTTTGCTAGTACCGTGTAAATACATGTATTTCCCCTCCGAGTTCTCCTGGCTATACCCATAGTTAATGTTTGCACCATTTAACATCAGTATAGCGCATTCGCTCTATCCCCGAAATGGATAATTTCACATTTCATTTGCATTTTTTGCAGTGAGCCTCCGTTCACTGCTCCTCATTAGGCATTCGGTCACGCTGCTGCGGCTTCAAATAATTCGGCCTTGTACGGTTCGACAGCACCGGAACACGGATGAAAATGCTCATGAGCGCTTTGGCATCGAACGGAATAAAGGGCCACATGTACGGGCGGTTGAACGAGCGCATCAGCGACAAATAGATGACGAATAGCGTCGTAGCAATCATAAATCCCGGGACTTTGAAAAGTGCGACCGTCACAATGAGCAGCAGCCTGACGATCCGGTTGGCGAGTCCAAGCTCATAGCTCGGCGTAGCGAACATCCCTATTGCCGAGATCGCCATATAGAGCACAACCTCATTGACGAATAGCCCCGTCTTGACGGCAATATCGCCAATCAAGATTGCGGAGATCAAGGACATCGCAGTAACGAGCGGCGATGGCGTATGGATCGCGGCCATACGAAGCAAATCGACCCCGAACTCAGCGAGCAGGAACTGGGCAACCATAGGTATCTTGCCCGCCTCATGTGCTCCGATGAAGCTTAGTCCCGGCGGTTTGAGCTCCGGGCGCAGCGTGAACAGAAACCATAGCGGCAGGAGGAACAAGGACGCCATGATGCCAATAAAGCGAACCCAACGCAAATATGTGCCAATAAAAGGGGTCTGGCGGTTCTCCTCCGCATGCTGGATCAGATCAAAGAATGTCGCCGGCAGGATCATAACGCTCGGCGTCGTATCCACGAACAACGCGATATGGCCTTCCATTAAGTTAACCGCTACTGTATCGGGCCGTTCGGAATAACGGACTAGCGGATACGGATTCCAGCCGCGCTTCACCGTCGCTTCCTCCAGCTGCTTATCTGCGAGCGGAAGTCCATCCAGCTTGATCAGCCCTATTTTATCCTTGATCGACTTCAGCAACTCTTTATCAACGATGTCATCAATATATGCAATACAGATATCCGTTTGTGTACGGTCGCCGACCCGCATAATTTCGTAGCGGAGATGCTTGTCCCGCAGCCTGCGGCGCACTAAGGTGACGTTCGTCAGCATGGTCTCCACGAAGCCGTCGCGCGAACCGCGGACGACACGCTCAAGAGAAGGCTCCTCCGGATTACGGGCAGGGAATGTTTTGGCATCAATCAGAATCGCAGTCGATTCACCGTCAATGAACATGGCCGTACCGCCGGACATGACATTGGTCATCACATTATCCCAGTCCTGCTCCGCCACAACTTGAATCGCCGGGACATAAATATCGAAGAAGGAATGCAGCGCATCTGTGGATAGACTATCAGCATCCAGGAAGGTAAGACGCTTGAGAACCTCGGTCAGAATCGTGTCCTTCGCAAAGCCATTCATGAAGTAGAACGCGGTCCGCTTGTTTCCGAATGTCATCTCCCGCACGACGATATCGAAGCTAACTCTATATCCGACATCCTCCTCCAGCTTCGCGATGACATCATCAATGCTCGTCGGAATCGGCTTGACTTCTTTCTCTTGCTGCTTCTTCGGCTGTTTGTAGTGGCTAATAATCGGCTGCTCCGACTCATCGAATGGCGGTTCGGTGAACAGAATCTTACCTTGATCCTCTGCTCGATTCTCTACCACCTTCTCTGCACCCGCTCCTGGGCCCTCCGCTTTGTTCTCGCCATGCTCGTCATACCAGAATACGTGCACCGGCTTCTTGAACGGCTGGCCGGATTGGTCTTCCCCGTTCTTATCGCGATCAGTCATACGGTATCATCCTTTCATTGAAACGTTTCCTTCTGCTTACGATTCATCATCCAACCATTGAAACACGAGCCAATCAAACAGCGATCCGGTCACTTTCCCAAGCACCATCGCCATCACGAGACCGATCATATATCGGCTCAACCGCATCCGCTTCGCAAGAATCGGGAGCACATTCATCACCTCGGTCAGCGCGGCGCCGAGCATGCCGACGAATATGCCATCGAACGTTCCAATAACGGCAAGCGTCACTGTTCTTGGGAGCCATAGCCGCCATTCGAGAAAGTCAGCGAGCGACCAGAAGACAGCTCCGCTCATCACCGCGGTCTCGAACCAAATGGACTTGCGAAAAGCATAAGCAATCTGCGCGAGCCTTGGAATAATATCGAGCACAATCAAAAGCGCCACGAACGCGCTGCCGACGCCAAGCCCCCCGGCAAAGCCGAGCACAGCGACGAACAGATCGGCCGCGATCATCTTAACCATCGTCTATTCCCGCTTCCTGCTCTCGCTTATTCTGCTGCTGCTGTTGCGGCTCGCCCGGTTCGCTTTTCTTGCGCATCTCATCCGCGATGACGTAAGCGTTGACGTTCTCTTCATACATGTACAGCTCGACCTCTAGCGGATTCGGCTCTTCATTGAACCTTTTGCGGAACAAATGATTAAAGAACACCAGCATGCCAACGCCTATGCCGATCGAGTAAGGCACCTGGAACCATAACGGATGCTCGATCTTCCGGCCTGTAACCAGCTCTGTAATCCGGGTATGAACATCCTTCATATTGACATCTGTGTGAAAGTTCATGATCGCTAGCCCTGCCCCGAAGAACAGCAGCAGCCAAGCCAGCATGAGCACCCACAGGCGAGGCTTACGAGGCGCATCGGCGACAATGACGAGCACTTGCGGATCACCATACGAATCGACGACTGTCCCCGGTGCTGCGTCTCGGATCATCTTGACGATCTGGAGCAAATCGATAACGACCCGGTTGCCGTCCTGCTGCCGATGACGATGCAACACGAGCGATTCCATCTGCTTCTCAAGGGCGGAATCACTGGAAAATAAGCGGGCGGCCCGTCCGAGCGTCACATGCTCGCCTGGTCTGATTCCCACCCGTTTGCGCAGCCGCAAATAGAGACAGGATGGCTGGCCCTCATTCATCCACTCTCCCCCTTACTGTGTTCATTTCCTCGTTAGTATGATTAAAGGAGCGTCAGGATAATCAGAGCAAACGCAGCAAAAAAAGCCAAATCGCCCTTGATGGGCAACTTGGCTTTGGTTTGCATGCCGCAGCAGTCACTGCGCAATTTGGTTGCGAATGAGCTGCAATATTTTTTTCTCCAGCCGCGATACTTGCACTTGCGATATCCCGAGTCTTGCTGCGACCTCGGACTGGGTCTGATCACGGTAATAACGCAGGAAGACAATGAGCCGCTCCCGCTCCGACAAGCCGCCGATCGCCTCGTTCAGCGCGAGCTTATCGAACCAACGCTCCTGAGAGTCGTCAGCGATTTGATCCATCAGCGTAATCGGATCGCCGTCGTTCTCGAAAACGGTCTCGTGAATTGAAGTCGGCGGCTTATTCGCTTCCTGCGCGAAGACGACATCCTCCGGCGTAATGCCAAGCCGTTCCGCCACTTCTTTAATGGTCGGCAGTCTGCCAAGCACCTTGGACAGCTCGTCCTTCGTCTTGCGCACTTTATTCGCCGTTTCTTTCAGAGAGCGGCTGACTTTCAGCGTGCCATCGTCTCGCAGGAAGCGCTGGATCTCCCCGATAATCATCGGCACCGCATAGGTGGAGAACTTGACCTCATAGGACAAATCAAACTTATCGACTGACTTGAGCAGCCCGATGCAGCCGATCTGGAACAAATCCTCAGGCTCATAGCCTCGCCCCATAAACCGCTGGACGACGGACCACACGAGCCGGATATTGCATTGTACGAGCGTATCGCGCGACAGCGTATCTCCGGATTGACTAAGCGCTATTAACCGCTTTACTTCCGAATCATCCAAATAAGGCTGCGCCGTTTGTTTTATATTGACATCCATGCGGTCCAACCCCTATGCGCCTAATTAAAAAGCGCTTTTTTCGATTCGATGCGCTTCGTCATCGCAATGGACGTCCCATTGCCCGGCTGGCTGTGTACGTCGAAGCCGTCCATGAAGTTCTCCATAATGGTAAAGCCCATACCGGAGCGCTCCATCTCTGGCTTGGATGTATAGAGCGGCTGGCGCGCCAAGTCCAAATCTTCTATGCCGCGGCCTTGATCCTTGACGATAAGAGTTACCGTATCGCCATCAATCACACCTTCGATGGTAACCATGCCGCTTGGGTCGCTGTCGTAGCCATGGATGATCGCATTGGTTACCGCTTCGGAAATTGCTGTCTTCAGGTCGTTAAGTTCCTCCAGCGTCGGGTCCAGCTGGGAGACGAAAGCCGCTACTGCAACACGCGCAAACGCTTCATTCTCCGAACGGGCGGAGAACGTAAGTGTCATCTCATTTCTTCCGTTCATGAAACGACCTCCAAACTTGTGAGCGCGAGCCGCTCGTTATCGTGAATCGGCAATATTTTAAACAAACCTGACAGCTCGAACAGCCGGTGGACGCTTTGATTCACGTCACAGACGACCATCTTGCCGCCCTTGGCCTTCAGCTGTTTGTACCGGCCGAGAATGACGCCAAGTCCGGAGCTGTCCATAAACAGAAGTTCCTTCAAGCTCAGAATGACATGGGCGCTATTGCCGCGCAGAATCGCTTCCTCCATCTTGAACCGGACGACGTCCGCCGTATGATGGTCGAGCTCCCCACGCAGTCTGACAATGAGCACATTCCGGTAATGCTCCAATTCAACCTGCAGACTCATCTTGTTCACTCCTAATCTTAGTTTGCGTCGCATAGCGAGGATAGGTTAGTGTTGAACAAGCATTTCTACGTTTCGGCTGCCAATTCCTGCCCCCCGACAAAACTAGAAGAAGAGTGCTACGAGCAGACAAAATACGCTTAAACTCTGCAGATTTTGTATGCGAATGGTGCGATGTTGCTTAGGAGAACAGACTGCTGCAAGAACGTTTGAACAGCGTCCACCAGCCTGCCTTGTTCACGGACGCCGGTGAATCGACCGCAAACTCCGTCAGCACCTGATCGCCTTGGAAGACGATAAGCTTGCCGATCGGCTCATTGATCGTAACCGGCGCTTTGAGCGGATTCAGCTGCAGCTCGTAACGGATATCCTTCACGGAGCTGCCCTTCTTCAGCAGTACGCTGTAAGAATGCTTCGCTTTCAGCTCAATCGACGGCTGCACACCTTTTACAACTTGAACGTTACCCATCGTGTCGCCTTTTTTGAAGATTGTATGATTCATGTATTGAGCAAACGAGTAATCGAACATTTGAGACACTTCTGCATTGCGCGTCTTCGTGTTCGGCTCTCCCATAACGACGGCAATGACACGCAAATTGTCACGGCGTGCAGTCGCAGTGAGGCAGAATCTCGCTTCGTTCGTGAAGCCTGTCTTCAGACCGTCCGCACCTGAATAGAACCGTACCAGCTTGTTCGTATTCACGAGCCAGAATGGCTTCTCGCTCGACTTGCGGAGGTAATCCTGGTACATGCCTGTATACTTCGTAATTTCACTATGCTTGAGAAGCTCGCGCGACATGACGGCAATATCATGCGCAGACGAATAGTGCTCCGAGGCAGGCAAGCCATTGCAGTTGGCAAAATGGGTGTTCTTCAGCCCTAGCTCCTCTGCACGCTTGTTCATCATATCCACGAAAGCAGACTCCGTGCCTGCGATCTTCTCCGCCATTGCGACGGATGCGTCGTTGCCTGATGCGAGCGCGATGCCCTTCAACATCTCATCGACACTCATCTGCTCGCCCGGCTCGAGGAAAATCTGCGATCCGCCCATCGAAGCGGCATACTCGCTTGTCGCTACTTTATCCGTCAGCTTGATGCGGCCTTGATCGAGGGATTCCATGATGAGCAGCATCGTCATGACCTTCGTTATGCTCGCCGGCGGCAGTGCCGCATGGCTGTTCTTCTCATAAATAATCGTTCCGCTATCGGCATCCATTAGAATCGCCGATCGTGCGGACGGAGCCAAATCCGCGTTCGCGGACGGCGCCGCATTCGGTGCAGCCCCTTCTTTCGCCCAGCTTACTGCCGGTGCGGACAAAACCATCATCGCCGTTACGCTAATAACGAGCAGTTGCTTCCATTTGCTGTTCATTGGTTGTTCTCCTCCTGAATGGTAAGTCAAGCCGAGGCTCGGCTAAAATCTCCATTCCTATTGTGGACGAACAAAGGGGAAATTATTCCAGCGAGTTTGCTATAAAAGCGAAAACCTCTACGTTGAAGATAACCGCGCGGCTTTCGCATCGCAGTCGAATGTTCTTCCGATCGCTGTTGTACTTCGGAAACTCTTAACAATATTCAAATGTAATTTTCCAAGTACAAAGGCGACCGCTAACGCTTCTCCAGAATCATTCGACTGCTGCCGCCCCACGCTGGAATAATGAGATAAACAAAATGGCTATCCAGGCTGTATAGCCTGGATAGCCACTGGGTTCCCGAGGAAATGATTTTTACCCCAACTCGCAAGCTGCACGCGGACGCTAACGAACTCCAGAATGCTTATTTGCCACATTTGACTCGTTCTTGGAATGTAACAAACCGTAGAAACGCTAATTAGTTGAAATCAGCCACATTGGGCTGTCAAAGTAGTGAATAGCGTCTCTAGAGTTCGTTACATTATTATGATCGCTACTTCTGGACGAATAAGGTGTTTGCGGTTTGTTAGACGAGTAAGTAGCTGTCGCAGTCATCAGCAATAGACAATCAATAAAAAAAGACCAACCAGCACACGCTGGTTGGTCTTCAACTTCAAACAAACTAGAACCGCTGTACGCCGTTCTCCGTCACAACGGAGAGCAGCAATGGCGACGGCTTCACCGGCTCGCTTGAGAACGTGTAGGCGCTGCGAACCCGCTCCGCAACTTCGCTACTCGCAGCGTTCTCCTCGCGAACGTGCAGAAGCGCGAGCGTGTCGCCTTCGCTCACTTTGTCGCCGACCTTGCGCTTCATCGTAACGCCGACGGCGAAGTCGATGACCGACTCCTTCGTCGCGCGGCCTGCGCCGAGCAGCATCGCTGCGAGTCCAAGCTCTTCCGCTTGAATCGCCTGTACATAGCCGTCCTGCGCCGACTTCACTTCGAGGACAATCGGCGCCTGCGGCAACAGCGATGGATCATCCGCAACAGCCGGATTGCCTCCCTGCGCGGCAACGAACGACTTGAACTTCGCCAGTGCTGCGCCGGACTCCAGCTTCGTGCGAAGCAACGCTTCCGCCTCTTCGAGGCTGCTTGCCTCTCCGCCGAGCACAACCATATGCGAGCTTAGCGCGATACAGAGCGCCGTCAGATCTTCAGGACCGCGGCCATGCAGCGTATCGATCGCTTCCTGCACCTCAAGGGCATTGCCGATCGCATAGCCGAGCGGCTGATCCATATCGCTGATGAGCGCGGCTGTCTTGCGGCCTACTTCCGTGCCGATCTCAACCATCGCCCCAGCGAGCTTCTCGGAATCCTCCAGCGTCTTCATGAATGCGCCGCTGCCCGTCTTCACATCGAGCACAATTGCATCCGCGCCGGCTGCGATCTTCTTGCTCATGACTGAGCTCGCGATGAGCGGAATAGATTCCACCGTAGCGGTTACGTCACGCAGCGCGTACAGCTTCTTATCGGCAGGCGTCATGTTGCCGCTCTGGCCGATAATTGCCAGACCAATATCGTTCACCTGTGCGATAAACTCATCGCGAGTAAGCTCCGTGCGGAAGCCTTCCATTGCTTCCATTTTATCAATCGTACCGCCAGTATGACCGAGACCGCGGCCAGACATCTTCGCAACCGGAACGCCGCAAGACGCAACAAGCGGCCCAATAATGAGGCTTGTTTTATCGCCAACGCCGCCGGTGCTATGCTTGTCCACCTTAATGCCATGAATCGGTGACAGGTCCACCTGATCGCCCGACTCTGCCATCGCCATCGTCAGATATGCAGTCTCTTCTGCATTCATTCCGCGGAAATATACTGCCATCGCCCATGCCGAGAGCTGATAATCCGGGATCTCGCCTTTACTGTAACCTTCTATCAGGAAAGATAGCTCGTCCTTTGTTAGCACGCCGCCATTTCGTTTCTTTTGAATGATATCTACTGCACGCAAGCGTGAAGCCTCCTTAAGTCAAATCCGCATATGTACCTTTGCTTGCATTATCTCTGTGCTGCCACTCGCTTATACTTCTCCCGCTGCGCCTTTACAATCATCTGATCGAGCGCCTGACTAAGCGTAATGACATCGGGATGAAGAAAGGTTTCCTTGTCTAGCGCTGCTGCAACTAGCTTGCTGCGCAGTCGCTCAAGCCGCTGATACTGAAGATTTTCCATGTGAATCCCCGCTTATCTTATATAGATTCTCACGGACATTATACGACGATAAGAAAACAAAGAATGTCACATTGAGTCGAGGGCATTATTACAATTTTGTTACAATTAAATCAAAGTTACGACACCTTGCACGAGACCAAGGAACTGCGATTTCACTCGTTCCGTCGTCTCCATAACTTCATCATGCGAAAGCGGTTGGTCGAGAATGCCCGACGCCATGTTGCTAATGCACGAAATACCGAGCACTTCCATGCCGGAGTGTTTCGCCGCAATGACTTCAGAAACGGTCGACATCCCGACAGCATCTGCACCCAAAATCCGCATCATGCGGATTTCTGCTGGCGTTTCATAGGAAGGTCCGATGACCGCGATGTAAACGCCCTCTTGCAGAGAGAAGCCTTGTTCCTTTGCAACGCTGGCTGCCAGCTCGCGCATGCGTTTGCTGTATGGCTGGGACATATCCGGGAAACGAACGCCAAGCTCTGGATCATTCGGGCCAACGAGCGGATTGCGCCCTTGGAAATTAATATGATCGCTAATCAGCATCAGATCGCCTGGATTGTAGCTCGTATTGACGCCGCCTGCCGCATTCGTCACGATCAGCTTCGTTGCGCCGATTGCTTTCATAACGCGTACCGGGAACGCCGTCAAATCCGGACCGTAGCCTTCGTACAAATGGAATCGACCGCGCATAAGAACAACTGGACGGCCTGAGAGCGTGCCGATTAGAAGCTCGCCGGCATGGCCTTCAACTGTTGAAATTGGAAAATGCGGTATCTCGTGATACGGAATCGTTACCGGATTCTCAATATAGTCGCCAAGAATGCCAAGACCTGAGCCCATGATAAGGCCGACTTCGGGCTTGATTGAGATCTGGGCATTGATATAAGCTGCTGCTTCGTTAATATGAGTTGCTTTGATTGCTTCCATCGTAAGAAAGCCTCCTAGAAAAAGTAATGGGAAGTGCTTGGCTTGTCCCTCTTAGCGTAATTCCGCCAAGAAAGAGGTTCCGTTCGCTGGCGGCTTCACGTCGAAATTATCCGCAATCGTAGCGGCAACATCGGCGAAGGTCGAGCGAACGCCAAGCGAGCCAGGTTGCGTGAACGCTGGCGAGTACACGAGCAGCGGTACGTATTCTCTCGTATGATCCGTGCCCGCATAGGTCGGATCATTGCCGTGATCGGCAGTGATGACTAGCAAATCCTTCTCGCCGATTAGCTCTGCCAGCTTCGGCAGGCTGCGGTCGAACGCTTCGAGTGCGCCCGCATAGCCTTGCGGATCGCGGCGGTGCCCGAAGAGCGAGTCAAAGTCGACCAGGTTCGTGAAGAGCATCCCTTTGAAAGGACGGCCAAGTGCGGCAAGCGTCTTCTCGACGCCATCGTCGTTGCTCTTCGTCGGAAGCGCTTCGGTTACGCCTTCACTGCAGAAGATATCGTCAATCTTGCCGACTGCTATGACGTCTAGTCCGCTGTCCTTGAGCGTATTCAGTATCGTCGCTTCAGGAGGCTTCACGGCGTAGTCATGCCGATTCGGTGTTCTCTTGAACGCGCCTGGCTGACCGACATACGGCCTTGCAATGACGCGCCCGACGGCATAACGATCATCGAGCGTCAGCTCACGCGCAATTTCGCAGGCGCGGTACAGCTCTTCGAGTGGAATGATCTCTTCATGCGCAGCGATCTGGAATACGCTGTCCGCCGAAGTGTAGACGATCCACTTGCCCGTACGCATCTGCTCTTCGCCGAGCTCATCGAGAATTTCGGTGCCGCTTGCGGATTTGTTGCCCAGCACGCCGCGGCCTGTACGTTCTTCGAACGCCTGCAGCAGCTCCGCCGGAAATCCGTCCGTGAACGTACGGAATGGCACCGTAACTCGCAGCCCGGCTATCTCCCAGTGACCAGTCATCGTATCTTTACCTACAGATACTTCGGCCATCTTTCCATAATAGGACTTCGCTTCGCCCTCCGACTGCCAGCTGCCAAGCTCTGCAATGCGGTCAAGTCCCCAACTGCGCATATTCGGCAGCGCAAGCGCCGGCACTTCTCTCAGAATATGGCCAAGCGTATGGGAGCCCGCATCTCCGAAATCCGGAGCATCCGGCAGCTCGCCAATACCGACGCTGTCTAGCACTATTACGGCAATTCGATCAAATTTCATCGTTAGTATCACTCCGTGCTTTGTTTATTTCATTCTCGCCCGCGGATGCGCGAGGTTGTACACCTCTTTGATGCGCGGCTTCGTCAGCTGAACGTACACCTGGGTCGTGGAGATGTCAGCATGTCCAAGCATCTCCTGTACGGAACGCAAATCCGCCCCATTCTCAAGCAGGTGAGCAGCAAAAGAATGGCGCAGCGTATGCGGCGTAATGTCGCCGACGATACCAGCCTCCGCAGCGTATTTCTTAATTATTTTCCAGAAGCCCTGTCTCGTAATGCGCGCGCCTTGCAAATTCAGAAACAGCGCCTGCTCCGGCTCCGGCTTATCCTGCTTCAGCAGCTTGTCCCTAACAACGTTTATGTAAGCTTTCAACGCTTCCGCAGCAACAGCGCCTAATGGAACAATCCGCTCTTTGTCGGCAGCGCCCATACAACGAATGAAGCCGAGCGGCAAATTAATATGATCGCAATTTAACGAAATAAGTTCAGATACCCGGATCCCCGTTGCATACAGCACTTCGAGCATGGCTGAATCACGAATGCCGGCGTTGCAGCTGGTGTCAGGTGCCGTAAGCAGCTTCTCCACATCATCGATGGAGATAACCTTAGGCAACTTCTTCTCTGGCTTTGGCGTTTCCAGATGTATGGAGGGATCTGACTGCACATGACGCTCCGTGATCAAAAAATGAAAGAAAGCGCGAATAGACACCATGTGGCGAGACATCGTGGCAACCGCTCTCCCCTGCTGCTTCAATTGAAGCACATAGAGAGAAACATGGTGCTTTTGGATATCGGCTGCATGGGTCACGCCTTGTGTATGGACATATTCAATAAAATTCGACAAATCGCGTTCGTAGGAGTCTAATGTATTGCTGGATAGCCTCCGTCCTTCCCGTAAAAACTGAATAAATGTTCTCAGATGCGCTCTCATAGGTCGTTCCTTTCCCGGATCTACAGCTTAGCAGGTTATCCTGCTATATTCCACAATCGCTGCGAATCTCCTGCCAAAGGAAACCATTTTTGTCGAATATAATAATATTGTCTATTCCCCATACCAATAAAACAGCCGCAGCCTTTCATAAATACTGCTTCCATTATCCTGGTAATCATCGTTCTGAAACACTTTAAGCGCCTGCCCTTGCGGAACGCGGTACGGGTCCTGCGGCGCGATCCATACTGCAATAAACCGGCAACCGCCGTACATCGTAATTGTGAAAAAACAAAGAAGCAGCACGAACAAAATTCGTCTTAACCATCTGCGAACCGACACAACCATGCGCCCATGCTCCTCTCCGTGATACTCGTTAGGGAGTTGTCCTTTACAACACCTTATGAGCCCAGAGGTTGAAACATGCATAGCTGTGTTAGGCTGCAACGGGAGCTAGCTCAGCTTGTCAAAAGCAACGCTCTCGAGCAGCTGATCCATACTGATATATGGCATATTAACGGCTCCAGCGACTTGCGGGTGGGTAACACGCCCCTTGTAGGTGTTCACGCCTTTGCGCAGCGGTTCGTTGGCACGGACGGCATCCTCAAGCCCTTTGCCGGCAAGCTCAAGCGCATAAGGGATCGTCACATTCGTCAGAGCGAGCGTCGATGTGCGCGGAACCGCACCTGGCATGTTCGCCACAGCATAATGAAGCACCCCATGCTTCTCATATACCGGGTCTTTGTGCGTCGTCACACGGTCGATCGTCGCGATGGTACCGCCTTGGTCAACCGCAACGTCAACGATGACAGCGCCTTTCTTCATTGTTTTGACCATGTCTTCTGTGACCAAATGCGGCGCGCGGGCACCTGGAATAAGCACCGCTCCGATGAGCAAATCTGCTTTCTTCACCGCACTTGCAATGTTATATGGATTAGACATGAGCGTGCGAATACGGCCACTGAACACTTCATCTATATAACGCATCCGATCGGCGCTGCGCTCCAGAATGACGACGCTCGCTCCCATGCCAAGTGCAATTCGGGCTGCATTCGTACCCACAATACCTCCGCCGAGAATAATAACTTCCGCAGGCGGAACGCCTGGAACGCCACCAAGTAGAATACCGCGGCCGCCATAGAAGGCTTCGAGAAATTGGGAGCCGACCTGAACGGCCATCCGCCCTGCGACCTCGCTCATAGGAGTCAGAAGCGGCAAGCTGCCATTAGGCATCTGAATCGTTTCATAGGCAACTCCCGAAACGCCCTTCTCAACAAGCGCTTTAGTCAGCTCCGGCGCAGCGGCAAGATGCAAGTAGGTGAACAGCAGCAGCCCATCATGAAAATGACCGAATTCCTCCGGCAATGGCTCTTTCACCTTCATAATCATGTTCGCGCGCGACCAGACTTCTTTGACATCATCGATGATTGTTGCGCCTTCCGAGACATAAGCATCGTCCGTGAAGCTGCTGCCGACTCCTGCGCCTGCTTCCACCAGCACCTCGTGACCGGCAGCCTTCAACATTCCCGCTCCTGCCGGGGTCAGCGCAACCCGATACTCGCTTGACTTGATTTCTTTTGGAACTCCGATAATCATAAGCGCACTCCCTCTCCTACTCCTTGCTTCTTCATATGCAGGCAGAGGACGGGTTGACAGTCCTCCATGATACGTTTACCTTACATGCCTAAAAATATGTACGTAAGGTCAGCGTCTACCCATGCCCTTGTACGAATGACTCCATACATTAGGAGTAACGGTTATGCCATAGTTCCGCAAAATCGAGTTCAATTCCAAGTCCAGGTCCAGGTCCCAGTTGCAAGCAACGTCTACTGCCAAAAAGGAGGAGCATCTTTGCCAAATGTGGAACGGCTGCTGCTCAGCTGCTCAAAGAGCAAATCAACCGGGTATACGTCGCGCAAGCTAATCGGGTTCAAGCGTGACTCCGACTACAAACAGTGTGTAGAAGAGCTGTCTAAGTACGGTATCCGTCCGGTGAAAAGCATCCAGAAGAGCCGACTAATCTGCTGCCATTTGGACAGCCGCAGAACCGAACAGCTGAAGTCGCTCGCCCAGCATCCGAACATCAGCTATGTCGAGCCTGATTTCAAGATTCACGCGCATGGCTTTGTGCCAGCTGCGGGCAAGAGAAAGTCAGCACGCAAACAACCTTCCCCTTATATGCGTAAACGAGTGCAAACGAAGAGTGTTCGCATCAAAGGTCGGCGTTCCGCAACCTCATCAGACTCTAGCTCTACTCCGTGGAACCTCTCCCAGATTGGAGCATCGAAAGTATGGTCAACGACTCGCGGCAAAGGCGCGGGCATCGCGATCATTGATACCGGCATCGCAAAACACTCCGATCTGCGCATAACCGGAGGCGTGAATACGATGGGCGGATCTTCGTATTATGATGATAACGGGCACGGGACACATGTCGCTGGCATTGCCGCTGGCACTGGTTACTACAAGAGACCTGGCGTTGCACCGCGTGCGAGCTTATACGCGATCAAGGCGCTGGACGCGAATGGCGCGGGGTATGTATCCGACATCATTAAAGGGATTGACTGGTGTATTAAGAAGAACATCCCGATCATCAATATGAGCCTTGGGCTCGAAGGAGAAACAAGCAGCGCGCTGAAGGAAGCGGTACAGCGTGCGCGCAAGAGTGGTATCCTCATCGTTGCATCAGCAGGCAATAACGGCTCTGTTGGCGGCCGCATCGACCAACCTGCCAGGTATACAGATGCTCTTGCAGTAGCTGCCTCTACGCGCTATGGCAAGATCGCGAATTACAGCAGCCGCGGCTACGGCATTGACGTGACGGCGCCAGGCAGCTATATCAAATCGACCTGGCCAGGCGGCGGCTATCAAGTGCTCTCCGGCACAAGCATGTCGAGCCCCCACGTCGCTGGCGGAGCAGCGCTCTTGAAGTCGCTCCATCCGAGCATCACGCCGTATGGCATTGCGCAGCGGCTCCGCAATACGACGAAGAAGCTGTCGAGCTATGCCAAGCGTACGCAGGGCTACGGGTTGATTCAGCTCGACGATGCAGCAGCGGTTGCTGACAATGGAGCTAGTGCCGCTGCACGCACACGTTCCTTAAAACGACGTCGCCGTACAAAGTCATAGTAGATCCGCATAGAGTTGCGCAATACTAAAGAACAACACAAAAAACTCCCTTCGGGAGCAGTGCATGTTAGCATGAAACACCGCTAACTGCACTGCAGAAAGGAGTTATTGTTGTTCGGCTTTCGAACTGTCGTTCTTGCTCTTGCAGCTTGCGCACACGCCTTGGAAATCGAGGCGGTGATCCACAACGGTGAAGCCGTATTCCTTCTCAAGCCGTTCTTCAAGCGGTCCAAGCCAATCTTCTAAGATCTCGCTCATCGTTCCGCATTGTACACAGATGAGGTGATGATGATGGTGCTTATTGTTATCGGCTCTCAGGTCGTATCTTGCAACGCCATCGCCGAAATTCATCTTCTCTACGACATGAAGCTCGCTTAACAGTTCAAGTGTCCGATACACGGTCGCAAGGCCGATCTCAGGCGCTTTATCCTTAACGAGCATAAATACATCTTCAGCGCTGAGATGATCCTCTTCGTTCTCCAGAAGCACACGTACTGTCGCTTCACGCTGCGGGGTGAGCTTGTACCCCTGTGACTGGAGCTGCTGTTTCACTTTGTCAATCCGGGATTCTTCCATGGCTTCCCCTCCTACCACAACAACTAGTGCCATCACCGGAATCGGTTGCTTTCATTATAGGTGCTGGTCAGGAGCAAAGTCAATTTTTTTTAGAATGATTACAATCCAGCGCTCGTTCCTTGGACGAGAGGGGCAGCCCATTGCAGCAGCAGCGGGGTTAAATAGGACTCGATCATCGCAGCCCCGAGCAGAATGATGAGCATCATCGCAGTCTGTACGACATAGCGAATCAACGGCTGACCGAGGTTGCCAAATCGGCCAATCAGCCGATTCTTCACAATGTACAGCGTGAACGAAACTGCAGACACGCTCGCGATCAAGAATGCCGGGATCGCGATGAGGTTCGCCGGCGCAACGGATGCTAGCGAGAAGATAAGCCCTTTCCACGCGAACTGGCGCACGAGTGTGCCGACTGCAAAGCCGATAAGCACGCCTTTAAGGAAGTCTAGCGCCAGCACAAGCGGCATGCCGACAACAGTCAGACCGAGCACCCATACGAGCAGCAGCCACTTGGCGTGAAACCACGCCCGATCCCAGAACGACTCGGTGCCGCTAAGCATCGTACCATCCTGAATCCGACTGATAAACTGCTGCACGTCGACGGCAAGATCCTGCTGCTGGTCCAGCGTCAGCGCATTCACGAGCAAAGCCCCGAAGACGACGCCTACGATGAACAGAACGAATACAAAAATATATAAATTTAGCTGTTCTCTCATCATCGGCTGCATTGCGGAAGAGCGCATATCCCATACCTCCAAAAATAGCGAATGGTACAGTTTATGTACGAGCTGGGTTGTGTATGACAAGGGGACCCCAGCTCGCTACGGTACAGTCATTCCGATGATCACTCCCGTGGTCTTCGACCAAAGTCGTTCTCATTCGGAATGTCTGCGCCTTCGCTCGGCCCCCTTGCCATCCACCTTGGTGGTGGGGCAAAGAGAAAATGACTGCTTCGCCTGTTTTTAGCTGCATGCTCGTTGCTTGCAAGCGATGGGATGAGCGCTCCCGTGGTCTTCGACCAAAGTCGCTCTCATCCCATTCGCCTGCGGCGGACGCTCGGCATCCTCCACTTAAACATAAACCTAAACCTAAACCTAAACCTAAAACAGCCTCAACAACTGGAAAGATCCAGTTATTGAGGCTAAAACGGCGCATTAAACAGAAATAAATGTAAACATCCACTTATTTGAGCCAAGACCAACTAACCGAGCACCTTACTGCCCCGCACTCACCTTGCCATACCTACCCCCGCCGCCCGCTTCAAGCTGCAGCGTGCCGCGGCGGGCGCTGGCGATGATCGCTGCGGCTGGTTCGCCTGCGATCGACGCAATTGCAGCCTCCGGGACGTCGTGGATGATATTCATCTCCGTCCCGAATGCTTCGAGCAGCTTGCCCAGCTTCACTTTGCCAAGTCCCGGGATAAACTCCAGCGGGACTTGGTACACATAGCGCGGGCGATCTGCCGGCACCACAGGCTGCTCGCGGCCAGCCCGCTCCGCAAGTTCCAGGATGCGGTCGAACACGCCGCGAACCTGCTTCAAGCTGCCGCATTGCAAGCAGCGCTCGGCGTCCAGCCGCTCTTCCATGAGCGAGCCGCAATTGACGCAATAGGTGCGATGATACTTGCCGAGTACGGGATTAAGCCCGTAATTCGCTGTAATTGCCCGCCCTTCAGCCCCCTCAAGCGCGAGCTTTAGCTCGGCGAATGACGGCTCTCGCAGCAGCAGCTCATTGTATTCGCGACCGATTTTGGCAAGGGAATGGGCGTCGGAATTGGTCAAGAACGAATAGCTGTCGAGATCCGGAATATAGCCCGCCATCTCACTATCCGCACTCAGCCCAAGCTCCACTGCATCGACGAGTGCAGGGTCCAGTGTATCTCTAAGATGATCCGAACAGCTCCCAAACAGGCTCTTATGCGGCGTAAAAATATGCGCAGGGATGAACAAGCCCCCACGCACCTTCACTTCCTCCTGAAGCTCCCGACTTGGCACATACAGCCGCTGCGAGCTGAGCTGCACATTTTTCATACGCTTGCTCATCCACGCCGTAAACGACTGCATCGTTGCAAAATCCGGCATAAACGCAAGATGATGCGCCGTCCCAAAACCCGTATCGCGAACTTCAATCTCCGCACCAAGCAAAATTGTCGTGTCCCGGTACTTAATCCCGCCGCCGATAATTTCCGTCATCTCTCCGGAATCCAGCAGCGCCGCAATATCCCTCTGCACCCCAGGGGAATGGCAGTCAATGACGCCTAGAAGCTGAATTCCTTTGCGAACCGCCGCTTCGTGCGCAATGTTCCGGAAGGTCAAATCCCGGCTGCCGCTAATCTTCACCGGCTCGCCTCGCTCCGTGCGTCCGATATGCAAATGGAGGTCTGCAAAAAAACGCGTAAGCCCTCCACCTTCCTGCTTCATCATTAAATTTCTCCTGTCAGCCTATAGATGTGCCACGCGTAAACAGCTAGGATCGTCTTCGCGTCGCTTATGCGCTCTTCTCTAATATACTGCTGCGCCTGCTCGAAAGTAATCGCTTCAACCGCAAGGAACTCATCCTCATCCGGCGCGCTCTCGCCTTTCACAAGATCCTCAGCGATGTAGATATATAGCTTCTCATCCGCAAAGCCCGGCGATGTATAGAATGCGCTCAAGGGACGCAACTTGCCTGCACGATATCCCGTTTCTTCCTCCAGCTCGCGAGCAGCCGCAACCATCGGATCTTCACCGGCATCAAGCTTGCCCGCCGGAATTTCGATTTGGAACTTCTCCATCGGCTTGCGGTACTGCTCAACGACAAGCATTTTATCATCTATTAACGCCAGCACCGCCGCAGCGCCGGGATGTCTGACGATCTCGCGCGTAGCCGTTCCGCCATTAGGCAATTGGATCGTATCCACTTGCAGCGAAATGATTTTTCCCTCAAAAATCGGTTCTGTCTTCACGGTTACTTCACGGAATTGGTCTGTTTTCTCCAGCATTTTTTTATCGTCTCCTTCAGTTTGGTATGCATAAGGCAGGCAACTCTCTCATATCTATCTATCAAGTATAGCAAAAGGGGCGATAGATTATGAAACAATATGCAAAGCAGAACCAATTGGCACTTGTCGGCAAAGCTTGGGAAATTAAGCATCAGCTGAGGCTTCTGGCCAAATCCAGCTCCAAATCCGGGCTCATGGCGATTCAACCGAAACGCACGCTTCTTGAATACTTACAGTCCGCTCAATAAGCCGTGTCCGGCGAAAGAATCATCCATGCCATTCAAAGACAAAGGGGCTGCCTTGCTGTTAGAGCCGATCATCGTGATCGCCTCTGCGGCAGGTAACCCCTTTTTTATTATTCGAGTTAAGCTTTCTGTTCAGCAGCTTGCTCCACGATCGAAACAGCGAGCTCCGCTGTTTTCACAAGATCCGCTACTTTAATTTGCTCTTTCGTCGTATGGATATGCTCGTAGCCAATCGCCAAGTTCACCGTTGGAACGCCATGCCCGTTGAACACATTCGCATCGCTGCCTCCGCCGGAATGGAACAGCTTCGGTGTTCTGCCGATCTTTTCAATCGCCGCTTTTGCCAGTTCTACTACAGGATCGCCATCATTAAAGTTGAAAGAAGGATACATCAACTTAGCCTCAAACTCAGCTTTCGCGCCATACTCCGCTACAACCGCCTCAACAGCTTCACGCATCTGTTCGACTTGCTTATCAAGCTTCTCCATGACGATACTGCGCGCCTCTGCATCCAGCTTAACGTAGTCGCACACGATATTCGTCGCGCCACCGCCTTCGAAACGCCCGATATTCGCCGTCGTCTCGTGGTCGATCCGTCCAAGCTTCATGCGCGAAATCGCTTTGCCCGCCACTTGGATTGCGCTAATGCCGTCTTCCGGATTAACGCCGGCATGTGCGGATTTGCCATAGATCTTGATCGTGATTTTCATTTGGGAAGGGGCTGCTACGGCAATATCGCCGATTGGACCGTTCGAATCAAGCGCATAACCGAATTTCGCTTTCAGCTTTGAGCTGTCCAGTGCCGCTGCACCAACAAGCCCGCTCTCTTCGCCAACAGTAATAACCAGTTGAATGGCGCCATGGGGGATGTTGTTCTCCTTCAACACGCGAATCATCTCGAACATCGCTGCTAGTCCTGCTTTGTCATCGCTGCCGAGAATCGTCGTTCCGTCGCTTCTGATGTAACCATCCTCGTCCAGCTGCGGCTTAATGCTTTGGCCTGGCGTTACGGTGTCCATATGGGATGTGAAGAAAATAACCGGAGCATCCTCGCGGCCGTTCGCCGGAAGCATTGCAATCAAGTTGCCGGCGCCATGGCCTGTAATGCTCGCTGCGTTGTCCTCTTCTACCGACAAGCCCAGCTCTTTCAGCTT
The DNA here is from genome assembly GCF_056269245.1 of Paenibacillus sp. J31R98. Taxonomy (NCBI): domain Bacteria; kingdom Bacillati; phylum Bacillota; class Bacilli; order Caryophanales; family Paenibacillaceae; genus Paenibacillus; species Paenibacillus sp. J31R98. The sequence goes on from NZ_JBWDNO010000002.1 coordinate 690,746, forward strand.
CTTCGTCAGCACATCGCAAATTTGGCGCTCATTCTTTGTTTCGCTGTCCACGCGGACAAGCTCCATAAATTCCTCGACAAGACGCTTCTCATTAATCATCGTCTTTCCTCCGTCCATCCTTTTCGTTTACAATACATAGTAACGTCCTTATTATTTTGCACGAAAGGAGCATGCTGACATGCGTTCCAATCCGCTTATTAAAGTATTCATCTGGGTTCTTATTGCGGCAATGCTGCTATCCACGCTACTCGTTGGTATCGGCTGGATGTTCGAATAGCCCGCCTGATGCTTCTTCCACCTCAAGCCCAAATTGCTTGCAGATAAAAGGTGTAAGCTCTAGCGCAGCCTGTTCAACACTCAGGTGAATGCCAGTCAAATCAGCGAATGAAGTGACGGCATACTCCTGAATTCCACAAGGGATGATGCCTCGAAATCCATCTTGCGCAATGCCTGCTTTCACATTGAGAGCAAAGCCATGACTCGTCACGAATCCGCGGCGAGTTCTGGCTTTATTAAATTTCACGCCGATTGCGGCAATCTTCTCATCGCGAACCCATACGCCTGTATATTCAGGTTTACGCCCGCCTTCAATGCCATATGTAGCCAACCACTCTATAATCGCCTGTTCCAGCTGTCTTAAATAGCCGTGCAAATCGAGATTCGCCCCATCGAGATAAAAGAGCGGGTAACCAACAAGCTGACCTGGCCCATGATACGTAATGTCTCCGCCACGGTCGATCTGAAAAACGCCGATGCCGCGCTTTGCCAATTCTTCCTCGGAATAAAGCAGATGCTCGGGATGCTTCTGCGAGCCGATCGTATACGTCGGCGGATGCTGAAGAAGGAGCAGCGTTTCACGGCGCTCCTCCTTGTCGATCTGTTTCACATAGCTTTTTTGCAAATCCCAAGCCTCGGCATATCCCATCATCGGAATATAGTGGACATCGAGCGCCTTCACGTTCGTTGTCATGTCTGCCTCAGCCTCTTTCTAATACAGCTTCGTGCTTTCCAGGTTGAAGCCTTCTAAATTTTCTTTCACACGCTGCAGGAATCGTCCGCAGATGACGCCGTCCAGAATACGGTGGTCGAGCGATAAGCAGATGTTCGCCATCGAACGAACCGCAATCATATCGTTGATGACGACAGGACGCTTCACGATGGATTCGCAAGTCACAATCGCTGCCTGCGGGTAGTTAATGATCGGGTACGACAGGATGGATCCGAACGAGCCGGTATTGTTCACCGTGAACGTGCCGCCTTCCATATCGGAGAGCGTTAGCTTGCCATCACGCGTCTTGCGCGCCAGCTCTTCAATCTCGCGAGCAAGCCCTGCGATGTTCTTCTGATCCGCGTTCTTGATGACTGGCACCTTCACCGCATCTTCCGTACCGACCGCCAGACCGATATGAATGTCGCGCTTGACGATGATCTTGTCGACCGCCCAGACGGAGTTCATAATCGGGAAATCCTTAATTGCATTCACGACCGCTTTCACCCAGAATGCTAGATACGTAAGGTTCACGCCTTCGCGCTTCTTGAAGTCATCCTTCAGCTTATTGCGGAGGCTGACAAGATCCGTAACGTCGACCTCCATCATCATCCAAGCATGAGGAATCTCGGTAACGCTCTGGCGCATATTACGCGCAATCGCATTGCGGACAGGGGTTACGTCGATAAAATATTCGCTGCGTCCCGGAACCTGCTGGCCTTCGATCTCTACTTTCGGAATACGCGGCGACTCAGACAGGTGAAGTCCCGTCGAACGCACCGGATCCTTCGATGTGTAGACCGGCTGCGGCGGATGCACAGGCGCGCTGCTCGCGCTTGATGTTGCTGGCGCGCTCGCTCCGCGACCGGACGCAACATAGGCAAGAACATCCTTGCGCGTAATCCTTCCGCCGATGCCTGTCCCTTGAATATGGGACAAGTTGATGCCATGCTCGGCTGCGAGCTGCTGAACCGCTGGCGAATAGCGATAACGCATGCTATCGTCGCCGCTTTCGGTCGCTCCCGATGCCGCGCCTTGAGCGCGCACCGCTGCTCGCTCGTTGCTGCCAACATTGCCTTGCGGCGCTGGCGCTGCAGCTTGTTGCGCCGAAGGAGCAGGAGCCGAAGCGGAATCGCCGGCTCCCTCTTCCTCCACTTCGATCAGACAAACCGGCGTACCGACAGGTACGGTCTCCCCGGCGCCGACTAATATTTGAACCAGCTTCCCTTGAATTGTCGAGGGCAGTTCTGCGTTAACTTTATCGGTGACAATTTCACAGATCGGCTCATACATGTCGATGACATCGCCCGGCTGCTTCAGCCATTTGTCAATCGTTGCGGAGACGAGCGATTCTGCGAGTTGCGGCATGACGACTTCCGTCACTTTCTTCAATCCGACCACTCCTTACAAAGCTTAAATTCTAGTAGAGCGCGAGTTTCTTCATCGCTTCTTTGACTTTATCTTTATTTAGCATAAAGAATTTCTCGCCTGGCGGGTTGATCGGCATTGCCGGAACGTCAGGACCGCAAAGGCGCATAATTGGCGCATCCAGCTCATAGAGCATCTCTTCCGCAATAATGGCAGAAACCTCTCCGCCGATGCCGCCGAATTTATTATCTTCATGAATGATAAGTACTTTGCCTGTACGGCGAGCAGCTTCAAGAATACCGTCCTTATCTAGCGGCTGCAGCGAACGAAGGTCAACTACATGCGCAGTAATGCCTTCTGCTTCAAGCTCCTCGGCTGCATCCATAATGAAGTGCAATGGCAAGCTGTAGCTGATTACAGTAATATCGTCACCCTCGCGAAGGACATTCGACTTGCCGATCGGCACGATATAATCGTCTTCCGGCACATCGCCCGAAACAAGCTTGTAGCATTTCTTATTTTCGAAGAAAATAACCGGATCCGGGTCGCGGACAGCCGCTTTCAAGAGGCCCTTCGCGTCGTATGCCGTGTAAGGAGCAACAATCTTCAGCCCCGGCGTTCCGAAGAATACCGACTCCGGGCATTGGGAGTGGTACAAGCCGCCAAAGATACCGCCGCCAATAGGTGCGCGGATAACGATCGGGCAGTCCCAGTCATTATTGGAGCGATAGCGGATCTTCGCCGCTTCGCTAATAATTTGGTTTGTTGCCGGGAACATGAAATCGGAATACTGCATTTCGGCGATCGGCTTCATGCCATACATCGCTGCACCGATTGCAACGCCCGCAATTGCAGATTCTGCAAGCGGCGTATCGAGCACGCGCTCTTCGCCGAACTGCGACAGCAGTCCTTTCGTCGTCGTGAACACGCCGCCCTTGTAGCCAACGTCTTCCCCAAGAACGAACACGTTCTCGTCACGTTCCATTTCTTCCTTCATTGCGAGGCGGATCGCATCAATATAATCCATTTTGGGCATGTTAGCGTCCTCCTTCGCCTTGTGAATCTTCGGCATACACATGTTTGAGGATATCTTCAGGCTCTGGGAAAGGCGCCTTGTCGCCGAATGCTGTTGCATCGTCAAGCGCAGCCTTTATCTCCTGCAGCATCACGGCTTCCTTCTCTTCATTCCAGATACCGCAATCGATCAAATATTGCTTAAATTTCGGAAGGCCGTCCTTGTCGCGGTGAGCGTCCACTTCTTCTTTGGTCCGATACGCCATATCCTCATCGGAAGTCGAGTGTGGAGATAGACGGTACATGACCGCTTCAACAAGTGTTGGTCCTTCGCCATTCGCTGCACGTCTACGCGCTTCTTTCATCACGCGGTAAACTTCCAACGGATCATTGCCGTCCACGGCTACGCCTGGGAAACCATATCCAAGCGCTCGGTCAGCGATTTTGCCGCTTATTTGCTTATGAATGGGAACCGAAATTGCATATTGATTATTCTCGCACATGAAGATAACCGGCAGCTTATGGACGCCAGCAAAGTTCGCTCCTTCATGGAAATCACCTTGGTTGCTGGAACCGTCGCCGAACGTAACGAAGGAAACAAAGTCCTTCTTCTTCATCTTCGCTGCCAGCGCGAAGCCGACTGCATGCGGAACCTGGGTCGTTACAGGACTAGATCCTGTTACAATCCGCAAGCGCTTGCTGCCAAAGTGCCCCGGCATCTGACGACCGCCGCTGTTGGGATCATCAATCTTAGAGAATAGGCACAGCATCAGCTCACGCAGCGTCATGCCGACAGACAAAACAAACGCGTAATCGCGATAATAAGGCAAATAGTAGTCTTGATCCCGGTCAAGAGCGAATGCTGCGCCAACCTGTGCAGCCTCTTGGCCGATACCGGATACATGGAACTTGATCTTCCCTGCACGTTGCAGAATCAGACAGCGCTCATCATACTTGCGGGCGGTATTCATAAGCTTATACATTTCAATGGCTTGCTCGTCCGTAAGGCCAAGTGCCGCATGTCTCGATTGCGTCACGGCGGATTCGGATTGTGTCATGAGGGATGCCCTCCTTTTAGCTGCTATTATAACCAGGTACTAAGACTTGACTATACCCATTATAACCGAGTTCCTCTGAAAAAGAAATGTTGGATCCACTGACTCATGTAAGCGATTTATTGTAAAAGGTGTTTACTATATAAAGATGCAGCAAGTGCCTAAAATGCGATTGATTTTCCATTAACAGCAAGCATTGCTTCACCAATAACTTCCGACAGCGTCGGATGCGGATGAATCACTTGTCCGACTTCCCATGGTGTTGCATTGAGCAACATCGCAAGCGAGGCTTCGGACAGAAGGTCTGTCGCGTGCGGACCGATAAGGTGAACGCCAAGTACATCGCTTGTCTTCGCATCTGCGATGACTTTCGCGAACCCTTCGGTTTCGCCCAGCACATGCGCCTTGCCAATCGCCTGGAACGGCACTTTGCCGACTTTAATATCATGTCCCTGTTTGCGTGCTTCGTCTTCGGTGAGACCGATCGAAGCAATCTCCGGTCGCGAATAAATCGCCCGCGGTATACGAGAATGATCCGGCGCTTGATCCTTGCCGCCGAGCATATGATCAACGGCTACAATCGCTTCATGAGCAGCTGCATGCGCCAGCTGAAGCCCGCCGTTCACATCGCCGATCGCATAGATATGCGGCTCATTCGTCTGGAAGAAGCTGTTCACGCGTATGACGCCTTTCTCAACGCGGACATCGGTATTCTCAAGACCGATTTCTTCGACATTCGCCTGCCTGCCAACAGATACAAGAAGACGCTCCGCATTCAGAATGACTGTGCCGTCAGCAGTATCAGCCGTAATGGAAGCTTGTCCATTACTATACGTATACGTCTCCAGCTTCAATTGAATGCCTGTTAGAATACGCACGCCGCGGCGGCGCAGCTGTTTCGTCAGCTCCGCAGAGCTCTCTACATCTTCGCCTGGCAACAAACGCGATGCGGCTTCAACGAGCGTGACTTCAATGCCGAAATCGATGAGCAAAGACGCCCACTCAACGCCGATGACGCCGCCGCCAATAATGAGCATCGAACTTGGCAGGTTGTCCATTTCGAGTGCTTCGTCACTTGTCATCAGTTGACCTGGAACCGGCTCCATACCGGGAAGTGTACGCGGACGAGAGCCTGTTGCGATGATGAGATGCGTCGGCACGATCGTTTCCATCTCGCCATCTTCAAACTCCACCGCAACGCTTCCGCTCTTAGGCGAGAAGATCGAAGGACCGATTACACGTCCACTACCTTTTATAACCGTAATCTCGTGTTTGCGCATCAAATATTGCAATCCTTTATACAATCCTTCAATCGTATTCTCTTTGCGCCGCTGCACCTTTGGAAAATCAATGCTAATCGCGCCTTCAGCTACAGCAATGCCATACGTGTCCGCATTGCGCAGTGTTGCATAAATTTCCGCGCTGTGCAGCAGCGATTTGCTTGGGATACACCCTTTATGTAAGCATGTGCCGCCGAGCTTCTCCCGCTCAACGATAATGACCTTCTTGCCCGCTTGCGCCGCTCGGATCGCGGCTGTATATCCTGCAATGCCTCCGCCAATAATGGCCAAATCGCATTGTAATGTCATGTTCGTTCCCCTCTCCAATTCACCTTGCTATACATTCCCTATTGTACCTTTTTCGCTCACTTTAGAAAACATCCCCTTACGAAATGGACAAGTCAGTGCGGAAAAAGGTATGATAATACCGTATCTGCTGCACGTGTACAGGGGGATTTTATTAACGTATGAGACAAGTCATTATTCGATTTATCGCTGTCCTATTGCTCGTTATTCCAGGACTTGGAGCCACATACGGCTTCCTGCTTATGAAGGATGCTGTATTTCATTATTTCTCATCTTTCGGGGATGAAACCACGACCGCGCGCCATTTTGAATGGTGGATGTTTCTAGGCGGACTTGTGCTGTTCTTAATCGGCGTAGCTTTCATCGGCGGCTGGACGTTCTATCGCGATCGCAAGCGCAACTATGTGTCGCCACGCTTCCGCCAGAAGCGGCCTCGTCCGCCTCGGCCAGGCGTATAATCATGCAAAAAAAGCGGGCACTCCTCTACAGGGAGTGCCCGCTTGCTCGTTCTAGCTAGCCGGTTCGATTACGCGGTCCACGATGCCGTAAGCGACTGCGTCCGATGCGCTCATGAACCGATCCCGGTCTGAATCGCGTTCGATTTGCTCCACGGACTGCCCAGTATGATCCGCAAGCAGCTTGTTAATCTTCTCGCGTGTCTTGAGAATCCAGCTCGCATGGATCTGAATATCAGATGCTTGCCCTCTTGCTCCTCCAAGCGGTTGATGGATCATAACTTCACTGTTCGGAAGCACGAACCGCTTCCCCTTCGCTCCACCAGCAAGCAGAATTGCGCCGAAGCTGGCAGCAAAACCGGTACATATCGTCGAGACATCCGGCTTGATGAATTGCATGGTGTCATAGATGGAGAAGCCGGCAGTGACAGAACCTCCTGGGCTATTGATGTACAGCTGGATGTCTTTATCCGGATCATCGGCAGCAAGGAATAACAGCTGAGCCACAATTGCATTCGCCATCTGATCCTCAATTTCTCCACTCACCATGACGATCCGGTCTTTAAGCAGCCGCGAATAAATATCATAGCTGCGCTCCCCGCGATTTGTTGATTCAATGACATACGGCATTAAATTCAATGCAATCATCCTCTCAGGCCCGTTTATGATGCCATCAGCATACTAACGGATGAGCTGATGCCCGAAGAGGTACGAAGCTGACCGATAGCCTGAACGGGGTCGATGAGCTGTTCTTCGGCGTTTGCGAGCACGATTAGCGCCTGCGGATCTGCTGAGCGGATTGCATTCACATACGCGTACAGCATGCTATCGCTGACCGGATTCTCAGCGCTGATCTGCGCTGCACCGCCTAGTTCCCGCTCCTTCAAGCGCGCAAATGCGGATCGCGCCCTGCTTAGCGCAGCTTTAACAGCACCTTCCGATGTAGACAATTTCGCAGCCACCTCTGCGCCTTTATAACCGAACAGCTCCTTCAGCAAGAACACAGTTCGCTGCAGCGGAGACAAGTGAGCGAGCAGCAGCCGTACTGCATATTCCATCTCATGCGAATCGCCATACAATCTTGTCAGAACAGCTTCATTATGCGCCAGTGCGCGTCTTGCGAGCTGTTTCCTGCGGTTATGGTCAACCGAGATATTCTTCGCAATTCGCAGCAAGTAGGCAGTTGGATTCGGATGCTCCATCTTTCCGTTCATGACCGGAAGGGCTCGCAGACATGTTTCCTGGACGATATCTTCTGCATCCCAGGTCGAATGCGTAAGCGATAAACAGTATCGGTACAGCACGAAGCGCATCTCATCCACTGTTGGCTTTGTTGTCATTTTTGGCACCTCCTCATCTGTTAGCTTGTGATGCATAACGTAAACGAACGAAGGAACGAAAAAGATACGCCTTACTAGAAATTATATTACAGTTGTAGTCTGTGTTTGTGTATTTCGACGGAACAAAGGACCAATGATCGCGAATAGCATAAATGCACTTCCGAGCATTATGAACATACTCTTCTCGGATATATATTGGATGCCATAGCCGCTGATGCTGGGACCGAGCAAACTTCCGACGCTGAAATGAATGGATGCAATCACGTTCGCGGACGGCAGCAGCTCGCGCGGAAGCAAGTCTGCCGCATAAGCCAGGCCGAGCGAGAAGAAAGATCCGATACAGCCGCCAATTAGAGCGAGCAACACGAATAGCAAAGGTGCATTATTCCCCGCCATCGGGACCATAAAGAACATAATGCCTGCTGCGAGCGCACTTGATATGAGAACCGGCTTACGTCCGATTCGATCACTGAGCATGCCAAGCGGGAACATGACGATCAGACTGCCGACTCCAAGCGCAGGAAGCAGCATGGAGATGACTTCTTTACTCAGATGGATGCGAAGTCCGTATAGCGGAAAATTACTGTTCATTGTCGCTTCCATCAAGCCGTACAGGATTGCCGGAAGCAAGGCGAACCAAGCGATCCGGTAGGTACGCAAATATCGATTCGATGAAGCAGCGAGCTTATCCGCTCTCTCCGGAAAGATCGAAGGCAACCTTGAAACAAATATCATAATGACGATAAATAAGGCCGTATTAAGCGCGAAGGGCAGCCACTTCCCGATGGAGATGAAGTTGATGCCCATTGGTCCGATACTGAAGCCGATTCCATATGCCATCCCATATAGCGAAATGTATCGCCCCCGGCTTGCAGGTGGACTGCTGCTTACAATCCAGAGCTGTGTACAGTAGTGAAGCGCACTGTCGCCTATGCCGACAGCAATTCGCAGAATAAACCAGATCCAGAGGGCGTGCATGAATGGGAACAGAATCGTCCCAACACCTGCGAGTATAATACCGAACATGATCCCGTATTTATACCCAATCTTACGGATTGGCTTCTCGATGAAGAACATTGTACTGAATGTGCCAATGTATAAGGCCATAGAATTTAGTCCATTGAGATCTGACGAGACGCCTCGCTGATCGAGCAGAATAGCAAGCAAAGGCAGCAGCAAACCTTGATTCAAGCCTGATACAAGTGTGACCGACAGCAAGATAATTAACCTCTTCAGCGAAGGAACAGGTGTGTTTACTGATGTTGTCAAAACAATCCTCCTAATAATACATCGAAATAAAAACGCCACATTCGCAGCTTGCACGAAAGTGGCGCTTCATCCGATTCGACTTATTCCTTATCCTTTCACGATACCTTATGCTCAATGCGCAGCTTGTCGGCAACCATAGCGATGAACTCGGAGTTCGTCGGCTTGGATTTGCTAATATTGATCGTGTAACCGAACAAGTGGCTGATGCTGTCGATGTTACCGCGAGTCCAAGCAACTTCAATCGCATGGCGAATGGCGCGTTCCACGCGAGAAGGCGTCGTCTTGAACTTCTCAGCAATGGCAGGATAAAGCGTCTTCGTAATGGCACCGAGAATTTCGATATTGTTATAAACCATTGTGATTGCTTCACGCAAATATTGATACCCTTTAATATGGGCAGGAACGCCGATCTCATGAATAATGCTCGTAATATTCGCGTCCAGGTTTTTGCCTTTCGCGATTGGCACAACGTTCGACTTCGATAATGCAGATGTCGCAGATGTGGATGTAAACGTCGAAGATACAGTTGGATTGCCAACGAGCTGACGGATTCGATTCGCGAGAATTTCCATGTCAAACGGTTTAAGTATGTAGTAGGAAGCTCCCAGCTGCACCGCTTTTTGTGTGATATTCTCTTGACCAAACGCTGTTAACATAATGATTTTAGGCATTTTAGTCAGGTTCAACTCGCGCAGACGTTCCAGAACACCGAGACCGTCGAGATGTGGCATAATGATGTCGAGAATAAGAACGTCAGGCACTTCATGAGCCTCTTCCAATAAACGAAGAACTTCCTCACCGTTATACGCGACACCGGAAACTTCCATATCATTTTGTTCAGAGATGTACTCTGATAGAAGGTTCGTAAATTCCCGATTGTCATCTGCCAACAAAACTTCAATTTTTTGCAAGGTATAGTCCTCCTTAGACTAAAATCCACACTTATGCAGTAACCGTCATTCTTTATACGGTCCTTGTGTTTGCCTGATTAACATTTTCGACACACCGGATAAAATTCCTTCTGTCGAATAATATTTTTCTTTATTTTTATTTTCAACTGTTTTATAATAAATAATTTATTACACAAAGCTTCACAATTCCTAACGATTCGACAAAAAACCAAAAAATCTTAAGGGGCTATGCCACCTTAAGATTTAAGCTTGCTGGTTTCAACAATACACCTGCATCTTGCAGCATCCACTCAATAAAGCATCCGTAGCCCGATGTTGGATCATTGACGAATACATGAGTAACAGCACCGATTAGTTTGCCATCTTGGATAATCGGGCTTCCCGACATCCCTTGCACAATCCCTCCGGTTTGCTCCAGCAAACGGCGATCCGTAATCTTAATGACCATTCCCTTGGTCGCAGGAGATTGCTGTTTCGTTACATGAACAATCTCAACATTAAACCGCTCAACCTTCTGCCCGTTTACAACAGTGAGCAACTGGGCTGGTCCTTCCTTCACTTCTTCAGCGAAAGCAACTGGAACCGATTGATCGTTATAGCTATGTGAAGGCAGCTCCTTCATTTTTCCAAAAATCCCGAATGACGTATTGCGCTCAATATTGCCAAGCACTTTGCTTTCCTTCACGAATTGCGCTCTCTTCTCTCCTGGCTCACCATTCTGACTTTTGTTAATTGAAGTTACGTTAGACTGAAGAATCTGCCCTTCGCCCACTTCAATTGGCGTCTGCGTATCCATGTCTGTAATTACATGTCCAAGCGCACCATACACGCCTTGATCGGGAGCATAGAACGTCAATGTGCCAACACCGGCTGCGGAGTCACGAATATACAGCCCTAATCGCCATGCGCGGTCCTCAGAATCAAATACCGGCAACAGCTTCGTATCAAATAACCGTGAACCCCGTTTGACTGTCAAATGAAGCGGCTGTTTAGAGTCACCTGCTTCCTCCGCCATTTCTGCTACCTTATGCACTTCATTTACATACTTGCCATTAATACGAACGATGAGATCCCCCAGTTGAATCTTTGCTTGCTCGCCTGGAGATACTTTAGTGCCCTTCGTATCAACTACCTGATGATGACCGACAACCATAATGCCTGCAGATTTCACTTTAACACCAATCGTTTGACCGCCCGGAATGACACGCAAATCCGGTACAACGTTTACTCGAACGGTTTTGAAGGGAATTTTGCCGAATAATTTCAATTTCATCGTTGTTTTGCCGCTTTGTGAAGATTGAATGGACAACGGCTTGTTCAAATTAATTGAAAGTGAACGATCAGTTGATCCGTTAACACGCAGCGTTTGCGAATCAACAGTCACTTGAGCATGTACAGGCATACCATAGTCTAATTGTTTCAACTGGCCGGAAAACAAACGAACTTCGTTCGGAAATGCGGCGAAATGTTGAATTGGAGAGGATAGACCAAGCATGCAAACGATGATAACGAGAAGTAGACCTAGCCACCGCTTCCGCTGATTGGCATTCAATGACTTCACGCTCCCTGTTGCAAAATCGCTTGACGAGAAAGGTGGTTCGCCATTTGCGTACCTTTAAGGTATCCCTGCCCCTAATGTTTTATGTCGCCAAAAACATTCCCTGATTCCCTTCCATTACGCTCCCTTTTGCCTTTCAGCCAAGTCAAGCATTTCTTGTGCATGATGGCGTGTTTTTTCCGTTACTTCCACGCCGCCGAGCATGCGCGCCAGCTCTTCAATTCGTGTTGCTGAACTCATCTCTGTTACCATTGTAGATGTACGATCTGCGACAATGATCTTCTTAATTTCATAATGATGATCTGCCATGCATGCCACCTGTGGCAGATGGGTGATCGAGAACACTTGGCACTGGTTGGACAAGCGCGACATCTTCTCAGCGATTGCTTGAGCAGCACGTCCGCTAACGCCAGTATCCACCTCGTCGAATATAAGAACAGGCACTTCATCAATTGCTGCGAAGATCGTCTTAAGCGCCAGCATAATACGCGACATCTCGCCGCCTGAGGCGATCTTGCTAATTGGCTTCATCGGTTCGCCTGGATTCGGCGCAAAAAGGAATGCAGCCTCGTCAATACCATTTGAATGCAGCTTGTAATGCTCTCCATCTTGCGTTTGCTGCAATTGCACATAGAACTTCGTGCGATCCATCTGAAGGCCGCGCAGCTCGCTCTCAATCGCTGCAGCAAGCTGATCCGCAGCTCTACGTCGCTGCTCGGATAACTTGACGCCAATCGTCAATGCTTCAGCAAACAACCGATCGCGCTCGACCTGCAACCGAGCAAGATGCTCATCGCGGTTCTCAATCTTGTCAGCTTCAGACTGAATGCCCGACAAATAGGACAGAATATCAGGGATCGTCTCCCCATATTTGCGTTTCAAGCTATTAATCATATCCAGACGGTCGTCAATGTATGCGAGACGTTCTGGATCAGAGTCAACGTTGTCCCGATAATCGCGCAGCTGATATACCGCATCCTCTAGCTGATAAAATGCGGTTTGCAGCTGCTCCAGCAGTGGATCAAGTACGAGCGGATCATAATCACGAATATCGCTAATCCGGCTTACAGCTCGGCTTACTGCATCAATGCCTTTGCCTCCATGAAGCAGGCTATAGGCTTCAGAAGCGGAATCTCTACGTTTCACCGCATACATTAGCTTCTGCTTCTCTTCAGCAAGCGATTCGTCTTCACTTGGATTTAAGCGTGCGGATGCAATCTCCTCGATCTGGAATCGGTATAGATCAAGCATCTGCATATTTTGCCTTGAAGTATCTTCAATATCCCTAAGGCTAGAACGAACTTTATCGAACTCACGGTATACCGCGCGATACGATTCCAAAGACGCTGCGACATCATCCCCAGCATAGGAATCAAGCCATTCTAAGTGCTTATCCGTACGCAGCAAAGACTGATGCTCATGCTGACCATGGATGTTGACGAGGCATTCCCCTGCTTCGCGAAGCATTGACAAGGTGACAATGTGTCCGTTTACGCGGCTGATGCTCTTGCCTTGCGCGGAGAGCTCGCGACGTACGACGAGTCCTTCCTCAGGCGAAGCATGAATTCCGAACGATTGAAGTGTATACCATACAGGATGTGTAGCAGGCAGCTCGAACATTGCCTCGATCTCGGCTTTGTCGCAGCCGTAACGAACCATCTCCGAAGCGCCACGCCCTCCAACAACAAGACTGAGCGCGTCAATCAGAATCGACTTCCCTGCTCCAGTCTCACCTGTCAGTACATGAAAACCATCGTGGAATTTTACTGAAACATATTCAATAACAGCTAAATTGCGTATCGACAACTCGCGAAGCATAGTTGTTCTCCTCCTCCAACGTTGTTCTTACCTTGGGCGAAGCATCAAGGTCAATTCATTAATCCGAGCAGCCTGTCCACTACTTCTTCGCTCAGCTGCTTCGTTCTGCAGATCAACAGGATCGTATCATCTCCGCAGATCGTCCCCATCACTTCAGACCATTCCATATTGTCGATCATCGCGCCGATCGCATTCGCGGTTCCCGGCAAACACTTCATGACAACAAGGTTGTCCGTAAAATCAATATGTAAGAAATGATCGGACAGCGTACGCTTCAGCTTGTGGATGGAATTGCTCCGTGTTTCTTGCGGGAGCGAATATTTATATCGGCCATCCTCGATCGGCACTTTGATTAGCTGCATCTCTTTAATATCGCGTGATACAGTCGCTTGCGTTACCGCAAGACCCGACGTCCTTAGCGTTTCGACCAGCTCGTCCTGTGTTTCAATGATTTGGCTTGTAATTAGTTCACGTATTTTCATTTGCCGAACGCTCTTCATGTATAGCCTCCTAAAGTTGGTTCAAGATTAACAGCTAGGTTCCGAATCGGAAGGTGATTTTACGGATTGTGAGCTCTTTGTGATCAACGAACAAAACGCCTTCACATTCTGGCAGTAGCAACGCATAAACGAGCAGCCTATCTCTTACCCCGCTGCCTGTCCAATCAATTGGCATCCGTTCGCGCGCTGTCTTCACAATATAATGTTTGCCATCTTTCTCCGCAATTAAATCGATGAACAGCCTGCTCTGCAGCATCGTGCCGTCAAGATCAATTGTGATTGGCACACGATATTTGCCATGTGTGACCTCGTATCCGGATTTCTCCAGAAACTGCACATTTACGTCATCATCCCGAACATCCTCTGCCTCGCTTAGAAGCAGCTTGGTGTTCATGCCTGGCGGTTCATGCAACCAACGGTAAAAGCTGCGATAAAGCCAGAAGATGATTAACGCGCCTGCAATTAACATGACAAGCCAGTCCCCGTAGTTTCCCATTCCAATGTTCCCCCCCAGCGTGAAAGAGTTACACTATTCATTTCGCGCTGAAGTGCTGATTTCCTCTCCATCTTCGCAGGATCGGCAATACCGAACATACGTTACCGAACACCTGTTACCAAACACTTGTTCGATTTCGTTCTTAGTGTATCAAATAATTGTCGATCTGCAAAGAGGGATTATGCAAAAATTTCGTAAAAAACAAAGAAAGCCTTTCACTTCAGCAGCTGCCAAAATGAAAGACCTTCCTTATTGTTTGGAATCCTGTGCGAACGTACCGGCTGCTTCTTTCACAAGTGCAGAGATCGCTTCCTCGCTCGGAGGAGCTGTACTGCTGCCTGGTTCCCACAGCCAGTGGGCAAGGAATTCAATATTGCCTTCGCCGCCGGTAATGGGCGAGAACGTTAAATGCTGCAAAGCGAATCCTTCCCCTGCTGCCATCGTCAGAACCTGTTGCAGCACTTCACGGTGGACACTTGGCTCACGAACGACACCCGACTTGCCGACCTTCTCTCGTCCAGCTTCGAACTGAGGCTTGATCAGAGCAACAACGCCCGCTCCACGCTCAATGAGTGTGCCTAAAGTCGGCAAAATCAACTTCAATGAAATAAACGATACATCAATGGTTGCGAATGTCGGCTGCGGCCCAGTCAAATCATCCGGCACCGTATAGCGGAAATTCGTACGCTCCATGACATTAACCCGCTCATCCTGACGAAGCGACCAGTCAAGCTGATTGTAGCCTACGTCAACCGCATAGACGTACGATGCGCCGTTCTGCAGTGCGCAGTCGGTGAACCCGCCTGTAGATGCGCCGATATCAATCATGACTGCTCCATCCAGGTTTAGCTCAAACTGTCGTATCGCTTTCTCCAGCTTCAAGCCGCCGCGACTGACATAAGGATGTACGGCGCCTTTCACAATGATATTCGCTGTGCGCGGCACCTTCATACCGCTCTTCTCGAGCCGTTCGCCGTCAACAAGCACAAGTCCCGCCATAAGCGCAGCTTTCGCCTTGACGCGGCTCTCGTAGAAGCCTTGTTCAACGAGTAAGACATCAATTCTTTCTTTTGCAATTGTCATCGGTTTCTCCTGCTCTTATACCTGGCCCGGAACGCGCTTGCGGACACGTGGCAGCAATGCTTTCAGCTCCGTTGCAACATGCTCAGCCGTCAATCCGATTTCCTGGCGCTGTTCTTTAATGGAACCGTGTTCCACGAAAATATCCGGCACACCCATAATGCGAACCGGAACGCCATGCTTGCCATGGAGCGAGTAGAACTCCAGAACCGCGCTGCCAAGGCCGCCAAGTTCGGAGCCTTCCTCAAGCACGAGCATATGCAGCCCTTCTTCCGCAATTTGCAGCAGCATCGCTTCATCCATCGGCTTAATGAATCGCGCATTCACGACGCGAACCTGCAACCCTTCGCGCTTTAGCAGCTCAGCTGCTTCCTCCGCAACTTGAAGCATCGGGCCGATAGCAGCGATAACAGCGGAATCGCCTTCGCGAACAACTTCCCAAGATCCGATCGGAATCGGTTTCATCTCTTTGTCGATCGTTACGCCGAGACCATTAATCCGCGGATAACGGATACCAATTGGTCCATCATTATAGTCAATCGCCGTCTTCATCATCCGGCGAAGCTCATTCTCATCCTTCGGCATCATAAGCGCCATATTCGGAATGTGACGCAGGAAGGCAATATCATATACACCTTGATGCGTCTCGCCATCCGGACCAACGAAGCCCGCGCGGTCAATCGCGAATACAACATTCGTGTTCTGACGGCAAATGTCATGCACCACTTGATCATACGCACGCTGCAGGAAGGTCGAATAGACTGCGTAAATCGGCTTCATGCCTTCCATCGCCATCGCTGCGCACATTGTCGCCGCATGCTGTTCCGCAATACCGACATCGATCATACGTTCCGGATACTTCTCCGCGAACTTGATCAAGCCAGAGCCGCCAGGCATTGCAGGTGTTACTGCAACAATACGCTTATCTTGTTCAGCCAGATCCATAAGGGCATCGCTGAACACATCTGTGTACATTGGAGGTCCAACAGCTTTAAGCACTTGTCCGGATTCTATCTTATATGGGGAAATTCCATGCCATTTAAACGAATCGGCTTCCGCCGGCGAATAGCCTTTGCCCTTGACCGTTATAACATGAACGAGCACTGGACCTTGCACACGGCTTGCTTGCTCGATCGTTTCCATCAATTGATGTAAATCGTGGCCGTCAACAGGCCCGAAATACGTAAATCCGAATTGCTCAAACAGAACTCCGTTCATGAGCAAATACTTCACGCTATCCTTCAACCGTTCAACAGTCTTAGCGAGCTTGCCGCCGATAGCCGGAATTTTGTTAAGCAGCTGATTGAGCTCTTCCTTCGCCTTCTGATAATGGCGGTCCGTTCTGATTTTGCCCAAATAATGATGCAGTGCCCCGACGTTCGGTGCGATCGACATCTCGTTGTCATTCAGAATAACCATCAAATTCTTCTTCTCATGACCGATATGGTTAAGCGCTTCAAGCGCCATACCGCCTGTAAGAGCGCCATCGCCAATAATGGCAACGACTTTGTTCCGCTCGCCCTTCAAATCACGGGCAAGTGCCATCCCCATCGCTGCGGACAGGGAAGTGCTGCTGTGGCCGGCTTCCCATACGTCATGCACGCTTTCCGTGCGTTTGACGAAGCCGCATAACCCTTTATATTGACGGAGCGTATCAAATTGATCTTTACGGCCCGTTAAAATTTTGTGAACGTAAGATTGATGACCCACGTCGAAAAGAAACTTATCTTTAGGACTGTCAAATAAGTAATGAAGCGCTATAGTAAGCTCGACGACACCCAAATTAGGCGCAAGATGTCCTCCAGTCTCCGACAGCTTCTCAATGAGGAACGCGCGGATCTCCGCTGCAAGCTGTTCCAACTGGGCTATGGAGAGGGATTTCAGGTCACCCGGCTCATGAATATGTTCCAGTAACACGATATTTCCTCGCTTTCACGGGTTATCATTGACCCCGTTGTCCATTAAACGTCAAATGTGGCTAAATTATATCATAGTTCACGCCGAAAGACCTAAGGTTTGTCAAATTAATGATCGCGATTCATCAAATAATCTGCAATGGCCATTAAATATTCCGGCTTCGCAAGCTTCGCGTCAACCAGCGCTTGCTTGGATTCCTCCGTCAACCGCTCAACAAGCGCCACGGACTTCTCCATGCCGAGCAAGAATGGATACGTCACCTTCTGCTGCTGCACATCGCTCTGCACCGGCTTGCCGAGCTTCGCTTCGTCCCCAATCAGATCCAGAATGTCGTCCTGGATTTGAAAAGCGAGACCAAGCTTCCTAGCGAACTGCTGGAGCGATTCCAGCTGCTGCTGCGTTGCTCCTCCAATTCTTGCGCCTGCCAGCACGGAGAACACAATCAAATCACTCGTCTTGTGCAGATGGATATACTCCAGTTCAGCAAGCGAGGTTACGCCCTGTTCACCGAGGATATCCGCTGCCTGACCGCCAACCATACCTGGAGCGCCTGCCAATCTGGCAAGATCAGAGACAATGGCGAGCGCGATCTCTGGCGGTGTTCCGAGCGCCGCAGTGCGGGTTATCGCATAGAAAGCATGTGTAAG
Source organism: Paenibacillus sp. J31R98 (assembly GCF_056269245.1). NCBI lineage: Bacteria > Bacillati > Bacillota > Bacilli > Caryophanales > Paenibacillaceae > Paenibacillus > Paenibacillus sp. J31R98. The sequence continues at coordinate 708,748 of NZ_JBWDNO010000002.1, forward strand.
CAGCCCGTCTCCGGCTAATATTGCCATCGCTTCGCCGTATACTTTATGATTGGTCAATTTGCCTCTTCGATAGTCATCGTTATCCATTGCAGGCAAATCATCGTGAATGAGCGAGTACGTATGAATCATCTCGATCGCGCAAGCAACCGGCATCGCTTGGCTGTGGGCAAGGCTGTCGCTTTGAACCGCCTCAGCCGCTGTCAGCACGAGAATGGGTCGCAGTCGCTTGCCTCCTGCTTCCAAGGAATACATCATCGACTCCCGTAGGGCCGGCGGAATATCCCATTCTTGCGGAATTGAATGATGCAGCGCCTCTTCGATTTCCAAGACGGAGCGATTCAAGTAGTCAGCAATCGAAACCGAAGTCTTCACTGTTAGTTCCCTCTATTCCTCGTTCGCCGCAGCAAACGGTTTTTTATGTAAGCCGTTCTCCGTTTCGATCAGCACTTCAATCTTTCGCTCGACATCCTCAAGTTTGGAGCCGCACAGCTGAGACAGCTTCATGCCTTCCTGAAACAACTCGATTGCCGTCTCAAGCGGAACATCGCCGCTCTCCAGTTTACTAACGATCGACTCGAGACGTTCCATCGCCGCTTCGAAGCTAATCGCCTGCTCTTCAATTACTTTATCTTTAGCCGCCATTTGCTTTCGCCTCCCCGTTTATTCCCCATACCTGGCATTCCAGCTGACCGTCTGCAACCTTCACTTTGAGCAGATCGCCGAGCTGCACGTCATTCACCGATTTAATGAGCCGCTTCTCCTGATCATCATAGACCAGGCTATAGCCTCTGGACATTACTTTAAGCGGGCTAAGCGCGTCAAGCTGCCTGATTGAAGCTAGAAGGTTCATCCGCTTTCCTTTCAATTCCGCAGCCATTGTCGACTGCAACCGATCTGATAAGCGCTCCAGTTGCTTCGCAGCAAGCGCGGCTTGCGTACCGGGATGCACTCTGGCTAGCGCACCGCTAAGTCTCTTGTATTTATCAATGTTTCTCTCCGCAAGGCGAAGCACCCTCATTTGCAGCCGTTCCTGTGCGCGGTCAAGCCGCTCGGCATGCTGCAATAAATACTTGCGTGGATTAATGAATAATGGCGCTCTGCGCAGTCGCGTTAACCGTTCCTTCCGGTTGTTCAGTGTCATCCGCAGGCTGCTCACAAGTCTTGACTCTGTCTGAGCCAGCTTCGATTTCAGCTCATGCACACTCGTAACGGCAAGCTCCGCTGCAGCCGTTGGGGTTGCCGCTCTAAGGTCAGCGACGAAATCGGCTATCGTAAAATCGGTCTCATGTCCCACCGCAGATATGACAGGTATCAATGAAGCAGCAATGCTTCTCGCAACCGACTCCTCGTTGAAGGCCCATAGCTCCTCAAGCGAGCCGCCGCCGCGGCCTATTATTAATACGTCGACTTCGGCTAAACGGTTCATTGTTTCGATCGCTTTTACAATCGAAGGCGCCGCGCCTGTCCCTTGCACAAGAACGGGAAAAAGCAGCACCGGCACAGAGGGGTGACGGCGCTGCAATGTAATGATAATATCTCGGACAGCTGCTCCGGTTGGAGACGTAATAATGCCGATTGCCTTCGGAAATTTCGGAATCGGCCGCTTGCGCGCACCGTCAAACAGGCCCTCGTCCTGAAGCTTCTTCTTCAACTGTTCATAGGCCAAATAGAGACTTCCGATACCGTCTGGCTGCATCGAAATGCAATAAAATTGATAATTGCCGTCACGCTCGTAGACCGAAATATTGCCGCGGGCAATTACTTTCGCCCCTTCCTTCGGGATGAAAGGCAGCCGTTGGTTGTAAGAGGAGAACATGATGCACTTCAGACGGCTGTCCTTGTCCTTGAGCGTGAAATACATATGACCGCTCGAATGATGCGTGAAATTCGAGATTTCCCCGCGAATCCACACATCGCCGAGCAGCTCGTCCGATTCCAGCTTCATTCCGATATAACGGTTAATTTCTTTTATCGAAAATATTCGCGTGCGATCCGCCATCTCCCGCTCCTCACTCCTGAATTGCGTGTTGTTGTTTCGCCGCTTTCAGCGTATTCTGCATAAGCATCGTAATCGTCATCGGTCCAACGCCGCCAGGAACCGGCGTCACATAACCCGCTGTTTCCAATACATCTTCATAATCAACGTCGCCAGCGAGCTTGCCTGTCTCAAGGCGGTTAATGCCAACGTCGATAACGACCGCGCCTGGCTTCACATATTTGCTGCCGATGGCATTGGCTTTGCCGATTGCAACGACCAAGATATCGGCTGTTCTTGCGATCTCTTCCATATTCGCTGTGCGCGAATGGCAGATCGTCACTGTCGCGTTCTCACGAAGCAACAGCATCGAAACCGGCTTGCCGACAATGTTACTGCGTCCAATAACGACGGCATGCTTGCCAGCAATGGAACCAATTGTCCGCTTAATCAATTCGATAACCCCAGCTGGCGTACATGGCAGCAAGCTGTCATCACCTATAACAAGATTACCTACGCTAACCGGATGGAAACCGTCTACGTCCTTCGCAGGGCTGATCGCATCAATGACTGCTTTCTCATCAATGTGCTTTGGCAGCGGCAGCTGGACGAGAATGCCGTGAATGGTCGCCTGATTGTTCAGTTTATCAATAAGCGCCAGTAACTCTTCCTCGGATGTGTCGCCGCTCAGACGATGAACCTCCGAATAGAAGCCGAGCTGCTGGCATGCCTTCTCTTTGCTGCCTACATAGACCTTCGACGCTGGATCTTCACCGACAAGCACGACAGCAAGTCCTGGCTGAATGCCATGCGCAGACAGCTTTGCGGTTTCTTCTCCAATTTCAATTCGGATGGCGTCCGAAATCGCTTTACCTTCAATACGCTGTGCAGTCATTTCGTAATCACTCCTGAACTCAAGTTATGAGGGTATAAGTAAAAGGGACTAAATTTTCTTATAGCCCCTTAAATCCTTTAATAAGGGATCTAAGGGGCTACGTAACGTAAACAACGATGCTTGTCAGACGCCTAATCGCTACGCCTTCGGCTTAAGTTCATCAAGCGCTTGGAGCAACCTGCCAAGAACGCCGTTGACGAACTTGCCGGACTCGTCCGTACCGAAATGCTTCGCGAGCTCAATGGCTTCGTTGATGACTGCTTTCGGCGGCACATCATCCCGGAACACGAGCTCGTAGCAGGCAAGGCGTAGAATTTGGCGATCTACACGAGACAACCGATCGACTTGCCAGCCCGTCAAATAATGCTGCAGCATATCATCAATCGCTGATTTGCGCTCAAGCACGCCTTGTACCATCTCGCGCACGTATTCATCGATGCGGTGAACGTCCGCTGCGTCCGCCTCGATCTCATTTTCTTCTTTTACTTCATCCACCAGCATGTCCACTGCGGACGCTGCTGTTGCTTCCTCGTTCATTTCCATATGGTACAAGCTCTGTACCACAATCTCCCGCGCTAACCTACGTTTCATGGGGCCTCCTGATTCATCACAATGGTCAAAATATGATCTCCTCCCTGCCCCGAACGAAGCCACTCAGGGTCCGGGGTACGGAGGAGATCATAGTATTATTTAAACGGCTTCCATCGTTCCATAAGCCACTCGCTAAGGCGCTGCCAAGGAAAGATAGGGCCACGTTGCTCGTCTTTCATTTTGCCGACGGTGTAGCCGATACAAAGGAGAAAGGCGAAGAAAAGCATATCCCAAAAACCTACAATAAAATAAAGAAGACCAAGAATGATACCTGTTGTTACACCGGTTATCCGTCCCCCGTAGGTTGTCCAGACTTCCTTCCACATCGGTATCACCTCTATTCTACGCGACTTTTAAAGTTCGCGGTTTGGATGATATTAGCTACGAATACAGACACGCCAGCTACAGGAATTCCTGTAATCTCTTCCACATGGGATTTGACGGCACGCTGTATCTCTTCCGTAAGAACCGGAATCGAGCTTTCACCATCAGCAATTGCGCGCAGAGACACTTCGATGCCTGCATCGCTAATTCGAATCCGCGCTTTCAGTTCTTTCACGCCGCGCTGCCTGCTTGCCGCCTTCAACGCCAGATTCTCGACCGTCTCAAGCGAAATTCGAATGTCGCCAAATTCCGTACGCTGGTCAATCGAAGGTGTCGATGCATTGCTCCGTCTGAGCGACACATAGAAGAAACGAAGGCTAATGAGGAATACAAGAGCGGAAACGATCAACACAGTCGCCTGCAGCCAGTCATAATCGCCGCTGTATAAATTATGTACGAGATTGCTTAGCCACTCTTCCGGAAACCAGTACATGCCTGCGCTGAACGCAATGACAGCTACCGCACCGATTGCCAAGCTGTATAAGAACAATAGTAACTTGTCCAGCACTCTGATCAACGCGAGATTCCTCCTTGGGGCGGACTAGATAAAACCCCCTAGCGCCGAGCGGCAAGCCCAACCACTAGGGGGTATGTCATCATTCATTTACGATCGCGGTTCTCTACTTTACTCGAGTAGCACTCTCATCTTCTTCTACTTTCTCCACTGTTTTGAAATGAACATCATGGATATGCACATTCACTTCGACAACATGGAGTCCCGTCATCATTTCGATAGAACGCTTCACATTCGTTTGAATATTAGCCGCAATCTCAGGGATACGATTACCGTATTCCACAATGATGGAGACATCGACTGCTGCCTCACGCTGCCCAACTTCAACCTTTACACCTTTGGACAAGTTTTTCCGGCCCAGAAGCTCAGCGATGCCGCCGGCGAATCCGCCGCTCATCCCTGCTACGCCTCTAACCTCAATTGTCGCAAGTCCAGCAATGATCTCAATCACTTCGGGTGCGATTTGAATAGTGCCCATGTCTGTTTTCTCATAGTCCGCTGCTAACGTACTCATGGTTATCCTACACCTCCCGTAAAGTTGCGTTTATCCGCCAGATTGGCTTTGATAGCTTATCCGCTTCTTATTCCTATACTATAGCATTCCGGAGGAATTATGACAAACCAGTCCAATTGTCATAACCGCGAAAAAACGCGATTATTCTACGGGATTGTTAACGTCGTTATCCTCGAGGAACTTGATATCGAAATTGCCTTTGAGGAATTTCGGATGATTGAGAAGCTTCATATGGAACGGAATCGTCGTCTTGATGCCATCAATTGCAAATTCGCCCAGCGCCCGCTTCATCCGAGCAATAGCATCTTCACGCGTTGCTCCCCAGACGATCAGCTTCGCGATCATTGAATCGTAATACGGGGAAATCGTGTAACCCGGATATGCGCCGCTGTCCACACGAACGCCCAAACCGCCCGGAGGCAGGTAGAACTGAATCGTGCCCGGCGAAGGCATAAAGCCGCGTTCCGAATCTTCCGCGTTAATACGGCATTCAATCGACCAGCCATTAATCTTCAAATCCTCTTGCTTGAAGGAAAGCTCGTTGCCTTCTGCTACGGAGATCATCTCTTTAATCAAATCAACGCCTGTAATCAATTCCGTTACAGGGTGCTCAACTTGAATACGAGTGTTCATCTCCATGAAGTAGAAGTTGCCGTCTGGTCCGAGCAGGAACTCAAGCGTTCCGGCACCGGAATAGTTAACGGCAAGTGCAGCACGTACAGCTGCCTGGCCCATACGCTCACGAAGCGCTGGACTTAGAACCGGACAAGGCGCTTCTTCAACAAGCTTCTGACGGCGGCGCTGCACAGAGCAATCGCGCTCGAACAAGTGAACGGCGTTGCCATGTTTATCAGCCATAATTTGAATTTCAACGTGCTTCATGCCCGTCAAATATTTCTCAAGGTAAACGCCAGCGTTGCCGAAAGCTTTCTGCGCTTCTTGCTGAGCCGTCGTAATTTGCGAAATAAGCGTTTCTTCGTCCTCTGCAATCCGGATGCCTTTGCCGCCTCCGCCTGCTGTTGCTTTAATAATAACCGGATAACCGATTTCTCGTGCGACGCGAACAGCATCGTCCATATCCTCAACGAGGCCATCGGAGCCAGGAATGATCGGTACATCGGCTTGCTTCATTGTCAATTTGGCAACCGCTTTATCACCCATTTTGCTGATAGCCTCAGGGGAAGGACCGATAAAGGTCACGTTGCAGGACTCGCAAATCTCTGCGAAATCCGCGTTCTCCGCCAAGAAGCCGTAGCCAGGGTGGATCGCATCGCAATCCGTTAACGTTGCGACACTCATAATGTTCGTCAAGTTCAAGTAGCTGTCCTTGGAAGCGACAGGACCAATGCAATATGCTTCGTCTGCCAGACGCACGTGAAGTGATTCACGGTCGGCTTCAGAGTACACAGCAACGGTTTGAATGCCGAGTTCGCGGCAAGCGCGAATGATGCGAACGGCAATCTCGCCACGATTTGCAATCAGAATTTTGTTGAATTTCATGGGTGAGCTCCTTTCGTGCATGCTATGTTCTTAGTGTCCTTTTCGCGTCAAGTGCTACTCCGGCTTAACAAGGAACAACGGCTGCCCGAATTCAATAAGCTGGCCATTCTCAACAAGTATCTCGACGATCTCGCCGCGAACTTCCGCTTCAAGCTCATTCATCAGCTTCATCGCTTCAAGAATACATACGATCGACTTCTCGTTAATGCGGTCGCCCACGTTTACGAAAGGCGCTTTATCTGGCGAAGACGCGCTGTAGAACGTTCCAACCATCGGCGATAAGATTTGGTGGTAGTTCTCATTCGCTGCTGCTGGTTGTGCTGGCGCTGGCGCGCTCTGTTGCCCGCTAGGAGCTGGTGCGTTCACCTGTGGCTGATAAGCCTGCGTATATGTAGGAACGACTGACGCGGCTTGTACATTCACCACTTCTGTTTTGCCTGGTTTACGAATCATCAGGCGTGCGCCATCGTTTTCAATTTCTAGTTCATGTACGGAAGTACCGTCAACCAGCTTGATCAATTCTTTAATCTCGCTCAGCTTAAACATCGTTTCACTCCTAAAAATGTAGTGCATCTTCAGGGAAGATGCTTCTTAGTAACCCTAATAGCGGGTAAGGTGTAATTTACCAAACCTGCACATACCAAAGCTCATTATAGCATAAACCACTCGGAACACGAACCCATTTTTTATACAAGCATTGATGGAAAAAAGCCCCATTGCTTATATCATTAGCAATGGGGCTCTCTCTTAGACCGTTACTTCACATATTGAATAGTGACTTGATCCGGCGATACGCCTAGCTGATTAATAACCATCGAGAGGATGCTTTCTGCTTGGCTTCTCTCAAGCTTGTCGCTTTGAACAACAACTTTGTAGTGCTCATTGTCATCCGTTACGACCGCTGCGTTGCTGAACTGCTTCGTCAATTCTTCTTCAAGACCAGTGACCTTCGTGCTCTTGTCTTCAAGCAGATTCAGCTGATCGACCGCTGCGCCAGCGGCTTTCTCATCCTGCTTCGTATCGGAGATTGTGCCGAGTAGCTTGTTGTACTCGTCATAGAACTTCTGGTCGCGCTTCTCTTGCATTTGGCTGAACACGCTCTCGCTGACTGCACCGGATTTCTCAAGCTGCTTGAGCGTTTCTTGATCCGCTGCTGCCGCTGCATCGTCTGCCGATTGGTTTGCAGACTGGTCTGCCGAGGCTGCGTTATCCTTCGCATCCTGCGTATTGTTAGCTGCTGCCGCGTCTGTGCTTGCTTTCGCTTCGTTATTGCCTGTCACTTCGGATACCGTAATACCGTTGTCTTCGTTTGTTTTACCGGCAGCCTCCGTTGCATTCGTTGCCGCTCCCTGCTCTTGCTTCGTGCCGTCAGTTACCATGTTGCTAGGTGTGCCTACATCCTCGGTGAACAAATAATAAGCCGACAAAATGACCATTAAGCTCAGCATGGATACAAGCCAAATCGTTTGCCTTTTGTTGTTCATTAATGAACAGCCTCCCTTTTCATTGACCCATTGTAGTTTTATTGATGTTTGCGGGGGATAACCGAGATTCGGTTTACCGCAACATTAAGGCCCTTCTCGACAGCGTCGACAATGAGCCGTCTTACCGTACCGTTCTCTGCGCCTTTCGCAACGATTAGCACGCCGCGAATTTTGGGTTGCAGCCTCTTCACAATGATCGGCGCTTTGTCGCCTGATGTATCGTAGAGCACCACTTGTCCTTCCTTCGTGAGGGAGGTGACGGTGCGTTTGCCGCCATTCTTGTCGCTCTCATTCGTAATTTGCTGCGATTCCTTCTCGTTCAGCTGAACGATAGATTCCTCAGTGGAGTCAACCGTAATCATTACATCCACCGTACCGACCCCAACGACCATCTCCAAAATCTCCTTCAGCCGATTCTCCAGCGAATGCTCAATGTCACCGAAAGGGCTTCCCGAACTGCTGCCATTCTTGAAAGCAGGATCGGTCGGCGGCGTACTAGAGGCTGTGGTTTGCTGATCAGAAGAAGGTACTTGGCGATAGGTGAGAAAAGAGTTCAAGATGACAAGCGCGACTCCGATCCCTCCGAGAATGAGCAGCCAGCGCAGCGTCTTCACCCGCTTCGGCCCTCCGCCTCCGCGACCGCCTCCAACTGTTGACTCCAGCGCATCCAGCCATTTGGCCAACATCGCTCTCCCCTTTCCCTACTGTGCTGATTCGGCATCCGCTTGCTGCTGCATCACTTCGATTCGTTTCGGGTTCACGCTCCAACCTTGACGGAGCACTTCCTTCACAGCATCAGCCACTTCACTGCTTGCCGGCTGCTCTTCCTGCGTGGCATTCCCAGTATCTACCGATTGATCAGTCATCGGCTGCACCGTCACTTCGATGGCCTCAACCTCGTCGACAGGTTTCACTTCATTCGCCGACTTGGAATCCCCCGTTGCCGTGGTGTTATCTCCCGGCTTAGACTCGGACTCCGGCTCTTGCTCCGCCAGTGTCACTATGACCGATTCTATTCGTGCTTGTTCTATATTGTCTGCGGTAGTCAGCTTCACGCCAATTCCCGCTACTTGCAAGCCTGTAGCTTCCGTTATGCTCTCTTTCATCGAAGAGCCTAGCCTCTGCTCCACCAGCGCCAGGGCAGATGCCTGCTGCTGATCCTGCAGCTTCTTCGCATCTTCTTGAATATCTTCGAGCGTCGGCATATGGAACTGATTCTCCTGCGTGGATTGAAACCAGTTATCCACCTGCTGGTCCAACCTAGCATTGAAGTCGCCTTGAAGCAGCCGAATAATTGGAGTTAAGATCGTCAGCAAGATGATTAATCCCGCGACGAGCCTTACATAGCGCTGCATCGCTTTGTTCGGCAGTAGCAGGTCGATAAAGCCTGCCAGCAGCACAACCGCGATAATTTGCTGAAGCCATACGGCAAGCCAGTTCAGCATGTGCATCCCTCCTGCTAATACCGCGCTTCACCTGATCATGACCGCCGCATTGCCTGCTGTCAGCACGATTGTGATGGCCAGGAAGAACATAAGTCCGACTGCAGCTAGGGCAGCAAAGACATAAACTAAGGTTTTGCCGATCGTCTGCAAGCAGGTCACGATTGGACTGTCGCCGAGCGGCTGCATGATAGCGGCAGATACGTTATAGATCAGTGCTAGCGTCATGATCTTCACGGCCGGGAATGCACAGAGGAACAAGATGATTACGACGCCCGCGATCCCGATCGCGTTCTTGACGAGCAGTGAAGCGGACATGACTGTATCAGCGGCATCGGAGAAGGTTCGTCCAATGACTGGCACGAAGTTGCCCGTAATGAACTTCGCCGTCCGCATCGTGACGCCGTCTGTGACCGAGCCTGTCGCTCCCTGCACCGATATAACGCCGAGAAACACGGTCAGCATAATGCCCATAAGCCCAACGCTGAAGTTCCGAAGCACATTCGCTAGCTGCGTTACTTTGAACTTATCCGACACGGCGCTTGCAATGTGAAGCACGGCCGAGAAGAACAGAAGCGGAAAGACGACGGTGTAGATGATCGAACCAACCGCGTTAATCATGAAGACAATGAGAGGATGCAGCACCGATACCGTAACGACGCTCCCCATCGTGGCGAGGAGAGTCAGCAGCAGCGGCACCATCGCAAGCATGAATTGAATCATTCCGGTGATGGCATCCTTCGCGTAGCCGATTGCGACGTTGAAGCTATTCACCGCCAGCACGATCATCACCATATAAGTGATGCTGTAAGCCACCTTGCTCACCGTATTGCGCTCGAAAGCCGTTTGCATCGTCTCCAGCATCATGCTGAATACGGTCAGAATAACGATCGTTACAAGAAGCTTGCCATTGTAAAGGATTTCGTGCAGCACGTACCTCAGCAAGCCGGAGATCACGGTCGTCAGCTTGAGTCCTTCGCCGCCCGGCATGACCATCTCCGCGAAGCTAGGCACTTTGTTCTCCGGGAAGAAGCCGCTGTATTCCTTCATCAGCTTGTTCCAGTAATCTTCAACCGCCTCCGTGTTCATGCCCTTCAGCTGTTGATCCGCAAGCGCTGCATTCACATCCGACGCATTATCATCTGTACCCGGCTGCGATGCTGCGGCCTGTTCCGACTGATCAAGCAGCTCACCTGGCTCAACTCCTGCTGCCATTGCCGCAACTGGCAGGAGCGCAAGCAGCGAGAACAGAACAAGGGCAACGAGCATCACATTACGGATCAACCACCGCCTCATTACGTTCAACTCCCTACCGGCAACAGGCCGAGCACTGTTTCTACGATGACGCTGATGATCGGCACCGCGAGTACGAGAATGAGTACTTTGCCGGCAAATTCAATCTTGGTCGCAATGCTCTCCTGCCCGGCATCGCGCACAATCTGCGAGCCAAATTCGGCAATATAGGCGATACCGATTATCTTGAGTATCGTCTTCAGGTAGATCGACGGGATGCCTGAGCGATCCGCGAGCTGCTCGAGCACGGTCAGTACGGTGTCGATTTTGCCAACGACATACAAGAAGATGAACAGGCCTGTAAAAGCACCAAGCAGAAAAGCGAACATCGGCTTCTGTTCCCGCAGAACCAGAACGAGTGCTGCCGCAACCAAACCTAATCCTACAATTTGGATGATTTCCAAACACCGTTCACCCGCCTAGCTGTAAAAGCTGTCATTGAAATAAGAAAGTCGTTTTTATTTCTTGGAAGAGTTCGCCCAGCAATCGCAAAATCATGAACAGCACGATGATAAATCCGACCAGCGTCGCCCAGTGCGCATATTCTTCCTTCCCGCTTTGCTTCAGAAGCGTATGGATCATTGCGGCAATAAAACCGATTCCGGCAATTTGAAAGATTGCTAACACATCAAAATTCATGCTTGCGGCACCCCACTAAAGAATCAAAATGACGACGAGTAGAGCAGTGAGTACGCCAAGACTCTTCCACATTTTTGCAAATCGCGAAGCATCTTCCCGCGCTAACTCTTCTTCTGCATGCAGCTGCTGCATCGCTAGCTTCAAATGTTTAATCTGATCATCCCTGTCACTGATGCCTAGCGTCGAGCCTAGCCGCATGAGCGCCGACTGCTCAGGAAGCCGCATTGCGGTGTTCGGCCAGATATCGGTTGCCGCCTGCTCCCAGCATTCGCGGAAGGTGAGCTCGGCCTGCTCGTCGAGTCTGCGCTTCACTTCGCGGAGCAAGCCTGAAGCCGGCTCCTGCACGACCGCGCTCGTTCGGCCGATCGCTTCAGGAAGCGGCGTGAAGCCGTACCCGATCTCCGTCTCGAGCCGCGTAAGCGCGTAGATCAGCTGGCGGATCTGATTCGGGCGCGAAGTGAAGCGCGAAGCTTGTACGAACCCGATCATCGTGCCTGCGAAGAGAATGAGCGCAGCCCCAATCAGCTTAACCACTCGCGCCGCCTCCCTTCACCGGTGTAGGCTCTCGCGCCGCCGGCGTTCGCCTTGCCGTGGCCGCCGGCAGCACCCTGCTCATGAGGCTTCCTCCGCTCCGGCGAAGCTCAACGACATACTGGAATGTTCCCGCTTCAAGCAGCTTACTGAGCAGCGGACGGCCCCTTGCGTCTTCCAGATCATTGGCATGCGCGGTTGCTATAACGGTCACGCCTGCGTGGCTGGCATCCAGAATGGCTAAGCCATCCTCTTCGCGGCCGATCTCATCGACAATAATAATTTCCGGTGACATAGAGCGAAGCATCATCATCATCCCTTCCGCTTTCGGGCAGGCATCCATGACATCTGTCCGTGGCCCGACATCGAACGTTGGAACACCTCTGACGCAGGCTGCGATTTCCGAGCGTTCATCAATGATGCCGACTTTGCGGCCAGGCCAGTCCGATGCGGCAGGAAGACCCCAGGCACCGCTGCTGACCGCCCTTGCCAGATCGCGCACCAGTGTTGTTTTCCCTTGCTGTGGAGGTGCGATAATCAGCGTCGATTGGAGCGTCTGGCGCCCATGATCCACGAGTTTCGGCAACAGACCTGCCGCCGCGCCAATCACTTCTCTGGCAATCCGCACATTGAATGCTGCGATATCGCGGATACCGCGGACATGGCCCTGCTCGAGAATCGTTCTGCCAGCCAGTCCAATTCGATGGCCGCCTGCGACTGTAATGTAGCCTCGGCGGAGCTCTTCCTCCATTGCGTAGAGCGAATGGCCCGTGACGCGCTCTTGCATTTTGCGGCATAATTCAGGGGCTGGCTTGTACGCTTCTTCGGGCTTCGCCAGCAGCTTTCCGGTCGCAGATACGAACCAGAAGCCTTGGCTCGTACTAATTTCAAGCGGCCGGCCTTCACGGATGCGGATTTCTTCGATGACATCTTGCATTCGTTCTGGAATGCGGCATAGCACATAGGCCAGCTCGGAAGGCAGCAAATGCAGCACTTTCTTCAGCATCGATCATCCCTCCCGGCAGCTTCTACGCTAGATTGCTAGAATCACATGATTGTCCAGCTTTGTATCCCATTCTATTCAATTAGGCCAAGCAATATGACAATTCTAGATGTCTATTAACGGTCTTGTGGAAGGCTACTTCCTCAGCACCCCTGTCAGAATGCACCCGACTCCGCATACAATCCACAGCATTTTGCCAAAAGACATTTTGTCCGAGAGTCCGACAAGCCCGATCGTCGTCGTGGAGATCAGCACAAGCGGCCCGACAAACGCCAGCGAGGAGTTGACAATGAGCGCCTTATCAATCTGATTGAGACGCAGCATAAGCAGTGCCGCCACAATTTCCAGTGAGCCGGAGAATATCCGGATTGTCGCCATGGTCAGTACGATTTTGTTAAGCATATCTATCTCCTTTCTTCCAAAGGATGCAAGATTCAAGTCGGTTTAATATCCAAGATGCCCGTTGTCCCTCTACTTCTTCTACTATTAGAACGGCTCTCTTCTAGCTTATGCGGACTTGCTATTCTTTCATTCTCACAATATTGGCTTTCGCATGAGCCGCTTCCAGCACACGATCTGGGCGCACTGCATATATTGCTGTGGATATGAAACGAATGCGAGGAGATAACATGAAATCAATTTCTGTGGCGGCTTGGCCTTCCGTACTAAGCGACCCAAGCGGCCAGCGGGAGCTGTCCAGCCGTACCGCGCTCGGGCGGGGCAAAACAATGGTGATTGACAAAGGGCTCGGACGCCATGCGTTCTCCGATCTTCTTGAAACGTCTTCAAGCTACATGGATTGCGTTAAATTTGGGTTCGGCACTGCGCCGCTCTATCCAACCGATCTTCTTCTGAGCAAAATTGAACAAGCGAAGCGCTGCAGTCTTACCGTCATGCCAGGAGGCACATTGCTGGAGTCCGCGGTGCAGCAGGATGTCGTGCCTGCGTTCTTCCGTACGATTTGCCGGCTTGGCTTCAATGGAATCGAAGTGTCTGATGGGACAATTGAGCTAAGCCGCAAGCTGCGCACAGAGCTCATTCGAGAAGGGGTTAAGAACGGACTTCGCGTCGTTTCGGAATATGGGAAGAAGCTGACAGGCTCGCTTGTAGATGTGCAGGAGCTCGTCGTTACCGCCGAAGCCGACTGGCATGCGGGTTCTGATATGGTCACGATTGAAGCGCGGGAATCCGGCGTTGGCGTTGGGTTATTTGATGCGAATGGGAACTGTGCGCAAAGCGTGCTGGAAACCGTGAGCCATTCCTTCGGCAGCGACGTTCGCCGCATCATGTGGGAAACACCGCTGAAACATCAGCAAGTGCTGCTGCTTCAAACATTCGGCTCCGACGTGAACCTCGGCAACATTCAGCCAGGCGAAGTGCTATCGCTCGAAACGATGCGGCGCGGGCTGCGCTCCGATACGTTCTGCTTCGGCGTGCATGTTGAGCCTTTTGTTTATATGATTTGATTTGGCTGGCCGTGCCTTAGCCAGTCTGTTTAGGAAGGAAGCGTAAAGGATATGCAAATTGAAGTCATCTCCAACGTTAATGAGGCGCAGTCCGAGCGGTTCGCTCATCGGACAGCAATCGTGATTGATGTGCTTCGCGCAACGAGCACGATTGTCGCTGCGTTATCCGCAGGCGCTGCAGGGATCGTTCCTGTGGAAACCGTGCTGGAAGCACGAGCGCTTCTATGCAATGGGCAGTTACTGGCGGGAGAACGATTCTGCCGCAAAATCCCCGGGTTCCACCTCGGCAACTCTCCCGAGGAGTTTACCGCTGAAGCGGTTCGAGGTCGCCGAGTCGTCTTAACGACGACGAACGGCACGCGGGCGCTGCATAAAGCAATGCGCGCCGACCACGTGCTGGCCGGATCGCTGAATAACGCTGCCGCTTGCGCGCGCACTGCGCTCGAGCTGCGCCGGGATTTGGTGCTGCTCTGCGCTGGCAGCCATGATGAATTCGCGCTGGAGGATGGCGTATGCGCTGGACTTATTATCAGCGAGCTGCAGACCATGTCCTCAGCTCCGCTCGAGATGAATGACCTTGGCGCGGCGATGCTCGGGCTCTATCGGAATAGTGCCGATAAACTCTATGATCTGATATCGGGGAGCGTAACGGGAAAACGCCTGATCAAATACGGCAATGGCCGAGATGTTGAACGGTGCAGCCAGGTGAATTGCAGCGTTATTGTACCGCGCATGCAAGGCGACATGCTCGTACATGGCTGAGTCTGATTAGACATATCGGGAAGGCTTGTTCCATACACTGGAAGTATGGAGCTCCTTTTGCGGAGCGACGACTACGAAAGAAGGAGTCGGGCAAGCATGAGCGGGGAAGTCGTTTTAGTTGTTCTCATTATTGTAGGCTTAATTGGTCGATCGCCGATTATTTCCACGGCGGCTTGCGTTCTCTTAATTGTGAAACTGATCCATCTCCAGCGCTTCCTGCCCACGATTGAGCGAAGAGGACTGGAGCTCGGACTGCTGTTTCTCACCTTCAGCGTGCTCGTGCCATTCGCTTCTGAGCGCATCACCACCAAAGATATGCTCAACGTCGTGACCTCCTGGCCCGGCATCCTCGCATTGACAGGAGGTGCCATCGCCACCTATGTCAACGGCAAAGGACTTGAGATGCTAAAGCTCGACCCTCAGCTTATCGTCGGCCTCGTCGTCGGCTCTATCTTCGGCATTGTGTTTCTGCGCGGCATTCCCGTTGGCCCCTTAATGGCAGCCGGTATCACCGCGATCTTGTTCAAATTGTTCTCGTTTATCGCCGGTCGATTCTAACGATGGAGTCGGCCTGATTAAAGAAGCTCCCGGGGGAGCTTCTTTTCGCGTTTAGGGGCAAGTTTCCGGCGATTCTGCCGATTTTCTGTCCAAGTAGTCCACCAAACCAGCTTCTTTCCTCGATTCTACCCCAGCATTCCAAGCATGTAGTGTACTGGCTACCTCTCTTTGGCTAATATCGCCCGGTTTTCCACCCATGTAGAGTACTGGCTAGTTCTCATTAGCTGACCCCTTCGTTTCAACTACACAAGGTGCTCACTTTCGCCCCATTCTCCTTTTTCCCCCTCTCCCCGTCACTACCCCACAACACAACAAAAAAGCAGCAGCACCCCAAGGCGCTGCTGCTCTAACTTAAATCTATATCCTATCGGCGATCTTGCGGGCCGCCTACGAATGCTTGCTCTGCTGTATCGAGGCCATACGCTGTATGCAGCGCGCGGACAACATCGTGAGTGTGCTCTGCGTCGATTACGACGGACAGGCGGATCTCGGAAGTCGTTACGAGCTTGATGCTGATGCCTTGCTCGTAGATCGCTGCGAACATTTTCGCTGCAACACCCGGGTTGCTGACCATGCCAGCGCCTACGATGGAAACCTTCACGAGGTTCTCCTCGGAAGTCACTTCACGGTAAGGCACTTCTGGACGGATGCGCTCTACAACTGCAATGGCTTTCTCTTTATCCGTCAGTGAAACAGTGAAAGCGAAGTCTGCTTTGCCGTCTTGCGTACCGCTTTGTACGATAATATCGACGTCAACGCCGCTCGATGCCAGCGCGCCGAATACTTTGGCCAGAACGCCAGGAATGTCTTCGACACCTAAGATACTAATACGTGCTACGTTTTTATCATATGCGATACCGCGAACGGCATTTCCTTGCTCCATGACTGCTTCCTCCTTGACACTCGTGCCTTCATTTTGCGTAAAGCTAGAACGTACAACAAGATTTACATTGTAATTTTTCGCATATTCAACCGCGCGAGGGTGCAGGACGGCTGCGCCAAGATTGGCCAGCTCCAGCATTTCATCGTACGTGATTTCGTCCAGTTTGCGCGCACACTTCACAACACGCGGATCGGTTGAGTAAATGCCGTCTACATCGGTATAGATCTCACACACGTCGGCTTTAAGCGCTGCCGCAAGTGCTACTGCTGTCGTATCGGAGCCACCACGACCTAGCGTCGTGATATCGCCTTCTTCTGTCGCGCCTTGGAAACCCGCTACGATAACGGCGTAACCATTGTCGAGCGCTGTGAAAATCCGATCAGGTTGAATGTCAGAAATACGTGCCTTGCCATGAACCGCTTCGGTTTGAATGCCAGCCTGCCAGCCTGTGTACGACTTGGATTTCAATCCAATCGCATCTATAGCCATCGAGAGCAACGCGATCGATATTTGCTCACCAACCGTTAACAGCATATCCATCTCACGTGCAGGCGGATTGGCATTAAGCAGCTTGGATTGATCAATTAAATCGTCCGTCGTGTCACCCATTGCCGAAACGACAACAACGACTTTATGGCCAGCCTCTTTATAATCGGCGATACGTCTTGCAACGCGCTGCATCCGCTCAGTTGAGCCAACGGAGCTGCCGCCGAATTTCATTACTATCAACGACACTGCTAATCCACTCCCAACGTTGTTCGATCTCTGTAGAGTATGAAGTTCTTTTCTAACACAAGATTATAACACAACAGTGAACTTTTGAATATCAACAGACAACAAAAAACCGCTCGGCACTAAGACCGGGCGGTTTCGTCTAAATTGAATTAAGCACGGGAAATGTACTTGCCATCGCGCGTGTCGATGAGAAGAACATCGCCTTCGTTGATGAACAGCGGAACTTGAACGTTCAGGCCTGTTTCAACAGTTGCGTTCTTCGTTGCGCCTTGCGCTGTGTTACCTTTAACGCCTGGCTCTGTTTCCGTAACTTTCAGATCAACGTTATTAGGCAATTGGATACCGATGATTTCATCGTTGTAGCTTGTGATGTTAACCGTCATGTTTTCTTTTAGGAAGTTGATTTCCCACTCCAATTGCTTCTTCTCCAGCGTGAACTGATCGTAGGATTCGTTATCCATGAACGAATACTCCGTACCCGAGTTGTACAGGTATTGTACGGCACGGTTCTCGATGTTCGCTTTGCCGATGTTCTCACCTGCACGGAACGTTCTTTCAACTGTGTTACCGTTACGCAGGTTTTTCAGCTTGGAACGAACGAATGCCGCGCCTTTGCCTGGCTTAACGTGTTGGAAATCAAGAACTGTGAAGATATCGCCGTCTATCTCAACGGTAAGACCTGTTTTAAAATCGTTAACTGAAACCACTGATGTTTCCTCCTGTAATAGGGAGTTTGCTGGAAGCAAACTCTCACTTTGATTGGTAATAGGGAGTTTGCTGGTAGCAACCTCTCACTTTAATTGGTAATAGGGAGTTTGCTTTAAGCGAACTCTCACATTAATTGCTAATCGGGAGTTTGACACTCGCCGCTTTTTATAAAACTCATTCCAAAATAAACAATGCCTTCGGAGATGAGGTTAATAACGAATTGCCGTTCTCGGTAATGACGATGTCATCCTCGATCCGCACGCCGCCGAATCCTGGCAAGTAGATGCCCGGCTCCACCGTAACGGTCATACCAGGCTCGAGCACAGTCGTTCCGCCGACTGACACTCGAGGCGCTTCGTGGATCTCCATTCCGAAGCCATGGCCTGTGCCGTGACCGAACTTGTCACCGTAGCCATACTTCGTAATGATATCACGTGCAAGTGCATCCGCTTCGCGGCCTGTCATACCAGGCTTAATACCGGCAAGAGCAGCCATCTGCGCTTCAAGCACGATCTCATAAATTTCGCGGTGCTTATCTGTCGGCTTGCCAACAACGATCGTTCTAGTCAGATCGGAGCAGTAACCTTTAAGAAGAGCGCCAAAGTCAAGCTTCACAAATTCATTATTGCCAATGATCCGATCACTTGCAACACCATGCGGCAGCGCAGAACGCTCGCCAGATGCAACAATCGTATCGAACGAAGACGACGTTGCGCCTCTGCTGCGCATGTACATCTCCATCTCGAGCGCAACCGCGCGCTCGCTGATGCCTGGCTTAATGAATCCAAGAATGTGCTGGAACGTCTCATCCGCAAGCGCGCACGCTTCGCGAATAACGGCAAGCTCCGCTTCATCCTTATAAAGCCGCAGCTGTTCAATTGCACCCGACACCGGTACGAGCTCAATCGAGCCAAGCGCACCTTTCCAGTCGGAGTAGCTGCTGAATACAACCTGATCCTGCTCAAAAGCAAGCTTGCGTACGCCTGCTTGTTCCGCAAGCTCCCGTACAGTCTCGATCCACTTAGGACCATGCTCCACCACGGTGAAATGAGAAGCTTGCTGTGGTGCTTGCGTCATATAACGGAAATCCGTAAGCAACCAAGCATCTGCTGCTGTAATGAGCAAATAACCTGAGGAACCAGTAAATCCGCTTATGTACCGACGATTAACGGCACTTGTCACGAGAATCGCGTCTGCCTGCAGGGCGGGCAGCTTCTCTCGCAATCCGGCTAAACGTTTCTGTGTCATAAGTATCACCCTTTTTCTTATTACTGCTTCAGCTGATTCACTAGTGCGTGAAGTCCAAGCACATAGCTTTGAGCGCCAAATCCAGCGATCTGTCCGACCGCAACCGGCGCGATGACTGAAACATGACGAAACGCTTCCCGCTTATGAATGTTCGATAAATGCACCTCAACGACAGGAATGCCGACGCTGCTGATCGCATCGCGTATCGCAATGCTATAGTGAGTGAACGCTCCAGGGTTAATTACGATTCCGTCAATCTGGCCATAAGCCTCATGAATCCGGTCGATAATAGCCCCTTCGTGATTGGATTGGAAGAACGAAATGTCCACGCCAATCGTTGTCGCCGTTTCCCGCAGCATCTCTTCAATCGCTGGTAACGTCATGGATCCGTAAACACCAGGCTCACGAATGCCAAGCATGTTTAAATTCGGTCCGTTTAGTACAAGTATTCGAGTCATGGAGCATCCTCCCAGCGCATAGATCATTAGACATTTTACCACAAAGACCCACGCTTTGAGAAGTGCTCGCCCCACCCGCTTATGCTATGCTTTTATTCGACGCCGAAGGCTCCCGCCCTGCCTCGTCCGTAAATTCAAAAACAATCGTATATCCAATGAATAATCCCCACAGCAGGAATAAGCAGCATTCGGTAATTAACGTCTGATAGCCAATTTGGTTATAGGGCTTCGTCATACTCATTGCAGGTCCAAACGTCATAAAGAGCAATGCCCACCAGAGAAGTCCATAGAGGATGCCTGGCCACGGACCTAACAGCCGCCCTAGCAGCAGCTTATAGATGAACGATGCAATGATCGAGAAGACAATGAACGCAGCAACTCCAGTAAGTTGCCCATACCACGTTCGCAGGAAGGCCGCCTTCATGAAGGGATCGAGTAGAAACCCCGGCATTACCTTTGTGAAGTTTATCGCAAAAAGAAGCCAATGAACGAGCCCCCAGAACAGCCCTGCAAAAAAGCCAAGCTTGATGCAAAACGCAGTCGGATTCGTGTGAGTGCTGCCGTCATAGTCGTTTTTTGTCCCGCTCTGCTGACCGTGAGTCTGTATTTTACGCAAAATAAGTTTCCTCCATTGCCTTAAAGTTGTGCATTGCTGTGATGGGTAGTAGTATGCGCAATCGAACCGCTCCCAAATCGCCATCCCTTCTCGAAATGAGGGAATCGATGGCGCTCGCAAATAGCCGCAGAATCAAGTACAATAGAAGAAGTAGGTAACGCATTCATAGCAATAATCTTATCTTATGTCTAACTAAAGGATGGTGATTCGCCCTTGTCTCAAAGCACTCAAAATATTTATGGCGGACAAGCCGTCATCGAAGGTGTAATGTTTGCCGGCCGTCACGCCAATGTCACTGCCGTACGGCGCAAAAATAATGAGATTATTTTTTACGAAGTACCTAGAACGACAAAGCCTTGGATTCAAAGGCTGAAGAAAATCCCCCTACTGCGAGGCGTCGTCGCCATACTCGAGTCGAGCGCGAAGGGCTCCCAGCATTTGAATTTCTCCATGGAATCCTATGCAGAGGACGAATTGTCGGATACGAGCACGGAATCCGAAGCCACTGCGTCGAAACCGGCTAAGAAAGAAGAGAAAAGCGGCTGGAGCCTCAGCATGATCGTTGGCGTCGCCGTTGCAGGTATATTGTCTTTTGCTTTCGGTAAGATTGTTTTCACAGTCGTTCCTGCTATTATTGAACAATTGCTCTTCCAGCACTCCTTCTCCAACCGGGTTGTTCACAACCTTATTGAAGGTGTTATCAAAATTCTGTTCTTGCTGTCATACTTATATATTATCTCGTTAACACCGCTCATTAAACGCCTGTTCCAATATCACGGCGCGGAGCATAAAGTAATAAGCGCCTATGAAGCGGGAGCGGAATTGACCGTCTCTAATGTTCAGAAGTTCACCCGGCTTCATTATCGCTGCGGAAGCAGCTTTATCGTCTTCTCCGTTCTTGTCGGCGTTATCGTCTATTCTTTCTTCCATTGGGATTCGCTCTGGGAACGGATTTACTTGCGACTCTTGCTACTCCCAGTCGTTCTAGGCGCATCCTATGAAGCGCTTCGCTTCACGAACGCGCTTCGCGATTTGCCTGTGCTTCGCTTCCTCGGCTATCCGGGCCTGTGGCTCCAGAAGCTGACGACGAAGGAACCTACGGATGACCAGGTGGCTGTATCGATCGCTTCCTTCAACCGGATGCTTGAGCTCGATCGCCAAGTGAGCAAGCCGTAAAGTAAACGTTTCATGTTTGAGTCTTAGATTCGGGAAGGAAGGGTGAGAACTATGCCTCGTAAAATGAGTCTGTTGTCCATCGTCATCCTTGTGCTCATCGTCATCGGCATCGTATCGCAAACGATCAGCAATCCCTATCAGCTTCTCATTCCGGTTGTTGTGTTCGGCGTCATCTATTTGCTTTATAAGTTCCCGCCAGGCGGCGCCAGAACGAAAGCAAAGCCGCGTTACAAGACGCAGTCCCGCAAAGAACAGCCAGCTAAGAGCAAGCAGCGCAAGCACATGCCTTTCCGCGTCATTGAAGGCGGCAAGGATGACGACAACTTACCTAAGTATCATTAACAACGCAATTAATAAGGGGCATCCTTCAGCCGTAGCTGAGGGATGCCCCTTTCGTATGATTTATAAGTTATCGCTATTCAGCTCGGCATGAATCGACCGGAATTCCTCCAGCCGCGCCGGCTCTCTGCGGAAGAACTCCACGAGCGTCTCGATGCAAGTAATCGAATCCCAGCTCAAGTGATGTTCAATGCCTTCGACGTCTTTATAGATATTCTCTTCCTGTACACCGATTACAGTAAGAAACGATTCCAGCAGATGATGGCGCTCAACAAGCCGCTTGCCCATCTTCTTCCCTTTGTTCGTGAGCACGAGCCCCCGATACTTCTCATAGATCAAATAATGATCTTTATCCAGCTTCTGGATCATCTTCGTTACCGAAGAGGGATGAACCTCAAGCCCTTCAGCGATATCTGATACACGGGCGTAGCCCTTCTCATCAATCAATTTATAAATTCGTTCCAAATAATCCTCCATACTCGGAGTAGGCATTTGCTCGTTCCTCCATTCACCGTCATCCCGTACGTTAGGATTGTTCGACTAGTGCTAAATTGTGCTAACCATCACTTTACTCTTAGTATTCTACACTGCCTTCTATAGGTGCCGCAACCTGTCCGACTGAACTTTCCATGTTTGATCCTGCGCTTACACCAGCAAACTAGAGGTATGTCCAATGATCCGAAGGAGGGAGCTTCCACCTTGAGCACCACCTTACTTGAAAGACCTGCGGCTCGGAAATCCGTTCATGATTCATTCATTCCAGAGCTTGTTTATTTTGAACCTTCCGCACTTGATTATCCAAAAGGACAACGCATTATGGAATGGGTCAAGTCGCTGGATATCCCCTACCGAATGACGACTTCCCATAACCGAATCACGAACCTGCCCGGCGAATCCGAATTGGAGCAATACAAAATCGCCAAGCGCACGCTTGTTGTTGGCATTCGCAAAACATTGAAGTTCGACACTTCGAAGCCATCGGCGGAATATGCCATACCGATCGCAACAGGCTGCATGGGGCATTGCCATTATTGCTACTTGCAGACGACACTCGGTGCAAAGCCTTATATACGGGTGTATGTGAATACCGATGAAATCATGCAAGCGGCAAAAGGGTACATCGACGAGCGTATCCCCGAGATTACCCGGTTCGAGGCAGCCTGTACCTCCGACCCCGTCGGGCTTGAGCCGATAACCGGCAGTTTGCAGGAGTTGATTACCTTCATGGCCGATCAAGAATACGGCCGTCTGCGGTTTGTGACGAAGTTTCATTATGTCGATTCACTGCTCGACATTAAGCATAATGGGCATACCCGCGTTCGCTTCAGCGTGAATGCCAAGTATGTAATCAAGAACTTCGAGCCTGCCACGTCACGCTTCGAGGACCGCATTGACGCTGCCGCCAAGATCGCCCGCGCAGGCTATCCGCTCGGCTTTATTATCGCGCCGATCATCTGGCACGATGGCTGGCAGGAAGGCTATGCCGAGCTGCTCTCTTCATTGGCGACGGCATTGCCGAAGGACGCGTCAACCGGGCTTACGTTCGAGCTTATTCAGCATCGCTTCACGAAGACAGCCAAGAATGTCATCGAGAAGCGATATCCTCGCACGAAGCTTGAGATGGATATTGAGAAGCGCAAGTACAAATGGGGCCGCTGGGGGCAAGGCAAGTATGTCTACCCCGATGAACAAGCAGAAGCGCTCCGGATGTTCATCTCGGAGCGCATCTTTGAGCATTTTGAGGATGCAAAAATTGAATACTTCACTTAAAGACTCCACTTAAAAGTTCAAGGGCATTCGCTTCAGTGAAAGTTGTGCCTGCGGCCGCTGTTGATTCGGTGTCCTTGTGATAAGACTTTAAGGTTAGGACACCTCATCAAAGGCGGCACGTAGACTCTCCGGTCACAAACTTTCACTTTCGCTCACTATTGAATAAGTTCCGTTAACATTAAGATCAAGACCAATGACGAAGAACAAGACTTTTAGAACTTCAACCACTCTGGAGTGATGGAGTTTAGCCAAATTGTGATCTGAGTCATCTTGTCGGTGAACAGAAGGACGCCCATAATGAGCATGCCTGCGCCGCCGATCTTCATCATAATGCTGGAATAGCGGACGATCCATCTCGTTGAGCCGATGAAGAAGGCCAGTACGAAGAATGGAATGGCGAAGCCAAGAGCGTAAGCCGTCGTCAGCTCAAACCATGTGCCCGGCTCCGATGCGGCCATGAGCAGAATGCTCGCCAGAATCGGACCGGTACATGGCGACCAGCCTGCCGAGAAGCCGATGCCGAAGATGAACGAGGCTAGATAGCCGGAGCGTTTCATTCTTAGCGGCATTTTGAACTCACGAAGCAATAACTTAGGTTGGATCAGCCCCATCAGGATGAAGCCCATTAGAATAATTAGGACAGCGGATAATTGCCTGATCAAATCTTGATATTTGGAGAACTGCTCAGCGAACGCATTCGTTCCATAGCCAAGCGTGTAATACACGATCGAGAAACCAAGAATAAAGAACAGCGTATGGCTCATCGTCCGCATTCGCACTTCGCGGCTGGGATTCTCGCTCTTCAAATCACTGACAGAGACGCCTGTTATGTACGACAAGTACGATGGATAGAGCGGCAAGCAGCAAGGGGAAACGAATGAAGCAATCCCCGCGCCGAACGCAGCCCAAACCGTTACATCAGACATGATGTCACCTTCACTTTCAACCTGCGCTAAGTCTCCGGCGAACCGAAAGCAGCAGCAGTAAAATTACAATTAAGAGCATGACGATGGTGCCGCCTGGCGCCAAGTTCCACACGCCCGCTGCGAGCAACCCGGCAATAACAGCCAACTCCGCAATGACAACAACAGTAATAACGGACTGCCTGAAGCTCCTGGCGATTACGAGGCTGCATGCAGCAGGAATTGTAAGTAGTGCCGACACAAGGAGCGCACCTACGATTTTGATAGAAACACTAATTACGAGTGCTGTAAGCACACTAATCATAAAGTTAAAGAAACGCGTTGGCAAGCCGCTAACAGCCGCGGCATCTTCATCGAACGTAAGCAGGAACAGCTCTTTGGCATGCAAGCCTACCGATAGCAGCACAACCACCGTCACGACTCCAATCAGAACCAAATCCGTCGTATCCAGCGTATAGATACTGCCGAACAAGTAACCGCTGACACTCACGTTGAAGCCTTTTCCCATCGTGAACAGAAGCGAAGCAAGCGCTACGCCGCCTGACATGATGATCGCAATCGACAGCTCCGCATATGTCTTATACGCTTTGCGCAGCTTCTCAATGGCGAATGTAGCCGCAAGCGCGAAGATGAGCCCCATCACGACCGGATATACACCGATCAAGAACCCCAGCGCAACGCCTGCAATCGAGACGTGCGCGAGCGTATCCCCGATCATCGAAAGTCTTCGCAAGACAAGAAACAGCCCCATGAGCGGAGCCGTAATCCCAATCAGAATGCCGCCGATCAGCGCCCTCTGAAAAAATTCCGTCGTAATAATATCCAAATCCTATACGCCCACTTTCCCTCGTTCCATCGAATGGCGCAGCTCTCGCAAGCTGTGCGTTAAATTCGTCTCCACGCAATCTTCCAGATCATGCGAGTGTTTCACATAGAACTTGATTTTGCCGGATTCCTGCTTCGGCTGCTCGCCGAGGTAAGACCGAATCATCTCCATATCATGCGACACCATCAGAAACGTAATATTATGATGCTGATGCATATGCTTGATGAGATGGAAGAAGCCTTCCTGCGTCTCCGAGTCGATGCCGACGGTCGGCTCATCGAGAATGAGCAGCGCCGGATTGTTGATTAGCGCCCGGGCGAGAAAAGCCCGCTGCTGCTGCCCGCCGGACAATTCTCCAATCCGCTTGCCCGCTAAATCCTCGATCTTCATCGCGTGAAGCGCCTCGTCGCACTTGATGCCGTCCGCCTTCGTCACGCGCTTGAACAGCTTGTTGCGGCTGTACAGACCGGAGAGAACAACCTCGCGGACGGTCGCTGGAAACAACGGATTGAACGAGTTTTTCTGTGGGACGTATCCGATCAAATTCCAGCTGCGGAACTGCTCGATCGGCTCGCCGAACAGCTTAACTGTACCGCTTGTTGGCGGCAGCAAGCCGACGATCATACGAAGCAGAGTCGTCTTGCCGGCTCCGTTCGATCCGATCAAACCGACAAAGTCCCGCTCCTGCACCGTGAAATTGACGTGATTGACAACCGGCTTCTGGTTATAAGCGAAAGATACATTTTCCAGCTCGATGATTGACTTGTGGCAGTTCAAGGATGTGGAATCTTGCTGTTTGTGGAGCATCCGTTTTTTCCTTCTTTCTATTGTAAGGCTTGGACTAGATTTTGCAAATTCGCTCTCATGAGAGAGAAGTAGTCTTCACCCTTCTTCTCCTGCTCCGGAGTCAGCCCTTCAAGCGGGTTCAGCACCATCGTGCTTACGCCTGCTTCATTCGCAAGCGTCTTCGCGAGTTCATCGGATACAAGCTCTTCGAAGAAAATATATTTGACACCGTTATCCTTCACGAACTTCGTAATGCGGAGCAAATCCTGCGCCTTCGGCTCTGCATCAGGCGACAACCCCATTATAGCCACTTGTTTCAGTCCATAATCCCTTGCGAGATAGCCGAACGCTTGATGGGATGTAACGATATCCTTACGAGTAGTCTTTGAAAGAGCGTCCGTATATTCCTGATCCAATACTTTAAGCTGCTGCTCGAGCTTGTCATAGTTTGCAGTATAAACATCTTTATGTGCGGGATCAGCTTTCAAGAAGTTCTTCAGCACCGTGTCAGCCATAATCATCATCGACTTCGGGCTCACCCATGTGTGCGGATCTACATGCTTCGCATCCGCGGAGTCTTCACCTTCTTCGGGATTACCGGAGATCTTGTTGATCCCTTGGCTTACTTCAACGGTAATCAGCTTCGAATCGCTAGGCAATCCTTGCAGAAAGTCATCCACCCAG
Organism: Paenibacillus sp. J31R98; assembly: GCF_056269245.1. NCBI lineage: Bacteria > Bacillati > Bacillota > Bacilli > Caryophanales > Paenibacillaceae > Paenibacillus > Paenibacillus sp. J31R98. Next base: position 735,451 of record NZ_JBWDNO010000002.1, read on the forward strand.
CCTTCAAGTCCTGCTCCGTTATAGAGGAACAGCTGCGCTTTCGCGGCTGTATCCAGGTCGCGGCTCTTCGGACTCCAATCATGCGGCTCTACGCCAGCCGGAATCATATTAATTACATTCGCGCTCTCTCCACCTATCTGTTGAGCTAAAAAATAGAGTGGATAGAAACTTGTAACGACATTCGTTTTGCCTTCTACGAGTTTTCCTTTCCCGGAAGACGCGCAGCCGGTGAGCATAACAATGAAAAAAGCCAGCATCGCGGCTGACAGGGCGAATTTGCCTATAGAACGCTGAATAAACATGAACCTTAGCACCTCTATCTATCATATTGATAATCGTAAAGATTACAATTAGATTATATAGACTGAAAAATACAGTGTCAATATGAAACCGCCGGAGCATTAAGCCCCGGCGGCGTACGTTCATGCTTATTTCACAATTGCGCCATTCGGCATATCTTCAGGTACAGTTGCAAGCGTCAGCTGATCGCCGTGTGATGCGGCAAGGATCATGCCTTGCGACATTTCGCCGCGCAGCTTCACTGGCTTGAGGTTCACCACGCAGATCACCTTGCGTCCTACGAGCTGCTCCGGCGTATAGAACTTCGCGATGCCGGATACGACTTGGCGCTGCTCGAAGCCAAGGTCAAGTTGCAGCTTCAGCAGCTTGTCGGCTTTCGGTATCGGCTCTGCCGCCAGCACTTGCGCGACGCGAAGCTCCACCTTCATAAACTCGTCGATGGAGATTTCCTCCTTCGTCTCTGGAGCTGCTTGTGCTGCTGCAGGAGCCGCTGGCGCTGCCTCTGCTTGCTCTGCTGCCGGGGCAGCAGCCTCTGCCGCTTCTGCTGCCACAGCTGCGCCTCCGCCCATCGACACAGCGATGAACTCTGTCTCAAGCGGTACATCCAGACGCGGGAAGATCGGGTCGCCCTTCGTCACTTTCGTGCCGCCAGGCAATTGGCCGAACTGCTTCGTGCTTTCCCAAGCCGTCAGCGCGCCATCTTCAATGCCGAGCTGCTTCCGAATCTTCTGCGGCGCATTCGTGAGGAACGGTTGCAGCAGAATGGAGATAATGCGCAGCGATTCCGCCAGATGGTGCATAACGGAAGCGAGTTCTCCGCGTTTCTCTTCGCTCTTCGCAAGCGCCCAAGGCTGCGTTTCATCGATATATTTGTTCGTGCGGCTTACTAGTTGCCAGATCGAAGTGAGTGCTACGGAGAATTCCATCTTCTCCATTGCCGCTTCCACTTGCTCGATCGTGCTTGTAGCCAGCTTCGAGAGAGTCTCGTCGAATGCCGTAACATTGCCATCATACGCAGGAATATCTCCGCCGAAATACTTGTCGATCATCGCAACCGTACGGTTCAGCAGATTGCCAAGGTCGTTCGCCAGATCGAAGTTGATCCGCTCTACGAAGTTCTCTGGCGTGAACGTACCGTCAGCGCCGAACGGCACTTCGCGAAGAAGGTAATAACGCAGCGCATCCAGTCCGTAACGGTCGATCAGCGTAACCGGATCAACGACGTTGCCTTTGGACTTGGACATTTTGCCATCCTTCATGAGCAGCCAGCCATGCGCGAACACTTTCTTCGGCAGCGGCAGGCCAAGCGCCATCAGCATGATTGGCCAGTAGATCGTATGGAAGCGAACGATTTCTTTGCCCACCAGATGTACATCAGCTGGCCAGAATTGATCGTACTTGCTTGTATCGCCCGAACCGTAGCCAAGCGCCGTGATGTAGTTCGACAACGCGTCGATCCATACGTACACGACATGCTTCGGATCGCCCTTGACCTTCACGCCCCAATCGAACGTTGTACGGGAAACAGCAAGATCCTCAAGACCCGGCTTAATGAAGTTGTTGACCATCTCGTTCTTGCGGGATTCCGGCTGGATGAACTCCGGATTCTCCTCGTAGAACTGCAGCAGGCGATCCGCATATTTGCTCATCCGGAAGAAGTAGCTCTCTTCCTTGACGAGTTCAACCGGGCGTCCGCAATCCGGACAATGGCCGTTCACGAGCTGGCGCTCCAAGAAGAACGATTCGCATGGCGTACAATACAAGCCTTCGTAGTTTCCTTTATAGATGTCCCCTTGCTGAAGCAATTGATCGAAGATTTGCTCCACCACTTCTTTATGGCGGGGCTCCGTCGTGCGGATGAAGTCGTCGTTCGAGATATCGAGCTTCTTCCACAATTCCTTGATACCGACAACAATATCGTCAACGAACTGCTGCGGCGTCTGTCCCTTCTCTTGCGCCTTGCGCTCAATCTTCTGACCGTGCTCATCCGTACCGGTCAAATACCATACATCATAGCCGCGCAGACGCTTGTAGCGCGCCATTGCATCGCCGGCAACCGTCGTATACGCATGGCCGATATGCAGTTTATCGCTTGGATAATAGATCGGCGTCGTAATATAAAAGGCTGGTTTCTTCTCGCTCATTGGTCATTTCTCCTTAACTATTGTCTGTAAAAAAACAAAAAAAGCCTCATCCTCATATGGGACGAAAGCTTGTCGCTTACGCGGTACCACCCAATTTCCTCTCTCAAGAGCCGCTCGCCAGTCATGGCATAACGTCCCTAAGAAAGCTTCATTAGGTCCATCCGAAAATACGAATGAACGTTACGACCGTTAACGGTGTCAGCCGCCGCGCCCTTGCATCAGCCTGATGACGACTGACTGCTCGAACACGAATTCTCCGGGACCATTTTCCAAAAGCTGCGCCTTGCCGGTTTCCAGCTACCCCGGCTCTCTGGTAAGGCCATTACTTCTGTACTTATCCGTTCATCGAATGATGGTATTGGTAAATCGTTCTCTTGCGATCAACTATACCGAATCCTCCGCAGCGCTGTCAAGGGCGGCAGATGCCCGTCGCTGCTGCATTTCCTTGCGTGTCGGTGGGACAAAATCTACTCCCCCGGGATGAAACGGATGACAGCGGCTAATCCGTCTGACAGCAAGCCAGCTGCCCTTAAGCGGCCCATGCTTGTCGATCGCTTCGAGCGCGTACTCCGAGCAGGTAGGATAAAACCGGCATGTCGGCGGCTTAAGCGGCGATATAAACTTGCGATAAACATGAATCGGCGCTTTGATAACACGACGCATGACGGGTCACCTCCTCTCATAACTATAGTCGAAAATTCGGCATAACGCCAATTCATTAGAGCAGACTATGATCACACGACATCCTACTTGTCGCAATTTTGTAGTTTTTTTGTCATGGAAATGGATTATGAAGCGTTTTCTATTGTGTTACGGTATGGACATGTCGCATAATTAGAGAATGAAAAACTGTGATCACGCGACATGGGTCACGAAAAAACCGCTATTCTGGGAGGAATACATTAATGATTCGCGTAGCAATGCTTAGCTATTGGCATGTTCATGCCTGGGACTACACTCGTAACGTACAAGACAATCCAAACACAGAGATCGTAGCCGTATGGGATGAGATCCCTGCCCGCGGTCAAGCTGATGCAGAGAAGCTTGGCGTACCTTTCATCGCAGACCTTGACGAGCTTCTCGCTCGCACTGACATCGATGCAGTTGTTGTTGACACACCAACAAATATTCACCGTGATGTAATGGTTAAGGCTGCTCGCGCTGGCAAGCACATCTTCACTGAGAAGGTTGTAGCGCCTACAAACGCAGAAGTTAACGAAATTCTTGCTGCTATTAAGGAAGCAGGCGTGAAGTTCACTGTATCCCTGCCGCGCCTTAATGATAACTATACGCTTGCAGCTCAAGAAGTATTGGCTAAAGGCTACCTCGGCCAATTGACGCAAGCTCGCGTTCGCCTGTCCCACAATGGCGCAACTGCTGGCTGGTTGCCAGAGCACTTCTACAACCTGGAGCAATGCGGCGGCGGCGCGCTGATCGATCTTGGCTGCCACCCAATGTACCTTACTCGCCTGTTCCTAGGCATGCCGCAAAGCCTGAACGCGATTTATGGCTATGTAACTGGCAAGGATGTTGAAGATAACGCAGTAGCTACTCTTCGCTACGAGAATGGCGCATTCGGCGTCGTAGAAGCTGGCTTCGTGAACCCTAACTCGCCGTTCTGCTTCGAAGTACACGGCACAGAAGGCACAATGATCTACGGCTTCGAATCCGATGAAGTACTCGTTCGCAGCAGCCAATTGAAAGGCAACGAGTGGGTTAAGATCGAGAAACCGGATCACCGCGAAATCGCCTTCAACCAATTCGTAGGCCACATCTTGAACAACACAGAAGCGACTGAGAACGTTGGCCTTGCAGCTGACCTCACGAAGCTGATGGAAGCAGCGAACATCTCGAACAAAGAGCGTCGCGAAGTTACGATCGCTGAACTGAAGAACTAATAGATTTCATGATGAAGGAGAGGTGGTACATGCATGGCTAAACCGTTTGCTTACTCATTGATGGCTGAACGCGGCGACGCAATCGACAGGCTCGATATCCAGTTCCGCTGGGGCGGCTATGGCTTTCGCGTATTGCGATGCCACCTCGCCACCTTCTCTCCTGGCAAAATCGTACGGTTTCACAAGCACTCGGAGTATGAGTTTCATTTTATTCCTCGGGGCAAGGGAACCGTCATTATGGAAGACACCGTCTATCCTCTACACGAGGGTCTCTTCTACTTAACAGGACCGAACGTCCTGCATCAGCAAGAAGCGGACTCGCGGGAAGCGATGGATGAACTCTGTCTCCATATTGACATCGTACCGATTAAAGAAAGCGAGGAAGAAGCAGCCTGGGGCGACCCATGGGAGCGTCATGAAGCAGAAAGCTGCATGAATGCGCTCAATGGCTTGCCGCTACGACCGCATGTCGATCAATATAATGCGATGTCGTGGTTTCTAACCGCCTATCGTGCTTGGAACGAGGGACAACCAGGGGCATTCTCGACCATCAAGCAGGCCATTATACAAATCTTGCTGCGTGCATCACGCATGTCTTCAGAGCCTAGCCTCACCTTTGAGCCGCCGTCCCGCAATATGAACGAGCATCGGTTTCGGATTGCGACGCAATTCATTCACGATAACTACGCTCAGCCGTTAACGCTTCAGGAAGTTGCCGAGCGCATTCCGATCAGTGCCCGTCAACTACAGCGGATCTTCCGCGAGCAGGGCGAAGAATCATTCAGCGCTTATCTGGAGAATTATCGCCTGTCGCAGGTATGCTCCGCCATTATTGAAGGCCAGCATTCAATTGAGCATATTGCCCTTGAGCATGGGTTCGCCAGCAGTAATTATTTGTACTATGTGTTCAAGAAACGCTTCAACATGACACCTAGGCAGTTCCGCATCCAGCACACGTCTTAATCCAAGTCGACCATTTAAGAGGAGATGACTCAAATTGGCAAAGCCTATTCGCATTGGTATTATCGGTAGCGGCGGTATCGCCCACGCGCATGTTCGTCAGTACAAACAAATTGCAGACGTGGAAATCGTTGCCGTGGCAGACGTTATCCCAGGCAAAGCGCAACAATTCGTGGAATCGCTTTCACTTCCAGATGCACAAGCATTTGACAGCCATCGCGCAATGCTTGAGCTCGATCTTGACGGCGTCAGCATCTGTACGCCGAACGTGTCCCATCACGTGACGACTGTTGACGCGCTCCGCGCTGGCAAACAGGTATTGCTGGAGAAGCCTATGTCCGTTACGCTTGACGAAGCAGTCGACATGGTACAAGCTTCCAAGGAAACGGGCAAAATGCTTACAATCGGTTTCCAACCTCGCTATGACCCGAACATGAAGCTTGTTGGGGACATCGTTCAATCCGGCAAACTCGGCAAAGTGTACTATGTTGAAACAGGCGGCGGCCGCAGACGCGGTATGCCAGGCGGCACATTCATTAGCAAAGCGCTTGCAGGCGCTGGCGCAATGGCTGATATCGGCTGCTACTCGCTCGACATGGCACTCAATGCACTTGGCTACCCTCGTCCATTGACAGTTTCCGCATTCACGAGCAACCATTTCGGCACGAACCCGATCCATCATTCGCAAGCAAGCCAGTTTGAAGTAGAAGACTTCGGCGTAGCGCTCGTTCGCTTCGAGAATGATCTCGTGCTTCAATTCAAGATTTCGTGGGCAATGCATATGGATACGCTCGGCTCGACCATGTTCCTTGGCTCTGAGGCTGGCCTGAAAGTAAATCCTTTCGGCAAAGGCAACTGGTCTGGTGTATGGGACGGCAAAGTCGGCGACATCACGCTCTTCCATGACTTCATGGGTCAGCAAACTTCCACGCCGGTTCCAGGTATCGAACACAATAAAGATCTGTTCTTCGAAAAAGTGCGCGACTTCGTCGATGCGGTTCGCGAAGGACGTCCAGCACCAATTCCAGGCGAGCAAATCTTGATCCAACAAGCAATCATCGACGGTGTTCTCCGTTCGGCAGAACAACGCCGTGAAGTTGAAATCAAGCTGCCTTATTAATACTTATTGATCACATCCAGCAATTCATAGAGAAGGCCTTCATCAGCCGTTCTGCTCGAGCATATCGAGCAGAGCAATCGGCGATGAAGGCCTTTTTATCGTTACTAACATGCCTATTTCATTTACTAGATTACCAGCGTTCCCCAGGCAGCGGAAGGAACATCATAGCGAGCGGAAGATTGCTTCCGGCAGACAAAGTGAACACGATTTCAACCGATTCTTCGCTATCGCCTGTACGGTAGAGCACCGCCGCTTCCTTGTTATCTTTCAATATGCTGGAATTGGTTACAGGAACAACCTGCCCGTTAACCATAAAGGCGCCCGTGTAATAACCGCCTCTCGGATTAAGCGCGATAAGGGTATGCGGCGCTACATGCGGCAGACTCAGCCGATATAACACGCCGAAATTACCGATGTTGTATTCCAGGTTGCCTGTCGTATCGTCAATACCGTCCAAATACGTATCCATCGTCTTATCGCCAAGCTTGATATACTGCGCAGTATTGCCTAGTATATCCGGTATTTCGATCGAACGGTCAGCTTTATTGAACGTACCGCGAACATGTTTGCCGTCACGCGGCAGCTGCGACAAATTCGGCAGCTCTGTAAACACATTCTTATTCGATCCGACAACGACGATCTTGAACTGCAGTTCCTTATCGGCGTAAAGATCCGCATAGGTCGTAAGAACATCGAGCGGCTTCATTGCAATCTTGGACAGCTCGGGCAGCACTTCCTTCGTCTCTCCCGGCTTTATGGTCATCCATCTTGGTGATGGATTATTCACGAGAGATTGAAGGTAACGGATCGTCGACATCTTCGCCGTATTCTCTACATACGGGTCAGGTCCGCCAAGCCCGATCGAGCTTGTGCCCAGATTAACAGGTACGCTGTTATTGTTCGTTGCGAGCAGATACATTTTGACCGGATAATTGATTCGGCTTACATGATGGAACAAGAACCGCACTTGTCCTGTCAGCTGCGTCTGATACACGATGCCTTCTTGAAGCAGCGCTTCAGGGCTGTTGCTGCGGACCATCTGGGATTGCTCCGAGTGGAAGGTGTACGGCAATAAAGACATACCCAGCATGGCGCCGCTGTCAATTGGGAACTTCTCCCCAACTGGCGTGAACAACCTGTAGTACTCGTCCTTCGTATACAGCACTTCGCTCGTTACCGTTACCGTCTTCGTGACCGAGTGCACTAAGCCGTGCTTGTCCTCAACCTCAAGCGTTACCTGCTTATCGCCAGGTTCGAAGAACACTTTGTCATTCCCTGTCCATGTCCGGCGAACAATCGCATTCTCATCATCGGTACTCAAATCGGTGTAGAGCACTTCTTCGCCAATGCGGTAAGTCGCCTTCTCTGTCGTAAAGTTCGCTACTGGCGCTTGGTTTGCAGGCTTAACAGTAATCGTCACCGAGTACGGATCGCTCCAAATGCCGTTAATATCTTCAACCTGTCTAGTAATCGTATAAGTTCCTGGTTCAGGGAATACATCCATCCGTCCATTCCAGCGGTCTTCGACGAACGGTGCATCCGCGGGATTGTAAGAACGGTCAATATAACTGACTGTCGTTTGTCCCGCGTAAATCTCTGCAGGCTGCACGGCAAAGTTCGCTTTCGGCTGCTGCGGCAAGATGACCGTATTCCATGATAGGTTTATCGTCTTGCCTACTACCTCGATTGCGCTATCTGTCACGTTCCCCCATGAACGAAGCGGCACCATAAGTGAACCGTTCAAGATATAAGGGGCTCCAGTCAGCTTCACATTATAGCCATCTACATTCGCGACCGCACTGTTTAGCTTGAATTTCAACGTATGCAGCGCACCTGTTGCAATCGATTCTTTCGTCTGTGCATGATACGAAATCTTGTAACCATATTCCGCGGCCACCGAGGCGAATGGAATAAACGAAACTCCATTAATCGCCGTAACCGGCTGAGCTGTCTTGGTATATGAGCCATTATGCTTCATATTCTTGCTTCCAATTGTCAGTGTCAGCTTATCTGAATAACCAAGTGCCGACGCTGTTCCACCGGTAGCAACAAAAGGCATAACTAAGAATGATAGAATGAGCAACCACTTCAAAAATTTCATTATGCGTCTCCTTTTCCTCCACTGTTGCAGCTTTGTATGTCACAGTTAAACGCTGTTGACACTGAAAAAGTTGCGAAAGTTGACAAAGAGACACGTATTCGACACATCTGCTAGATGATTATTTATCCGTTAACTCGCATATTCACAAGGAAAAATGATGCCATGACGATGAACGAAATAATGGTGCAAAGCCCAATAATCACGCGGATTTTGCGCATTCGCGACAACTTCTGCTCGTCATTCTCGTGTCGCGCTTGCGAGACGGAACGATGAATAAATAAATAAACGATTGCTAGTGTTACAAAAACCATATTCGCAAGAAACCATAATTGCTGCCACATATTTGTTTGACCTCTCCTAACATCTGTTTCCTTGTACTAGAGATGACTCTAACGGAATCAGCGGCGGATTGCAAACATGTGCTATAATGGGGCAAATAAAGGTTTGTCTTGAACGCCGAAAGGAATGAATTTCGTACAATGACGACACAAGCTGCTACAGAACAGATCCGCACTTTCAACGGTTTTACAGCGGATGACTTTGACGTATTTGCCGTTCCAGGCCTTGAAGCGCGGATGGAGGCATTAATCGAACATATTCGCCCCAAGCTGAATGAGCTTGGCGAGCTGCTTTCTCCTTGGCTAACGGAACTGTGTGGAGAACCGATGTTCCCGCATGTTGCCAAACACGCGCGCAGAACGATTAATCCGCCGAACGATACGTGGATCGCTTTCGCGCCAGGCAAGCGCGGTTACAAAATGTTCCCGCATTTCCAAATCGGCCTGTTCGGCTCCCATCTATTCGTCCAATTCGCGATTATTTATGAATCAGACAATAAATCAGTGTTCGCTGATCATGCGCTCGCGCAAATGGATGACATTATGAAGCATATTCCTGCTGACTATGTGTGGTCAGGCAATCATATGGTCCCAGGCGGCGATACGCAAGGCGAGCTCGGCCGTGACGGGCTAGCGCCGCTGCTGCAGCGGCTCCGCTCGGTGAAAGCATCCGAGGCGCTCTGCGGCATTATCATCGACCGCAATGACCCTCTCCTGAAGGACGGCGAAGCTTTCCTCCTGAAAGTGAAAGAAACGTTCCAAACTGTACTCCCGCTCTACAAAATGTCTTTCTAATCCGAATAAGGGCTGCCTCTACCGACAATCAAGTCGATATGGGCAGCCCTTACTTATTCAACCGGTCATGGTGCCGATATTGTTCTCGCTCGTTCCCGGAATTGCTGCGGCGATTTCATCGTCCACCTTCGGAACTGACGGCTGAAGCTGCTTAGCGACGTGAAGCCAAGCTTGTCGCCAATCTCGCCTGCGGACGCATTCGAATGCAGAAGCAGCTCTTCCGCTGCCCGCTGCTTCATGAGGCTTAGGAAATGTTTTGGCGCGATGCCGTAGACTTTCTTGAACACTTCATTGCAGTGGCTGCGGCTTATGAAATGCTGCTGCGCGATTTCGTTAATCGTCACCGCTGAATAGACCGCTTCAAGCAGCTTCTGCTGAATCCCGTGCGCGAGCTCCACTTCAGCAGCATGCAGCTTCTTGCGACCGAGCTGCTGCCTCTCAGCGTTTCGCCTCTCATCATCAACAATCACCGTCTCAAGCGCGGTAACGACAATCTGCTGCACAGCCAGCATGAAGGTTTGCCTAGCAATCGAAGGCAGACGGTCAATGATTAATCTCCCACCTACCCGCTCACGGTGGGCCGTATCATTCAGTGCCAGCATCTCAAACAAACTAGCGATTAGTAATTGAAGCAGTTCCTTGCTATAGGGTAAATGGGCAAAATGCAGCTCCTTGAGCGCATTCGTCAGCTCCGCATCATCGATGCCAAAGTGCACCGAGAAATAGGCAAATGGCTGAGAGGATTCGTTAATGGTGCTATGCTTCACCCCCGGGCCGATGAATAGCCAATCTCCCTGATGCAGCACAACAGATTCGCCGTGAATCCATTCGTTAATTTGACCATAGGCGCAGTGCAGCAGCTCATAGCCGCTATGCTCGTGCAGCTGATAGGACCAGCCCGCCTCAACCTCTTGAAAGTGGCAGTCATACAGCGCGGTCAAACTTCTCATCGCATGAAACTGAAACGGGATGTTCGCCTCCATCTTCCCTCTCTCCTTCGTTTTGATCAACTCATATGCCGATTTTGCGCTCTCCTATCCTCATAGTAACGACAAAAGGTCAAATCGGAAAGCGTTTTCGCTAAAGCCCCTTCCGCATACTCCGCGCTACAATGAAGCTATCAAGTAAAGCGAAGGAGCGAAGCTCTCATGCAAGTGCGACTTTCCGATGAACAATTAACGTTCTATAGGCAGCATCACTATATCGTCCTGCGACAGGTTGTACCGCGGCAAGCGCTTGACCGTGCCGAGCATATCATTAGCAAATGGGTCGATGAGCTCGTCGACTCATGGTACGATCAGCAACTCATTACAGACAAGCGTAATGAGCTCGATTTCCAGCATCGGCTCGTAGAGCTATGGAGCGATGCCGGAAAGCCCAAATATGGCCGGAGTCCACGACGCGATCTCATTGGCGAGCCGATGTATCACTTTCTGAAGGAACCTGTGCTCGTCGATATTGCCAGCCAGCTGCTGAAAACGGAGGATGTCTCCGTTCACGGTATCTTCAACGCACGGCCAAAGCTTCCGGATCAGAAGTGGACGGATACCCCTTGGCATCAAGATGCGCAATATTATCGCGATGCTGAACATACGCATGTTGTCTCCATGTGGATGCCGCTGCAGCGCGTTACCGAGCATAACAGCTGCCTGCAAGTGGCGTCCGGATTCTTCGACACCACGCTGCTGCATGGCGAGATTGACGCCGAGACCGATTTTCTCGGCCTGAAACGCGAGGACGCAAGCAAGCTGACCGGCCTCTCCATCGAGATGGATCCCGGCGATGTGCTGTGCTTCACGCAGCTGCTCCCCCACCGCGCTCTGCCGAACCGCTCGGATGCTGTGCGCTGGTCGATGGACATTCGGTATGAAGCGACCGCTGTCGCCACAGAGAGCGGCATGAAGCAAGGCTTCATCGCACGTAGTCCGCATAATCCCCAGCTGGAAACGAGCTGTGAAGAGTGGCTTGCGAAGTGGGTATCTATCCCTGCAGGCAGCTATTAAAAAAAGCCTTACGGCCAATCCCCTGGGGGAATGCCGTAAGGCTTCTTTCATTTGCAATTAAGCTGCATGGCTAGCTGAAGCTGCTGCTCTGCGCTGGCGCTTCGATTTACGGAAGAAGAACAATTCGTAAATACAAGGTATGATCAGCAAAGTGAGCAATGTTGCTGCTGCCAGACCGCCGATTACGACGATCGCAAGGCTTTGCGATACGATGCTTCCGCTCTCGGAAGAGCCGAATACAAGCGGCAGCATCGCGGAGATTGTTGCGATGGCTGTCATCAGAATCGGACGAGCACGCGTTGTTGCAGCTTCGATCAGCGCTTCGCGGATCGTCATATGCTGCTCGTTCTGCTTCACGCGGTCGATGAGTACGATCGCGTTCGTTACGACGATACCGACAAGCATGAGTGCCCCGAATACCGCTGTAAAGTCAGGCGATACATTCGATACGATCAAGCCGACCACTGCGCCGATTGCTGCAAGCGGCAGCGAGCACAGAATAGCAAGCGGTGCACGCAATGTCTTGAACGTAACTACCATAATCAGGTAAACGATTCCGATAGCGACCAGCATGATGATGCCAAGGTCAGCGAAGTCGGATGATTGGTCTGCCGAAGCGCCGCCAACAGTAAACTTGACGCCTTCCGGTGCTTTCAACGCGTTCACTTTCTTCGTAATTTCAGCGCCGACAATCGACAATTGGCTTGGTTCGACGTCAGCTGTTACACGAACGTACGCCTTGCCGTCTTTGTGATAGAACGTGCTTGCTTGCTCGGACTTCACAATCTTAGCAACCGAGGATACCGGCGCTGGACCTGTTGCCGTCATAATCGTTAGCTTATTCAGATCAGCTTCTGTCTTCGGATCAGACATCGGCTGCAGAATGACGCTAGTCGTGCGGCCATCTACATTAACCGTACCAATCGGCATCGGGTTCAGCATGCCTTGCAGCTGCTGTGCCACTTCGCCGGCTTTGGATTTGAGCGGATCCATTTGGAACGTGTAAACCGGTTTCTTCTGCTCTTGGTTCGACTTTACTTTAATAACGTCTTTCACAGGCTTGATGGCTGCGATCACTTGATCAGCGCCCTTGGAAATCGCTTCAAGGTCATCGCCTGTTACGTCAATCGTAATCGTTGTCGAGCTGCTGCCGCCTGCGAAATCCATTGCGCCAGCATTCAAGTCAGCGCCTGGGAAATTCGGTCGCTCTGCTTTAATTGCATCAATCGTCTTGTTGGCGTCTGCGCCCGCTTTCATATCAACAAGGAACGTAACCAGGGTCGGTGAAGATACTTCACCGTATTTCGCGCCGTCCGAGCTGTTGCCGTTCTGCATCAGAGCCCAGTCAATGTCGTCGCGGCTGTTAATGATTTTCTCTAGCTTACGGCCTTCTTCTACAACTTTGTCATGCGGCGTTTCGCTTGGATACTCGAGCGTAATGTTCAAATTCTCAACACTTGAAGAGTCCAGCGCGCCTTTCGGCATCGCCATGTATGCGCCAATCGAACCGCCTAACAATAGAACTGCGACTACGAGCGGCACCCATTTGTGCTGCAAGTTCCAAGCCAGGAAGTTCGAGAAACGCTTGGAGCCTTCATGTTCCTTCATCTTCGTATTACGCAGCAGCACTGCGCTCAGAATTGGAACAACAGTCAGTGCAACGAGCAAGGAAGCCAGAAGCGAATACGTAACTGTCAGTGCAAAAGGAAGCAAGAACGCTTGGAGCGAGCCGCGAAGCAAGCCCATCGGCAGGAATACCGCTACCGTTACAAGTGTCGAAGAAGTGATGGCTGTTGCCACTTCCTTGGTTGCATCCATAATGAGCTGAACGGAGAATTGCTCTTTCTGCAAACGGCGGTAGATATTCTCGATAACGACGATACTGTCGTCGACAAGACGACCTACTGCAACGGCAACACCACCGAGTGTAATGATGTTCAGCGTAATGCCGGACATTTGCAGCAAATACAATGTAATACCAAGTGAAAGCGGGATCGATACAATCGTTACGAGCGTTGCACGCAAGTTACGCATGAACAGCAGGATAACGATAGTAGCGAACAACGCACCCATCAATACTTCGCGAAGCATTGAGTTTACAGAGTGAACAACTTGCTCGGATGTGCTCGAAAGCACTTTAATTTCTACGCCCTTCATATCTTTGTTCAGGCGGTCAACTTCTTCTTTCACGCCATCGCCGACTTTAACGGCATTGGCATCTGCGGTCTTGGAGATTGTAAGCATGAGCACATTCTTGCCATCGAGGCTGCTGATGCTCTCCAGTTGATTTTGCGGCTCAACCGTAGCGACATCGCCCAGTGTGACACCGTCAGCGACCGGCAGCTTGCGCAGCGTATCCAGATCGTTAATTGATGCTTCTACGTTAATGTTACCGGAAGCGCCATCGATTGTTTTCTCGCCGATGGATGCGGATGTGCCGCGGTTCTGCAGGACGCCCATCAGTGCTTGGAACGGTACGCCTTTGGCAGCGAGCTTATCCGGATCTGGCGTGACTGTAATGTTAGGAGTCGATTTGCCGCTGAGCGATACATCGCCTGCGCCGTCCACTTTCTTGAACGCGTTGATAATGTCCTTCTCCGCTTTCTCGCGGTCTGCTTCTTTGATACCGTCAAGATTGATGGATACCCAAGAAATTGGAATCATCGAAGTGTTGAACTGCACCACATAAGGTGTCATAACACGTTCAGGAAGCTGCACGGAGCGAACAGCTGCTTCTACTTCTGCCTTCGCATCCTTCATATTTGTTTTCGAGTCAAAAGAAAGATCGATCTTCGAGAAGCCATTACCGGATGACGAAGTCATCAAGCTCTTGCCTTTAACGAATTGCACCGCTTCTTCAATCTTCTCTGTTACTTCTGTTTCCATTGATTTGGCATCATAGCCTGGCCCAATCGCGGCAATTGTTACCATCGGATTGTCTGCTTCAGGCAGGAACTCCATCGGAAGCCGGTAATAACTGATGACCCCCATTACGAGTGCCATAAGCACTACTAGCTTCATTGCGGCTTTGTTATTGAAAGCCCATTTGGTAATCCATTGCATTGCTATTCTTTTCCCCTCTCCTATGGTTCTTCTCAGAACTCCTTGTTAAAGAATACCTAATTCACTAGTAATGTGTAAACGTCTCTAGACCAGTCTTTATCCCCGACCTAAGACGGAGGCGCGGATGCGTCTTGAGGCAAGAAGTGAGTGATTACTCACTTTACAGCTTTTGGAATTCAGAGTATGATTGTTGTGAGTAATCACTCATTTTACTACTATTCCATTCCAAGGATGTGTTGCGTCATGTCTGCATTACCAATCGTGGAAGTCCGTAACATTACGCGCCGCTTCGGCAGCAAGACCGTTCTCGACGATATCTCGTTTGGTGTTGAGCGCGGAGAACTTCTCGGTCTTCTCGGTCCATCAGGCTCAGGCAAAACAACGCTTATTAAGCTCATCACAGGCATCGATAAGGCAGATGGCGGCAGCGTCGTCATGCTCGGCGAGCAGATGCCGAAGCTGGCCATGCTGCAGCGATTCGGCTACATGGCACAGTCTGATGCGCTCTACAATGAGCTGACAGCCAAAGAGAATTTAACATTCTTCGGCTCCCTCTTCGGGCTCAAGAGCAAGCGGCTCACGACCCGCATTCAGGAGGCAATGGCAATCGTGGGCCTGCAGGACGATCTGAATAAGACGGTCTCCGCTTACTCCGGCGGGATGAAACGCCGATTGTCACTAGCGCTGGCGCTGCTTCATGAACCTGAGCTGCTCATTCTGGATGAGCCGACTGTCGGCATCGACCCCGTGCTCCGCCAATCTATCTGGCACGAGCTCGGTACAATGCGCGAACGCGGAACGACGATCATTTTGACAACACATGTCATGGACGAAGCTGAGAAATGCGATCGGCTCGGGTTGATCAGGGACGGCAAGCTGACCGCGATCGGCACGCCTGCCGAAATTAAGGAGAGAAGCGGCACTTCAACGATCGAAGAAGCGTTCATCGTCTACGGGGGAGGTGTCAGAGCATGAGAATCCGTGCATTAGCCATTCGCATAATCCGACAGTTTCTTCGCGATAAGCGGACACTTGCGCTGCTGTTCCTTGCTCCTCTGCTCATCCTTACATTAATGAAGCTTGTCTTTAACGGCAACTCTGTAGAGCCGAATATCGGCGTCGTCCAGATACCGAATGCAATCGTTGAGAGATTAGCGGATTCAGACGCGACCGTTACCAAGTTCGATGATTCGATAGCTGCGGAGGATGCTCTGAAGGCTGGTGATTTGGATGCGGTGCTCTCGCTTGCGGGCGGCAAGCCTGATATTACGCTTGAAGGCAGCGACCCATCCACGAGCAAAATGGTGCTGCTTCTCCTCCAGCGCACGATGAGCGCCGAAGCGCCTGGTGTCGCACCAGCTGTCACGTATTTGCACGGAGCTGCGGATATGGCTTCGTTTGACTATTTTGGCCCCGTGCTGATCGGCTTCTTCTCGTTCTTCTTCGTGTTCATGCTCGCAGGCGTCTCGTTCCTTCGCGAACGGACCAGCGGTACGTTGGAAAGACTGCTCGCAACGCCCATTCGAAGATTCGAAGTCGTGCTCGGCTATTTAACCGGCTTTGGCCTGTTCACGCTGCTGCAGGCCGCTCTTATCGCATGGTACGCCATTAATGTGCTCGGACTGTACATGGACGGCTCCATCTGGCTTGTGCTGCTGATGAATTTGCTGCTGTCGCTAACAGCGCTGACGCTTGGCACGCTGCTCTCCTCCTTTGCAAGCAACGAGTTTCAGATCATTCAATTCATCCCGCTCGTCGTTGTCCCGCAGGTGTTCTTCTCCGGTCTATTCAACCTGGAATCGATGACGCCATGGCTGCAGGAGCTGAGCCGCATTATGCCGCTCTATTACGGGGCGGATGCACTTAGAGGTATTATGATTCGAGGCGAGAGCTGGTCGGACATTCAAGTTGATATCTATGTTCTGCTGGGCTTCTCGATCATCTTCGCGCTGCTGAACGTCCTTGCTCTGAAGAAGCATCGCTCGATTTAACAAGTGCCCGGCGCATATGGTATGATCGTGGCTAGTATTGGGAACCGGGTTTAGAGGAGTTGAGAGATGATGACTGAAACGATGGAGCAATGGATGGAAGAGCTGCTGAAGAGTGAATCGGCTAGCGAGAAAATGACAGAGAAACAGGCGAAGATCTTGGCATCTGCAATTGAGGTGTTTGCCGAGAAAGGCTACGCCGCCTCTTCAACAAGCGAGATCGCGCAGCGCGCGGGAGTCGCCGAAGGCACGATCTTCCGCCATTATAAGACGAAGAAGGAGCTGCTCCTCTCCATCGTAGCACCTGCGATGACAAAGCTCATTGCACCGTTCGTCATTCGCGGCTTCGGCAAAGTGTTCGATTCGAACTACGATAGTTTCGACGCTGTGCTGCGGGCCATGATTGAGAATCGGATTGAGTTTATCGAGAAGCATCGCAGCATTCTGAAGATTCTCCTGCAGGAAATACCGTTCCATCCGGAGCTGAGAGTACATCTTCAGAAGGATATTCTCGCGAAGGTGCTCGAGCGTCTCGAGAAGATCGTCGTCAAATTCCAAGCACAAGGGCAAATGGTTGACCTGCCTTCGATGACAATCATCAGGCTGTGCATCTCCACCATTATGGGCTATATCGCCGTCCGCACCATCTATGGCGAACGTGAAGATGCCGTGTGGGACGATGCACAAGAGCGCGAAGAGACAATCAAGTTCATTATGCGCGGGCTTGGTTATTCAAGCTAGAAGCAATATAGCGCAAAACAACAAAACACCTGAATCAGCAGAAACGCCACTTGAGCGCCTGTTGATTCAGGTGTTTTTGATTGGTGGTTTATTCCGATATCGTTCTCGCCTTATGCAAAGGCGAATTGTCCAGCATGCGGAAGCGCAACAGCAGCGCGATTCCGGCTAGCGAGAGCAAGCCGCCTGCCACGTAAGGTAGCGTAATGTCCATTGAGAACAAGGAAGCTCCCACGAGCGGACCTATGATCCGGCCAAGGCTGTCCATTGAAGAGCTAAGCCCAGAGGCAACACCTTGTCCAACCGTCGTCTTCTGCGTAATCAAGGATGTCACGCATGGACGGATGAGCGCGTTCCCGATGCCGAAGATCGCAAGGTAGATCGTTGCCGTCGTCAAGCTGTGAGCTGTTACGAGAAGCAGGAAGCCGATGGCCGAGATGATCAGGCCAACCGCGATATACATCGGCTCTTGTCCTTTGCGAATGCGTCTGCGAACGACGCCGCCCTGGATAAGTGCTCCAACAAGTCCGCAGACAAGGAACATAACGCCGACTTGAAGCGGAGTTACATCGAAGCGCTTCATGCCGAACAATTGCAGCGTCGCTTCGAGGCCAGCAAGTGAGACCGAAACGATTAATGCTAGGACATACAAGTATTTAAGCGAGCCGGTGAACGCCTTCCAGCGGGACGGCTTCTTCTCGGTAGCTGCCGCTGCTCTCATCTCCGGAGATAGCGATTCCGGCATCTTCGTCACAGCAATCAGAAACGTAATGAGTGCTAGCGCAGCTGCCGCGAAGAACGGTGTATTCTGCGATACGAGACTTAATAGTCCGCCGAAGCCGGGGCCGATTGTGAAGCCAAGGCCGATCGACATGCCGACAAGTCCCATGCCCCTTGTCCGTTGGTCGGGCGGTGTTATATCTGCTACATATGCGACAATTACGGAAGTTACGGCTCCTGAGAACAGGCCGCCTAAGATGCGAGATGCATACATTATTGGAAGGCTGCCGTCTGCAATCCCGAACAACAAGAAGCTCGCAGCGAAACCGAGCACACCGATTAGAATGACTGGACGACGGCCGATACGGTCCGACAGTCCGCCCCAGAACGGAGACAGCACGAACGCGACCGCAGAATAGATCGATAACATCATGCCCGTATGGAACTCAACCGCTCCCGGACTTGCTTTTTTAATAAGCTCTGGCAAAACTGGAATAATAATCCCAAACCCAATAAAGGTCGTGATTAGCATCAGCATTACGACGCCAAGTCGTTTGTCTTTGTTCATTTTGTTCCCTCCACTCCATCATCGTACCACAACTGCCTTATGTCTTGTTATGAACAAATGAAGAACAAACAAGAGCAGCAGATCGACACCGCTGACGAGAAAAGGAGCATGCGGGCCCATCATATCCCATAGCTTGCCAGACATGATGCTGCCGAATACCGTTCCAAGCCCTTCAATGGTCAGGAAGAAGCCCCAGACTGCACCACGCTCCGCCTTCGGTATCGCCTGGGCGATTAACGCGTTCCAAGCTGGAATAATGCAGGCGTAGCCAAGTCCAACGAAGGCGATAATAACCATAACGAGCGGCAAATTCCGTGTATAACCTAAAACCGTCAACGATACGGCAGCAGTTAGAAAACCAACATGCAAGAACCATTTGGTCCCGAATTTATCGACCCATTTTCCGACAGGAATTAGACCAAGCACGATGACCGCGCCGCTACAGATCAGATATAAGCTGTACTGCTGCGGCGTGAGATGAAGCACAGTCCGTGCAAATTGGGTCAACACCGGTGTCAACAGCCCTAACGCGAAGTTCTGCATGAACATCGCCGGATAGAGCAGCTTGCTCGCATGCAGCGACTTACTTACTCTTGCGAAATAGCGGCGAACACGCACCATCCAAGGCAGATGCTTCTCTTCCGCGAGCTCAGATGAAGCGGCAATCGGGGCTTCGTCCCGATTCTCAAGCGCCATCGACTGCTTCCTGCCCGGCAGAAACCATGCGACAAGGACAACGACAACCATCATGACAAGCAATATTCGAAAGGCAGGCGTATAGGTATGTACGATGAAGAAATTAATCACGATCGGTCCGCAGCCAACGCCCGTGAGCCATGCCATGTAGACGACGCTCATGATCGTACCGCTGGATTCGTTGCCAGCTACGGTAGTCGCGCCATTGATTACGCATGGCCATAGCGGAGAAGTACCGACTCCAAGCAGCAGGCAAGCGACGACAACCCAGCCAAGACCGCTCGTGAACGAGACAATGACAACCGACAAGGTCGTGAACAATACGCCGAACAACATCACATAGCGGTAACCGATCCGGTCGATGACCCAGCCAAGCGGGCTGCGGAACGCGTTATCGCCTATATATTGAAGCGCGAGCGCCCAACCGACCGCATAGGCGGACAGATCGAGCTCTTGCCTCATATAAACAGGAAGAATCGAGACGAGCAGAGCCCCTTTCACGAATTCAACCAAATACATAATAATGAGCAGCTGGACGACAAATGGTGACGATAATACTTTTTTCCCTGCCCAGCCTTTAGCGATACTCATACTTGTTCCCCTTCCCTGCTTGCTTTGCATTATGACTTACGTTCAATTATTCTAAGCAAAAAAGTTACTTGCAATCCCCCCTAGTTTTGCTATACTGGGCTTTGTTTGTAAACACATTAATCACGAAAGGCTGGGATGAATGCTAATGGATCATACCCGGACCCCGCTGTTCAGCGCACTGCGCAAACATGCGGCTAATAACCCTGTTCAGTTCCACATTCCCGGACATAAAAAAGGTCTAGGAAGCGATGCCGAATTCCGCGAATTTATCGGTGACAACGCGTTGTCCATCGACCTTATAAATATTGCGCCGCTCGACGATTTGCATCAGCCGACTGGCGTTATCGAAGACGCCCAAAAATTGGCAGCCGATGCTTTCGGAGCTGATTATACCTTTTTTTCCGTACAAGGAACAAGCGGCGCCATCATTACGATGATTATGTCGGTCTGCAATCCGGGCGATAAAATCATTGTGCCGCGGAATGTTCACAAATCGGTCATGTCCGCGATTATTTTCGCTGGTGCCCGTCCCGTGTTCATCTCTCCTGCCCGCGATTCCAATCTCGGTATCGATCATGGCATCACGACAAAGTCCGTCAAACGCGCGCTTGACCGTCACCATGACGCGAAAGCGGTGCTCGTCATTAACCCGACGTATTACGGCATCTGCGCAGACTTGAAAGAAATCGTCGATCTCGTCCACAGCTACGATATTCCGGTTCTCGTGGACGAAGCGCATGGCGTGCTCATTCACTTCCATGAGAAGCTTCCTATGTCGGCGATGCAAGCAGGCGCAGACATGGCGGCAACGAGCGTGCATAAGCTTGGCGGTTCGATGACGCAGAGCTCGGTACTGAACGTACGCAGCGGTCGTATTAATCAACATCGCGTGCAGACGATCATGAGTATGTTGACGTCTACTTCAACTTCTTACATCTTGCTCGCTTCCTTGGACACAACTCGCCGCAACTTGGCGATTAACGGCCATGAGATTGCTGAGAAAGCGATTGAGCTTGCGCAGCATGCACGTACCGAGATTAACAAAGTGCCGGGCCTTTACTGTATCGGCGAAGAAATTCTCGGCGGCGAAGCGACGTATGATTACGATCCGACGAAGCTCACGATTCACGTCCGTCATCTCGGCATCACCGGATATGAGACGGAGAACTGGCTGCGCGACCATCACAACATTGAAGTTGAGATGAGCGATATGTACAACATCCTCGCCCTTGTCACACCGGGCGATACGTCTGATTCAGTCGGCACGCTGCTGCATGCGCTTCGCGACCTGGCAGAACAGCATAAAGTGAATGAAGCGAATGAATTGATCGTCAAGATTCCAGAGATTCCACATCTATCGCTCACGCCGCGCGAGGCATTCTATGCCGAGACGGAAGTCGTGCCGTTCAAGGAATCGGCTGGTCGGATCATCGCCGAATTCATCTACGTCTACCCGCCGGGCATTCCGATTCTGCTCCCGGGCGAGGTTATTTCCCAGACGAACATCGACTATATCGTCGATCACGTCGAAGTCGGCCTGCCGGTTAAAGGTCCGGAAGACCGCAGCATTCAATTTGTGAAGGTCATCGTAGAGGAAGAAGCGATTTCCTAATCTCTATAGCAGCATCAACGTTTGCCCCTGCTCTCTTTCTCACGAAGGAACGGCCGGGGCTTTCTTTTTGTCCGCTCCCTATTAGAACTGGCGGTTATTGTCAATCTTGCAGCGATAATGCTATGATGTGGAAGGAGGTGGGCATAATGAGTCAAAGCGCTTACATTAAATTTGTGCAAGGTTCTGCCGTGGATCAGCTCAGCCTTAACGATGTGAAGGAACGGCTCGGCCGTTACAAGGAACAAACCTCGCTTACCGGCCAGCAATTGGGCTGGGATTATACCGACGCCGCATTTCCTTATACCATTGAGACGAAGCCTGGCGAGGAGAATCGGTGGTTTTACTTGAAAGGAACGACTCCGCAATACAATTATATCTTGTTCGGTGTTGGCACTGAGAGCGCTGGCGATAGGGAGATCTCGCATGTCCAAGTGGTGCTTCCCGACTCTGCGACTCATGGCGACAAGTCGAAGGCTAATGAGCTGTGCAAATATTTTGCCAAGCATCTGGGGGCCGAATTAAAAATGTTTAACGGACGCACCATTTACTATAATCCGCGCAAATAAGAAAACTCCGAGGCCGCTAGGGCTTCGGAGTTTCTTTGTTCATGCTATACTTACGCTTGTTCGTTCTCGCGCTGCGCGATTTCTTCGTATAGCTTCGTTACGCGCTCCCACTCGGTATCGTCTTCGATACCAACAAGGAATGCTTCGCCGTCTTCTTCTTCAATACGGAAAATAATTCCGTCAGCCTCCGGATCGTTGCGGTCCAACAATACGGAGTATACTTGGTCTTCGGATTCAAACGTAAATACCATCACCATTTCACGCTCGACGCCTTCCTCGTCAGTGACTAGGAATACGTGCTCTTCGTGGTCATGATCATGGTTGCAATTCTCATCATGTACGTGATCGCTCATTGAAAGTAACCTCATTTCCATTCTTGATTTATTCATTTCGTATCGTAACATGTAAGCATCCTCAGGGTCAAACGAAAGCGCCGCAAACCTTAGAGGCTGCAGCGCTTTTGATCATTTCGTATTATTTGGCTGTGATCGTTTTCTCTGAGACAACCTTCCAATCGTCGGTGCCGGCTAATTTCATATAGAAGTGAATCGTATACTTGCCTGCTTTATCGAACGTATAGGTATAGTCGTCCGTCCGGTACCAGAAGTTATCCTTGTCGACAGAGACGCTCTTCGATTGAATCGTCTGCTCATCGCCCCCTGGATCTGCAATGGTCACCTTCACTGCTGAGATGTCTGTCATTAAGTTATCGATCTGAGCGAATACTTTAAACGTAATTTTGTTGCCCTTCGTTACGTTGCCGAAGATGTTCGAGTCCTGGAATAGGAACATATGAACGTTCGGCTTATAGATCGTTACCTTCTTCGCGTTGTCATCCCAATTGACGAGCGCTTGAAGCGTGCTCGCAACTTGCCTTGCCGATAAATAAGTCTTGCCATCTGTGAAAATACCCGCATCGTCAAGCTCGCTGCCATTCACGATAACACGCACTTTCTGAGAAACCGAATCCGCAAAGAGCATCGTTCCTCCCCACAGCGACAGGACAAGCGTCATAATGAGAAGCCTTCTGAACTTCATGGCTGCAAACCCTCCGTCCGTTAATCTGGATGTATGGTTATACTCACCAAGTCGTCCAAAGTTGCGCCAATTGAAAACATTTTTTCCTTACCATATCTTGTCAAACTATGGCGAAAACTGCGCTTGCCCGGGAAATAATCAGGGGGGCTATTCCCCCGCTCCCTATACGTACGTCCGAGTCAAAATGCAGGGTACACCCTTGCCCACAGCACCTGGCTGCTTCATGCTCTCGTAGTAGCGCATCCCTCTCGCACATGGCGTTTTGCACACGCTGCATGTGTCAGACAAGACGAGCTTCAGTACCGTTTGTTTGCGGTCCGAAGCGCTTTTCTTCTTCTTCTTTGATGCTTTTCCTTTACCGGCCATGTTATCCGCACCTGCCCATCTTAACAATCCGTTCATAGCCATCGTATGTGGGCGGATACGCCTATGTGCTTGACCAAGGTTTTCCTTTCCATTTTCATAAAGAAGTGATAAATTTGTAAGTAACCTACCCGCATATAGGAGGACAACCTCTTGGATATCCAAATGCTCGGCACGGGCAATGCGTTTGCGAAGTTGTACTTCAACACCAATGCGCTGATCTATACGGAGCAGCATACCCTTCTGCTTGATTGCGGCAACACGGCGTTGTTGTCTATGCACAAGCTGGGCAAATCAATCAATGACATTGATGCGATTCTCATAAGCCATATCCATGCTGACCATATCGGCGGCTTGGAAGAGCTGGCTTTCCAGATGAAGTTTATTTATAAGAGAAAACCGCTGTTGTTCATACCTGAGGCGCTTGTAACGCCGCTCTGGGAAAGTTCATTGAAGGGCGGACTGCTGCAGGATGAGGGCGGGTCGCTTGATGAGTATTTTGAAGTGAGACCGATAGTACCTGGAATCAACAATGAGCTTCTGCCAGGCTTTGCTGTCGAGCCGATTCAAACCGACCATATCCCGAACAAAATCAGCTATTCTTACTTCATTAACGAGTCGTTCTTCTACTCAGCCGATCTGAAGTTCAACCCCGAGCTGCTGCAACAGCTTGTTGATCGAGGCTGTAAGACGATCTTCCATGATTGCCAACTGCGGCCGCCAGGTGTCGTTCATACGACATTAGATGAACTCTCTTCGCTTCCAGTTCATATTAAAGAACGGGTCTGGCTCATGCACTATGAAGATATTAAGCCTGACTACGAGGACAAAGCTGGTATGATGCGCTTCGTCGAACAGCATGTTCGCTATACATTGTGAGAATAGCAAAAAGCCCGCTGATGAGCGGGCTTTTCTTATTATCGCTTATTTTAGAAGTTTGGCAGTTGATCGAGGTTATTCGATGGGTCACCGTCGGCATTGCCTCGGATATACGTATCGCCATCTTTGCCTTTGAACGTGTTTACGCCGGCAATCGCGCCGCTCTCTGCTTCCGCAAGTGCCTCCTCATAATTCAACACACGTCCTGCAGATGTTTGGAACGAGGTGAGATCACCATCGCCATTCTTCTGCACCGCAACGATTGTCTCTCGCTGCTCGCCAGCTGCTTCTCCGGATTGCTCCGGCATTCTCATGTACATGGGGATTCCTCCTTTTTGGCAAGATATTCTTGTAGGATGGCTAATTAGGCGCTTAATTATGCGGAGCTGCTGTATGCAGCGGATACAATAAAAAAATCCGGGATGCCCTGTTCGAGCATCGCCGGATATTAAGGCGTGTTATCTTCACGTAATGGAGGCTTCATTCGGCCCGTTTCTATTCTGCCTGACGGAGGCCCAATTACTCTTCCTTTATCGGATGAATCATAAACGTCGCTAAAAACAGAGGTCGAACTCGGCATGACGATTTCTGACTGTTTGTTCAAGCAACCTGTGCACACGAACAGGATTAGAACGGTGCTGCACAGCAAGATTGTCTTCACGTATACCACTCCCGAAAGGTGAGATGGGATTAGTATACCCGTGAAGCTAACTCAGCAAACATTTCCTCATTTACCGTCTGGTTGCTTTCGCTTCTGGAGGCAGCTTCCTCTTCCATACAAAGGCTTCATCGTAGGCCATCGTATCATTGATGACCATCTTGGCTACACATAAGCAAACCGCACCGACGATACCAAACAAACCAACCAACCATATAAATAAATGAGCAGCTTCCGCCACTAGACAATCCGCCTCCCCAAGGATAACCTCTTGGGTACACCTTATGCGGCCCTCTGTCGATTTAGACTAATTTTTTGTGAAAAGTGGTTGACATCTTTTTTGGCGTTTGCTATATTATTACTTGTCACTAACGAAGTACTTCACATGATCTGGTAGCTCAGCTGGGAGAGCACTATCTTGACAGGGTAGGGGTCACAGGTTCGAACCCTGTCCAGATCACCATAATTTAAACGTCGAAACTCCGCAGAAATGCTGGAGTTTTTCTTTTGATACAGGGTTTTTTAAAGTAATAGTACAGCGGCTTTTTAGAGGGCTTGTTGCAAATTTGTTGCAAATCTTTTATTGCTCGCAGAAAGGTGCATCCAAACGTTGAATGAAAGTAATGTCATGAAGCTCTATTTCACGGCTAATGAAGCCGCTGAATATCTAGGTGATAATGTGGAAAATGTACGTACTTTCTGCCGTCACAATATGATTCCCCACCAAAAAATTAAGGGTAAATACTACATTGCAAAATTAGACCTTGAAAGACTTTATCGTGAGCAGTATTCTCCTGATGCTGTAATTAGAAGTGAGCAACGGATTTCAGACTTCTGGAATAACTTATTGCCGCCTCGAAGTTGACTGATTTTTAAGCTATGCGAGTAAAAACAAATCGAAAACATCCATAAAAAAGAGCCGTCAGGGGTTATCCTGAGGCTTCTTTTTTTTACGCTTTTGCTTTGTAGTACGCATCTGTCAACTTAACTAGGTCAGGTGCAATCTTTAGTCCATAGTCAAACGATCTCTTCAATAAATTCTTCACCGTGTTCCAATTCGAATATGCCGCTCTTTGTTGTTCCCCTTGTAGTCCTAATAAGCAATTTCTGATTATTTTATAACTCATTCTTTAACAATGAGTCCAAATATTTTTGCAAATATATAAGCTTGTTCACGAGAAATAGTGCAACCTTGCAAATGATTCACATCCACACCTAATCCATTAAACTCACAATCACTTAAATCAATTCCGTTTAACTCTGTACCTGAAAATTGAGCCTGATCTATATTGGTACGATACAACTCAATTTTTTGTAATTTAGAAGAACTAAAATCCGTTTTGCACAGAAAACTATCTTGTATAATAACTTGCTTTGTGTTTGCAAATCTAAATGTTGCATAGTCGGCTATACAACTATCAAATAAAACATTCCTAAGTGTTACACTTGCTAAATTAATGCCAATCATTTTACATTCCTTGAATTCTGTTCTATGGATGATGGCATCGCTAAAATTCACATTAGACAGATCACATTTTTCAAATATAACATCTGTAAGTTCAACTCCTGTTAAGGTTGTTTCTGTAAATGTTACATTTTTAAAGATGACTTTATCAAAAGTAACTTTATTAGCCTCTTGATTTTCAACCACACAGTCGGTAATCATTCCCATT
Source organism: Paenibacillus sp. J31R98 (assembly GCF_056269245.1). Classification (NCBI taxonomy): domain Bacteria; kingdom Bacillati; phylum Bacillota; class Bacilli; order Caryophanales; family Paenibacillaceae; genus Paenibacillus; species Paenibacillus sp. J31R98. Next base: position 762,263 of record NZ_JBWDNO010000002.1, read on the forward strand.
TCGAAAAAATCATTGGATTGTATTTCAAGCAGCTTAACTACAGGTAGTTCACTTAGAAATATTTTAGGGCTCTCTAATTTCATGTTTTTTTTCTTATTATTCATGTGCGAAATCTCCCTTTGATCTTGGCTAGACCTCAAAAATAGAACACTGGTTCTTATTGTATATGAAAGACATGGATCTGCATATATATGAACACTTCTACTGAGACTTTGATTTTAAATACCACAACAAAACTGCCCTTTAGGTATCAATAAGTGCAAAAAAAGCCCGACAGCGGTAGCTGTCGAGCCTCAGATTGATAATATCTATTAAGTTTTATAAAGTTCACTGTCGACCTTCCTGATTCCAATATGGATGTTTATACCATATTTATATTCCCTCTATTAATCAGCCCTTCACCCCATACTCATCTGTCTCCGAAGGCAACGTCCTTCCCGGAAGCCCGGGAAATCGAAGAGCAAACGGCATAATAATAACCGTGACCACCACGAGCGCGCCGATAGCTAGCACCCTCTCATCCAGAAGCAGCTGCACGAGCAGCGACAATACGATGCCGCCCAAATTACCGAACAGCAGCAGCAATCCCGTTACTGCGCCAGCAGTTCGCGGTTCTGCTTTGGCCTCTGCGAATGACAGGACAATGGGCAAGTCAGCCAGTAGAAGCAACCCTGCCAATGGAAGCAGAGTCATAAACAACCAGGTTGGCAAGCCTGTCGCGAGGAATACGAGCAGCACGATGCTAACCGCGAGCGATAGCGCGAGGATACGCCTTGCCCGATACCCGCGCATGGCGAAGTCCGGCAGGATCGCTGCACCGATAATGCCAGCCGCAGTCATGAGCCCTAGCCCCGTTCCGACCTGCACCGAGTTGAACCCGATTGCATCTGCGAGCACTTCAAGCCATGTCGCCAGCGTAATGAAAATCCCAAAGCCAGCAAACAGAAGCAGGCTAAACAAGCGTACCCACCGCTGCGTCCAAATCTCCCTAATCGTGCAAAGCATAGTTGCGGGTGCTTCATCCCCCGCCGCCACCACATAGAGAGGTGAATGCCGAAGCGCAAGCAGCAGCGCCACACAAGCGAATGCACTAATCAGAGCCTGTGTCCAAAGTACGGCAGGAAGTCCGCCCCATTCCATCAGGAAAGGCACCGTCACGTTGGAGATCATAACGCCGACGAACAGACTCGCCGTGCCGGTAGCAATTGCTATCGGACGCTTCGCTGGTGCCGCATAGAGCGTAGCCATTTTGTTAACCGCATTCAGCACTAAGGGCTGCCCTGCCGCAATCGCGATCTGTCCGACCAGTGAATAGTCATATCCGGGCACAACCCGAATTAACGCCCCAACCACGGTAAGTCCCGCTCCCCAAGCTAGCGCGCCTCGGAAACTACGATCTGCCGCGAAACCAAACGGTATAGATAACAGGACATAAATTAGAGGAAAAACGAGAGATAACCATCCCACGGCATCGACAGAGACGCCCCAATGATCAGCAGTATCGGTCGTGACAGGGGTAAACGTGACCCATAGCATCTGCGTGACAGCCGCAAGTGCGGCATAAGCGATAATGACAGACCAGCGCGAATCTGAGCTTCCTTTATTTGCTCCCATGGTTAGTATCCCTCTCTAGGAATTGATCTTGTCATTGAAACATTCCATTTCATTGTCAAAATTCCTGTAGAGGAAAATAATTATTTCGGCCTTGCACCCGAACCATCAGAAACATCACGATGCATTCGCAGCAAGGGTCCGCCAATGGAGCCCACTGTTCCAATAACGACGAATCCCGCTGATTCATAGAATGCTCTCGCATGATTGGCGGACACCTCGATACGCAATCCGAGATTCGCAATATCGGCGATTAACGCACTTGCAACACCTTGGCGCATACACTCAGGATCAGTAAACAAATCCTCTAGCTCGAGGAAGTCATCGACCGGACGAGCTGTTGCGAAGCCAACAACTCGCGCCCCGGCAACAGCAACATGCACAAACGGCAGCAACGCGTCATCCCACACAAGCCACTCGGGATGGGCGGCGATTAGGTCGTGGTCGGCTACGTTTGTCAGCGATGCTCGGCGATAGACATCGCGTAACGCCCAAACGTCGTCAGCGACTGCTCGCCGGATTTCCAGATCAGTCAATTTAGGCTGTGATATCTGCTCACCATCGTCAGACTGTTGAATCCACATCACTTCCTGCTTCAGGCTATCGATCCGATCTCGGATCAGATTGGAGAATACACTCATACTCTCGCCATCAACGATCGCTTTCTCCAAAGCTTTAATCTCTATGGAAAGAATAAATCTCTTCAGCTCAGCTATATTCATACGATCGATCGCTCCTCGTTTGGCAGCTTTTCCGCCGCAGCATACTGGATTATATACGCCCATATCAAATCTTAGTCTATCGAGCTTTCGCACCCGTTGTCCCTTTCTGGAAATTTGAATCAGTATTGGGACTAATCTTCCAAGTAAACCTAACATAATCGATTCTTGGCATGAGAAGGCTATGCTTGCAACGATAGTCAAAGGAGTGCTATTCCAACCATGCTAATGAAAATCATCCTTCTAGCGGCAATGTCCACTGCATTGAGCGGTTGTCTGCACAAGTCACAAGAAGCACCTAATCACATCAGTCAGCCAAATTCGGTCTCAACGAAGCGGATTATCGAAACTGTGGATCAGCCCCTAATTATGCAGGCGACGAGTACGGCGATTCGATTATTCGTGAATGGTAATCAAGCCACGACGTCCCCGAAGATAATCAGCGGCGCTACCTTTGTTCCCGTACGAGCCGCAGGTGAATTACTCAAGAAGACTGTGTCCTGGGAAGCAGCGACGAAAACCGTCTACATTAATGATAAGAATCAGTCGAACCCGAAGTCCACGAATCATGCTTTAAAATTAATTGTAAACGGGAAACAAGCGAGCACCACGCCAAAAGTAATCAATAGCACTACGTATGTACCTGTACGAGCAGCAGGTGAACTCCTTAAGCAATACGTGACCTGGGATGCCACAATAAGAGCGGTATACATTAATAACCAAGCTCATAGTAAGGTCATCTACTTCCCAGCGGCCCGTTATCCCCAAACTTCGGCTCATATCAAAAGTGCATTGAGTCGAGGTGAATCTCCAATCTGCACCATTGATCGAGGAGGAGCTGATCATAACCGGGAAGAGTCACTCAGCGGCATCCCCACGAAGGACGGCTACGATCGCGATGAATTCCCAATGGCAATGTGTACCGAAGGTGGAACCGGAGCGGATATTGCATACGTCAAGTCTTCGGACAATCGCGGTGCAGGCTCATGGGTTGGCAATCGCATGCATAGTTTCCCTGACGGTACACGTGTACTGATTATTATAGATACGAATACGGTTACCTCTTCTCCGGCAAAACCGATTCCGAAGCCGACGCCAAAACCAACAACGACACCGAAACCAGCTACTAAACCTAGCAATGTGTTTTACAAAAACTGCGCTGCCGTAAGAGCAGCTGGCAAAGCTCCGCTTCGTCAAGGCCAGCCGGGTTATAGCAGTAACCTCGACCGAGATCATGACGGGCTCGCTTGCGAGTGATTGTGTACCCCACTACGAGGCTTCCCACAAGTTCGATTAAAACTTAGGGGAAGCCTCTTTATGCTTTCCTTTAACTGCAATTCAGGATAAATCCAACACAAACGAGGAAACCTAACTGTTAATTCTTTCTAAAGGAGGAAGTCATCCTTTTGTCCACGACTACAGAACAGCTCAGCCCATCGTTGCAGAAGAATGAACTCCTGCTCAAAAATAAATTCAAGAATAGCTATGATATTGTCTTTCGTCGTGTACAAATGTTCGGCGAGCTTGGGGCGCTTCTTATCTATATAGATGGTTTGGTAGATGCCTCAGCGCTCGATAACGTCTTATTAAAGCCATGGATGTTCGGATCTACTTCCCATGAACGGGATGAACGCATCACGTTTGACCATATTCTGGAGCAGCTGTTCCCCGTTGCAAGTATTCAAGTAGCGGAAAGCATAATCGATCTCGAACGAGATATCTTGTCTGGCTGTGCAGCCCTGCTATTTGATGGATATGAGCAAGCTGTCATCGCTGACTTGCGGAGCTTCGAGCATCGAACCGTCGAAGAGCCCTCCACTGAAGTTACGATACAGGGTCCACGCGAAGGATTCACCGAAAGCTTGAATGTGAATACTGCTCTCGTTCGCAGGAAGATTCAGAGTACGGATTTAAAGATGGAGTCCATCACCATCGGCACTCTATCGAGGACGATGATTGTCATCGCCTACATCGACGGACTGGTGAATGAATCGGTCATTGACGAGGTGCGAGGGCGCATTCGCAAGATTCAGGTTGAAACGGTACTTAGCGGCAATGTGATTGAGGAGTTTATCGAAGATCATCCGTTTACGTTGTTCCCGCAGGTTCAGAAGACCGAGCGTCCGGATATCGTTGCCTCAAGCCTTGCAGAGCGGAAAGTCGCCATATTCGTCGACGGCACGCCACTTGTCCTTATCGCCCCTTGTACATTATGGACTGCATTCCAGTCGGCCGATGATTACTATGAACGTTTCATCTATGCGTCCCTAACCCGCTGGCTGCGTATGCTCTTGGTTTTCACATCTCTATTCCTGCCTTCGATCTATGTGGCCATAACGACGTTTCATCCTCAGCTAATCCCGACAAATTTGCTGCTCAGCATCGCCTCTGCTCGCGAAGGGGTTCCTTTTCCGGCTGTGATCGAAGCGCTGTTAATGGAGTTTCTGTTCGAGGGCTTGCGCGAAGCAGGTATACGAATGCCTCGTCAGACGGGTTCGGCCATCAGCATTGTCGGAGCGATCGTCATCGGACAAGCAGCCGTACAGGCGGGTATCGTAGGCGCCCCCATGGTGATTGTTGTGTCGGTAACCGGAATCGCATCGCTTACTACGCCGAGGTACAACATGGGCATCGCATTTCGCATGCTTCGGTTTCCGATGCTCATCTGCTCGGGCTTCTTCGGATTGTACGGTATTACGATGGCGACCTTATTCCTGCTTATTCATTTAACGAATCTGGAGTCGTTCGGAGTCCCTTATCTGAGTCCGGTTGCTCCAACGGAAAGCAGCAAATTAAGAGATATCTTCATTCGTGCTCCATGGTGGAAATTGCAGAGGCAGCAAGTCGGCAAACAAGGAGGCAAATCCAAATGAATCTTCGTATCGTTGCCATCTTCTGCACCGCTTGCTCCATGGTATTCCTAACTGGCTGCTGGGATCGGGAAGAGCTCTCCGATCGGGTATTCGATCTTGCGGCAGCGGCTGATTTGCAGCAGGACGGAACGATTCTGACCTCCGCTCAATTCTTTATCCCTTTCCGGGCAAACACGAGTGGCGGCACTTCGGCTGAGAAGCCGTTCTTTGTCGAGTCGGGCGGCGGGCGCAGCTACTTTGAGTCTATCCAAGTGATGCGACAGAAGCTTTCTCGTATCGTGACCCGTGGTCATCGGAGAAACTTTTACATCGGTGAAGATTTAGCCAAGAAAGGCGTACTAGACATGATGGATGCGTTCACGCGGGACCCGGGCAACCGGATTCGGATGGATATTTGGGTGGTCAAAGGCAATAAGGGCATGGAGGTGCTGAAGGTCCCCTACCCGCTGGAGACAATTCCATCCGTCGCTTCGGTCAAAATCCATCGAGCGGTCGGTGGTTCAACCGGCATATCCTATCTCGGCTTCTTACTCGCTGCGAATGAAGAAGGCAGCTGCCCTACGTTGCCTGCCGTTGATATCGTCCAAGGGGCTTCTCCGCAAAGAACAATCCGCTTCTATGGACGTGCATTATTTAACCGTGATTATCAGCTCGTCGGGTACTTGAATTTTATCGAAGCTTCTTATCGCCTGTGGATTCTTAATGGTCTTAAATACCTTGATATAGCGGAAATCTTCCCAGACCAAGGCGGTGGAATCGTTGGTATCCATATCACCCAATTCGGCAGCAAGCTGACGAGCAGTATTGCAAAAGGAAACAAGGTAAAAATGGAGATTGAGCTAACCGGCGGAGGGGATGTCGGCGAGAACGAGACGAAGCTGGACCTGAGCAAGCAAGAACAGCTGCAGCTCGTACAAGATCGAATCAATACGTTGACAAGTGAGCATGTTCTGGACATGGTCAAGAAGGTGCAGAAGCAATATGGCACCGACGTACTCGGCTTCAGCGCAGCGATCAATCGGCAGCATCCGCAGGCCTGGAAACAAATGAAGGGACAATGGGAGACGATATTTCCGAATGTGGAAGTAACGGTCCGCGTCCATTTGAAGTTAAAGCATATCGGTCTCGTCGGGCCGGCGCTAATTAGAGGCAAGGGGGAGAAAGGTTGAAGATCTCGGGTTATCAGCTATTCTGGCTCATCTACACGCTCGATTACGGGAAGACCGCCATATTCACCATCTCTCCCGCCATTCTAGCAGCCAAACAAGACGCTTGGATGTCTATCATTGTTGCAACATTGATCGGATTAATGACGACCTTTATAGCTGTGAAGATCAGCATGCTTCATCCAAAGCAAACGTTCATTCAATACTCGCAGACCATTCTGGGAAAATGGATTGGAACCCTCATTCTCATTCCGATTTTTCTCATGTGGATTTCGATCACGGGATTGATTCTAAGAGAATTCGCGGACTTCGTCTTCCTCGCCTTATTCAGCAAGACGCCGCTCTGGACAATCAGCATCATCATGCTTGCTGCCGTTGTTTACATCACGTCCACTGGCGGGCTTACCAGTATTGGGCGCTGCAGTGAAATTATCGGACCGATCAGCATCATCGGCAGCCTTCTCATTATTCTGCTTAGCATGAAGGATTGGGACTGGTTCAAGCTAATGCCCGTCTATTCCAATTCGGGCTTGCTGCCCATTATGAAAGGAAGCCTGTTTCCCGCCTCGTTCATTGCGGAATCCTTCATGGTCGTCATGCTGGTTGCCTTTATGCCTCAGCCCAAACGAGCGATGGCAGCATCCATGTTGGGCGTTGCAGCCGCTTCTGTGTCCATCCTGTTCATCACGGTCATCGTGATATTGGTCTTCGGTCCTCATTTGGCCGGGAATTTCGTATATCCCATCTACTCCGTCGTCACCTATATCTCCGTCATGGAGTTTATTCAGAACATTGATGTGATCATCGTCTTGTTATGGATCATCGGCATCTTCATCAAACTCGCCCTGTACTTCTTCGTGACTTGCTACGGAACATCGCAATTGCTTCGCTTTCCGAAATGGAAGAAGAGTATATGGCTCATCACGCCAATCGTATTCGCGATCTCGCTCGTGCCGAGAAATATTGATGATACGATCGATTTCGCTAACTTCTGGCGTGATTGGATCTTCCCCGTCAACCTGGTCGGCATCCCGATCTTGTTGTGGATTGTGGGGTCGATTCGCAAGAAATTCAGTGCACATGCAAAAACCGTATGAAGCGCGAAGCTCCATACGGTTTTTGTTGTTACAGCACTCTTCTTCCCCACATAATCCGATCTTCCCAATTGCCAATCAGCTTCGTTATGGTGACCCCTGGATCTCCATACGTCTGGAGCACCTGATCGTTGCCAATATAGAGCCCAACATGGCCGACAATATTATTTGTCTTGTAACGGCCCGGCGTATAGAAGAAAACAATATCGCCTGGGATAAGGTTTTTGGGTGAAACATACTTGCCCACGGTCGATTGTGAACGAGAGGAGCGCGGCAGGTCGACTCCAACATGCTTGAATATATGCTGGATGAACGAGGAGCAATCGAACTTGCGGCTCTCTGCGTAAGGCGATGCATTAAATTTATAATCCACGCCCATGTAACGCTTCCCATATGCGATAACCTGGTTTACCTTATCTTGATCGGCTGTGTTATTCCCGTTCTCGACATCATTGCCATTGTTTCCGGTGTTGTTTCCATTATTGTTGTCGTTGTTGCCGCTGTTTCCGTCATTGCCCGGACTTCCCCCGCCACCGCCGATGTAGTTCCCGTCTTCATCATAGTTGTCAGGATTATCGTAGTCCGCGTTATCATCGCCTATGCTCTCCGTCGACTGGGCTCGGAATTGATTCGATCCAGGAGGCGTATTTACAAGTTCATTCGTAGGCGGTTGATGTTTCTGCGTCTCGATGATGACCGTGCTGCTGCCGGAGTCCCATCGAACAGGCTGCTGGATTAACTGGGATAACGAACGAAGCTCCAGACAAACGTTGTTGTCGATCATTCGCGGCGCATCGCTCAGCAGAATCTGCTGATCGCCAACCTTAGCTTGCTTCGAGCCTACCTTAAACGTATAAACCGGATCTGCAAACCCCATCGAAGCGGCGTGGCTTTTCGGATTCTCATCATACCGGAACTGCATATACGTAGCCGCCCGCTCCGCAGGTATCCATACGCCGCCTTTCTCTTCCCAATGCCTCGTCTTAATTGTGGATGCTTGCCCTTGCGCCTTCAGATTTACGACTGAGCCTGCAGTGTCATTCTTGGTAACCGTGCCGCCGCCGCTGCCCGACGAACATGAAGAAAGCAGCAGTACTGCGCTTGCAAGCAGCATGGACTTCTTTAGCATCTATCGTTCCTCCCTCAGATGGTGATCAGCTAGTCGTGGATTGATTTTCCACATGGTCATGTAGTATCACCTCATCTGGAGCGAACTATGCGGCTAATCAATTGCCATTGCTGCCCATTCCACACCCGCGGCCCCTACATATGCTGACGGAAAGGGAGTGAACCAAGGTGCCTAATTACCGGATCATCGTCGATTTATCCGACCACCAGTTATATTTGCTCGATGGCAATATTGTCGTCAGAGGCTTCCCTGTCGGCATCGGCAAGATGGTGACCAGGACGCCAACGGGCGAATTCGAGATCATTAACAAACAAGAGAACCCCGGCGGGCCTTTCGGCGTGCTGTGGATGGGCTTGTCCAAGCCGCATTACGGCATCCATGGAACCAATGATCCCGGCTCGATCGGCAGGATGGTATCACATGGCTGCATCCGAATGTATAATGAGGATGTCCTGGCATTGTCAGCGCTCGTCCCTGTGCGTACGAGAGTGACCATTAGGCCGTGAACCCGCTCATCATTTCCGCACAATAGCACCTCAGGTTCACGCAACATTGTGACATGTTGGTGCGTCTACATAGTACAAAGGTCAAAATAATCTATATTCCCGAGGTGAAAGAATGTGAAGAAACCGCTACTCTTTATATCCATGCTTGTAGTGTTATTTCTTGCAATAACGCAGTCGGTGTGGGCATTCTCCGATACGAAGAATGATCCGAATGACGCGAAGCTCCAAGAGTTGCAGAAACGCGGCATTCTAAGCGGCACTGGAAGCAAGAATGATCAATTTAATCCAACCGGCAAGCTGACTTACGCGGCTGGTATTACAATGCTCGTGAAAGGACTTGGGCTTAACATTGATGATCTCCGCTTCTTCAAGAAGCCTGAAGTGTCCGACAGCTTCCCGCTAATGAAAGATGATGCTTGGTATGCGGACACGTTCATTATCGCGGCGTACAATTCTTTGGATCTGGCTCGTGATACGAACCCAGCCGCCAACATGACACGCGAGCAGTTCGCCCATCATCTGTACAAGGCGCTGCTACAGACAGGCAACTATGCTTTTGACGATATGGGCGTTGTGTTAAAGGATCAGGCAGATGTGAATCCGACTTATTTCGGCAGTATTCAAACACTGATCACGACGCATATTATTGGAATTGACGCGAGCCAGAAGTTTAATCCGAAAGCCGCGATTACGCGCAGCGAAGCCGCAGGCTGGCTCTTCAATACGATTAAGTTTGTGGAGGAGCAACCAACGATGCCAGTTGATCAGCCGGATCCGTCGCCTCTCTTTGACGTGAAGCTTACGACGACAGCTGTCAATAACGATGTCAATGCTGTAACAGTGTCCGCACAGGCACCAAACCCAGGCTACGGCGTTAAGATTTCTTCGATTTCCTTCGAGGGCGATCAAGCGATTATTTATGTAGAGCCGACTTACCCGGATAAGGACAAAATGTACCCGCAAGTAATTACCGAAGTGAAAGCAGTCACCTACGTGTCTTCTGCCTACAAGCCGGTTCTCGGCGTATCTGGCAATTCTGTCGGCGGCTCGACCGGCATTATCGGAGGAGGCGGCACTTCAGCCTCGGATTCCGATGGAACAGCGTCATCTCCTGCGGAGAATCAATAACAAGACGAAGAAAGACCCTTCCAGCGACCGAATCGTTCATCGGCTCGGTTCGCTGGAAGGGTCTTTCTTATTCAGGGCATGAAGCCTGCCTGCCCGAAGTAAACCGATCCTTCGGGCATATGCCGCTTCAGCTCATCAACGAAGCGGTCCGCTGTCTCAGGCGTGTAGAGCTCGCTAGACCCAAGCGCGCCATACCGCTCGGCCATCTTGAGCTGCGCCGAGCGTTTCCCGCCGCTGCCGTCGCCGCGGAAGAAGTCATCGACGACGACGCGCGTGACAGTACCTGCGAGCAGCGAAGGGAACGCTTCGCTGCAAGGCAGCAGCGGCGACACGGCCGCTTGCACGGCGATGCCTGCTTCGCGAAGCGTGCGAATCGCGCGCAGCCTAGCGGCGATCGGCGGTGCCGAAGGCGTTAGCTCTTTGCGGACGGCTTCGAGGTCCGTCTCCACCGTCATGCTGACGCGGACATGAGCGCCGAGTCGCTGAAGTAGATCAATATCCCGCTCGACAAGCGGGCTGCGCGTCTGGACGAGCACGAATGCCGGTGGCTCTACGACCATCACCTCAAGCACACGCCGCGTCACCTGCTCCTTGAATTCGGCAGGCTGGTAGGGGTCCGTCGCGGAGGACATGAAGACGGTCACTTCGCCTTTGGTCAGCGCTTTGTGCCATTCTTTGCGGAAGTGCGCTTCATCAAGCGGCTTGGCCTCCACCCACTCTCCCCACGGTTCGTTCCGAAACAAGGCAATGGGCATTCGCCTCACATAACAGTAAGAGCAGCCGAATACGCAGCCCGTATACGGATTCAGCGTGTAGCTATAGCCTGTCAAATAACCGGATGCCGGGTTAAGCAGGCGGATAGGCGATTTCTTCTTCGCACTCTCAGGCTTCCTATCAGCCATCTCTCTGTCGCCTCCTTATCTAGCTGCTTCAGCCTCAGCGATCTCCTTAATGGCCCAATCAATCTCAAGCATGCCAAGCTCGCGCAGATAACCGTTCGCACGCGAGAACGGTTTGCTTCCGAAGAACCCGCGCCGCGCGGCGAATGGACTCGGATGCGCCGAAGCAATCACGCGATGCCGGCTCGCATCAATTGAAGCTGCCTTCTCCTGGGCATGCTTGCCCCATAGAATGAATACAACCGGCAGCTCCCTCGCATTCAGTGCCGCAATGACGGCATCGGTGAACGTCTCCCAGCCGATGCCTTTATGCGATGCAGGCTCCCCTGCTCTCACCGTCAATACATTGTTGAGCATCAGCACCCCTTGCTTCGCCCAAGACTCCAGATAGCCATGCGCCGGAATTTCGCAGCCGAGATCGTCCTTCAGCTCTTTGTACATATTAAGCAGCGACGGCGGCGTCTTGACTCCATGTCTTACCGAGAAGCTCAGTCCGTGCGCCTGCCTTGGACCATGATACGGGTCTTGCCCGATAATGACGACACGGGTATCCGCATAAGGCGTGAACCGCAGCGCATTGAATACATCCGCCTGCTCCGGGTAGATCGTCTCCGATTCATATTGCTCCGTAAGCTGCAACATGAGCTGCGCGAAGTAAGGCTTCTGCGTCTCTTCCATCAGCACGGATGACCAGTCGTTCACAACATTCCAATGCATAGGGCCTCCTGAAATCATGAAATAAAAACCTCCCCTGCAGCCATTCTGACTTTCCATCAGAAAGAAGCAAAGGAGGTGATAATGAGAATAAGCCGAAGACTTCACTATGATTCTATCATGCCCATGTCAAAAGCACAAAGCAACTACTTATGCAGCATATGGAACACTTGCTCAACATCCTTATCGCCACGACCGGACAAGTTAATGATCAGAATCTTGTCCTTCGCGAGCGTAGGTGCAAGCTTCTTCGCATAGGCAACGGCGTGCGAGCTTTCGAGCGCCGGAATGATGCCTTCCGTCCGCGATAGCTCCTGGAACGCTTGAAGCACCTCTTCATTCGTTACGGTGACATACTCCGCACGACCGTTCACTTTCATATGGCTATGCTCCGGTCCGATACCCGGATAGTCCAGACCTGCGGCAATCGAATAAGTCTTCTTCGGATTGCCTTCCTCATCGAGCAGCACAAGACATTTGAACCCGTGCAGCATGCTTGGTACGCCTTCAGTTAGCGACGGAGCTTGATCCGGCTCAACGCCGATGAGACGAACGGACGGCTCGTCGATATAATGGGCGAACGCGCCGATTGCATTGCTGCCTCCGCCTACGCAAGCAAGCACCGCATCAGGCAGACGGCCTTCTTTTTCAAGAATTTGCCGCTTCGACTCTTCACTGATCACCGATTGGAAATGCTTCACCATCGTCGGGAACGGATGCGGTCCAACAGCTGAACCAAGCAGATAGAACGTATTGCGATAATTCGCGATGAGATCGTTCAAGGCTTCGTCGACAGCATCCTTCAGGCGTCCTTGGCCTTTCTCAACCGGAACAACCTTGGCACCGAGCAGTTCCATTCGGAACACATTCAGGGATTGACGGCGAGTGTCCTCTGCCCCCATGTAGATGATGCATTCCATGTCGAACATTGCACATGCCGTCGCCGTTGCAACTCCATGCTGACCTGCGCCTGTTTCCGCAATGACGCGCTTCGCGCCCATTCGTTTGGCAAGCAGAATTTGTCCGATTACATTATTGATCTTGTGCGCGCCCGTATGGTTCAGGTCCTCGCGTTTCAAATAAATTTTGGCGCCGCCCCAATTCTCGGTCAGCTGCTTCGCAAACGTAAGCGGATTCTCACGGCCTACATATTCGCGCAAGTAGTAGCGATATTCTTCATTGAATTCCGGGTCGTCCTTGTACTTCAGAAACTGAGTTTCCAGATGATCTAACACTTCCTGCAGTTCAGGTGGAACGAAGCTACCGCCAAACTCGCCAAAATATCCTCTTTCTGCCAACTCCTGATTCATCTGCTCCAGCCTCCATCGGATCAATTCGTCAACTTATGTAACCCTTTCCATTTTAAGGAGACATGTCCCTTTTTGTCAAAAGGAAGTTGGAGCAAGATGCGTAAATCAAGATTCAATCGCGCTGAAACAGCTTTCGGATGTCGGATTCTGCTTGAATTCGCTCGGCGATAGCCCTGTTGCTTTCTTGAAGCTGCTGCTGAAATAATGGATGCTCTTATAGCCGAGGCTTTCCGCGATTTGCTCCATTGGGAACGCTTTCAAAAGTGCTGACTTCGCTTGCCTGATCCGTTCAGCGATCAGATACTCTTTCGGGTTTTGCCCGACTTCCTGGTTGAACAAGCCGGTAAAATAACTGGGATGATACCCGCACAGCTCGGCAAGTTCACTCACCGACCAGTTCATGCCTGGATTGTCCCGAATCGCTGCAAGCGCAGGCTCAATCTTGCTTAACAGTGCACCCGTCTGCTCGCGAGCAAGCTGGCGGATCAACAGCATGAGAAGCTCCATCAGCAGCGCTCTCAGCAGGAATGGAGAGCCCGCTCCCTCGTCATGGTACTCCTTTACGATACGCATCATAATGGAGTCCAGCCCGACAGTCGAGAAATGATGCGGAAGCTGAACATCGCCTGTGCCGGGAACAAACATATTGCAGCTCACCGGCGGCGTATGCAGTGCCGAAGGATGTACGTCTTTGATCTGAAACGCGGGATGCAGCGGAATAGGCGATTCTTCGTGCCAGGAAAAGTGGAAGCTGAAGTATTCGGATCGTCTCTCTGTAAATAAGTAATGCGGACTGTTCGGCCCATAGAGCACGCTTTCTCCAGGACGTATGCGGTAGGATTGCTGTCCAAGCTTAAGCAGTGCCTCTCCGGAAATAATCGAGAATATTTGCCAATCGGGTATGGTCCTTGGTCCCCAGTGGTACCCCGCGCAGACCTGGTCGCGGCTTGCAAAATTCAATCTAGGCGTCAATTCCATCAAGTTGCTCATTTGCATGAACACAATCACCTCCAATCACTCCAACTTACCATACCTAACATCTGACGTGAACACTCCGTATGTACTACTTCTTGTTTCAGGAATCGACATGACCGAGTTCCGGTAGATTAACTTGCACGGCAGTAAAGCATACGGCTCATCGCGATCGCCGAGCAGCATTCTCACAGCCTGCCTGCCCATTTCGGCGAATGGCTGCACAACGCTATTCGGCGGCACAACCAAGTACGGTGACGAATCCACTTCACCCATGACAAACAGCGACAGATCCTCAGGTATACGGATCCCTGCTGACATCGCCCAGCCTAGAACAGCCAAGCCGGACGTGTAATCCGCAGCAAATACGGCACTACAAGGCGGGTGCTGCTTCATCCAGCCATCCAGCAAGCCTTGCACATCAGCTGCGTTCTCCGTTCGATATACGATCCATTCCGGATCGCTGACGAGGCCGTACTCGCGCAGAGCTTCCTCATATCCGCGCACCTTCTGCTCGTAATTCGATAAGCCCCGCTGCAAGCCGAACAACAGTACGCGGCGATGTCCTGCTGCCAGAAGCTGGCCGACCGCTCTGCGGGTTCCTTCCCGCGTGTCGGAATCGACCCATCTTCCTCCCGCTTCGCGGAATTCAGAACCTAATACGATGAACCTATCTCCAAGCTGAGCTGATTTCACTAATTTGGGGTAATCTTCCAAGCTTGGTGTAATAACAATTCGATGATTAAGGTCATCAAACCTTCCTATATCCTGCACATTGGTAAATTCGACTGGAACCTCATATAAACTCGCGGTCTCACGAATGCCTTCCATCATCTTGATGACAGAGTCATATACGCTAGCGTTAAAGCAGCAAAGCAGGACCGACAAGATCCGGGGAAGCTCCTCCCGGTCCCTCAGACCTGCGTCATCCTTGCTGACAAACGTTCCTCTGCCCTTCTCGGCGTACAGCCTGCCCTCAAGAATCAGCTCCTGAATGGCGCGATTGGCTGTCGCCCAGCTGCAGCCGTACTGCTCCGTCAGCCTCCACCTTCCTGGCAGCAAATCGCCAGGAAGCAGCTTCCCTGTATTTATGAGCTGCATAATCTCACGTTTAATGAGTAGATAATGCGGCACGTCTCCCATTATGTCCTCCTCGTGGAAGGCGGGTCATCTGTCAGTTCAGAGCTCGCAAACTTCCGCCTATTCGCCTTTCGGTAGAGAGCGTACAGCAATACGGCCAGCGCCGTCTCTAAGATAACCAGTAGTATCGAGCGGAGCGAGAGCTCCGCCGCACCGAACGGAAAGCGGATCGCTTGACTGCAGGCTAGGAGAGCTAGCAGCGGTGCGCATAACTGCATCATCCGGCCGCTCAGCATGCCGCCGATCGCGCTTTTGTAGAGGAGATTCTGCATGATAAAGACGGAAGCCAGCCATATAATGCCAAGGCCAATAAATGCGAATAATTTGACCGCATTCCACGACCACGTGCTGATGCCGCTTTCGGTTAGAATCAGGTCTACCACGCTTTGCAGTGACAGCCATAACCATAACCCAATCAGCGAGGGCACGAGGACGAGCAACCACGATAGAAAAGCAGCATTGGCTTTTCTTCTCTCCTGTCTTAGAAAAGGATCCATTCGCTTTATTCCTTTCTGCCTGCGTTTGCGAGCTTCAGCCTTGTCATCAGCAGATTGCGAGTCTCGTCGCTGTCTACCAGCCGCGTCTTGCGGACATAGGCTGCAAGCTTCTTCACCTGCTTCTCGATTTCAGCGGGAGACAGTGACCGTTCCGACCAGAGCTGCGGCAGCTTGCCTGTTTCCATAATCTCCTCCAGCAGCCTGTGCTTCTGCCCGATTAACCGGCCGACTGCGAAACGGATGATATAGACGGTACCAATCATGAAAGCCGTCATCGCCACAATGAAGAAGAGGATCGCTCCTGCAAGCGCGCTCATGATCGGAGAGCCCCTTGGAGAGTCAATTCATCCGCAAGGTGGCAGGCGACGAAATGCTCCTCGCCGACCTTCCTGAATTCCGGCTTTTGCAATCGGCATATATCTTGAGCATACGGGCAGCGCGGATGGAACAAGCAGCCTGCAGGCGGCTTCGCAGGGTTCGCGACCTCTCCTTGCAGCACGATTCGCTCGACCTTCCTGCGCGGATCAGGAACTGGTTTGGCGGACAGCAGCGCTTCGGTATAAGGATGACGAGGTCTGCTGAACATTTCTTCGGTTCTCCCAGTCTCTACCATCCTGCCGACGTACATCACGCCGACACGGTCAGAGATATGTTGAATGACCCCAAGATCGTGAGAGATAAACAAGTAGCTTAGACTGAGCCGCTTCTGCAAATCCTGCAGCAAATTCAATATTTGCGCCTGAACGGAAACGTCTAGCGCACTGACTGCTTCATCGCAGACGACGAACCTTGGATTCGTCGCCAGCGCGCGAGCGATACCGATCCGTTGACGCTGACCGCCGCTGAACGCATGCGGGTAACGATTCATATGGCGACTGTTCAGGCCTACCATATCAATGAGCTGACGCACGCGCTCCCGAAGCTCTTCGCCATGGGCAAGCCCGTTGCAGATCAACGGCTCTGCCACGATGTTCTGGACGGTCATCCGCGGATTAAGCGAGGAATAAGGATCCTGGAAGATAAGCTGCATGTCCTTGCGGAGTTTGCGCATCTCCTTATTATCCAGCTTGTTGAGGTCGCTATTGCGGCCATCGCGATCCTTGAACAGCGTAACCCCTTCGGTTGGCTCGATGGCCCGCAGCACGCAGCGGCCCAAGGTCGTCTTGCCGCAGCCGGATTCGCCGACAAGCCCGAACGTCTCGCCTTCGCGAATATAGAAGCTTACGTCATCCACTGCCTTGACGTAGCCTTCCGTGCGTTGGAGAAAGCCTTTCTTGATCGGAAAATATTTCTTCAGAGACTGTACGTTCACAATGACATTGCCATGTGCGGCTTCTCTGCCATTCGGTTGTCCAAGCTCGGCTTCTTGCACACTCATTGCCCTGCACCTCCAGCGCTTTGGTCCTCTGCAAACAGACACCGTACGAAATGATTGTCTTTCACTTTGATGAGCGGAATATCCGCAGCATCGCAGACGCCGGGCCGCGCTTTCGGACATCTGGAGAAGAACCCGCAGCCCGCAGGAAGGTTCATCGGGTACGGAACAGACCCTTCGATCGATTCCAGCCGTGAATTCCGATGGGCTACCGATGGAATGGAATTGAGCAGAGCCTTCGTATACGGATGCTGTGACCCGTAGAATAACGTGTCGACATCCGTGTACTCGACAACCTTGCCGAGATACATGACGGCCACTTCATCGGACATTTCCGCGATAACGCCAAGATCATGTGTAATGAAGACGACCGAGGTGTTAAACTTCTCCTTCAGCTCGTTGATCAGTTTCAGCACCTGCGCCTGAACGGTCACATCCAGAGCCGTCGTTGGTTCGTCCGCAATCAGAATTTTCGGATGCGAGGCAAGCGCCATCGCGATCATCGCACGCTGCCGCATACCGCCGGACAACTGGTGGGGATACTCATCGAGCCGCTGCTCCGGGTTCGACATTCCCACGTTAGTCAGCGTGTCTAGCGCGATCGTACGCGCCTCCTTCTTGTCCTTAGTTCGATGAAGCAGGATGGCCTCCATGATCTGGTCGCCGATCGTATGGATGGGCGAGAATGCTTTCATCGGCTCTTGGAAGATCATCGCGATCTCCCCGCCTCTGACCTCACGAATCTCTTTGCCATGCTCATCCAGCTTCACTAGATCGGTGACTTCCGATTGCGTTTGCTCGCCGCCTCGATTGCGTTTAAGGAGAATCTCGCCTGCTACCTTGCCCGGCTTTGGCACGATTCGGAGCAGCGCCTGCGAAGTAACGCTCTTGCCGCAGCCGCTCTCTCCTACTATGCCAAGCGTTTTCCCTTTGCGGATGATAAGATCCACGCCATCAACAGACTTAAGAATTCCTTCATCCAGATGAAAGTGTACCTGAAGGTCGGTGACCTGCAAGATGACGTCCGAATCCTCGATATGAGCGGCCAGAGGCCGTTTCGGCATATTGATACTCAATTCGCTCGGCCTCCTTATTTATAGGGATCGGCTGCGTCACGAAGCCCATCGCCCAAAAAGTTGAACATCAACACGGTAACGACGATCATTGCCGCAGGCCATAGCATCCATGGATGGTGGGCAAGCGTCTCGAGGTTCTGCGAGTTTTGAAGCAGTACGCCCCAGCTGACAACCGGCGGTGCAAGCCCGATTCCGAGGAAGCTGAGCGCCGTCTCGCCAAGAATCGTCGCTGGAATGGATAGCGTCACCGTAACGATCGTATAGCTGGCGAACGAAGGCAGCAGATGCTTGCGGATGATCCGCAGGTCGCTCGCGCCGGCGAGCCTTGCCGCCATCGTGAAGTCTTCCTCGCGCAAAGACAATATCTTACCCCTTACGACGCGAGCAAGCCCGGTCCAACCAATAATCGAGAAGATGATGATCATTCCAAAATAAATCTCGAGCGCTGACCAATCCCTTGGAAGCGCGCCAGATAACGCCATCCATAACGGAATCGTCGGAATACAGATGAGCAAGTCGATCGTTCGCTGCACGATCGTATCGGTCACGCCGCCGAGATAGCCGGATAGGCCGCCGAGCAGCAGTCCGAGAATCAATGTCAGCACGATGCCAAGCACCCCGAAGGAGAGTGAGATTCTTCCGCCGTACAGGATGCGGGAGAACATATCGCGCCCGAGATCATCCGTCCCGGAGAGAAACAAGGGAGCATTCTGGTCCTTCGTTCCGAACAGATGGATGTTGGTCTTAAACAACCCCCACATGCTGTATTCCGGACCTTTGACGAAGAAGTGAATGTAATATTTCTTCGACGTATCCGCCTGGAATGTGCGAAGGAACGTTTCTTCATTGATCTGCATTTTCATGTCATAGACGAATGGACGCAGGCTAAAGCCTGATTCTTTATCGTAGAAGTGAAGCCCCTGCGGAGGCGCATTCTTATAATCGGTATAACGGTCAAGCGGCAGATGCGGCGACAGAAACTCGCAGAACATCGCGGACATATAGAGCAGGATGAGAATGACGGCCGCGACCATCGCAACCTTGTGCTTCTTGAATTTCCACCACATCAGCTTCCACTGGGAAGCAACCTGATACGTATCGTCCGGCGGAGCGGTCTTCGAGAATCTTCCCAGACGGAACCATCTTCGCTTCTCTGCTTTTGACGGTACTGCGGTATTCAATCGACAACCCCCCCAAAACGAATACGCGGGTCAAGCCACGCGAGCAGAATATCGGAGATCAACGTCCCGATTACGGTCAGTACGCTAACAATGAGCAGGAAGCTGCCTGCGAGGTACATGTCCTGAAACATCAGCGCCCGAAGCAGAATCGGCCCGGTCGTCGGCAAATTCATAACGATGGACACAATGGCTTCGCCCGATATGAGCGCGGGAAGCGTCCAGCCGATGGTGCTGATGAGCGGATTCATCGCGAGACGGACCGGGTATTTGAACAGCAGCTTCGTGCTTTCCACCCCTTTGGCCCGAGCCGTAATGACATACTGCTTGGAGAGCTCGTCGAGCAGCATGCTTCTCATGACGCGAATGAGACCAGCCGTACCGGACATGCCGATGATGACAACGGGTAGAATAAGCCTCGGAAGCATATCCATGATCTTCGCCATGCTCCAAGGGGCATCCACATATTCTGGTGAGAACAAGCCGCTTAACGATACCCCCGTGTTGACGAATATGAAGTACAAGAGTACCAGTGCGACGAGGAAGCCAGGAACGGCAAGACCGATAAACCCGATGAATGTGAATACATAATCAAGGATGGAATACTGCCGCACTGCGGAATAGATGCCGATCGGAATGGCAATGACCCAGACGAATATGAGCGAGATGAACGAGATCAGTATCGTTAGCATCAATCTGCCGCCTAGAACTTCAGTGACTGGCTGATTCCATTGAAACGAGCGTCCAAGGTCGCCATGCAAAATAATATTTTTGATCCAGACCAGATACTGTACGATAAATGGCTCATCAAGCCCGTACTGGCGCTTCAGGTTAAGAATCATGCCGGCATCCACCTTAGTCCCGGACAATTCAAGCTGCTGAATATACGTGGATAGAAAATCGCCAGGCGGCAATTGGATGATGAAGAACACAATAATGCTTATCGCAATCAGTAGCGGGACTAATTGTAGAATCCGATAGCCGATGAAATTAAGCATGTGCTCCCCCCTCTCGAGAATTTATTGAACGGCAAAGCCCAGGCGGCAGACTTAGCTGCCATTTGTCCTGGGCGTTGCCGAGCTTCATCTTAATTGCCGAAAAACAATTGCTCGCCGGCGTAGTCAGTTGCAACTGCAAGTGCATCCTCGTTGCCAACATTGTGCAGCTTCGCGTTGACGATCAGCGGCTGCTTCACGTTCTCAAGCGGTACAATGAAGTAGTATTTCTCGCCAAGCGTCTTCTTGACTTCATTATCAACAATCGCTTTCGCTTCCTGCGGGTTAGCGACAGAGGCTTTGGCGATGCTTTTGTAGAATGCTGCAATTTCGTCCGGCGGCTTAATGCCTTTCTTGCCTCCGGAAGATTGATACAGATTCCAAGCCGGTGCCCAAATCCCTTGTCCCCAGTCACCGTAGTACCACATCGGATCGGCAGCCCAGATAATCGTGGCTTTCAATTCGTTCGCTTCATTGCGCTTGCCCCATAGCGTCGAGTCGATCTTCTTCATCGTCACATCCAGGCCAAGCTGCTTCCACATCTCAACGACGAGCTCGGTCATCGGCATAATATCCGGTGCTTGAGCGCCGACTTCGAACGGAATCGTGAATTTCTTGCCATCCGGTCCTGTACGGAAACCGTCGGAGCCTTTCACCATGCCCATCTCGTCAAGGAGCTTGTTAGCCTCGTCAACGTTGTACGTGGAATCCTGCCAGCTATTAGGCTCCGCGAAGCCGTAATAGATTGAATCGATGATTTCTTTACGGTCTATCGCTAAACTTAGCGCTTTGCGGAACCGCACATCGTTCACGACAGTTGCCCAGTTCTTGTCTTTGCTGCTCATGTTGAGGAAAATGTCTGTCGGCGATACGTGAAGGTTGCTGAGCAGTGCCTTGAAGCCTTTGTCTTGATTCTCGCGGTACAGCGGCATCTTGATCAGGGACGCCGATTCACGGGAGAAGTCGACTTCGCCTGCGATCGTCTTCAGCGTAACCATCTCGATATCTTGCACGAGCGTACTTTGGATCTTGTCGATGTATGGCAGTTGATTGCCTGCCGAGTCAACCTTGAAGTAGTATGGATTGCGTTCGAAGGTTGCCGTCGTATTCGTCTTCTTCGTCATCACCCAAGGGTAAAGCACCGGGAATCCGATCGACTTCGGATTCGTCAGCTCCCAGTTCGTGATGTCCTTCTCGTTGAACAAGTTCACCCATTCGCCCTTCTTGAATCCGGCTTTCTTGATTGCCGGCTCCAAGGTCTCAAGCGGTGTATATTTGGTGTGGAATTGCTTCAAGTAGTGAGATGGCTTGAGCAAATCCGAGTAACCGCGCCAGCCTTGAACCGCAAGGCTGAGCAAGAAGCCGCCGTAAGGTTGATCAAAGCTCAGCTTGAATGTGTATTCGTCGACGAACTCGTAGGTGAAAGGCTTGCCGTTCGGATCGCCCGCCGAGTTCATCCAAGCTGGGAAAATCGGCGTTAGGTCTTTATTGAACAGGACGTCCTCGATGGTGAATTTAACATCATCGATCGTTACCGGCTGGCCATCCGACCACTTCAGACCTTTCCGCATGTGGAACGTAAAGGATTTCTCGTCATCGCTCATTTCATAACCCTTCAGGACATTGCCCGTTACTTCCTTACCAAGAAGGCCCGGCGTGTTGAGCAGCGCCTCGTCGTTCATGATGAATACGTCCGCATCCCAGTCAACGACTGAGGTAACCGTGCGAAGCGTACCGCCGTATGTACCAATCTCATATTTCAGCAAGTTGCTAGGCAATTCGTTCGTAACCTTGAAGTCTTCCGGCAACCGATCCTTCAGTGGAGTTGCGAAACTCTCCAGCGTCGGCGATTGCTTGAATTCCGTCGGAATTGCCTCCTCGGTTGCAGGGGCTGTATCCTCCGCTGTAGCAGTATTCGAATCGTCCTGCTTCGTTTCGTTCGTCTTTGTATCTTCTGTCTTCGTATTGTTTGCCTTTGCATTCGTTCCAGCGTTATCGCTGCTTCCGGTGTTATTGGCAGCTCCAATATTGGAGCCCCCGCTTTCGCTCTGACACCCGGTTAAGGCAGCCAGCACAATCATCGTCCCGGCGAGCAGCAGCATGAACGGCTTCTTCATCCTTTTTCTCATCGTAAATCCTCCAACCCCGTAAAATTTGGTGTACCCTACCCTACAGCTAGCCATTTACAGCGACATTCGGCGTTTGGTAAGCGCTTACGAGAATTGCTGGCACAAGACCGATCCACGTATATATATAAGTTTGAACAAGCCTAGCGGACGGTCCTGAATACCGATACGATCGACGAATCCTCCCCTTTTTCAGAACTGCCCCCCGGGCACGTTCCCGATAAATTGCTTCAGCACTTGAGAAGCACTGAAACAATTTCGATCTCATCATACATAATTGGATTTTCATGTGTATTTAGAAAAAAAGAAGGTGAATTTTCGTTTTTTTTAGATTCCACTTATTACGACAAGCATTAGCATCGTTCGACACAAAAAAAACTCCTTCCTACCACTCCAGATTTGCAAGTGATGGGAAGGAGTTATTATTAAGCATAGGATCATGTGTTATCTTGCGGTATACATGGAATGAACCGTTCAATCGAACCGTCAAAAGGAAACTGCTTCAGCGCGATGCGTTCCTGCAAACGCTCGACCTCCTGCCTGACTCTAGCAATTAACTCTGGTGGGTACGCGAATTTGGCGGCATGGCTAACGAACTCATCCTCGTCAACGATTTGCCAGTTTCCCCGCCTATAGACAAGATCAATGTCCAGATCAACGAATGTGACCATACCGTCTTCCATCCGGGCCGGCTCGCTAATGTTGCAATAGTACTGGGCAAGCTTCCCATCGATAACATCTGCGCTAACCGTAAACCAAGAATCGAATGGGAAACATTCAATCGTCCAGTTCTCCACCGTAAACGTCTTGCCTTTCGTAAAATGCTTCAGCTTCCTTCCATAGTGCCCAAGTACGAAAATATGCGAGTCTGTTCGCTCAAGCAGCGTAGTCCGCCACTCATAGTGCGGGCGATCACCGTACTTCCGAGCTTGTATGGTAACGTTCACGGACAACCATTTCGCGGTTTCTTCGAGAATCGTGAGGTCGCGGACCAGCATGAATCTATGCGGGTCGTTCTCAATCTGCTTAGCTGCTGCAGCTCTCATCATCTCTAAGGCAGTGTTCATGGGCATCCATTCCACTTGCATGCCTAACTCGAGCTCTTCATGCGAGAGCGAAATGCTGGTCGAATGCTGCACGACTTTCCCCACATAGCAAGAGGAGTGCTGGAGGAAGCCATTGTAGGCTTTATGTTCCTCGATAACTCCAATCTCATGAATCACTTCCGCTGCGCAGCCTGTCTCTTCTTGAATCTCCCGAAGGAAAGCGCTCTGCGGATCTTCCCCTTCTTCAATGCCGCCTCCAGGAAGCTTGTAGAGCTGCACCTTCGTCATATGCATCATGGCTACTTTCCATTCGTCGTCGAATAGAACGCCTCTAGCGGCATAGCGGGAGACATCAGCCAATAATTTAGGCGTGCCGCCAGACCAATCGCTGTCTGTGAGTTTTCTTATTAAACGCATCTGTTTGTCCTCGCTTATCTATTATTACGGAACTTGTGCCATTCCTCTAAATTAGAACTAAATGCCTATAAGATACTGGTAGAGTATACCATGTCGAATATTGTATTGTTAGATAAAAAAACTCCTTCTCATCGAATTAGAGTGATGAGAAGGAGTTTTTAAACTATTGCGAATAACCACGAGTCAAAGTTCCCGGTCTGATTAGTAACAATTAATTGGTATATTCATCACTATCATAATTTGCAATCTTGTCGAAGATCACATATTCAGTGCGTGAAACGAATGGCCCCTTATTCCAAATTTTCTCAAATGCATATCGTTCTGGCCCCACTCCATCTGCTCGTGATGCACACCAGTTTTGGAATGCACTTAGTTGTTGATCAGTTAAATCGTATTGCTTCAATTGGCCATTTACTAAATATAAGGTTAGAACATAGTCACCGGTAATTACATTGTTTTCCGTAGACGAACTTACCTCATTTATAGTGGAATATTCATCAATATCAAAGTTTACGATTTTATCATATACTACAGACTCGGTTCGAATAGTAAACGGGCCTTTATTCCAAGGTTTATCGAAAGTGTAATTTGAAGGTCCTACATCTTCTGCTCGTGAATCATACCAACTCAGAAATTCATCTATTTGTTGAGTAGATAGATCATATTCTTTCTTTTGTCCTCCGACTAGGTAAAGCGTAAGTATCGCTCTTTCAGGGTGTAGTTCTTCGGAAGCTATTGTAGAAGTATCTTTCTTAGCGAGGTCCCCTGCAATGAATAGTTTGTTATTAATGACTCCGAAAAATGGCAAATTGCGTACTGAAGGAAGACTTAACTTACTTGTCCATGTATTATGATCAGGGTCATATGAATTAAGTGCTGTTGACTTGTTAGTTCCAATCAGAATTTCACCGTTCAAAATGACTGCAAATGCTCTGTCCCCAACACTTAAACTATTTGGAATTGAGGTCCATTGGTCAGATTCTTCATCGTATTTCTCAATTTTATCACTTACTGATCCACCAATTGAATAGATGGATCCTTTATATGTTATGGCTGCCGCACCAAATCTCGCGAAATTCAGATTTGCCTTCGTTGTCCAAGTGTCCGTAGCTGGATCATAGACCTCAACCTTGTTGGAAGGTACACCTACACCAGCAATAGCACCACCAATTACATAAATTTTATCGTTTAGAACTGTAACACTGGTTGCGAACCTTGCGGTAGGCATATTCTTTTTTGCTGTCCAAGTATCTGTCGATAGATCATATTCATATACCTTACTAACAGGCACTCCTGAACCGGCTGAAGTAGAACCGCCAAATGTATATATTTTCCCATTGTATACTGCCGCCTGTACACCTACGACAGCAATTGGATAATCAGCTTTTGCTACCCAAGTATCGGATGCAGAATCATATGCTTCAACTTTCTTGCCAACTGTTGCATTGTTAATATCTGACGCATAGGGTCTTCCTGCAATTGCAAATAACTTCCCATCAACAGTTGCACTTGCCCCGTATGCGTGTTCATAAAGCATATTCGCTTTTGATTCCCATGTGCCTTCAGCGTTTACAGGTATCGCAACTTGTAACAGAACCATCACAGAAACAAATAATAGCAATAGATTTCTCTTCATGATGTACCTCCAATTATGTAATGAAATTATCATACAAGTAATAACCAGTAATTATCAGTCTTGTAATATACAAAATTTCACATTATACTTTGTGGTTAAATAAACCATCAGCACAGAGCAGTAAATTTCATTCCCATAATACTATTTCCTTCAACGTTCATGACAAAAAACTCCTCCTCATCGCTTTTAATGGCAAGTGATGAAAAAGAGTAATTATCAAAACTTATGGAGTGTTCTGTGTACCAGTTTTTAATGCTTTAGGTACTCAGAACCTTTGGAATTACAAGCACCCAATCTCAACCAACAAAATAAAAAAACCTTGATTCATCAAGGTTTTCGTTGGATGCCGAGGACGGGAATCGAACCCGTACGGTGGTCACCCACCGCAGGATTTTAAGTCCTGTGCGTCTGCCAGTTCCGCCACCCCGGCATGATATGTATGATTGAGGAATGGTGGGCCCTGAGGGACTCGAACCCCCGACCAATCGGTTATGAGCCGACCGCTCTAACCAACTGAGCTAAGGGCCCTTACGATAATAATCGAAAGGTTGGTTGCGGGGGCAGGATTTGAACCTGCGGCCTTCGGGTTATGAGCCCGACGAGCTACCGAGCTGCTCCACCCCGCGATAACACCAATTCACTACAAACATTCAATGGCGACAAGAATTAATATACTATATGAGACAAGTATTAGTCAAGCCTTAATATTCTAAGGGAGGAATCGAACACCAAATCGGCCCTTGCGCGAACGAAACACCTCAATTTCTTGAGGACATTCATAACCGTACACCCACCAATCATTTTCCATCCTCTTCACTAAACAGCCCGCTTGAAATTTGGTCTCGTACAATTTCCCCCAATACACCCATTTCATGAGCCTCGCTCCTTTCTTCGCCGTTTTGATTAGGATACCCCAATTTCGGAAAATCAAGCATTCTCCCCCAAAACGAAAAACCGCACCGGCGCAAATGCACCGATGCGGTTCTGTAAACGAAGGAAGGCTTTTAAGCTAGCATAATTCCTTGTTCCATATTACTTATTCCTTATCCATTATCCTTTATCCCTTAACGCCGCCTGGATTCACATACACGTCTCCGCCTACTCCGCCGCCGTTACCCGGATCAAGCGGACCATTCGGATTATCCTTGATCTTCTGGAGCAAGGCGTCGCCTTTCGTCTGCCATTCCTTCAGAGCATCCTCGACCGATTTCTTGCCCTGGATAACGTCCTGGAAGAGCGGCTGCGCAAGATTCTGTACTTGGTACAGGTTCTGCTTGTCGCGATACAGTTTATCCAGCTCAACGTCTTGAGGCGGTATCGGCTTCAGCGCATAGAACGCGCCGATGTTGTAAGTCATTCCTTCTTTCGGCTTGAGGAACGACTTGCGGGATACCATCTCGTACGTGCTGCGCGACTTCAGCTTCGCCCATTCCTTGCTGTTGTTGAACTTGATGAAATCCCACGCATCATCAGGGTTTTGCGCCTTATTGTTAATCGCCATCAGGTTACTCAGATAGACATTGCCGCCGATGCCTGGAGCCTCCTGAAACTGTGGAACGGTTACAACATCCCAGTCGATCGTTGGCTTATCCGGATTTTTCGCTGCATAGTCTTTCAGCTTCGCCAGCTCGTTCACGTAGTCATAACCCGCAACAGTCATTGCTAGGCGACCATTAATGAACAGATCGCCATTGAAAGGATCATACACAGGTTTGCTCGTATCATCTATCGCCCGCGGTCCTCCACCTCCGTTATTGAGGTCTTCGCCCGTCGGGACGATTTTCTCCTTGTACAGGCCAGCCAGATCGTTCCATACTTTACGCCACTGCGGCTGATCTACGGTCATTTTCTCCGCTTTGTTATCGAAAATCTTCAGCTGCAACGGAGCTGCATAGCTCTGGGAATCATAGAACGGGTCTCCGCCCCAACGGTTGAACGAAATCCCGAACTTGCGCTCTTTGCCTTCACCCTTCGCAAGGCGCTTCGCCAGCGCAAGAACATCCGGCCATTCCATATTATCCGTTGGCAGTGTTACGCCAGCCTCTGTAAACAGCTTCTTATTATAGTAGAGCGCTGAACCGCTAAATGTCGGCGTGAGGGCGTACAAATATCCATCGCCAGCATCCTTGATTCCGTTAATAACCGTCGGGACGAAGTCATCGATATCGAACTCATCCTCTTGAATAATCGGATCAAGCTGCTTGAGCAGGTTATCCTGAACGGCACGCTTGAGATAACTGGACTCGAGAATAACGACGTCTGCCGGATTGCTGCCAGTCAGCATCTCTTTGATTTTCTCATAAGGGTCGGGCTGCTTCTTGTTCGGATCTGGCTGCTCAAATCTCTGATCGTCATAGTTGATAGCAGAGACAACTTCAATATCTATGTTTGGGTGCAACAGCTCGTAGCTGTCCGTAAACTGCTGACGCAAATACGGATCATTATCCGAGTTCGAATACATAAATCCAACCCGCAGCACATGCCGATCCGCATCGCTGTCTCCATCCCCTTTCGTACACGCCGCTAGCGTAGACGTGAGCATGAGCGCACTAACAGCTGCTGCTGCTGACCTCTTCAATACGACTCGCTTACGATTCTCTCTTCTCTCCATGTTCGTTTACCCCTCCAATGATTTAGGCGGTGAAATGATAATACGCTCCCCATCAAACTCCATCGACGCACGATCAGAAATCTGTAGCGCAGTTAAGTACGCTTTCGGGATCTGGAGCCTGCCCACGCGGTCTACGACAACATACTCTTCATGAATCGAGTGTATGCCACCTTCTCCTTCGCCAGCGCCGTGGCCTGCTCCATTCCCGAGCTGCTCTACGTCATCCAAATTCGGATTTCTCTTTACAAACTCCGTGCTCGTCAGTCCATCCCGAATCGCCACCACCCGGTCAACCTTGCTAGCAAGTGATAGATCATGGGTTACAATGACGACTGTAATGCCAAGCTCTCGGTTCAGCCTGCGAAAAATATCCATGATGAGCTCGCTCGTCACTGTATCTACCGAACCGGTCGGCTCATCCGCAAGCAGCAGCTTCGGTCGATTCGCGAGCGAGATCGCAATCGCAACCCTTTGCTGCTCACCGCCGGACAGCTGATGCAGCTTGTTATGCATCCGCTCCTTGAGACCAACCCATTCGAGCAGCTGCTTCGCGTACGCGCGGTCGAGCCTTGATGATAGCATCATCGGCATCTCGACATTCTCAAGCGCCGTCAAGTAGGGCAGCAGGTTGCGAGCGTTGCTCTGCCAGATGAAGCCAACCGTATCGCGTTTATACTCCACTAACTGCTCCTCTGAAATCTTAAGCAAATCCCATGGCCCGACATGAACTTGACCCGCTGACGGACGATCCAGGCCACCGAGAATATTGAGCAGCGTCGACTTCCCGCTTCCGCTGTTGCCGATGATCGCCATCATCTCGCCGTCTCGCACATGAAGATTGAGACCTTGAAGCGCGACGACCTCGAGATCGTCTGATTTATAAATCTTTACAAGTCCTTCGCATGTAATCATATTTCAGCTACCGCTCCTCCCCCATCTTCACCGCTTGATGAACTCGCAATCTGCGGATGTGAATAAGCAATAACAGCGCGCCCATCAGCATCATACAACCGACGACGATATACAGCTGCGTCGTGTCCTTCGCATCGAACACAACCCGGAATGGCGGAACGGAGTTCGCCACATTATCGGTCGTTTGCAGGAAAGGCAGGAACAGCAAGCTCGTAATCTTGCCAATGATAATGCCAAGTCCGATAGACAGCCCGGCTGTAAACAGCTGTTCGAGCAATAGCATGCCTGTCAGCTGCTTGCGCGAGAGCCCCATCGCTCTCAGTACGCCGAACTGAACGATACGTCCAGACAGGTTGAAGAACCAGAAGAGCAGGTAACCAACCAGCGACACGATGATCGAGACGAGGAAACCAAGACTTAGAATACCGAACACACCGCCCCGAGTTGGATGCTTGGACTCCGCAGCGAGCTCGATCCGAACATCCTGTACGTTCGCGAGTTCAATGCCTTTGCTCTCGAGCTCCTTCATAATCGGTCCTGTTAGCGCGCCTGGCTTCATTTTGAGCCACACGTCATAAGGAATCATTGGCACTTGATCGTAGATGTAATCGAGATTCGCGATCAGGAATGGCGATTGATCCGGATACTGACTCGGCCAATACGGGACGATGCCGACGACGACGAAATCAATCATGCCGTCCGGCAAGCCTACTGATATTGGTGACCCTAGCTTCAGCTGATACTTCTCTGCGACCTTCGTAGGGATAATAGCTGCATGCTCGTAAAGCCCTAAATTCTTCAAATAGTTGTACGGATGAGCCGGATACAGGTCATTGCGGAACCATGCCACTTTGGCAAAATCGACATTATCGATCCCCATCAATGTACCTTGGCCGATGGACTTGTCAGCGACCACGATGTTGGCTTTCGTCTGCAACACGCGAGCGGCTGCTTCAACGCCTTTCAACGTACGGAATATCTCGAAAGGAGGTTCAGAATAGATAATTTTTGTCGGAACAAGCGTACCGCCCTCACCGGAGCCCGAACCGCCAGAGCCGCCTGAACCACCTCCGCTTTCTCCTCCATCTCCACCGCCTGAACCTCCACTACCACTACCGTTTCCTTCACTGCCTCCGCCTTGAGAGCCCGAGCCGCCGCCAGAATTCTGCACCTCTGCACTGCCCTCCCAGACCGTCTGCATCACGACATCCGTTCCGTACTTGTAGAGCGTTCGCTCCGTAGAGTTCAGATCAATCGTTCGCGCAGCCGAAGCGTTATAGACGCCAAGACCGAGAGTTAGGATGAGCAAAATCATAAGCGGATAATAGCCTCTCGATGAACGGGAAAGCTGGGATAGCGTTAGGAATAATGGAACTGGCAGCACCCTGCGACCTAGCCAATTGAACAGCTTAAGCAGCCATGGAAATACGCGCAGGAAGAAGAGTCCCATTGCGAAGATCGAGAGCGCTGGCACGAAGAACAGAAACGGCTGCACGTTCAGCTGATCCGTCGTCAAATTGCTCTTGAACGAGATCATCTGCCTTTCGTTGAATAAGTACCAGCCATATGCCGACACAGCGAGGAGCAGCACATCGCCATACCAACGCTGCCATAACGGCTTGCGATCTGAGCGGGCAAGCTGCTTCTTGTAATCGACGATAGACGCCTTCGCATAGATGATGGCGGGAATAATCGTCGCGAGCAGCGCTAGCATAACTGCCAAGGCGCCAGCCAGAATTGCCTCTGTCGAGAATCCAACCGGAAGCGACTTCCGATTCACGAATTCGAGGAATCCATTGGCTGAGCCGATGCTCTTCGCCATAAACCAGCCGAGCAGCGGACCGATGATCAGGGCGATGATGCCCAGCAGCAGCCCTTCCACGAAGTAGATTCGGAAGATCTGCCGCGTTCCTGCGCCCCGGCTCCGCAGCACCGCAATATCGCTGCGCTGCTTATCGAGCGCTTGCCGCGCGTTCATCGCGATGAAGTAGAACACCATCGCGAGCATCGGAGCTGCCAGCGTGAACAGCAGCAGCTGCAGCTGCAAGCTCTGCTTCTTGAACTCGCCTAGCAGCTTCGCGAACGAGATCTCGACTCGCGTATCCTTAAGCCGCTGGTAGAGTTCAATATTAAGCCGATCCAGCGTCTTCCCTAGTGGCGATAGCTGGCTCGTTTGAATGTTCTTCAGATCGAATACATAGAACCAGTTCGCGGTATGTACCGGAACTTTGCGATCATTAAGCAGTCCTTGCTGGAACGCTTTCTCCCCGATCTGCAGCGTGCTCATCATGCCTTCCAGCCCTTGATACCAGTAGGGATCGGTATCGCTCAATGGCTTGTAAGCACCGACGATCTTCACCCGAAGCATCAGATTAAGACCGCTATAGATCGGATACTCAAACACGTCGCCGATATGCATGTCGCTTCGGTACATGGCTTCTTCCATCATGACCGCTTCGACCGTATCATCCGATCCGATCGAGTCTGTATACCAGCGCCCCTGGGTTAGCTGGGCCTTCTTATCGAGACCGGACATCGCCATCAGCGCCATCGTTCGCACGCGGCTTGCATCGACTTTCGCCGGATCTTCCGGCGTGAGCTCCGCGCTTCGGATCGAATAGCTCTGCACGTAGGTGCCGAACGGGAATCCGATCTCCTTCGGAACATCCTCCCGCACGAATCGGCTAACCTCGGTGAGCGCCTTCGTATCCGTATTTCCCTTTGTCTCCTGGTAACGCATTAAGAGAGACCCTGCCGGCAGCCCTCCGCTCTCATCTTTCAGAGACTGCGCAACGACCCGCTTCAGCGCGCCGTCCGCATACATCGGGATGCTCGTTGCGAAAGCGACGGCAATAATTAACCCGACCAGCGAGCTTAACGTGAGCCATCTGGTATTCCACATTTTCCGTAATAGAAATCGAAATAACGGCATCCCCATACGTTAACGCCCTACGACTTTCTGCCCCGGCTTCAGCCCTTGCAGAATCTCAACCTGCGTAGCCGTCGTTTGGCCGACCTCTACGTCAACCTCGCGTTTACCTTGCTCATCCACCACCTGCACATACGTACGCGAACCAATGGTGCGGAGCGCTGACGGCGGGATTACAATCGCATTTTCCTTGCGGTTCATAATGATCGAGACCGACAGCGGAGTGCCGCGTGTTGCACTCTTCGGCATGCTAGCGAGCTTCACCGTGAGAAAATCCTCCGGACGTTCCGGACGCTGTGCGCCATTGCCGCCGCCACCTTGACCGCCGTTACTGTCGTCCTCCTTCTGAACCGGAAGCTGTGCAACGGTTCCTTTGATCTCGCCAGCGTTGTTGATGTCCACGACAACCGGCATGCCGACGGATACGCCTTTCAGCTCCTCTGTCGTCATGACCGCTGCCGCCGTCAACTGGCTCGTATCAGCAATAATGCAGACTGGATCATAGGCTTTGATCAGATCGCCCTTCATCACGTTCAGTGCAACGACTGTCCCCGTGAATGGAGCGGTAAGTGATGCCTTATCAATCTCCAATTGCGAATCAACAAGCGCTTGACGCTTCTCTTCGAAAGCGATCTTGGCAAGCTCGAACTCGGTCGGGTCCATCTCATCCTTCTTGCGCAGCGTGTCCTTCATCTGCACTTGATCGCGAGAAAACTGCAATTTATCGGTGCGCAGCTGCTTGCGCATATCATCGACGTCGAGAGAACCAATCACCTGGCCCTTGGTCACCTTCTGGCCTGGCTTGATGTTGAGCTCCTTCAATCTTTTACCGTCGAGCGTGAAATATAGCGTCTCTTCCTTCAGCGAAATCATCTTACCAATTGCGGTCTTCTTCGTTTCAATTGTCGCGGTCGTTACTTCATATTCCGGCTTCTTCGAAATTTGCGGAGGCGCTATTTCTGGCAGCACTTCCTCATTACTTTCATCCGGCAGCAGCGAGCAGCCTGTCGTCATTAGGAGCGAGGCACCTATGACAATAGCAACCGCTGCCTTACTGGAACGAACCGTCAACCATTTCGTAAACATGATCGGCAACCTCCAGAATCGTGGGATCGTGTGTAGTCATACAGATTGTCACTTGTTCAGTCTCGATAATCGTCTGGAAGAGCGACATCACTTGCGCAGACATTTGGGAATCGAGCTCCGCAGTCGGCTCATCGGCGAGCAGCAAACTCGGCTTATGGGCAATCGCTTTCGCAATGGCGACGCGCTGCTGCTCTCCGCCGGATAACTCAAACGGCCGATGGTGCATGCGCTTCGACAGCCCGACGAGATCAAGGCACTGCTCGACCCGTGCCTTCCAAGTACTGCTCGGCACGCCAGCCATTCGCAAGCTAAGCTCGACATTCTCGTAGGCGGACAGCAGCGGCATGAGCGCAAATGCTTGAAAAATAAAGCCGATCTCCTTGCGCCGCACCTTCGTCCTCTCATCGTCACTCATCGTGTGGAAGGGGAGCTGCTTGAACGTAATTTGACCTTTGGAAGGTGTATCCAGGCCCCCGATTAAATTAAGCAGCGTTGTTTTCCCAGAGCCCGAGCGTCCGCGAAGCATAACAAGCTGCTGCGGTCTTAGTTCCATCTCTATGCCTTTCAATACGTGCAGTGGCTGACCACCAACTTGAAATGTGCGCCATACGGATTCTGCTTTGAGCAGAGGCTCTGTTATCATTCTTTATCTAACCCCCTCTCCGATTAGAAAACTCTAATCTAGCTATCATTCAGACGTATCTAACCTCCTTAAGGTTACACGTTTAGGCGACTGAATTTGATAAAATTTTCATTAAGAACCAAACTTACCCCCGAAGCGTGATGGCATTGCCGGACGAGTACTTTTTCATGCCTCGATGGAAGAAGAGAATGCCTATTGCCAAGAAGCCAATCGTGATTGAGACTGCCTCTAGCACGAATACCACATCGAAATCCCGCAGCAGTCCGATTGGCAGATAACTAATGAAGCCTGCCGGAATAATGGAGAACAGCAGCGCCTTCGCCAAGCCGCGAAAGATATCGGAAGGATACGTAGATAGCGCTAGAAAGCTGTTGAATACTTGATTCGCGATGCCATCCGAATTTCCTACATAGAAGGAGAAGCAGCCTGCAATAATCGTTACCGCCATAATTAATAGGCCACTAATGAGCATGGCAGCCATGAATAAGAGCGCGCCGCGCAGTGTATGATCGCCAACCCATGCGTAGACAACAAGGCCAAACAAGAAGTCACCGACAGCGGTGACCGACATCCGGCTCGCTAGCACATGCAGAAGCACAGGCTTGGGCTGCGACAAGTAAACGTCCAGCTGTCCGCCGGAGACGATCGGAGCGATCCGGTTGAAGTTGCCGAATAACATATTCGCCCAGCCGAAGCCTCCTGCCCCAATCGCCCATAGCATCATCACATCACTTAGTTCCCAGCCGTTCACGACTTGAAACCGTCCGAAGAACAAGCTCCAGAAGAACAGCCACATGAAATTATTAATGAACATCATCCCAGCGAGCATGAAGAAGCTCAGCCTATATTCCATCGCTGATGCAAGATTCACTTTCCAGCAGGTAAGCACGAATCTCACCGTTCCCCAGCTGCTTCCTCTCCCGTGACGACTCTGCTCATACTCTCTCGTATTATCCGCCATTGACATGCAATTTTGCCACTCCTCTCCGATAGATCACCGTCACTGCTGCTGCAAGCGCGGCAATCCATGCCGCTTGGATGCCGATCTGCTGCACCACGGATACCCCGCCATAATTCACAGCTGTCCGAGCCGGAAAATACAGCATCGCCTGGAACGGCATCCACGCGCATATCCGCTGCAGCCACTCCGGCATTAGATCAAGCGGGAGCAGCATGCCGCCGACGGTAAATTGCAGCTTGTGCAGAACGAACTCCATCCCCCTCGTCTCCTCCACCCAGAACGCGCATAGCGCGACAATCATATTGAGCAGAAAAGCAACTGTAATCGCTCCGAGCGTTAATGCGAACAATCCTGCCCAGCCAAGCCCGAATGTCGGCGGTCCGGCGAACGTCCATGCAATGATGCTGCCAACCGCAAGGTGGATGAAGAAGCGGAAGATCGCTTCCGCCATATAAGAGGAATAATGATAGCCGACATATGAGAACGGTCTGATCAGTCTGATCGCGATGTCGCCGTTCTTCACTTCGTTCTCAATAATCCCGCATAGCGAAGGAACCGCCATCGTAATTGCTTCTGTGAAGACGAGATACCAGATGATCTGCTTCAACGTATATCCGTCGATCACCTTCGTGCTGTCTCCCCCGTATGCAGCGCCCCAGAGCTGGACGAAGACGAACAGAATGAGCAGAAGGAAGCTCGATCGCATAATAAAATCCGTCTTGTACGCCAGCTGCTGCCGCCAGGTAATCCGCGCAACAGCTGCTGCCTTCAGTCCCTTTAAGGACCAGGTGGTGAACAAGGGCTGACTGCTTTCGTTAACCTTCATGGCACTAACCCCCCGATCCATAAATATGTGAAATGATCTCTTCCATTGGCGGGTCTTCGACGGTCACATCTTCTAATCGGAACTGGCCGATCAGGCTGCCAAGCACTGTCTCGATCTCGGTCAATTGCAGGTCAACCGCAAGCTTCACCCGTCTGCCCTCTACCTTAATGACTTCCGTACCAATCATCGTAGGAAGCATCGCCGGGTTGAAGCCGTTTGCCAAGGTGAGCGAGATGATTTTGCGGCTGAGCACCTCCCGCTTGATTCGATCCACAGGCGCATCGAGCAGGATACCGCCATGGTGAATAACGACTGCCCGCGAGCACAGTTCCTCGACATCGCCGGCATCATGGGACGTCAGGAACACTGTCGTCCCTTCCTCCTTGTTCACCTCGCGAATGAGTTCGCGAATGCGCTGCTTCACCACAACGTCGAGGCCGATCGTTGGCTCATCGAGGAAGAGCAGCTGCGGCCGGTGCAGGAAGGAAACCGCAATTTCGCAGCGCATCCGCTCACCGAGCGACAACTTGCGAACCGGAATGTTCAAATACGGTC
The DNA here is from genome assembly GCF_056269245.1 of Paenibacillus sp. J31R98. Taxonomy (NCBI): domain Bacteria; kingdom Bacillati; phylum Bacillota; class Bacilli; order Caryophanales; family Paenibacillaceae; genus Paenibacillus; species Paenibacillus sp. J31R98. Next base: position 798,393 of record NZ_JBWDNO010000002.1, read on the forward strand.
CGAGCTCGAACCGCTCGATAAGGTCATTTCGGCGCGCGGCGTATTCGCTGCGGTCCAGCTCATAGATGCGGCTGATCAGATCGAAGGTGTCAATCGGCGGAAGGTGATACCACAGCTGCGATTTCTGTCCGAACACCGCGCCGATGCGATAGGCCAGCTTCGCCCGCTCGCGCCAAGGCGTCAGCCCGAGCACCTCTGCTTCGCCGGATGACGGATGCAGAATACCCGTCAACATCTTGATCGTCGTTGATTTGCCCGCCCCGTTCGGACCGAGGAAGGCTACCATCTCGCCGCGCTGAACGGTCAGATCGATGCTCTTCACTGCGATTTTCTCCTCCCACTCCGGCTTGATCAGCGAGCGGAGACTGCCGGTTAATCCTGCGCGTTTCTGTTTGACCGTGAATCTTTTGCTAAGCGCATGTGTCTGAAGTGCTACCATTGCCATCTTGTTACTCCCCCTGTCTGCTTCTCGTACTCCGGCGCTGTGTCACGCGAATAACACAAAAAAGACCTCCTGCGAGCGCCGCCTGTCAAATTGAGGCGGAACTTGCCGAAGGTCTTTTATCCCTACGGTGTAGCTTGACTATCGTCGTTAGCTCGGTTTCGCTCGGTTCGCCCAATCGCGGATCCCTAGAAACCCTTCCGTTTAATGTAACATATTAGCATCCAATTTTTAGGATGGCAACAGATTTTTTACAGGGATTGTCTCCACTTGAATTGCACCGTTATACGTCGTTACTTGAAGGCGGTGGCAATCTTCGTCATCTTGGCGAAAAGCAATCGTCTGGTTATCGCCTTCACCTTGCAAATCCGCGAAAGTTTCCCCATTAAGTATGCAGCGTGCTCTTCCTCTGTTGAACTTAAACTCGCCGTTCAGACCGATCACGCCTTCCTCGTAGACAATGTTGACTGCGCCGTTATGGGTCTCTGCTGTCAGCTCAGACATCACTTCGCCATTAAACGTCTCCTTACGCTGACCCGTTTCTCCGCTTCTTCGAACATAGACGCTAACCGCCCCGTTCTGCGACTTGCATTCCATCTGTTCGAAAGTAGCGTCTGCGTCAATATTCCCGTTCTGCGTATGAAGCTCGACCTCTTCCGCGATAAGATCAAACAGTTTGATCTTACCGTTAACCGTATGGCACGTAAGCGCTTCGAACTTGCCGCTGACTTGAATCTTGCCGTTCGTCGTCTTCAATTCAGCCGATTCCATCAGCCCGGACTCAAGCTTAATCGAACCATTCATCGACGTCGATTTCAGATTTTCAAGCTTCATGTCGTGCATTTTAATGGAACCGTTATTCGTTGTAAGCTCAGCAGTTTCGGACAGAAGACCGTGGATTTTGATCGTACCGTTCATCGTTGCCGCTCTGAATTGCTCAAAGCTCTGCTCTACAGGAACATGGATGGCGATAACGATCTCATTCTCTAATTCACGATCACGATGATTGTCCGATGGCTTGATCGACAGTACGTATTGATCCTCGCTATGATTTACGAGTACAGACTGATGTAGCCATTCGTTCAGCGCTCGCTCACTCCAGCCATTGTGCTCTTTGAAGCTCACCTTAATTTCTGTGTGCGACTTATCCCAAGTTTGATACTGAATCGAACCCTCATGCGCAGTAAATTCCATCCGCTCGATTCCGGATGCATCGAAGCTGCTTGTCCACTCTGCAGCTTGTCCACGTTGAGCCAGCTCTTGTTCATTTTCTTGTTCTTGTTCCTGTTCTGCCTGATGCTCTAACGTAGGCGCAGCCTGAGCTTGCGGCGCCGTTTGTGCCTGCTCCAAAGCTTCCAACAGTGCCAAGCCTTGCTCAGCAGTAATTTTACCTTCCTCAATCATTCGAATGACCATTGTACGTTCTTCATTCATCGCTTTACTCTCCTCCTATTTTGGACTCGCGCCGATTAGTTTCAAAGCTTCTTCTACCGTGATTGTGCCTTCATCGAGCTTCGACAAAATTTGTTTCCGCTGCGAATCATCTACAACATCTTGCGTGTTTGTGGATGGCACAGCTTGTACTGCAGGCGCTGCTTCCGGCTCAGATTGGAATCCGAGCGTGTCCACAACTTGATCAAGCCGGTTCCTAACCGTTGGGTACGAGATACCAAGCTCCTTCTCCATCTCTCGGATGTTGCCGCGTACCTTCAAGAACACTTCGACAAAATGCAGCTGCTCCCCATTCAGTGAGGCTAGTCTAGTCGATTCAAAATTCCCTCTAATCACTGTCGTGCAGTGGTCGCACTTCAGCTCCTGAATCGTCAACTTGCTCTCGCATACCGGGCATTGCTGCGGCGGGGGATATTTCAGAAGTATCACTCCTTATGAAAGTGTGAATTCAATTGTTCAAGTTCTACATTGACTATATTAAAGTATTTAATGAATAAATTCAATATCTAAGTTTAATATTTTAATATATGTGTTAAATAAGGTTTGAAGCTTAAAGATCACTTTGAATAAGAAGTGCTTTTTATATTCCTGCTAAGCTGCCCTCTGACCGTCGTTCTATCCCCTAACGGAACGTAAACACCTTATTCGGCCGAAATTAACTCTTCGACAAGTGTAACGGAACCCAGAAGCGCTATTCACCACTTTTGCAGCCAAAAGTAACTGTTTCCTACAGAATAACGTTTGTGAGTACCGTTACATCGCAAAAATGACCGATTTCGTCCAAATAGCGACTCTGGAGGCCGTTAGCGGCGATATCAACTGTGTCAGCTCAATAAAAAAAAGACCTGAAGCTTCAATATCAGCTTCAGGTCTTCCTGCGTAACTTATACGCCGAACGCTTGCGGGTTCTCGCGCCACGATTGCAGCAGCGCTACGTCACTGTTCTGTACGATGCCCTTCTCAGCTGCAACCTCGATGAGCGCCGAGTAGTTCGACAATGTCGCGAGCGGAATGCTTTCTTGCTCGAATGCCGCAACGGCTTGCGGGAATTGGTAGGTGAAGATCGCCACGACGCCTTGCACTTCGCAGCCAGCTTCGCGAACTGCTACAGCTGCCTTGAGCGAGCTGCCGCCAGTGGAGATTAGATCCTCGATCAATACAACCTTCTGCCCCGGCTTGTAATGACCTTCGATTTGGTTCGTCTTGCCATGACCCTTCGCCTTGTCACGAACATACAGCATCGGCAGGTTCAGCTTCTGCGCGACCCATGCCGCGTGCGGGATGCCGCCTGTTGCGATGCCGGCTACCGCTTCGCAATCCGGGAATTGCTCGCGAATAACTGTCGCGAAGCCTTCCGCGATCAGCTCGCGGATTTCCGGGTAGGACATCGTCAGACGGTTATCGCAATAAATCGGGGATTTCATCCCGCTTGTCCAAGTGAAAGGCTCGTTCGGACGAAGCGCTACAGCGTTGATGCTAAGCAGTCCGCTTGCGATTTCGCGTGGCAATTGTTGTAGTGTTGTTGTCAACTAAATCAGCTCCTCGATGATGGATTGTAATGCTGCGCGCGGGTCGGCAGCTGCTGTTATAGGACGGCCGATAACCATGTAATCCGTGCCGGCTTCGATTGCTTGGCGCGGCGTCATAATGCGTGACTGGTCGTTCACATCTGCGCCTGCCGGACGAATGCCAGGCGTGATCGTGCGGAAATCAGCACCGCAAGCCGCTTTGATCAGTTCCACTTCCTGCGGGGAAGCAACGACGCCGCCAAGACCAGCTTGCTTCGTCAATTGCGCGTAACGCACAACTGCATCCTGCACGGAACCGCTTATGCCAATCTCATCGTTCAGCACCGCCACGCTTGTGCTTGTTAGCTGCGTTACTGCGATGACGAGCGGGCGCTGCAGAGACGGATCAGCTGCAAGAGCTGTCTCCACGCCTTCCATAGCAGCCTTCATCATATCAATACCGCCAGCCGCATGAACATTGAACACGTCAACGCCAAGCTTCGTGATGCTGTTCGCGCCGCCTTTAACCGTATTCGGGATGTCGTGCATCTTCAGGTCGAGGAATACTTTGTAGCCACGTTCCTTCAAGCTTCTCACGAAGCTCGGGCCTGCTGCGTAGTACAGCTGCATGCCGACTTTCATGTAACATGGAATTCCTTCAAGGCTGTTCACCAGCGCTTCCGCCGCAGCTGCATCAGGATAATCCAGCGCAACCATAATGCGGCCAGCCGCTTGCTCTCTCGTTAGACTCATTTCCGCTCCACCTTCCCGTGTTCTTCGCTATACATGCATGGCGAAAGCCTGCTTGGAGGCAGGCTTTCGCGGCCACTAAAGGCCTTCATCTCTATTATTTCTGAGCCAATACTGGCATTGGACGCGAAGCGAAGTTAATCGCTTCGAGCATGTTCAGCAATGCGCGTACAGTATCAAGCGATGTCATACATACAACGCCGTTCTCTACTGCTTCACGGCGGATACGGAATCCGTCACGCTCAGGTGTCTTGCCCTTCGTCAAAGTGTTCACGACGAAGTGCGCTTGGTTCTCGCGAATCAGATCTAGAATGTTCGGCGATCCTTCGCTGAGCTTGTTCACGCGTTGTACGCGCAGGCCAGCTTCTTCAAGCGCTGTCGCTGTACCGCCAGTTGCAACAATGTTGTAACCGAGTTCGTAGAAGCCGCGCAGAATCTCGATCGCTTCCGGCTTGTCTTTATCCGATACTGTAGCGATGATCGAGCCAGTTGGCGGGATGCGCATGCCTGCACCAACCAGACCTTTGTACAATGCTTTCGCATAATGATAGTCACGACCCATTACTTCGCCCGTCGATTTCATCTCCGGCGTCAGTGTTGGGTCAACGCGGCGCAGCTTCGCGAACGAGAAGACCGGCACTTTAACCGATACATACTCATCTTCCGGCCACAGGCCGCTCTCGTAACCAAGGCTCGAGAGCTTCGTGCCGAGAATCGCTTGCGTTGCCAGGTTCGCCATCGGGATGTTCGTAACTTTGCTCAGGAACGGAACCGTACGCGAGGAACGTGGGTTAACCTCGATCACGTACACTTCATCCTGGAAGATAACGAACTGGATGTTCACGAGACCGATGACATTCAAGCCGCGTGCGATTTTGTCCGTAATCTCAACCATCTTCTGCTGCAGTTCCTTCGAGATCGACTGCGGCGGGTATACCGCGATCGAGTCGCCGGAGTGAACGCCTGCACGCTCGACGTGCTCCATGATACCTGGGATCAGAACCGTCTCGCCATCGCAGATTGCGTCAACTTCCGCTTCTTTACCAAGCATGTAGCGGTCGATCAGAACCGGATGCTCTGGGTTGATTTTTACAGCTTGAACCATGTATGTCAGCAATTCTTCGTCGGAGTATACGATCTCCATTGCGCGTCCGCCAAGGACGTACGACGGACGAACAAGCACCGGATAACCAAGGCCTTCTGCAGCTTCAACCGCTTCGTCAACGGACGTTACTGTTTTGCCCTTCGGTTGCTTAATGTTCAGCTCGTTCAGAAGCGCTTCGAATTTCTTGCGATCTTCGGCAGCGTCGATGCTCTCAAGGCTCGAGCCAAGGATACGTACGCCTGCCTTAGTCAGTGGAGCAGCAAGATTGATCGCTGTTTGACCACCGAATTGCACGATAACGCCGATTGGATTCTCTTGCTCGATGACGTTCATCACATCTTCGAAGAAGAGCGGCTCGAAGTATAGACGGTCGGATGTACTAAAGTCAGTCGAAACTGTCTCTGGGTTGTTGTTGATAATAACCGCTTCATAGCCTGCCTTCTGAATCGCCCATACTGCGTGTACCGTCGAGTAGTCGAACTCGATACCTTGACCGATACGGATTGGACCGGAACCAAGCACAAGTACTTTCTCCTTGGTTGTTTCCGTTACTTCGTTCTCTACCTCGTATGTCGAGTAGTAGTAAGGCGTTGTCGCTTCGAATTCAGCTGCGCAAGTATCAACCATTTTGTAAACTGGCTTGAGTCCTTGCTCAAGGCGGTATTTGCGAATATCATACTCATCGATCATCGTCGTGTGGTTACCTTCGCGGCGAATATCCGCAATGGAACGATCCGAGAAGCCTTTGCGCTTCGCAGCGTACAGTTGCTCTTTGCTCAGTACGGATGCAGCACGAAGCTCTGCTTCGAATGCTACGATGCCTTCGATCTTGTCAAGGAACCACCAGTCGATCTTCGTCAGGTCTTGAATATCTTGCAGCGCGTAACCGCGGCGGAACGCTTCCGCTACGAGGAACATGCGCTCGTCATCCGGTTTCTGCAGGCGCGTTTGAAGCACTTCGTCGCTCAGCTCAACTGCGTCTTTCAAGTGGAAACGGTGCGTGCCGATCTCGAGGGAACGTACTGCTTTGTGCATCGATTCCTCGAATGTACGGCCGATCGCCATAACCTCGCCTGTTGCTTTCATCTGCGTGCCCAGTTTACGGTTCGCACTTGTGAATTTATCGAACGGCCAGCGTGGAATCTTCGATACGATGTAGTCCAGCGTTGGCTCGAACATTGCATAGGTTTGACCCGTAACCGGGTTCACGAGCTCATCTAGTGTATAACCAACTGCGATCTTCGCAGCCATCTTCGCGATTGGGTAGCCAGTCGCCTTCGATGCGAGCGCCGAGGAACGGCTTACACGCGGGTTAACTTCGATGACGTAGTATTGGTAGCTGTATGGATCAAGCGCGAACTGTACGTTACAGCCGCCTTCGATGCTCAGCGCACGGATGATCTTCAGCGATGCCGAACGAAGCATTTGGTACTCGCGATCGGAAAGCGTTTGGCTTGGTGCTACAACGATAGAATCGCCTGTGTGTACGCCAACGGGGTCGAAGTTCTCCATGTTACAAACGACGATACAGTTGTCGTTCGCGTCACGCATAACCTCGTATTCAACTTCCTTCATGCCTGCGATCGACTTCTCGATCAAGCACTGGTTAATCGGGCTGTAACGAATACCAGAAGCAACTGTTTCAAGCAATTCGGTTTCGTTCGCACAGATACCGCCGCCTGTACCGCCCAGTGTGTATGCCGGACGAACGATGATTGGGTAGCCGATTTCATTAGCAAAATCAACCGCTTCCTGCACTGTCGTTACGATTACCGAATCCGGTACCGGCTGCTCCAACTCACGCATCAGATCGCGGAACAAGTCGCGGTCTTCCGCTTTCTCGATTGCAGTCAGCTGCGTACCGAGCAATTGTACGTTCTCGCTCTCCAGTACGCCTGCACGTGCCAGCGCAACCGCCATGTTCAGGCCAGTTTGTCCGCCCAGTGTCGGCAGCAAGCCATCAGGACGCTCTTGACGGATGATCTGCGTTACGAATTCTAGCGTGATTGGCTCGATGTATACTTTATCAGCCATGTTCGTGTCAGTCATGATTGTTGCCGGGTTGCTGTTGATAAGTACAACCTCGTAGCCTTCTTCTTTGAGCGCTTGGCAAGCTTGCGTACCAGCGTAGTCAAACTCAGCTGCTTGCCCGATGACGATTGGGCCGGATCCGATAACGAGAATTTTTTTCAGCTTATTATTTCTGGGCATATTGCAGCTCTCCTCTCAATGATGCAGCAAGCTCAGCTTGACGCGGTTTTTGCGGGTTGTTCTTCTTATGGTCACGGATCATGTCCAGGAATTCATCGAACAGGTAGCTCGAATCGTAAGGTCCTGGCGCTGCTTCCGGGTGATATTGAACCGAGAATGCCGGGAATTCCGAGTGCTTGAGGCCTTCGATTGTCCGGTCATTGTTGTTGATATGCGATACTTCCAGCTTCGTGCCTGCAACCGACTCTTCAACAACAGTGTAGCCATGGTTCTGGCTCGTGATGTAGCAGCGGCCTGTAGCCAGTTCCTTCACAGGATGGTTGCCGCCGCGGTGGCCGAACTTCAGCTTCGCTGTGTCAGCGCCGCAAGCGAGTGCGAACAATTGGTGTCCAAGGCAGATACCGAAGATCGGGTATTCGCCGAGCAGTTCTTGAATCATCTTAACAGCGTGCGGTACATCTTTCGGGTCGCCAGGGCCGTTGGACAACTGAATGCCGTCCGGGTTCAGGCGGCGGATTTGATCTGCTGTTGTGTCATGAGGTACAACGACAACGTCGCAGCCGCGTTTCGTCAGCTCGCGCAGAATTCCGCTCTTCGCGCCGTAGTCAACAAGCACGATACGCTCGCGGTCGCCAGGGCTCGAGAAGATGCTCTTCGTCGATGTGCGTGCAACTTGATCGCGCATAAGCGGCGAGATGTTCAGACGCTCTGCAAGCTCTTCTACACGCTCAGCACCTGTCGAGAGAATGCCTTTCATCGTACCGAAGTGACGAAGCTTACGAGTCAGCATCCGTGTATCAATATCGCTAATTCCGATAATGCCGTATTCTTTCAGCAGGCGGTCAAGCGTATATTCCGCTCTCCAGTTGCTTGGCACTGGCTCGTGACGACGAACGACAAACCCGTGAATATAAGGGCGAACCGCTTCAAAGTCATCGCGCGTAATGCCATAGTTACCGATCAGCGGATAGGTCATTGTCACGATCTGTCCGCAGTAGGACGGATCAGAAAGCACCTCTTGGTAGCCTGTAATCCCGGTATTAAATACGACCTCACCCGTGGATTGTCCCTCAGCGCCAAAGCCGAGTCCTGTAAACAGTGTGCCGTCTTCCAACAACAATCTAGCTTGCATCCGTATCACTCCTAAAAGTTATTGCGAATCTTCCCATCCTGCACTTGAAGCATCCGCTCTCGTTATCGAATCATGATCTCTATATTTCGCTATTCTTACAGTTCCGACCAAACGACGTTCCCATTCACGATTGTTGCAACTGGCCAGCCATGCAGCTTCCAACCGCCGAACGGAGTGTTCTTGCCCTTCGAAGCGAAGCTCTCCGGATTCACTTCACGCTCGTTCTCCAGATCGACAATCGTGAGGTCAGCCGGTGCTCCTGCTTGCAGGAGGCCGCTCTTGAGGCCAAACACGCGAGCCGGATCTTCAGTCATACGTTTCAAAAGGAAGCCGAGCGTCCATTTGCCTGTGCGAACGAACTTCGTATACATAAGCGGGAATGCCGTTTCGAAGCCTGTGATGCCGAATGGCGCGAGTAACATACCCTTAGCCTTCTCTTCTTGGCTGTGCGGCGCATGGTCAGTTACGATCATGTCGAGCGTACCGTCTTCCAAGCCTTCAATAACTGCCTGCACGTCGCGAGGCGAGCGTAGCGGCGGGTTCATTTTCCAATTTGCATCCATGCTTGGAATGTCTTCATCCGAGAGGATCAAGTGATGCGGACAAACTTCAGCAGTCACTTTAATGCCGATCTGCTTCGCCATCCGGATCAACCGTACGGACTGCTCTGTGCTCACGTGGCAGACGTGATAGTGAACGCCTGTCGCTTCCGCAAGGAGGATATCACGTCCAACGTGGATCGCTTCGGACTCGTTCGGAATACCCTTCAGGCCGTTCTCACGAGCGAACTTGCCATCCGTCACTGCCGCGCCGACGACGAGAGAATCGTCTTCACAGTGCGCGATAACCGGCATGTTCATCGAAGCTGCCAGGTTCATCGCATCTTTCATCATTTGCGCGTTCTGTACGCCAACACCATCGTCTGTAAAGCCGATTGCGCCAGCTTCCTTCAGCGCCGCGAAGTCAGTCAGCTCACGGCCGAGCTCGTTCTTCGTAATCGCCGCGTAAGGCAAAACGTTGACGATGCCTGCTGTTGCTGCCTTATCCAATATGTAACGCACGGTTTCTGGTGTGTCCGTTACTGGGCGCGTGTTCGGCATACATGCGATCGTTGTGAAGCCACCGCGTGCTGCCGAGCGAGTACCGCTCGCGATATCTTCTTTATATTCAAAGCCTGGTTCACGCAAGTGGACATGCATATCAACGAAGCCTGCAGAGATCAACTTTCCATTCGCATCAATCGTATCGTGGCCAGCCGTGTCCGGCGCGCCTTCCGATGCATCTTGAATAGCTGCAATGAGACCATTCTCAACACGTACATGCTTGCGTACCGCTTCGCCTGTCTGTTCGTCCCATACGAGACCGTTAAGTATCCATAATGCCATAATCGGTTCGTTCTCCTTTATGTTTGCTATATTTGGTTAACCCGCCCGTATTAGGCTAGTGCCCGTTCAATAACGGCCATCCGAATCGGCACGCCGTTCTCCATCTGCGGGAAAATGCGTGATTGCGGACTTTCGATTACCGCATCGTCGATCTCAACGCCTCGGTTAATCGGTGCCGGATGCATGATGATCGCATGCGGCGCGATTGTCGCTGCACGCTCTTCTGTTAAACCGAACTGTTCGCGGTATGCCTCTGCTGGTCCCATCATGCCGCCTTCATGACGTTCAAGCTGCACGCGCAGCATCATGACGACGTCCGAGCGCAGCGCTTCTTCCATGGTGACATAGGTTGCATTCAGCTCCGGCGCCCGCAGATTGTCAGGCGAGCAGAACCGCACGTTCGCGCCAAACTTCTGCAGTGCGTACAAGTTCGAGCGAGCCACTCGGCTATGAAGAACATCGCCGATAATCGTGACTGTCAGCCCTTTCAGCTCTCCGAACTGCTTGCGCATCGTATACAGATCAAGCAATCCTTGTGTCGGATGCTCATTGTTGCCGTCACCTGCGTTGATGAGCGGCACTTTGATCTTCTCGCTAAGCTCCGCTAGCACGCCATTGGGCTTTAGCCGGATGATCCCTGCGTCGATGCCCATCGACTCCAGCGTGCGGACCGTATCATAAATGGATTCACCCTTCTGAACACTGGAGACGGCTGCCGAGAAGTTCAACACTTGTGCGCCAAGCCGTTTCTCCGCCACTTCGAAGGAGAACCTCGTTCTTGTACTATTCTCAAAAAACATATTCGCTACAAATTTTTCATGCAGCACCGGATTTAGCTTGTTCGAGCTTGCTTCCCAATATGCCGCCCGATCAAGAATTGAAGTAATTTCTTCTTTGCTAAGTTCCTTCAGTCCGAGCAAGCTTCGCTGTTTAATCAATGTTGCTGTTGTTGTCATGTCCAAAGCTTCCTCCTTCTAATGGATGATTGTTACTTGTTCGTTCTCGTCCACTTCCTGGAGCGACACTTCAATTTGTTCAAGCTTCGAGGTCGGAACGTTCTTGCCGACATAGTCAGGTCTGATCGGCAGCTCGCGATTGCCTCTGTCTACGAGCACCGCCAGTTGAATCAGCTGCGGTCTGCCGCAATCCATCAGAGCGTCCATCGCTGCGCGTATGGTCCGTCCGGTGTAGAGCACATCGTCGAACAGGATGACTCGTTTGTCCTTCACGTTCACAGAAGCTGAATTACCAATGGAGGCTTTCGAGATCCCGGCTTCCCGATCGTCGCGGTAAGAGGTGATGTCGAGCTCCTGCACTTCTACCGGCGCACCTTCGATCTCGCAAATCTGTTCGGCTACTCGTCTAGCCAAGTAAATGCCTCTTGTCCGAATCCCTACAAGGACGCAATTGTCGATGCCCTTGTTCTTCTCGACAATTTCGTGGGCAATTCGAGTTAAAGCGCGCCGTATAGCCGCTTCGTCCATAATGATGCGATGCTGTTCATCCATCTGGATCCATTCCCTCCCGGCTTGTTCTTCACCGAATAGCTGCTTTCAACTTCTGGCTGGGCACAAAAAAACTCCTTGCGAGAGTTCGCAAGGAGTTAACTGTTTACGCCGGTGATCAACTATAGGATGTAAGGCAAGCCCCGCTGATGCGTACACACGCAAGCGGATAGGATTGTCCTGCTATAAGTTGAATCAGCGAATCACGTTACCTTGCCAGCCTCTCTGGACTGAATTAAAGGTACTGCTGTTCATTAGAAGAATTATCTCATGTCGAAACATGCATGTCAAGATTGTTTTCTTCTTCGATTACAGCGACAATTTCGTGATCCGTTCAACCGCTTTTTCCGTATTCTCGCGGCTTCCGAAAGCCGTCAAGCGGAAGTAGCCTTGGCCTGCTTGACCGAAGCCAACGCCAGGTGTTCCGACAATGTTCGCTTCCGACAGAAGCTTGTCGAAGAATGCCCATGAATCAAGTCCGTTTGGCGTCTTCAACCAGATGTAAGGCGCGTTCACGCCGCCGAATACTTCAAGCCCAAGTGAAGAGAGACCTTCACGGATAATGCCTGCATTCGTCATGTAGTAGTCGATGATGGAAGCGATTTGAGCTTTGCCCTCTGGCGAGTAGATCGCCGATGCGCCGCGTTGCGTTACATAAGATACGCCGTTGAACTTCGTTGTGTGGCGGCGGTTCCACAGATCGTTAACGAGAAGTACGTTGCCGTCTGCATCTTTCGCTTTCAGCTCGCGAGGTACTACCGTGTATGCGCAGCGCACGCCTGTGAAGCCGGCTGTCTTCGAGAAGCTGCGGAATTCGATCGCAACTTCCTTCGCGCCTTCAATCTCATAGATGCTGCGTGGAACGTCAGCTTCTTGGATGAATGCTTCGTACGCGGAATCGTACAAGATGATGCAGTCGTTCGCTTTGGCGAAATCAACCCAGCGCTTCAGCTCTTCCTTCGACAGCGTCATGCCCGTCGGATTGTTCGGGTAGCAAAGGTAGATCAGATCTACTTTGCGGTCAGGCAAGCTTGGCGTGAAGTTGTTGGAAGCATCACACTTAAGGTAAACGATGTTCTCGTATTGGTTGGTTTCTTTGTTGAACTTACCGGAACGACCCGCCATTACGTTCGTATCCACATAAACCGGGTAAACCGGATCTTGTACAGCGACAACCGCGTTCTCACTGAAGATCTCTTGAATATTACCAACGTCGCACTTGGAGCCATCGCTTACGAATACTTCGTTCGTGCCGATGTCGATGCCGCGCGCTTTGTAGTCGTTATTGATAATATCGTTGATCAAGAAGTCATAACCTTGCTCCGGGCCATAGCCGCGGAATGTGCCTGGATTCGAGAGCTCATCTACAGCTGCGTGCATCGCTTTCGTAATCGCGTCTGGAAGGCCGCGTGTTACATCGCCGATACCGAGGCTAATAATTTGCGCGTTCGGGTTATCCTGGATGAACTTCGTACGGCGTTTCGCGATTTCGGAGAACAGGTAGCTGCCTTGCAGCTGTGTATAGTTTTGATTAATTTGCGTCATGGATCTTCCTCACCCTTCGTTTCACTTATTCCAATTTGAATCCATCATAGCGTATCGGGTGTGTTTAGCCACATAAAGTAAATGGCGAAAAGTTTGCACTAATCTACAGTCCAGTTAGCGCTGACGCAGAATCATCAATTCATGCTCCATATCCGGCGGAATCGGCGCTTCAAATTCCATGTATTCCCCTGTGCGCGGATGAACGAATCCCAGCACCGCCGCATGCAGCGCCTGCCCCTTGAGGCCGATCGTCTTATTCCGTCCGTAGAGCGGATCGCCGGCAAGCGGATGTTCGATATACTTCATATGAACACGGATCTGATGCGTGCGTCCTGTCTCGAGCTTCAGCTCAAGCAGCGTATAATCGCCGAAACGTTCAACCACTTGAAAATGGGTAACAGCATGTTTACTGCCTTTGTGGATGACAGTGTACAGCTTCCGGTCCCTCGGATCTCTTCCGATAGGTGCATCAACCGTTCCGTGCTCATGCGGCATGTTGCCATGAACGAGCGCGAGATACTTACGGGTAACGCTATGCTCCTTGAGCTGTGCCGCGAGTGATGCATGCGCAAGGTCATTCTTCGCCGCCATTAGCAAGCCTGAAGTATCTTTGTCGATACGATGCACAATACCCGGCCGCATCACTCCGTTAATGCCCGATAGGTCTTTGCAATGGTACATAAGCGCATTCACAAGCGTGCCGGAGTAATGACCCACCGCAGGATGAACAACCATGCCGCGCGGCTTGTTGATGACAATGACGTCACTGTCCTCATAGACGACGTCAAGCGGAATCGGCTGCGCTTCAATGACCGCTTCTTCCGGTTCAGGAATAATAACCGTGACCTGATCAGCCACGGCTAGTTTATAATTCGCTTTGACGGCTCGTCCATTCACGAGAACAGCTCCGCTCTTGATCCATTCCTGCACCTGTGTGCGGGATACGGTTCCTTCTTCGATGCTTTCCGTCACATATTTATCAAGACGCTCGCCAGCATCGCTCTCATCTACAGCGAAAGCCATCGGCTCTTCATTGAATAAACTGTTGTCCTTGTCCATTAAGTTCATCTTGTCCATTTCGTTCTTGTCTGTCATTCGAATCTCCGTTCTCATTCTTCGAAGTAATAAATGCATCCAGCAGGATCAGGACGACACCGACAAAAATACCGGAGTCTGCCAAGTTAAAGATCGGGAATACATAGCTGCCGAATGTGAATTGCAGAAAATCAACCACTTCACCATATAGAGCGCGCTCCAAGAAGTTGCCAAGTGCGCCGCCAAGTACCATGCCAAGTCCCGACAGAAGCAATACTTTGCCAGTGTTACGAATTCTGGTTATGTACCACACGATGCCGATAATTACGATTATTGTAATGGCAACGAAAAAAATCCGCTGATTCTGCAAAATGCTGAATGCCGCACCTTTGTTCCGTACGGAAGTAATGACGAAGAAATCGCCGATTACTTGCTTTTGCTCGCCTAGCGCTACGCTGTGTTCAATCCATTTTTTGCTCAAATAGTCCACTACGAATACGAATACCGCCAGCCAATAATAGTAGAATTTCACAGCATATGCCCCCTTGTCCCCAACATTGTAGCATACGAAGGCTATTGCAGACTAGAGGCGCGGTCAACGCCCCTTTTGCCAGTGTATCCATGAATGCCCGTCTCTAAAAATGGCGCAAAGTGCAGAAACTATCGTCACGAAGCAGCAACTGCAAATCACCATCAAGCTAAGACGAAAAGAGGGCTTGCACAGATGACGAACCCGAACTTAACGAATACACAGCTCCGCAATTTGCGCAGCAGCCTTGTCGTGGAGAAAGCCGCCATAGAGCAGCGTATGGCCAGCAGCGATCATTACGGATTAGCCAATTCATACAAAGATTCTACAGGCGATTTGTCCTCCTATGACAACCACCCTGCCGATGCGGCAACAGAGACCTACGAACGCGGCAAAGATATTGCGCTGCACGAGCAGGAGGAGCTTCACTTGAACCGCATTAACGCAGCGCTGGGGGCCATGGACAACGGCACTTACGGCAAGTGCAGCACTTGCGGCGAGCAGATACCGCATGCGCGGCTGCAGGCACTGCCTGATACGCTCTATTGCGCGGCGCATTCTCCGCGCCAGGATATCTCAGAGCATCGGCCAGTCGAAGAGGAGTTTCTTTATCCGCCATTCGGCAGAACGAGCATGGATGACCATGAAGACGGCTATAACGGCTATAACGGCTTCGATGGCGAAGACGCTTGGCAAATTGTCGAGTCTTATGGCAACTCCGATTCTCCAGCCATGTCGGAGAACGCTAATGTGCAGCGTTATGACGAAGTCGGCATCGAAGCCGATGAGGCCGACGGCTATGTTGAGACGCTGGAGAGCTTCCTAGCCACTGACATTACTGGCAAGCATGTCAGCGTCGTGCGCAATAAAGAATATTACAGCTACATGGAGCATGAAGAAGGCGATCATACGCTGGAATAACAGCAATCGGATCGCCAGAAGTTTGACCATTGGGTCTGTTACTGTCAGTAAGTTTTGCCTTCGAGCTGATGCTGAACAATGCGAACAATATCAGCTATGTAGTCGCCGATAATCGGCAAGTTAAGCGCGCCGAGCAGCTGCAGCACGTACAGAATCGTCGCGGCAAAGAAGGTGAATCCGATCGCGATGCCTACGCCGCGCGCTGTGCCGCCAAGCAGGTTGCGCCACATGAGCGAGAACGGACGATTCAGCAGCAAGACGTAATCGGCTATTTGTGACCGCTCCATCTCGATTACGACTTTCTGCAGCCGCTTCTCCAGCGCGTCAAGTGAATGGCGAACACTCTTCAGATCCTGTTCATGATTATCTTCCGACATGGATACATCCCTCCCCAGGGTGCAACACAAACAAAGCCCATGCACGGTATGCGGCGAGCGGCAAAAGCTGCTCGCCCGCAAGCTGATGTGCATGGGCGTTCGTGTTGTTTGCTGCTATGAGGTTACTATACCCTCACAACTGAAATTCCAATCTCGCGGTCGCCAAGCGATACGCGTTCCATATCTTCAGACTTCGCATATTCCACGCTCTTCAGCAGGACGTTCTCGAACAGTACAGCTTCGAATGCCGTAAGTGCTGCTTGCAGCTCTGCATCTGCATCAAGAACGAGATGAACACGCAGCTCGATTGGCAGATCCAGCTTCTTCCGCGTATCTTGAACGGCACGAATGACTTCGCGCACAAGCCCCTCTTGCTCCAGCTCAGGCGTAATATCCGTATTGATCGCAACAGTCAGCTGATAGCCGGAAGCCGATGCATAACCCGTTTTCGCCTGCTTCTCTACCAGCAGCTCATCTAGCGTAATGTCGAAGCTCTCGCCTTCCGCAGAAGTGAAGCTCAGTACACCAGCCTTCACGATCTCGCTCGTTTGCTGAGCCGTCAACGACTTCAAGTAGCCTTGGATCGGTCCAACATGCTTGCCGTACTTCTTGCCCGCTACTTTCAAGTTCAGCTTGAACGTGAAGTCAACGAAGCCACTGTCGCCGCTTGCGATTGTGATTGCCTTAACGTTGATCTCATCCTTGATAACATCTTCGTACGGCGCAAGATCGAACTCATTATCAAGCGCAACGATCAGCTCGGAGAGCGGCTGACGCGTCTTGATGCCTGTTTCGTTACGAACGTTGCGAGCCAGCTCAACGATCTGTCTTGCTGTTTCCATATCGCGTTCAAGCTTCTCGTCGATTGCCGCTTCATCTGCCTTCGGATAATCCGCCAGATGAACGCTGCTGCCGTCGCCAAGGTTAGTGTACACATCTTCAGCAAGAAGTGGTGCGAACGGAGCGATCAGACGGGAAAGCGTCAGTAACACGGAACGAAGCGTGCCGTAAGCGTCCAGCTTATCGTCAGTTAAGCCGCTGCCCCAGAAACGGTCGCGCGAACGGCGGATGTACCAGTTGCTCATCTCGTCGACGAATCCTTCAATGGCTTTCGCTGCATTCAAGAAGTCATAATTCGCAAGGCTCTTATTCACTTGAACGACAAGGCTGTTCAGGCGGGATACGATCCAGCGATCCAATTGATTGTCGGATACGCGGACCGGCTGAGCAGCAGGATCGTAACCATCAATGGAAGCATAGAGCGCGAAGAACGCATGCGTGTTCACGATCGTGTCGATTACTTTCGATTTCGCTTCGCCTACGATGCCGCGGGAGAAGCGTTTGCTGTTCCATGGCGCGCTGTCCGCAAGAAGCGCCCAACGGAATGCGTCTGTTCCGTACTCATTGATGATTTCCCACGGGTCGATAACGTTGCCCTTGGACTTCGACATCTTCTGGCCGTTCTCATCGAGAATATGGCCTGTCGAGATAACTGCTTTGTACGGAGCTTTACCGTTATAGAGCGTCGATACGGCCAGCAAGCTGAAGAACCAGCCGCGCGTTTGGTCGATCCCTTCGCAGATCATGTCCGCCGGATACTGCTCAGCGAACGTTTGCTCATTCTCGAATGGATGGTGATATTGCGCGAATGGCATCGAACCGCTGTCGAACCACACGTCGATGACTTCAGACGTTCTCGTCATCACGCCGCCTTCGCAGTGTGGGCAGTGCAGCTTGACTTCGTCCACGTACGGTTTATGAAGCTCGATGTCTTCCGAGATTGGCGATACCGAACGCTTCACTAGATCCGCTCTGCTGCCTGGCGAATGTTGCTCGCCGCAGCTGTCGCAGATCCAAACGTTCAGCGGCGTTCCCCAGTATCGGTTACGGCTGATGTTCCAATCAACGAGATCCTCCAGGAATTTGCCGAAGCGGCCTTCACGGAGGTGGCCCGGATACCATTCCACGCCGCTGTTGTTCGCGATGAGCTGATCCTTCACAGCCGTTGTCTCGATGAACCAGCTGTCTGTTGCATAGTAGATCAGTGGTGTCTTGCAGCGCCAGCAGAACGGGTAGCTGTGCTCATAACGTTCTTTGGAGAAGAGCAATCCGCGTTCGCTGAGCATTTTCACGATATCGACATCGCATTCTTTAACGAAACGTCCAGCCAAATCGGTTACGAGCTCCACATAACGGCCAGCATTGTCGACAACGTTCAGGAAGCTTACACCATTCGCACGGGCAACCTTGTAGTCATCATCACCATGCGCAGGCGCGATATGAACGATACCCGTACCGCTTGAATCGCTGACGAAATCGCCTGGGATGATAAAGTGACCATTCTCGACTTCTGCATATTTGAACGGCGGCTGGTATTTCTTGCCGAGCAGCTCTTCGCCTCTCAGCGTCTCCCCAACCTCGTACTCGCCTTTAAATACGCTCTCTACAAGCGCTTTAGCCACGATGAAGACTTCTCCGCCTTGAGCGACACGTACGTATTCCAGGTTCGGGTTAACCGCAAGCGCCACGTTTGCCGGAAGCGTCCAAGGCGTTGTCGTCCACGCAAGCACGGACTCGTTCGAGTCCACAAGCTTGAACTTCGCCGTTGCACTAAGATCCTTCACATCTTCGTAACCTTGCGCCACTTCATGGGAGCTAAGTGTCGTCTGGCAGCAAGGGCAGTACGGGCTTACGCGGTGACCGCGGTACAGCAGCCCTTTGCCATGAATCGTCGAGAGGAGCTGCCATACGCTCTCGATATAGTTATTATTCAGCGTGATGTACGGATCGTCCATATTGGTCCAGTACCCAATCGCTTCGGTCAATTCACGCCATTGACGCTCGTACTCGAATACGCTGTTCTTGCACTTGTTAATGAACGCTTCAACGCCGTAGTTCTCGATTTCTTGCTTGCCCGAGATGCCGAGTTGCTTCTCAACGCCTAGCTCAACCGGCAGACCGTGCGTATCCCAGCCTGCTTTGCGCACAACACGATAGCCGTCCAT
The DNA here is from genome assembly GCF_056269245.1 of Paenibacillus sp. J31R98. NCBI lineage: Bacteria > Bacillati > Bacillota > Bacilli > Caryophanales > Paenibacillaceae > Paenibacillus > Paenibacillus sp. J31R98. The sequence continues at coordinate 817,295 of NZ_JBWDNO010000002.1, forward strand.
CGTCTTGTAACGTCCGATGAAGTCCTTGATGACTCGGCCAAGCATGTGCCCGATGTGCGGCGCACCATTCGCTGTCGGCGGTCCCTCATAGAATACGAAATTCGGCTTGCCTTCCCGATTCACGATGGACTGCTTGAACGTATCTTCTGTTCTCCATTTGGCTAGAACACGCATATCGCGGTTTCTCGCCTTCTCTTTCACGTCGACGCGCTGCATACTTCATACCCCTTCCTTTTTAGAAAAAATAAAAAAAGCCCCGCCCCTGTAAGGGACGAGACTTGTGCTCGCGTTACCACCCTAATTCCAAACTAAGCAAAATAAACGCCTGCTCGCTTGGCACCTTCGTCACGGATGCATGCATCCGAGTTCCTTGTAACGGTGGACTTCCGGCTGACGCTTACTGCTTATGGCATCCATAAGGTTCTGCATCGCTTCTCGGAGATGATATTCCGCAAGTAGTAGCACACCGGCTTTCAGCGTAGACCGGCTCTCTGGGGAGCTAATAGTTTGCGTACTCGTTCTCGTCAACGAAATACATATAAAATGATTATTACCATTTATACGCCATTCCAAACCAATTGTCAAACCTAAACCAAACTTTCTTAGAACCCGCGACTGATTTCCGCAGATATCGTGGAAGGCGGTCCTTCAAGCGAATCCCAGCTATCATGGCTGAGCAGCTCAAGCTGCGCTTCCACGAGCGTACGGAATCTTGCGCGATAGATCGAAGCCTGTTTCTTCAGCTCCTCGACCTCAAGCGCGACTTTACGGGACTTGTTCAGCGATTCATTAATGATGCGGTCCGCATTCTTCTCCGCTTCCTTCACGATCAGCTGAGCTTCCTTCTTCGCGTTGCCGCGCACTTCATCAGCCGCTTCTTGCGCGACGATAATCGTCTTGCTAAGCGTCTCTTCAATGTTTGCAAAGTGGTTCAACTTCTCTTGCAGGGTAAGTGCCTGGTTCTGGATCTCTTTGTTCTCGCGAATGAGCGCTTCATAGTCTTTAATGACTTGATCGAGAAACTCATTCACTTCATCCTCGTCGTATCCGCGAAGACGTCTGCCGAATTCTTTGTTATGTATGTCCAATGGCGTGAGCGGCATTGGGGCACCTCCTGAGTGTTATCGAAGGGGAAAAAACGTAAGGACGTTTAATCCTTCCAGAATAAGTATACTTCTCAATTCGACAAGTGAAGTCATTTTCCTGCAATCGATTAGATAAATTTGCCGATTTTGACTCTTACTCTGCCTTTTTTCGAAACTCCTTCAACAACTAGCACCTTGAAACGCCCGAGACCCTGCATCGAAACGACGTCGCCTTCCTTCAGTGGAGTGGATGGATCCTCCTCCACTCGCCAATTCACCCGGCATCTGCCTGCGCGAATGGGATCAACGATCTTCGTCCGGCTAATCCGGTGCACGTCGCTTGCGATACCGTCAAGACGCAAAGAAGCCACCGACAGGTTCATCTCTTCCATGGCAGACACAGCCGGCTGCAGCTTCGCAAGCGGCAAAATTTCCGTCAGGACATGAACGCGGTGGACTTGTCTAAGATGAATATTTATATACTCGGCGATCTCCTCCAAGACAAGACAATGGCATTTGTCTTCATGGATATGCAAATCACCGATTCGATCCCGCTTAATGCCGAGTCCGAGCAAGGCTCCTAGATAGTCGCCGTGATCGAGCTCCAGATGCCCCTTCGTATCGCCGGATACTTCAATCAACGCGATACCTTCCGGCTCATCGTCTAGATAGCGATAGTCTGGCGCGATAATGGCTCGTCTGCGCTCAGCGCCTTCAGAACCACCGAACAGCTTGATCTGCACTGCCGGATTCCGGTTCACAAGCGAAGTTACAATCTCCGCTTGTCTCGGATCAAGAAAATCAGTCTTCTTTAATTCGTGGAAATTCGCAGCCCGCTCCACCCATTCTTCTGCGCGGTCAACGAAAACCCGCTCATCGGGATGAAAGTGAACATAGATTTCGTTCTTCATACAATCATGTCAATAACGGAAATCAAACCAAGCGCGACGAAACGAAGCGCGAACAACGCTACGATCGGCGAGATGTCGATTACGCCGCCAATGGAAGGAATAAATCGGCGGAATGGAGCTAAATACGGCTCAACAAGCTTACTCAGCAGTTGGCCGATAAAGCTTTCGCGCAAGCTAGGCAGCCACGATAGCAGGACGTACGCGATAATCATATACGTGTAAATTTGGGATAGCGTTAATATTAGGCTTGCAATGTCCAACTTACGGTCACCTCATTTTTTTGTAGTCTTGCTCATCGACCAGCATTTCGGATATCGCACCTTGAATCTCCACCGTATCCGGTGTGCAAAGAAAAATATTCGAACCCACCTTAGATATGCCGCCGTTCAGCGCATAGATCGTTCCGCTTAGGAAATCAACAATACGCACCGCCTGATCGGAGCGCACGCGCTGCAAATTGACAACGACTGAGCGGTGCGAACGCAGGTGGTCGGCAATTTCTTGCGCTTCCTCGTAGGAACGCGGCTCATTCAGGATGACGCGGACATTCTTCTGAGAATGGATGCTGACGATATTATTACCCTTTGCAGTTTGTTTACGTGCTTCGAATGGAGAAGTTTCAACTTCTTGTTCTTCTTGATTATCAATTCGCTCACGTTCAACGACTTCTTCTTCGTCCTGCAAGCCGAGAAAATTCATGAACTTATTCATCATTTCAGATCGACCTCTTTCTTATAGGTTACTAGCTCTTCCCAACAAGCACCGTTCCAAGTCTAAGCCACGTTGCGCCTTCCTCGACTGCGACCTCGAAGTCACCGGACATGCCCATCGACAACCCCTTAATTGGCTTGTTCAGCACGGAGCTTTGATTCAATTCATCTCTAAGCTGCCGTAATCCCCGAAATACGGGACGAGACTGCTCGCCATCGCTGTCAAACGGTGCCATCGTCATCAAACCGACTGGTTCAATGTGCGAGTATGATGCCAGCTCTCTCGCGAAGTTCCCGAGTTCCTCCGGTTGCAAACCATGCTTGCTGTCTTCCCCCGAAACGTTCACCTGAATAAAGCAAGGTACGACAATACCCAGCTGCTCCGCGCGGCGATCAATTGCCTGTGCGAGCGATAGCCGGTCCAATGAGTGTATGTATGTGAATTTCCCGACGACATCTTTCACTTTATTCGTTTGCAGTGATCCGATAAAATGCCATACAGCTTGTCCAGCCGGCGAGTTGTCTGTACTGCCGTCCCAATTCGTACCTGTAATTGCATTCCACTTGTCCGAAGCATCCTGCCAGCGGTTCTCGCCTAAATGAACGATGCCCGCTCCCAGAACATGCTGCGTCTGCTCGATACCAACATACTTGGTAACCGCAATTCGTTCAATCTCCGAGCGCTCTCTGCCGCTTCTGGCGCAAGCCTCAGCAAGCCGCTGCTCTACATCATCAATTCGTTGCAATAGGGTCACGCTTCAAAATCTCCTTCTCTCATGCCGATCCAGCTAGCCATTCTTCCGGTCGAGCCGCCTTCCATTCGATGCGAGTAGAAGACATTCGTGGAACAGCCGGTGCACCACTCTGAACATTCGATATGACTCGGCAAAATTCCTGCTTTTATCATAATCTGTCGGTTCAATTCTTTCAAGTTTATCCTAGCTTTGCCTGTTGTGGTCGGTTGTACCAGCTCGGCTTCATCCAGCTGAAGCTCCTGAATAATGGGTTTTACCCGATCTAGGACAACATCATTGACCTCATAGCAGCAGATTCCGATGGACGGTCCGATCGCTCCGCGAATCGACCCAGGCTCAGAGCCGAAATTCGCCGCCATCGCTTCAACCGTCTTCCTGGCAATTTCAAGCACAGTTCCTTTCCAGCCGGCATGCGCCAGCGCGATTACTTCCTTCTGCGGATCGTAGAAGTAAAGCGGCACACAATCGGCATAGAACGAGGTTAAGAGCACATTCTTCTCATTCGTAACCAGCGCGTCTGTATCCTGAATCGCGTCAGCACGGCTGTCCTTGCCCTTGCCGCGGTCCTCTGAACGCACGACATGAACATGGTTGCCATGCACTTGCTCTCCACAGGTCCAGGCATCGAACGTCCAGCCTAGCGCTTCCGCTATGAGCTCGCGATTGCGAATGACATGCTCATCTGCATCCCCGACATGCAGCCCGCAATTGAGCGATTGCCATGGGGTTTCGCTTACCCCGCCGCTCCGTCCTGTAAAACCTGCCGTTAATCCTGCGAATCCGTTCGTCCAGTCAGACAATAAAAAAAGCGAAGGCGTCTTCGCTGTATGTTCATTTTGCACATCACTCAATTGTATAAACGGTTCCCTATTCATATCTTCACCTCAAATTCCAGTTTACCACGCAAGCAGCCCTCCTTGCGAGCGCTGCGGCTCATCAGGAAGGCTGTCGCCATCACTTCTTTATAGCGAACGTGGATGGCGTTAACGCACTTGCACATCGTCCTCTTCCGCTCGGTACACCTTCGCATCATCGATACGCACAAGGACGACATCGGTTCCGATCTTCACAATATTCCGCCAAGGGATGATGACATCGGTACCGCCGCCGAACAAACCGAAGAAACGGGAATAATTCGGCACGACGATGGAATCGATCCGCCCCTGTCGCAAATCCAATTCCAAATCGCTAACTTGCCCAAGCTTGCGGCCGTCCACAATATTAATAACGTCTTTCGTTTGAAAATCCGAAATTTTCATATTCACCGTTCACCACGCTTCCAATTGGGCTGTTGCTCCTGCAATCGCTTCTGTTATTACTATATGTGCCTAATGGGCAAAATGTCCTGCTTGGCAGTAATTAAGCCTTCGAAGCACGCAAAAAAACGGCGCAGTGCGCCGTTCTCGGATTAAGGTCTATTAAGTTTTAACATGCTTCTGCATCTGCTGTATCGCTGACTTCTCCAGACGGGACACTTGTGCTTGCGAAATGCCGATCTCATCGGCGACTTCCATTTGCGTCTTCCCTTCGAAGAACCGCATAGACAGAATCATTTTTTCTCGTTCATTCAGCTTGTGCATCGCTTCTCTCAGAGCAATTTCCTCGATCCACGATACATCCTTGTTTTTATCGTCGCTAATTTGGTCCATCACATAGATGGGATCTCCCCCATCATGATAAATCGGTTCGAACAATGATACCGGGTCTTGAATGGCATCGAGCGCAAAGACGACATCCTCTTTCGGAACGTTCAGCGCTTCGGAAATCTCAAAAATCGTCGGCTCCCTTGAGTTTTTGTTAGTTAAGCTGTCGCGTACCTGAAGCGCCTTATACGCAATATCCCGCAAGCTGCGCGAGACGCGAATCGGGTTGTTATCCCTTAAGTAGCGGCGGATTTCACCGATAATCATCGGAACAGCATAGGTCGAAAACTTAACATTCTGACTGAGATCGAAATTGTCGATTGCTTTCATGAGGCCGATGCAGCCGACTTGGAATAAATCGTCGACGAATTCCCCACGGTTGTTAAACCGTTGAATCACACTAAGCACGAGTCTCAAGTTGCCATTGACTAATTTCTCTCTTGCTGCCCACTCATTCTGTGTTTGCAATGCGGTAAATAGCTCGCGCATTTCCGCATTCGTGAGGACGGGCAGTTTCGCGGTATCCACTCCACAAATCTCGACTTTGTTTCGGGTCAACGTGATTACCTCCCAAGGAGAAACATTAATGTTCAGTATCTCCTCGGCACCCCAATTTATTCCCGATTCGACAAGAAGAAACACGAACCGAGCTATGCACAAATGGATAAAAAAAACAAGCCCCGGGCGGATTGCCGGAGACTTGCGCTAAGCAGTTATTTGTTCAGATACAACCCGTACACACGAAGCTCTTTCATCAACTCCGTACGTTTGTCACCTTGCTCATTAATATCAACCGAACCTGTGTAAACCACTTTGCCTTGCTTCAGATCTGCAATGACGACTTTTGCAGTATCTCCCTCCGGACTTACCATGTATAGACGATCACCATATACATTCACAGTCAATGAAGGGATATTCGGGATTTCGAATGAGCGCTCTGATTTGTCCGAAATGCTGTATATTTTCACATTCGAACCCGCTTCTTTACCTGAAAGTTCGATAATCGAATCCCCCGAGACATACACCTGTGATGCAGATTGAGCGGAATCTGAGTTACTCGTCGAAGTGAATGCAGGCACTGCAGTAGACTTGCCTGATGCAAGATCATATGTGAAGAGAACCTGCTCTGAGCTTTGCAATAGCTCATTCCCATCTTTATCCTTCGCAAGCTTCTGCGTCGTCTGTTGATATACAAACAATTCCGTTGGCGCAGAAATTTGGGATGATTGAATCAAATTATTCGTAACGATTCTTCCGTCATCTAACCGTTTGTCGGCTAACAGTACACGATCATCAGTGATGCTTTTCTTGTTCAAATCAATCGTGTAGGCATGAATCTCCTGCGTCGGTTCGTTCTGCTGGTTACTATTCGGTTTTTTCAAATTGTAGGTGATGACCGTCATCGTTTGACCTTTCACCTGTACATCTGAGGTAGATATCCAGTTGTACTTCTCTTGCCCAGGGATGGAAGCAGTGAAATTTATTTTATCATTCGTCTTTAAGTCCAATACGGATGCGCTTAACCGATAATTCCGGTTATCAAAGTCATTGCCGCCATTAATATCGGCATATGCGAGCACCTGCTGATCTTGATAGAAACCATTATACGTTTTCTTGCCGCGCATAAAGTTTTTGTGATCTTTCATCATTTGCTGCAAATCGGAATTGAATTTGAATATTTCATTCGAGAGGAACGTATCAAAGAAGGACTTCTCTTGGAAATACTCGCTGCCTTTCTCGTTGATATCAAGCGACCCATATTTCTTGCTATCGCCCTGAAGAACCAGAGATGCAGCCTCTTTGTCGTCACCGGAAACGGTCAGTAGTTTGTATTCGGGAAAGCTTCTTGCTGCTGCCGTCACATAGTATGTGCCAACACTTCCTAAGATGAAGACGACGAGCATGATGGAGAACCAATAGCGTTTCATTCGTTGTTAACCTCCTATACCGAAATCTTCTTATTCATTAAGAAGAAGCTAATCGCTAGTGACATGGCGCCGATGAGTACCGCGATGATGAGCTCGATCGTGAAGAGCTCTGCCGGATACAGATAATCATAGCCGTCCCGGTTCGTAATTAAGATTGGCGCGCACATAAGCAATATGGCAAGGCCAATATAGATTAGTCCTGCAAGAATGCCCTTGAACCGGTAGCTGCGCTCTAGCAGAATCGCTGTGAACAAGATCATTACAATCACTGCACCACTGCCATACCACAAAATAAATTCCATAAAGCTGGCCGGGATCAGGATACTTAGCAGGGAGTGACTTTGAATAATCGTCATGAGTGACTCCGTACCTACCCTCAAAGCGGGGTCGATAACTGATTTATATAGGCTGTTCTCAAGCGGCAGGATAAGCAGTTGGAAGGAAATGAGCCCTAGCACGAACAGCAAGATGGCACTAAGTTTAGCCAAGTACACGTTCCGCCTTTCCGTAGGGAGCATGAGCAACCGGTAAATAAACATATTCTTGCCTGTCCATTCCCTGTACCAAATTAAGAAGATATACAGGGCCAAGGCACCGATGCAAAGCGCGATCGGAGCGAGAAACCAAAGGTTCGCTTTACTCATCAAACCAGCAAAGCTAATGATATCGTTCGGGTTCGCCGCCGCATATTTCGCATACGTGTCTGTCGTCGGACCCAATCGGTCCTGAATATTGGTCATATACTTGCTGCTTTCGTAATAAATGCCGAAGCCCTGCATGAGCAGCGTCAATGCAAAGAGCGATAAATATAGCTTCCAGAAACGCGTTACCTCCAAATGGAGAAGTTTCAAATAACGATTCATCCGTGGTACACCTCTCTCATGACATCCATAACCGACTTGCCTTGTTCCATCCTCATATCTTCACAGTTAAACTGAAGCTTCACAAGCCCGTTATCCAGCAGTACGACATCGTCGATCAAATGCTCGATATCGTTAATCTCATGCGTCGTAATAATAACGCCTCGATCTTCAACAAGCTTGCTCGTGAATACGGAGGCAATCTGCTCCCGGCTGAAGATGTCGATGCCAGAGAACGGTTCATCCATCAGTACGTAATCTACATCAAGCGACAGGCCGTGCAGCAGGTTCAACTTCGCTGTATTCCCTTTGGACAACTCCGAGATGCGATCTGTCCGCTTCAGCTTGAAGAATGTGAGCATCTCTTCTGCGCGCTCCTCGTTCCAGCTCGCATAGAAATCCTTCATGAATTGCATGCTATCCCCAACCGTCATGTTCGGAGGCATCGTAATATTGTCAGGCACATAAGCGACATGCTCGTAAATATGTTTGCCGATAGACATGCCGTCAATGAGAATGCTGCCGCCGTCGATTGGCGTAAGTCCCATGATCGCCTTCAATACGGTTGATTTGCCTACCCCGTTGATGCCGATTAAACAGGTGATCTTTCCTTTATCTGCAGTAAACGATACGTCTTGAAGCACTTTTTTGCGACCATACCGTTTGCGAACCGATTTCAACTCAATCATGCTTGCCCTCCTCCTTGGAAGCTTGGATATAGGTGCTCTCCACTTTGTTCTTCACAATAGCAAGCAGTTCATCAACGGGCACTTGAATCTTAGCTATAGATAGCACGAAAGCATCGACTGCATCCGTGATGAGTTCATTCCGAATGAGACTTAATACTTGCTCGTCCGTTGTAATGCGGCTTGGTGAATTCCCCTCCGTAACGATCAATGCCTGCTCCTCCATTTCTTTGTAAGCCTTCTGAGCCGTGTTCGGGTTAATCTTCAGCTTACCTGCAATTTCTCGTCGTGACGGAATGATCTGGCCCTTCTCGAGCCGTCCCGTCGCGATCTCTTCTTTGAAATGCCTGACTACTTGAAGGTAGACAGGGTCGCGGCTATTGAACTTCAACTCCGCGCCGCCTTCTCCAGCTTGCATACGCTCCAACTCCGTCTTGTTAAGTGTGTGTACTACTTAGTTCATACACTTCATACGTGTACTATACCCGTAATACACTATGCTGTCAACCGTTCGTTCCGAGAAAACACATTCCGACTTCTTTAACGGATCTCAGAAGCGTTATCGCGGCAATTGTGGCGGTTTGGAAAATGTAACGGAACAGATAGACCTTATTGCCAGCAATCGAGCCCATTTCAGAGCAAAATCGGGGTGATAGCTTCTCTGTGTTCCGTTAGTGGGACAGGAACGAGAAGAGAAGGCGAATAAGCTCTGTACGATCCGTTAGAGCGGTCGCGCTACAACCAAAACAAAAGAAGAGCCATCTCGACGTAGTTGAAATCACTACTCTCGAGACGGCTCTTCATGTTCATTATTTAAAGGCTGGTACAATCGCGCCTTTGTATTTGTCTTCGATAAACGTCTTCACTTCTGGCGATTGTAGTGCTTCCGCCAATGCTTTGATCGCTTCGGAATCTTTGTTGTCCGGACGGGCAACAAGGATATTCACGTAAGGGGAATCAGCGCCTTCGATGAACAAAGCATCCTTCGTCGGTACAAGGCCCGCTTCCAGTGCATAGTTCGTGTTGATCAGCGCAAGATCTACTTCATCCAGAACGCGAGGCAGTGTTGCTGCTTCAACTTCTGTAATATCGAGCTTCTTCGGATTGTCCACGATGTCATTCACCGTGCCGGAGATACCAACGCCGTCTTTCAGCTTGATCAGGTTGTTCTTCTCGAGGAGTGCCAGAGCACGGCCGCCGTTAGACGGGTCGTTCGGGATAACAACCTTCGCGCCATCTTTCAGCTCGTCAATCGACTTGATTTTCTTCGAATAGCCGCCGAACGGTTCGATATGAACGCCTGCAACGCTTACGAGATCATAGCCTTTATCTTTATTGAATTGATCGAGGTAAGGAAGGTGCTGGAAGAAGTTGGCATCCAGTTGCTTCTCATACAGCTGCGTGTTTGGTTGTACGTAATCGTTAAACTCAACGACTTCCAGGTTGATGCCTTTTTCTTTCAAAGCAGGCTTAATGAAGTTTAGAATTTCTGCGTGCGGAACCGGCGTAGCGCCTACTTTCAGCGTTACTTCCTCTTTCTTGCCATTATCGCTGCCTGCAGCTTGGTTGTTCGCTGTGTTACTCGCATCGTTGTTCTTGCTGCCGCAAGCGGACAATGCAACGACAATGACGAGGAGCAGCAGCGCTAGACTTGCTTTCTTCATCTTTCATTCCTCTTTTCTGTATGTCTCTCTCTATGTTGAACCCTTACTTCCGGCTAAATCGGCGAACAAGATAGTCGCCTACCATCTGCAGGAGCTGAACCAAAATAATAAGGAGCACGACGGTTACGATCATTACGTCTGTCTGGAACCGCTGATAACCGTGACGGAGCGCCAAGTCACCTAAGCCTCCGCCGCCAATTACGCCGGACATCGCTGTGTAGGATACCAGCGTAACCGCCGTGATGGTGATAGACGCGAGCAAGCCCGGTCTTGCTTCCAGCAGCAGCACTCGACGGACGATATCCCACCTGGAAGCACCCATAGCCTGTGCTGCTTCAATAACGCCGCGATCCACTTCGCGGAGTGCAGTCTCGACGAGACGCGCGAAGAATGGCGCTGCCGCAATGACAAGCGGAGGGATTGTCCCCTTCACGCCTAGCGTTGTGCCTGTAATCATCTTCGTCATCGGCATAATCATAATCATGAGAATGACGAAAGGCACCGAGCGGAGCACGTTCACCACAACCGATAGCAAACCGTAGACGATAGGCTGCTGGAGCAGCTGTCTACGCGAAGTCAGGAATAGAATTACACCAAGAATTAAGCCGAGAATGATTGTGAAGAGTAGCGACACGCCTAACATGACAAGCGTATCCTTCGTTGCCTTCCATATCTCTTCCGGAATGATATTGCTCTGCTTCAGCATCATGTCAGATCACCTACTTCCAATCCTTTGCCGCGCAGATCCGCTATGACTTTCTCGATGTCTGCATCTTCGCCGATAAACTCAATGACGAGCTGGCCGTAAGGCGTGTTTTTCATCCGGGAAACCGTACCTTGCAGAATTGTGAATTGAACCGATGTTTCTTTTACCGCGTTGAACAGAAGCGGTTCATACGTGATATCGCCGACGTAGTTCACCTTGATCAGACGGCCGCTGCGCGTCGCAATCAGCTCTCTCGGATCGAAGGAATCCGCAATTTGGCTTACAAAGTCTTTGGTCACACGATGCTGTGGCTTCAGAAATACATCGAGCACATCGCCCATCTCAACCACTTCACCGCCGTCAATGACAGCAACACGGTCACAGATTGAACGAATGACATGCATCTCGTGCGTGATGAGCAGAATCGTAATACCAAGCTTCTGGTTAATGTCCACGAGCAGTGACAAGATCGAATTCGTCGTCTGTGGGTCTAGCGCGGAAGTCGCTTCGTCACACAGGAGCACATCCGGGTTGCTCGCAAGCGCCCGCGCGATGCCGACACGCTGCTTCTGCCCGCCGGAGAGCTGCGCCGGATACTTGTCTCCGTGCTGCTCCAAGCCAACAAGCGCAAGCAGCTCGTCCACTCGTTGCTTCATGTCTGCCTTCGATAATTTTGCTAGCTTGAGCGGGAACGCAATGTTATCACGCACCGTTGCCATCGAAAGCAAATTGAAATGCTGAAATATCATGCCGATTGCACGGCGCTGCTGTTGCAGCTGCGTCGTAGACAGCTCTGTCAGCTCCACATCGCCTACCTTAACCGAGCCAGTTGTCGGCCGCTCCAGCAAATTCACACAACGCAGCAGCGTGCTTTTGCCTGCGCCGGAGTGTCCAATGATGCCGAAAATTTCACCTTTATCTATCGTAATGTTTACGTTACGTATCGCTTCTACTGCTGTAGAGCCGCTGCCGTAAGACTTGCTTATGTCTCGAAGCTCAATCAGTTTTATTACCTCCTGCCGCCCATTCATCCGTGTAATGGTAGAATTCCCTGCATATGCTGTTCTCAACCTATTTGAACTAACCTGCAAACAAGCAAAAACGCCTTCTGCCTTCTATCCAGGCGAAGCCGTTTTGTGTGAAGAACAAATTGCATTATAAACAAAATCGCTACGCTATGTCACTGGAATAAATTGTTTCTGGACATAAAAAAAGCCCACATTGCCCGTTTCTCGGGGGCTGTGGGCTTTTTGTTCACGATTTAGACCATTTTATTAAACTCTTTGCGCAGTCGTTTGATAATTCTTTTCTCTAGCCTTGAGATATACGACTGAGAGATGCCGAGCAGGTCTGCAACATCCTTCTGGGTCTTCTCATCCCCATCCGCAAGCCCGAAGCGAAGCTCCATAATGATGCGTTCCCGCTCCGTCAGCTTGTCGAGTGCCTTGTGGAGAAGCTTGCGATCCACCTGCTCCTCGATGTTGCGATAGATCGTATCATTCTCCGTTCCTAGTACATCGGAGAGCAGCAGCTCGTTGCCGTCCCAGTCGATGTTCAGCGGTTCATCGAACGACACTTCCGTGCGCGTCTTGCTGTTGCGCCGCAGATACATCAGAATCTCATTCTCAATGCAGCGGGATGCGTAAGTCGCCAGCTTGATCTTCTTCTCCGGATCAAACGTATTGACCGCTTTAATAAGGCCGATTGCGCCGATTGAAACCAAATCTTCGATATGGATGCCTGTATTCTCAAACTTCCGAGCGATATAAACGACTAGCCGCAAATTGCGTTCGATGAGCATCGCGCGGATCGCTGAATCTCCAGTGGGCAGCTTCTCCAGCAAGTACTCTTCTTCTTCGCGGGTGAGCGGTGGAGGCAGCGCTTCGCTTCCGCCAATATAATAAATTTCCTCGCTTTTTAATCCGAATAAAAATAAAACGCGATAATAGTATAACTGAAGGATCAGTTTCCATTTGACGAGCATGCTGCTCCATCCCTTCCCGAAGTACTATGGATTGATTCGACCGTGACGCTTCGATGTTGAAGAAGTGACGGATGGATAATCGCCTGATAGGTGCCGTCATGTGCCAGCTTGCCGGCATCTAGGCCAATAAGCACTTTCTTAGATTCGAATAATTCCCCTTCCCGGTCTATCGTTACAAGATCCGGTTTAATCGCAAGCATGAATTGCGCGCCTCGGTTGACACCGCGGTAAGGCACTAGCCTCAGCCGATCACGCCATATGAAAGGCTCCTCATCGGTCATGCTCGCGAGTAGTTTATCGACCTGCGCTTCCCGAATTTGACGAATCCAGGATGCAGGCAGCACATCCTGCCACACTGCGGTTTCCATCACCATCACAGGCGTACGCGTCAGCGGTTCGTACAGCTGATTGCCTGTGTCGATGAGCCCGGTGCAGGTATGCTCCACACCATCAACTCTTACCTTCACCTCCGCAAGATGAGTAGTGACCAGATCGCGTTCCTTACGCTGCGTCATCACAGAACGGTAAATGTAATAGCCGACACCGACAAGACAGAAGACAAAGAGCATGGATGATTTGAGCATAAAACTTGGTTTTCCATCTACGGAGACAACCGTTTGCCACAGCTTATTCGAGCTGTTCATAAACAAGTAATGCGCGCCTAGGACAGCCCCTGCTGCTGCGAAGTTAACGCCGTAGAAGGCACCTACATTGCGTACAAAATGCTGAACGCTTCCAAATCCGAACGCCGTGAGCAGCATAGCAACCGAAAGTGCAATCTTGATGACAATCGTAAACAGAAACGAAAGTGGCGGGAAAACAATTAGAATGGCGTACAACGCGCCGAGTATCGCTGCAAGCAGCACACGCCACCACTTCGCCCGAATGCTTCGCACCCAAGCGGTCAGTAGCAAATTCGAGCCGTCAATGAGCAGGTTGACCATGAATAATACGTCGATATAAACAGCATCCAGCGTATTCACCTTCCTGCAGCATTTCGTTTAACGCTCCAGCTCTACGGCACTCCATAGCGAGGATATGCGGCTTGTGTCTAGTATAGTTAAATCCTATTACAATGTCTGTCTAAACATGCCGTCAGGAGCGATCTTTTTTTGTCGATGACGCACCTAAACCAAGCACAAAAAAGACTCACATTCGTAGATGAACGAATGTGAGCCTAGTTGTATTCACGTTATTAACGATCGTTGCGGCGGTTGCGCAGGAACGCCGGGATATCCAGCTGATCGCTCGATACCGTGCTGCCAAATGGCTTCGGACCTGAGTTCGGTGCCGATTGGCGAGGCGCTTCATTGCTGCCACTGTTTGTTTCAGCTGGCTGTGCAGCACCAGGGCGGCGAACAGTAGGTGCAGCCGTATTCTCAAAGCCTGTTGCGATAACAGTAACTTTGATCTCTTCTTTCATGCTCTCGTCAATCTGCGCACCGAAAATCATATTTACTTCCGGATCAGCTGCAGACATTACGATCTCGGCTGCTTCATTCACTTCGTATAGTGATAGATTGTTGCCGCCGGTAATATTCATAATGATACCGCGTGCGCCGTCGATGGAAGCTTCCAGCAACGGGCTTTGAATCGCCTTGCGCGCAGCTTCGGATGCACGATTCTCGCCAGTTGCAAGACCGATACCCATGAGTGCGGAACCGCGCTCTGTCATGATCGTCTTCACATCTGCAAAGTCGAGGTTGATAAGACCAGGTGTAGCGATCAAGTCGGAAATACCTTGCACCGCTTGCTTGAGCACATTATCCGCTTCGCGGAACGCTTCCAGCATCGGCGTCTTCTTGTCAACGATTTCAAGCAAACGCTCGTTCGGAATGACAATTAACGTATCTACTTTTTCTTTGAGCGCTTCGATGCCAGCCTCAGCTTGAACAGAACGTTTGCGTCCTTCAAACATGAAGGGACGAGTAACAACGCCAACTGTAAGTGCGCCGCCTTCGCGTGCGATTTCTGCAATGACTGGCGCAGCGCCTGTACCTGTACCGCCGCCCATACCCGCAGTAACGAACACCATGTCCGCGCCTCTGAGTGTATTCATCACCGAATCACGCGACTCTTCAGCCGCTTTCTTGCCTACTTCCGGATTTGCGCCGGCGCCAAGACCGCGCGTCAGCTTATCGCCGATTTGCAGCTTCTGCTCCGACTTTGCAAGGTGCAATGCTTGTGCATCCGTATTCACAGTAATAAATTCTACGCCTCTAACGCCATTCTCAATCATTCGGTTGACGGCATTGCTGCCACCTCCGCCTACACCGATGACCTTGATTTTGGCCATAGACTCATTCTCGAAATCAAATTCCAACATCCTTACATATCCCCCGATCAAATAAATTCACTAAACATCGTTTTTAGTCGTTCGAATAGACCAGGCTTTGAGGGCGAACTCGGTGAACTCGCCTTCCGGCTAACGCTCTTCTTGGGGGCGGAGACGGAACGGCCTCGCATATACTTCGAAACATATTGGATCATCCCTACACCGCTAGTGAAAGCGGGATCGCGTACGCCGATATAATCCGGAACCGCAATACGTACTGTTGACTCCAGCTCATGCTGGGCAAGCGCTAGCGTTCCCGGCATTGTAACCGTTCCGCCTGTCAGCACATATCCGTTCACTTTGTCAGCGTAGCCAAGCCGGCGAACCTCTTGGCGAATCAAGTGGAAGATCTCTTGCATGCGTGGTTCAATAATGTTCGCAAGATCGACTTGTGAGAATTCCTTCTCAACATTGCTTCCCATGCGCATCACTTTAAACTTCTGATCTTCGGCTGCATCATCAATCATGGCACAGCCAAATTTCTGCTTAATCTTCTCCGCTTGATCGGTTTGCGTGCGAAGGCCGTAGGAAATATCGCTTGTGACATACTCTCCGCCAACTGGCAGCGTTGATGTTGCGACGATACCGCCTTGTTCAAAAATTGCAATAGTACTTGAGCCAGCGCCAATGTCGGCAAGGACAGTACCCATCATTTTCTCATCTTTGGTCAATGCCATCTGACCGGATGCCAGTGACATAAGTATGATTCCGGCAATATGCAAGTTTGCTTTCTCTACACACCGGGCTAAGTTATGTATCGCGGTTTTGGCCCCGGTCACTAAAGTGGCTTCGACTTCTAGCCTAACGCCAATCATGCCTCTAGGATCAGTTATACCTTCAAGTCCGTCAACCAAGTGCTGCTTAGGTACCAGATTAATAATTTCTCTCTCCGGAGGCAGCGCAACTACTTTAGCCGCCTGCAACACGCGTTCAATATCTTCTTCGCCGATTTCACGATCTTCATTCGAAATGGCTACAACGCCGTGATTCGTCTGCAAGCCGATATGATTGCCTTGAATCCCTACGTAAACTTCAGATATTTGAATACCGACCATCCGCTCGGCATGATCCACTGCATTACGAATGGATTGCACCGTTTGGTCGATGTCGACGATTGCTCCTTTGCGAATTCCCTCTGAGTCGGCAGATCCAACTCCAATAATATTAATGACTCCGTTATTCACTTCGCCAATAATAGCACGAACCTTGGATGTACCGATGTCCAAACTAACGATGATGTCATTGCTGCTCACCCACTGGCACCTCCGTTTCAGCAATAATAGGGTCTTAACTCCTTCAAAACAATGCATGCTGCGAGCTACATCTCTAGTACATTCAACGCAGTATCCATTATCCCTCTTTTTTCTACAATTTTTTCAAGATTTATTGTGTATCCATCCCATGCGCTGGCATGTTTTGGCTAATGGAGTATCGAAAAAATGCAAAAGGGGCCAATAAAGCTGCATAAAAGAAATTCTATCATTCTTTCAAGCTATTGAGTAGTCTCTTTTTGGGAAATACCTTGATTTTCTGCGTCTTCCGGGGTGAAAGAAGCGTATTTGTCCGCAAGCAGCATCGTAACAAGACCAGGCGGCTGAATTTCGATGACGGCATTCAGTGTTGGAATCTTATCTGGAAGCAAAGAGACTGCTGTAATGACCTCGAAGCGCGTTCTTGTGTAAATCTTAATGCGGTCTGGATAGGACGGCGATGGCGACGGCTTGATCTCGGAAAAGTCAGTTATGGAATCTTCTGGAATCTTAGCTAGCGTCTTGCATAATTCAGCTAGAACAGGATCACCATCCTTCCATCCGGATAGAATCGGCTTGTCGACAATGCTGTCGGAACCTGCTGCTATGCTCGTGCCATTCGCCAGCATCGCGGTCAGTTCGCTATTTTTCGATAGGGTATAAGCGACCGTCTTGAACTCTTTCACTTTAATCGTCACGCTGCCCGGGAACGACTTCGTTACTTTCACCTCTTCGATCTGCTTCAGCTGACGAATTCTTGTTTCGATCTTGCCTGCCGTCGTGCCGAAGAACTCGTCGCCTGCTGCGATGCCACCCGCCTTCCGAATCGTATCTGCTGACAGGAAATGCTGGCCTTCAACCGTTACAGTTGAAACTTTGCTGATGGATGAATTAAAGAAGAGTACGCCTAAGATTACGATAAAAAGTAAAAAGAGCACCGCTAACAGCTTCTTGCCGCCTCTGCGCCGCTTCTCTGGCTCCCGCAGCACGGGCATCTTCTCTTGCATGGCTTGTCCCCTCTTTGTATAAATGTGAGGGCGGCATCCAGCCTAATCAAACAGGCAAGTAGCCGTCCACACACATGCTGTATCTAGTTGACGTGATCGTTATGGTACGATTGGGTTGCTTTCCACAGGAGAATAGCGGGTGATTCGGGCACCTAACCGGCCCAGCATCGACTCAATTCGGTCATAGCCGCGATCGATATGATGCACCTGCTCAACGACCGTTTTTCCTTGTGCAGCAAGCCCTGCAATGACGAGCGCCGCGCCAGCGCGCAAATCTGTCGCTTCTACGGTAGCGCCGTACAGTCTGGAGACGCCGCGGATAAACGCGGAGCTAAGGTCGACGCGAATATCGGCTCCCATTCGCGAGAGCTCATCGACATGCTTGAACCTTCCCTCGAAAATCGTCTCCTTCATCACACTTACCCCATCGGCAAGTGCAAGAAGCACCATTATCTGAGATTGCATATCTGTTGGAAAGGCAGGATACGGCGATGTCACGATGCGGTCGACCGCTTTAGGCCGCGCCGCTGCGCCTACTTTGATTATATCACCGTCTACTGCTATTTGAACACCTGTGCGTCTAAGCACATGGATGAGTGAGGTTAAATGCGAAGGACATGTATTAAGCAGCGTCACTTGACCGCGTGTTGCAGCGGCTGCAACCATAATCGTTCCGGTTACGATCCGATCCGGAATGACCTGATAGCGGCAAGGCGTCAGCTTCTCTACCCCTTCAATCGTAATCGTATCGGTGCCCGCCCCTATGATTTTGGCACCCATGCTGTTCAAGAAGTTCTGCAAATCTTGAATTTCCGGCTCTCTGGCAGCGTTGCTGAGCGTTGTTAGCCCTTCAGCAAGCACTGCGGCCATCATAATGTTCTCCGTAGCTCCGACGCTCGGGAGATCGAGGTGAATCTCCGCACCTTTCAGCCGTTTCGCATAACATGTAATGCGGCTGTCTTGTTCAACGATCTGCGCGCCTAATGCTTCCAGCCCGCTTAGGTGCAGATCGATCTTCCTCTCTCCGATCGCGCAGCCGCCTGGCTGATAAATCGTTACTTCGCCAAATCTTGCCAGCAACGGTCCCATTAGAAAAATGGATGACCGCATCTGACGCATAAGTGCTTCAGGAATGTGGGAAGAATGCAAGTTTGTCGTGTCGAGCTGGACTGTTTCGTCCTCATGTTCCGCCCGGCAGCCAAGCTCTCGCAAAATGTTAAGCATGACGTCAATATCTAGCAGTTTGGGTACATGCTCGATCGTGACGACTCCTTCTACCAGCATACTTGCAGCTAAAATCGGCAAAGCGGCATTTTTCGCGCCTTGGATAACAATGGTTCCTGAGAGTGGTTTCCCGCCTTCAATCACCAATTTGTCCAATTTATCACCTCCGAGTTACCGCTCACCCACTACGTACACTTCCGCCACCAGTTCGACTCCAAAATTTTGCCGAACGGTACTTTGAATGGTTGACATGAGGGTGAGGACGTCTTCAGCTGTCGCTTGCCCGGTGTTGACAATGAAATTGGCGTGTAGGGTCGAGATTTCCGCTCCGCCTTGGCGCAGTCCTTTCAATCCAGAAGCTTCAATGAGCCTTGCGGCAAAATCATTCGGTGGATTGCGGAACACGCTGCCCGCGCAGGCAAGCTGCAACGGTTGAGTAAGCAAGCGACGCTGTTTATAAGCGCTCGTAGTGGCCGTAATCGCTTTACGGTCACCTTGCCCAAGCTCAAACACGGCTCCGATAACGATCCCCGGACGTTCATGAAGACAGGAATGACGATAGGAAAACTCCATCTGATCGGCTTCGAACCGAACCAATTCCCCTGTTTCCAGCACAATGTCAGCTGATTTGAAGATACGTGACACATCCGACCCGTGAGCGCCAGCATTCATGTACACCGCTCCGCCTACCGAAGCTGGAATTCCCCCCGCGAATTCAAGTCCGGTGAGACCTTCCCTAGCTGACAATACGGACAGCTTGATCAGGGAATATGCGGCGCCTGCATGAATGAACGTGCCATCAAATCGTGCATAGTCGAATCCTTCTCCCAGTTGAACGACGACGCCTCGGATTCCTTTGTCGCTAATCAGTAAGTTGGAACCACGACCAAGATTGGTCCACTGTACTCCATGTTTATGGAGCAAACGGATAACAGCTACAAGCTGCTCTTCCGTTTCTGGAATAATAAGTACATCTGCCGGTCCGCCGATCTTCCATGTCGTATATTCTGCAAGCGGCTTATTATAAGAGACACTTCCGGCGTCAATTCGTTGTAGTTCCGCCAAAAACTGCTCCATCTGCGTAAACCTCCTTCTGCGTTAGCGCGATTGTCCTCTATACGGCATTCGTTCATTCAACCAGGTGACCCGCTTCTGACGGCATGCAGTGCTGTAATGCAGTGCTGCGCTGCTTCAGATGGTGAGCCCGCCGGGTGTCGGTCACGATTATGCAATATACTATGCCTACCCGTATAGGAGTGTGACAATCGCCCAATTGACAGGCACATGTTCATCCTGCCGTTAATTTTTTTAGTTCGTTCACAATGAGCGATGCCGATTCCGGCATGCCTAATGTACGCGCAGCGGCGCTCATCGCCTGCTGCTCTTCCATACTATTCATAATGTGGGCGATCCGCGTAAGCAGCAGCGAACCGCTCAGCTCGCGTTCAAGGATCATTTCTGCCGCGCCTACGTCGACCAAGCTCCTCGCATTCGCTTCCTGGTGATTGTTCGTCACATTCGGCGATGGGATTAGGATGGATGGAACGCCAAGCGCGGTCAGCTCTGCAAGCGACGATGCTCCGGACCTGCCTACAACGAGGCTCGCAACGGCAAGCACCTCTGCCATGTGATGCAAATAAGGAATCACCTGAAGGTTGGACGGTTGAGATGGCATCGCTGCCTTCAATCTGCTCATCGTCCCTTCGTAATAGCTCTCTCCGGTTACAAACACAAAATGGACATCTGGCAGCCGCAACAGCTGCGGTGCCAAGTCCACCATGACGTCGTTTATCGCTTTTGCCCCGCGGCTGCCGCCGACCAGCAGCACAATCTTGCTGCCGGCAGGTACGCCAAGCCTTGAGTAGCCATTCTCTTTGTCCCCGCGGACGACATTCGTCGCACAAGGATTTCCGGTATAGAGCGTGTTCTTCGCCTTGCTGAACGCCGATAATGCGTCTTTGAAGCTGACCGCTACACAGTCCGCATAACGGGATAGGAATTGATTCGTGAGCCCTGCGACCGCATTCTGTTCATGAATGAGTGTCGGGATACCAAGCTTGGCCGCGGCATAGATGACGGGGCCGCATACGTAGCCGCCGGTGCCGACGACGACATCCGGCTTGAATTTGCGGAGCAGCTGTTTGGACCGCTGCACGCCTTTGAGAAACCGTATAATCGTCTTCACATTCTCGAAGGAAAGCTTCCGTCTGAAGCCTGTTATTTCAACCGGCTCGAATGCAATGCCTTGCGCGGGAACGATCCGGCTCTCAAGGCCATTCGGCGATCCGATGTACAGAATCTGCGAACCCGGCTCCTCTTCTTCCACCTGCTTGCCGATTGCAAGCGCAGGATAGATGTGGCCGCCTGTTCCGCCGCCGGTCAATACGATACGCATCTGTTAAGTCACCTCGAGTAACGGGATATATTGAGCAAAATACCGAGCGCGGTCAGGAGCAGCGTAAGCGACGAGCCGCCATAGCTGACGAGCGGCAGCGTAATGCCGGTTACGGGCAGCATCCCGATAACAACGCCAATATTGATAAATACTTGTACGGCTACGATTCCGATAATACCTACCGCGAGCAAGCTGCCGAACGTGTCAGGCGCTGCGATAGCTGTGCGCATGCCTCTCCAGAGCAGAATAGCGAACAGCGTAATGATCGCTGCTCCGCCAATGAAACCTAACTCTTCGGAGAGTATCGAGAAAATAAAGTCTGTCTGCGGCTCCGGCAAGTAGTTGAACTTCTGCCGGCTCATGCCAAGGCCAAGGCCGACCAGACCGCCAGGCCCAATCGCGTAGAGCGATTGGATGGATTGATAGCCCGCACCGAGCGGATCTGCCCACGGATCGAGGAAGGCTGTGATCCGCTGCAGCCGGTATGGAGCAGCAAGAATAAGGCCGACGAGACCGACAACGCCGACAAGGGCAAGCGAGCCAAGGTGCGCCATCCGTGCTCCGGCCGTGTAGATGACCAGCAGTGAAGCGCCAATCATAACTGCGCCTGTACCAAGGTCAGGCTGCAACATGATCATCCCGAAGGCAAGGCCGAGGATGCCGAGCGGCGGCAGCAAGCCCTTGGTGAACTGCGTCACCGCCTGTTGCTTCTCGCCAAGCAGCTTGGCCAGAAAAATAACCATAGCGAGTTTCATGAATTCCGACGGCTGAATGCCGAACGAGCTGATGCCGAGCCAGCTGCGCGCACCGCCGCGCACAACTCCGATGCCCGGGATTAGGACGATGAGCAGCAAGCCGAAGCATACGAAGAGCCCGAGCTTTGCCCATTTGCGCCAAATCCAATAATCCGCATTCATGGTGACGAGCATGGCGCCGATTCCAAGCGCGGCAAATAACATTTGCCTTTTCACATAGTAGAACTTGTCCCCAAATTCATGGAATGCGAGCACCGCACTCGCACTGTACACCATTACAAGACCAATGGTGAGAATAAGCACGATCGAAATAATCATCCACATATCCGGGGCGGACCTGGCTTTTGCCATAGGGCGAACACCTCTTGCAAGCTTAAGTAGGGACAAGCCCCCTACTTACAAGTTATGCGCCGATTGCTTAAAAATGCTCCCCCGCTGCTCATACGATTTGAACATATCCCAGCTTGCGCAAGCAGGCGAGAGCAGCACGGTGTCACCTGGCTCCGCAAGCGCTGCTGCTTCGCGGACTGCCAGTGTCAACGTGCTCTCGGCGTCCTCCACAGGTTCGACGACTTTAATCTTCGTTAAACCTGCGAGCTCCGCGACATGAGCGATTTTGTGACGAGTTTCGCCAATCGCCACGACCGCCTTCACCTGACTGCGGAAATGCGGCAGCAGCTCCATGTAATCGGAGCCGCGGTCGAGTCCGCCAGCGATGAGTACGACGCCGCTTGTGAAGGAGTGCAGCGCGATAATCGTCGATACGCCGTTCGTCGATTTGGAATTGTTGTAGTACTTCACGCCGCCGCGTTCGCAGACGTACTCCAAGCGATGCTCTACGCCGTGGAACGTGCGCAGCGGTTCAAGGAGCTGTTCAATGCTTGCGCCTGCTGTAAGGCATGCTGCAATGGCTGCAAGCGCGTTAGCTGTGTTGTGGCGGCCTGGCAGGCCAAGCTCGCTCACTGGCAGCACCTCGTGCGTTACGCCCTGCTCATCGCGGTATACGATGATGCGCGGCAAATTGTCCGCTAGCGCCGCGAGGTCTGCCGGATATGGCGGCGAGACGTAGAGGCCGTATGTAAGCTCCTGCGTTGTCGAGAACGGGAGCAGCTTCGATTGGATCGTGCCAGATTTGATTAGCTCTTGGCAAACCGGATCGTCTGCGTTGAGAATAGCGGTGTCCGCTGCTGTCTGGTTCGCAAACAGCTTCGCTTTGGATGCGACATAGTCTTCCATGCCGCCATGGTAATCGAGATGCGTCTCAACGACGTTGAGCAGCATGGCAATCCGCGGCTGGAACTCGCATGTGCCTTTCAGCTGGAAGCTGCTCAGCTCTGCGACGATCCAATCTGTCGGCTGCGCCGTCTGCGCAGCTTCACAGAGTGGCGTGCCAATATTACCAGCGACGATTGGATTAAGGCCCGCTGCTTCAAGCAGCTCGCCGATCCATGTTGTCGTTGTTGTTTTGCCATTGGAGCCTGTGATGCCAATGATCGGCGCTGGCGAGAGCAAGTAAGCGACCTCTACCTCGGTCACTACTTCAATACCCAATTCTAGCGCTCGCTTAACAGGCGGGGATGTATACGGGATGCCCGGGTTCTTCACCACTAGAGCTGTTTGCTCCGTAATCAGCCCTTCCGGATGACTGCCGCATATAACAGAAACACCCAAAGCGTCCAGCTCGTCCGCTTCGGGAGATAAATGGCGTTCCTTCATATCGTTGACGGTGACGTTCGCGCCAAGCTTGTGGAACAGCTTCGCGACGCTTACGCCAGACCTAGCAAGACCTAAGACAACTACGGGTTGATCCTTGTATAAGGATGGGTGTTTCAAGATGTGTTCACTCCCTTTGAAATTGCAATCCCCTAGCGAGGGTCATCCCCCTAAATCCCCCTTGGAAAGGGGGACCCCGAGGGTTTACCAACATTCTGGACTCCCGGAATTAGGTAACGTCCGAGTTACAGAGGCGCTCCTATTGGCGTTTGGCGGAGATGCTCGAAGTCCCTTGCGGGACTGACTAAACGATTGGCGCGCCCGTGCTACCTGGACTTCGTCATGACGAACGTCCGGGCTGCAGAGGCGCGTTATACGATTCGGATGGCGAATGGATCGCTTTCGTCCCTCGCGGGACACGCTTCCTGTTCGCGCTTGAAAGTTAGTTGGTCGGCGGCTTGCGCCGCCTTGTCCCTGCGGGACTTTTACAAGCATGGCCCCTGCGGGACCACTACAACCGTCGGCAGTTGCACTGCCTTGTCCCTGCGGGACTTTTACAAGCATGGCCCCTGCGAGACCACCACAACCGTCGGCGTCTACTAACGGCCCAGGAGCAAGCCGATCACTGCAAGCACAATCCCCACAGCCCAGAACGATGTAACAACCTTCCACTCCGACCAGCCGGACAGCTCAAAATGATGATGAATCGGACTCATTTTGAAGATCCGCTTGCCTCTCAGCTTAAACGAACCAACCTGCAGAATTACGGACAACATCTCCACAACGAACACGCCGCCGATAATTACAAGCAGAATCTCTGTCTTCGTCAGGATCGCCACAGCCGCCATGCCGCCGCCTATACCGAGAGAGCCCGTATCGCCCATGAACACTTTCGCCGGATGAGCGTTGAATACGAGGAAGCCCAGCATCGCGCCGATCATCGTTGCCGAGAAGATCGCCGATTCATGCTCGCTCGCATGAAGGGCGAGAATCGCGAACGCCGCGAAAGCGACTGCGCCTGTACCCGCCAGCAAGCCGTCTACGCCATCTGTGAAGTTGACCGCATTGGTCGTAGCGAACAGCATAATGACGACAAACACATAGTAGAACCAGCCGAAATCCAGATCAAACGACGTACCTGGAATGCTAATAACCGTGCTGTGATGCATCTGATGAAGCAATATACATATAATAACGGAAAATAACAGCTGACCGACCAGCTTCTGCATCGCTGTCAGGCCAAGCGACCGTTTAAATACGATTTTGATATAATCATCCAAAAATCCGACAAGCCCAAAGCCGAGCGATGCAATGAGCAGCACCCAGAATTCCGACGTCTTATCGGAGAATTTCAGGAATGCCAGCAGCGCGGCGAGCATAATAATAATGCCGCCCATCGTAGGCGTGCCTGTTTTCTTCAAATGGCTTTGCGGGCCGTCTGTACGGATCTGTTGACCAAACTTCAGCCGTCTCAGCAGCGGGATGAACAAAGGTCCGAACAAAATCGCAAGCATGAAAGAAGCGCCGATAGACAGTAGAATGACCTTTACGTCCATGATTTCACCCCTACACGCTTTGCAAACTATGGACGATTTCTTCCATGCGCATGCCGCGTGACCCTTTCACCAATACGAGATCCTCCGGCGCCACTCGCGCGCGGAGCCACTGTGCAAGTTCATTTTTATCTTCGAACGCACACACTTGCTTTTCCCCCTGAAGAGCTATTTTTCCCTCAAATTGCTTCGCAGCCTCTGATGCCGTGTGCTGCGACAGCGGGCCGTATGTAAGTACGGCATCCACTTTATCCGGCGTCACATAGGCGCCGATCTCACCGTGCATGGCAGCTTCGTCCGGTCCGAGCTCCAGCATATCGCCGAGTACGAGCCACTTCTGTCTGTAGCCGGATAAGCTGGCAAGCAGGTCAATCGCAGCGCGGACGGCAGTCGGATTCGAGTTGTATGCATCGTTAAGCATCATTGCTCCATTATACGCACGAACAGGTTCAATGCGCATGCCGGTCAGCTTCAGCCCATGAATGCCATCGCGGATGACCTCATCTTGCACGCCAAGCTTCTTGGCTGCTGCGATAGCTGCCAAGACATTAGATACATTATGAGCGCCGGCAACCGGGAGTGCAATACGCTGAAGCCCATTTTGGCCCTTCACGTCAAAAGTCGAAGAAAACGCATTGCCGGCAACCGTTTCAGCTGTCCACTGATTGTCGCTGCCAAGCCCAAACGTCTGAACTTCTACGCCTTCAGGGAGCGCCGTCTTCGCTAGTCCCTCATGTAGCAGCGGCTCATCGCCGTTAACGAGCAGCAGACCGCCTTTGCGCAAGCCTGCGACAATTTCCAGCTTCGCTTTGGCAATGCCTGCCCGCGAACCAAGCTGCTGCATATGCGCATCGCCAATATTCGTAATAATTGCGACATCCGGCTTAGCCAGACGAGTAAGCAGGTCAATCTCGCCGAACTCGCTCATTCCCATCTCCAGCACAACCGCGTCAACATCCTCGCTCAGATCGAGCAGAGTGAGCGGCAAGCCGATATGATTATTATAGTTGCCGTCTGTCTTATGCACGCGCATAGCGCCGGTAAGCACAGCAGCGACCATATCTTTCGTTGAAGTTTTGCCATTGCTGCCCGTTACGCCAACGACGCGCAGATTCAGCGCATCTCGATATGAAGCGGCAAGCGTCTGCAATGCCACGGTCGTATCGTCGACAAGCACAACCGGTACATTCGCAAGCGCGTCCGGAAGCTCCTTATCCCGCTGCCACAACGTGCCGACAGCCCCGTTCTCAAGCCCGGACACGACAAAATCATGCCCGTCGAAGTTCTCGCCCTTGATCGGAACAAACAGCTGGCCAGGCGTTACTTTGCGCGAATTGATCGTAACGCCGCTGACTGCCGGATCTCCGGCATTATTATGATGAATCGTTCCGCCGCACATGACGGCAATCTCGCTTATCGTTCTTCTAATCACTATGAAAGACTCCTTATCGCTTCTTTAGCCACTTCGCGGTCGTCGAAATCATACTTGACGCCGCCGATATCTTGATAGGTTTCATGGCCTTTCCCCGCAATTAATACTACATCGTCAGGACCAGCCATTTCAACCGCTTTTTGTATCGCAGTCCGCCTATCTGCCAACAGTTCGTAGCGATTGCTGGCAACTTTGTCCTTCATGAGGCCCGCTTCGACATCAGACAGGATACGCAGAGGGTTCTCGGTCCGCGGATTATCGGATGTGATGAAGCAATAATCTGCATACCGTGCAGCAATTTGCCCCATGAGCGGACGCTTCGTCCGATCGCGGTCGCCGCCGCAGCCAAACACGCAGATAATACGTCCTACTGCGAACTCTTTGACAGCAGTAAGCACGTTCTCAAGCCCGTCCGGCGTATGTGCGTAATCGACGATGACCGCGAACGGCTGTCCTTCTTGCACCGCTTCGACCCTGCCCGGTACGCCGGGGAGAGACTCAAGGCTCTGCTTGATTTGCAGCAATGGAATGCCTTCAATTAAGGCCGCACTAATCGCGCAAAGCGCGTTATAGACATTATATTTGCCCGCCATACGAAGCGTAATATCGGCGGAGCCTGCGAATGTATCGACGTGGAACGAGGTGCCGTGCGCTGTAATGCGGACTGCGCTTGCCTTAACGTCAGCGTCATGGTCAAGACCATACGTGATGACTTCCGCTGCCGTTACGCTCGCATACTTCGGCGATGCATCATCATCTGCATTGAGCACGGCGTAGAGCCGTTCCTCCGGTGCTGCGCCGAACTCATTGCCAAGCCGCGAGAATAGAAGGCTCTTCGCCGCTGCGTACTTCTCCATCGTTTGATGATAATCGAGATGATCCTGCGTCAAATTCGTAAAAATCGCGGTACGATACCGGCTTCCTTTGACTCTCCCTTGCTCCAGCGCGTGCGAGGACACTTCCATCACGCAGTAATTGCAGCCGCTCTCCACCATAGCTGCCAGCGAGCGCTGCAGCTCCAGCGCCTCGGGTGTCGTTCCATTCATGGGATACGTGTTGCCTGCATATCGCATCTCCACTGTTCCAATCACTCCCGGTGAGTGACCCGCATCGGTCAAAATCCGTTCAATCAAGTAGGTCGTGGTCGTTTTGCCATTTGTGCCGGTTACCCCGATCAGCTTCAGTTGTTTGCTGGGCTGACCGTAATAATGGTCGGCGATGACCGCCATCGCATGGCGGCTGTCCTTCACAACAATTTGCGGGATTGGCAAGTCGAGCAGCCGCTCGACGACAAGCGCCGAAGCTCCCCGCTCCAGCGCCTGTGCCGCAAACTGATGACCATCCACTTTATGCCCCCGCAAGCAGATGAACAGCGCACCTGCCGTAACCTCGCGGGAATCCCTCTCTACACTGCTGATTTCCGCTGAACCGTCTCCGCTTAACACAGCGGTAAGCAACAAAGCGGCCAATTGTTCCACTCGCATATCTCAGTCGTCCCCTCCCATGAGCAGATCAAGCTGAGTGCGGCCCATAATCGAAGCAGCCTCACGCGTTCTTCCTTACGCAGCCTACTTCTCTATCTATACTCATTATGGTGATGGAACATTGCTTTCGTCATTGTCTTTTGCCAAATAAATCCGAATGGTTGACCCGCGATCAACACGCGTTCCCGGAGCTGGCGACTGCCGGATAACCGTATCTCCGCTGCCTGCGGACGACAGGTTGAAGTTCATATTGAGATCCTCGTAGATATCTGAAACCGTCTTGCCTACCAGATTCGGCACTTCTACAATAGGCGTCTCGCCGTATTTGTACTCTTTGCTGATCTGTTGCTTTCTAGGGGCAACTCCCATATAAGGAAGCGCATCTTCCAAGATATTATGGACGATCGGCGCTGCAACGACGCCCCCGAATTGAATACCCTGCGGGTTATCAACGGCGATATAGACGACGATCTTCGGATCATCCGCCGGTGCGAAGCCGACGAACGAAACGATGTGCTCATTCGGCGAATAACGGCCGTTCACAACCTTTTGCGCCGTACCCGTCTTGCCTCCTACACGGTAGCCGTCGATGAACGCGTTGCGCCCTGTTCCTTTGGCGACGACGCTCTCAAGCGCTTCCCGCACCTGCTTGCTCGTATCCTCGGAGATGACCTTGCGGACCACTTCCGGTTCTACTTTGCTAACGGTCTCCCCCGTCTCGGGGTTGATGAATGCTTTGGCAACATGGGGCTTATACAAGGTACCCCCATTAATCGCGGCTGAAACAGCGGCAATCTGTTGAATTGGCGTAACGGATACGCCTTGACCGAAGGCTGTTGTCGCAAGCTCGACCGGTCCGACCTGACTCATTTTGAACATGATGCCGTTCTCTTCGCCGTTCAGATCGATGCCTGTCTTCTTACCGAAGCCGAAGTTCTTAATATAATCAAAAAGCTTCTCTTTGCCAAGTCTGTTGCCGAGTGCAACGAAGCCCGGGTTACAGGAGTTCTGCACCACTTCAAGGAAGGTCTGGCTGCCATGGCCGCCTTTCTTCCAGCAGCGCAGCCGAGCCCCGCCAATCTCCACAGCGCCGGGATCGAAGAAATGGTCTGTCTTCAAGTTCACTTTGCCCTCTTCGAGCGCTGCCGCGAGCGTGATGATCTTAAACGTGGAACCAGGCTCGTACGTCATCCAGATCGGCAGATTGCGGTTGTACACCTGCGGGTCGACCTCGCGGTACTTATCCGGCTCATAGGTTGGTCTGCTTGCCATGCCCAAAATCTCACCGTTGGTCGGGTCCATCGCGATTGCGATGATATCATCCGCCTGGAACTTGACCATGGCCTGGTCGAGCTCGCGTTCCATAATCGTTTGAATTTGCTTATCGATGGTCAGCTCCATATTAAGGCCGTCCTTCGGCTTCAAATACGTGTCTGACGAACCCGCAATCTGATCGCCTTTGTTATCCGACAGGTACGAAATATTGCCGTTGATGCCTTTGAGCTGATTGTTATATTTGGCTTCGAGGCCGGTTAAGCCTTGATTATCAATTCCCGTGAATCCAAGCACGTGGGAAGCCATGCTGCCCATTGGATAATACCGTTTGTTGTCTTCTGCCACTACGATGCCAGGCAGATTCAAATCCCGGATTTCCTGCGCCTTCTCCGGTGTAATCTTCCGTCCGCCAGGCTGAATCTTAACGACAGATTGCCGCTTCTTGATGGTCGCAAAGATCGAATCTTCCGTCATTCCAAGCACGCTGGACAGCTTCTCCGCTGTCGTCTTCGCATCTTCGATTTGCGCGGGGATCGCCATAATCGTCGGCGAGCTAATGTTATACGCAAGCATGGAACCGTTTCGGTCCAAAATCTCGCCCCGCTTCGCCTGGAACGGAATTTCTCGCCGCCAGGAATCCTCCGCCATCTTCGCCAGCTCACTACCCTTGTACAACTGCACATAGCCGAGTCTCGCCGCCAGCGAACCGAATGCGAGAACACCAATGAGAAGCGCCACAAACAGCCGGCGCCTGAGCGTTACGCGTGATACTTTCATAAATTGCATCCCCTCCGAATAGCTCGCTCGGTACGGACAGTACCGGGTGAGCTATTCGACGTTAAACCTTTGCACATTCTCGCTTCACACGTCCATCTAGGGTGGTCACTCCCGTTGTGTTTCACACAAAAGTCGTTCCCATTCGAGATGGACGGCGCTGCGCTTTGTGCAAAAAAACATCGCGTCGCTCAACCGGATAGACCACACCTCGCTTCGGCAGAAACAGCAAAGCAGGCCCTTGTCCGACCGTTCCTAATCCAAGCCTATTCGCAGAAAAAGAGGGTTAGAACAAGCTAACCCTCCTCACGTCTTACCTGCTTTTATTGTCTCCGGCTCCTTTAGATGCGTTGTCGCCAGAATCATCCGTGGACGATTGCTGCTCGATCTGCTCTTTCGGAGGAGACAGCGTAAGCTTCAGCTGCTTAACGCCTTTTTGATTAACCAAGGTTTGTGATGTGACGAAGCCTTCGCCTGTGGTCGTACACTTGATCTGCAGTACGGAGCACATCTCCAGAGCATCGCGAAGTGATAAGCCGATCATGTTAGGAACCGGCAGCTTGGAGCGATCCTCCGTTAACACGTAAATTTTCTGCAGTGGGCTTACAGGCGTGCCCGCCTTCGGAATTTGCTTGAGGACGGTCTGTCCTTTGCCGACAGTTTCGTACACCAGATTCTTCGCTTTCAGCTTGTCCCCCGCTTCTCGGACACTCACATTCTGAACATTCGGAACTTCTACGGTCTGCTCCTTATTCGACTCGTCGCTTGCTGTCTGAATCGGCGTTACCGGATCTACACCCATATGGCGGAGGCTTTGCGACACGATTTGCTTGAAGAGCGGCGCCATTACCACACCACCGGATGCCATACGGTCGTTAGGTTCGTCCATAACGAGATAGAGCACGATCTTCGGATTGCCAACTGGGGCAAAGCCAATAAAAGAGATGACGTATTTGTCTTCGGAATATTTGCCGTTAATAACCTTCTGCGCCGTACCTGTCTTACCCGCAACGCGATAGCCCTCGATATATGCTCTGCGGCCTGTACCAATCTTCTGGTCAGATACGACTTGCTCCAAATATTCATCAACCTGAGTCGCCGTCTTCTCCGAAATAACTTGACGCACGACCTGAGGCTTGATAACCTGCACTTTCTTCGTGACGGGATCTTCGATTTCTTTCACGAGGTGAGGAACAAGCAGCTTACCGCCATTCGCTACGGCCGCAACGGCAGCTACTTGCTGAATCGGCGTTACTTGAACTCTACCTTGACCGAATGCTGCTGTCGCAACCTCAGTCGGGTAGTTCGGATTGAAGCTGATGTCACCTTTGATTTCGCCTGGCAGCTCAATTCCCGTCTTCTGGTTGAAGCCGAACTTCAGGATATAATCCATCAGCTTGTCTGCCTTGAGACGCTCGTACCCTAGCTTGACGAAGGCAACGTTACTTGAGCGCTTCAGCCCTTCCAGGAACGTAATGTCTCCCCATCCGTTGCGCTCAATATCGTGGATTTGTCCGCCGGGTAATTTGATTTTACCAGACTTGTATGTCTCGTTCGGATTGAACATACCTTCCTGAACGGCCCCGGAGAGCGTAACAATCTTAAACGTAGAACCTGGCTCGTACAACGATTTAATCGAATGATCATAAAAGTTCTCTTGCGGTACGGTCCAGTACGAATTCGGATTGAAATCCGGCATATTCGCCATCCCGAGAATCTCCATCGTTTGCGGGTCGGCGGCAATTGCCGTTATGCTCTTCGGCTTATACTTGTTATACGTCTCTTTCAGCGCTTCTTCGATGTAATGCTGAATATCGGTATCGATCGTCAGCTTTACGTTCTTGCCATCAACCGAAGGCGTGAAGTTCACAGTCCCATTGTCCAGTATGACGCCGTTGCCGTCGCGCTCATACTTGATATGGCCATCCACACCGCTAAGCTCCTTATCTAGCGATGCTTCCAGTCCCATGATCGCATTGCCGTCCTTATCCTCATAACCGATGACATGTGAAGCCAGATCACCCTTCGGATAAAACCGCTTCTTCTGATCTATCAAATAAATGCCAACATCATTCTGTCCGGTCTGTTTCTCCAAGTCGTCACGGAACTTCTTGATTCGGTCAGCGACCGACTTGTCGATCTTCCAGCCTTCCTTCCGCACCTCGCGCTGCTTGTAGTACTCGCCATTCTTCTGCTTCTCGTCGAGGAGTTGGTGCAACGAACTCTTCGACTTGCCAAGCACGACATTTAATTTATTCACGATCACGTCTTCCAGCTTTAGCGTATGGATGACTTGCGGATTAAGAGCGACCGTATATGCAGAAACATCCATAGCAAGCACATTGCCATTCCGAT
This sequence comes from Paenibacillus sp. J31R98, assembly GCF_056269245.1. Taxonomy (NCBI): domain Bacteria; kingdom Bacillati; phylum Bacillota; class Bacilli; order Caryophanales; family Paenibacillaceae; genus Paenibacillus; species Paenibacillus sp. J31R98. Next base: position 849,779 of record NZ_JBWDNO010000002.1, read on the forward strand.
CCGTAATCTCGCCTCGAACTGGAACAAGTGTCTCAGACCTTGACCAAACCTCTCTTGCTTTCTCCGCCCAGAAGTCTGCTTTCACAACCTGGACCCAATAGATACGACCAACAAGGGAAACAAAAAGGAGGGTGATAAACCCTCCGATTAGCAGCGTCCGTAATTTTATTCGTTTAGTCATCGCCGATCACCTATTTCTGTGCGCTTGTAAGCGGGATGGTTATCTTGTCGTCACTTTGAGACAATCCGCTGTCCTTAGCTTTTCTCATGATGCTCTCCGGATCATTCAGCTTCTCATACTGCGACTTCAAATCTGCCATCTCTACGACAAGCTCATCGTGCTTCTTCGTCAGCTCCTTAACCTGCAGCTCCATCTGGTAGATTTGGGCATAACGGAAAATGATAACGCCGGCCACAACGACACATACGAGGATCGTAAACATGTACAACAGCTTCTCTTGTACCGGCAGCGACTTGCGACGAACGACGACCTTCTTGGTCTCACGAAACTGCGGCTGCTGTTTCGGATCCGTTTTGCGCTTCGGCTGGAGCGCAAGGTTCCCATTCACATAAGCCAATCCTATATCCTCCTTAATCGGTTGCTGAACCTTAAAGTTTCTCTGCTATTCTCAGTTTTGCCGATCGCGCTCTCTTATTCTGCTCAAGCTCAGCTTCGCTTGGCACAATTGGCTTGCGATTGACAAGCTTCAGCTTGCCTCCGCCGCTGCATACGCACATCGGAAAATCGGGTGGACAGGTGCATCTTTCAACAAATTTCGCAAACAACTGCTTGCAAATCCGATCTTCCAAGGAGTGAAACGTAATTACTGACGCTCTGCCTCCGGAATTTAGTACGTCGATCGTCTGTGCAAGGCCCTCTTCCTCAGCGCCCAATTCGTCATTAACTGCAATACGCAAAGCTTGAAACGTACGCTTCGCAGGATGCGGCCCTGTTCTTCTGGCAGCAGCAGGGATTGCAGTCTTAATAATGTCGACCAGCTCGCCGGTTGTTGCGATCGGCTTCGACTCTCTTGCAGCTATAATTTTGCGTGCGATGGAACGCGCGAAACGCTCTTCGCCATAATCCGTGATGATACGAGAGATTTCTCGTTCTTCCCATGTATTTACAATATCATCAGCTGTCAGCATGCCGTCTTGATCCATCCGCATATCGAGCGGCGCATCATGATTGTAGCTGAATCCACGCTCGCCCTCGTCTAACTGCGGGCTGGAAACGCCTAGATCAAACAAAACTCCGTCAACACCAGCAATGCCTAAATCACGCAGCACATGAGCCAAGTAGCGGAAGTTGCTCTTCACAAGTGTAACCCGGTCCATATATGCCGCCAGTCTTACTCTTGCATTGTCAAGCGCCCAGTCATCCTGATCAAGCGCGATTAAACGGCCGCTTGGTCCAAGCTTGGATGCAATCAACTCGCTGTGCCCAGCCCCCCCAAGCGTACAATCCACATAAATGCCATCTGGTCTGATGGCGAGTCCATCAACCGCTTCCTCCCTTAGCACCGTTATATGTTGAAACATGCTGTATACCTCCCGGCTCTAGGGACGCCGCAATCTTTCCTTCTAACGACGAACGAGCTAAAAATTAAAATCAAAATCAACCAACTTCTCTGCAATTTCGTTGAACGTCTCTTCTGACTGTTTGAAGTAGCCTTCCCAGATCGGTTTGCTCCAAATCTCCACCCGGTTCGATACGCCAAGCACGATACAATCCTTATCGAGCTTCGCATATTCACAGAGCGTATTCGGTAAGTTTACCCTTCCCTGTTTGTCGAGCTCACATTCCGTAGCCCCGGAGAAGAAAAACCGGGAGAATGCACGAGCGTCCGACTTCATCATCGGCAGCGACTTCAGTTTCTGTTCCAGCAAGCTCCACTCACTCTCAGGATAGACGAACAAACAGTTATCCAATCCTCTCGTGACAACAAAGCGCTCGCCAAGCTGTTCGCGGAATTTGGCGGGGATAATAATGCGGCCTTTCTCATCAATGCTATGTTGGTATTCTCCCATAAACATATGACCGCTCCACCTCTTCCCCCAAAACCACCACTTGGCCCCACTTTCCACCACTTAGCTTGAACTATTCGCCACTCAAATGGATATTCCTGCTTCTTTAGCAGGATTTAAAAAAATATTTCACGGGATTAACCTTGTTACAATTTTGAAACCTTTTAGTACTTTGGTTCGTGTACACTGGATATGTAAATGCTGGATGAATCATTCATAGAGGGGGTCAGCCCATGGCTGGCGACACTACCTTAGTTGATAAAATAGTACTGCTGCGCACCGTTGAACCGCTTGTTTTCCAGGTTTCGCTCTATTTGCTGGGTGATTCCAATGAGGCTGAAGCTGCAGCCAAGGAAGCTCTGCTATACCTTTATAGCTGCCCCACTTTCAGCACTGCGAAAGCTGAAGACCGCATGACAATTGCGAAGCGGAGCGCGATGGCTGCTGCCGTAACGCGTTCGATGTGTAAGCGCAAACAGGCTTGAACGCGAAGAAGAGCTGCTCCGTCAGCCGTGTAGGGCTGAAGGTGCAGCTCTTCTTTGATCGAACTAAGTGTTCTTAATCGACGTTAATTATTATCTTTCTCTTCTTTGTTTTCCTCCAATAGAACCACTTCCGTTGCTGATTGCTTTGGCGCAATAACAGCTGGCTGCTTGCGACGATGGTTTCTATACACCAGATAAAGCGGAATTCCGATGATGACGAGAACAATAAGCACTGGAATGGCCCCTGCAATGAAGACAACAAGCCCTTGGAAGAATGCTTTGATGACATCCATACTACCGCTCATCGCATCTTCTATCCGCTGTACAAACTTCGGAACTTCCTTCTGCGCCTGAGGCTCTGGCACAAGCACCTGATACAACCTCAGGTCAATCGTCGAGTACGCCACGTTGTTGTCCAAGTATTGAATGCGTCCCTTGATCCGTTCAATCTCTGTCTGTACATCGCCAAGCTGCTTGGAGATCTCCAGCAGATCCGTCGTCTTCGTTGCTTTCTCCATGAAAGAGAGCAGCCTTGCCTCAACCACTTTACGTGCTTTAAGACGAGCCTCCATGTCTACATACTCCGACGTAACATCCGTTCCTTGCGCGCTGCTCTCGAAGTTGACATGCTTGATCTTCTCAAGCTCGGTAATGAAGCTGTCGAAGCCGGAAGCCGGCACTTTCACCGTATACGTGCCGCCCAGCTCGGAGGTCGTCTTCTTATCGGCGAATTTCAGCAAGTAGCCGCCGGAGAGATGGATCAAGTTGCGAAGCGACGTCTGTGCCTTATCGAAATTATCCACTTCCATGTTCACATTCGCTTTGTAGATGATTTTCCGGTCGGCGCCTTCCTCAGGCGCAGTGGTCTCTCCACTTCCCTCCACCGCACCTACTTCACCGGATACGGTCGCTGAACCCTCTTCCGGAGCTGCCATTTCTGACTGTTGCTCGACAGCTCCATTAGACGTCGCAGACGTATCCATCGCCGCATCATTAGAAGTAGCCAAAGCCTTCATATTGGCGTTCCCGCTGTCCATACTTGCAGACGCTGTGTTATTGTTGCTGCTTGCCGAGCAACCGGCTAGCATTCCCACCAGCATTGCAACAATTCCGAGTAACACCAGCCATTTCATTCTCTGTCTATACATAGCATGACCCCCGTTATTTGGTATTTGTCTGCCTATCTACCAAACGCCAGAGCCCTTACATATGTTGCAGTTCTGACACAAAAAAAAGAACGCATGGACGCTCACGCATCCATACGTTCTCATGTATATCAGATTAATGCTCTTGCCAGCTATCGAGATATGCCTTCTGCTCGTCAGAGAGCTTGTCGATGCCCGTGCCAATTGCTTCAAGCTTATAGCGCGCAACCTGCTCATCGAGCTCATAAGGAACATTGACAACTTTCTTGCCGATTTCTTTGTAGTTGTCGTTCACATATTTCAGCGACATCGCTTGCAGCGCGAATGTCATATCCATAATCTCTGCTGGATGACCGTCGCCTGCTGCGAGGTTGACCAAGCGGCCCTCTGCGAGCAGGTAGATGCTGCGTCCATCCTTCAATTGATACTCCTCGATATTGCGGCGCACGACGCGCTTGTTATTCGACATCGCTTCGAGCTCCGGCTTATTCACTTCGACGTCGAAGTGGCCTGCGTTCGACAGAATCGCGCCATCCTTCATCACTTCATAGTGCTCGCCGCGAATAACGTCGCGATTGCCTGTTACTGTTACGAAGAAGTCGCCGTGCTTCGCTGCTTCTTTCATTGGGAGCACTGTGAAGCCATCCATGTATGCTTCAACAGCACGGATCGCGTCGATCTCGGTTACGATAACTTGCGCGCCAAGACCTTTTGCACGCATCGCTACACCTTTACCACACCAGCCATAGCCGACAACAACGACTGTTTTGCCTGCAACCACAAGATTCGTCGTCCGGTTAATGCCGTCCCATACGGATTGGCCTGTTCCGTAACGGTTATCGAACAAGTATTTACAGAACGCATCGTTCACGGCAACCATCGGGAAGCTGAGCGAACCGTCCTTCTCCATCGCTTTCAAGCGAAGAATGCCTGTTGTTGTTTCTTCCGCACCACCGCGAATGTTCTCCTTCAAGTCAGGACGCTCCGCGTGAAGAATAGACACGAAATCGCCGCCATCATCAATAATAAGATCCGGCTTTGTTTCGAGTGCTTTCACAAGCAGCGACTTGTACTCTTCCGGCTCTGGATTGTACTTCGCGAATACGGTAATGCCATCCTCAACAAGCGCCGCACATACATCGTCTTGCGTCGAGAGCGGGTTGCTGCCCGTAATTGTTACTTCAGCGCCGCCAGCTTGAACGACTTTCGCCAAATATGCAGTTTTGGCTTCCAAGTGAAGCGAGATTGCAACTTTGAGCCCTTTGAACGGCTGCTCTTTCTCGAACTGCTCACGGATACGGTTCAGCACCGGCATATGCGCAGCTACCCAATCAATCTTCAAATGGCCTTCAGGCGCAAGCGCCATATCTTTAACAATACTGTTCTGTTTCGCGTTTACTGTCATGGTCGAAATCAGCATCCTTTCATTCATGCATTAATGTTATCATTCCATAGTCGGCAGGCACTTACAGATAGATCATCCAGTGTCCGCCCTGGCTGCTATATGGCGCTTCCAGCAACTTGTCTATCCAGGATAAACCATAACGGTTCCAGAAGTCTGTCATGTTAAGCACGCGCTCCTGCGGCTTGCCATCCGGCCATAGCGACACTGCCGCCCAATCCATCTGGCTGAGCGCGGTATCAAACCGGCGTGCATGCGCATCCTTCGTTCTCGCTTCCATATAAGCGAGCTCGCGTTCGATACGCTGCAGATTCGTTTCCGACAGATCGTGCAGCCCCCGCTGAATTCCGGCAGCCATATCCTTCACTGGCTGGTAGACCGCCTTGAACTGCGCCTTCACTGCAGCGAATTGCGCTTCGATGCCCAGCTCATCCCGCTCCTTCAGCCAAGCCTCTCGGCGGTCTGCATAGCGGTACGCGATATCGTCGAACGTTAGCTCGAACTTCGCCATATACTTCTCCGTTGTTCGCTCCACAAGCGTATAGGACATCCGAGGAACGACAATTGGCATTTCCATTCCTAATACGTGAAAAGCACTCCCCGTCAGCGCCCAGTATGCAATCTCGCCCGGACCGAGCACAACAGCGAGAACCGGCAGCACATAGTCCTGCATAATCGGTCTTGTCAGTACATTGTTGCTGAGCTGCTGCGGCTTGTTTCTAGCCATGTCCAGCAGCTCTGCGGAGGACCATGTCTTCGTCGATTTGCGATTGCGGAAGCCGCCCTCTTCTTTATGAAGCAGCACCCGCTCGCCTTCATCGAACATAAACAGGTTCGCGCTGCCCGGCGTCACATCGGCCGAAAGCTTATAGCCGAGCTCTTGCACAGCGTTCGCTGCGCTTATATAAGCCGCTTCAAGCTCATCTCCGCGAGCAATCATCTGCTCGAACATCGGCGCTTCGAGCGCGCGAATGCCCGGATCATCGGCATCGAGCAGCACCAAGCCGTACTTGCCGAAGAGCAGACTCATCGTTGCGGCGAACAGATCGCTTAGCGATTCAGCGCCCTCTGCCGCTTGCTTCAGCTGCTGCAGCATATCTGGCTTAAACTCCGTATCCGGCAGTTCCGCGCTCAGACGCTGCAAGGCATCAACCCATGCCTCCGGTGCGAGCATCGTCTTGCTTACCGACGTTCTAACGCCGCTCGGCCGCTTAATGGAGATGCGTCCCAGCTTCGGCGACTCGATCTCACCCTTGCTGCTGCCGCTTCGCACGAATGCATGGTTCGCTTCATCCCAATCATGATCCTCGCCAGCGATCCAGAACACGGGTACGACCGGCGTTCCTAGCTTGCTTGCCGCTTCTCTCGCAGCGGCAATGACTGTCACCGCTTTATGTATAACAAGAAGCGGACCTGTCCACAATCCCGCCTGCTGGCCGGTTACGACGACTGGCGCGCCTGCTCGAATAGCGCTAATGCTTGCTTGTACGGCAGGCTGGTTATTCATGACAGCATTATAGCGGGCTAGCGCTTCTGCGAGACCATCAGCCGATATGCGCTTGTCTGTATGGCCATTCAGCCAGTTCAGACGCTTCTCCCAGTGTGCAGGTTCAGCAGCATGGCTGCCGAACAACGCTTCGACGCCTGGATTACTTCTCTTTATATATGCTTCGGTAATTGGCTGACCGAAAGGCAGCTGTGCAAGCTCAAATTTCATGGACAGTCTCTACCTTTCATCCACGATCTATAGTTCTAGTAATGAATGCAGTTTTTCTCATTCATTGTACACAACGCAAAGCAGACCGTCAAAAAAAAACGCCCCCCATTGTCGGGAGACGTTTGTAAATAAGCACTAAGCCATAAACAAGCTTTTGCCAAGCCCAATAAACATAAGAATAATATAGCAGAACGCCATTACGAAGAACCCAAGGCGCCAGATCGCCCGCATAATCCGGCGATAATCGACGTTGCCTCTCGAGCGATATTGGGCGTTGCCCAGCAATCCACCGCCAAGCAACAGCACGAGCATTATGCCGTAAAGCCCGAAATTACTATTAAATATGCGGTTAAACAGCACCGCCACGCAACCGATTAGCAGCGCTGTCGTCACATCCATTGCAATTCGGAACGCCTGCTTGCGGTCGCCGGTATAGGCCGCATAGCCGAAATAAACGAGAACAAAAGGTATAATCGGAAGAACGGCCAAAAATGCATAGATGTGCTTAATGCTCTCCCAAATCCACAGCATTCTTAGTTCGCCCCTCTCATTAATAAATAATTACGAATTGGGTTGAAGCGCCTTGATCATGGCCACAACCGCATCATTCATCGGTGAAGGTAAGCCTTGCTTCCTCGCTAGCGCAACGATGCCTCCATTGATCCAATCCACTTCGGTGATTCGGTCTCCCAGCACATCGCGCAGCATGGACGATTCGTTACGCGCAGTCGCTTCGCAGATCTGGAGCACACGCTGCCAGCTGTCGCCTTCGCTTGCCATCCCGGATGCGAGCAGAATGCTCTCGCTCTCCCTATGCAGTGCCTCCATGAATCGGATGCGCTGCGGATCAAGCGGCAGATCGCCGTTTCGCACGCTGAATATCGCTGTAAGCGGGTTAATAACCGCATTGACGAGCAATTTATGGTAAACATGGTTCTCCATCTCATTCGACAGAATCAGTTCAATTCCTGCACCTTGCATCGTTTTTAGCAACAATTTTTGAGGTTTGCTCGTTTTTTCGCCACTTTTCGGCCAGTTCCCGAGCATGATGTTGCCTCTCCCCGTGTGATGCACCGTGTGCCCATCCGTTCGCAGCGCTCCCTCTGTCGTGACGGCAGCATACAGCGGCACTTGCGGTATCGCCGTGCGCAGCTTGTCCATATGCCCGATCCCGTTCTGCAGTGTTACGATTGGCGCGTGATTGCGACTTGCCAGCGCAGCCAGTTGAGTAAGCATGGTTTCATCGAGATGGGCCTGCTTCACCGCGAGCCAGATCCAATCATAATGCTCATGCCCATCGCTCTGACCCGGCTCCACTTGAACAGTTGCTGAGTAGACACGCAAAGAAGCCGCTTTAACTGGAATACGGCTCGTGAGATTCTCGGCTTCAACCAGAACAATGCCTTCGTTATTTAACAGTTCCGCTTGCTCGTCCGAATGCGTAAGGATCCGTATATCCACACCCGCGCGTGAAAGCCTTGCGCCATAGAGCAGCCCCAGCGCGCCAGCGCCGACAATAATCATTTTCACCTGCGGCAACCTCTTCTCTCTATCCACTTCAAGTGCTATGTATAGCTACATCGTACCAGATGCAAACTAAAAAATCTCGCCGCTCCTTATGCAGGGTCGGTGAGATTTTTAAGAACTGCCTTCATTCAGGCGCACTATTCAATTCGTTCCAGGTTGCCATTCGCATCCATTTTGAAGCGCGGCTTTGCATCGTCTTCTTCCGTCAGCACCGTTAACCGGCGAGCACGGTCCATAATTTGAATCAATGTTTTGTAATCATCATTGACTGCGCGGTAATCGGACTGCGCATTGTTCACTTCATGAGACAACCGCTCATTCAACTCACGCAGGGTAAACAGCTCTTCGTCTTTCTCGCGCAGATCGCGTTCAAGCGTCTTGATTTGACGGTTAAGCTCTTGGTAAGTCCCTTTCCATTGACGCAGAAACCGGATAACGGTATCGATAGATAGCGATTCTTCCGTCAACGGGTCGTTCTTGTACGCACGCTCGTCGGTGTCGATCAAATTAATGGAGGACACATGCGGTGTAGCGACGTACGTCTGTTTCTTCATATAATTCCGCTTCTGGCGCTGCTGCTTTGCAATTTGTATCGCATCTTCATAGCGTTTGCGGACACAGCTGTTCCAGCGAAATCCGCAGGCGGCCGAGGTTCGGCCAATACGCTCTCCTACTTCTTCAAACGCGGCTAGCTGCGTACTACCTTCACGAATATGCCGCAGCGTTACCTCGGCCAGGATGAGATCGTCATCTGGACTCCAGGCATCTTGTCTGACTGCTGTCATGCAACCAAAACCTCCTAACATTAGGCGCTTACTTTATCTCTATGCCCTTGGTAGAGTTCATAGAATCTATCGGATACTAATTTGTATATCCATTTTTTTAAAGGCTCATACATGTTTTTTCACAAATTGAAGCAAACTTGTATCAGAGGGGCTTAGGAGACGAAAAAGTTTGCCAATTCGTCACGTTTGAAACAGTTTACACTTGTTACCTTAAACGTTATAATGGGCAATAGAAAAATGGACTAGAGACTAACGAGAAGGGGGATGAAATCATGGCACGCATGTTCCGAGTGCTCGGCTTCTGGACGCTTGTAATCGCGCTTATGGCGTTTGCAGGTCATATGACCGAGATGTCACTCTTGTTCTTTATTCAAACCGCTGTGTTTGTCCTGTTAGGCTATTTGAACTTTTCTGAAAGAACCTATATGCTGATGTTCTGGGGATATATGTTTATCGCGTTCGTCGGCTTCACGTATTGGACCGTTTTTGTAATGGGGAACCCATTCTAATAAAGCGGCACATCAATTACCGGCCAATAGCCAAAAGGCTGTTTCGAGGAGACAAGTTCTCCAGCGAAACAGCCTTTTTGAATGCCAATGTATTCAGCTTATTTGCGAAGCATCAGCACTTTGAACGATTCGCTCATCCCGTCACTAAGCAGCAGCTGGCGAATTGCACGGTTGCGCCTTGCCGCCTCGCTGAACGGATTCATGCCGTCATGCGACGCGAGATCCTGCAGCAGCCCATGATCAATAAGAAACTGCTTCTGCGTATCGTAATAATGGACTTGCCAGCCGGAGGCTTCCGCAGCGGATCTGCAAGCGGTAAAGTTGACATGCGCCGTAATATCCTGCTCGCCTGGCGCGAGAAAAGGCCGATCGTATGCGACATGATCCTTATAACAGAGCAGCGTTCCGTGCATCCGGTGCGGCGCAGTCAACTCCGCTGCCTCGTGGCCGTAGTCGACAAGCAGCAGCGCACCCTGTGCAATTAGCTCGCTTAATTGGGCAATCCACTGCTCCGCCGCAAGATTCACCTCCATAATCTGCCCTTCCCGAAGCTCAATTCCGTCACGCTCCAGAACGGTCAGGATCCGTTCATCCGTTAGCGGCAATCGCACATACTCGAATGCCTCTCCACCTTCCGCTGCGTCAGTTGCGGCAACGCCTAGCTCCCATACTCGACCGTTCTTCTGCTGCACGCGATTAACCGGAAAAGCATCAAGCAGCTCATTCGCCACGACGATGGTATAGTCATCATTCTCCTGCCTATTCGTCAATGCCATTCTCGCTTCAGCCGGAGACATGAAAGCGACGATAACATTCTCTCCTATCCGCTCCTGAAGAGGCTGCGTGCGGTAACGCGCTTCATCTAGATGGACCGGATTGCTATCCACGACAACATATCGGAGCCTCGTCAGCCAAGGCAGAGAAGCATCAAGCCATGCCGTAAGCATCTGCTTTGACAATACTCCTGTACCCGCTCCCCACTCCACAATTGTCAGACGTGGATGCTGATCCTCGCTTTCAATCAGCTTGGCAATGCAGCTCGCAAGCTTCTCTCCCATTAACGAGCCGATCTGCGAGCTTGTGTAGAAATCGCCGTCCTTGCCAACCCGAACTTGGCCTGACTTGTAATAACCGTCCATCTCGTCATAGAGACACCGATCCATATAATCGCGAAACGTGATACAGCGCACTTCTTCGCCTGTTTCAGCCAGCTGAGATTTCCAGCCATAACGCTCGCTTTGCTCTATCGCTCTATGTATGGAAGCGGTCAAGCGCTTCGATTGGTTCATCCAGGGCAGCCTCCAAATCAAGGACAAAATTACAGCTTCAAGATATAATAGATTCGTTCGCAGCATATAGTAGTGCATGCGGGCAAGCACCCATAAAGACGTATTCGGAAAGGGGAGCCTTGCGTGAAAGGAAAGAACCGCCGCCGGAGCGCTGCCATTGTCATCGGCCTGCTGGCCTGCTGGCTGACAATCTTCCCCGTGTTCGCGGACCCGGCAGCTCCCAAGGATGAAGACATTAGACGCATCCTCGAGAAGAGTCTCTCCGTCGTCGAAATCGACAAAGAAATAACACGGATTCAGCAGGAGCAGCAGACGATTACAGCTCAGCTAACAACTTCGAAGGTCAAGCTCTCCGAGCAGGAGCAAACGATAGAGAAGCAGCGCGAGAATGCAGGCAAAGTGCTCCGCGCCTATTATACCGGAGAGCGTGATTTCCTGCTCACGGCTATCTTTAACACAGACAACCTATCCGAACTGTTTACACTGCTGGACTATTTCGATCTTATTTTCTCATCCGACAAGCTTACCTTGAACACGTACACAAAGCAATATCGAGAGCTCAAGCAAAGCATCAGCAAGCTCGATACGAAGTCGAAGGAGCTTACTGAGGTAGAGACAAGGCTGAAGACGCAGCGGGATCGCGTTGTCGCTCTGCAGAACGAAGTCAATTCCGAGCTTAGCGGCCGCTCTGATGCGGACAAGCTGCGTACGCTTATCAATGAATTCACGAACTACTGGCAAGATACCGGAATCGTCGAGGTAAGGCGATACTTCAATGCCCTCTCCAAAGCGATGGGCAAGATGCCGGAATGGATTCAGAAAGATAAAGACATGCTGTCTATCGACGGCTTTAATTACACGCTTACCGTGCCGGAAGCGAAGCTCAACAGCTTCCTCCGCGAACAGAACCCGATCTTCGACAACTTCTCCTTCGTGTTTCAACAGGACAAAGTCATCGTATCCGGCAAACGCGCGGATATGTCTATCGAGCTGGACGGCCACTATACACTGGAGAAGAACGGTGCGATTCTGTTCCATGTCGATGCGCTGATCTTCAATGGCCTGGCACTCCCCGACACAACGAGACAGCAGCTGGAACGCGAATTCGATCTTGGCTTCAACCCGTCGAAGATGGTCCCTTTCCTAAAGACCACCTCCGTAACGACCGGAGATGGACAATTAGTGGTTAAGCTTGGAATTAGTCTCTAAAAGCTTAATTCGTGTCTAATGGCTTGTGAAGCGGCGCCTCGGCGCCGTTTTCTTCTGGCTCCATATTCCACTGCGCAATAAAATGCGATGCAACCGCTTTACTGAACGGCTGCGCATTGCCGCCAAGCTGTACGCACAATTGCGAGAATCGAATCCACCGCTCATGCCAAGCCGGATCCGATGTCGCTTGCGAGCTCTGCCCAAGCAAGTTTACGAGAAAATGAGGCGGACGATCCGTAATGAGGCTGTACTCATACTCCATCGTCATCGCAGAGATGCGTGATGGAAGCCGCTTCATTCGCTTATATCGATCAAGCTGTTCGCTTGTCATCGTCATTTCGTTAATATATTCTCTGGCTTCGGCCAGCTTCTCTGTCTCCGCCATAAGGACGAAGCTTCGGCCATTGGTCCGAACGAGCGGCCCGTTCTGCGAGCTGACCATCAGCTGGCTTCGTTGGTCGTTCGATAACGATTGATAGACGGACCAAGGCATAATGGCAGACAACAGCTTGCCAGCGCGAAAAGCATCCATAAGCTGCGATGTCTGATGCACCGGATCAAGCCGATAGATATGCCCTTCCTGTTCTGCGGTGTACTGAAGCTGCTGCTTCTCGCTGAGATTGAATGCGGACAAGTCGCCTGCCGGCTCTCCATTCTCCCTGAACATGCCTAGCCATGCGATCATCTGCTTCGCATCCGCCGTGTTCAGATTAAACGGGCTTATTCCTATCGGCTCGGACTGAGCGGATTGCAGCTGAGCAAGCTCCTCCAGCACAGAACGGAGAGCTTGCAAATTAACAGGCGGCGAAGAAAGCCCGCCGGACTTCAGCAGCTCCTTCTGCCACACAACAAGCAGCGGATCACAATCAAGCGGTACTCCCCATAAGGAACCGTTCCACTTGACAACGCTTGTGAGCGCTTCCAGTTGGTCTGCGGCAGCGTCACCTGTGACGACTTCATCCGCCGGAATAAGGAATCCCTGAACGGCGAATTCCCGGACCCGATCATTATCGAGCAGCATCAAATCGAAGGGCTCGTCCGCCTCCGACGCCTGCTTGCGGGCTTCATCGGCATCCTTGCCGCGAATATTCGTCATATTGATGCTGATCTGCGGATGACTCCGCTCGAACAACTGATTCTGCTTCTTCCAATATTCATATTCATCCGTATCCATCGATACGGCAATCGATAACGTTGTCTTGTTTGCATCGTCATGGCCGTCAATCACTTGCGGCTTGCTCGCCCATGGGATGCCGTCATTGGCCGGCGTCACCGGCGAACCTGGCTTGCCGAACATGGGTACAAGCAGTGCCATACAGATGGTAAACACGCTAAGCACGAGCATGACATATCTTCTCCGTGACACCTTGTCCCTCCTTGTTCAGCGCCTATGTGAGCTAGCAATATTGTAGCAAGAAAGCGCTTTTTTGTCGCCTCTCTTTTGCTCGTTGCACCATCCGTCTCGTTGCGTCTTCGCATGAAATGCCATAAGATTACTTTCAGTTACGTTTAACGCCAATTAAGGAGAGAAGAAACAGGATGCAGAAGGTCTATAGTGTTGAAATGCAGCTTCCGGAGGACAAGCAGCCCGGCTACTATGCGCAAATTGTGAAAGGCATCGCCGATCTTGTCACCTTGGTCGACCGTGACAAGACGATGCTGTTCGTACACAGCCCTGAAGATGCCGATGCGATTGTCGCATTCACGGCCAAGTATAAGGTGGAATGCGAATGCGGTACTTGGCTCCTCCTTGATGAGCCGGGCTGGCGCCCTAACCCTCAGTTGTTCACAGACTACGGCATCCTTACACGCTCGGACAACCGCTTGCTCGATCTGCAGCTTGCTGCTATTGTCAGCTTCTCGGAACCATCAGCTACGGAGCAGAATTCTACGGTTTCCGAGCTCGCTGCCGCGCTTGAACAGGCAAGAGAGCACGCGCTTGCCGAGCTGCCAAGCGAAGACGGCCGATGGCTCATCGCCGTCGACCGTCATCAGGCCCCGCTTATGGAAGGCATCGCACGCGCTTACCGCTGCCTTGCTGAACTAATCCTGTAACGCCTGCCCTTCGTTAGGTTACATTACAGCAAGTCAGCCGCCAGCTGAGCCAGCTTGGAGCGTTCGCCCTTCTCTAGCGTCATATGACCGCTGACGCTCTCTTGCTTGAACCGTTCCACGATATGCGTGAGACCGTTGCTGATCGAATCGAGATACGGATGGTCGATCTGCTCCGGATCGCCCATCAGTACGATTTTGCTGCCTTCGCCGACGCGTGATACGATCGTCTTCACTTCGTGCCGCGTTAGGTTTTGCGCCTCGTCGATTATGATGAACTGCCCCGGAATGGAACGGCCCCGAATGTAGGTCAGCGCCTCGACCTGGATGCTGCCGAGCCCCATTAATATTTTATCAATGTCGCCCGACTTCTTCGTATCGAATAGGTACTCCAAATTATCATAAATCGGCTGCATCCACGGACGCAGCTTCTCATCCTTCTCGCCTGGTAAATATCCGATATCTTTGCCCATCGGAACGACGGGTCTTGCAATGAGCAGCTTCTTGTATTTATGCTCATCTTCGACCTTCATCAGCCCGGCTGCGAGCGCAAGCAGCGTCTTGCCAGTGCCTGCCTTGCCCGTTAGCGTCACGAGCGGGATATCATCGCTAAGCAGCAGCTCCAGCGCCATACGCTGCTGGGCGTTGCGCGCCGTTATCCCCCATACCGGATCGTTGCTTAAGTAGAGCGGCTCGAGCCTTGCACCGTCCTGACTCACCTTGAGCAGCGCTGACTTCGAGGTCCCCATCTCATCGCGCAGAATGACAAACTCATTCGGATGCAGCCTCGTGCCTAGAAGCAGATTTTTGATGGTGAGGAACCGATAGGTGTAAAATTCGTCAATGACCGATGGATGTACCTTCAGCGTTAAATACCCTGCATATACATCCGAAGGCGCAACGACCTGATCAGATAAGTAATCCTGCGCTTCAAGCCCCAGTACATCCGCCTTTATTCGTACAAGCACGTCTTTACTGACGATAATGACCGGACGCACGTTACCCTTCTCTACTTCCTCCAAATGATAATTGAGTGCGACGGCTAGAATCCGATTGTCATTGGACATCTCGCCGAACATCTCCTGTACCCGTATAAAACTCCGATGATTCAATTCAACCTTCAGAACGCCCCCGTTATCGAGTCCAATCCCTTCGTGCAAATGGCCAATCATCCGCATCTGATCAAGCAGCCGCGACACATGTCTTGCATTGCGGCCAAGCTCGTCAGCAAGCCTTTTCTTTGAGTCGATTTCTTCCAACACCACCGCGGGAATAATGACCTCGTTGTCATCGAATGCGAAGATTGCTTGCGGATCATGTAAAAGTACATTGGTGTCGAGCACGAATATTTTTTTCAATCGTGAGCCCTCCTGGCGTTGGAAATTATCATTCAAAGGCATACATAGCGCTACCGGCATTAAGGCAAACTATACTGGAACAATAGAGTGCGAATACAGAAAGGTTAGGTGGCGAATATGAGCAAGTGGCTGGTGTCCGCTATAATCCTTTGTTTGCTGGCAACAGGTTGTAACACTGTCGCCCGCAACGAGACATCACCCTCTCCACAGAATGATAATCGTGTACGTGCACAACAGAGCGCTCCACAGAAGAAGCAAATTAGCAGTCCGAAGCAGGTTGCAGCTCATCTGGAATCATTAGCGCGCGGCGTTCCCGGCGTTAAAGCTGCTCATTGTGTCGTATTTAAAAATACGGCGGTTGTCGGTATCGACGTAGCTGGCAATCTGGATCGTTCTCGTGTAGGAACGATCAAATATGCCGTTGCGGAAGCGTTCCGTAAAGACCCCTATGGCATTGACGCCATCGTTACCGCCGATATGGATCTATCGACTCGGCTGAAGGAAGTGCAAGCCGATATGAAACGAGGCAGGCCATTTGCCGGCTTCGCCGAAGAGATGGCCGACATTATCGGTCGGATTGTACCGCAGCTGCCTCGTGATGTGCAGCCGATGAAGATGGATGAGCCTAATAAGGCGAATCAGAAAGGCTCTCACCACAAGCTCTAAGGCTGCCCTCACACGAGAACCACCGTTTCTGAGAACCCGTATAAGAACACAAAAAGCCTAGTGATTAGTCACTAGGCTTCTCTCATGGCAGCAAACACCTGTCCATCCAGCTTGTCTGCAGCTCTTTGGTTATACGTTTTCTCATCTTCAGATCTTGCGGACAAGCGCACGCCATCACGCATCGCATCGCAAATGGAAGCGATTTCGCTCGTGTGGTTTACATGCTTGTCAGGCAGCTCACGCAGTGCCTTTGGTACAAGCCCTGCTGTGCCGTAGATCGTTTGAACGGTTCTCGGCGCAAACACAGCTATGCTTACAACATACGGCGAAGCCATGTTCATTGTAGGACGGGAGTATCCGCCGAGTTCCACAGAGCGCAGGGTACGGTTGACCGCATGAACCCGCGATATATCGCTCGAGGTCAGATAATCGTCGCTCGCATCAAGCGTATACGGAAGAACGAATGGCGCTTTTACAATCGGTAGGCCATACAACAGCTCGTCAGTAAGTACGGTGACGGATTCGGACATCCGCATACCCTCCTTGCCTACAGTGTCGACATGTCTGCTTCGGTAGTTACATTATAGCATAGGAGGGGCTGTACTACCACCGTCATTCAGCTAGTTTTGCCTGCAGCGCCGCTTTGGCTTCTTGCAGCTTCACTTCGTTTAGTCTGACATACGGGCTCTTCCACTCGCCTTCAAGCGGAATAAAGGTAATGTTACTGCGGCTAATCCCGAAGTATGTGGAGATCATGTTCTCCACTTCGCCTGTCGGAATGTCCATGCGCATGTTGTTGCCAACCGCTTTAATAACTCCCGCGATCTTCGTAACGCTGGAGAATGACTTCAGCTTATCCGCAATTTCTCCAAGCACTTGGCTTTCGCGCTTGTTGCGATCAAAGTCGCTCGACATGTTCGTGCCGTCATTCGATTTACGATATCTTACGAAATCAAGCGCATCATCGCCTTTCAGCGTCTGATGGCCCTTCTTCAAGTCGATATTCGTGCCGTCAGCATTATCGACATAACGCATATCCATATCAACGTCGACGTCAACGCCGCCAAGCGCATCTACGACATCAACGAAACCTTGGAAGTTGATTGTTGCCGTGTAATCAACAGGGATATCGAAGAACTTGCCGAACATGGTACGCATATCTTGTTTGGCTTGCTTCTCTGCTTCCTTTTTCTCCAGACCGTCTTCATGAAGACCATTAGAGATGAACCTCGCGTAATACGCGTTCGCTTTACGGCTCTTGTACCCAGACAACTCGATCTTCGAATCACGCGGAATGGACACAACGACAGCCGACTTCGACTTCGGATTGAACGATGCGACCATCATCACGTCCGTGTTCAAGCTCCCTGTTTCTTTGCGGGTATCAATGCCAAGCAGCATAATGGTCACCGGCTTCACTTTGACCGACTGGTCTTTCGGGATAACGATAGCCGGATCGGCGTCCGTTGTTATATCACCGAGCGCATCCTTCGACACCTTGTAAATATACGTTAGATAACCTGCCACCCCAACGAGGAGTACCAGAAATACGACCATGATCCGGCGAAGTACATATTTGCCCTTGCCCTGCTTGCTTTTCTGCCCAGACTTAGCTGATCTGCTGTTCATGACTTCCACCTTCGTCAATTGTATTTCGGGTTTTCATTAATATCGTGGAGAAGCTGTTCACCGGATTCACGGGGAATCATCTGGAGCTTAGACTTGCCATCCTTGTCATACCGAAGATGAATCATCGTATCATCGACCTTATGTATATGCAGGTTCTCAACTTGATGATCTTCCGTCAAAATTTGCAAAAAAAAGTCACGCGTGTCGGCAGCAGCATGATCATCCGGTCTTGCATCCGCTACAATTTGAATTTGCAGCCAATTGAACAAGGCATCCTCAAGTCGCAAAATTAAGCCCCTCCCGGATCAGAACCGTTACGCTTGCCATTGCCTTTGATCTTATCATACAGCTGTCTTCCGCGA
This sequence comes from Paenibacillus sp. J31R98, assembly GCF_056269245.1. Lineage (NCBI taxonomy): Bacteria > Bacillati > Bacillota > Bacilli > Caryophanales > Paenibacillaceae > Paenibacillus > Paenibacillus sp. J31R98. The sequence continues at coordinate 867,942 of NZ_JBWDNO010000002.1, forward strand.
AGCAGCGCCATCATGAACACCGCAACGGACATGCACTGAATGATCGGCAGCTTGTCGAACTGCAGCACGAACAGAACGAATGAGCCGAGTGCCATTACGAGATGCACCAGTATTTCTTTCAGTATCGGCAAGCGGCTGACACGAAATACCGCGTTAAAAATATAAATCGTAAGCGCTAAAATAATTAAATACGTCAAAATAGGATGACTGTGAAACCAGCTCTGCATGATAGATTAACCTCCGGTCGACTTGAAAAAAGCGGCATGTCTTAATGACGCAAACGGCAGGGCTACAATGGCATCTTATCCGTTATTCACCGGAAGAAGAAGTCATTGTTACCCTGCCTGAACGTCATGCTTGCCGCTCTCGGCAAGGATTATTTAATTAAACAGCACTAGACTGAACTCGAACTCGATTATACTTGTGCAGCTGCAGCAGTCTTACGTTGCTTCTCCGCACGCTCACGCTCGCTCTTGTTAAGGATCTTCTTACGAAGACGGATCGACTTCGGCGTTACTTCGCAATACTCGTCGTCGTTCAAATACTCAAGCGCTTGTTCAAGGGAGAACAACACTGGCGTTTTCAAACGTACCGTATCATCTTTACCTGCAGAACGGATGTTTGTCAGAGCCTTCTCCTTACAGATATTGACGATGATATCGTTATCGCGGTTGTGTTCACCGACGACCATACCTTCGTATACATCAGCACCTGGCTCCAAGAAGAGCAAGCCGCGATCTTCAACACCTTGCATGCCATAGAACGTCGATACGCCGTTCTCGCTGGAGATCAACACGCCTTGGTGACGCCCGCCAACCGATGCGCCTGCAAGCGGACCGTAGCTATCGAACGCATTGTTCATGATGCCGTAACCGCGAGTCAGTGTCAGGAAGTTCGTACGGTAACCGATCAAACCGCGCGCAGGAATAATGAATTCAATACGCACTTGGCCATTACCATGGTTAATCATGTTGACCATTTCCGCTTTGCGCGATCCAAGGCTCTCCATGACTGCGCCCATGCTTTCTTCCGGCACGTCAATGAGAAGACGCTCATAAGGCTCGCATTTCACGCCATCTACTTCTTTGATGATAACTTCCGGTTTGGATACCTGAAGCTCAAAGCCTTCACGACGCATATTCTCGATCAAGATACCAAGGTGAAGCTCACCACGACCGGAAACGACGAACGCATCCGGGCTATCTGTTTCGTCAACGCGCAATGCAACGTCTGTCTCGAGCTCATTAAACAGACGCTCACGAATTTTACGGGATGTTACCCATTTACCTTCGCGGCCCGCGAATGGACTGTTGTTAACGAGGAATGTCATTTGCAGAGTCGGCTCGTCGATCTTCAGAACCGGCAATGCTTCAGGCTTCTGCGGATCAGCAATTGTCTCACCAATATTGATTTCACGGATACCCGCGATTGCAACGATATCTCCTGCGCCTGCTTCTTCAACCTCAACACGCTTCAAGCCTTGGAAGCCGAAGAGCTTCTCGATGCGCGCTTGTTTCGTTACGCCTTCACGGTTAATAACAGCGACCGTTTGACCTTGGCGGATTACACCACGGTTTACACGACCAACGGCGATACGGCCGAGGTACTCATTATAATCAAGAAGCGTTACGAGGAATTGCAATGGATCCTCTACGCTCTCTGTTGGCGAAGGAATTTGCTCAATGATCGTCTCGTACAGCGCCTGCATGTTCTCGTCTTGCTTATCAACGTTCAAGCTGGCAGTACCCATAAGGGCTGAAGCATAAACAACCGGGAAATCCAGTTGATCATCGTTCGCGCCTAGCTCGATGAACAGATCAAGCACTTCGTCGACGACTTGCTCAGGGCTTGCGTTTGGACGGTCGATTTTGTTCAAAACAACGATTGGCGTCAGGTTGCTCTCGAGCGCTTTACGCAATACGAATTTCGTTTGCGGCATGCAGCCTTCGAAGGCATCAACGACAAGAAGAACGCCGTCTACCATCTTCATGATCCGTTCAACTTCTCCGCCGAAGTCGGCGTGTCCTGGTGTATCTACGATGTTGATAAGGTAATCTTTGTAGTTAACTGCTGTGTTCTTAGCCAAGATGGTGATACCGCGTTCGCGTTCCAGATCATTGGAGTCCATTGCGCGTTCTTGAACTGTTTCGTTGTCGCGGTAAGTACCGGATTGTTGAAGCAGTTTGTCGACTAGCGTTGTTTTACCATGGTCTACGTGAGCGATGATGGCGATATTTCTGATGTTCTCTCTTGCTTGCATTACGAGTATCCACTCCACTTTTTTATATTTAGTTTGCTGTCTCTAACGCTTACATCAAACATGTTAAACAATTGCACTACTACCAGCGCGCTTTGCGCCCTACAACCAGCCATGCACCGACTGCCAGGAACACTGCCGCAATCAAGTACATACCCCAGCCCCAGACAAGCATAATAACAAAGAAGGAGGCTGCAGCTAACAGCAGGATCATTGCGAGCGTGCGCGGGAATTTCGGATGATACGTGTCGAACAAATGATACTCATATAATCCTACTGCGACCGAGACAATAAAGATAGGCCACAAATACTGCATATTGCTCCATCCAAATGCAATGCAGAAGAATAACAAGAAAGCATTAATTGTCAAAATCGCACCAGGTATAAGCACGAAAGGCGGAAGCAACCGTCCAAAAAACAGCACATGCAGCAATATACCGGGGATTAACAAAAATAGCGGCCAGAAGTTCGTCCCGATGAACGAGAAAAAGCCGATCTTTCCGAGTAAGATTACAGCACCGGCGATCAGAAAAAGAAGACCGACGGTGTATTGATTCCTGGACATGCCAATGATCCTTCTTTCTCTTGGGCACTTTTAACATTACTAGTGTAATGGAACACAAGGCAAAAAACCAGTGTAAGCTGAATAATTTACTCAAATATATAGTTTACCTTATCTTTTAATTCGCAGCAATGCCACAATTATGACAAACGGAATGGACAACACCGGAATCGCTTTTGTCAAAACTTCGAGGCTTCCGCTGAGCCAAGTATGGATCGCCGGGTCGTGAACAAGCATCTCACCGGCCGCAAAACCGAGCAATCCGCCGCCTATGTAAACGAATGACGGAAATTTGCGCAATAAGGTACTTAATAACTGGCTTCCCCATATTATCATCGGAATGCTAAGGGCAATACCGAGCAGAATAAGGACGGGCTCTCCCTCAGCCACCGCAGCGATGGCAAGCACATTATCCAGGCTCATTATAAAGTCTGCGATGACAATCGTACGTACGGCGCTCGAGAGGGACGTTACCTTGCGCATCATGTGGAATTGCTCGGCGTGGCTTGAAGCGTCAGTGACCAGCTTAACTGCAATCATGAAGAGCAGCAGGCTTCCAGCTGCCTGTAGATAGGGCACTTGCAGCAGCGTGAGCGCTACTAAAGTAAGGACACATCGCAGCCCAACAGCTGCAATCGCGCCCCACATCACTGCTTTTCGCCTCTGGGCATGTGGAAGCTGCTGACTCGCAAGAGCTATAACAACGGCATTATCGCCGCTTAGCAGCACATTGATAAACATAATCTGGATAAAAATGATCAAACTGTCCATTGCTCTACCGCCTCCCTGGAATGCTCCCATTTATGAACGGTATGTCCCAATTGGACAGGTTATGTTTTTTTTGAATCCTTTTTTTGATACGACCGTATAATCGAGAAACATCAAAGCTCGCCCGAGAGGAGGAAAGGATTTATGGACATCTTATCACTGGAATTTCTATCTGCACTTATTACGATCGTCTTCATTGACCTTATACTCGCAGGTGATAATGCCATAGTCATTGGCCTTGCCGCTCGCAAGCTGCCTAAAGAGCAGCAGAAAAAAGCCGTCATATGGGGTACCGTCGGAGCCGTTGGTATCCGCGCGATCGCCACGATACTGGTCGTATACTTACTGAACGTCCCATGGCTGATGCTCGCAGGAGGGATATTGCTGCTGTGGATCGCATATAAACTGCTTGTCGACAACGAAGCTCATGACAACGTCACAGCAGGTAACACGCTCTGGCAGTCCGTACGCACGATCATTATAGCGGATGCAGCAATGGGACTGGATAACGTAATTGCAGTTGCAGGCGCCGCACATGGCAGCGTGATGCTCGTCTTGCTCGGACTAATCATCAGCATTCCGATTGTGGTATGGGGAAGCACACTGTTTATCAAATTGATAAACAAAATTCCATGGATCGTGTATGTTGGCTCTGGCGTACTTGCCTATACAGCTGCCAAGATGATCACGCACGAAATGAAGCTGAAGACATTCTTCAAAGAAAATCCAGCATTCGAATGGTCGTTCTTGATTCTTCTGGTCATCGTCATTATTGTCGCAGGACTCTGGAAGAACGCATCGCGAAACAAAGCCAGCAGCATGGAAAAAAGCAGGGGAACCCACTAGGGTCCCTGCTTTTTTTATTTATCTAGAACCAACTATCCTCGCCAACCGTTTCGGCAGCATTCGGCTTCTCCGGTGAAATCCTCATCACTTCGGTTGTTGCAACAGCCTCCGCAATCATCTCTTGGAGATTTGCAATCGATTCCTCGCACTGCTCGACTAGAGCAAGATTCGGATTCGTGCTTGGCGACTTTGGTACGAATAATGTGCAGCAATCTTCATAGGGCAAGATCGATGTCTCGAACGTGTCAATCTGACGCGCAATTCGAATAATCTCATTCTTGTCCATCGTCAGCAGCGGTCTCAGAAGCGGCAGCTCCGTTGTCCGGCCGATAACATTCATGCTGCTGAGCGTCTGGCTCGCCACTTGCCCCAAGCTGTCGCCTGAAACGATGCCGAGGGCATCGACTTTCTCGGCAAGCATGGTTGCAATGCGAAGCATCGAACGGCGCATAAGGGTAATGATAAGCGGGTCTCGATCGGTCTGTGCGAGCGCTGTTTGGATATCCGTGAATGAGACCAGATGAAGCTTGATGGGTACGCCGCTGTAGTGCGATAGTCTCCGAACGAGATCGATCACCTTCTCCTTCGCCTTCTCGCTTGTGAACGGGTAGCTGTGGAAATGCACCGCTTCCAGCTCCAGACCCTGCCTCATCGCCATATAGCCTGCTACAGGGCTGTCAATGCCGCCTGAGAGCAGCAACACCGCCTTGCCGTTCGTTCCATAGGGGTAGCCGCCAGCCGCCGGTACAACCTCGCTGAACACGTACGTGCCTTCCGGCTGAATTTCGATGCGCAGCTCGACCTCAGGCTCACGAACGTTCACTCTAAGCCCAGGGAATGCTCTAAGCACATGCCCGCCTACCAAATGGTTGAGCTCTTGGGTATCATGCGGGAACTTCTTGTCCACTCGCTTAACAGCGACCTTGAAAGTTGCCGGTTGCTTCGGGAGCGACTGCATAACTTCAACTGCTGTCCTTTGGATCTCCTCGAGATCGCTCACGATTTTACGAATCGGACTAAAGGATGCGATGCCAAAAATATCTTTCAGCCTCTCTGCGATTTCAGCATAGGGCTCTCCATTCAACTCCAAATAAATACGGCCGAATGCTTGTTGAACATGGATAGCCGGATAGGATGCGATAGCTCGCTTCACGTGCAGCAGCATCCGTTTCTCAAACTTGCCACGGTTCTTTCCTTTAATCGTATATTCGCCAAAACGGATTAAGATCATATCCGGATTCATTGTGCCTTCGTCACTCCTTCCGCTCGAGCGGTTTTAACTTTTGAACGACCATTCGAAGCATCCGGCATAGCCATTCCAGCTCGGCAGCGCCATGCTCATCGCCGAAGCTGATCCGAATGCCGCTTGCAGCACGTTCTCTTGACGCCCCCATTGCGAGCAGCACTCTGCTTGGATCGTCGGACTTCGAAGAACAAGCGGACTTCGTGGATGCCAAGATGCGATGCTTCTCGAGCATATGCACAATCACTTCCGGCTTCATGCCGGGGTATGAGAAATTAACGATATTCGGAGCTGAGACGCCTGCTGTATGGTCTGCGCTGCCGTTCACAATAAGCTCCGGGATCTCTGCGATGCAAGCCAGCAGCCGCTCCCTGAGGACGTACATTCGCTCTGCCCGCTCAGGCTGGCTCTCAACCGCCATCCGGAATGCTTTGGTTGCTGCTACGATGCCTGCGACGTTCTCGGTGCCGGGGCGCTGTCCGCGCTCCTGACTGCCTCCATGGGAGAGCGGCTCCAGCATGACGCCGTCGCGCACATACAGAAGTCCAACACCGCGCGGCCCGTTCACTTTATGGGCAGACGCCGAGAACAGGTCAATGCCGCAGCTTCGCAAATCTAGCGGGACCTTGCCCACGCTCTGAACACCATCAACGTGAAATAGAGTCGTTCTGCGCTGCTTCAGCAGTGCGCCAATCTCTCTGATCGGCTGAATCGCACCAGTCTCATTGTTGATATGCATCACGGAGACAAGAATGGTCTCATCGGTTATCGCTTGTTCAAGCTTGTCCACTTGGACAACGCCATCTGAATCAACGGGAACAATCGTTACCGTGAAGCCTTCCCGCTCGAGCGCGAGGCACGTATCGTAAACCGATGGATGTTCGATCGCGGTCGTTATAATATGCTTGCCCCGCTTGCTGTAAGCACGGGCAGCTCCTGTTATCGCAAGGTTGTTGCTCTCGGTTCCGCCGGAGGTGAAGATCCAATCCTTCGGATCTGTACCCTTAAAGACCGCCGATGCGATGACCGATCTGGCTCGCTCAAGCAAGTTGCCCGCTTCATGCCCGCTTCTATGCAGCGAGGACGGATTCGCATAATGCTTCGCCATCACTTCCGCCATCGCCTTGATGACGTCTTCATGCGGCGGCGTCGACGCGGCGTGGTCAAAATAATACATGGTTCAAGCTTCCTCTCCTGCTGAACAAATGAAAAAGATCAACGGAAGAGAGGCTAGGCTTGCTTCGAGATGAGCCAGCTTTTCTCCGTGATCTTTGTATTGTTTCCTGAATTAGCAAATCTAAGTGGTAGTACTGTATTTGTCCGTCGCGTTCAATACCTTCGATACGTACCGCTGTGTTTCCTTCGGAAGCAGATGCGCAAGATCCTCAAAATTCGCAGCCCCAGTAATCCCCGAGCGATCTACTCGGCCCGGACCTGCATTGTATGCAGCGAGTGCTGTCTGTACGTTCCCATCGTACTTATTAAGCAGATAAGACAGGAAACGCGTACCGCCCTCAATGTTCTGCTGCGGATCAAAGGAATTGCTGACGCCAAGACCGCGAGCTGTACCATCCATCAGCTGCATAAGTCCTTTCGCCCCTACGGAAGATTCTGCGTTCGGGTTGAACGACGATTCTGTATGTATAACGCCTTTAACTAGCGCAGGATCAATGCCATATTTGGAAGCAGCCGCATTAATCATTGCTTCATAGTCAGTAGGTGTACTGCTTGTGGAATCGTTGTCGACGTCATCCGTGTTTGTGATCATCGGTGCAAGACCGCCGAGTGCGCCAAGCGAAAGTGATCCAAGGGCTGAGGAGTTGTCTCCGTTCAAGTCCCCTGTCGTCATACCAGCGCCGCCAGTCATATATTGCTGAAGCAGCGTATCAAACATAGACGAGCCGTCTGGTCCGGTTGTAGCTGACAGTACGTTGTCATTTCCGTTCAAATCCAAGCTGGGCATGAGCTGCAGCTGGAGCAGCGATTTCATAATGCGCGGATCAATGCTCATGATGTACCTCCATGAATCTAGTGAGTTCGACAATAGTTATCACCATTTTACATCTTTTTCACTAGAATCGCCAGTAAGACATTAGTCCTATAGCAGATAGGGTGGACTGGATCGACGGGTACGTTCCTGTTGCTAACTGACTAACTGAACTCGTGCTTGCTCTGCGTTAGATGCTCACGCTCGCCACAAAGAGGGAATTTTCCGTGAGAGAGGCTTTTTCCGCTCTCATGAGCCTGAGAGAGGTTTTTCCGCTATCATGAGCCTGTTTGAGCTTTTTTGCTGGCTGAGAGAGGCTTTTCACGCTCTCGGACAAAATGCCGAGGCACGTGAGAACCAATTTCCTCCTGAGAGCACATATATGTTCTCCCAGCCCCCAGTCAGCAAATTTCCCGGCCGAGAGAACGTATACGTTCTCTCAAACTTACCAATCGCTAGTTCGGCGCTATCTCACTCACCGACTCACCCTCAACAACAAAAAAAATGGTGACTCAGCCCAAGCTGCATCACCATTTTCTTCACTACGTTATTGCATAATAAATGGGAACGAGGACCAAGTAAGCTGCAGCTGCGATGAAGCCGAGCGTAATCGACCATACGCCGAGCCCTCTCGCACCTTGCCGGTAAGCAATAAAGCCAAGAACAATTGCAGTTGCGCCAAGCAGGACCGGCCATACAATCCAGGAGAGAATTGCGATAATGAACCCTGCCCATCCGGTTGCCCGGCCGGCTGATTTGGTTTCTCGCACAGCCTCGTTTGTCAGCCTTACCCGCTCAGTGCTGGGATAGCGGTCCTGATTGGGATAGATGGTGTTGACGGAACGCGGCACAGCGATTTCAGCTGCATATTCTTCGTTATACGCATTCATGTCTGGGTGGTACAAAGGATTCGTTGATGTGTCATCATGCGGACTGTGCAAATTATGCCCTTCCGATTCACGCTCCATCCACGCTCACCCCTTCGGTTTAAACGTATGACAGCATGTCGATGCACTCGACTTCGCGGAATCATGATGCTCTCCGCCAAAGCCTTCCTGAGCAAACTCAGCACCAAAATGAGCAGTTGCGTGGCTATCGATGTCGACTTCGATTTTGCTCGCACCACACTGGTTTCCGTCTTTCCAGAATGAACAGTTGGCCACACTGCAGCTTACGCCCTTCGGCATAAAAATCACCCCCGGTATCAAGTTGCCCGCACCGGGGGTGTAATATGCTTTCCTTATTTTTGACCCTGCATACGGCGCTGAGTCATATAGTCGCTTTCGTAGTACGAAAGATCATCACGAAGCTCTTCGAAAATTTTGGAGATCGTAAGTACGATATCACGAGCTGCACGAATCGGCTTCTTGCGGAAACGAATCGCGTCTTGTCCAGTGTAAGCGTAACGTCCATCTTCGGAATAACATTCGTTCTTCGGATAAAAGAATGCATTAACGCATTGATGATACACGTCATATAGTCCACGCTCTGCAAAATCCGTATCGAAATTAGGACGGCGCAGCGCTACACCAAGTTTCTCATACGCAACTTCAGAGAACACAAGCATATGGCGTAGATCAGCCAACAAACCTTTATAGAAAAGCTCGGAATCGTTTCCTTGATCTTCTGAAGTTAGTTGAGGAAGCGCATACTGGTTCAGAAACGTCTCCAAATGGCCGACCGCAAGTTTTAATTTTTCTCGTGTGGATTCGCTAATCGCTTTTACGTTAGTCGAAGGCATTATGGTAGATCCCCTTTCATCATCGCAAACAATCTAAAATCATGAACATCGTACCACAAAATGAGAACAGATGGTACTGCCTTCTGTCGCAAGACAGTCGTATATTTTCCCTCAAGCTTCGTTACTCTAAGACATACAGTGTGCTGCAAGCTACTCAAGGAGGAATTACGATGACGCGACGGAAGTGGATCGGCTTGTTTGCCGTATTGGCAGCTCTTGCCCTGCTCATTCCGCTAACCCCATGGTTCAGCGGTCCAGATAAGGCAACCAAGGAGGAGAAGTCCGAGCTTCGAACGATGTCTGTCCATAAAGAAAAACAGATGAAGCTCCTAACGGTGCAGCGGGACATGGAAGCGACTGCTCTGCTGTGCAGATCGGAATGCGCAAAAAATTTCCAAAAGCTGATTAAACACGAAGCGTCTCATACAACGAATCAAGCCCATCTCAAGCATCTGATGAGCATGCACAAACAGATGATCTATGTATGGTGGCGCCATCAAGGGCAATCTATATCAGAAGGGACTAAGCCGAAGCAAACAGAGCTTGTTAAGCCGCTTGCACTCGCTCGCGAGCATGTCCTTCGTGGACAGGCTTATGCTTCCGCACCGATCCAGACGAACGGCCATCGTTACATGGTCATTGGCGAGCCGGATGCGCGAGACAAAGGCGATGGAATTGTCGGCATTCTGCTCCAAGATATCGTGACCCATGTTGAAAGCCATCAGCGGCGCAATATGAGGCTCGTTCCTTATCCTGCGGAAGGCAAGTATAAGATCGAATCCGTAAAGCCGAACTCAACGGTCGACATTACGGTGAAGACAGGTGAAGATAACGGCAATGCCAGCCACTATCATCAGAACGAAGTTGTTGTTAAATTCCGTCAGGAGCCGTCGGTGGACGACCTCGCTCGTATTAAGCTCGACATTACAGCACTGTCCGTGAAGAAGCTCGGCTATACGTATGTGTTCCGTTCGCGTGCTATGGAAGCCGATGACATGATCCGGTATTTCAACAATACGTGGCATGTCGTTTATGCTGAGCCGCATTATCTATACATGACGAACGATGTTAAAACTTCGAGCAGCTCCGGCATTATTCCGAACGATGCGCTCTACTCGGAATACCAATGGAATTTGCCGGTCATTGAGACTGAGAAAGGCTGGAATGTATCCAAAGGAAGCAACAGCGTTCTTATCGGCGTTCTGGATACCGGCGTGCAGTTGGATCATCCGGACTTGAAAGGCAAGCTTGCGAAAGGAACCAATCTTGTCTCCTCCGATGCACCGCCAGATGACGATGTAGGGCATGGCACGCACGTCTCCGGCATTATCGCAGCAGCTGTAAATAACGGAGAAGGTGTTGCAGGTCTAACCTGGTATAACAAAGTTCTTCCGGTCAAAGTTCTCGATAACAGCGGAGCAGGCTCCACATATACCGTCGCGGAAGGCGTAATCTGGGCAACGGATCATGGCGCCAAAGTCATCAACATGAGCCTTGGCAATTACGCAGAAGCGGCATTCCTGCACGATGCGATCAAGTATGCGTATGATCATGACGTCGTGCTCATCGCAGCAAGCGGCAATGACAATACGGAGCGGCCAGGCTATCCTGCAGCCTACCCGGAAGTCTTCGCAGTCGCTTCAACGAACTCGGACGGAACTAGATCGCCGTTCTCCAACTACGGCGATTATATCGACGTTGCTGCTCCGGGCATGAGCATCGCCAGCACGTACCCAGGCAGCCAATATGCGGCGCTCTCCGGCACTTCAATGGCCAGCCCGCATGTCGCAGCGCTCGCGGGGCTTATCCGCTCCATCAATCCAGACCTCACGAACGTCGAGGTGATGGATATCATGCGCAAGTCAGCCAAGGATCTCGGCAACAAAGGCAAGGACAAATATTTTGGCTACGGGCAAATTGATATTGTCCGCGCTCTGGAAGCTGCCAAGCAATCCAAGCTGTCGCTGCAGCAATTCCCTGCTCTGGTAGAACGTAGGCTCGCTCAGATCGCGAGCCAGTACGAATAGCGAATAGCAGCACGAACGAAGAACCGGAACAAACAACGAAATAACCCGCAAGGCATAATGCCTTGCGGGTTATTTGAGCTTGTGGAAAGCTTGCCGTAAGCCGGGTTCTGTACTTCGCGTGGTCAAACGGGGGCTACCCTCCCACTTATGAAGCGACAATCATCTATCTAGGCCAATCATTGCTAATCGGCTCAAGCGACACACCCGAACGCGCCCCGGGCAAGGGCATATACGTTCTCTCGGTCTTGCTCCAGATGGGGTTTACCAGCACCATTGTCACCAATGGTCCTCGTGGTCTCTTACACCACGGTTCCACCCTTGCCTGTGCTTAGCTTTGCAGCTGAGCCATCGGCGGTCCATTTCTGTGGCACTATCCTTCGGCTCGCGCCGACTGGACGTTATCCAGCATCTTCGCCCTACGGAGCCCGGACTTTCCTCTCGCGGCAAAGCCGCCAGCGATTGTCTGTCAAACTTTCCGTGTACAACACAGTATACTAAGAACGAGGCAAAAGCTCAAGCTTGAAACTTTTCCTCTATAGGAATTGAAAAGGTTCTGTGTTCAGCGTTGACGCAATCGCTTCAGTCGCGTATTTGCGTTGCTGCAATTCGCCCTGCAACCAATCCGCAAGCCGCGGCTTCATCAGCTTCTCGATGTTGTGGCCCGGATCAATGATCGCAAGGCCAGCTTGCGCCGCATCATGCGCCGTATGATAGTCGATATCGCCTGTTACAAGCACATCTGCGCCAGCAAATAAAGCATGGCGCACGTATCGGCTGCCAGAGCCGCCAAGCACCGCTATTTTGCGCACATCCCGGTTCAAATCGCCAACGACACGCAGCGCAGGCACATCGAACGCTACCTTCGCTTTCTCCGCGAGCTCGCGAAGTTTCACAGAGGCTGCGAGCTTCCCTACTCGGCCTAGACCAAAGACACGGCCCTTCAACTCAACCGGATACAGGTCATAAGCAACTTCTTCGTACGGATGCGCCTTCAGCATCGCTTGAACGACTTTACGGTGTACGCTCTGCGGTACAACCGTTTCGATGCGCACTTCCTCTACCCGCTCCAGCTTGCCTTGCTCGCCGATAAAGGGCTGAGCGCTGTCTCCAGGCTTGAAGGTGCCTATTCCGTCAATGTTGAAGCTACACTGGCTGTAGCCGCCGATTCGGCCTGCCCCAGCGTTCCAAATCGCTTGCAGCACCTGCTCATGATGGCTCTTCGGCACGAAGACGACAAGCTTATACAGCTTGTCCGTATGTACATCCTCAAGCGATGCACGGCCTTCTGTCGGAATGCCAAGCATATCCGCCATCCAATCATTGATACCGCCATCTGCGACGTCCAGGTTCGTATGTGCGATGTAGACGGCAATATCGTTCTTGATCAGCTTCTCATACAGCTTGCCTGTTGGAGTCGAAGTATCAAGCTTCGCTAGCGGACGATAAATAATCGCATGATGCGCGATGATGAGCTGAGCGCCAATGGCAATCGCCTCATCGACAACCTCATCCGTCACGTCGAGTGCAACCAGCACTTTGCTGACTTCCTTTTGCAAGGTGCCAAGCTGCAAGCCGATCTTGTCATTCTCCATCGCGATATGCTTCGGTGCGAGCTGTTCTAGGAGCTGGATAACGGTTTGGCCGTTCGCAAACATGACAGCACCTCCTGAATGGTATCCATCTCTTGCTTCAACTGAGCCTGCTTGTCACGGGATTCGGCAAGATCCGACTGTTCCATCTGTTTGGAAATCCGCGCAAGCTTGCCATGCTCGTGCTGCCACTTGTTATGCAGCAGTTCTTCGTTGCTGCGCAGCAAGTACGGTCCCATCCGGTACAGCCACTCATGCTTGGCCTCTTCGGACAGCTTAGCCGCTAAGAACCCGGCGTTATAGACATCCTCTACAGACTTGCCTGCTACACTATGAGCACTATGCAGCGCATGAAGGACTTCATAAATGCGTCCATCTTCTTCGAGTATCGTTTCGTTCTGCAGCACATAACCATGTGCCGTAAGCCATTTGCGCACAATTTCTTCTCCGACATTCGGTTGCAGCACGAGCTCTTTAACGCCTTCGAGCTTGCCTGCCTTCCGGCCTGTCTCCAGAATTTCAGCCATTAGCGCGCCGCCCATACCGGCTATCGTCACCGTATCGGCTTCACCCGGAGCTAACACAGCTAGCCCGTCGCCTTGGCGGACATCAATTGCTTTCGTAAGTCCAGCCTCGGCAGTTTGACGCTTGGCCGCTTGGAAAGGCCCCGTATTCAGCTCGCCTGCGATGGCAGACGGGCATTTTCCGCTTTGCAGCAAATAAACCGGAAGCAGCGCATGATCCGAGCCGATGTCGGCAACACGCGAACCCGTAGCAACATAATCAGCAATTTGCTGCAATCGTTTAGACAATTTAATCATTTTAAGCAACCCACGCAATCCATTGTTTTCGAAGCGAGAATAATGCAGCGCCTCCCGCTATAATTTTGACCATAAGCTGTAGTTGTAACCCGACATGCTCCTTCAAGAAGACCGCGGAATAAAGCTCTGGCATGAACCAAGCCAGTGCCGCAGCGACGAACAGTATCGACGCAACAGGTCTTGTCCATCTGTGGAAGAACCAGCTGCACCAGCCAAAGACGAAGGAGGCAGGCAGCCAGTATAGCTGAATTTCGAACCAGCGCGGCGAAGCCGTATTGTTCGACAGCAGCCACGCGTAGACGAGGAATGACGCCATCCAGCCGCATAAGTGGAGCAGCGGGATACGAGCCCCGATGCCGAATGCGATCCAGCAGATCGAACATAAACCGAGGAGTCCTGCCTTCCAACCCCAAGCAAGAAGCTCATGCAGCTGCAGCATATACAAGCCCGCACCGAGCATCAGCAACATGCCTGCACCAACCAATCCAAGCCCTACAGACTCATTGCGTTCACGATATTTCTGCCCGATGGAGAGCAGTACGAGTACGCCAGTAATCGACAGTGCAATTTGCAATAGCGGATGAAATTCGTTAAAATAAAGAACAACAAAACAAATTAAGGAAAATATTCCAAATGTAAGAAGCCACTGTTTCACCGTTGCCGCTTTCACGACAACTGCCGCTCTACCTGCGAAAGTAGCCGGAGATCGAGCCTGTCCTTCATCCAAATACAAGTTGAGCAGAAAGTCGCAATATTGATCCGGAAGCAGTTTGCTGCGCTGCCAATGCTCAATTTCTTTTACGATTGTTTTGCGGCGTTCTTGATCCATATCGTCCAGAAATCCTCTCTCATGATGGTATATGTAGACGGTGTGAAAGTGACTTCAGCCAATAAGGCTGACTGATGGAAAAAAGACCTCGCTGCCTTAGCAGAAAGGTCCCTTCATTTATTCAAGAAAATCTTTCAAACGTTTGCTTCTGGACGGGTGGCGAAGCTTACGGAGTGCCTTCGCTTCGATTTGACGAATCCGTTCACGGGTAACGCCAAACACTTTGCCTACTTCCTCCAGTGTACGAGTACGACCATCATCAAGACCGAAGCGGAGTCTCAGCACGTTCTCTTCACGCTCCGTGAGCGTATCCAGCACGTCCTCCAACTGCTCCTTCAAGAGCTCATACGCAGCAGCATCTGCTGGCGCAAGTGCCTCTTGATCCTCAATGAAATCACCCAAATGCGAATCGTCTTCTTCCCCGATTGGAGTTTCGAGCGATACCGGCTCTTGTGCGATCTTCATAATCTCGCGTACTTTCTCTGTGCTCAGGTCCATCTCAGCCGCAATTTCTTCTGGGCTTGGCTCGCGGCCTAGCTCTTGCAGCAATTGACGGGATACACGAACGAGCTTATTAATCGTCTCCACCATATGAACAGGGATCCGAATAGTACGAGCTTGGTCAGCAATTGCGCGCGTAATCGCTTGTCTGATCCACCAAGTTGCATACGTACTGAACTTGTAGCCTTTGGTATGATCGAACTTCTCAACTGCTTTGATAAGACCCATATTGCCTTCTTGGATAAGATCGAGAAACAGCATTCCTCGTCCAACATAACGTTTCGCAATACTAACGACCAGCCGCAGGTTTGCTTCAGCGAGTCTGCGCTTCGCTTCTTCATCACCGTTCTCGATCCGTTTGGCCAGTTCCACCTCATCATCAGCCGACAACAGCGGCACACGTCCGATTTCTTTCAAATACATGCGAACCGGATCGTTGATTTTGATGCCAGGCGGTAGTGCCAAATCATCATCGAAATTGAAGTCGTCTTGCTCGCGCTCCTGTTCATCACGATTGCCCATCGGATGATCATCGTCGTTCTCATTTACCACTTCAATGCCGATATCATCGAGCTGCTCGAAGAACTCATCGATTTGTTCCGGATCCTGATCAAACGGGGACAGTTTCTCCATGATCTCTTTGTACGTTAAGGAGGATCTTTTCTTCCCATGTTCAATCAGCTGTTCCTTGACGAGTTCCAGCTTTTGTTCAGTATCCAGTTCAGTATGTTGATCATTCGCCATATTCCGACTCCCTCCTCCCTAGAAACGATCATCCTGCCGACCTTTTAGCTGTCTCTCTAGGGCGATAATCTCACTTGCAATTTGTGCCGCTTTCAACATGTCCCCGGAACGTTCCGCTCGTACCATAGTTTCCTTCAACTGATCAATTTCCCGAAACTTTGGCACTTTCCTAATTTCATTCACATAATCGGCGAGCAGATGCTCATCGAATGGAATGTCGTCATCCATCATCAGAATGGAAGCGGCTGTCCGTTCAAGGCGGTCATCCTGGAGCGATGCGATAAACCGGCTTACATCCGGATCATGTCCTTGGGCGTAATAAGCATATAAGTAAGCAGCAAGCGCTGCGTGATCCTCTACATTAAAAGCTTCTCCAAGCTTTTGATGTACCGTATTCGCGATATCCGAGTCCTGCAGCATCTGGGCTAAAAGCTTGCGCTCAGCTACTTGATACGCAGGTAAAACGGGCGGCGCTGAGGACGTACGACGGTTCTCACGGTTTTCATTCCTACCATTATTCCACGAATTATCGTTATTATCCCTTGGCGGTTTCATTTTTTGCAGCTGCTGCCGCCTCTCGAAGGCATCCTGCTTTAATGAATCCAGAGACATATCGAACTCTCGGGACAGCTCCTTTAAATAAAACTCCCGCTCGGTAGGAGAATCGAGAGCAGCAATAATGCCAACAGCCTCGAGCAAGTAGTCTTTCTGTCCTTCTTCTTCTAGGAGTATATGGTTTTTCTTCGCATATAGTAGTCTAAATTTTGTAGCAGACACGGGATGTTCAATCGTTTCACGCATGAATGCAAGAGCACCATGTTTCTCGATAAATTCATCCGGGTCCATGCCTTTAGGCAGCATCGCGATCTGAACGCGCATTCCGGCTCGCTCCAAAATCGGAATGGACTTCAGCGCTGCTGCTTGTCCAGCGTTGTCACCGTCATAACAAAGCACGGCTTCATCAGCATTGCGCCCCAGTAGTGAAGCATGCTCGTCTGTCAGTGCCGTCCCCATGGAAGCAACGCCGTTCTCGACCCCAGCGCTCCATGCTTTAATGACATCCATGTACCCTTCGAACAATATAACGCGCCGATTCTTACGCATCGACACGCGGGCATAATGGAAGTTGTACAAATTGCGGCTCTTGTTGAATAGCATGGTCTCCGGGGAGTTCAAATATTTAGGCTGACCTTCACCTAGCATCCTGCCGGCCATCGCGATTACTTTACCGTCACGGTTCCAGATCGGAAACATAACCCGGTCGCGGAATCGGTCAATGTAGCCGCTTCTGTCCTGCTTGCCAATGAGAAGCCCACCCTTCTCCATGAGCGCGAGATTGTATTCCCGCTTCTCCAGAAACCGGGCTAAAGTGTCCCATTCAGGAGGAGCATAACCGATCATATAATGATCAATCTGCTTGTCCGTCACACCGCGTGAGCGTAAATACTGCAGCGCTGGCTGTCCGTGCGTCGTGTTCATGAGCAAATAATGATATAACTTCGCCGCCAGCTCATGCGCTCCAATCAGCGTGTCGCGGTCGCCGCCGTCTTCCGTATTCGTACGTTCCGCTGCGCCTGACCACGTGATTGGAATTCCCGCTTCTTCCGCCATGATGCGAACCGCTTCGGGGAAAGAATATTCTTCGATTTCCTCGATAAACTTGATCGCATTGCCGCCTTTGCCGCACCCGTAGCAGTAGAAGATACCTTTCTCCGGAGTTACGGTAAATGACGGGGATTTCTCTGAATGAAACGGGCATAACCCCTTCATGTATTTCCCGTGCTTCGAGAGGTGAACGTACTTTCCGACCGTTTCTACAATATCGTGGTGCTTAAGCACCGCTTCAATGACAGAATCCGGTATTTTCCCGTAAGCCATACACCTTCACCTTCATCCTAATTGACAAGTAATACTATTCGCTACAGCTTGTCATTTTCCTTCCGGGTCTGCAAAACTTTTGTCAGCTTTTGCTGAAACCTTGCGCGATCTTCATTGCTCATCGCTTTCGGGCCTTTCGTTCGCATTCCGCCCCGACGGGCTTTGGCTAGTTCATGCCTGCGCTCCATCAAGTAATCAATGTTGCTGTCATCATACTCTTGCCCGCGCGGAGACAGCGCTATTGCGCCTTTGGCCAGCACAATCGTCGCAAGCCCGAAGTCCTGCGTGACCACGATATCGCCTCGTGAGATATGGTTTGCAATATACAGATCAACAGACTGGTCGCTCCGGTCAACCTGCATAATCGCGACACCCGCTTCCTGCTGAAGCCGATGATCGTGCGAAGCAACCATCAATACCGGAACATCGAAACTTCGAGCTGTTTCGACAATTTCCCGTTTGACCGGGCATGCATCCGCATCGACCACAATTGTAGGAAAAGCTTTCATTTTCGCTGCATCACCGCATCTTATTGGAACTACCGTACTATTATATACGGCAAATAACCAAAAAATCCTGCACAAAAACACACATCAGTTCGATTCAATATACTCCAGGATGAGGCTAGCTGTTTCTTCAACCGCCCGATGCGAAACGTCGATCACCAAACAACCGATGCGATCGGTAATCTTCTTCGCATATTCGATCTCCCGCTCAATTCGCGCCGTTGTTGCATAGGCTGCGCTATCGGGAAGACCGAGCGCCTTCAGTCGTTCCTTGCGAATGCCGTTCAGATAACTCACGTCAATCGTTAGGCCGACGACCTTCTCTCTCGGAATTTGGAACAGTTCGTCCGGCGGCTGAAGCTCCGGCATAAGCGGTACGTTCGCGACTTTGAACTGCTTGTGCGCGAGGTACATCGACAATGGCGTCTTGGACGTTCGAGATACGCCGACCAGCACGATGTCCGCTTTTAGAATGCCCGTCGTATCCCGCATATCATCATATTTGACGGCAAACTCAACCGCATCGACCTTGCGGAAGTAATTCTCGTCAAGCACATGATTGAGCCCTGGCTCCTGTCTGGATTTGCGCTTCGTCTTCTCTTCCAGGCTCGTTATGAGCGAGCCAAGCAGATCAATGGCCGTCACTTGATGTTGCAAAGCCAGCTCCACCATCCGAACCCGTAAAGCGGGAAGCACGAGCGTATAAAGGATGATTGCACTGTGCTCCTTGGCTAGCAGGATAAATCGCATGAGCGACGCCTCATCATGGACGAACGGCGCCCTGCGAATATCTGCATTAAGGGGATGAAACTGGGCAACCGCCGCCCTGACGACAAGCTCCCCCGTATCACCGGCAGAGTCGGAAACGACGTAAATAATGACATCAGGCTGCGTTTCGGCTGCCATTTGGTTCACCCTCCTTGGGATTAAAATGTGGCTTCTTTTTTTTGCGGAAAAAGGCTACTTCATGAGAAAAATGCCGTGCATCTTTCCTGGGAAGAACTGAAGGTAGCCTCTTTTCCTTACGGAAAAAGGCTTACCAAACCAGTTTAGACAAATCCGCCACTTTCAACACGCTGCCCGCAATAGCGGACAAAGTTGCCAGACGGTTCGCACGAACTGCCTCGTCCTCAGCCATAACCATAACTTTGTCAAAGTAGTTGTTGATCGGCGTTTTCAGACTAGCCAGCTTCTCAATTGCTTCTGCTGCACGGCCTTGCGTAACAAGTGCGGCAATGTCGGCTTGCACCGCTTCCCAAGCGCTGTACAAGGCTGACTCAACGTCTTCCGCGAACAGCATCGCGTTTACTTCCGCCGATGTCGCTTTGGACGCCAGGTTGCATACGCGGTTGAGCGCATCCACAACGCCTTTGAACTCATCGCGACGATCGCCTGCTGCACAAGCTGTAACTGCTGCTGCGCGATCAACGGTCTGGCTCAGATCATTAAAGCCCACTGCCATTACGGCATCAACGACATCGTAACGAACGTTCTGCTCAGTGAGTACATTCTTCACGCGAAGCAAGAAGAACTCATACAAGTCTTTACGCACCTCTGCGCGATCGCGTTTCATCGTACCCGCTGCATGTACATCAATTGCTAGATCGAACAATGTTTCGAGCGGCAGCTTGAGGCCGTGCGCCAATACGATTTGTACGATACCTGCCGCTTGACGGCGCAGTGCGTAAGGATCCTGCGAGCCTGTAGGAATAATGCCGATCGAGAAACAGCCAACGATAGTGTCGATCTTGTCTGCGAGGCTGACAATAGCGCCGACTACGGATGCCGGAGCGCGGTCACCTGCAAAGCGTGGCTGGTAATGCTCGTTGATTGCTTTAGCTACCGCTTCTCTCTCGCCTGCTTTACGCGCATAATCTTCGCCCATGATGCCTTGCAGCTCAGGGAACTCGTAAACCATTTGTGTAACAAGGTCGAACTTGCAAATTGCCGCTGTGCGAGCGACATCGTCTGCCGCTTGAGCATCCAATTGCAGCGCATTCGCCAGCTTGCCTGCCGTGTTCACGATACGGCGCACTTTATCGGCAACCGTGCCGAGCTCTTCATGGTAAACGATCGTTTCGAGCTTCTTAAGCGCATCGGTAATTGCCAGCTTCTGATCTTCTGCATAGAAGAACTTCGCATCGGATAGACGTGCGCGAAGCACTTTCTCATTACCTTTGGCAACGGACTCAATCGAAGTACGATCGCCATTACGAACCGTAACGAAATAAGGCAGCAGCTTGCCTTCCTTATCAAGGACCGGGAAGTAGCGCTGATGCTCGCGCATCGAAGTAATCAGCACTTCCTGCGGAATGTTCAAGAATGCCGGATCGAACGAACCGAATAGAACGTTCGGATATTCAACGAGGAAGACCACTTCTTCGAGCAGATCTTCTTTAATGTCGATGTGCCAGCCCTTCTCGGCTGCCAGCGATTTGATTTGCTCGACGATCAGCGCTTCACGCTCTGCCACATCCGCAATAACTTGCTGCTCTCTCAGGCGCTCCACATAAGCTGAAGGCTCGGATACAACTGTCTCACTGCCAAGGAAACGATGGCCGCGTGTTGTCTTGCCGCTTTGAACTGCCGTAATTTCGAACGGAACGACCTCTTCGCCGAACAGAGCAACGAGCCAGCGAATTGGACGAACGAAACGCAGATCATAAGCGCCCCAACGCATATTTTTCGGGAACGACATGGATGTAATGAGTGCAGGCAGCCCTTCCGGCAGCACATCGCTCGTTACTGTACCGATACTGCTCTTGTTGGCATACACGTACTCAACGCCGGCAAGCTCTTTGAAGAAGAAGTCTTCCGGAGAGACGCCTTGACTGCGTGCGAAACCAAGCGCCGCTTTGCTCCATTCGCCTTGCTCATCAAGCGCGATTTTACGAGAAGGGCCTTTCACTTCCTCGTTCACATCGGCTTGCTTCTCTTCCACATCACGCACCAGAACCGCGATACGGCGAGGAGTTGCATAAGCCTCAACAGCGCCATGGCTGATTCGGGCAGAATCCAGCCATTTGACCGTCTTCTCTTTCAATTGATTCATCGCTCCGCGCACGAATCGCGCCGGTACCTCTTCAAGTCCGATCTCAAGCAGCAAATCTTTAGCCATTGACGTTCACTCCTTTCTTCAGCAACGGGAAGCCAAGACGCTCACGCTCTTCCAAATAAGTAGCCGCACAAGCACGGGCGAGGTTACGGACACGCATAATGTAGCCTGTACGCTCCGTTACGCTGATTGCGCCGCGCGCATCCAGCAGGTTGAATGTATGGGAGCATTTCAGAACATAATCATACGCCGGGAAAACAAGCTTATGCTCCATGGTCTTCTTTGCTTCTTCTTCATACATGTTAAACAGCGAGAACAGCATCGCTGTATCGGAGGTTTCAAACGTATATTTCGAATGCTCAAACTCAGGCTGCAGGAACACGTCGCCATAGGTTACGCCGTCTACCCACTCCAGATCGAACACATTTTCTTTCTCTTGAATGTACGAAGCAAGGCGCTCCATACCGTACGTAATCTCAACGGCAACCGGATTCGCGTCAATACCGCCGACTTGTTGGAAGTACGTAAATTGCGTGATTTCCATGCCGTTCAACCATACTTCCCAGCCGAGACCCCAAGCGCCGAGCGTCGGCGATTCCCAGTTATCTTCAACGAAACGAATGTCGTGGTGAAGCGGATCAACGCCAAGACGCTTCAAGCTCTCAAGATACAATTCTTGAATGTTGTCCGGCGACGGCTTCAGAATAACCTGGAATTGGTGATGCTGATACAGACGGTTAGGGTTCTCGCCATAACGGCCGTCTGCTGGACGACGGGAAGGCTCAACATAAGCCACGTTCCAAGGCTCAGGACCGATGGAACGCAGGAAAGTCATCGGGTTCATCGTGCCCGCGCCTTTCTCCGTATCATACGGCTGAACGAGAATGCAATTTTGCTCTGCCCAGAACTGCTGCAGCGTCAAAATCATGTTTTGAAAATTCATTTCATTCATCTCCTTAAGTTGTAGTACCGGCCATTCCAAGTGCGTGGCATATAAAAAAGCCCTCGCCCACTATGTCCGGAAAATCAGACATAGGGACGAGAGCTATCATCTCCCGCGGTTCCACCCTACTTGGTTCTCAAGATATGCGATCCTGAAAACCCGCTTTTAAGAAAGCTGCAAGAACTCCGGAGCGCCCTTCACCGAATACGTCCGTCCAGGCTCCCACTACCCCCGGCTCGCTTTACTGACGACTGTAAACAGTTACTTTCTCCTTCAACGTTCCTATTTCATAATAACATATCATAACATTGCCAATAAGGTGTGTCAATTATTCTGCGTCGCCCTCTTTAGGATCTAAAGTATCACGAGATACATTTGCCTCGCCCTCGCTAGCTTCTTCGTCCGCTTCACGCTTAGGCTGCCGGCGAACCGGCACCGTCAAATCAAAGCGCTCCATCTGATCCAGGAACGAACGCGATTTCAATTGCAGCGCCAGATGCGTATCCATAAGCGTGCGCATAACGAGCTTAAGCTGTTTCTTCGTTTCATCTCGCACCGTAATGTTCCCAAGCCTGCGCAGATCGAGCTGACGGAACAGCCTAAGCAGCTTGAGCGCGCCTTCGCTAAGCTCCATTGCACTCGGATCCTTATATCGGCATCTGCTGCACAGAATGCCTCCGGCTCTCGCACTTAGCGCCATTCGGCCCTCAGCATTGCCGCAAGACATGCAAGCGGTAAAATCCGGGGCATAGCCTGCCGCTTCAAGAATCTTCAACTCGAAGAGCTGGATCGTAATCGCAACATCCTTGCCTTCAACAAATGCGGTCAAGCATGCTTTCAGCTGTTCGTAGATATAGGCGCTCGCATCTTCTTCCTGAAGCGCCCTGTCTACCAATTCGACCGCATAAGAAGAGTAGGCGGTTAGCTCCAATTGCTCACGCAAAACATGGTGAGATTCAATAATCTCACCATGCGTCAACGTGCCTAAGCCGCTATTTCGGAAAAATAAATATTCGCCGTACGTAAACAGCTGTGCAAGCGATCCATGACGACTCTTTACTTTTTTGGCGCCACGCACGACAATACCGATTTTGCCGTGCGTTCTCGTAAAGAGCGTAATGATCTTATTGCCTTCTCCATAGTCCGTACTGCGGATGACAATGCCTTCGACGCGATATTGCATAATCGCTTTTCCCCCGGGCCTCCCGCCTTACAGCGATCGGTTATAACATGCTCTCGGTCTCGATTGCAGCCTCTCCATCTTCCTCGCTGCTGGCAGAGTCAGCAACAGCTGCCTGCTCCTCTATCTCCTTATAAAGCATAAAAGCTTCCACATCCCCGGTCAGCGCAAAATACTTCCACGAAAAATTTCGCATTCGTATTCATCCTTTCCGCATGAGAATGTTGCTCATGAATTAGGATGCGATAAAGGGAGTAAGCCTATGCCTTACAATTTTTAACTAAAATGCGCTTAGTCGTGTCGGAAGCCGAGATCCTTCAGTACGCGATCTTGATTGCGCCAGTCCTTCTTGACTTTCACCCACAGCTCGAGGAATACGCGCGAGCCGAGCAGCGTCTCGATGTCACGGCGCGCTTCTTTGCCGACCTGCTTCAGCAGTGCGCCTTGCTTGCCGATAACGATGCCTTTCTGCGAATCACGCTCGACGTAGATGACAGCCCCGATATAGACAACTCCATTCTCTTGCACGCGCATATCCTCAATTGCGACAGCAATGGAGTGTGGAATTTCTTCACGAGTGAGATGCAGAATTTTCTCGCGGACAAGTTCGGCACAGACGAACTGCTCCGGATGGTCAGTCACTTGATCCGCTGGATAATACTGAGGTCCTTCCGGCAAATAGCCGCTCAACACGTTCAACAGCGTGTTCACATTGCTTCCCTGAAGCGCGGAGATCGGAATGATCTCTGCAAAGTCATACAAATCCTTATATTGCACGATGAGCGGCAGCAGCGCTTCCGGCTCGATCTTGTCCATCTTGTTCATGATGAGGAACACCGGCGTCTTCACTTTCTTGAGCGCTTCGATTATGAAGCGGTCACCGCCGCCGAGCCCTTCGGATGCGTCAATTAGAAACAGCGCTGCATCCACTTCGCCAAGCGTGTTGACAGCCGACTTCACCATGAAGTCTCCAAGCTTGGACGTCGGTTTGTGAATACCAGGCGTATCTAGGAACACGATTTGCGAATTGTTGGTCGTGTAGACGCCGTGAATTTTGTTGCGCGTCGTTTGCGGCTTGTCCGACATTATGGCGATTTTCTGCCCGATGACTTCGTTAATAAGCGTCGATTTGCCTACGTTCGGTCTGCCGACAATAGCGACGAAGCCGGAATGAAACTTTTGTTTGGATCCTTTTGATCCAGATCCTGATCCTGTTGTTGATGAGCTCATAGGTTGTCCGTTAATCCCCTTCCAGATGCGGCGGTTATACTTCCTTCGTTAGCGAATCTGACGAGAATGCGCCCGGCAGTAATTCCGCAACGGTGGAGACACGCCAATCTCCCTTTACATTCCCCATAATGACAGGCATGTCTGGCGGGCATAGCTCCACTAGCACCTGTCTGCATACGCCGCAAGGCGTAATCGGTGCCTCTGTGTCGCCGACTACTGCGATCGCTTCGAACGAGCGCGCTTGATGTCCATCCGCAATAGCGCGGTACAACGCGGTGCGCTCTGCGCAGTTCGTTGGGCTGTATGCTGCGTTCTCTACGTTGCAGCCCATATGGACGCCGCCTTCGGAGTCAAGCAGCGCTGCGCCGACTTGAAAGTTCGAATACGGCACGTACGCACGCTTCATTGCCTCCAAAGCTTGCTGAAGCAGCTGCTGCCACTCCGCAGATAACTCGTTCATTGTATTATTCATCGAGTATCGATTTACTCTCCTTCTCCCTAAGGACGTAGATGCGGTACAAATACGATTAAGCCTATAATAACAGCTGCAATCGCCAAGATAAGCACCGCTCCAGCAGCCGTATCCTTCGCAGCTTTCGCAAGCCGATGCTGCGATGGGCTTGTCAAGTCAACGACATGCTCAATAGCGGTGTTCACAAGCTCTGCTGACATGACCGCAGCTTGCACCAGTATGATGATCAGCCATTCGGTCCGCGATAGATGCGCGATGAGCCCCGCCACATTGACGATAATGGCCGCTGCAACATGAATGCGCATATTCGCCTGCGTGCGAATACCTGCTCCAATTCCTGCAAACGCAAAGGAAAAACTGCGGAGCAGCCTGCGCATTAGCGAGTGAGGCCGACTTGGCGCAATGCCGCTTCTTGCTTCTCTGTCATGACCGCTTCGCTTGCCTCATCCTGATGATCGTAGCCGATCAGATGAAGGAACCCGTGCACGAACAGGAAGCCAAGCTCACGCTCCAAGGAATGTCCGTATTCTTCACTTTGTAGTTTAGCCCGTTCAGCCGAAATAATAATGTCGCCAAGCATGCCTTCAAACGGGATATTCTCGTTCTCGTCTTCCACTTCATAGATAATTTCCAGCTCTTCGTCCGTCTCTTCTTGCATCGCGAACGACAAGACGTCAGTAGGCCGGTCAATATTCCGATACTCGCGGTTCAACTGGTGAATTTCTTCATCATCGACGAAGGTCAGCGTCACTTCGCCTTCAGTCAGCCCCTCGGCCTCTGCCGCAAGCTGCAGCACCTTATCGAGCACGCCGATAAAGTCTTCGGAAATTTCGATTTTATCTTGATCGTTGATCCATCCTAATTGCAAGCTCATGCCAGCCGCTCCTTTTGTTTAACGTCTTCCGGATATTCAATGCGTGAATGGAAGATGCCGATGACGGTTTCTTTCAGCGTCTGTGCAATCTTCTCAAGCTCCTTCAGTGTAATATCGCATTCGTTAAATTGATCGTCGTCCAGCCGGCTCTTAATGATCTTGTTAATCATGGATTCAACCTGCTCCACTGTTGGACTGCGAAGGCTGCGAACTGCCGCTTCGACACAGTCTGCAATGCCGACAATTGCCGCTTCCTTCGACTGCGCCTTCGGGCCCGGATATCGGAAGTCATCTTCGGTGAAATCCGGCTCGATGCCCGCTTCCTCCGCCAATTTATACGCTTTGTGATAGAAATACTTCAGGAATGTCGTACCGTGATGCTGCTCGGCTATGTCTCTGATCGGCTTCGGCAGCTTGTGCGCGCGAAGCATCTCGACTCCGTCTCTAGCATGCGCAATAATGATCGATTTGCTCAGTTTCGGCTCAATCGAATCATGCGGGTTCTCGATATTCGTCTGGTTCTCAATGAAATAACTCGGTCTCTTCGTCTTCCCGATATCGTGATAGAACGAACCGACGCGGCATAACAAGCCGTTCGCGCCGATCGCCTCTGCCGCAGCCTCTGACAAATTGCCAACCATCACGCTGTGGTGATACGTTCCCGGCGTCTCCGTCAGCAGCTTGCGCAGCAGCGGATGGTTCGGACTCGACAGCTCGACAAGCTTCAGAGCAGACAATATGCCGAAAGTCACTTCGAAGAACGGCATTAATCCGACAACAAGAATCGCCGTCAACAATCCGCTTGCAAAAGCAAACGCCACTGTCATGATCATTTCATTCTTGTCCGACATCTCTCCTAGCAGCAGTATCGCCAATACGGAGGCCGAACCAAACAAGCTGACCATAATGCCTGCCTTCAGTATCGTCGAACGCTGGCTAGCCCGGTGAATGGCAAAGATCGCCGCGAACGAGATGACCGCAGTCGTGAAGCCATAATTGAAATCGAAAATACGACCAGAATCCATGTTAAAGATAACGCTGCCCATAATCGCAAACAAGAAGGAACTTACGACTGCAAGCTGAATATCGAGCAGCAGCACAATCAGCATCGCTCCCATCGCTGTAGGAGCCAAATAACCGACATAGGGCATCGTCTGCGTCTGCGTTAAATCAATAATTTGCATCGCAACGATATTGAGCACATAGATCAATAGCAGCATAACGAGCTGCGTATTGCTGTACTTGGTCCGCGTGCCGCCGGATAAGCCAGCCGCCTTCTCCAAGTAGCTGTAGATCACAATCGTGAACAAAATAGATAAAAGCAACAAACCAAGCTGCGGCCAGTATGTCTTCTTCGTCTGAAGCAGTCCAATGGAAGATAGGCGATCGTACATCTCTTTGGAAACGGTCTCGCCTTTATGAACAATAATATCGCCTTGCTTGATGACAACAGGCGGCGTGTTCTCTTTGGCAGCGACTCTAGCATCGTTCGTCGCTTGTTTGTCCAAGAACTTGTTCGGCATAAGGGCATACCGAGCGAGCTCCTGCACAATTTCCCTCGTCTTGCGCTCACTAAGCGAGCTGGCATTGACGAGCTCCGCAACTTTCGTACGAGCGGTCTCCGCTTCGCGAAGAGAATCGCCCATTAGCTTATGTACAATGGATACAGCGACCTGCTGCATGTCACCGATCTGAATCGGCGACAGCGATGGCAGCTTATAATACGTTTCTTCGGGAATCCGATAAGCTTGCGCTTTGACGGCAGCAGCCATCTCTTCGAGCAGCGTATCGTTGTACGTGCCATTGCCTTTGTTGTTCCGAACGAACTGATCCACATAATCGGTGTACAGCTGAGGAATTTCGGTGCGGTAAATCGACACCTTATTCTCGAGCGTCACTTGATCGTCCTGGTTCAATTGCTCCATCCGGGCAAAAATTTGCTCGAGCAGCACCTCGCTCCGCAGCGCGACGATGGAATAGATCGGCTCCACCTGCTCGGCAGCTTGCTCCTGCGCTTGCAGGGTCGCCTTCTCATCCTTAATCTCCATCGGCGCTTCGATGTCGCGATCGCTTGGCTTGCCAAGCTCAATGTTGTATGTCTCCGGGAGCACATGAGGTGCTAAAGAAAAATAAAACAACAAAACAAACAGAAGCATTAGCACCCATCTTACAGCGGCGCTGTGCTTCCATCCATTCCATCCTGATGGCTTGGATTCATCCAGGCTGGTTCCTTGATTCACCATCTTATTTATCCTCCCAAACCTAGAACAATCCCCCAAAAAGCTGCGCGGACATCCCCCTAAATCCCCCTTAAAAAGGGGGACCCCAGGGACTCCCGTCCCTGGACCCGGAAGAACCGAGCCTACGACTGGGCCGTCTTCGACCATACTTCGACGTAGGCTCGTTTTCGTCCGCTGGCGCGGACACACTTTCATGCGGCGTTCTTACGCCACGTGGTGCCTGATTAAGGTGGAAGAATGCTACTTTTTGTCGATATCAGTAACATTCGTGGTGGGAATCGCTTTTGTGACCTTCGGTCACAAGGCTAACTTTGAGTGGGTGGCTTGCGACCACATTTTATAGGCTTGCACCTACAAAATAGACTAAACCTGCTTCTCTGCATCCACATTGTATGCTGTGATAATCTTCTGGACAAGCGAGTGTCTTACGACATCTTGCTCGGTGAAGATGATAAACCCGATCTCAGGAATATCGGCAAGGATGCGCTGTGCTTCTATAAGCCCCGAACGCTTGCCGCGCGGCAAGTCAATTTGGGTAACGTCGCCGGTAATGACCATCTTCGAGCCAAAACCAAGCCGCGTCAGGAACATTTTCATCTGCTCCGGTGTCGTATTCTGTGCCTCGTCCAAAATAATAAATGAATCCTCGAGCGTCCGTCCCCGCATATAAGCGAGCGGCGCTACCTCGATAAGTCCGCGTTCAAATGCTTTGGTCGTTTGATCCGGGCCGAGCACGTCATGCAGCGCGTCGTACAGCGGTCTTAGATACGGATCTACCTTCTCTTGCAGATCGCCTGGCAGGAATCCCAGGTTCTCGCCTGCCTCGACTGCTGGCCTTGTAAGAACGATCCGTTTGACGGAGCCTTCCTTCAGCGCAGCTACCGCGAGCACAACCGCGAGATACGTTTTTCCCGTTCCGGCTGGGCCGATTCCGAATACGATGTCCATCCGTTTGATCGTCTTGACATAGTGGCGTTGACCAATCGTTTTTACCCGGATCGGTTTGCCGCGAAACGTTGTCGTAATTTCGGCCTTGAACAAATCTAGCAGCTGATCTGCCTGCAACGTACGCGAGAGGTCGAGCGCATACATAATATCGCGTTCAGACGGCGTGTAGCCGCCGCGCACGAGCTGCTGCAGCACGGAATAGAGCTGTTCGATAGAATCCACCTCGGCGCTAGGACCCGAGATTGAAATTTCCGCTTCACGAGAAGAGATGTCTGCTGACGTTTGCTTCTGAACTAACCGTAAATACTTATCCTGCGGGCCAAACAACGCTAGGCCTTCCGCTGCGTTTGCAAGTGGAATCTTGGCTACTTTGAATTCATTTTGCAAAAATACTCAATCCCCTTGCATCTGAACTATCGGTCTCTCTTTCGCGATCGATTGATCCACCTCAAAAAGCACTTTCATATAAACTTTACCATTGTCCGTCTTTTCATGCAAAATGTTTTCGCCAAGCACCTGTGCATCAGGGCCGACTTTAGCCAGTACATCCGCCTTCGCCATCTCGAGTCCTTCGGCTTTGGCCTCCTCAACACTGACCGTTTGCGTTTGGAGTACAACCTCATAGATCGTCTCTTTCATTCTTCCAAACGGCATCTTCATCGTCCGCCACGCGGCCTGCTCCTCCTGCTTCACGCTCTCGTACATCGCAAAAGGACTGCCGCCATATCCGCTCACCTTCATCGCCCGACCTGCGACAACGGCGTACCAAACCACTTTCTTCTCGCCCGTATATACTTTCGTCTGCCGGGTTAACGGCGAAACAATGTCATATTCATGCCAAACAATTCCCTTCACGAAGCCTTTCGCGACGACGGCCTTGGCATTGTTCTCGTCTCCAAGCATACCTGAGATGAGCACATCTCCTTGCTTTACGCGCATATTGCGTTTCACGACAGGCCTGCCGGTCTCAGCCATCACCTTCGTCACCACCGCATCCGTCGAAGCGACGAGATGGCGCGGGTTCATCGGCGTCTTCCTATCCGGCACCGAAGACTCAACGACTTGAATCGTGATGCGCGTGCCATGCTTCTGAACGCCGACCCAAGCCGCTCCAGGGAGCTTCTGCGCCATTTTCTTCGACAATACGTTCACATCTTCAAGCCGGAATGACCATTGGAACGGATAGAGCCCCTCCTGCTTGGCGACCTGCATGATTTGCTCCTCCGAGAGGCGATCATTGCCCTTCACGTCGATGGACCAGATGAGTGAGGAGAGCAAGTACATTCCGATGAAGAATAGAATAAGTCCTGCTGCAAAAAAAACACGCTTCTGCGCACGCCGCACCCAGAACGGAAGCCCTTGACGCGACGTCACGTGGATCCGGCAGCCTGTCTCTTTCAGGATCGAGCGAAGCTGGAAGAAATCCGTCACAAGCATATAGCAGTCAAGCTCCCCCTTGCTTGTCCGCCTAATGGACCAAAGCGACAGCCCTTTGGATAGCGCAGAGTTCACCAGCCTCTCTGATGCTTCTCCGCGCACTCGGACTGTAATATAGCCGCGGAGCCACTGCATCCACGTTGCATTCGTCGCACTCATTATTCAAGCCCCCTAACGGTTGTTCTGTCCTTGCTGCTTGTCCAGCACGCGACCAGGAAGCCTTGCTTCCACCTGAAGCGCTGCTCCCCACCCGCATTACTCGCGTACTTCTATATTTTTAATAAAACCTTCGATGACGACTTCTTCAGTCCAGATCGTACGGATAACGAGATCACTGCCCGTCACCTCGATTTCGCCTTTGCTAAGCGCGAGACGCAGCTTATCGCTTGAGAAATGCAGCACGCCGCGATGATTCTCAATGTAAAGTTGGCGGTCGCCGATCATGGTTAGCCGAGGCAAATCCATCACGACATCCTGCGGCAAATCGAGCAGATCGGCAGCCATTTTACGAAGTTTGCGATTTAAACGGCTCATGCCGGCAGAGGCCCCCTTCCCGTACTGTACCAAAATATGCGCGAAGCGCTGGAAATATGAGAGTTCAACTGCTCCTTCGGTTGTACGTTTTTGTATTTATGATACAATTTGTATATAATGAAACAAAATGTATCATGAGTTGAGGTGACAACGGTTGCGGATCGTCTTACTTACATTCATACTCCTTGCTAGCGCAAGCGATGCTGTCTTAACAGACCTTGGTCTGCGTGCTGGAATTATTCAAGAAGCCAACCCATTTATGGACTGGCTCTATCACCAGAGCACCCTAGCCTTCTTCCTCTTCAAAGTTATGCTTCCACTGCTCCTTCTGTTCCTCATCCCGCGCAAAGTAACCCATCTTCTGAGAAGTCTGATGGTCATCACCTGCGTGCTTTACGTATGCGTACTTGGCATGCACGGTATGTGGATCGTGACGTCTTACTATCAAATTTGAACGCGCAAAAAAAACACCACGCTCTATATGCGTGGTGCTTCTGTTTGAATACTTACATCCGCCGAAGCGATCGCTTCGAGCGCGGAGGACCGAGCACCTCCGCCATCACGAAGGCGCGGCGCAGCTCCTCGCCCTGCGGCATGCGGAACGCGGCACTGCCGCCTTGTGCACGCTGAGGTGATTGAACTGCCGGCTGATGCTTGACAGCTGCAGGCGATCGCAGCAGCGGTGAGTCATACTCGAACTCCGACTCCGTTTGCGATGGAATCATGTCTCCTCGCGGCTTCATCTGCGTCTTATATACCGGCGCGGGCGCAGGCACTGGCGCTTGCGGAGGGATCGCTGCACGCTGCTTCACAGGCCGCACTGGTCGCTCTTCGCGGCGCGACGTCTGCTGAGTGCCCGTCTCGTGCGCCTGGCCTTGAGGCCGCCCCTCCTGCCGCCTAGACTGCTCGCCACCGAAGGTCGGCATCCGATTCGGTGAATTTTGTTTGCCTCTTGCCTTGTTTATCATCGTCAGCAGAAATCCGATGAAGATGACAACGACATAAATGTTCGAGAAGAGGAGTTCAATTAGTGATCTCACTCAGACACCTCCTCCACAAGATTACGATAGAGATATGGGCTATTCATTCTTCTCCGGAGTAGTGCCGCCTCCGATAGAATTACGCATGGATGTATCAGCTTCAAGGTTCTTTAAGTTCATATAATCGAGTACGCCGATCTTGCCGGTCTTCAGCGCTTCAGCCATTGCCAGCGGCACTTGCGACTCGGATTCAACCACTCGCGCTCTCATCTCGATCACGCGTGCTTTCATCTCCTGCTCCTGAGCGACCGCCATCGCGCGGCGCTCCTCCGCCTTCGCTTGCGCGATCCGCTTATCCGCCTCAGCCTGCTCGGTCTGCAAGTGCGCACCAATGTTCTTGCCAATGTCAACGTCGGCAATATCAATAGACAGAATCTCAAACGCCGTACCCGCATCAAGCCCTTTGCCAAGCACCGTGCGGGAGATCAGATCCGGATTCTCAAGTACGTCCTTATGCGAATCCGAGGAACCGACTGTCGTAACGATACCTTCGCCGACACGGGCAATGATTGTCTCTTCGCCAGCACCGCCGACGAGGCGATCAATGTTCGCGCGAACCGTTACGCGCGCTTTAACTTTCACTTCAATCCCGTTCTTAGCGACAGCCGCTACAATTGGCGTCTCGATGACGCGCGGATTAACGCTCATCTGTACGGCCTGCAGCACGTCACGCCCTGCAAGGTCAATCGCTGCAGCGCGTTCAAATTCCAATTCAATATTCGCACGTTGTGCGGCAATCAAGGAGTTGACAACGCGGTCTACGTTACCGCCCGCGAGAAAATGACTCTCCAGCTGATTAATCGTCAGCCCAAGACCTGCTTTGGTCGCTTTAATGAGCGGATTGACGATCCGGCTTGGTACGACGCGGCGAAGCCGCATGGCTACAAGCGTAATAATGCCGACGCGAACGCCGGATGCTAGTGCCGAAATCCATAGCATAATCGGGAAGAAGCTAAGGAACACCGATACTGCAATGACAGCTAGCACCGCGACAATGACAATCGTTACTGTTGGATCCAATTCCATAACTTTAATCCCTCCACTTGTTTATTGAACATCCATTTCCTGTTCGACGACGACGCGAGTACCCTCAACTTTGATAACAACGACTCTTGCTCCTGCCGGTATGAACTCGCCTGCGGTAACGACATCGACGCGCTTATCGTCGATCTTAACGGTACCAGCCGGGCGCAGCGGCGTTATCGTCGTCCCTTTCATGCCGAGGTACGACGACTTGCTAGCCGTTGATACATAGCCTTCCTCAGTCGTCAAAGCGTCTTTAAGAATGAACTTGTTCCAAACACCTCGGTGCGCGAACCTCTTCGCGACTACGAATACAATAATACCCGCAACCACAAGTGCAATGAGGAGAGACAAACCCGCAGACTTCGGATTTGGAGCAGCCATCAGCACACCTGCGACTAACGATGCCGCGCCTAGAACACCAAGGATGCCGAAGCTCGGAATGAATATCTCCGAGACGAGCAGCAGTATCCCGATGACGAACAGAACGACATCTTCAAGCCCTGCGAATCCGGCGATGTAATGGCCGAAGAAGTAGAGCGTGAATGCAATGAGACCGCCGATGCCGGGTAAGCCGAAGCCAGGCACCATGAGCTCAATTGCGATGCCTGCAATGCCAAGAATGAGCAGCAGCGTCATGACCGCCGGCGTCGTCAGAAACTGAGCTATCCGCTCCATAACGCTCGCTTGGAAGTTCACGACGTTCGGCTGGGACAGCTTCAAGCCGTCCAGCGCTTCCTGTACGGTTGCCGCCGTATACTCGGCATAGCCGACTTTCACCGCATCAGCAGCAGATAGCGTAAGGACATCGCCTTTCTCCTTCGTCCTGCCAAGCTCCTTCAGCTCCAGCTCCAAATTCGTGTTGACCATAGCAGCCGCAATATTCGGGTCACGCCCGTTCAGCAGCGCCGCTGACTTCATCTCCTCCGTCCAGAAGGAAACGGTCTTCGGATTCGTAATCAGCGTTCCGCTCTCATCCACGACTGCTGCAGCACCCATTGTACTGCCAGGCTGCATGACGATCTGCTTCGCATTCAGCGCGATATAGGTACCTGCCGATACCGCCTTGCCCTGGATGTAAACGGTCGTCGGCACGCTGCTCGTTCGAATAAGCTCGCCAATGTTAAGCGCATTGTCCACCAGCCCGCCAAGCGTGTTCAGCACGAGCAGCACACGCGTCGCTTTCGCATCCTCCGCTTCTTTGTACGCCCGCTCCAGGAAGCGCTCCAGACTCGGATCAACCGTATCCTTCGCCTCCACCACATAGACGGTTGACCCAAGCTCATCAGCAGCGACAGCCGCTGGTACAACAGCAAACAACGAGCAGAGCAGCGCCGCAGCAATCGGCAGCAGGACAAGCATACGCAATCTTTGGATCATTCGCATGATTAGCCCCCTTATTGAATAACAAACGACTTCACATTCGTCTATGCTACATCTACGTCCTAGACCGCAAGGCGTTTCGTTTTATCAGTGAGATGCTTCCTTCAGACGCACTGCTGTCCAGTCCGTACGGTAAAACCGAATCATAACCGCGATCCCAAATATGGTCAGGAACGTATACAGCGCCAGCCACGCCCCCATGCTGCCCCAATGGAATACGAAGATAAAGATATATGCGAGCGGGACAAAGACGAACCAGCTGACGATAAACGATACGCGCAGAAGGAAGGTCGTATCGCCGATGCCGCGCAGACCGCCAGCGAAGAAATTCAGCAATCCGTCGAACAGCTGCAAATAAGCAGATATCTTGATGAGATACGCCGCCAGCTCGTATACTTCTTTGTCATTCGTATAAAGATGTGTGATTTCATTGGCAAATATGAGTTCAACCGTGCCAAGCACAATGAGGAAGATCGAGCCGAGAATCGCGGTATCCGTGCCGGCGCGGCGGCCAAGCAGCGGCGTTCCTTTACCAACGTACTGCCCGACTAGAATCGTCGCGGTCGAGCCGAAGGCGAATGCAGGCATGAAGCCGAAGGACATAATGCTGAGCGCCACTTCGTTCGCTGCAAGCGCTTTGTCGCTAAGCCGGGCAACGAATGCGGTAAAGATATACATGGATAAGCTAAGCGAGAACTCTTGAACGCCAAG
Source organism: Paenibacillus sp. J31R98 (assembly GCF_056269245.1). NCBI lineage: Bacteria > Bacillati > Bacillota > Bacilli > Caryophanales > Paenibacillaceae > Paenibacillus > Paenibacillus sp. J31R98. The sequence goes on from NZ_JBWDNO010000002.1 coordinate 903,311, forward strand.
CTTGCCGCTCTCGATCGAGATGAGCTTGGTCTCCAGCCAGCTGAGCGAGAATGCAATCCGGCTGCGTGTCTGATACTTCTTGTGCAGCAAGAAGAAGAATATGAAACCACAGATAAGCGTCTGCATCGCTTCGCCGAAGATTACAGCGATACCTGCTCCGGTTAGGCCGAGCTCCGGGAAGCCCCATTCCCCAAACGTAAGCGTATACGTGAGTAGAATAATTGGCACATTCGTGATTAGCGATACGACCATCGACATCTTCGTAGCGCCTATGCCGCGCAAGAAGCCATGGAAGGCAAAGTTAATGATGCCGAACGCCATTCCGTAGAACCGCAGCTCCAGATAAAAGTCCCCTGTGCTGACAAGTTCTTTGGACCCTCCGGTCCACCTGAGTATATCGCCCGCGCCGATCCAGCCGACGAGCGCGATAACGAGAGCGAACGCGATGCACATATACAAAGCGATGTACGTACGCTGGATGCCTTTGCGCATATCGCCTGCCCCGTTATTTTGTGCAACAAGGTAATTAACGGTATGCCCGATGCCTGAGAATAGGGCGAATGCGTTATACATAATGATGTTGGAAACGCCTACAATTGCAATGATAAGTGCGCCTAGCTGTCCGACAATAATGAGATTGATCGTACCTGTCACCGTCATGCTGGCGAATGAAACGAGCGACGGGATGGCAAGTACTAAGATTTCTTTCCAATTACGTAGCATTGTGCATGAAGCCTCGTTTCTTTAGGTTAGCACTAATTGTGGGCTAATATGCGCAAATGGTCAATACGATATAACGAAAAAACACCCCCCGCTAGGCGGGGAGTGTTTGGCTGTCAGCCTATGTTATTGCAGAAATTGCTGCACAAATGTGTTTACTAGTTTACCGTCAGCCCGCCCTTTTGTTTTAGGCAAAAGTGCACTCATGACTTTCCCCATGTCGGCTTTGGAAGAAGCACCGGTCTCCTGGATGGTCTGCTGAACAATCAACTTGATCTCTTCTTCGGTCAGCTGCTGAGGCAGGTATACACTAATAATTTCAATTTCTGCTGCGACGTCTTTTACAAGATCATCGCGGCCGGCTTTCTCAAATTCTTGGAGGGAATCTTTACGTTGTTTGATCTCCCGACTTAAGATATCAAGCACTTCAGCGTCTTCAAGCGGACGTTTCAGCTCGATCTCCTGATTCTTGACAGATGAGCGAATCATCCGAATTGTCTGGAGCTTGAACTTCTCTTGGCTCTTCATCGCTTGCTTCATATCGTCGTTCAATCGTTCGCTAAGGTTCATTGTGGAAGGATCCTCCTAAAACTTTCTCTTACGCGCAGCCTCGGACTTCAACTTACGCTTTACGCTAGGCTTTTCGTAATGCTTGCGTTTCTTCACCTCGGCCAATACGCCATCCTTTGCGATGGTACGTTTGAAGCGGCGGAGTGCAGCATCGATCGTCTCGTTTTTGCGAACTTTTGTTTCAGACACCAGTTTTCCCTCCCTCCGAATCAGACCGTCCAGTAAAAAAAGTTAACACGGATCATCAAATTTAATTATATGTTATGAGGAAAGGCAGTGTCAACTTAAATGGACAAGCTATTTTTATACAGGAGCCTAAACCGCTTTCCATCCCCGGGAAAGAAGCAGCAAAAATCTTAACCCAGTCCCTTTAATTTCTCCCCACCAAGGAGGTGAATATGCAGGTGGTAAACAATTTGTCCACCATCAGAATTGCAGTTATTTACCAGTCGATAACCGGATTCAGCGACGCCTAGCTCCGCAGCAACATGACGGGCGGCCCGAAGCAGCTCAGCCATAAGCGCATCGTCTGCGTCTGTCACATCATTCATCGTAGCGATATGCTTCTTCGGGATGAGAAGAATATGTACCGGCGCTGCAGGCTGAATGTCGTGGAATGCGAGGACGTGCTCATTCTCATACACTTTTTTGGATGGAATGCTGCCTTCGATAATTTTACAAAAAATACAATCCATTCTCTTCTCCTCCTTCACCTCAATTTACGCGAAAACATCTACTCCCCATCATATCGAAAAAATATGGACAAGTCCAACTCGGGAGATCTGCCGCAGAGCGAATATTATTCACTTCTTGATTGCAGTGGCTGCAGCGTTCTGCCTCTTAGGAACATCGCTTCCACATTGCTTGCGGATAGCGGCCTGCTGTAATAATAGCCTTGAATTTCACTGCAATTGTTGTCCACCAGAATATCGAGCTGTTCCTTCGTCTCGATGCCTTCAGCGATGACATCCATGTTCAAATGCTTCGCCATGGAAATAATCGTCGCTACAATCGCTTTGTCGTTCACATTCTCGGTAATGTCACGAATAAACGAACGGTCGATCTTCAGCTTATGAATAGGCAGAAGCTTAAGATAGCTAAGTGAGCTGTATCCGGTTCCGAAGTCATCCAGACTAATGCGAATGCCGGACTCCGACAGTTCATTCAGAATGCTGCTGGATACTTTCGGATCCATCATCATGCTCTCTGTAATCTCGAGCTCCAGATAGCGGGATTCAAGTCCTGTTTCTTCCAAAATGTCTTTAATATACGTCGTCAAATTCGCCTGATGGAATTGCTGGGAAGACAGGTTGACCGAAACCGTGATGAGCGGTCCTCCCGCGTCATGCCATGCCTTCATTTGCCTGCAAGCTTCACGCAGCACCCAAGTGCCTAATTCGTAAATCATCGCGGTTTCTTCCGCAATCGGTATGAATACGCTTGGCGACAGGACTCCTTTCGTCGGATGCTGCCAGCGGACAAGCGCTTCGACGCCGATAATCTGATTGGTTTCCGCATCGGCTTGCGGCTGATAATCAAGGAATAGCTGGCCTGTCGCCAGCGCTTGCCTTAAATCGCCTTCCAGCTCGATTTTCTCTTGCAATAGCGCATGCAGTTCTTTGGTGTAGTACTGATAGCCGTTCTTCCCGTTCTTCTTCACTTCATACATGGCGGTATCCGCATTTTTCAATAATTGCACCGCATCCGCTCCATGTTCGGGATAAACTGCGATCCCGATGCTCGTCGTGACGTAGAAATCATTCTCTTTCAATCGATAAGGCACAGCAACAACCTTAATGATCCGCTCCGTAATCTGCGTGATCTCTTCGTATCCATAACTGCCGTCGCATAGCAGCGTGAATTCGTCGCCGCCCATGCGAGAGAGCGTCATGTCATACTCGCTGATGCAATCTTGAATGCGCCTGCTCACTTCCTGCAAGAACATGTCTCCATACGTATGCCCGAGCGAATCATTGATTAACTTGAAGCGGTCCATGTCCATGACCATAACGAAAAACCGCCCGCTTCCGCTCTCAATCATTTGGGCTAGCCTCTGATTGAACCAACGCCGATTAGGCAAGCTTGTCAGCTCATCGTGAAACGCCAGATGCTGAATCTTCTCCTTCGCCGCCTTCTCCTCCGTCACGTCCTTGGCGATCACATAACTGCCTACGATTTGCCCGTTCACGTTTACCGGAACATTCACGACATTAATATCTACGCGATGGCCAAGCTGATGGATAATGGCGGATGGATAGTTCTGCATCTCTCCGTTTAACGACTTATTGACCATTTCTCGCGTACGCTCTAATTCGTCTTCTGCAACGAAAGGCAGCATGCTGCTGAGCGAATTGCCGCGGAACCAGTTTCCAGGAAGGCCAGTCAGTACTGTAATCGCCACATTGTAGTCGATAATCTTCAGGTCTCTGTCAATGGAGATGATGCCATCCTGATTGTTCTCGAACAACGATTTGTACCAACGTTCATTCTGATATATCTGCGAATCCTTCTTGGATAAGCGATTGGAGATATAAATGCCGAATATCGACAGTCCCAATGTGAACAGCGTTGCGCCTACGATGAGATAGGGCAGGAACGTCTGGTCCAGCACGACGCCTTTCACGACCTCTGATTCCGCAAGCATTTCAAACTGAGCGGCATGCATGCCAGTGTAGTGCATACCTGCCACGGCAGCTCCCATAATGAGGCTGCTAACAAGCTTTACCCAAATCTTATTCCGAGCCTTGCCTTGATGCAGGAAGAATGCAAGCCACAACGCTGCATTCGAAGCAATAAACGCAATTAATATCGACAATGAGAAATAGAACGGATCATAGGTAATATTAATTTGCATGGCTGCCATCCCGGTATAATGCATGACCGAGATTCCTGTTGCGAGCAGCAGCCCGCCTGCGATCAAGCGCGGAATCGTCAGCTTGCTCTGGCCGACAATAATGAGCGCGACAAACGCTGCCGCAATGACGACGACCACGGAGAAGATAACCTTCTCCAAATTATAAGCAACGGAAGTACTAAGCGAGAATGCGAGCATGCCGACAAAATGCATGGACCATACGCCAAGTCCCATCCCGACTGCGCCGAAAGCAACCCACCCCCAGCGCTGCATTCCTCTCGACGTACTAATCCTCCCGATCAAATCTAGCACTGTATACGAGGCGACAGTCGCAACCAAATAAGAAAATAAGACCAACATCAGGTCGTAAGAGCCCTGCAAATGATGATGCACCAATGTCCCTCTTTCATGAATGAGATGAACTTCATCTTCATCATAAACGAATTTATGACAATTTTCAGCAAAAATAATGCCAGATGATGCTAATGAACTACATTTAAAAAAGCCGACGCAAGGTCGGCTTTTGTACTCGGATTAATAGTATGGCAGTAGCGATAATCCAAGCAGCGTCGTCAGCGGGAATACTTGCCGAACGAACCGTCTGCGCGGGAAGAACGGGTATGGATAGATGGGGAAGAATGGTGGTTGCGGGAAGAACGCGCGTTGTTCCACATTGCCGCCGCAAGGCACAGCCAAGCATACGTATTCATCGTCGATATGTTCAACAATGCCATCGCAGCACCAGCCGTCATGTGTGTGCACAAGTACGTAACGGTGCATATGCTCGTGGCATTTTTGTTTCATTTCATGATGTTGGTGCTTTACTTGCTTTTGCATGACCATCGGCTTGTTCTCATGCTTCGTTTCACCTTTTGAAGCATTTCCGCCCTTGGATGCGTTTGAACCTTTGGATACGTTTGATCCTTTGGATGCGTTTGAACCTTTGGACGCGTTATCACTCGCACCTTTTAATCCATTCCAGCCTTTCGATATGTTCCAGCCCTTGGAAGCATTCGACTTTTTGGAAGGCATCGTCTGATTAGGCGCTTTCCCGACTGGGGAAGTCGTAACCTTCTTTTCCATGCTGTTCATGACCTCCTTCATTCTATTAACCATGATATTCGCCCGTGGGCAAATGGCGCCTGTTGACGCGTAAAATAGGCGCTTATCCATGATCCATCCATAGAGGACCGTTGGAGGAGAATTGCAACAATCAAAAGACCCATGCGCATTGGCATGGGTCCCTCATGATTCAGATCAGATCTAGTTAAACACAAGCTCGCGATTTAACTGTTCAACCAACTCAAGCAGCTCGAGAGGCTCGCTAATGGTATAGACTGGCTTCTCCGTTTCATCTGCAGGAGTATGGGGATAGCGTGTCGTCCAGCTTTGAAACACACTCGTAATGCCAAGCGCGTTAGCTCCCTTTACGTCACGGCTCAAATTGTTGCCAACCATAATAATGCGAGAGCAATCGGACTCACTAAGGTCCAGCGCCCCGATCGCCGCCTTGAACATGCGAGGACTTGGCTTGCTCGCTTTGATCGTTTCGGAGTAGATCATCGTCGTAAAATATTCATACAAGTCATTCTGCTTAAATACATTCTTAAACGACTGCGCATCACCATCAGCTACGAGCGCGAGCGTATATCCTCTCTCGAAGAGCGTCTTCACCATCACGTCCGCTCCCGGGATCACATTGGCGCTTACAACTATCCCCTCTTCATCTCTGACTTCGGTGGATTCATCAATAATCGTGTCTCCGCTGTCCAGAAAAATAATTAGTTTCTTGTTATCCATCGTTAATCTTCCTCGCTTTCCTTATTCTGGGATGATGAGTGCTAGATTTATATCAGTTCAATAAATGGTAGCAAATTCCTCCCTTACACGTGCGAACAAAAATCGACACAAGTAGAAGCGGCAGCCGCCCCTTTCGCAAAGGGAATCTATGCCGATTTGATCAGACTATCAGCCATTAATGAGATGGATTGGCATTTTGGTCATGCGTATAATTGGGGTAGACATGAGGGGAGAGTTCGAAAATGAGAGTGGCCATTATCGGTGGCGGTCTAGCGGGCTTGACCGCAGCTGCTTACTTGTCAGAGCAGCCCGGCATCCGGGGTGTTCTATTCGAGCGGAGTCCGCAGCTTGGCGGACGGGCATTTACGTATGAGAAGGCCGGCTTCACGCTTAACTACGGCGCGCATGCCATCTACGGTCTGGACAGGCACACATTATCCGACATGGAGCGCGAGCTGGAGCTACAATTCAGCAGCAAGCAAGTTGACAAACGAAAGGTTATGTACGAGAAAGGCGAGCATCTGACGCCGGCTCCGATGGACTTCGTAAACCTTGTGAAGACTGATATATTAACACCTCTGCAGAAGGTTCGTTTTGTCGGCGAAATTACGGCTATCATCGCAAACATTCATCAAATCAAACACTACGATACGCTTAGTGATTATTTGGCAGAGTCCGGCGCAGCCGAGGATGTAAAAGAGCTGTGGGAGCATCTCGTATGCAGCAACTTCTTCATTACGCCAGAGGATGCAAGGCGCGTTCCTGGAGCCGTTATCAGCGACTATTATCATAACTTATTTCTCTCGCATCGCCCGGTTAACTATGTGCTGGGCAGCTGGGCCGTCATTACGAATCAGCTAAGAGACAAGATTGAGCAGTCTGATCGGTGGTCCATCGCTCTGCAAGAAGGCGTTGACGGCATCCGGTACGAGCAAGGCAAATACTGGCTCAAGACGAAGGCTCGCGAGGAAGAATTCGACCGTGTCGTGTTTGCGATGCCGGTTCAGCAGGTGACGAAGCTGCTCCGCGGAACGCCATGGGAGCCTTTCCTAGCTCCGTACGAGTTCAACACAGCAACAGAGGTTATGGTTTATGATATCGGACTAAGCCACGTCGTAGCGCGTCCGTTCAGTTATATTAGCGATATGAACCACAAACTGTTCATCTCCGATGTTTCGGCGACCGACCATACGCTCGTTCCTGAAGGCGGTCAACTGCTCCAAGGGATCGCCTACCTGAGCGACGAGAGCAATGGCGGCGAAACCGACCGCAAAGCCTATCTGGATGAGAAAACGCAGCAGATGGAGTCGCTGTTCGACCGTCATTATCCAGGCTGGCGCGAAGCTGTTGCCGTTAAGCGCGTGTCGAAGAAAGCGATGGTGCAGAGCGTGAAGAACGTCGCTGGCAACCGTCTGCTGCCAAATCGAATTGAAAGCATGCCGTTCTTCTTCTGCGGCGACGGCTGCGAGGGCAAGGGCGAGTTAGCTGAGCGCGCATTCTCGAGCGGTCGCAAAGCGGCGTCGCTGCTCATTGAGGATATGAAGAAATTGGTGAATCAATAGAGTGTTTGAAGCCCTTCCCTTTTATCTGGGAAGGGCACTCACTAGCCCAGCTAGATCAGCTTTTACCAAACAAAAAAAAGAGGTTGTTCCCTCCTTTAGTCTTGCGACTTGGATGAGGGAACAGCCTCTTATTTGCTCAGGTTCAAAACAGGTGAATCATGCAACGTTTGCTGCAGTTTCTCGGCCATCTCGACCCAATCTTTATCGGCCAGAATGGTCAATGCATTCGTCTCGGACCATGTATCGTGATCGAACGGCTGCATGGTCTCACTGCAGGCTTGATACGTCTTAATTAGAAATTGCAAGAAATCAATCTCATTCGCCTTTAAAGGGCCTTCATGATTACCAAGGTTTGTAAGCCTCGTTTGCGCTTGTTTCATGAATGCTGCGGCGTCCCGTTTGTCTTCTTGAAATGGCTGACCATTCGAAACTTCCGCTTCCTTGATAAACTGAATCACTTGCGGAGCTGTTTGAAAAGCTGCAAGCATCTTGCTCTTATCCGCAAGTCGCGTTGAAACGTCTTGCTTGTCCAGCATATGCTGTGCCGTATCTATAACCAGCTTGAAGTGTGCCTTCGCTTCATTGCCAGACTGAATTATTGTGTTTCCGCGTGCTGCTCGCGTGTCTTGATCGTTCTGAATCTTCTTCGTATACAGCACGACGTTGCCCATTAAGCTCATCGTCAGAATAAGAAGAATGACAGGGGTAAAGATCGGGCGTTTCTTCTGTTGCTCTTGCACGTTTAGGTCCTCCAAGCGTATAACCGCGTTATTTCGATAATCTCCCTACTAAGTTAGCCTTTTCGGAAACGGTTTGCAAGGCTGCTTGCAGGCAAAAATGCAATGTTAACAGAACCGTCACATCGTTTCAAGCGCAACCGTACTGCCTCGTCCAGCTGGTTCCGAAGGCGTTACGATCAACCGTCTAGGCAGTCTCGCGCGAAGCTCTGGCACGTGGCTGATGACACCAACCGTCAACGTCTCATTATGAAGCCGCTCAAGCGCCGTAATGACCGTATCGAGCAGCTCCGGATCGAGCGTACCAAAGCCTTCGTCGAGGAAGAAGAACTGCAGCGGGTATTTGCCGCGCAGCTGGATTTGTCCGGAGAGCGCTAGCGCTAGCGCCAGCGAAGCGAGGAAGGTCTCGCCTCCAGACAAGGTCGATACGGGCCGGCGAATGCCGCCTCCCGCATCATCGCGGATAACGAAACCTCCGCCGGAATCAACTTCCAGTGCATAGCGGCGCTTCGTCAAGAAGCCAAGCCTCTCGGAAGCCGCTCTGCAGACCTGTACAAGCTGCTCCTCAGCCACGTATTCCACAAACGCGTTGCCGCGGAATACCGTTTGGAGCGACTTCAACCTCCCCGTAAGCTGTTCGCTATGGGTGCGCTTCGCTTCGAGCGCATTCCAACGCTCTTGCTTCTGCTTCAGCTCTTCGTGATCCCGTTCAGCTTTGGCAGACAACCCAAGCTGCAGCTCGTTCTCTTGACGGCAGCGTGCAAGCTGCTGGACAGCTGCTTCCCACTCTTCATCGGTCTGACTGCGTCCGCCAAGCTGGTCGCGCAGCAGCTCGATCTGAGCGGCGATTTGGTTACTTGCTTCATGGAACTCCGCAGCTTGCTCGGATAGCTTGCTCTGCTCCGCGAAGCGCGGCTGCAACGCCGCTACCTCTTCGCCGCTATCAAACGGCGAACGTGCGAGCTGCTCCTCCCACTCGGCACCTGCTTCCTCATGTCTGCTTCGTGCAGAGCGCTCTGCTTCCTGCTCTCGGCTCTGGGTCAGCAGCGCATCCTGAAGAGCTGCCTGTGCAGCTTCATGGCGCTCCGTCAGCTGTTTCAGCGAGCTGCGCAGAGCAGATAATTCCTGTTCAGCCGCTGCAATCAATTGCGCTGCTGGGACACCATCTGTCATCGTGCGCAGCTGCTCTTGCTTCTCCAGAAGCTGCTGCTGCTGGCCAGCAAGTTTCTCGGCTAGCGTAGCGGCTTCCAGCTCAGCAGATTGCGCCTGCTTCATGCTCTCTTGCATGGCGAGTGTCTTCTCCTCAATGTAGCTGACACTCTTCTCCAGTCTCGACCGCAGCTCTTCCGAGCTGTTCTCACGGCTTGCAAGCTGCTCAAGCAGCTCTTCAGCATGCTCAGGTGCAAGTTCATCCCCGAACAACTGCTGCCACTTCGTACGTCCCTCTGCCAGCTGGGAATCTGCTTGCTGACGCTGCTCCGAAGCGCGACTCGAGAGAGCAAATTGCGTACGGAGCTCACTTGCAGCTTGCTCGTGCTTACGCACAGCTTCGGCATGCCGATTGCGGCTGCTTGTAAAGCCTCGCTCTGCCGCCTGCAGCCAAGCTTCCTGCACAGCGATCTGTTCGGACAGAGCGGCGAGTGCCTGCTGCGTTGCAAGCAACGCCTCGCCCGAGGACAGGGTTGCAGCAAATAAAGGTGAAACAGCTAAAGACTCCCCTTTAACATGTGAATCTGCTGCCGAGACGCGGCTGGGATCTACCGCTGCGGATAGTACGGACTCCTCTTCGATACTACCCACTGCATCAGCAAAGAGGTCCACTTGCTCCACCTCGTTCGAGTAGAAATCAGCGGAGATTTGTGAATTTGAATCAACGGAGCTAACAGCCTCCGAATCAGAAAGCGCTGCCGTTGCCGCTGCTTCGCTCATCGGTGCAAACAGGGTCCAACCTCCTTGGGTTTCAGCCACCCCATCCTGGCGGATAGCTTCTATGAGACGCTCGCGCGCGGATTCCGCTTTCGTTCCCAGCGGTGTCAGCCGCAGCTGTGCCATCTGAACGTGCTGCTGCACCTGTTCCCATGCCAATACAAGGCTCGCTCTTGCATCCGCTTCCCCTTGCGGCGCTCGATCATGTACGCCGTGATGCGTGCAGGAACCGCATACCGGGCAGGCTTCGCCATCGACAAGCCCTGCCGCCAATTGGGCAGCAAGCGCTTGACGCTCCTGTTCGCGCTGCTCGGCGCGTGTTCGCTCGATCCATTTGGGCAGCATGCTGCCCATTGCGGTCAAGTGACTGCCGATCTCCGACAATTCTGCACAGACGGGCACCAGCTGCTCCAGCTGGCTTCGAACATCTGCCTCCGCCTGTTCCATATCCGTACGAGCCGTCCCGCGAACACCCGTCGCGAGCTCTAGTTGCTGCGAAGCACCATCGCTCTCACGCTGCGCCGCAGTCGACGCAGCGAGCAAATGCTGATGCTGCTGCAGCTGCTTGCCGAGCTTCGCGCGCTTCTCGCGATCGGCGGCGGTCAGCTCGATTCCCTTCAGCTCCTGGCGCAGCTCCGCCTGCTTCGCCGTGGCGCGGCTGAGCTGCTCCTGCGCTTTGGCCGCCTCCGCGCCAAAGCTGTCGTGCCGCTGTGCCGCCGCGCGAGCGCGCAGCTCTCCTTCGGCAGCGTGCTTCGCAAGCGCGGCGGCTTCGCCCTCCAGCCGCTGCGCTTCCGCAAGCTGGCCGAGCCGCAGCGCGAGGCGCGGCTCGCCAGCCGCGGCCTCGGCGGCCGCCGCCGTCCACGCGGCAGCTGCGGCCGTGGCCGCTTCCTGCCGGGCAGCATGCGCCTGCCCGGCTGCTTCGCGGCGCGCCGCTGCAGCGCGCAGCGCCGCGGCGGCGTTGCCTGCGGCAGCGAGCGCGGGCGCGAGCCGCTCCGCCGCCGCGAGGCGCGCAAGCTCGCGCTCGAGCGCCGCAATGCGCGGCGCCTCGGCGAGCAGCTCCGCTTGCCGCGCCTCCTTGCTGCGCAGCGCGGTTAAGCGCTCGCGCACATGCAGCTGCTCCGCGTGCAGCCTCTCCGCATCCGCGAGCGCTGCGCGCGCCGCTGCCGCAGCAGCTGCCGCTTCGCGGTAACGCGCCTCAGCGGCTTCCACCGCTTCGGCAGAGGCGTCGCCGAGGCCATGCTGCTCGGCCGCCGCCTCATTCAGCGCGGCTTCCGCCGCTTTCATGCGCTGATTCAGCTTCAGCGCCAAACCATCGCCGAACCGCTCCAGCCGGAACAACCGCTGCAGCATCGACCGGCGATCCTTGCCCGTCAGCGACAGAAACTCCGCGAACTTCCCTTGTGGAAGAACGACGGCGCGCGTGAAATCTTGCATATTAAGCCCAATATGCGCTTCGACGCAGCGCGTCACATCCGCAAGCTTGTCCGCGATGACAACGTCGCCCGCTTCTGTCAATTCCACGAATCGGCTGATCGTGTTGCTCACGGTCACATCGCCGCTCCGTTTAAACTGCCGCTCGACGCGGTACTGTTTCTTCTCGCCAGCGCCAGCCAGCTCGAATGTAAAAGCAACGGAGAGCGTCTTCTCCGCCTGATTCATAATGCCTTGCGTGCCGTTCGCCGCACGCTCGACTTTGCCGTAGAGCGCAAGCGTCACCGCATCAAGAATACTGGACTTGCCGCTTCCCGTCGGTCCGAATATGCCGAACACGCCTGCTTCGGTCAGCCGTTCAAAATCTACTTCTTGCGTCTCCCGGTAACTCTGCAAACCGCTTAATCGCAGCAATATGGGTTTCATGCGCCTTCCCCTCCTACCTGCTGCTCTAGCCCTTCCTCCGATGAGGACATCAGCGTATCGTTCTCATCCTCTGCGATAAGCTCGAGGAATAATTGCACCGTCTCCGCATCCGGCTCGCCACCGCCTGTTTGACGGGAGAAGAAACGGCGGAACAGCTCTTCGGCAGGAAGTTGCTCGCGAGTACGGTGATCCGCTTCGAGCGCCTCTGCCTGTTCCGGATAGACAGGACGGATATGGATAAGCCCTTCATGAAGCTTGCGCAGCTGCTGTACATGCTGCAAGGTCATTGCCTCGGTCATCCATACATCGAGGTCAATCCAAGCACGCGAGTCACGCCCTTCTTCAATCCAGCTGTATACCTCGCTAATTCCGCCTTTAGCAGACCATCTCACAAGCGGCCTGCCGGAACTTAACAGAATCTCCTGCGGCACGATAAGCTTGCCTGGCTCCGCGTCAAACACCGTTACCGACTTCGCTTGTCCCGCTTCCGAGAAACTGTAAGCAAGCGGCGATCCGCTGTAGCGCATTGTCTCGTCTCCTGCTACCCGCTGAGGACGATGCAAATGCCCAAGAGCCACATATTGCGCCCCAATTTGCAGCGCAGACGGATCAACCGTATACGCGCCGCCAATTTGAATCGGACGCTCGGAGTCAGTCTCCAGACCGCCAAGCACATAGATATGACTCATCGCCAAGTTCACCGTATCCGGCCGGAACGCAGCGCCTAGCTGCGCCATCAGCCGTCCAACCCGCTCCGAATAAGCGGAGCGGAGCGCGCCTTCATCCGTCGCTTCGCTTAACAATTCGCGAAGGCGCGATTCCGATGGATAAGGCAGCGCCGCAATGATGGCCTGCTCACCGGTTCTCGCAACGTCGATGACCATCGGATCAGCTGTAGGCATACCAATGAGTTGAATGCCGCTCCTTGCCGCAAGCGGAGCTGAAGCCGACACCCGTTCCGGATGATCGTGATTGCCCGCTATGACCGCAATCGTTCTTTTGCCGCCATCTGCCAGCCTTGCTACCGCCTCGTAAAACAGCTGCTCCGCTGCTGCCGGCGGATTGACAGAATCATAGACATCCCCTGCGAGCATGACGAGATCAATCTGTTCGTCCTTTACAAGCTGAGCCAGCTCATCGACAAAAGCCTCCTGCTCCTCTAATCGGCTGCGGCCTTCAAGCGAACGCCCGAAATGCCAGTCTGCCGTATGCAGTATCCGCATCGCCAGTTTCCTTCCCCTCGTTAAAACAATTTTACTGCTTGTCCCCCATCGAAGAAGAACACATAACATTCGTCTATTTTCCGGCCAATGACAGTCTCAATCGCTTCTGCATACAGCGTCAGCTGGAATCGGTGGCGCTCAGCTGCCTGCTCCCACTGCTTCATCTGTATCCGATCTGTTTTATAATCAAGCAGCACCAACCCCTGCTCATCTTCGAACAAACAGTCAATTACCCCTTGGATCAGAATCGGCTCTTCATCTAGCGACTTGTCCCACCCCGGGTATACCCGCGAAGCCGGGAATGTGCAGCTGAATGGCGTCTCTCGCCGAACCCACTGTGCTTCAAGCAGCCGCTTGCCAACCCCACTCTGGAAAAATGCCGCCGAACCCGCGATATCAACCGCTTCCGCTTGCTGCTTCGACAGCATCGACTGCTCCCTCAACCGGTTAACAGTCTCGCGCACCGTTTCTTCAGACACTGCATCCGTGATCGGGATGTGCTGCATGACCAAGTGACTCACCGTTCCCCGCTCCGCAGCAGTCAGCGAAGCTTCTTCCATGAACTTCGGACGGCGCAGACGGAATGTATACTCGCCTCCGCCTGACTTGGTCGCTGAAGCTTCAAACTTCCTTCCAGCTTCGTTGAGCGGCTTCGCTTCGTGGACAAGACTAGCTGCTTCTTCATCGAAGAAAAGCTCTACCTGACCTTCATCCTCCGCCATCGCAAACAGATCTAGCTGAACGACTTCGCCAGTTTGCTCTTCCAGCTCTTCAATCTCTACTTCATGTTCTTCAAGCTCTTCCCCTTCAATCTCCTCGCCGATATCCGCCAAGCTCGCTGTTTCTGCTGCTTCAGCTGCCTCCGCAATTTCCGGCAGCAACAGCACGTCTTCATCCGCGCCGAACTCGGCATGCAGCCGCTTCATCTCGGTTACGGAGCTTTTCGCGGCCGTTGTCGTAGCTGCCGAGTACGGATAACGCCAACTCAGCCTTCTATCAATCTCGCTTGCAGCTTCATCTGACATGGGCAGCGGAACAAGAGATTGAACAGCCTGCATCCGCTGGGCGAAAGCTGCCATCTCTTCGGTATCCTCTACAGTACCAGCAGCAGCTTCAAGCCCTAACACGGAAGCCGGGACGACCCCAGTCTTCCAATCTTTAAATGCACGCACGCGGCTAAGCTCATCCTCGATTACCGGCTGTTCCAATGCTTCCGCAGCATCAACTTCAACGCTCGCTAGTGAATCAAGCGCAGAATTCAGCTCAGAGTCTGCTTGCTCCACCACAATCGGAAAGCCTGCCTCCATCGCAAGCGGTCCGAGCCAATCGATAAACTTGGATGCTCCGGCAATGCGGAAGTCAGGCAACTGACCTTCACGATCAAGCGCAGAAGACCAGCGCTGCAGCTGCTTCTCGGCATCGGCAACGGTGCCGACGAGGAACATTTTCTCCTTCGGCCTTGTCAGCGCCACGTACAGAATTCGCATTTCCTCGGCAAGTGTCTCCATGCCAAGCCGCTGGCGAATCGCCAAATACGGCAGCGTCGGATAGCTTACGCGCAGTTCTGTATCAACATAGCGCGGCCCGAATCCAAGCTGCTTGTGCATGAGGAACGGACTGGTCAGATCGCGTTTGTTAAATTGCTTGCCGAGCCCGGCAGCAAATACGACAGGGAACTCAAGTCCCTTACTCTTATGAATGGACATGATGCGAACGACATCTTCCTGTTCGCCCAGCGCCCTAGCTGTGCCAAGGTCGCCGCCGCTCTCTCGCATCCGGTCAATAAACCGAAGGAACCGGAATAAGCCGCGCAATGTCGTCGCTTCGTATTGACGAGTGCGGTCATGCAGCGCGCGTAAGTTCGCTTGACGTTGCAAGCCGCCCGTCATCCCGCCGACGAGATCGTAATAGCCGGTTTCGCGGTAAATGCGCCATAGCAGATCAGCGAGCGCTCCTTGCCGCGCTTCCTCCCGCCATTCTTCAAGCGAAGCGAGGAATCGGACAAGCTTTCGCTGTGTCTCTTCCGGAATTGTCGGATCATCTGCCGCTAGACGAACTGCCTCGTAATAAGCAACTCGCCCGCCAGCTATGCGGATGAGCGCAAGCTCTTCGCCTGTTAATCCGACAAGCGGTGAGCGAAGCGTCCCCGCAAGCGGAATGTCTTGATACGGATTGTCAATAACACGAAGCAGCGACAGCATCGTCTCCACTTCAGTCGCTTCGAAGTAACCGCTGCTCAGCTCCGCATAAGCCGGAATCCCGTGCTGCTGAAGCTCCTCGATTATCGTCGGCGCCCACTGCTTGTCTGCCCGCAGCAGGATAACAATATCGCGCCAAGCAAGCGGACGTTTCCGTCCTTTTTTGCCATCGTAAACCTGGAATGGCTCCTCGATTGCAGCGCCAACGCTTGCCTGCAATCCTTTCAATCTAAGAATCTGGCTCGCAATCCATCGTGCCTCAAGCTGCACCGTCTGCAAGTCTTCAGCCGGCTCCGCATCAGAGCTGCCTTCGCTCTCACTCTCACTGCTCTCATCCGGTTCGATGTCCGCTTGGCTAGAACCTTTGCCGCCTTTATCGAGTATCGCGAACTCGACCGCATATCGCTCTGGTGCTCCGCCATCACTCGCAGGCGGGTAGGACGCGCCGCACACGAGCTCTGCCCGCTCGTCATAGTCCATCTCTGCTGCTTTCTCGCGCATGATAGCCCGGAACACATTGTTGACGCCGTCAACTACCTCTTGCCGGCTGCGGAAGTTACGAGCCAAATCGATCCGAACACCGTATTCATCATCAGCGTTAATGTCAGCTCCGCCATCATTAACCGTCGCTTCTGACATATCGTCCGAAGTTAAATAAGTTTTATATTTGCGCAGGAACAAACCCGGCTCCGCCAAACGGAACCGATAGATACTTTGCTTCACGTCGCCAACCATGAATCGGTTGCCTTTGCCCGGCCTTGCAATTAAGGAAACAATCGCTTCCTGCACCATGTTCGTATCCTGGTACTCATCGAGCAGTACCTCTTGGAATTGCTGCTGGTATTCGATCGCCGCTGCCGAAGGGACCATCTGAGCTGGCGTAGATGAGCTGTCTCGCAATATCCGCAAACAATAATGCTCCATATCCCCAAAGTCGATAAGCCCTTTCTCAAGCTTGGCAGCTTCGAAACGGCTGCCGAATTCGTCAGCGAGGCCGGCGAGCGTCTCCATAAGCGGAGCCATCTCTCCAAGCTCAGCAGCGAACTGCTCCGGCGTGCGGGTGAACAGCTCATCGGTCATATCCGAGATAAGCTTCTTCACGGAATCACGAAGCTCCTTTGCCTGCTCCTGCAGCCCTTTGTCACATGCATCCCCACGCTGGCTCTTAAGCTTGCTGAAGCTTGCCGTAGTGAACGCTTCATGCCATGTCTCCCACGGCTCATGGTTCACCTTGCGCTGTAGCGCATGAATGACGTTCAGATCATCCTGGAACGTTTCGGCGTATGCATCTGGTCCTGCCGGCAGCCGCGTAATGTCCATCGCTTGTTCGAGCAGGCTCTGCGCCCCTTGCAGCGACATATTGACAGCAGCCGCAATGCTCTGCACCCACTCGGTACGTCCAAGCTCTTCAGCATCTCTCACGCGGAATGCTGCTGCCGTATCCTGCAGCCAAGCTTTGGGCCAAGGATGGCTTTGCGAGAAGTTGTAGAGCTTCATGACAAGTGCATACAACGGCTCATCGCCGCGCTCTCCGCCGAATCGCTCAACCAGCTCATAGAAGGCTTGTCCTTCTTCACTATCTATTGCTTCGTAGTGCTCTTCGAACAACGCATCAAGCACGTCCATCCGCAGCAATTCCGCTTCCGTCTCGTTTGCTATGCGAAAGCCCGGATCAAGCCCTATCAACGAATAGTAGCGACGGATTACATCAAGACAGAAGGAATGAAGCGTCGTAATGGACGCTCGCCCCATCAGTGCAAGCTGCCTGCGAAGATGATCGGAGCCCGGATTCTTGTCGAGCTCCTTCTCAAGCGCGATTCGTATCCGCTCTTTCATTTCGGCAGCAGCCGCTTTGGTGAAGGTTGCGACGAGCAGTCTGTCGACATCGGTATCGGCTGAGATTTTGCGGATAATCCGTTCGACGAGGACTGCAGTCTTGCCGGAGCCTGCAGCCGCAGCAACCAGAATGTTGCTGCCGCTCGTTACAATGGCTCGCCATTGATCATCCGTCCATGTGCTGCCTATCGGCTTCGGCGGTATTGAAGCTATCGCTGACGTCGTCATTGTTCATGCTCCTCCTTCTTATGTTGATTCGGCTGCTCGTCCGCAGCATGATCCTCGTCGTCTCCTGACGCGAGAAGCTCCCACACTTCGTCTTTGCCCGGCTTGTTCAGCTTCGTATAGCAGTTGCCTTCGATCAATGGATCGAAATGACAGACTGGCTTATAGGCACAGAATTGGCATGGCGTCTTCCCTCCAAGCCGGTAAGGCGCGATTGATACGTCGCCGCCCGCGATTCGCTCGCCAATTCGGCGCAGCGTTCCTCGCACCGACTTACGCAGCGTTCCCCACTGCTCATCGGACACGACAGAGGAGCTGCTGTAGAAGCCTCCGTCGCGCTTCAGCGCAAGCGGAAGCAGCTCGGAATACCCGGTAGCTAACGTGTTATCCATCATTCGGACCGTTTCTTCATCTGCGAGCACAAGCCCCTTCAGCTTGAATCGCTTCAATATCTCCGTTTGCGCTTTCGCTGGCAGCATGCCGTTGGATGAAGAGAGCATCGGATTATGCACATGGAAGTACAACGCGCCGGCCGCCTTCGCCGGCTGACCCAGCCACTCCGGCGCATGCGTCAGAAGGACGTCCAAATACGTCAGCATTTGGAGCGCCATCCCGTAAGCTACCTCCTCAAGCCGAAGCTGCTTGGCGCTGGACTTGTAGTCGATGACGCGCAGCAGAAGACCGTCTGTCGTCTGTGCCGCATCTACACGGTCAATCCGGCCGACCATCTCAAGCGTTCTTCCGCCGGACAGTGGAATCGTAACCGGAGGCAGCGGGCCATCCGGTCCGAAGCCGATTTCAAGACCAATCGGCTGGAATTGTGCACGCCGAGCATGCTCGCCAAGAATAATCGCCGCCTGGCTAATAATATCGCGCAGCTTGCGCGCCACATATTGATGACGGCTGCTGCTGAACAAGATTTGCGATTGCAGCCGCTGCGCCAATTCGCCAACGACTTCAGCGGACAGCTGGCGCAGCTGCTCCGGCGTGTACGCGCCGAACTGATCGCCAAGCGCCTCCGTGAGTCGGTTCAGCGCAGCGTGGAATAGCTGTCCGATGTCCGGCGCAGCAAGCTTGTACATGTCTCGCTCACGAAGCCGTAGACCATGTATGGCAAAATGCTGAAACGGACAAGATACGAAACGTTCCATCCGCGATACGCTGCCGCGAAGCCTCTGTCCATAGAGCAAATGAGCGGTTTCATAGGACAGCGATACTTCTTCATTGTTATATTGGAGCGAAGCAACTAGCCTCTGCAGCTTGTCCTGCCACTGCGGGCGGACAGCGAACCAGTTGTACGCTTCCCACCAGATCGGAGCAATCTCGCCGCCATGCTTCCAGCTTCGCAGCTGTGTAATCAGATAGGACAGCGTACGCTCCGAATGCGCCATGAAGGCTTGCTGCTCGCTCTCCGGCATGCTCGGAACCGGCTCGCCAGCTACATTCTCTTCCTGTAAGCCAGGGAAGAGCTGTTTCAAATGCCTTATGACCTCAGATGGATGCAGGCTCTTGCCTTCCTCATCCGCCAGCGGCCAGCTAATCCACAGATGTTTACTTGGCGTTGTCAGCGCGCCATAGATCATGAAGCGCTCGTCGAGCAGCTTCCGGCGTACGCCCGGCGCCATCACGAGACCCCCGTACTCAAGCGTCTCGCGCTCAGCCTCCGTTAGTACGCCGTCTTCCTGCATGCGCTGCGGCATGACACCATCGTTCGCGCCAAGCAGGTAGCATACCGACACTTGTCCTGAACGCGTCCGATCCATGCTACCGATCAGCACTTGGTCGAGCGATGGCGGTACCGAGGCGAGCTTCAAGCTCTCAAGCCCCGTCTCCACCATTCCTGCGAAGAGCTCTACCGGCATCGCTTCCGCGCCGGTCATCTCTGTCAGCTGATCGAGCAGATCCATTACACCGTCCCACAACTGGCGATGCTCT
This sequence comes from Paenibacillus sp. J31R98, assembly GCF_056269245.1. Classification (NCBI taxonomy): domain Bacteria; kingdom Bacillati; phylum Bacillota; class Bacilli; order Caryophanales; family Paenibacillaceae; genus Paenibacillus; species Paenibacillus sp. J31R98. The sequence continues at coordinate 922,754 of NZ_JBWDNO010000002.1, forward strand.
CGCGCCTTTAGCGGATTGCCGCCGGCAACCGCTTTGCGGCTCCAACGCTCCAGCCGATCCGGCACTTCGATAGCAATGAATAAGCGATACAATGCCTCGCACATTTGCCTGACGCTACTCGCCTTCTTCAATTCGCGCGTAAACTTACGGATTACAGGTATCACGGCTTCTCTTGCAGCCATAATAACTTCGAACTCGCGCAGTTCCTTCTCTCCCGCCAAGGCAGGATCGCCTTCGAGCGTATCCCGCATCATAGGCTTCCATTGGCTGAGCGTCGTCCAGCGATTGCCGTTCATCCCTGTCGCGAGCGCATGATTCTCTAGCAAATCAAAGCTCTCGCGCGTCAAGCTGCCGTCCTCTGGTATGAGCAGCTCCGTCTTAATGCAGCGGAATACGGCCTCGAACCGCCAGCCATGCACCGCAATCTCCAGTGCCGAACGAATGAACTCGACAAAAGGATGATGCAGCGCTGCGTTCTTCTGATCGAGAAAATACGGTATTTCATAATCAGCAAATACCGCTTTAATATAGTCGTTATAATCCGGCGCATTGCGAACCATAACCGCCAAGTCGCGGTATCTTGCGCCTTCATCGCGCACTCTGCGCACAATATCACGCGCTACCGCTTCTACTTCAGCCCTACGTCCTGCTGTTGCGTGCAGCGAAACGCCGCCATCACGCAGCTCATCTTCGGTGAGCGTAAGCCGTCCCCGTCCGCCATAGTACCGTTCCACATGCGCGAGCATTGGGTTCTCCCGGAATCGGTACGGCGTTCCTTCCAGAAACAGCGGTTCCTCTATCGTCACGCCGTTCGCAATCGCTATATCTCTCAGCTTCATATACGTCTCTGCCGTCGGACGGAATAAGTCCAGCTCATGAGGCTGCTCGCCTAGCTCATAGAGCTTATCGAGGCAGAGCGTGATCGTCATTGCTTTGCTATGCTTCATGAGCGATGCCAGCGCATCAAATTCCTTTGGCGTGAAGCCGTGGAACCCATCCACCCATATTTGTGTATCCGCCATGGAAGGCGCTTGATGAAAGCCGCGAATAAGCCAGCTCAAATAATCCTCTGCATCTACATAGAGCCCTTCCAGCTCTTGTTCGAGGTGTTCGGAAATTCGCATAAGATCATTCAGCTTCCGCCCGAGCAGCGAAGTGCTCTTCTGCGGCAACCGATTGATCGCATAGTCCGATAGCTGCGAAGCGTCAATGCCATATCGCTTGAGCTCCGTCATCAGCTCGCCCAGCCGCTCGATAAAACCGTGCTGCGTATGCGACCCTTGGAACAGCTGCAATTGCTCCTCGAGACGATGGACGATTTTGTACAGCAGCATGTTCTTGCCGTTCTCGCTAATCGGAATAAGCGCTGTACCGCCGGTTTCCTGCATGATCCGGAACGACAGCCGCCGGAAGCTGAGCGCTTGCGCCCTTATACTGCCTTTAAGCTCCGAATGATTCAGCAGCTCGTATTCCGTCTGGAATGTCGCCTGCTCCGGCACCAAAATCACGATAGGCGGTCCTTCCGGCTGCTCCAGCACCTGCTGTCTAATCTCATCCAGACAATGGTGCGTCTTGCCTGAGCCTGAGCGGCCAATTACAAAACGAAGCGTCATGACCTGCCAACCTCTCTCCTCTATTCGATTCTATTATTCTACCATAGGCGATCCACTCATTTCATCCTATAATACAAACATTTGTTCTTATTCTTACAAGGTAAATAGTGCAATGGAGGGATTAGCCAGCGTAACAAATGATTATAGCTGTTCTTTCGCTTGCTGGTTGTTCGCTTGCTATGGCTTAATATAGATGTCGGGCCCGACGAATCTTCGCGAAAGGAGATGATCCAATTGATCAACCAAAACGAGGTGGCTTTCGCCTAACAGCGGAAGTCATCTTCAGAGGGAGGCTGCGATGCCTCCCTCAACTACCATAAAAAGGATGACGGATTGAACCGTTTTCAATTATAATGAATGTGTGAAGCACGATTTCGCAGTGTGATCGTGTTTTTTTATATTTTGATTAGAGGAGGTGTACGACATGGTAATCTCGACTTCTGGTGCTGTTGCAACGGGCGATATGAACAAGGAGGTTTACCTTGAACTACAAAAATGGAAAAGATGTGCTTCCCCCTAATCTGCTGAAAGAACTTCAGAGCTACATTCAAGGAGAATTGCTGTATATCCCGAAGCCGCACAACGAACGTGCCGCCTGGGGGGAGAAGAGCGGATCTCGCATTATGATCAAGCGTCGCAATGAAGAGATTTTCCAGCATTATGCGAGTGGAAGCTCTGTGCAGGAGCTGGAGCGGCAATACCACCTATCCAGCGAGAGTATCCGGAAGATCATTATGAAGACACGCAGTGCAAGTGCGATATCCGTACAAGCCGAATACGAGGCTGCAAAGGCACGTATATGACAATAGAGAAGAGCCCTCCAGATCGAAGCCGCATGGCTGATACTGGAAGGCTCTTTTTAATGTGTTATGAAATCGATCCGCCTTCTAGCGGCTCCGCACTTCAAATATGCCAAATTTCAAATAATGACCCTCGTTCACGCCGACGATCTGCGGATGATCCTTGCCAGCAGCGCGCCATTCGATAAGACGCAGCGTCTTGCCAGCGTCAATCGCTGCTGCCTGAATCGTCTCCAGGAACAAGTCAGGACGCATATGGTAGGAACAGCTCGCGGTTACGAGATAGCCGCCTTCATTGACGAGCTTCAGCCCGTGAAGGTTAATATCTTTGTAGCCTCTGACCGCGCCTTCAATTGCGCTTCTCGACTTCGTGAACGCCGGCGGATCAAGAATGACAACGTCCCACTTGCGTCCCGCATCGCTGAGCGGCTTCGAAGTATCGCTCTTACCTGCTGCGCGATCATGGCGTTCCTCGATTCCCTTCACTTGCTTGCGAAGGTACTCGAACGCATCGGCTACGACAAACTCCACACGATCCTCAAATCCATTGCGGATGACGTTACGGCGGGCCGTATCGATGGCATGCTCGGATACGTCCAGGCACGTCACCTTCTTCGCCCCGTATTTGCATGCGTGGAGCGTAAAGCTGCCTGTATGCGCGAAGCACTCCAGCACAGTTGCACCGTCCCAGAACGGGAACGTGACGACTTTGCCGTTGGCGTTGACAGGGACAAGCTTCTCTTCGTTTAACGATGCGATTGTGCCAGTATCATCCGACTGCGCCGCTTTCGTCTCTGCCGCATCGTCTGTCGGCACCGGAGCAAGCTTGATGCCGCTCCGCGCTCCCCAGCCAAGCATAAGCGGCGCGATTGAAGCGCGGTTCTCGCGCTGATCGAAGAAATAGCCCGTCTTCTGCCCTTCTACAATATCGACTTCCATCTTCAGTCCGTTCTCGATGATCTCCACGATCCGCGGGCAATCGCCATAGAGAACGCCTGTCCGCTGCTCCAGCCCTTCCAGCTCGCGCACCGACACGTCGCTGCGCTCATAGATCCCTTGAGGCGCAAACGCTTGGATAAGTGCCGCTACGATGTCATCACGGCGCGCATCCATACCGAAAGTGAGAAGCTGGACAACAAGTACGCCTCCGAAGCGATCCACAATTAGACCCGGAAGAAAATCCGCCTCTCCGTAGACCAAGCGGCAATCACTGCCTTGAACGAACCGGCTGCGATGCTGCTTGCATTGGTTGAATCGGTCAACGAAGAATTCTTTGTCCATCGCTGCATCTTGTTTATACGAAATAACACGCACCGTAATTTGCGAGCGCGGGTTCCAGTAGCCCGTTGCCAGATAACGCCCTTGATGCGTCACGAGATCAACTAAATCACCTGGCGATGCTTCTCCCTCCACCCGATTGATCTCGCTTGCGAACACCCATGGGTGCCCGGCTTCCAATCTTTTTTTGCGATCACGCTGCAAAATCGCTTTTGCCCGTTCCATTCCATCTCCACCTTTTCTTCATGCATGTTGCTTGTTGATGCTTGTCATGCTCGTCCTGCGCCTAGCATATGTATTTATATTCAACGATTGAGCTGTGTTACGAAAGGAGAATGAGTGCAATGCTCCATACAATCTTCATTCCGATGACGCTCGGCTTTATTCTCTTCCTGCTCGGCATGCGGGCAATGGAGCTTGCGCTTCAACGCTCCGTTGGCAACCGTCTGCAATTGGTGCTGCAAAAGTTTACCTCAACGCCGCTGCGGGGAATGCTTGTCGGGACAGCAACAACGGCTGTACTGCAGAGCAGCACAGCCGTTACCGTTATCGCAATCGGGCTCGTTAACGCCGGGGTCCTTACGTTCCCGCGTACGCTCGGCCTCATTCTTGGCACCAATATCGGCACTTGCCTGACAACCGAGCTCATTGGGATGAACTTGAACCGGCTTGGCTGGCCGCTGTTTCTGCTAGCGCTCGCACTATGGTTCGCGACCGTCGTCTTCGGCGAGCTTGGACTTGGCGCTTGGCTTAGCCGAAGCAGAAATGGGCTGCTCCGCTTCCTTCTGCCGCTGCGCAGCCTAAGTGTCGTCCTCGGCGGCTTCGCCCTGCTGCTCATCGGCATTGGGCTTATGCAATCCGTCGCTCCGGCGGTGCAGTCGACGAAGTTCTTCCACGAGTTCCTCGCGCGAGCCGAAGTTAGCGTGCTGTGGGGAATCGCGGCAGGAGCCGTACTGACCGCGATGGTGCACAGCAGTGCCGCCGTCATCGGCATCGTCATGGGCCTCGCCCAGTCCGGCGCGATGCCGCTACCGATCGGCATCGCCATTGTGCTCGGCGCGAATGTCGGCACCTGCGTCACCGCCGTCATTGCAGCGCTCGGCGGCACGCGAGCCGGGCGGTTCGTGGCGTTGTCGCATGTGCTGCTCAACGTCGGCGGCGCAGCGCTCTTCGCTCCTTTCGCTGCCGAGCTCGGCGCGGCAGCGGCCTGGCTCACACCTTCGCCAGCAGGGCAAATCGCCCACGCGCAGACGCTGTTCAACGTACTCAGCTCGCTGCTGGCGCTGCCGCTATGTTATCTTCCGAAACTGCGGAAGCTAACCCCGGCTTGAGCTGCTGTTTACTTTCAATCATAACTGCCTTTTGCAGTTATCCAATGTCTCACGAAACACCTACACGCTAATCCCCAGCAGCTTAAGCGCCCCCGCCACGATCCGGTCATTATTGTTATAGCCGGACTGCTTCTGCCGTCTCCATGCTTCGGATGGCTCGAACCACTCGACGCCGCGGATTTCCTCGACCTGCGCCTGCAGCTTGCCGCCTACTGCCTCCACGAGGTAATAGTGGACTTCTTTATCGACAAGCCCTTTGGATTCGTGATTGTACTTGTATTTGATCTGGTCAATCGGCGCGATAATAACGCCTTCCATGCCCGTCTCTTCTACAATTTCACGCAGCGCTGTCTGTTCGACCGTCTCGCCGGGCTCCATTTTGCCCTTCGGCAACGAGATTTTGCCATAGCGATCCTGAATCAACTGAATCTGCAGCGCACCTTCATGCTTGCGGAACACAACTCCACCTGCTGAGATTTCTTTCATCCCGTTCGTTCCCCTTTGCGCTTTCATGAAATGGCTCGTATGTAGAGCAAGGATTCTCTCGCAGCCCAAACGTGGACAGCTAAAGAATCCCTGCAGCAAGTTTACTGTTGCACTTCGAAGTCATTACGCCTGCATCGCTTGCGGCAAAGTAGCAGAAGCTGCAGTCTTCGCATCAAGAACACGTACCAGCTGGCCTCGGCATTCATTAACGCCAGCTTCCGTAATTTTCACTCGGCACAGCTCGCCGACCAGATCAATTGAACCCTCGAACACCACTTGAATGTAGTTGTCCGAGTAGCCCATGATGAGACCGGAACCTTCCGAACCCTTATGCTCGCGCTCCGGAATGATATCAAGCACTTCACCGACGTACTTCTTCGCATATTCCAGCTGCATTCGCTCGGAGAGATCAATCAGCTTATGAACGCGTTCGTTCTTCACTTCATCATCAATCTGGTCTTCCATACGCGCCGCAGGAGTACCTGTACGCTTGGAATAAGGGAATACATGCATCTCGGCAAAATTCATCTCTTCCATGAATTTAAAGCCGTTCTCGAACATTTCATCCGTCTCGCCCGGGAATCCGACGATAACGTCTGTTGTGATCGCTACACCTGGCATCGCCTCGTGCAGCAGCTTGATTTTCTCAGCGAACTCTTCCGTAGTGTACTTTCTGCGCATGCGCTTCAGCACTCCGGTATCGCCGGCTTGCAGCGGAATATGGAGATGACGGCACATTTTGCTCGAACGGTTGAGCACGTCAATCATATCTTCATCAATCTGGCTAGCTTCAATGGAACTGATTCGAATACGCTCGAGGCCTTCGATCTTATCCAGATCCCAGATCAGATCCGACAATTTGTAGTTCTCCATATCATCACCATAACCGCCGGTATGAATGCCTGTCAGGACGATTTCCTTGTAGCCCGCATCCACGAGCTGGCGCGCCTGGTTCAGGACACTTTGCGGATCACGGCTGCGGGAAAGACCGCGCGACCATGGAATAATACAGAAGGTGCAGAAGTTGTTGCAGCCTTCTTGAATCTTCAGGAATGCACGAGTACGCTCAGCAAAATCAGGCACGTCGAGCTCTTCGAACTCCCGTGTCTTCATAATATTGCGTACGGCATTGACCGGTTTGCGTTCTTGGTGTAAATCGGAAATATAAGACATCAGCTTGTCTCGGTCCTGCGTTCCGATAACAAGGTCAACGCCTTCAATCGCGAGAATCTCGGCAGGCGACGTCTGCGCGTAGCAGCCCGTAACCGCGATAATCGCATCAGGATTACGGCGAATCGCACGGCGGATAATCTGTCTGCTCTTCTTATCCCCTGTATTCGTAACCGTACAAGTATTGATTAAATAAACATCAGCTGTCGTCGTCTCGAAGTCAACCTGTTCGTAGCCTTCATTCTTAAACAGCTGCCATACCGCTTCTGTATCATAGAAGTTAACTTTGCATCCAAGTGTATAAAAAGCAACTGATGGCATAGTTGTTAAACGCCTCCCATTTCTCCGGATTCATACATGAGGCAGGCGAGTCCAACCATCGCAGCCGTTTCCGTGCGTAAGATTCGCTTGCCCAGGCCGACGATTACTGCGCCGGCTTCCTCTACTTCACTCGCTTCACGCTCAGTGAAGCCGCCTTCGGGACCAACGATGAGCAATATGCTGCGCTCCTCGCTGCCCCAGCCATGGCGTGCCCGCTGCGCGGATATTGCATCCCGCAAGCCGAGGCCGCCGCCTTCCTTCTCATAACAGAACAAAGCCAGGTCGTAAGCCTTGATCATCGCGACCAGCTCTTTCCATGAAGCAACGGCTTCAATGGCTGGAATTCGGCTGCGATGCGCCTGCTCCGCCGCTTCCTTCGCGATTTTGCCCCAACGCTCCAGACGCTTGGCTTCCTTCTTACCGTCATATTGAACAATCATTCGCTGAGACTCAAACGGTACGAAGCTGACTGCACCGATTTCGGTTCCCTTCTGAATGACAATTTCCATTTTATCGCCCTTTGGCAAGCTTTGCGCAACAGTAACCGACCATACCGGCTCACTGCTTACAGGCAGCCACTCCGATATCTCGGCCTCCACATTGCTCGGCGAGAGCGTGCGAATGACCGCTTCAGCGACTCGCGACTGTCCGTCGCTCACTATAATGCTATCTCCTGCTTCCATCCGCATCACGCGAACGACGTGATGGGCATCGTCACCGGTAAGCACGACGCGATTGTCCTGCATCTGCTCCGGCGTTACAAAATAACGTTGCATGGGCCAAACCTCTCTACTCCAAAAATACGGGCTTGAGGACGAAACGAACATCGCCTCACGAAAAACTCCAACCTACATGATACACGTTTTGACGTACCTTTGCTAGGGAGGGCAAACATTTTCCAAGCTGTCTAATTACTTGAGGAAGTCGTTGTCAAACTGCTGCCAATCCACTTGCTTGAAGAATAGGTCGAAGAAATGGATGAGCCCGGAAATGATATTGCTCGAATACATAAACAATGGATCAAGCGTTGCAGCGCGAAGCGGCGGAATGAAGACGATGAGGAGAAAAATAAAGATGCCCCAGTGTGCATTCTGATCCATGCGAATTCGCAGCGACGTCGGTACAAGATCCTGGATAATACGGTAGCCATCAAGCGGCGGAACCGGAATAAGGTTAAAAATAAAGAGCACGATGTTGAGCGTAATCAGATAGTGCAAGAAATGAACGATGGCCCGGTGAACACCGATCGAACCCGCATCCAGCAAACCCGTTTCGTTCAGAACATAAACAGCGAAAATGCCGATTGCTGAGAGCAGCAAGTTGCTAAGCGGCCCCACAGCCGAGACAACAATCCCCATCAATCGGGGATACTTGAAGCGTCCCCGGTTGACAGGTACCGGTCTTGCCCAGCCGAAGCCGGCAATCAGAATAAGGATTGTCCCCATCATATCGAGATGGACGCGCGGATTGAGCGTTACACGACCAGCATCATATGCGGTCCGATCTCCGAATAGATAAGCAAAATACGCATGCGCGAATTCATGTACCGTAAAGGCAATCATGATAACTAGAAAAACAAACGGTAAATCATTTAAAGGGTACCATAACAAATCCGACACCGATTATATTCCTCCTAAGGATATAAGCTTCGGCTACAGCCGAGTCTCCCCGCTTATTCCGGCTTCTTCGCTACGAAAGCGATCCAGTCTTGATCGCGCTGGCGGTCGATAATCGTAAATCCTGCTGCCTGCAAGCCTTCCTCAACCGCATCTTCCTTGTTCTTCCAAATCCCCGATGCGATATAAGTGCCGCCTGGCTTCAGCGCAGCATATACGTCATCAATGAAGAGAAGAATGATCTCTGCCAAGATATTCGCCACAACAACATCAACCGGAACCGTAACATTCAGCTTCTGATCGCTGTTCAGGACGCCAAGCAGGTCGCTCAAGTACACTTGGATATCGTCTTGCAGGTTGTTGAGACGCGTATTCTCCGTTGCAGATGTGACTGAGATGGGATCAAGATCAAGCGCGAGAACACGACGCGCGCCTAGCAGCATCGCGCCAATGGCGAGAATACCGGAGCCTGTACCAACGTCGATGACTTCTTCATCGCCTTTGATGACCGATTCCAATGTCCGCAAGCACAGCGCTGTCGTCGGATGCGTTCCTGTTCCGAAAGCCATACCCGGATCAAGCTCAATGATGCGCTCTTCCGGCGAAGGCGTATAATCCTCCCAAGTCGGTTTAATCGTCAGACGCTCCGATACACGGATTGGCTTGAAGTACGTTTTCCATGCATTCGCCCAATCCTCTTCGTCAACCATCGCTTTGGAGATCGTATATTCGCCTGGTTCAATATCATACTCGCGAAGCTCATCAATGCGGGCAATCAGCGTTGTCGTTAACGCCTCCACATCCGTATCCAACTCAGAGAAGTATCCTTTAATAACTGCATGTCCTTCCGGAATATCGTTCAGCGGATGCTCATACCATTGGCCGAGCGAAGTATCTCTTTGTTTATTGAGTGTGCCTGATTCTTCAATGGATACTCCGTCTGCATCCATTTCATGCAAGAAGTTGGATATCATCTCAATCGCTTCTTCGGTTGTCGAGATCGTTATTTCATGCCATTTCACTTGAATATGTCCCCCTGAATTTAACACTAGTTTGGTGTATATTGCTTCTATTTTACACTGTTACACGCTTCCAAGCAAAAACAGGCCACGCATGCAAAACAAGCCTCCTCAGCATCCGATGCGAAGAGACTTGTTCAAGCGAGCGTATGATGATGAAATATTAGTTCGTAACGATATAGCTCTCAGGATACTTAACCGCACCGCTCGCAGAAGAATCTGCGAATGCAATAAGCGCAGCCAGTGTATGCAAGTTATCTCGACCGGACAAGGCCGGCTCAGCGCCATCCTGAATCCGTGCAGCGAACTCCTCAAGCACGCTATGAATGCCTTGCTTCGAATCAGGCAGCGGACCGTCTTCATATGGGATATACCGCTTATTCTGCTCCTGATCAACGATATAGACGCCATAGCCTTGTCCAAGATCGCCTAAGTGGACAGAGCCGTCCTGGCATTGAACCCGCCATTCCCCTTCCCATGGCGATGACAGCCCTTTGGATACGAGACTGCCCAGGTAGAATACCGGCATGCCGTTATCCAGTTCCATGCTAGCTTGAACGTTCGGATGGCCTTTGTACATGCTGCCTTCGATGTTCCACGTCTTCCCCGACACCGAGCGGATATTCGACTCGAACAAGTAGCGGATCATGTCAATATGGTGGACCGCCATCTCAAGAAGCATGAAATTATTCATCACCTGCTGATAGTCTTTGCCGAAGTGATCGTAGAAGAACTGCGCTTGTACGAAGAGCGGCTTGCCTACTGCGCCTATCGCGTTCTTGAGCGAAAGCACATGGTTCTGGTAGCGGTAGTTCTGGCTAACCATCAGAATAAGCTGTTTCTCCTTCGCTAGTTTAACAAGCTCGCAGCCTTCTTCGACATTGAGCACGAACGGCTTTTCGACCAAGACATGCAGCCCTTGCTCGAGGGCAGCTTTACAGATTGCATAATGGTAAGGAGAAGCTGCTGTAACGAAGACGGCATCTGCTTTCAGCGCCGCGAACGCTTCCTTGTAATCCGTATAACTGTGCTCATCGGCTACGCCAAGAGTTGCAGCACATTCTTTCAATCGGGCTGGATTAATCTCCACTACGCCGGCATACTCGAAGTCAGGCGATTGCTTGACGAAGGCTTGCGCGACGCCGAAGCCATGCATGCCAAGACCAACTTGAATGATTCGAAGTGTCATTATACATCGTCAACTCCTTTGAATAAGTAGCCCACTTTTCCGCCTTCCGGCATAATGCCATAAATATATACAGCAACCATTTCCTCAGTGACGACCAAGGAATGCTCGTCGCCTCGCTTTGTCAGGACCATATCGCCAGGACCGATTTCGTATGGATCGCCTTCCGTGGTGCAAGTGCCTCTGCCGCTAATAATAATCCAATACTCATTGGCATCGTGATAATGCAGCTTGACGATATCTCCGACTTTCAGATGGTTAATCCCGTAGTGGCTAAGCTCGCTCCACTCAGGGTAAACTTGCGTGCTATTGTAAAAGTTAACTGGCATTCGCTGCTCCTCCTTGAAATTCGTGCCCGCGCACAAATCGTGTTCCATCGTCTATTGTGCCACAATTGTAAGCGCTTGTATATTCATAAAAAAAAGATGCCTCTGTCTGCGAGTTCCGCATCAGGAGGCATCTTTGTCAGTTTGTTACATTCTCCAAGTTACATTATCGCTGTTCCGCCGGTCTGCTCAATCAGATGAATCGTTCGTTCGATGAGTTCATCGCCAACAGTAGCCGTGAACGTAGCGCTATCGGCATTCCCGTCAACCTGCTGTACGCGGAGGTACTGCAGCTTCGCCTGCGCTTCGCGAGCACCGCTTGCGTCCTGGAACGTAGCGTGAATCGTTGCGGTCATCTCGTCACGTCACGCCTCTCTAGGAATTCTCGGCTCTTGCGTCCGCTTCGGCCGCACGCTGCTGGGCGACACGATCCGCTTCGTCAGCGAGTTCCTCAGAGAACTCGACATCCTCGTTCTTGCCTATTGGCAAATCGGCGAAATTCACTTTCTCAAGGTCTTGGTTTTGATTTTGATTAGTCATCGGTTACGCCTCCATGTTCAATTTGAGTTTGGACACGAAGGTTAGCATAGACCAATGGTTTCGTTCTTATGCTAATTGCCGATTATTCGCCGCGGAATGCTTTCTTCATCTTATCGAAGATCGATTCGTGATGCTCATGCTGCACTTCACCAGATGGAGCGCCTACCCCACCGAATTGACGAAGCAGATCCTTCTGCTCTTCGCTCATGTTGGTTGGCGTGACAACCGTCACCTTCACATGCTGGTCGCCTTGACCGTAGCCGCGCAGACGAGGTACCCCTTTGCCCTTCAGACGGAAGTACGTGCCTGTCTGTGTGCCGGCAGGAATCTTCAGCTTCACTTTCTCCGTGAGCGTCGGAATTTCGATCTCATCGCCAAGCGCCGCTTGCGCGAAAGTAAGCGGAACTTCACAGTAGATATCGTCGTTGTCACGCTCGAAGAAGTCATGCGCCTTCACGCGAATAACAATATACAGATCGCCCGCTGGGCCTCCGCGCGTGCCGCTCTCGCCTTCGCCGCTGAGACGGATTTGTGCGCCTTCATCTACGCCGGCAGGAATCTTCACGTTAATTTTGCGCTGCTTCTTCACTTTGCCTGCGCCATGGCAAGTCGTGCACTTCTCTTTAATGATTTTGCCTGTTCCGCTACAGGACGTACAAGCACGACGGTTCACCATACGGCCGAACGGCGTATTCTGAACAACCTCTTGCTGGCCGCTACCACGGCAAGTCGAGCATGTTTCCGGCTTCGTGCCAGGCTTCGCGCCTGAACCCGAGCAAGTGTCGCAGTTCTCGGTACGAGGAATCGTAATTTCCGTTTCCTTGCCGAATACGGCTTCCTTGAACTCGATCGTCATCGTATATTGAAGATCGTTGCCGCGCTGAGGCGCATTCGGATCACGGCGACCGCCGCCACCGCCGAAGAACATATCGAAGATATCGCCGAAGCCGCCGCCGAAGTCAGCACCGCCGCCGCCACCGAAGCCTTGGTTCGGATCGACATGCCCGAAACGGTCATACTGCGAGCGTTTTCCATCATCGCTCAGGACGTCATACGCTTCTTTCACTTCTTTGAACTTGCTCTCTGCATCCGCCGCTTTATTCACGTCTGGATGGTATTGGCGCGCCATCTTCCGGTACGCTTTCTTAATATCATCATCCGAAGCGCTCTTCTCAACGCCAAGCACCTCGTAATAATCACGCTTGTCTGCCAAAACCGTCACCCCTTCTATATCCGGATATTCGCTGATTTCTCTCTCCCGAGCACAACCAACATTGCCATCAAAAATAAACCATTCCTTACGATCACGCAAGTGGTATTTATATCTAGACATAGCAAGAAACGGCTGCGCCGTCCAGAAATTTTCTCGGACGGCGCACCGTTTACACGAATCAGCCTAACTTATTTCTTATCGTCGACAACTTCGTAGTCTGCGTCAACTACGTTATCTCTGCCTTTAGCTTCGCCAGCTTCAGGACCTGCGCCTTCAGCGCCGCCTGCTGCGCCAGCTTGCTCATACAGCTTCATCGACAGCTGCTGCATAATTTCAGTCAGCGCGTCCGAAGCGGCTTTGATTTGCTCTACATCGTCTGTTGCCAGAGCTGCAGTTACTTTCTCTTTCGCTTCGTTCGCTTTTGCGATTTCGCCAGCGTCTACTTTGTCGCCAAGATCTTTGATCGTCTTGTCAACCGTGTACACGAGCTGATCAGCGCTGTTCTTCGCTTCAACAAGGTCACGGCGTTTGCGATCTTCTTCCGCGTTCAGTTCAGCGTCTTTCATCATGCGATCAATCTCTTCTTCGGACAAACCGCCGGAGGAAGTGATTGTGATCTTCTGGCTCTTGCCAGTGCCTTTATCAAGGGCCGATACGTTAACGATACCGTTCGCATCGATATCGAAAGTAACTTCGATTTGCGGTACGCCGCGCGGCGCCAGTGGAATGTCACCAAGCGTGAAGCGTCCGAGGGTCTTGTTGCCAGCAGCCATTTGGCGCTCGCCTTGCAGTACGTGAATCTCTACGCTTGGCTGATTGTCAGCATACGTGGAGTACACTTGCGATTTGCTTGTAGGAATCGTCGTGTTGCGGTCGATCATCTTCGTGAACACGCCGCCAGCAGTTTCGATACCGAGCGACAATGGAGTTACGTCGAGCAATACAACGTCTTTCACATCGCCAGTCAGTACGCCTGCTTGAACCGCTGCACCAAGTGCTACAACCTCATCCGGGTTAACGCCTTTGTGCGGGTCTTTACCGATCAGTTTCTTAACTGCTTCTTGGACAGCAGGAATACGAGTCGATCCGCCAACAAGAACGACTTTGTCGATGTCGCTTGGGGACATTCCAGCATCGCTAAGTGCTTGGCGAGTTGGACCCAGTGTGCGCTCAACAAGCGCTGCGGACAGCTCTTCGAACTTCGCGCGAGTCAGGCTCATTTCCAAGTGCTGCGGTACGCCGTCAGCCATTGTGATGAACGGCAGGGAGATCGTCGAAGTAACCATACCGGACAGTTCCTTCTTCGCTTTCTCTGCTGCGTCTTTCAGACGTTGTACAGCTGCTTTATCTTTAGAGAGGTCTACGCCTTGCTCTTTCTTGAATTCACTTACGAGGTAGTCGATGACCACTTGGTCGAAGTCATCGCCGCCCAGGCGGTTGTCACCGCTAGTTGCTTTTACTTCGAAGAAGCCATCGCCGAGCTCGAGGATCGATACGTCGAACGTACCGCCGCCAAGGTCATAGACGAGAATTGTATGATCTTCTGTTTTCTCAAGACCGTATGCAAGCGCTGCTGCTGTCGGCTCGTTGACGATACGCAGCACTTCAAGGCCTGCGATCTTGCCGGCATCCTTCGTTGCTTGGCGCTGGCTGTCGTTGAAGTAAGCAGGAACCGTAATAACGGCTTGCGTTACCGTTTGACCCAGGTAAGCTTCAGCGTCTGATTTCAGCTTCTGCAGAATAATTGCGGAAATCTCTTGCGACGAGTAATCTTTACCGTCGATTACTTCTTTATGGTTTGTACCCATATGACGTTTGATGGAGCTAATTGTACGATCCGGATTCGTGATCGCTTGGCGTTTTGCCGCTTCACCGACGACACGCTCGCCGTCTTTCTTGAAGCCTACAACCGATGGTGTTGTACGATTACCTTCCGGATTCGGGATGACGACAGCTTCGCCGCCTTCCATTACCGCTACGCATGAGTTTGTTGTTCCAAGGTCAATACCGATTACTTTACTCATAATTTAGAAATCCTCCTTAGGTCTTTATTACATAAAATTTAAGTATATAGGCAACTGAACGTTAACCGCTCACTTTCACCATAGCGGGACGCAGCACTTTATCCTTCAGCACATAACCCTTCTGCACTTCTTCCACAACGATGCCTTCTTCATGCTCATCGGACTCCACTTGCATAATCGCTTGGTGGAAATCCGGATTGAACGGCTCACCTACAACCTCCATTGCTTTGAGGCCTTCAGCTTCAAGCACTTGCTCGAATTGGCGGAAGATCATATCTACGCCTTTAGAGAACGATTCAACATCGCCGCCGCTCTTTGCAGCTTCAACCGCGCGACCGAAGTTATCGACAACCGGCAGCAGCTGGCTGATGAGCTTCATCGAAGCGTATTGCGCGAGATCTTCCTTCTCCTTCATCGTACGGCGGCGGAAGTTATCAAAGTCCGCTTGTGCGCGTAAGTAACGCTGCTGATTCTCATCCGCAAGCTTCGTGAGCTCGGCGATCCGGGAGTCTTCTGCGCTTCCTTCTTCGGCTTGCGAAGCTGTTTCCTCTGCTGGTACTTCCTGCTCTTCCACAGAAGCACTGTTCACTTCATTGATATGTTCCTCATCTGTATGCTGTTCATTCACAGACACGAGCGCTTGCACCTCCTGAAAATAATCCCTGTCTTACATTACATTTGGTCATTTGTACCATCGGCCGAGCAGTACTGCCATATCCTTCGACAAGAGATCGAGCAGGCCAATTACTTTACCGTAATCCATCCTCGTCGGACCGAGAATGCCTATCGTGCCAAGTTGCTGTCCATGTGCTGAATACGTCGCTGTAATCAAGCTGCAATTATTAATTGCCTCATGAGTATTCTCTGTCCCAATCCGAACCGCAATACCGCTCGGAAGCGAACTGAACATCTGCATGATCGTCGGCGTCTCATCGAGCAAGTCGAGCACCGTCTTCACTTTGTCGACATCCTTGAACTCAGGCTGTGTCAGCATGTTCGTTGCACCGCTCAGGAATACACGGTGGTCATCTTCGCTGTGCAGCGCTTCATCCAACACCCCAAGCAGCCGTTCGCATTGATCCGCATAACGTCCAAGCTCTTGGCCAACCTCGGAATACAGCTTCGATTTCAGCCTTACCATCGGCACCCCGATCAATTTCGCATTCAAAATATTAACAGCCTGCTGCATCTCATCCATGCTCATATCAGCCGGAATGGAAATGGTGCGGTTCTCAACATGGCCGGTGTTCGTCACAATGATCGCCACCGCCGTGTCATCGCTGATCGGCACCAACTGGAAATGCTTCAGCGAATTCGCAAACGTCTCAGGTCCCAGCACAATGGAAGTATAGTTCGTCAAGTTGGACAAAATACTTGCCGCATGCTGAATGATCTGCTCCATCTGGTTCATCTTCTCTGTGAAGAAGGAGCGAACCTTCTGTACATCATGATCATTCACCTCGCCCAATTGGACAAGATGATCGACGTAATACCGATAACCTTTAATGGATGGGATTCGACCCGCTGACGTATGGGGCTGCTCCAGAAACCCGAGCTCCTCCAAATCAGCCATCTCATTCCGAATCGTTGCCGGCGAGAAGCTGATGTCGCTTCGTTTCGAAATACTGCGAGAACCTATAGGCTCCGCCGAGCGGATATAATCATCAATGATGACGTTCAAAATCATTCGCTGCCGTTCAGTCAACATCGCAGTCCCTCCAATTCGTTATCGTTACATCGTTAGCACTCGTTATCGTTGAGTGCTAATCATTAATACAAAAATACCAAACCGACTTATCGATTGTCAAGTCAGTTCGGCATTTTCGGGACATCTATAAAGCGTACAATTTGTGTACGTTAATTCAGCATCTTCAGCACAGCGATCTCATCGCACGCATGCTGTTTCGGACAGTGGATGCAATCGGTCCAAACTTTCTCAGGGAAGATCTCTTTATTCACAACCGTGAAGCCGTTCTTCTCGAAGAAGCGGACTTCATAGGTCAGCGCCATAATCTTCGGAATGCGCTGCTCCCTTGCTTCATAGATCAACTGATCAACAAGCTTGCTGCCGATTCCTAGCCCTTTGTAGCCTTCGGAAATGCCGAGTGAGCGAATCTCTACAAGATCGGCTCCAAGCTGAGTCAACGAGCCGCAGCCGACAACCTCGTTCCCAACTTCCGCTACGACGAATGTATCAATCTGGCGCTTCAGCACTTCGCGTGATCGCGGCAGCATAATTCCTTTCTCGGCGTAACCTGCTATTAAATCCACTAACACTTCCACATCGTCTTCGGTCGCCTTTCTGCATACCGCTTGCAACGCTTGCACTCGCACTCGCCTCCAACCTTGCTCCGAAATTATAATTCCAACATCAATATGAATAAATATACATCATCACTGTTTGGTTCACAAGTACTAATTACCATGAAATCCTCAGCTTATTCGCCAATAAACGCGCCGAAAACCTCATTGCCGAGCGGGATGCCCTTCTCCGATAAACGGTAACCGCCACCACGATCTTCTGTACGCTCTAGCAGCCCTTGCGCAAGTACCGCCTCGAGTTGTTCACCAAACTCGCTCTCGATCGTCAGACCCGGGAACTGCAGCGAAAAATCATCATTGCATACGCCATCCAGCATCCGCAGTCCGACCATCATAAAGTCTTCCATCGCTTCATGCTCCGGCACCGGATTCGTCTCCAGCCGCGGAAGTCTATTCAATGAAGCATCAATGAATGGCTGGATGCCTTTAATGTTAACGTGCCGCTCGCCCCTCGCATAGCCATGCGCGCCAGCGCCTAGCCCGTAATAAGGTTCGTTCCGCCAGTAGGTGATATTGTGCTTGCTCTCAAAACCAGGCTTGGCAAAATTGCTGATCTCATAATGACGGAATCCTTCCGCCTTGAGCGTAGCGATCAGATGCATATACATAGCAAGCTCGTCCTCTTCTGGAGGAAGAGGCAGTTCATTGCGCTCATACAAAGCGTGGAACAAAGTGTTCTCTTCGACCTTCAAGCCATACAGCGAGTAATGCGGCAGCTCAAGCTTGAGCGCTCGGGCGACGCTGTCCGATAGTTGTTCGACCGTTTGGCCTGGAAGCCCGAACATGAGGTCGATCGACAGGTTATTGAAGCCAGCCAATCTCGCATTCTCAATACTGCGGTATACATCATCTACGTTATGAATGCGTCCGATCCGCTCCAGCAAGCCGTTATCGAACGATTGCACGCCCATGCTGATCCGGTTTACTCCGCCTGCCTTCATGGCATGCAGCTTATCGATATCAACCGTTCCAGGATTCGCTTCCATCGAGAACTCCGCATCCGGATGAATCGGGAAGTAACGCTTCACCGAAGCAAGAAACCTCTCCATCTGCGGCGGAGTCAACACTGTCGGCGTACCTCCACCAACGAATACCGTACGAATCTCTTCTGGCGGCAGCAGCTCCACGGTCATTGCCATCTCCCGCTCCAAGGCGTCGAGATAAGCATCCACCGGCTGCCCCTTCAGCACATACGAAGTGAAATCACAGTAATGGCACTTGTTCGTGCAGAAAGGGATATGAATATAAAGCGCCCGAGGCGCGTGCTGTAACATTGCTTTGCCTGACCTCCAATGCTCCCTTGAAATAAAAACAAGGGAGCTCTTATGCTCCCTTTAAAAACGTGATTGTGGCGGATAGGCCGGAGTGGCAGTGATGGAATGGAGCAACGTAGTGGTCGCCTTTGTAGTCTGATTCCAACCTATAAATGTCTTATACAATCAAAGGAATCAGAACTACAACAGCGAGCGGAATCCATCACTGGCCGCAGGCCTTTTCCTCACTAGTACTAGTCTTCGTCAATCTTCAGAACAGCCATGAATGCTTCCTGCGGAACCTCGACGCTGCCGACCTGCTTCATGCGTTTCTTACCTTCCTTCTGCTTATCAAGCAGCTTCCGTTTACGGCTGATGTCACCGCCGTAACACTTGGCAAGAACGTTCTTCCGCATCGCTTTAACGGTCTCACGCGAAATAACTTTGTTGCCGATCGACGCTTGAATTGGTACCTCGAACATTTGGCGCGGGATCAGATCTTTGAGCTTCTCGCAAATAATCCGGCCGCGGTTGTACGCGCGGTCACGGTGAACGATAACGGACAGTGCATCGACCATCTCGTTGTTAAGCATGATGTCCATCTTCACGAGCTTCGATTGGCGATAGCCAACCAACTCGTAATCGAACGACGCGTAGCCTTTCGTGCTCGACTTCAGCTGATCGAAGAAGTCGTAGACGATTTCGGACAACGGCATATCGTACGTAATCGTAACGCGGTTCGTATCCAGATACTCCATGTTCACGAACTCGCCGCGTTTGCCTTGGCAAAGCTCCATAATCGCGCCGACATAGTCGTTCGGGACGATAATCGCTGCTTTAACATAAGGCTCTTCAACGTATTCGATCTTGCCGACTTCCGGATAGTTCGACGGATTATCAATCTCAATCACATCACCATTCGTCAGCGTAACCCGATACACAACGCTCGGCGCAGTGGTGATCAGAGGAATGTTGAACTCGCGTTCGATCCGCTCTTGAATAATTTCCATGTGCAGCAGGCCAAGGAATCCGCAGCGGTAGCCGAAGCCAAGCGCAGTTGACGATTCCGCTTCGTAACGAAGCGATGCATCGTTAAGCTCAAGCTTCTCAAGCGCATCGCGCAGATCGTTGTAATCCTGCGTTTCAATCGGATACAAGCCGCAGAACACCATCGGGTTGATCTTACGATAGCCCGGCAGTGCCTCTAATGCAGGCTTCTTCGCATCGGTAATCGTATCGCCGACACGCGTATCCTTCACGTTCTTGATACCTGCAACGACGAAACCAACGTCGCCGACAGACAATTCACCGACAATGCCCATGCGCGGCATGAACGCGCCGACTTCGATAACCTCGAACTCTGCGCCAGTCGCCATGAAGCGGATTTTCTTGCCTGCTTTGATATGACCGTCAAGGACACGCACGTACACGATAACGCCTTTGTAAGGGTCGTAGTGGGAGTCGAAGATAAGCGCTTTAAGAGGCTCGTCCGGATTGCCAGTAGGCGCCGGCACTTTCGTCACGACTTGCTCCAAAATCTCCTTAATACCGATACCGGCCTTCGCCGAAGCATGCACCGCATCGCTTGCATCAAGTCCGATTACGTCCTCGATCTCTTGCTTCACGCGTTCAGGCTCTGCGCTTGGCAAGTCGATCTTGTTAAGCACCGGGATGATTTCCAGGTTGTTATCAAGCGCGAGGTAAACGTTCGCAAGCGTCTGCGCTTCGATCCCTTGCGCCGCGTCAACGACGAGAAGCGCGCCTTCGCATGCGGCAAGGCTGCGCGAAACTTCATAGGTGAAGTCGACATGTCCTGGCGTATCAATCAAGTTGAGGATATATTCTTCGCCGTCATCGGCCTTGTATCCCAGTCGTACGGCTTGCAGCTTTATCGTAATACCGCGTTCGCGCTCCAGATCCATCTGGTCGAGCACCTGCTCTTGCATTTCACGCGAGGAGAGCGCGCCGGTAAATTCAAGAATCCGGTCTGCTAATGTTGATTTCCCATGATCAATATGGGCGATAATTGAAAAGTTTCTAATTCTCTTTTGCCGTTCATGTACATCCGACATGCTAAACCCCCAGAGGAACCTTATTGCTAATCATTCTTGTTATTATATCAGTTTGCCGGAATACCATCAATCCGTTACTGATTCGAAAAATGAAACGACCATTCGGATCCCCTTCGACGACATCGTTTGCAGCACTCCAGCCGTGCCGTCTGCGACCTTGTTTACCGTCGAATCGCTCTTCAGTTCCGGAACGCCTGGTAGCCGTTTGTCCAGCTCCTCCTGCAGCTTGCGCTCGTAAGCGCGGCGCACCTCTTCATCCGTCCGGCCATGCTGCGCATCTGCTACTGTACGGCGCTCCGGCACAATATAGATTTGATTTTCCGGCAGCTGCTCCTGTTCTGTCACTGTACTGGACGTATCCGCGGGAAGCTGCTTCGATGTCAGGCTTGTCTGCGGGTTGACAGCTTCCGCCCCGTTGCCGCCGGATACCGG
Source organism: Paenibacillus sp. J31R98 (assembly GCF_056269245.1). NCBI lineage: Bacteria > Bacillati > Bacillota > Bacilli > Caryophanales > Paenibacillaceae > Paenibacillus > Paenibacillus sp. J31R98. The sequence goes on from NZ_JBWDNO010000002.1 coordinate 943,756, forward strand.
TCCATAGATTCGCTCGATCCCGCTCGAAGCGAGATCGATGCCGAACATAATTACTAGCGCTGCTGCAGCCCCGACCATAACCATTTTCATCGAATTTTTGCGCATACTCCACTCTCACCTTTCTACATTCCAATTATTATTTTGAAGTGGATACTTTCTCCGCATCCCAATAAATGTCCGAGATTACCTTAGCCAAAACATCAATCGTCCGGTATGACTCTTTCAACGTGTTGTCTACACCGCCAACTTCGATAAGCACGCTGTGCGGCGATAACGATTGGTTGTATTCGCCGTTCCCGCTCGCCTTCGTCTTGCCGAGCACGCCGCGCGACAGACCCGGATATTTCTTCTCCAAGGCTTCATGAATCTTATTGGCGAGCGCCTCGTTCTGACTCCAATGCGGGTTCGCAAGCCCAATAACGAGGAACACCTGAGCATAGGTGACACCGTCAATCGTGATCGTCGTGTTCTTGCGGCGAAGCGAGTCGCGGTGGATGTCGAAGAAGTAGCTTAGGTCTTCATCTTTTGCCATCGCGCTTACGACCGTTTGTTTCGAATATTTATAGGATAGGAGCCAATTGTAATTTTTAACCGTAGAGGCATAGTCTGTGCCTGAAGATATCGAGCCGATACCTTTCTCTTTGAGCTGTGAAGCGAGCCGTTTGCCGAGAAGCGTAACGTTCTTTACCGGCGATTCCGCATATTTCTTGCTCGAGACCTCCGGGAACCACGATTCACGACTGTGTGAGCTGTAGATGAAGACGACGTTGCGGTCGCCGGTTGTCGGCTTTGCTGGCTCATCCGTGCTTGGCGTGTCGTTCCCCTTGTCAGGCAGTGATGGCGTATCGGTGATCGTGCTGTCTGGTGACGAATTCGAATCAGAATCGTCGGCTGAGTTCTCTGAGTTGTGATCCGCACCGTCGTCTCCTGATTCCGTTGACGTGTCCAAATCCCCTGCTGGGTGATCAGGTCGATCCGAATCTCCTACTACACTTCCCGGATTCTCATCGCCTTCCGGCGGAACCGTATCATGATCCTCTGACGCGACATTGTCCCCGGTACCTGATCCCGGTCTTAGAATAACGGTGCTGTCTCCTCCCAACCCTGGGTACTGGCTCGAAAGCAGGCTAAGCGGCTCAGCAGGATTAATATCCGTCAGCATCCGAAGAAGGAAAGAACTCGCCTGCTTGCCAGTGATGGACCACTTCTTATCCGCTTCGCCTGTACCCGGCATCTCCATCGCAAGCATGTCTGAGAATAAGCCGCTGGACACCGACGCTGCGAAGCCTTTCATCGACGAGATTGGAGAGCTCGCCGTCTTCTCATGTACAATGACGCCAATTCCTACAACAAGGACAAGGATCATCGATCCGAGTGACAACAGGGCAAAGGTACGGGCCGTTACGAGCAGCTGGCGTAGGCGCAGGCTACTCTTTCCAAGGTTGAACGTCATGATTAATCGTTTCATTGTGCTTGTCTTACCTCCTAAGCTCCATTATTGCGGGGATACCCTTTTGCACGAGGCTAGTATCACTTTATGAAGGCAGGAGAGTTAATAGAACCGAAAGTTTAATAGAGTCTGGAATCTATTGATCGATTTAATAGAGTTGCGAGTTTCATAGGAGGTGCAGAGAGCGATTCGTGGCATAACCCCTACCCACTCCCCCTCCTGCGGCTAACGGTTCCTAAACACCTTATTCGTCCAAAAAACAGCCTTTAGAAGTTGTAACGGACTCCAGAAGCGTTATTGCTGCTTATGAAGCCGAAAACAGCGGACTTCATCGGAATAAGGCCTCTGAGTTCCGTTACATTCCCGAAACGAGCAAATATCGCCAAATAGAACGTCTGAGTTCCGTTAGCTCTATGAGCTTCTGTTTACTACAGTCAGCCTCCGCATTAAAAAAGCTCCACCTGCCTCAATTGGCAGATGGAGCTCTATCTAGCAGCAGATCAGTTAATGCGTATAAGCCGCAACGTTGTCCTTATCAACCGCTTCATGCAGCGCAGCATTCAATCCGCTGGCAACAATATTAGCGATATCCTCGATGAATTGGTCAATCTCCTTCGGGGTCACAAGCAGGTCATGCCCTAGCGGACCAAGTGCTTCGCGTACAAGCTGGAGCCGCTCATTCTCGTCGATGGAGTCGAGCAGTCCGAGGAAGTTGTCGGCGTTGTTCGCGTGCTTCTTCAGGTGCTCCCGCATCAGATCAATGCTGTTGCTCACGATGGTAGACGCGTATAGCACGGTCGGAACGCCGATCGCAATGACGGGCACGCCTAGAATCTCCTTCGTCAGCCCGCGCCGCTTATTGCCGATGCCTGAGCCTGGATGTATCCCTGTATCGGCGATTTGTATCGTCGTGTTGACACGCTCCAGCGCTTTCGAAGCAAGCGCATCGATCGCGATAATAAGATCAGGCTTGGAGCGATCGACGATGCCCTGCACGATCTCGCTCGATTCGATGCCGGTAATGCCAAGCACCCCGGGCGCAATAGCACTCACATTGCGGTAACCAGGTGCCACTTCGTTCGGCATCAGCTCGAAGAAATGCCGAGTCACAAGCGAGTTCTCCACGACGATCGGCCCGAGCGCATCGGGCGTCACGTTCCAGTTGCCCAAGCCGACGATCAACACCTTAGCCGTCTTACTGATGCCAATACGCTCAAGGAATGTTGCGAACTCCTGTGCCAGCTTCGTTGCGACACGGTCTTGAAGGCCGGTATCCTGCTTGCGCAGCTCCGGGACCTCGAAGGTGACGTAATTGCCGATCATTTTGCCCATGATGCGGGAGCCTTCCTCTGTCGTCACTTCGAGCCTCGTTATCGTAATGCCGTCATCTTCGGAGATGTCTGACGTAACGCCAGGGACAGGTCCCTTCCCTCCGGCTTCGGCCAATTCTTTCGCTTCCAGAGCCAAGTCAATTCCTGGATTAAATTGCTGTAGATCAAGTTCACTCATGCGATAAGGGTGCTCCTTCCATCCGTTTGTCATTAGTGTGCGATGGGTAAGGATGAATTATGCGGCAGAAAGTCACGCTGCGAAGCGGATTCGTCTGTATTGCGCTATTGCTTTTTGGACTTGCCCATGATACACTATGTCAAGTTGTGTTGTTACCAAGGGTTTTCCCTTTTTACAGGAGGTGAATGCAATGCCAAACATTAAATCCGCAGTCAAACGCGTTAAGACAATCGAGAAACGCCGCGCTTTGAACGCTTCGCAAAAATCAGCTCTTCGCACGGCCGTTAAAGCTGCTGATCTAGCTGTTGTTGCTACTGATGTAGAAGCTGCTAAAGCTGCTCTGCTCACTGCTACGAAGAAGCTTGATAAAGCTGTAACTAAAGGCCTGATTCATAAAAATGCAGCTGCTCGCAAGAAGTCGCGCCTGGCTAAAAAGCTGAACGCACTTAGCGCTCAAGCATAATTAACGAAACCAATGAAAGTCCTGCTCTTCGCTTCCGGCGAATAGCAGGACTTTTTTTATTGTGTTTATTCTCAGTTATACAGCAAGCGATAGTAAGAACAGTTCAAGCCCAAGCGTCTTGTCCACACGGCCGGTCTTCATATTGTAATCAAGCTCCGCAAGCCGGTTCAGATGCTTGCCTAGCGTCTGCGCGCTGAATCGCTTTGCTTTCTCCGCAGCCAGCTTCACTGCATACGGGTGCAAGCCAATCTGCCCCGCCATCTGCTGCTGCGAATAGTTATGCTGCTCAAGCTCCTTCACCTGAAGCATGATGCGGAACTGCCTTGCTATAAGCGCTGCGATCTTGATTGGCTCCTCGCGGCGCAGAAGCAGCTCTCCGTAGAGCTTCAGCGCACGCTCGACCTGCAGCGAAGCCATCGCGTCTATAAGCGCGAATACATCCTCTTCGACCGTGGAGGCGATTAGCTGCTCCACATCCTCGCCGCTAATGCTGCCGCCGCTTCCAGCATGCAAACAGAGCTTGTCCACCTCATGCGCAAGCTGCTGCATGCTGGTGCCCGTTCTGGCGAGCAGCAGCTGCGCTGCATCACGGCTCATCGATCTTCCCTGCTCTTCCGCCCGCTTGACCGTCCATTGCAGCAGTTCATTCTCCTGAAGCTCCTGGAACGGCATAAGCGCGTCCTGCTCCTTCAGCAGCTTCACCACCTTGCGGCGCTCGTCGAGCTTCTCCGCCATCACTTGAAAGACGATAACGCTCGTCTCACAAGGCTGCTTCAAGTAGGCAAGCAATGTATCCGTACTATGCTCAAGCTTCGCTTCTTTCCCTTGCGCTGCGGCAAGCACGGAGCTGTCCCGCACAAGCACAAGCTTGCGAGACGCGAAGAACGGCAAAGTATCCGCTTCTGCGACGACTTCCTCAATTGCTGTCTCCGACGTATCATATTTCACGATGCCAAGCTCCTGCTCGTCCGGCGGCAGCAGCTTCTCTGTGAGCGCTGTTACGAACTGCCGCATCCGATAACGGTCTTTCCCATACAGCACATAGACGGGACGGAACTGCCCAGCTTTCCATTCTTTCTGTGCATCCTTAAGCTCCATCTTGAAAACCCCCTTTAAACCACCAACATAACGATAGCGCCATTCTGCCAAAAACGCAACAAAGGGATGAGAGCTGTTTCCAGCTTCATCCCTTTGTCCCCGAGCATCTATATAAACACCCAATCACATACGGTCCGCGGTACCGGTGTCGGATGGTCATACGATCGTCTTGGGGAGCATATTCAACTGACTGCTTCCCTGCTTCTACACCATACGCAAACATCACGACATGTGTGCATGAGCCGGATTAATTTTTGCTAGATTCCTGCTCGGAAGCGGATTTCACTTCAATGGCGAATACTTTCTTCGCGCCACCATCAGCTGTCGTTTCGTAAGTCAGTTCCTTACTGTCTTGTGACCACTTCAAATTGGCAATACCTGCACGTTTATTTCCTTGGAAGACAAGCGCGCTATCCTGCACCGTATAGATCTCGATTCGACCATCCACAATAAAAGCTTGATACTGGCCATCCGGCGAGATCGGCGATGCATTGACTGTATTGTTCATGTAATTCTGATTGGTCTTCCTGTCATTCGTCGTCGAGTCGGTTATCGACATCGATCCACCGGTCTCTGTGTTAATCCCTTTGTCGCCTGCTGCGCTGCCTGTACCGCTGTTATCCGCAGCTTTGGTGCCTGACTCGTCTGCACTTGTAGTCGAATCTGCAGAAGTACCGCCATCAGCTTTGTTCTCCGAACCAGCATCTGAAGTATCGTTCGAGCCGGTGATTTCTACATTTGGTGCATTCGCGCCTGCCGCAGGAGCATCTTTATCCGAGTCCCCTGTGGTGAGCGGCGGCATGATCTCACCATTCGGATCGACGTTAAGCGCCTGCGGATCACTGCTCTTCTTCACAGCGTTCGATGAAGAAGCAGCTTTGTTCGAAGACGTATCGGACGAGCTTGTATCTGTGGAATTTGCGCTTTCTGCCATGAGCGCCTTCTGATCCATCGTGCTTGTATTCGCAGCGCTGTTGTTTGTGCTCATACTCGTATTGTTCGCCGCTGCCGAATCCGCAACAGCTGCATCATCGCTAGCATTGAAGCCACTCCGGTTCGAATTGTAATTGAACATGAAGAACACGAGTACGACAGCCGCGACCGCAACGCCGGCAAATGCGCTGATGGTATATCGCTCCGTCCACTTGCGCTTGCCTGAGCCAATCTTCGCCGCTTCTTCGAATGGAATCACTTTAGCCGGCTCAGCTTTTACTTCTACTTCTTCATTAACAACATCGCCGCTAATATCCAGTTCAGCAAGACGTGGCAGTATCGCATCCACCAAACTGTAGCTTGGCGTCACTTTAGGTAAGCTTTCAAGTCCTTCGTTCAGCAGTTGAAGCCGCTCCATCATAGCTGCACACTCGGGGCATTGCCGTGTATGAGTCATCAAGATTTCGGTCTCTTCACCATTCAAATCATCATCTAGTTGACGCTGCATATATTCTGTCACCTCTTGACAATTCATCCTCGGACCCCCCCTCTCTGATAGTCATGCAAGTACGTTTGCAGCTGTTGCCTTGCCCGGAATAAATAGGATTTGACCGTATTTAGCGGCAGATTTAACGAATCTGCAATCTCATTGTAAGAAAAGTCCTGCAAGTACCTCAGTACAACAACTGCTCTGTGATGCTCGGGCAGCTTATCAATCGCCATTCGAATATCTTGCGCAGCATAGGAAGTAAGCACTTCCTCTTCGACAGACGTATGATCCTGGAACACCATCTCGTGTTCTTCAATCGAAATGGTCGGCTTGTTACGCCTGAATTTGTCGATACATATATTCGTTACGATCCGCTGCACCCAGGTTTTAAACTGCGCTTTCTCTTCATAGGTGCCGATCTTCGTATAAATCCGAATAAGCGCTTCTTGTGCGGCATCCATAGCATCTTGCTCATTGCCTACAATATAGTAAGCTGTCCGATAGACGTGATTCTCAATCTCGCGCAATAGAGTAATCAGAGCGTCGCCATCGCCGGCTTGTGCGGCTTTTATAAGGCCTTGCTCTACCACGGAGGATCCCCCCTCATGCAACCTTTCAGACGGAAAGGTTCGTAATAATGTTGCAGCAGTTTTATAAATTCTTTATAGAAATTTTAATTTGCATCATTTCTCAAAAATAAGTCATCTTGCACTTTTTAAGCAAACTACCTCAAAATCATAGCAGAAAACAGAACAGCCGTACACCCTGCTAGGAATTCCCAGTTGATGTACGGCGCTTATTCTATTCGCTCAAACCTGAATCAATACTGGGCTTGCAAGTCTACGATGTTCCTTACTACCGTACCGCTTTTGCTATAATGTGCCAAATTGTCCAAAATAATCTCAAGAGCCCGATCCATATAAAGAGCAGTATCCCCAGCAATGTGAGGCGTTACGATCACCTGCTCCATCTTCCACAAAGGGTGGTCCTCAGGCAGCGGCTCCTGCTCGAACACGTCAAGTCCCGCTCCGGCAATAACGCCGCTCTGTAGAGCATCGACGAGCGCAGCGGTGTCCGTCGTAGCTCCTCTTCCAATATTTATGTAGCAAGAGGTGCGCTTCATTGCAGCGAATTCCGCCTTACCGATTAGCTGACGCGTGTCACTCGTCAGCGGCAGGCAATTGACCACATAATCGCTTTGCGCTAATACTTCATGAAGTTCATCCAGCGAGTACATGCGGTCCACCCACTCAGCCGGCTTGCCGGATTTGCGGATGCCGAGCACGTTCATGCTGAAGGCTTTGGCAATCTTTGCGGTCTCAACGCCAATCGCGCCAACACCAAGAATCGCAATCGTCTTGTGGTGCGCTTCGCCCATGCCGGGTTCAGGGCGCCAGTTAGCCGCCTGCTGGTTACGAACATAAGTGTGAACTTGGCGGGTCAGCCCGAGCAGCATTGCGAAGATCGATTCCGAAATCTGATAAGGATGAACGCCGGATGCGTTCGTCAGCGTAATACCTCGCTCCTTGATTCTGCCCAGCGGAATGTGATCGACGCCTGCGCCTAAATTTTGCACCCATTTAAGCGGCGTTCCATCGGAATGGACGATCTTGAGAACATCGCGGTTAAATCCTAGAATAACTTCAGCACTCGCCAGCTGCTCTCTTGCAGCTGCCTGTTCAGAGCCGCTGACATCTATGTATGTAAATCCCGGAGCAGCTGCTTCTATTGCTCTGACCTGCGCTTCCTCGAATGGATGAACTGAAACAATTGTAGCCATCTTTAATGTTCCCTCCTCTATCGTGCACAAAGATTACCATCCACTGCCAGACGGTGTCAAACACCTTTTTTGTAAAGATTATTTTAATAAAAACAATTGGACAACCTTTTAAACCCGAGTATAATACTAGGTATAATGCCATCGAAAGGGGTTTGGCCAGCATGAATCAAAACAGTCAGCAAGGAAACCAGCGATGGGTAGACGATTATTTGGATATGTACAATTATGCAGGGCAGATCGGCGATGCCGAGTGGCAGCAGCAAATTCTTGCCGCAATTCGCAACCAGGAACAAATCTTGCGCGAGGAAGAGCTGGTTGCAGCGAAGGAACAGCTGTGGGAGCAATTCAACACGGTTAACCATCAAATGATGGAACTGATCGCACGGCGCAAATATTGCGAGAATGCAGATGAAGATATTACGATCAAGGAGCTTATCGAAGACTTAAAGCAGCAGCGGATTGAGCTCGCTAAGCAGATTAAGAAGATTTGCTCGTAGTTACTATGCATTACATAGATTTCAAGGCTATAGCTAACACCACGTAATAGCTAACACTAACTAGCATCCCCCTTCACTCATTGTGATCGGGGATTTTTTGTTTGACAACGAGCTTGCCATTCGGACTTACACGGAATTGGACTTCGCCTCCCCAGTCCGTGCGCTTCACTGGGATACCCGCCGCATCTAATCGGTTGATTACGGAATCAGCTGGATGGCCGTATATATTATTGCGGCCGACTGAAATAACAGCCGTTCGTGGCTGCCAGTAGGAGAGCCATTGATCAGATGTTGATGTTTTGCTGCCGTGATGAGATATCTTCATAACGTCGATTGGGATCAAGGGTGCTCGTGCTTCATTCTGCTGAAGCTCCGCTATTATTTGCTGCTCTTCCGCAATATCGGCATCGCCAGTAAAGAGAAACTGGCGGTCGTAGAGGCCAAGACGAAGTGCGACACTATGTCCGTTCTGCTCTTCTTCATCTGAAATGGAACTAGGTGAACTAGGCGTGTTCAATATGGATAGGGACGTATGCTTGTCTAGCCTCCACTCAAGACCGGCACGTGCAGGGTATAGAGGAATTTCTCTTTCAAGCGCATCTCGAAGTAACGTAATAGCGTCTTCCGAGCTCTTCCACGTCCCATTCCACAGGATTGCTTTCACAGGAATATTTGACATGATTGCACGTAGCCCCTTAATGTGGTCGCTGTCCAGGTGGGACAAGACGAGCAGGTCAATGTGATGGACTCCTCGCTGTTGAAGCAACGGCAAGAGCAGCTTCTGCCCCACCTCGAACGGGTCCCTCCTTTCCCGCCACGCCCCACGGTTGCCAAACTGAACGGTCCCACCACCATCAATGAGAACATGTTTCCCTTCCGCAGATCGGATCAGAATGGAATCGCCCTGTCCCACGTCAATGAACTGCACGTAACCTTGTCTATCAAGAGCATCGGGTTTATACGCCCATATGAGCATAGCCACTAATGTGAGAGAACTAAGCAGGAGCTGCAGCCGAGTTACGCGCTTGCCGAAGCTTGAGTCCATATCTTCGAGCTGAATGAATGGCGTTGCTGGGATGTCTAATCGAGCGCTACCCGCGTGCTCTTCGCCAGAGAGTGTTAAGCTTGTCTCATTGATTCTGTTCAGAGCCGAGAAGAGAAGCAGGAGTGCTGCATAACAGGCTATTACCCACCACAGCGAAGGCTTTGCCCAAATATACCGAAAACTGTTCCAGCTGCTGAGCTTAGCTACAAAAGCAAACGTAAGCTCATTGCCCATAGCCGTTGCTTGCGCTGAGAGCATGCCCGCGGGATGCCACATGCTGTCCAGCAGCATAGATGCGCCGCCGAGCGGCATAACAATAAAGCTGATGAATGGCACCAGAATGAGATTTGCCAGTAAAGATAAGAGATGCAGCTGATTAAAGTAGTATAACGTGAGCGGTAGCGATACCGCTTGCGCTACTAGGGTGACTGCGAGCAGGTCAAGCAGCGATGCCTGCCATTTGTACTTGCCGCGAGGTAAGCAGCGGCGGATCGGCGCGACGCCGAAGATGAGACCCGCCGTTACGATAAACGACAGCTGGAAGCCGACGTTTCCTAACATATACGGGTCCCACACGAGCATCGCGAGGGCAGCGGCTGCAAGTAAATGCAGCCCGTCCTTCAGCTTGTGCATGCGTGCCGCAGCAAGTCCGAGCATCGCCATAATGCCGGAACGGACGATCGACGCCGATGCTCCAGCGAGGAGCACATAGAGCGGCACAGCCGCAATGAGCAGCATGAGCATGCGCTCCCGAGTCATGCGAAGCAGACGCAGAAACCCGCCAAGCACGTAGAGGAAGACCGCTACGTGCAGGCCTGAGATGGCCAGTATATGCGTTAGCCCCAGCTGCGCGAACTGGCGGTACAATGTGGGATCGAGATCATCGGTTATGCCGATGACGAGGCCTTTCATGTAGCCGGCTTGGATGCCCGGGTACAGGGCGTCCATACGCTTGCCGAGCGCTTCGCGCGCGGCATCCATGCCCCTGAGCAGCGCCGCAGTGCTTAGGCGCGGCCCGGCGCTTGTTGATAGCGCAGCTGCTCCGTCTGCGCTGAACAGCCAGTGGATGCGCTGGCTGTTCAAATACCGGCGATAGTCGAAGCCGCCGAAGTTGGTCGCGGCTGCAGGCGCAGCCAGCTCGCCTGCTGCGGAAATGCGCTGCCCTCGCCGCCAGCTGGCAGCATCGGCGAGCTCACTCTCCTCTGAGAGCCGAACCTGCAACTGCATGCGTTCGCCACCAAGTTCTCGCTGCTCCGGCTCGCTCGTAAGCTTAACCGAAGCGACCTTCACTACCATCTGTACAAGGTCGCCATCTACTTCCGGCGGCTCAGTGATAACCCCGGTTATCTTCGCCGGATACGTTATCGCTCCCATCGGAACTGCTTCTTGTGCGGCGGCAAGCTCCGCAGGAAGTCCTGTCACATTGCGGGCATCCGTCCACATGCGCTGCCCAGCCGAAAGCGCGAACGCTGCCATACATGCGGCAGCCAGCTGCCAAGACGCTTGCCGCATCAACGTCAGCGCGAGCAATAGAGCAAACACCGCCGCCCCAGCCAAATAGGTGCCAGGGTTCGTTAGCCCCGCAGCCGCGCTGCTGCCGAGCACCCAGCACACTGTAAACCATATCAGCGGCCTCCTCGCCATACACTTCCCCTCCTCTACTCGCTGGATGATATAAAGAGCGGTACAGCGTACCAATCATTGCGAAAATTCGTTTTTTTTCTCATCCACGTGTGCTACCTAATAACACTCTTCTCGAGTTTTAACGTCATTTCTCATCCACGTGTGCTACCTCGTAACACTCTTCTTAGAACTTCTTCGTTTTCTTCAGCATTTGTGTGACTCAGTTACCCTCTTTGATGGCGATCTATCAAGTCTGTAGCCCACCTAACCAGCTACAACCGCTCCCAGTCAGCAACAAAAAAAAACCTCTTCCCGCACCTGCAACAAACCTCCAAACCTGCCGAGCAATCGGCAGACTTGCGGAATGTCCAGATGCAGCAAGAGGTTCTTCCTCATTAAAGCTGCTTCTAAAGCTATGAAATGATATCCATGCCTGCTTGAGCCGGGGGCTCATAGGAGACAAGATTACGAAAAATGATTCCTTTTAACTCCATGAGTGCATTCACTTTATCGCTGTCCTTGGAATAAGCGCGATGATACACGATCTCCACAACGCCGCTGTTGGCCAACATGTTGGCGCATGTCCAGCATGGCTGATCCGTCACATAGACCGTTGAGCCTTCCCGGTCGATCCGGTCCGTGAAGAGCAGCAGATTCTGCTCCGCATGAATCGTGCGTATGCAGCGCTGCTTCTTGATCATTAGTTCCTGCTCGCCATCTACCTGCATTTCGTATTCCTCTACAATCATGCAGCCGTCTTCGGAGCAATCCGAGACTCCCATCGGCGCACCGTTATATGCCGTACCGAGCAGCTTCTTCCCTTGCACCAGCACAGTTCCGACATGTCTGCGCGGGCATCTGGAGCGAGTCGATACCATATACGCGATGTCCATAAAATAGGTGTCCCAGTCTTTTCTCATGTTGTCCTGCATGTTCTCAGCCATTTCTACTCGTCTGCCTCCCTAGTTAGCACATGTACGGGCTCGTAAACGTATGATCATTAGTAAGCTTATTCTGTCTATTGTCGCATAATCAGGGCTGCAGAACAATGAAAGACTTCAGCTTCTCAAGCAGCTTTGGTCCAATCCCCTTGACTCGGAGCAAGTCGTCGGCACGTTGATACAATCCGTTTTGCTCCCGATCGGCTACGATGGCCTTTGCCTTCGAAGCTCCGATTCCAGGAAGCGTGTCCAACTGCTCGGCGGTAGCATGATTAATATCGACCTTGCCATCCGCAACTGGCGGCTGCGCAGTCGCACTATCCTTCGTCCCTACACCCGACGCATTTCCTGTTCCCGCGCCTGTTCCCGCGCCTGTTCCCGCTACTTTCCCTGCACCTGTATCCGCATTTTCACCGGACTTCACCTCATGCGACTCCTTCTTCTTCTCTGCCGCAACTTCAGTCTCATCAGAAGTTTTCTGCTTCTGCTCCTGCTTCTGCTGACCCAGCGTGCGTTCAACCTGTTCGTTCACCGCCACCCAGCCAGGCTGCGCACTGCTCTTTGGTTGATACAATGCGGTGCATACCAGCACGACAGCGGCAACGAGCAGCCCAATGATAAGCAGCTTCTGTGGATTCATCATGTTGCTTCTCGGTTTCATTCCCACCATATAAGCCTCCTTCAACTGACAAAATCTTTTTTATGCTCCAATCGGTCATGTTGGCCTTGCCGCCTTGCATACCGTAGTAAGAGCGATAGATTGAAATACTTTGTTTTGCCCCCGCGAACAAACTGTGCTGAAAGCTGCGCTTCGTTTCTTGAAACGATTGGCGCCTTGAGGAGGGATTGCGATGAATGTCGGGTTTATCGGGATTGGGAGCATGGGCAGCTTGCTCATCGATACGTTTATCGGATCGGGAGCACTGAAACCATCGCAAATTACCGCCAGCAACCGCACTTATTCAAAAGCAATCGCACTAGCTGACCGCCATCCCGGCCTGCAGGCTGTCCCTTCTAATCGCGATGCGGTCATCGATCAAGATGTTGTCTTTCTATGTATCAAGCCGATGGAGTTCAAAGCGGTTCTGGACCAAATCCGTGATGTCGTACTACCGCACCAACTTGTGATCTCCATTACCAGTCCTGTACTGCTGGAACAGCTCGAAGATGCGCTTAATTGCAAAATCGCCAAAGTCATCCCGAGCATCACCAATAACATGTGCAGCGGCGTCACCTTGTGCATGTACGGCAACCGAATGACCGATGCCGACATCACCCGTCTGAATGGTCTACTCTCTTATATCAGCGAACCTCTCCCAATTGAAGAACAGCATCAGCGCGTCGTATCCGATCTCTCGAGCTGCGGCCCAGCTATTATGGCCTTCCTGCTGCAGCGGTTTATCGATGCAGCCGTCGAGGAGACCGGCCTCCCTCGCGATCAAGCGCGAGTCATCGCCTCCGAGATGCTGCTTGGCACTGGCCAGCTGCTCACTGCCGGCGGCATGACGCCAGAGGAGCTGCAGAGCCGCGTCTGCGTGCCGGGCGGCATTACGGCACAAGCGATTGCCTTGCTGAACAACGAGCTTGATTGTGTGTTCAACCGGCTTATCCGCGTCACTCATGCCAAGTACGAAGAGGATCTGGAGCGCGTATCCGTCTCTTTATACGGCAAAGAGGTGAACGGCCCTTAGCGCATGCTTTGCGCCAAGAGGTCGTTCACCTCTTTTTTTCATGTCAACCAATCATCAGCGGTTTAGCCGACAACGATGTTAACCAGCTTGCCTTTAACAACGATCAGCTTGCGGACGGTTTTGCCGGCAATCGCTTCAGCGACCTTCTCCGACTCCTTCGCAATCCGCTCCATCTCTGCTTCGTCTGTATCCGCAGCGATCGAGATACGATCGATGATTTTGCCGTTCACTTGCACGACGATTTCAACCTCTTGGTCAACCGTGAACTTCTCTTCATAAGTTGGCCAAGCTGCATAAGAGAGCGAATCGGTAGACCCAAGCTTCGACCACAGCTCTTCCGCGATGTGCGGAGCAAGCGGCGACAGCATCTGAACGAAGCTTTCCATCGCTTCACGCGGCAGCGATTCCGCTTTGTACGCGTCGTTGACGAAGATCATCAATTGGCTGATCGCCGTGTTGAAGCGCAGATTCTCGTAATCGTCCGTCACTTTCTTCACTGTGCGGTGCCAAGTCCGTTTGAACGCCTCGGACCCTGCGTCCTGACCGATTTTCTCGACCAGCTCGCCATTCTCTCCAATGAATAAACGCCATACGCGGCTAAGGAAGCGGTACATGCCCTCTACGCCGTTCGTATTCCAAGGCTTCGTCGCCTCCAAAGGACCCATGAACATTTCGTACATACGCAGCGTATCTGCGCCGTACACGTTCACGATATCATCCGGGTTAATAACGTTGCCGCGGGATTTACTCATCTTCTCATTGTTCGTGCCGAGGATCATGCCTTGGTTCACGAGCTTGTGGAACGGCTCCTTCGTATCGACTACGCCGATATCGTAGAGCACTTTGTGCCAGAAACGAGCATACAAGAGGTGAAGCACCGCATGCTCGGCGCCGCCGATGTACAGATCAACCGGCAACCATTCCTTCTGTTTCTCTTTGGAGCACAGTTCTTTATCGTTATTCGGATCAATGAAGCGCAGGTAGTACCAGCAGCTGCCTGCCCATTGCGGCATTGTATTCGTCTCGCGGCGAGCTTTCATGCCCGTCTCGGGATCAACTGTCTCAACCCACTCCGTTACGTTCGCAAGCGGTGACTCTCCTGTGCCGGAAGGCTTGATTTGATCAACGTCCGGCAGCAAGAGCGGCAATTGATCGTCAGGAACCGGCTTCATTGTGCCGTCTTCCAAGTGGAGAATCGGAATCGGCTCGCCCCAGTAACGCTGGCGGCTGAACAGCCAATCGCGCAGACGGTAGGTGACTTTGCCTTGGCCTTTGCCTTCTGCTTCGAGCCATTCGATGGCACGCGCAATCGCTTCTTCGTTGCTAAGACCGTTCAAGAAGCCGGAGTTCACGTGTGCGCCGTCGCCAGCATACGCCGCTTCGCTCACGTCGCCGCCGGAAACGACTTCGACGATTGGCAAGTTGAACTGCTTCGCGAATTCCCAGTCGCGTTCGTCATGGCCTGGAACCGCCATAATCGCGCCTGTTCCGTAGCCTGCAAGCACGTAATCCGCAATCCAGATCGGCACAAGCGCGCCGTTAACCGGATTAACCGCGTAAGCGCCTGTGAATACGCCGCTCTTATCTTTGTTCAGGTCAGTACGCTCCAGATCGCTCTTGCGAGCAGCTGTCTCTTGATAGTCCTTCACTGCAGCGCGCTGCGCTTCAGTCGTAATGGCATCAACCAGCTCATGCTCAGGAGCAAGTACGCAGTACGAAGCGCCGAACAGCGTATCCGGGCGCGTTGTGAACACAACGAGCGAAGCATCGTGACCGTCAATAGCGAAAGTCACTTCTGCACCCTTCGACTTGCCAATCCAGTTGCGCTGCATGTCCTTGATGCTCTCTGTCCAGTCCAGCTCTTCCAAATCTTCAAGCAAGCGCTCTGCATATTCCGTAATGCGAAGCACCCATTGGCGCATCGGTTTGCGGATTACCGGATGGTTGCCGCGCTCGCTGAGGCCGTTAATAACCTCTTCGTTCGCAAGCACCGTTCCAAGCGCCGGGCACCAGTTAACCGGCACTTCAGCTACATAAGCAAGACCTTTATTGAACAGTTGGATGAAGATCCACTGTGTCCATTTGTAGTAATCCGGATCCGTTGTGCTGAACTCGCGGTCCCAGTCGTACGAGAAGCCGAGCGACTTGATCTGACGGCGGAAGTTGTTAATGTTCTTTACCGTGATCTCGCGCGGATGCTCGCCTGTATCCAGAGCGTGCTGCTCTGCCGGCAAACCGAATGCGTCCCAGCCCATCGGATGAAGGACGTTGTAGCCGCGCATTCTTTTGTAACGCGATACGATATCTGTTGCCGTGTAGCCTTCCGGATGGCCTACGTGCAAGCCTGCCCCGGATGGATACGGGAACATGTCGAGTGCGTAAAACTTCGGCTTCCCTGCATCCTCTGTCGTCTTGAATGTCTTGGATTCATCCCAATAACGCTGCCATTTCGGCTCAATAACGAGCGGGTTATAGCCCTGCTGCTCTTGGCGCTCCTGTGTCATAAATATGCCTCCCAATTGTCTATGCAAACTTGTTCTTGCCGAGAAAATAAAAAAACTCCCGCCCCTAGCGTCATCGCTAGGGACGAGAGGATTATGCTCCCGTGGTACCACCCTAGTTAGCAAGCGGTATGCTTTACCGCTGCTCACTCTATGCCTTTAACGCAGGCGAGACGGCACGCTTGAAAGTCAACCTGACTGTTCACGTGCGGCTCCAAGGCGAGTTCACTTCACGCTGGTCCGGCTTGCACCTACCGCCGGCTCTCTGATCCAGACGCTGCTGAAGCTACTGCTCCTCTTCAACACCTTATTAAACAAAAAATAGATAGTTCGATTATAAATAAGCAGCTTATGCCATGTCAAGGAAAAGCGCCTAGAACTGACAGTATTATCACTTGACAGCTGCAAAAAACAATCGTTCCGCTTCACCGGTTGCCGGCTCTAGCTTGAAATCAGCAAACAGCTCGACTTTAGCAAAGCCTGCACCATGCAGCACTTCCTGCAGCCACGCTGCATCGTAAGCTCTCTGCACATGCGTTTCTTCGATTCGAGTGAAGCTTGCGCCTCTCGAATCAGCACGTGCGAAGATCGTCAATTGATGCTCGATTTCGACACGCTCTTCATCAAGCTCGCATGTCCATATGTATGCCACATCCGGCTCATCGAGGACGAAAGGTTGCTCGCTTGCATAACGCTCCAGCGTTGCTGGCGAATGTACATCGAACAGAAATACGCCGCCGGGCTTCAGCGCCCGATAAGTCGCTTCTATCGCGGCCACGACATCCTCTTCTTCGGTTAAGTAGTTTACGCAATCACAGAAGGAGATGACCGAATCGACTTGTTCGCCAAGCTCCCATTCCGTCATGTCCTGCTGCAGCCACGTAACCGTCCCTCGCGCCGGTCCACCGCTGCGAACCGCATCATCCCATTTGCTTTGTCCGATGGTCAGCATGTCCGAGGACAAGTCGATCCCATAGACTTGATATCCTTGCCGAGCAAGCGGGATTGCGATGCTGCCTGTCCCGCAGCCGAGATCAACGACTGTTCGCGGTGTCCCGTACCGCTGCCAGCAAGCATCCGCAAACTTCAGCCACTCCGGATACGGCATATCCGCCATCAGCCGATCATAGACGGTGGCAAACTGCCGATAGGCTTCCATGCTAACCCTCCTGCTTCTCAGCAGCAGCAGCAGCCTGCTCGATTAGCTTCGTCCAGTTGCCTTCCTGCGTTACAATACCCTCACGCATCAGCTTGCCAAGCGCGCGCTTGAAGGCGCCTTTGCTAATGCCGAATTTCTGCTTGATGATATCCGCTGTAGTGGCATCGGAGTACGGCATTGCGCCATTCGGACGCTCTTTCAGGAACGCTAGAATCCGGTCGGAATCTTCTAGGCGACCTACTTCCTTGCGCTGCTGCATCGACAGATTGACGCGACCGTCCTCGCGAACGAACGTTACTCTAGCTTTCACCCGCTCACCGAGACGAAGCAGTCTTGTCCGATCGTCCGCCGGTATTAAGCCATAAGCTCCGAAACCAAGCACCCCGCCGTCAATCATGACGAAGGAACCGATCTTCAGCGTCTTCGTTACCCAGCCTTCCACCCACGTGTTATGCCACGAAGATGGCGCGTGAAAAGCAAGCTCAGCCAACTCTTCTTCGAAAGCCACCTTCGCAACGAGGCGGCCAATCTTGTCGTGCGCGAGGATAACATGCACCTCATCACCGACTTTTGGACGCAATTCCTTCAGCTCGGGTTGTTCAGACAATGGCAGCAGCAACTGCCGGCCAAGTCCCATCTCAAGGAATGAACCGATCTTCGGATGAATATCCGCCACTTTAAGACGAGCCACTTCTCCTAATTGGATAAGCGGCTTCTTCATCGTCGCAGCGATACGGTCCTCGGAATCGAAGAATAGAAATACATCATAGAATTGCCCGATCTGCGGGCGGTGGCCGACAAGCTCGGTGTAGTGCATGAGCACTTCGTTCTCGCCATCGGTCATAAAGTAACCGTAAGGAGATACCTCACGAGCTAGCTTCAAATTCTGTGTTGTGCCTGCTACGAGATTCATGCTAATTCCACAACCTTCGCATCGGACCAAAGACGTTCGATGTTGTAATATTCACGCTCATCGCGATGGAATACGTGAACAACCACGTCGCCGATGTCTACAAGCACCCATCTGCAAGTATCAGCGCCTTCGATGCCGCGCACCCGAGCGCCTCTCGCTTCCGCCTGCTTGCGAATTTCAGTCGTGATCGCTTGCACCTGTGTATCCGAATTACCGTGACAGATGACAAAATAGTCCGCGACCAGTGAAATGTTCATCAAGTCCAGCGCCACCACGTTATGCGCTTTCTTATCTTCCGCCGCTGCTACGACGGCTTTCAGAAGCTCCTCTGAAGTTACTGTCATTGCTCAGCCTCCCTTAATTGAAGTATTAAATCATTCCGTGCCGCAACGGTGAGCGGATAGATCCGCTTTCCCTGCAGAAGCAAGTAAGAAATCGTAGAATCGAAACCAGCAATAAGTGCTTTTTCCACACTATGCTCGGCTATTTCTCTTATTTTATGCACACCTGGAAAATCGCGGCCAGGCTCCATATAATCGGCGAGACAGACGATTTTGTCCATCAGCGTCATTCGCTCACGACCGGAGGTGTGGTATCTGATTGCGTCCAGCACTTCATTGTCCGCGATGCCGTAATCACGTGCAGCGACGAAAGCACCTACCGGCGCATGCCACAACTCTTTGTCGTATTCGAGCAAATCGCTTGGCAGCCCTTCCTCCCGGATAATCGTCTCCATCCGCGAGGTCGGCCAGTATTTGGCGACATCGTGCAGAATCGCAGCCAGCTCCGCTCGAACCGGATCGCAGCCGAACCGCTCCGCGAGCAGAATCGATGTCTCCATCACGCCGAGCGTATGCGTCCATCTGCGCTCAGGCATCTCTGCCTTCACCGAAGCCATCAGTTCATTACGATTCATAGAGTTCATTCCTTCGAATAAACGAATAGACTTTCTCCGGCACGAGGAAGCGAATGGAACGGCCCTCTGCAATGCGTTCCTTGATAACCGTCGAAGACAGCTCGTAAAGCGGCATCTTCACAACGGTCAATCTGTCCTTGAGGTAATCCGGAAGCTCATCCACTTCCATGTTCTCGCCGCCGCGAGTTACGCCGATGAAGCGTACCAGCTGGGCCAGCTCCTGAATGTTATGCCACTTCGGCAGATCGTTCACGCGGTCAGATCCGATAATAAGACTGAATTCCCGTCCCGGATATTGAGCGCTCAGCTCTTTGATCGTATCGATCGTGTAGCTGGTGCCTTCCCGCTCCAGCTCCGTATCCATCGCACGGAAATGCGGCTGGAAATCAATCGCCCGATACACCATCTCAAGTCTCGTAGGTCCATCAGCAAGAGGTCCGTTTTCCTTAAGCGGCGGGTGGCCGGCTGGAACAAACCAAACTTCGTCTAGACCGCATGCTTCGCGCGCCGATTCGGCAGCGAGCAAATGGCCATAATGGATCGGGTCGAACGTGCCGCCCATAAAACCGACTTTAATCAACGTACATTCTCCTCTCGCTGTTAAAACCTTTTGTATTTAAAAGATAGAGCTGCTGCGCGCCTTTTTTTACAGAGCAATAAACATACAAAACCAGCCCTTACGGCAGTTCAATCGTTTTATGATCTTTACTTTCTTTGTACAGCACAATTGTCTTCCCGATCACTTGAACAAGCTCGGAGCCGGATTCGGATGCAACCCATTCGCCCACTTCTTTCGGATCTTCAATGCTGTTGTTGAGCACAGAGATCTTAATCAGCTCACGCGTTTCGATCGCTTCTTCGATGTGACGGATCAGATTCTCGTTCTTGCCTTCCTTGCCCACTTGAAAAATCGGGTTCAAATGGTGCGCCAGCGAGCGCAGATGACTCTTTTGTTTACCTGTTAGCATGTTAATTTTCCTTCTCTCGTCAAATTAGGACTGCTGCAGCGCTTCAAGCACCGTCTCCCGCATCGCATCTACCGGCGCAGGCTGTCCCGTCCAATATTCAAAGGCATAAGCGCCTTGATAAATAAACATTCCTAGACCGCCGTGGATCCGACAGCCTCGCTCACGCGCTTCAGCAAGGAAACGTGTCGTAAGCGGATTATAGATCAGGTCGCTCGCTACTGAATTCGGCTTCAGCCACGAGCTGTCAATCGGCGTTTCCTCCACGTTCGGGAACATGCCGAGCGACGTCGTATTAATAATAATATCACTATGCCCGCAAGCCGCTTGCAGTTCATCCTGGCCGATGGCCCGGATAACCGGAACAAGTCCGCGGAATGCCTCCGCCAGCTCTTCAGCGCGGGCAACGGTTCGATTCGAGATCGTAACGGACGCCACGCCTTCACGAGCGAGCGCATAAAGGATGCCTCTTGTCGCTCCGCCAGCGCCGATGATGAGCACATGAGAGCCTGCAAGATCAGACTTCGCTTCTTCTTTAAGCGACCGGACATAGCCGATGCCGTCTGTATTGTAGCCTTTCAAGTGACCGTCGGTATTGACGATCGTGTTAACCGCGCCAATCACTTGCGCGCTTTCGTCGATTTCATCGAGCAGCGGCATAATGTCAAGCTTATGCGGGATCGTGACGTTCACGCCGCGAATGCCCATTGCCCTAACCCCAGCGACGAAGTCGCCAAGCCGATCAGCTGTTATATGAAAAGCGGTATAGATCCCGTTGATCCCGCATTCCCGGAACGCCCGGTTCATCATAATCGGCGATTTCGAATGTCGAATCGGATCGCCGATGACGCTATATAGCACCGTATGACTGTCTACCTTGTTGCCCATCCTTTACGTTCACTCTCCCTTAAACATATGGATGTTCCCTGACTAAACCGATTAAATCAGCGCATCGCGCATAAGGACCCGAACGCCCTTCGGCACGTGAATGTCAACGAGTGCGCCGCTTGCGCCGTTCACGTGAATCCAGCCGAGGCCAGAGATGAACAAGTCAGTCTCCGAGTTGCGGCGTACCGTCAGGCGGTGCCGCGTCCAAGCTGGCATTTCTTCCAGCTGTTCCTTCGATGGAGGAGCCAGCAGCTCGCCCTTATGGTTGGCGAACAGCTCGTCGGCACGCTCGAGCTTCGTCCGGTGCACCTGCAGCGCATTCGAAACATAGAGAGTGAACGATTGACGATCTCCTTCGATAAAATCAAACCGCGCAAGAGCGCCGACAAACAGCGTCTGACCACTGTTCAACTGGTACACGAGCGATTTGACCGGTTTATCCGGCAGCAATGAGCCGAGTACGTCGCGAGGTACAATCTCGGTCATCCGATGCGAGTAAACGATCCCCGGCGTATCAATGATATCTTTGCCGTCATCGAGCGGAATGTGTACCGCATCGAGCGTCGTTCCTGGGTAACGCGACGTCGTGAGCTCGCGCTCCAAGTCGCTGTAGTCATGAATAAGGCGATTGATGAGCGTCGACTTGCCGACATTCGTGGCGCCGACGACATAGACATCGCGGTTGCCGCGGTGCTCGCCGATTGCTTCGATGACACGCTCGAAGCCGATATTACGCTTCGCCGAGCAGAGTACAATATCAACGACGCGGAGGCCTTGTGCCTTCGTCTGCTTCTGCACCCAGTTCAGCAGCCGGTTCGGGTTAATGCCCTTCGGCAGCAAGTCAATCTTGTTCACGACAAGCAGCACCGGATTGTTGCCGACGAAGCGCTGCAAGCCGGAGATCAGGCTGCCTTCAAAGTCGAACAAGTCGACAATATGGACGACTAAGCTATTCGTCGAGGCAATGCCCCCGAGCAGCTTCAGGAAGTCGTCCTGATCAATGGCGACCGAAGCCGCTTCATTATAGTTTTTAATACGGAAGCAACGCTGGCAAATCGCCGGCTCCTTCGCAAGCGCCGCTTGCGGAATGTAACCGGGCTTGTCCACTGTCTCGGTCTGCAGCTTGACGCCGCACCCTGCGCACGAGGTCCCATTTTCTAGCTGATTGGTCATGATTTTCTTTGTTCCTCCTCGGGCCAGAGCCCTTTTTTGCGGAGACTTCTTAGGGCAATCTTCTCCATCATACGGTTAAACTTCGTCATAATGCCTTCTTCATTCGGCGCAATCGGCGCTACAAGGATGGTGTATAGCCCCATCCGGTTGCCCCCAAGCACGTCGGTCATCATCTGATCGCCGGTAACGGCTGTCTGCTCAGCCGGCAGCCCAAGCACTTCAAGCGCACGGTGAAAAGCGCGGTTCGCAGGCTTACGCGCCGCATGAACGTATTTAATGTTGAGCGGGTCAGCAAACTTGGATACACGCGTCCGGTTATTATTCGAGACAATGACAACCTTGAAGCCGAGAACGCGCACATCATCGAGCCACTTCACAAGCTCCGGCGTGGCAAGCGGTACTCTCGCTCCTACAAGCGTATTGTCCAGATCGGTAATAATGCCGCGAATCCCTTGCTCTTTCAACTTCTGCAAATCGATATCATAAATGGTATTGACGCGCATTTGCGGCAACAGCCGTTCAAACATAGTTTCGACTCCCCTGCTATCGCTATCACGCAAACTATACCATAATTAGTGATTTTGTTGCAAAGAAAGCCGGCATAGATGCAAGGCACATCTACGCCGGCTCCCTTACGCCAAACCTCATCCTAAATGTTCACGGATTTTTTTCATCGTAACCGTCACGCGCTCAAGCTCCTCTTGAGTCACCTGACTGCTGCTGTACATGGCCTTCTCGAAAGCGTGCTGGACTTCGTGGAAATACGGCTGCAAGGTCGATAGCCGTCCGGACCATCGTCCCATCGTTTCGCGTACTGTGTCGTTCTCGTTGTAATCCAGCCCTTTCTTCCGGCAGAACCGGATCAGACGGTTCGTCTCCCGTACAACTCGTTCATTAACCGTACCGGATCTTCTTTTAAACCATTGTCTGATCTTCGATACGACGCGGAACCTGAGAATAATAAAGAGTAGAATAAGTGCGACTGACGCGGATGCCGTCGTCCATATGATCCATGGCTGCAGCTCATAGTCTGAAGGCGCTTCGGTTTGAGTAATGGATTCCGGCTCAACGTCTGGCGCAACTACAGGCTCTGGCGCGGTTCGATCCTTCGGCAGCGCATAAGGGTATGCAAACCCGGACGTCGCTTCGAACGGCAACCAGCCATATCCGTTAAAATAAATCTCGACCCATGAATGCGCATCCGCATTGCGTACTGTATACGTGCCCGCACCGGTTGGATTCGTATCGACGACTCCGCCCATGCTTTGCTGGCGCATCATATCAGCATCATTAGGGAGCGTGCCAGGCGAGTATCCCTTCACCCAGCGGGAAGGAATTCCGATCTCACGCGCCATCACAGCAAGCGCGGTGGAGAAATAATCGCAATAGCCTTCGCGAACCTCGAACAAGAAGGAATCGACGAAATCTTTGCTCACCCGCTTCGTAACATCCGGGGTATTCGTATAATTGTACGTCTTCTGCAAGTAGGCGACTAGCAGCTGCATCTTGTCATATGGCGTTGCGCCAGTCTTCGTAATTGCTTGAGCAAGCGACTTGACGCGTTCCGGAATCGTAGGAGGCAGCTCCAGATACATCGGGTCGATGTCTGTGCTCTTCTGAACAGCCGCTCCGCTATGAAGCTTCTCTTCATCAAGAACCGGCACCTTCGACTTGATCGTATACTTCTTCGGGTAATTGGCCGAACCAAGCTTCATCAAACGAAGCTCCCACGCTTGCGATAACCAGCTTAAGCTCGGCAAGCTGGTCTTCCCATCTACGGAGACGACGGAGGAGATTGGCGCTGCACCGAACAGCACCGGATACTTGGTCTTGCTAATCATTTGCACCGTCTGCTCGACGAGCTCGGTTTCGGTCGTTGATTCCGTATACAGCGTCTTAAATGAGGTGCCGCTGGCAACGGGACCACTGCCCTTCTCCAGCTTCTCCGGCACAGCCTCAATCCAGCCGTTACCGTTATAAAACGCTCTCGTCTCCCCGCGCCAATAACTCTTCTGCGAAGTCGTTACCGTCATTACGGGCGAATAATCGAACTCGAATCCGCCGCCTAGCGATGCGTCGCTTCGGCTGTAACCGGATTGGCTATTATCGCTGTCCTTCGATGCGGGTATCGTGATCGCTTTGTCGCCGATGAAGGAAGGCACCGTCTCGTTACGAGCTTCTTTCCACGCCGTATAGGGATCGGTCAGAATCGGGTTGATCGCCGGAACGAACAATCCAGCGCCCATGACGAGCATAATGATAATCGACATCGGCAGGAAGAGACTCAGCGGATATTCGAGCAGCTGTGACCAATTCTCGGGATGCCGCTTCTGAAAGCTGGCAAAATGGCTCGCAACGAGCCAGCCGAGGCCAATGAACACGATCCAAGCGATCTCTTCCCACAGATGAATAGGCGTGAATAAGGAATCCGCCGCTGCAAGCGATAGAATCGCAACGAGAATAACAAACATAATAAGGAGCCTTTTGTGCCGCAGGAGCACTATGCCATGGAAGACAGCCCATACGCCAAGGCTAATCCAGATAAAGGGCTGGATCTGATCGAGCTGCAAGCCAAGCCAGTCCACCCAGTCCAGCAGCTTCCTCTTCTCGCCGGCGAAAGGGATCCATTCATAGCCAGAGTAAACGGCGTTAATGAGCACAAGGATGATAAATTGGATCGAACCTGACCAAATCTTCGATGAGATCAGCAGATTGGCGGCGACTGCGGTAAACAGCACAGCGTTCACAATCGTGAACGTCTCTTCCCACCAATAATCGCCCAAGCATCGAATCCATTCATAAATCAGCAAGGCGGATAGCACAGCCGACAGCTTGCGATACACATCAGCAGACAACCATTTGAACGCTGCACGACTTACTGCTGTCATCCTTTACCACCCTCCAATACGTCCGGCAATTCCTGCAGCGTACTGATCGTGTGAACTGCAATGCCGCTCCGGCGCAGCAGCCGCAGCCACTCGCCGGTGCGAATATCGCTGACATTGTTCCGCTCTGTGCCGCCGTTCTTCAAGTGCACGAGCACCGGCACGACTCCGGTCCGGTTCAGCCATTCCATCGCGCGAACCGTCTCCTCGCCCGTCTGCGGGCTGACAACAACGACGAACGAGCCCGCCTGCGTAATGGCGCCAGATTGGCGCAGCGCCCGGAAGAGCGGTTGATCGCCGTCTGCCTGCACGCGTACGAGATGCTTCATCATCAGCTCCCGCTGATCGGGCGATGCCGTCGGCGCGAAGCCATCGGTCCGCGAGCCGATCGAGACGAGACCGACAGCCGTTCCCCGGCGGAAGCCGAATTCCAGCATCGAGGCTGCTGTAGAAACAGCGAGCTCGAACTGATCCTGCTTCTCATATGCGCCGACGTACCGGTCAAGCACGACTACGGTTCGAGGCAGCGATTCCCGCTCGAACTCCTTAGACTTCCATTGCCCCGTCTTGGCAGTCGCATTCCAGTGGATACGCGACAGCCTGTCGCCGTAGATATATTCGCGGACGCCGTTGATTTGCGTCGTTTCTTTCGCTGCAAGCCGAGAAGCGGAAGTCGAGTACGGACCTTTGGCGCCGCGCTTCAGCTGTTTCCATTGCCGAATGGCAACCGTACGCGGATAGACGCTGAACGGCACGGACGACTCGAAGCTGCCCTTGTGTTCGAATAAGCCGAAGATGTCACGTGTCGAGCATTCCGTTGCTTCGAACCGGTACACGCCGCGTTCCAGCGGCGGCGTAGTGTAACTAACGGAGCCGGCTCTGCGGTAACTCGGCACGAAGGACGCTTCGAACGGTACAGTCTTACCGCCCAGCGCGGTGAGACGATCGTGAACGAGCACGTAAGGAATCGGCCAAACGCCCGGAATTTGGACGGATATTTGAACTTCGAGGCGCGAACCGGCTGACAGGGATTGCTCGGCAATCGTAGATGTCCCGCTGCTGAGCTTGCGGACTCCGGTTACCCCGCCGATGCCGCTCCATCTGCCGAACACCAAATAAATGAGCAGCACATTGAAGATACAGAACAGCATGAATGACGTTTTCCCGCCTTGAAAGAGCAGGAACAAGAGTGAGGAAATATAGACAAGGCCGATTAGCCGCCATCTTAGCAACGTCGCTTTAGCCGTAAGCATAGCATTTAACGCTCCATACGGACTGGCACTTGCGTATCGCGGACGACAGCACGGACAACATCCTCCGTGGACAAACCATTCATTCGAGACTCGGTATGCAGAATAATCCGGTGAGCCAGGACACTGCTTGCTAGCTGCTTCACATCGTCCGGAATGACATAATCGCGCTCCTGCAAGAAAGCATTCGCCTTCGCCGCTGCCGTCAGCGATATCGCTGCGCGCGGACTTGCTCCGAGCTGCACGCCGCTATGCGCACGTGTGCCGCGGATAATGCGGATGATATAGTCAGCAACCGCTTCGTCTAGGTGAACCCGCTTGACAGCATCCATCATTAAGGCAACCTCTTCGACGGAGATAACTGCTTCCAGCTTATCGGCCGGCGACGACGCGTTCGGAGAAATAATCATTTGGCGCTCCGTCGCCGCATCCGGATAACCGAGTGAAATCTTCATCATAAACCGGTCGAGCTGCGCCTCGGGCAGCGTATACGTACCATCGAATTCAATCGGGTTCTGCGTCGCAATTAATGTAAATGGAATCGGCAGCTCATAGGAATCGCCATCCACTGTGACATGGCGCTCTTCCATCGCTTCTAGCAGGGCGGACTGAGTCTTCGTCGTGGCGCGGTTAATCTCATCCACAAGAAGCAAATTCGCCATGACCGGACCAGGCCGGAACATAAAAGATTCATTCTTCGGATGATAGATGGCTACGCCAGTAATATCGGTTGGGAGTAAATCGGGATTACATTGAATACGGCGGAATTGGCCGCCAATCGTACGAGCAAGCGCTTTCACAAGCTGCGTCTTGCCAGTGCCCGGAACATCCTCGATCAGAACATGGCCGCCTGCAAACAATGCGGTTAACAGCAATTCGATTTCGGCTTCTTTACCCAGGATGCAGCTGACGAGGTTGCGGCGAATTTCGGTAGATAAGCGATAATTGGCTGTTCGATTGTCCATGACAATCCCTCCCGGATGATAGTGGTAGAATTTTGATCCATATTCTATTATTTTACAGAATATACAACTGCGCGTATAGCCGCAAAAACTGCCAAAAAAAATTGGAGAATCCCACAGGGACGCTCCAATTGGCACTTACAAAGGCTTGATCTGGAAGGTAGACATGACAGCGGCGTGGTCTGACGGCCACTCATTCAGTTCATGGCTGCCGAAGCCTTGCGGTTCTCCGTGTACAACAACTTCGGAAGCTGTTACAGCTACCCCGCTGCCGTGGTAATAGAGAAAGTCAATGCGATCTTGCGGCTCGAACGGATTGTCGCCCCAAGGATGTTCAGGCGTATGCACGGTTGACCAGGTGATGCCCGGCATCGAGATCGGATCAGGATGGATGACGCGGTACGAATCTTCGAATCCCGCTTCCTCCACCATACGGCTGACCGGCCATTCGATGATATAATCGTTATGCGCCGCACGCGCAGCTTCCGTCCAATCCAGATGAGAAGGCGCATTGAAATCGCCCATAAGGAATAATGGCGCGTCCGATGCCACAAGCGGCTCAAGCGCCTTCAGCATAGCTGCAATCTCTTTGCCGCGAACGTCCGTCTCCATCGCGACAATATCTTCTGCCGTCCTGCCATCGAAGAGCGCCCAGTACGGACCATACGGATCATAGTAGAGGTGCGTGCTTACCGCGATGATGCGCTGCCCGGATGGAAGCTCGATGTGCGCTGCGACAGCGCTTACTTCTTCCAGATAGAAAGAGTCTACAATCGGATATTTGCTAATGATGCTGCAATTGCCACGGCCTTCATTATTTTGACGGAAGTGCCAGCCCAACTGCTTCGCGACTGCCTCAGCCGGATCAGGTGTTTCCTGAAAGCCGACGATATCTGCTCCCGAGTTCGCTACAGCCCGCGCGATCTTGAGAACGCCGTCTTGAACCGCTTCTCCGCCGAGCCAAGTGTTAAGCGTCATAATTTTAACTTGATCCATATTGTCATCATGCTCCCATCATACGAGTGTACTCGCCTTAGTATAAGGACAAGCGGAATATTCCGTAAAGGAGAATGAAGCATGAAAGTTGGAACTGCACGACAAATCGCCACCGAGTGGGTGAATCATCATGCCAGCGCAGCACCGGGATTTACAGGCGCTTATTTCAGCGGATCGACGGTCGAAATGCAAGATGAAGCCTTGCTGCCCGCGGCCTCTGACATTGATATCATCGTTGTGACGGAAGAGGCGGAGCCTCCTCTCAAGCTTGGCAAATTCATCTATGGGGGCGCTCTCCTCGAAGTAACCTACCTCTCCTCGCGCCAGCTATCCTCCTATGAAGAGGTACTGACCAACTACCATCTGGCAGGCAGTTTCCGAGTGAACACCATTATCGCTGATCCTAGCGGAAGACTGCGTGAGCTGCAAGCGCAAGTGTCCTCCAGATTTGCAGATGAGTTCTGGGTGCGACGGCGGTGCGAGGATGTCCTGAGCAAGATTAGGAATGGGCTGCAGCAAAATCTTCCGTCTTCCGCGCAGCTAGACACCCGCGTGAATGCTTGGTTATTTCCGACAGGAGTGATGACGCATCTGCTGCTCGTGGCTGCGCTTCGCAATCCGACGGTGCGCTCCCGCTATGCCGCCGTCCGTGAGGTATTAAAGGCGCATGATGGCTTGGATATTCATGAGGAGCTGCTCGCCCTGCTTGGATGTGAACAGATGACAGCGGAGCGCGTCAAGGTGCATGTCTCAGCGCTTGCCGATACCTTCGACATCGCTGCAGCCGCGGCGAAGACTTCCTTCTTCTTCAGCAGCGACATTACGCCGGCCTCCCGCCATATCGCCATTGACGGCTCGCTTGAGCTCATTCGGTCCGGCCTGCACCGCGAAGCCGTGTTCTGGATTGCTGCTACCTTCGCCCGCTGCCATGCGATACTAAGCGCCGATGCACCTCCTGAAGTGCAGCAGCGGTGTTTGCCTGGCTTCGAAGCGCTGCTCGCTGATCTTGGCGCTCTTACCGACTCCGAGCGCCTGCGCCGCGCAGAGGCAGCACTTCAGTACTTGCCCAAGCTTCAGCAAACGGCGGAGCTCATTATGGCAGCAACGAAAAAGACACCGGGGCAGCAGCGGTAACGCGCTTGCTGATTGCTCCAGTGTCTTCTTGTTAGCCCTTCGGACGGACGGCAAGCGCCGCCAAGAAGGAGAATATAATGGCTGCGGATATACCCGCGCTCGTAATGCTGAATATCCCTGTAATGATCCCGATCCAACCGTCCTCCTGCAGCTCCGTCAGCGCCCCGTGAAAAAGCGCGTTGCCAAAGCTCGTAATCGGCACGGTCGCCCCTGCTCCGGCGAACTTGATCAACGGGTCGTAGACGCCGACTCCGTCGAGCACGGCCCCAGCTACGACAAGCGTTGCCATCGTGTGCGCCGGGGTTAGCTTGAACACGTCGAACATCAGCTGTCCGATGACGCATATTCCGCCGCCGACGATAAAAGCCCACAAATAAATCATCGCTCGAATGCTCCTTTCCTTCGCTTATCCATGCAACGGGCTCTCCAATGCGACGGCATGCGCGATGCAAGGAATCGACTCGCCTTGCTGGAATGACAGCGGGGAGAGCAGCGCTCCTGTCGCGCAGACGAGAATCCGTTTCAATTCGCCTTGTTGCAGCCGCTTGAGCAGATGTCCGTAGGTGACGACAGCCGAGCAGCCGCAGCCGCTCCCGCCTGCTTGCACCTTCTGCTTCGCCACGTCATAGATCATCAATCCGCAATCGTTGAACACGGTTTCCTCCATAGGAACGCCGTCGCGGTGAAGCAGATCTTTGGCAATCGCATGCCCTACAGTTGCGAGATCGCCTGTAACGATGAGATCGTAATCGCCCGGCGTCCTGCCCGTATCGTTAAAATGCATCGTCAGCGTATCGACCGCCGCCGGCGCCATCGCAGCGCCCATATTGAAGGGGTCGGTGATGCCGAGATCGACGATCTTGCCGATCGTCGCACATTCAACGATCGGTCCGTCGCCATCTTGGGCAACGACGACCGCACCGGCGCCGGTGACCGTATACTGCGCTGTCGGCGGCTTCTGCGAGCCATACTCCGTCGGATAGCGGAATTGCTTCTCCGCCGTGCAGTTATGGCTGCAAGTGCCGGCCAGCACATAATCGCCCGACTTGGAGTTGACGATTAGCGATGCAATGGCAAGCGATTCCATCGACGTCGAACACGCGCCGAACACACCGAGATAAGGTGCTCCGATCGTACGGGCGGCGAAGCTGTTGCTGATGATCTGATTCATCAGATCTCCACCAACATAGAATTGCAGCTGCTGCTTGTTCACTTTGGCATATTGCAGCGCCATATCCGACGCTTGCTCCAGGAGGAGCCGCTCGGCTTTCTCCCAGCTCTTCTGCTGCATATCAAGCTCCGGATGAACAAGGTCAAAGTCCGCTGCCAGTGGCCCTTCTCCTTCATCCGGGCCAACAACCGTAGCTGCGCCTATAATGACCGGACGCTGATCGAACCACCATGTTTGTTTGCCGCGCAGCATATCAGTGCCCTCCCTCGATGCCAAGCACGAGATAAACAAGAGCGATCAAGAACGCCGCTACGACTCCGAACACGATAACCGAACCCGCCAGCTTGAACATGTTCGCTCCAACGCCAAGCACGAGCCCTTCCGCGCGATGTTCAAGCGCTGCGGAACACATCGAATTGGCAAAGCCCGTTACAGGCACTGCCGTCCCTGCCCCGGCCCACTGGGCGATTTTATCGTAGACGCCGAAGCAGGTCAGAATGACAGAGAGCAGAATAAGCACGGCTACGGTAGGGTTGCTCGCTTCCTGACGGGACATGTTAAGCCCGTACATAAACACTTCCTGTATGGCTTGTCCGAGCACGCAAAGAAACCCGCCAACGAGGAACGCTTTCGCGCAATTGGCTAATACCGAGCGGCCGGGCTCACGTGATTTCGCGAAATTTTGATACTCTTTAGGTGACATCGTCATCTTCTTATATTTGTTGCCGCCAGCGCTCTTCGTTGCGATGATGCACGCCTCCTCTTGAATCGTCTTCATGGAGTATGCGTCAATTGAGACACAATTATGCCAGTGCTGGGGAAGCACAGCCAGCCATGACAAATAAACCTTTGGCAGCTGAAAAGAATTGAATCTCCTTGTGATTCATGGTATATTTTGTGCAATATTCGGTGTGAAGAACATGCCGCTTCGATATGTCTTGTCGATCAGACAATGACGTACTGGGGCGGCTTTTTTATTATCTTTCGAAGGATGGGGCGTGCTCGGAGAATGAATAGATTTGACGAAGTCTATCGAAGCTGGCTGGAGGGGCAGATGGCCGAGGAGAAAAATCCGAGAAGACGAGAAATGCTTAAAAGGGGTTTAAGTCGCGGATCAATCGATTTCTTGCGGTGGATCTGGTTTCCTGCTCTAGGAAGTCTGGAGCACTTATACCCGGAATATGAGGTCAGGGACTTCAATAACGGTTATCGTTATCTAGACTTTGCTTACATGCCAGGCAATGTAAAAGGTTGTATTGAAATTCAAGATTACCGCAGCCATGCCCGGGACATCGAAGCAAGCCGTTTCAAAGATTTATGCATGAAACAGTCCCTGCTCGCCCTTGATGACTGGATATTTCTCCCTATCGCATACTTGTCCATCCGTGATGACGCTGGAATGTGCAAGCAGCTTGTCCTCTCCTTCGTTGGAAAGTTTCGAGCCAGCGCTGTCCACACCGAGCTGGGATGGGCTGAAGCCGAAATTTTACGATATGCTCACAGAATGCTGCGTCCCTTTACGCCTGCCGAGTTATCTAATCACTTACAGCTATCTGACAATCGCGTACGGGTTATTCTTCGCAGCCTGCTAGAGAAAAAACTGCTAGAGGTAGCCAGTGGGTCTCAGCGTTATCGGACTTATCGACTCGTGAGAATAAATTGATCCCGGTTGAAATTCTAAGGGTTGTCCGAGCGGCTATTCCGCGAAAATGGCTGTATTGCATCTTCTAATGGTTGCCACAGATCTTATTTGGTGCAAAAAGGTCGATATGCTAGGTAAATTGCCAAATAAGCTTGATGGCAACTGTTACATGATAAAAAAGCGCGTATTAAGCAAAATAGCCACTGTCACAACCGTTAGATGTCAGGTGAAGCCCGCTTGTAACGATAAACATTCCTTAAGAAAAATAGCCATCCCGGAGGATGGCAGGGCTTATGGCAGCAACGCGACAACTAGCAGAACGACAAGGAGGATGAAAAGAACAAGCGCCAGCAGCATAAACATTCCGCGGGCCGAATGCAAATTCAACATAGGGAGAAGCTCCTCTCAGCCATAGATAGGCTCTTGCGCTATCCTATGCAGGCTTGTGCGGAATTGAGATTGTCCCTTGGGAATTTGCTGGGTCTTCGCCTTGAGCCCTAGCCGGATTCCCGGACGACCAGCTGCGCCCGGAGAATGATCTTCTCTGGCAAGCTTGACGGCTGCTTATGCTTCCGGGCGAATGCTTCAACCGCTCTAATGCCGAGCCATTCCTTCGCTAGATCAACCGTTGTGAGCGGCACAACCGCAGACAAGCTCCTCGCAGTATTATCTATGCCAACGACGCGAACCTGTTCGAGCAGCCCGCGCTGCCGCAGCAGCTGCAATAAGGGAAGGGCAATGTCATCATTGGCGCAAATAAATCCATCCGGAAGCTCCTGCTGGGAAATTGCCGCGTCGAGCCGACGTTCTATTGTGGACTCCCAGCCCCTTGACATCGGAACACCGTCGCCTCCATAAGGGACCGTCCATTTCTTCAATTGGAAGCCGTCGCTGCGTCTGGCTGCCCTCGCTTCATCCATTGCGAGCCGGCAGCCCCACCAACGTTCCTTGAAGCTGACGGCGAAGCTGTCGCGTCCAATAAACACAAGCGAGCGGCTGCCTTGCGACAACAGATGATGGCAGGCCATCCGCCCCGCTTCCGTGTTCGCATGGAGCACCGCATCCGCGCCAATCATCGGCTCTTCGTGGTCAACGAGAACAATCGGCAGACCGAACCGATTCAAGGTGAGCAAGGTGCCAAGCGGACATTTGCCGGCAATGATAAAACCTGCAGTATTGGATGGCAGATGACGATCTCCTGGTACTGTCCAAGTGCTCAGCTCGTCTGGCCCGAAGGTGAAGAACTCCGGACGAAAGCCTTGCAATCGGCAGCCTGCCTCCAGCCCTTCCTTCACGCGAAGCCAGAAGAACGGCTCCTGCTCATGGCGGATGTCGAGGCCGATGTAGATGACGGGAAGCGGAGCTTCCGTAAATGTATTCTGATTCGCAAGAGAAGCGTTTTCAGCATCCGTATCGTCTTCGGCCCCAGGCCTAGACCCGTTGTCACTATCAGCCTGAGCCTTGCCCGGACTTGTCCGAACGGTGTAGCCTAGCGCAGCGGCGAGCGACAGCACTTCTCTTCGCGTCGCATCGCTAACGCCCGGCTTGCCTGCAAGTGCTTGCGAAACCGTATATTTGGATACGCCGAGTCGCTCGGCGATCTGCTGCATCGATATTTTGCGAGCCATAGAAAGCCTAGCTCTCCTTTCTGCCTCATGCTGCTTAAAAACTTGACTTTCTCCTATTTTATCTCTAAAGTGTGCCTCGAATAAAGCGTTCTTGCACCTAACAAACCTAACAAAATGAAAATATTATTCACGACGAGAGGCAGTGGCAAATCAAATGAGCAATTGGATTCTGTTTTATGATGAGAACTTCCCTTATTCCGGCGAACGTCCGGATGCTAGTGCACTCGCACGTTTAAGTGAAACCTTCCGCATTGTCGGCGCGGACGAATTGGCTTCGCAGCTGCAGGATGCCGCAGTTTATGTGCATTTGCACGGCTCTTACTTCCCGAAAGAAGCATGGCCAGCAGTGATGGCGCATGTGAACGCAGGCAAAGGCTTAATTGCGGCAGGCGGCGCTCCATTCAAAACGCCGGTATACAAAGATGGCGGCGAGTGGATTGCGGAGCCGAACCAAACGGCTTACCATCAGCAGCTGCATATTAATGAAGCGCTTGTTGTGCAAAGCGAAGGCATAAGCAGCTTGCAGCATTTCCGCGACCTTCCTCTCTTCGCCGGTTATGAATCGCTGTTCACAGTTGAACCGACGTTCGGGCTCGCGCTGCATATCACGCATGCCGACGACTGTCCGGGCGAAGGCGGAACGTCAGGTCCGATCGACGCTCATATCTATCCGCTCCTGCGCGGCATTAGCGGTGACGGACTTGCGCGCGAGCTGTCTGCGCCTGCAGTGCTTCTCGAACATACGAAAGGCCAGTTCAGCGGCGGACGTTGGATGCTGATTAACCAGCCGTTGCGCAGCGCATTCTGGTCCGGAGCCGGCGCAGAGGCGCTCGCGAAATGGGCAACATTCACGGCACAAGGCGTCACTGAGCTCTGGCTCAAGCCGAACTACGGCTCTTATGAGCTTGGCGAGCGCCCTGTATTTATGCTCCAAGGTCAGCAGCTGCTTACGTCTCGCGATGCCGAGAAAAGCGCTTGGACGTTCAACCTGCGCGTGCTTAAGTCGAATAGCAGCACCGTTAGCGAGCCTGCTCCGAACTTTATTTATAATGATGCCGAATTCACTGAAGTATGGCGTTCCGATGTTGAGCTGAACATCAGCCGCGAGTTGACGCTTCATCGCCTTGTTGCGCCGCAGCCGGTAGATGCTGGCTTCTATGTCGTTGAATGTGTGGCAACTGCCGCATCTGGCGAGCACCGCCTGCTCCGTCAAGGCTTCTGGGGCATGGATCAAGAGCTGCTCACTTCGGGCGAAATGATTACTTGCGACCGCGATTACTTCTGGAAGAATGGCCGTCCGCTTCCGATTGTCGGCATGACATATATGACGAGCGACGTTGCGCGTAAATACCTGTTCCTGCCGAATGCGGCCGTATGGGATCGCGATATGGCACAGATGAAGCGCGCCGGCATTAATTCGATTCGGACCGGGATCTGGACCGCGTTTCGTTATGTCATGTACGTCGATGGACATCCGTACGAGGAAGTTCTTCGCGCTATTGATGCATTCTTCCTTACGGCGAAACGCCATGATCTTGAAGTGACATTCAACTTCTTCGCCTTCACGCCGGAAGCTTGGGAAGGCGTCAATCCGTACCTGGACCCGCGCAGCGTAGAAGCGCAGAAGCGTTTCATCGCCGCAATCGTATCGAGACATGCCGAGTCGAAGCATGTGCATTGGGACTTGATCAACGAGCCGTCGATGTTCGATCCGAAGCGCATCTTCAGCGGTCCGCGCTCTGCGCAGGACAAGTTCGAGAAAGCGCACTATGTGAAATGGCTGCAGCAGCGTCATGGCTCGATCCGCGAGCTGCAAGAGCGCTGGAATATGACGCCTGACGAGCTGCCTTCCTTCGAAGCGGTGAAGCTTCCGGAAGCGGACGAGATCAGCTTCGGAACGACGCAGATTTCGGTGAAGCGCGGTGCTCCTTGGCTCGATTACACCCTGTTCACGATGGACATGCATAACCTATGGGCTTCGCAGCTCGTTGCGACCATTCGCTCCATCCAGCCGAAGCAGCTTGTTACGGTCGGACAAGACGAAGGACTTGGCGCACAACGTCCATCGCCGTTCTTCTATGCCGAAGAGGTCGACTATACAACGGTTCACTCGTGGTGGCTGATGGACGATCTTGTATGGGACGGCGTCTTCGCCAAAGCGCCGGATAAGCCGAACCTGATCCAGGAAACAGGCATTATGCACGTTGAAACGCCGGACGGCCGCTCCAAACGCAGCGAGGAAGAGCTGCGCAACATTCTCGAGCGCAAGTACGCTTATGCGTTCTCGACTGGCGGCGCTGGTGCAGTGCAATGGATCTGGAACATCAACTTCTATATGAATAATATCAATGAATCGCATATCGGCGCGCTTCGCGCAGACGGCACAGAGAAGCCGGAAGCGAACGTATCGTATGATTTTGGCTCCTTCATGGGCCAAATCCGCGACCTGTTCGTAGGACGCAAGCTGGAAGATGTCGCAGTTATCTTCCCTTACTCCAACGACTTCTCGAACCGCAAGCTCGCTTATGCGGCAACGACTCGCGCGATTCGGACACTCTCGTACACCATGAACGTCCATGCCTTCGGCCTTGGCGAGTATCAGCTTGAGGCACTGGCTGAGACGAAGCCGAAGCTTATCATCGTGCCAAGCGCGCATAACTTCAGCAGCGAAGCTCTGGAGCAGCTCACTTCGCATGTGAAGACACATGGCGGAACGCTCCTGTTCACCGGACCGCTGGGTCTCGACGAGTACTGGCGTCCAGTTAGCGGACGTATAGCAGAACTTGGCGAGCATAGCGTGAGCAACCTGCTTCGCGAAGAGCTGCTTGAGCTGGACGGCAAGCTGCTTCCAGTATCGTTCGGCGGCCCACGCATCGCCGACAGCAACAAAGGCATTCTTGCCGCTTCGGGTAACGGCGCTGCGAAACTGACTGAAGTCGCGCTTGGCGCTGGGCGCTTGCTCTGGAGCCCTCTGCCGCTCGAGCTGAACGAGCGACTCACGCCGCTGCAAGCCGTTTATGAACATGCGCTGCAGCAAGCTGGTGTTGAATCCGAGCTGGATTGGCTGCTCGGAGGCGAGCTGCCTGGCGTATACGGTCGCAAGCTTGCTTTTGAATCCGGCGCGCTGTATATCTTCGTCTCCGAATTCGGCTGCGACACTGCAATTGAAGTCCGTGATCCGAAGACGGGCAAACAATACGCGTTCACGCTTCCGCAGGAGCGCACAGTAATGTTCGCTGCTGACGCGAATGGCGAGCTGCTCGCAGTCTACCGTCCACAGGAAGTTGCAATTGAAGTGAAATAATAATGAAGAGGCAAGCATCCGGCACAAGTTGTGCTGATTGCTTGCCTCTTTTTTTTCACGCTTGCTGCAAGTTGCTCAACTCAACTCTACTAAGCGTCGATCCAAGTCGTTTTGCTAGCTGCATCAGACCGCTTGCCTTGCGTCGGTGTCATATCCGGCACGCCAAGGTAGATGAAGCCTAGCATCTTGTCTTGCGGACGAAGGCCGAATGCCTCGTTCATGTACGGATGATAGCAAGGTTCGCCTGTACGCCATACAGCGCCGAGGCCGAGTGCGTGCGTTGTGAGCAGCATGTTTTGAATAGCCGCGTGAACCGCGCCGAATTCTTCAATCTCAATAATATCGTGGCGGTCCGATGGAACTGCAGCTACCGCGATGACGACCGGCGAACGGAGCGCTTTCTTCCGCGCGCCTTCCGCTTTCTCCGCGTGCTCAGGGGCACCTGGATCTTCCACGCCTGCAAGTGCAATACGAGCGAGCGCGTCTCCGAGCTTGATGCGTCCGTCGCCGCTTAGTACGAAGAAACGCCATGGCTCGGTCAGCCGGTGGTTCGGCGCCCATACCGCTGACTCGATAATTTGCTCGATGGTTTCTTTTGCAATCGGCTCCTGCGTTACTTTGCCAATACTTCTTCTTGTGCGAATCGCTTCTTGAATATTCATAATCGTCCTCCAATTGAGAAATGTTATCATAGAATTATAGTAACATATCTTGACCAAAAAAATGATCCGCAATTGGCACAATGAATATTCGTCTAATAAAATCTCGCAAAAAAATCCCGCAGAACCGATTGATTCTAATTCGGCCCTACGGGATTGTCTCTTCCTATGCCAGCCCTGCAGCTGTGTATACTTTATCATAACCGGCTTTGGAGCGCGCAAGCAGCTCTTCCGGTGTACCGACTGGCGGTTCAGACGATAGAATCTCTTGCGTCACCGAGCCTTTGTAGCCGATTCGGTTGAGTGCAGCCAAGAAGCCTGCAAGATCAATTACACCTTCGCCCGGATAGATTCTTCCATTATCAAGCGCCGCTTCGAAAGGCACATCCGGCGCGTCATTAATGTGGACATGTACGACTTGCTCCGGCTTCAGCGCGTCAATGTCTGCGAGTGTATGACCGTTCGTGTACCAGTGGTACGAATCGAACAGTAATCCAACGTTTGGCTCGCCAATCGCAGCGATCCAATCCAGCGTCTCGTCCATGGACCAGAGGAACGGATTCGCCCACAACGTGCGCAGGTGATGCGGTCCAACGAATTCGAGGCCAAGGCGGATGCCATATGCGCCGAGAATTTGCGCGCAAGTACGCAATCTGCGGGTCGCAATGACAGCAAAATGCGCCGCTTTATAATCCGTCGCAGGCAGTACATAGGTGCAGCAGATCGTGCAGCCGAGCGCTGCAGCTGCTGCCGCATCGTCAGCGAGCTTCGCGAGCCCTTCGCGGAACTTCTCTTCCGTATTGCGCCATTCTACAGACAGGCCAATTGCGCCAACGCTTACGCCATTCTTGTTCAGCAGCTCACGCGCGCCTTCCACGCCATTGCGCTCAATTAAACCGCGCGCATCGATATCAACCGTTTGAAATCCGTATTGCTGCGCAAGCGCGATCATCTGCTCGTCGCTACCGATATTCCCTAGCCCTGCACGACTTAGTCCTCTTAACATCTCTTTCGTCGCCTCCAGTAACTAATAATATAGCCGGGTGGCTGGCACCCGAGCTGAATTCCGCTATCCACTTCGCTTGCCACTACTGCATACAAATCTATGATAAAGTAGTAGATAGAAAAATGCCCCACTCATATTTCGATAAACGTCTCATATCTTCGGAGGCCATGAACGAACATGACCTATTTTCCAGATTATTTGAAAACGTATCCAAACATGGATTCCGCTTTTCCTCTGCATATTGGCATTCATAAGCTTGAACGCGGCTTTCGGGCGCATCGTCACGATTTTCTCGAATTCTCGTATGTCATCGAGGGCGAGGGCTGGGAAAGCATCAATAATGTGAAGCATGTGATGCGACCAGGCACATTCACATTCGTGCAGCCATACCAGGTGCATGAGCTGTTCACCGAACCCGGCAGCAAGCTTGTGCTGTACAACTGCATGTTCAGCATGGATTTGCTCATGGAGCATGGAGCCGGTGACAGCCTTGCCGAGCTAATCGAGCCTAGCCATCTGGATGCGGCGTTCACGCAATTCGGCGGCGCTGCGCAGAAACATATCGATGGTCTTATTCGAGAAATGCTGCAAGAATACCAGGGCAGCGAACCGTGGCGATTAACGATGCTCGCCGCTCGATTGAAGGAACTTCTCGTGCGCTTCGACCGCGAGCGGCGCAAGCACGCGACACCGGAGCTGAATGAAACCGGAGCGACTTTGCCTGCAAAAAGAGGCGCTTCCGTCTGGCCGATCATCCGCTATATTCACCGCAGCTATCAGGATAATCTCACCTTATCGGACCTGTCGCAGCGCTTCGGCATGAGCGTCTCGCGAATTAGCGAAGTGATCAAAGAAACGACGGGCCAGACGTTCGTCCATTTCGTTCACGATTTGCGCCTTCGGCATGCGAGCAGCCTGCTCGTCTCCACCGACAACAGCGTCGTCGATGTCGCGCTCGAGGTCGGGTTCGGCTCGTATAAGACGTTTGCGCGGATCTTCCGCGAACGCAAAGGGATGGTGCCGCTCGCTTATCGCAAAGCGAAACGGGCTGGGACAGGCACGGCCAAATAAGCGGCCGCTCAGCGTGGACGCCTGTTAGCTTCTGGAGAAGCGCGGGAACATCCTATCGATTCGGCGCCTATTGGCCTCGAGGGAACATCCTATCGACCACTCGCCTGTTTGCTGCGAGGGAATATCCGATGATTGGTATTATCGTCGGCATACTCCGCCGGCTGTAATGGACTCCAGAGTCGCTATTCGGCCCAATTCGCTCGATTGTGCAGACCTAACGGTTCTCAGCGACGTTATTCCGAGGTCATATGCCACTTTTTGGCGTGGAATCGGTCAATAGAGTCGCTAGAGTCCGTTACATTCTAAGAGAGGCTAGATTCCGCTCAATAAGGTTACTACGTTCCGTTAGCGAAGGCGCATACTCCGACATACCACTTCGTGCTCCCCCAGTAATGGATAAATCTACTCATTTCGCTGAAATTATGCCCTGCCTGCATTCAGCTCCACTAATACAAGAAGCCAAACGCCGCGTTAAACGCGGCACTTGGCTTCTTCAAACATTCCAATTCAATTCCTATACCCGGTGCAGGCTCTTGCCTTTCGCCTCTTTCACTTCCCGCCACATCCGGCGCCATGTCTCGCAATCCGTGAGAACACTCTCCGGCTGCAAACGGCTACGCACGATGAATGAAGGATGAATATCGCGTCCCGATGCCGCGCCTGTCTTATGATAACGGAGATCGACCGACCATCTTACGATGTCCGATCGGTTCGATATGCCGCGGTGCGGCGTATACTTGTTCATAATGACGAGGCTGCCCTTCGGGCATTCGGCAAGAACAGGCGTCACCTGCGGCAGCTTCTCAGGCACAATCATCGTGCCGCCTTCGGAGCGATGATTGATATATCCCTGCTTGAACACATGCGGCATCACTTCCATACAGCCAGTCTCCGCAGTCGCATCGACAAGCGGCAGCCAGAATGTAATGATCTCCGACGCTTCCGAGTCAGGCGAAGTGACGGCGCAGTCCTGATGCCAAGGGACATTTTGAAAATAATCCGGTTCCTCCGAGTCCGCACGCTTAGGCGGCAGCTTTGCCCGAATATGCTGGATCGGGTTGCAGCTCAGCTCGGTGCCGAGGAGGCATTCGACGACATCGAGCAGATTCGTATTCGCAAGGAAGCGGAACATCGCTTCGCCGAGATAACCGTTAATGTCAAAGCCTCTGCCAATCTCCCTGCACTGGGCATGCAGCAGCATATACCGCCGCTCGAACGGTTCATCCTCGTAGAGGTCGGGCAGCTTCCCTTCTGCATGGAGCGCATGCGCACGCGTATCTATTTCCGCTGACAATTCATCGATGACTGGCTGAAGATCCTCGTTCGTGAATACATCCGGTACGATAAGATAACCTTCTGTCTGATAGCTGATGATTTGCTCGATGGATAATCGCATGCTCACGCACCCGCCTTTTCTCCGGCAAATGATTAAATTTTCGCTACTTGCACGCGTCCCGAGAAGAACGTCGCGCCTTTCCCCATATCTGCGACACGGTCCGGCGTCAGCGCATTGACGAGCGCCTTGCCATCCTTGCCGTCCGCCCATAGTCCCTGCATAACGACGACGCCCGATAACACATCATCGCCAACTGCCGCTGTCAGCTCGCAGTCTCCACGATCGTTCCATACTTTGATCGCATCGCCATCTTCAATGCTCAGGTGGACTGCGTCATCACGATTCATGTGCAGCTTCGGCGTCTTCTCCAGCTTCACATGCTTCTCATTGTTCGAGAACGTCGAGTTGAGGAAATTATGGTTCGCGGTCGGAATGAACAGAAACGGGTACGGACCGTCATCGACAAGCGGCGTATAAGTCGGCATCGGCGGGTAGCCTTTGCGTTCCATCTGAGCCGAGTACAGCTCAATCTTGCCGCTCGGCGTACGCAGCTTGCCTGGGAACAACGGCTTCACGTCTGCTTTGATCGAGCCGTGCTCCTTCAGCCCTTCAAGCGTAATCGCCGCGATATTGCGATTGTTCGGATTGTTCAGCGCTTGCTCGATCATCGCTTCATCCGAGTCGCGAAGCGCTTCTTCCTTGTAGCCCATCCCTGCAGCAAGCAGTCGGAATACATCGTTGTTCGACTTGCTCTCGCCGTACGCCGCAGCGACTGGCTGCTGCAAGTGAACATAATGATGCCAATAAGACAGGTACAGATCCATATTCTCAAAAGCAGACGTCGCCGGCAGCACAATGTCCGCGTATGTCGCCGTTTCCGTCAGGAACAGGTCATGCACAACGGTAAACAGATCTTCGCGTGCGAGTCCCTCTCTTACTCTAGTTGCATTCGGCGCTACGACAGCCGGATTCGCGTTATAGACATAGAGTGAGGAAAGCTTCTGCCCCTCTGGCTCCGTCAGCGCGATACCAAGCAGATTCATATTAATCTCTTGCGCTCCGCTCTGCTCACGAAGATTAGGGCGTTCCAATGCCGGCTTATTAATCGTGAGATAGCCGCCGTTGCCTTTAATGGCGCCGCCTCCGCGCTTCAACCACTGGCCGGTGAGTGCCGGCAAGCAAGCAATCGCGCGCGTCGTCATGCCGCCATTGTCATGATGCTGCGGACCGTTGCCGATGCGGATGAACGCAGATTCCGCTTCACCGTACATACGCGCAAGCTTATAGATATCGTCTGCAGGCACGCCTGTAATCGACGATACAAGCTCCGGCGTGTACGATTTCACATGCTCTCGCAGCTGCTCATGGCCGGTCGTGAACGCTGCCATGAATGCCTCGTCCGTGTAGCCTTCCGCGAACAAAATATGCATAACGCCAAGCGCCAGCGCTGCATCCGTGCCAGGCAGTATCGGAATAAACCAATCCGCCCATCTTGCGGTCCGGTTGCGATGCACGTCGATGACGACGACCTTCGCCCCTTGCTTGCGCGCCTTCTCGGAGATTGTCACTTGATGCATATTGGTGCTGACGGCGTTAATGCCCCACATGATGTGAAGCTTCGCATGTACCGTCTCCTCCGGGTCCGTCCCGAAGCTGCCGCCCATCGTGTAACCGTAACCTTCCGTACCTGCTGATTCACAGATGGAATAGATCAGCTTGCTTGCGCCCATACGGTTAAACATGCGCCGGCCCATGCCTTCTGTGCCGATTCGGCCCATGTTGCCGTAGAAGCTATATGGAAGAATCGCTTCCGGTCCTTCCGATTCAATCAACTGCTTCCACTTCTCGGTTATCGTGCTAATCGCTTCGTCCCAAGTGATGCGCTCGAACTGACTGCTTCCCTTAGGTCCTACCCGCTTCAGCGGATATTGCAAGCGGTCTTTATCATATATACGCTCTGTCATATTGCGAACTTTATTGCAAATTGCCCCTTGTGTAACCGGGTGATCCGGGTCACCTTCAATTCGGACGATGCGCCCGTTCTCCTTGTGAACAAGCAGTCCGCACTGATCCGGACAATCGAGTGAACAAACCGATGGAAAAACACCATTCTGCTCTGCAGCATAAGTCATGTTGAGTACGCTCCTTCCAAAAACAAAACCTTCCTCACCTATTATACAAGGGCGCACTCCATTACGCGATGTTTACCGAACCGGGCAGTAATCGTCAACAGGGTAACGGAACCAATTGTCCATTCCGGTCCATATTGTATCCGTAACTGAGTCCGGTAATCTTATAAGAAGCAGGTTGTTTGTTCACATCAATGCCTGCAGACTGAGTTGAAGCCACTGAAAAGTGAACTTCGAAGAATTGGCGAATGTATACTGCCATTGTGTTTCGGACTCACCAAATTCAGTTACTTGTACTTCCTTCATGGTTGCATGCGCCAACATTTCTTTGAGTGCCTTTTCTATGACAGGCTTGTTGGAGATCTGAACCATTTTATACAACTCTATGTATTCGACGCTTGCACCAGTCATTTCAGCAATGGTCCGTACAGGAACATAAGTTGTTCCATCTACAATACGTGCATCGCCTTTAACAAGCTCACCCTCCACATAGACCTTCTTATTGATGTATGCTACATCAGACATCAATGCCTTGCCGACAGCCCGTAGCGGCAGATACGTCGAATGGTTGAAACTTTTTGCTTCCGTTTGAATCTGCTGACCGTCTACATAAATCGTGATATTGGACGCTGCGTCCGTCACATTCGCGAATCCTGTAATGGTAACCGCACCCGCAATAGCTATAGCAATAATCTTTTTCATCATCATCTTTCCCCCTCGACCCCTACATCCATTTTTTCCTTTTGAAATAAACAACCATAACTGCAATGATAAAGATCATCAGAATCCATACATAACCATATCCGAAATACCAAGTAAGCTCAGGGATGACTTTAAAATTCATTCCATAGACACCGACAATAAAGGTTAAAGGCAAGAATAGTGTGCTAATGATCGTAAGGGTCTTCATGATCTCATTCATGCGATCAGCTTTCATATCGATCTGCATCTCCAACAAGCCGGTCAGGGAGTCACGAAACATATCGATGGAATCAATGACTCGTGAAATGTGATCGAAAATATCAGCAAAATAAACGTCTGCGTCCGGTCTGGAATACGGGAAGTTCTGATGACTAATTGTGCCAAGGAGAGTTCTCTCTTCCACGAAAGTTTTCCGAAGATAGTGCGTCACACGTTTCATTTTAAAAATATCTGCGAAGATTTTGGCATACGGATCCTCGTGAAGCGCTTCTTCCCACGAATCAACCTTATCCTCCATATGATCGATAAATTGAACGTACTCTTCTACACAGCTGTGCATGATATGGTACAGGATTTGAGCAGGATAAGTCATTCTGCCTTCGACGTTGATAAAGTCTTCATATAAGGCATCTAGTACAGGGATGTCATCTTTGAAAATGGAAACAACGTAGTTCTTCCCCACCACTAGGGCGATTTCCAGAGGTTCATAATTGCTATTGATAGTAAAGAAAGAAATAAAAATGTTGTTCTTGTACTTATCCATTTTGGGACGTTGGTTTAAATGAATACAATCCTCTACTAAGAGATGATGG
This sequence comes from Paenibacillus sp. J31R98, assembly GCF_056269245.1. Taxonomy (NCBI): domain Bacteria; kingdom Bacillati; phylum Bacillota; class Bacilli; order Caryophanales; family Paenibacillaceae; genus Paenibacillus; species Paenibacillus sp. J31R98. The sequence continues at coordinate 988,478 of NZ_JBWDNO010000002.1, forward strand.
CTTTCGAGTAAATCAGCAAGAACATGGTTTGTTTCCTCCGGGCTCGGATTGCGAAGTCGGATCCATGCAATCTCATGATCCTCTGGCTTTCTTACCTTCTCAGTACTCGTTTGAAGAGTTAATGTGTTATAAATCAACACCGTTGATCAATCCTCTCAGCCTTCGCTCTCTTGCCGGTTTCCACTTCGATTCATCCTTAAATGTTCTTATAACTCTCATAGAGATAATAGAAGTATGGGTATGATCAATGGGTCTAAAAGTTAGATTACTAAAATCCTTTAACTCAACTGTTAATCCTTTTTCACTATTAAAAGCTTTGATAAAGTCTCCAATTGTTGGCCGTTCCCCGCTATTGGTAAAGAGCTCAAGCTCCTGATTCGCTTTTCCATAACGGTCTACAATTTCAATCGTTGAGATATATTTATCCATCATTAATAACCTCCCTAGTCCCCTTCGATGCTCGGACATAAAAATACCCTCTAAGCTCACATTAGGTTACCTTGTTAGAGGTCTAATTGAAGTTTAGAGGGGGGAAGGGGTGTCGTAAGAAAAGAATACAATATGTTATTTAAAATGAACTTATTTGCACATTTGTTTTGCGTTAAAATCATTAATCTAGAACTAACAACTAAACTTGCACCGTCGCAGGATCGGATCGTGATAAATTTAGAGGGCTCTCATCCGAAGATATCCACTACAACCGAGTGTTCATCGGATTGATGGTATTTTTGACTTACAACTACCGCAGGGTACTTCAGCTTCATGTACGCAATAACACCCTGGAGCAGCCCCCTCGGTATGATGAGTCTTTCTTGTTCCTCATAGCGTCCGGACAATACTACCCTTTGGATGCCAGGAAAACGTACAAGAAGTTCGTCTAATAAAGATTGCTTCACTGAATTATTCAAGTCTAATCCTCCTCTTACTAATCCACCAACAAACATAAGCACTATGACTATGGAGAGATTGATTGCCAGCCTAGTCAAGCTGACATCTGCTATTTCCAAAGATGTCCATCCTCCTCTTGTATGCAAAACTTTACTATATACAGTTGAAAATCGTCGTTATATGAGTGTTTTTTTGGTGTTAAAATTCGCAATTTAAAATTAACGGATAAAGACTAAAAAAGCCCCTACCGTCGCAGCCGACGATTAGGGGCTTTCACTCTATTAATGCTTCGGCTTCGCAACCGGATAGCCGATCAGCTCTTTGCGCAGCAGCTGCTGCGCTTTCACGGAGAGCTCTTCATACGTCTCCTGAGGAATTTGAATCGTGCCTGCGCGAGGTCCGTTCGCCGAGTAGATCAGCGCGATATTCGGGCGATGTTTGTCCGAATGGTTCGGCGTGCCGCGGTGCCATACTCTGTCATCCCGAATGAGGATGGAGCCTGCCGGCATTAACATCTTGATATAATGCATATGCTCCGCGAGCTTCGGCTTGCTGAACGCATTCGGCGCATACCAGCTGTCCGGATGCAGATGCGTCCCGCCTGGCCACACTTCCATTGGACCATTATTCTCCGTTACATCGACGAGCGGATAGTTGACAACGAGGTTCACAATCGGCAAATTCGCATCATGGCGGTCGCCGTAACGCGAGGAAGTGTCCGCATGAACCGGCTGCTTATTCTTGCCGCCCGGCATGGAAGTATTCGTCGCAAAATACGTCAAATGGCACTCCTTACCGAGAATTTGATCCACGATCTCCGTAACGAGGGGATTGGCAATGACTGCCTCATCGCAGAACGGCTTGATGAATGGCAGATAGAGCCGCACATGGTTCGTGCCGTCGTTAAAGCCGTTGCCCGGATTCAGAATCTCTTCGCGATGCTCCTCGAAGTACGGGTCGAGAATGGATACATAACTGTCAAACAGCTCCTCTACCTTCGCTCTTGGCAGCACTTCCTCAAACAACACATACCCGTTCACTTTGATCAGCTGCACAGCCAGCTCCAGCGTCTCCGGCGATAACCGCCCGCTTGCCAATTCTTCCGCGCTAAGTCTCATCTTCGTTCATCCTCCAATATCGGTTTGATAGCGTTGATATCACTTAAACGTTTAGGCTATATTTACATTCCACTGTGAGCGGGATCTGGCTGCTATTTATCTTAATTTCTTGGTGCTCTCCCGAATGATCAACTCATTGTCCAGCACCACGTTATGATCGACTTCCTTGCCTTCAAGCATCTCGATAAGCAGCTTCGCCGCCGCCCAGCCCATTTCGAATTTGTTCTGATGAACGGTCGTCAGCTTCGGCACGCAATAGGAGGACAGAATAATGTCGTCATAGCCGACAACGGATACGGAATCGGGCACCTTCCTCCCCCGCTTCTCCAGCGCTCGCATTGCGCCAAGCGCCATCAGATCACTGGAACAGAACACCGCCGTAACCCCCGGATGCTCGTCCAGGATCCTCAGCATCACCTGCTCGCCTCCATCTTCGGAGAACTCGCCGTCCCATATTTTGGACTCGTCGTACGCAATTCCGTTGTCCGCAAGCGCTTTCTTAAAACCGTTCAAACGTTGCTCGCTCACATGCGCCGCCGGGTATCCATTAATCATGGCAATGTTCGTATGGCCCCCGTCGATTAAATGCTGAACAGCTTTGCGAACCCCTTCAATATTATCGGTTGTGACGTTGCCCAGATGCTCGTTCGAGAACGGAATATCAATGAGTACGCAAGGAAATTTCGACTTCTGGATGACTTCCTCCAGATACGGATCATCCACTCTAAGCCCGAAGATGATCGCCCCGTCGACGTTGCGCTCCTTGCACAAATTGTAATACGACTTGATCCGCTGTTTGGACGGACTCGTGCTGAAGAGAAGAATATCGTAATTCAGCTCGTTCGCCCGTTCATTGATGCCTATCAAGATGTCAAATGCGAGTGTGTCTTTCCCGCCTGTATATTTTAACTCGGAGAAAATAACGCCGATCGTGTTCGTCTTGCTCGACACGAGGCTTCGTGCTGCCGCATTCGGCCAATAATCGAGCTCGCCCGCAATCATCTGGATCTTCTGCTTCGTTGCCTTGCTTACATCGTCATAGCCGTTCAGCGCTCTGGACACTGTTGTGGTCGATACTCCGGCAATCTTCGCAATATCTTTAATCGTCGCCATACGATTCACCTGCCAAAGTATGTATTGATCTTCCTCTCTCTAGATTAGCCTTTTACGCCGCCGCTGACTACACTTTGTTGGACTTGCTCTTGCGCTAACATATACAGAATAATGCTCGGCAGTGTGACAAGCGTCAATGCCGCGAACAGCTGCGTGTAGTTATAGGAGAATTGCTCCGTGAAGAACTGCAGCGCCACCGGAAGCGTCCGGTTCTCCGCGGAGGATGTCAGCATGAAGCCGTAGAAGAATTCATTCCAGTTGCCAAGGAACATCAAGATGCCCGCCGTCGACAACCCCGCCTTCGCGAGCGGCAAATTGATATAGAAGAACACTTGCCAGAAGCTCGCCGATTCCATATAGGCAGCTTCGTCCAGCTCCCTCGGAATGGATAGAAACGATGCTCGCAGAATGAATAGCGATACCGCAAGGCCTGCCGAGATGTAGACGACAATAAGCGCAAGTCTCGTATCGTACAGACCCGTCAAGTTAATGAACGAGAAGATCGGCTGCGCGGTCGCATGTCCGGGGATGAGGAGCGTCACCGAGAACAGAACGAACAGTAATCTTTTGCCGACAAAATCGAACTTCGCGAACGAGTATGCAGCAAGTGCATAGAACAACAGCGCTACTAGCGTCGACGTTAAGGAGATCAGCACCGAGTTGAACGTATTGCTTAAGAAATTGTTCATCTTGAGCACCGAATAATAGGCATGGAAGTTAATCTCTTCCGGGAGTGCGAACGGCTTGTTTAATATCGCTTTGTTCGACTTGAAGGAGGAAACGACAATCCAGAGAAGAGGCACAAGCGAGATGCAAACCGTGAATAGAAGCACCAAGTAACTGAAAATCTGGGCTATGCCGCGTTTTAAATAATCAGCCCTCATCAGCAGAGTCACCACCCCTCAGTTGTATACGCCTTTGTTCATTCGGAACACTTTCGTCGTAATGGCAAGAACGCCGATGCCGAGTATGATCATGATCGTCGCGACCGCATTGGCATAACCGAATTGATAGTTGATAATGCCGTCATAGAGCATGACCGAGATATTGTAAGTCGAGTTGCCCGGTCCGCCCTTCGTCGTCAGGAAGATCGCTTCGAACATCGTAATCCGCGCGATGATCGATAGAATGACGGAAGTGCCGAGCGAGCCGCGTATGAGCGGAAGGTTGATGCGCCAGTGGATCTGCCCTTCTGTCGCGCCGTCGATCTTCGCCGCTTCATGCAATTCCTTCGGAATCGCCATCAGATCGGACAGGACAAGCAGTGTCACGATGACCGCATAGAACACCCATGTTAAGCTGATCGCCGAGAACGCATACTGCGTATCGAAGAACCAGTTCGTATGGAAGTTCGAGAAGCCGAGCTTCCGGATGAAGTTATTCAACAGCCCCATCTGATCGTTGAAGATAAATCGGTAAATAATCGCCCAAGCCGATACGGCGATGACGTTCGGAATCATAAACACGCCGCGCACAAACCGCCAGCCGACCGGACGCTTGAAGATAATAAACGCCACGAGCGCGCCGAAGGGTACGTGGATGAAAGTAGCAATCATCGACCACTTGAACAGGTTGATCAAGGATACCGTAAGCGAGTTGTCATCCGTGAAGATCATCTTGTAGTTGTCGAACCCGACAAGCTTCGGCGCATTAAATCCGTTCCACTCTGTAAAGCCAGTCGTAAACACCGTTATAATCGGGACAAAGTAGAAGGTCAGAAATACGAGCAATGTCGGAACAATAAACAGGTACACCCATAGTTTATTGTATTTGTACATGACTGAACTCCTTTCCAGACAAGAAGCGCATTAGCGGCTGCTATGCGCTTCTTGCAGATTATTCTGTGCGACCCGGCAGTTATTTCTTATTTCTTATTTCTTATTTCTTATTTCTTATTTCTTATTTCTTGAACTTCTCCGCTGTATCCGTCATCGCTTTACAGAACTGCTCCGGCGTCATATCGTTCGTTGCCAGAAGCGGCAGGTTCTTAGCAAACAGGTCGGCTACCGATTGCGGCACGATGTCATAGACCAAACGGTTCAGCGTCTTCATCTTGGCGCCGACTTCATCGTTAAGCTGTCTCATGATTGGATTCAGCTTCGCCTTGGATTCCTCTGGCATCGGCATCTTCGGTGCGAAGCCGCCTTCTGCGACGAGGAATGCATTCAATTCTTCCGGCGAATAGATGAACTTGAAGTATTCGATCAAGCCGTCGATCTCCTCTTGCGGAGTACCTGTCGGGATCGAGTACCAGTAGCCGTCTGCGGAGCCAAGCGCAACGCCGCCCGGATAGATGGTTGCTCCGACTTTGTCTGCGAAGCCTTCTCCTACTTTATCAATGTTGCTGAAATCGCCGACCATCCACGGGCCGTTCGCAATTGCAGCCGTGTTCTCACTGAAGAATTCATTCGCGGCAATCGAGTACGTCGCGCCAAGAGCGGACTTCGTCGTGTAATCTTGCAGCAGCTTCTGAATCTTCGTGAACGTATTGATCCAGAGCGGCGAATTGAAGTTCGTTACGATATCGCCCTTCGTTAGAATCTGCTGGCCTTCCGGATCGGATGCGATCATTGCGGAAGCAAGCAGCATCGTTGTCCAGCCGTTCTCGCCTGTCATCAAGGAAAGCGGTGTCACGCCGGCAGCTTTCAACTTATCCAAGTCGCTGAAGAAGCCGTCCCATGTATCTGAGAAGCCGCTGAGACCTGCCTTCTGCATCAATTCTTTGTTATAGTACATGCCGATCGGACGCTCGAAAGCGAGCGGAAGCGATACGATCTTGCCATTCTTGTCCGTGTTATATTTAACAGAATCATCAATGAGCACGTCTTTGATTTCTGGGCTGTTGTCGATGTAAGGCTTGAGGTCAACGAAATCACCGTTGTTGATCATGATGTCGGCAAGCTCCTTGTCGACTTCAATGAGTGGAGGAAGTTTCTTCTGCTGGTAGAGAAGCTTGATCTTCTTCGAGTATTCGTCCTGGACGATTTCCTCGATTTCAATCTTGTACTTGCCAGCGAATTTCTTGTTGAAGCGTTCAATCTGAGGAAGGTAGAAGATTGCGCCTACGTTATTGCCTGTTTTGTAGCTTGGGAACTTGATGACGACTTCTTTGCCGCTGGCTGCGTTGCTCGAGCCGCTGTTCGATGAATCCGAGCTGCTGTCATTCGCTGCAGTGCTGTTGTCGCCGCTGTTGCTTGAATTTACACTGCCGCTGCTATTGTTGCCATTGTTGCTGCCGCATGCCGCGAGCGAGAGAACCAGAAGAAGAGCTAAAGTTAAGAAACTCATTTTTTTCACCGTATAAACCTCCCCAATTTGTTAGCCTGCCTCTTCAAGCGTAACCTGAAGTGTGACTGAAACCATGGTAGCGGTTAGCATTTTACCCCTTTTCCCGAAACGTTTAAGTTCGATTGCGACTTCAGTATAGGTTCATCTGGAAGCGATTACAAGGCGTTTTTTGTCAATGATAGAAACTGATTCTTGAGGCCTAACAGCCGACAAAAAGACGCTCCCACAGCGAGGAACGTCTCTTTTTGTTACAATATCACACAAGCTTACACTACTTAAATCATACCGTTCGGAGCCGCAGCAGATAAAAATACTGCACGATGGGATGCTTTGACTTTATCTTCTCTTCCATGTTCAAAACCCGCTTCTTGCCAACGCGTCTGTCAACCAATGCAAGGATATTTAATAGAATATCCCGGCTCTCCATGCTTTCCTCTATAGACTGGGATAGAAATTTAGTTGCTACAACAGTAAAGTTTGATTTGCTTAATGCCGACTGTGCTAACATAAGCTCTTTTGCACATTCTGATAGTTTTCTACCTCTTACCATCACTTTCAGACGATCCTCCGGAACTAACCCCTTGGTTTCCTGTCTGAGCGCTTCGAGCTCTTCATTATAGATAGGAATTTGGATATTGGGATCATTCTTGATTTCCTGCTCCGCTTGATACCATCTGATGAACGTCGTTGCATCATTCATGTTGAATACTTTCTTGTTATCGACGGCCATATAACACTGTCCCGCTTTATCGGGTACATAACGGTAGCTGGTTGCAAGATATTGCACCTTCCCGATTAGCGCAGGACAGAGAAAACTCTCCAGTTGTTGCTTCAATTTGCTCCAGGACATGACTTCCTCCTAAGTTCAATGCGATTCATACCTATTATGGCAGATAGACTGATATTCTGTTATCCATCATACATGAATCGACACATGAAAAAAACCAAACGGCATTCACCGTTTGGTTTACAGACACAATTATTCGCCCCCCTCGCTTTCGCATCTTATCCTGATTATTTCGCGTCGAGGTATGATCAACGTGAAATCAACCGGTTGTTCGCCACTATTATCCACGCCCGTTATTTCAACAAAATCTGCTCCGATTCTAACTAAAGGACCATCGAAATTCCCTTGGTTTCTTGTCTTGATAAAAGCATGAAAAATTGGCTCTCTTGCAGGCAATAAGTCAGGAAAATCATATCGCCCAATATCAGTAAAATTGTGTCTGATCAGCTTTCCATTTTCGGCTTCTACGACAAGAGACGATTCATTCACTTTCCTGATCGGACCATTTTGATTAATAAGCTCTCTCCCGCGATTATCAAACAAAAATACGATAAAACCGTTTAGAAGTTGTGTAAGCCGCTGTTGAAGCGTTATTTTCCTTGTAGCAGGACAAGCAATAATTTTCAATAATACCTCTCCTCTTGCAAAATTCGCTTTTCATTCTGTTTCTTTACATTCCATAAAACCCTCATTCACAATGTTCCGAGGAATTCTAGCCACGTACGCCCGTAAACACAGTTTCATCGAATTGTTGCAAGCTCAACTTTTTTATTTTACCTGTCCTAATGACGGTTATTAACGTATTATCAGCCGGTAACATTTCTTTGTACGTCAACTCCTTCAATTCCGAATGATGCGGTTGTTCGAGTCCGTCTAAGACTTATTGTCAAAACGTTCGATGAATCATCCCTTCAAGATTATTACTCGTCCTTCGGAAAAGACAATTCCCCTCTGTACATGCGCAGCGTGCCTTGAAAGGCACGTTTCATTCGCACTAGCTGTTCCTTCGGAAATTCGTCCGGTTTCCTGATCGCTTCATGCAGCGGCACGATGCGGCACATTGCGGGCTTCCCGTTCTTATTGATACTTACCCAGGTTGGGACACCCTCGATGCCGTTAAGCCGGACCTGGCCGCTCATATTTTTACGCAGCTTAAGTCTAACTATGATACCGGTCAGAGCTTCATCCTTGCCATGCAACCGAGTGGATATAAAGTTGCCAAGTGAGTAGATGGCGAATCGTTTTCTCGTCCGCCCTGAGACGTCCTTCACGGTTTGCGTCACTGCCGGCTGAAGGACATGCGGATGCGAGCCCAGCACCACATCCGCGCCGTTCCGGAATAGGAAGCTGACCCACTGCTTCTGGTGGCTGGCCGGGTTGTGCTCGTACTCTAATCCGCAATGCATGCACACGATAATAAAATCCGCGGCTGCACGCAGCCGTTTCATATCCGTCTTGATTCTTGCATGCACAAGCTTATTAACACCTGCTGGCTGGCCTTTCGGTACGGGCGTGCCATTCGTATCTCGCGTATACGATAAGATGCCAATACGGACGCCTTCGACATTCCGCACACAGAGCGCCTGCGATTCCTTCGCAGTCCGGTACGTTCCGACGTGGTAGAGACCGTTCTTGTCGAGCACATCCAGAGTCCGTTTGAGTCCGCGAACGCCGTAATCCGCGCAATGGTTGTTGGCTGTCGCAACCACATCGAAACCGGCCGCAGACAGAGCCGGCGCAAAAGCATCCGGGCTTTTGAATATCGGATTGCGGTTGTTTGGATTTCGTCTTGTCTTTTTGAAGCCAGCATCCGAGCCGCCGGCGAAGGTAGTTTCCAGATTGCCGATCGTCAAATGCGCATCCTGCAAATAACGGGCAACCGGTTCAAACATCTGATCGAACGCGTAGGTTGTCCCACTTTGAACTTCCGTGCCATTCTGCTGCCCGCTATTCCTTTTACGCAGCAATCGGATGAGTAATGGCTTCATTAGCAAATCGCCGACCGCCGCAATTACAATTTCCTTCGGCATTCCATCTTCCTCCGATTGATTGGGCTTTAATCCGATATGGTACTATATGTCAGCCGAGCGGAATTGGTTTGCGGATGCTTTTTTATTACGAATATACCGCTCGATGTCTATCGTTTGAAACCCCCGGTTGGAAAGGTCTTTGACGAACACACTATTTTTGACCATGTCTGCGACAGAGTGGCTGTCAGAAGAGACAAGTGTTGGGATCCCCTGCTCCGCTGCTATTCGAATGATCGGTTCGTCGACAGAATTGTACCGAACGTTTATCTCAAGGATTTTACCCGACACTCCGATAAGATCAACGAGTTCTTTAATCGGGAGCTGACGGCTCTCAATGCCGAATCCTTTCAGTTCAGATAGGGGATGGGCTATGATGTCTACCAGCGGGTTATCCAGCATTCGGCAGAAGGAGTCGAACCAATGTTCCACAATCTCGTTTCTGGAAATGTGGGCATCGTTGGTTTTGGAGTAAAATCCTTGGGGTTTGGGTATGCGGTGAAATGAACCGAGGACAAGATCAACGAGCGAGAGGAATGACGCGTTTGCGTCGATATCCCCGTCCAAGGATAACACTTTGGCTTCGATGCCTGAATAGACTTGTATTAAACCGCGGAATTTGGTCTTTAGCTGTTCTAGATGTGATGCATAATCCGGGACCCAAGCGCTTGTCGTCCAAACATGGTCAGTGATCGCAACTCCCTCGTATCCCAGTTCGATAGCAGTTTGAATCATTTCTTCAGCGGTATTTTTGCCATCTGAATAGTTAGAGTGTGTATGAAGATCCATCAGCATGATAGAAAACCTCCTTCCAATGCCGAACCATCCGGGTTCCCCATATCACTTTCGACGCCAAATGCATTGGCAGCACTCCTAAAGCCTGCTTAACCCCCAGAACCGGCAGATTGATCCCCGCCGCCGTACAATGAACAATCGTGCCCTGCATTCTAGGGTTGATCTCCACGATTTTAGGCTTACGAGACCGGTCTCTTCTAATTTGAATTCCAATATTACCATGTAATCCCAAGCGACCAATAACCTCGGCAGCATAGTCGATAATATCTTGATCTTTACGAATGAGACTTTGGGTCGAAATCCCACCTATTGTCGCTTCTCGAAGACGAGGGACAGCAATCATGACTCTCCCATTTTCCGCTAATATATCCACGCTGTACTCCTCATAGGGCAAATATTCCATTACAAGCACTTCCGGAAATTCTTTTCTGCCTTGAATAACGCTTAGGAGCTCGGAATGACTGGTATAAACAGACGTTGGCTTATGCCGAAACAGCAGCTCAAAGCGGTCAATTCGATCATCCAGGATGTGGAATCCTCGGCTTCCGTCAGAGATCGTTGGCTTAAAACAGACCGGTTGTTCTGGATACCCCAACGCCGTTAGAGCCATTTCAAACTGCTCGGCAGATGAGGTTACTTGAAACGAGGGAACGGCGATTCCCATCTTTTGCAGTTCGGTGTATAGCACTCCTTTATTAATCACGTTTTGTAATGCAGGGACAGAAGACAGGTTCATGTGCGTACCCCGTTGACTTAATACATCCCGATGCTCCGAAAGCTTGATTAATTCGTCCGTGACAAGTGAGAAGAGCACATCAATCCTTTCATTCCTGCAGACTTGATCGATAAAGGGAATGAATTGTTCGTCCGATGCCTTCGGTCCTATATAATGCAAGTCAGTCATGTGGAATCCGGCCGAATACGGATTGCAATCAACGCCGATAATGTGGAACTTATAGTCCTCGCTATTTCTCAGCGATTGAATTACGCCTGGGGCCGCGGGAGATCCGGCACCGGTTAAGAGAATACGGACGATTGGTTTCATCTATCTCTCACACACCTATTCTTTTTTAACATCAATATAGTCGCTACCCGAATAAGTTGTTTCGGACAGGCACCTAGAAATGCCGCAAAATAGGCTGCAACATAGGAATCGGTCAACCCCTTAGCCATAGACTGTATTTCGAAAGAAAATAAATCATCAAAGAGGTGCCGGCATGTCCAAACTCAGGAAAAATCAAAAGTCTGCTGCGGGTATTACCGTAATCACGAGCACCAATAAACCGCATTTTTTGACACATATGTTTTGGAATTATCGCAGACAAGTTTGGCCGAATAAAGAATGGATCATTGTATTGAATATGGATAATGTCAATATTAAACGATATCAAGCCATGGCATCCAAATTCAAAAATATTCGCGTGTTTCAGCAGCCCAGTCGCCGGTCGTTAGGACAATGCTTAAACTTTGCTTCCGCACGAGCCAAGCATTCCTATATCACCAGGATGGACGATGATGAGTATTATGCGCCTTATTACCTGACCGGCATCATGCGTTCTTTTCGAAAATCAAAGGCGGCTCTCGTTGGCAAACGCGCTTATTTCATCCATTTAAGCGGTAGCAAAATGCTGCTGCAGAGGTTTTATGCGGAGAATCGTTTTGTTACCATTCTGGCCGGCGGAACAATCTCCTATAAGAAAAGCGTATGGAGAAAAGTGAAATTCGCCAACCTCTCGCTCGGAGAAGATGTGAGGTTTTGCCGGGCTTGCCGGCGTAAAGGCTTTAAACTTTACGCAGGGGACAAATATAATTTCTGCGCATTAAGGAGGAAGCAGCACAACTCACACACCTGGAAAGTGAGCGACCGGGAATTTATTAATCATCGGTACACTCGCATTGTTCGAAAGAACTGCACGGCCTACAAAAAATTCGTGGTACGTGATTGAACTCCATCAATTGCCTTCGAGTACGCTCGAAGGCTTTTTGGCGTCCATAATCTGCGGATCTCCGGGTCAACCGACTAATTTGATAAGGAATAGGGCGCAGCATAGGAAACTTCTATTTTTTTTTCATAGAGTATGACAGATCGATATAAATCTAGAAGGAGGTGTCATAATAATGGGCACTTTTCTCTACTCCGGCCAACGCGTGCTTGTTTTAGCCCCTCACGCTGATGATGAAACGCTAGGCTGTGCCGGCGTCATACAGAAATATATAAGTCAAGGCAGTTCGGTTCGAACCGTTATAGCCTCCATAACTTTAAATGACTCCAATCGCTACAGCAAGGAAGAAAGTGGATACGGCATCTATAGTGGAAGGAAGAGATTATCAGAATTCAAAGAAGCGATGCGTCTGCTCGGAGTGGTAGACTATCATATTCTTTACCCGGATAATTCCGGTAAACAGCTTTACGACAGCAAACTCGACCTTATCCCCCGAGCAGAGTTAGTTGCACATATCGAACGCCATATAGAGGAATTTCGTCCAACTATATTATATATCCCCTCCATTACCAAACATCAGGACCACGAGGCTCTTCATCAAGCGGCAATAGCGGCGGTTCGACCGTATTTCTGGAACGGAGCCGTCTTGGTTTATGAGACAGACGGAGAACTTACATTTCAGCCGAATCTCTATATATCGCTTACGAAAGAGGAAATGAACCTCAAAATGAGAGCATTGGAGGCTTACAAAACTCAGATTGGATCCATGCGTCACCCCGTTCATCCTGAAAGTCTCTTTCATAAAGCAAAATTTCGCGGTAATCAGACTTACGTGGAATTTGCAGAAGCATTTGAAATCATCCGTATGCACGGTTAAGCTCCACATCGCATTCTATGAGGATAAGAAATAAAGTCGTGCGATCTTAGGAAGGAGTTCATAATGAATATGCAAACCACCCGCCTAAGCGGGGTCTCGGTCATTACATGCACCAATCGTCCGCTTTTCTTCAATAAACTAATCTATAATTTCAGAAGGCAACGCTACAATGCAAAGGAGCTTATCATCGTTTTAAACAAAGGCAGCATGAACCTGACAGAATATCGTCGGAGAGCCTCTCGATTCCCAAATATCAAGGTCTTTAAAAGGCCTGAATACTTTTCTTTGGGCAGTTGTTTGAACTACGGAATCAATAGAGCCAAATATCCAGTCATCGCCAAGTTTGACGATGATGATTACTATTCACCTAATTATTTATTGGAACAGGTAAGAGCTCTGCGTCGAACTGGAGCCGGCATAGTCGGGAAAGGAGCTCATTTGAAGTTTTTCGAAGGAAGGCGCCTCCTTGTCATTACGACACCTTCTAAAAAAAATAAATTCGTGCAATATGTGGCCGGGGGCACCTTATTGTTCAGGAGGCAATTACACAAACGTATTCGTTTTGCTAAACTGACGCTCGGAGAAGATGTTAATTTTATGCGAAGATGCCGAGCTAAAGGATATAAACTGTTCGCCACTTCGCCTTACAATTTCGTAGGCATTAGAAGAAAAAATAAACAGAGCCATACCTGGAAAGAGAGCGACAAGAATGTGTTGAAAGGAAGTTTATTTGTTGCAAGAACAATTTATTACCGCAAATGGGCGGATCGGCCGGTGAAATAACCAGTCCCTCAAAATAAATATAATCCCAAAATCAAAGAAAGGACGGTAGACATATATGTCTACCGTCACCATATCTTATACCACTGCATTTTTCATAACGCTTATTCAGACATGTTTTTTCTTGAAACGGGAGAACTTTCTCTTGGGACGGAGTAATCGATTCTTGGAACGGCGTAATTTATTCTTGCGCATTCGACGGCGTACTCTGCGCATTCGACGTACTTTCTTCAGGCGGCGCCTATTTGTAGTCCTATTGGCTTCATTTCCCTGAGTATCTGCCCGGTTCAATCGCTCATTTAGCCAAAGCAGTTCACGGTATCCTTCGGCATCAGTAATAAATATCGGCTCTAATGAAGGTGCCCACTTTTCTAAGATCCATCTGATCGTCCATTCGAACATGAGACCGATTTCTTCTTTGTGATTGGTCAAGGTAGTGTTACGACGATGGTTATAGAGATGCTTATCAATCCATCGACATGAATATTTCTCGAAAAGCAAGCATAAGACCCGTTTGTCCAATAAGTATCTCCCGTTAAATGGATCATCCGTTGGCCAACCGCCTATATCCATTAAAGCTGAGGTCCGATAAAAGCGTGGCCAGACCGAGCCTTTTGCAAAAAGGAACTCGATCTTATTCTTAAAATGAGACCCTTTAACCTGAGCTACCGCGTGACTATTCTCAACGAATATTTGGAGATTTCCTCCAATAACGGCTACGTCATCGGTGACTAATTCAGCTTCTCGAAGAAGTACTTCCAGTGCTTTCGCCTCAAGCCAATCATCAGATTCAAGTTGAAGAAAGTAGGGCGTATCCACCATAGAGAGTGCCAAATTCAGGCATTTGGACTTTCCTATATTTTGATCGTTTCTAATAAGCGTAATCCGTTGGTCCGAGAGTAAATGACCCAGGCGTTTCCAGCTGTTGTCAGTAGAAGCATCATCGACTATGATTAATTTCCATTTAGCCGATGTTTGTTTGAACACGCTAGTCACTGCTTGGGTCAAATACTGGGCTGAATTATAGGAAGGAATAACGACTGTTACCATTGGAGTGGAAGTGCTCGGAGACTGCTCGGCGGAGACAAGGTCTTCAAGGTCCTCTTTTCTGAAAGGATCGGAAGACATCGGTATTTTAAGAATGCGATCATAGAAATCATTATATCTTCCTGGGCTGCCTTCCACAGAAAATCCATTCATAATGTTCCTTCTTGCTTTCTGTCCCATATGCTGTCTTGTTTCGCCGTCGCCTATCAGCCTCATCACTTGAAGAGCCATCTCGTATTCTTCCGTATCCGATCGAGGGATCAATATTCCGGTTTCTTGGTTATGGATCAGTTCGTTCCAGCCGCGAACGTCGAAAGCGATAACAGGAACGGAAGAGGACATAGCCTCCAATCCGACAAGAGGGAGCCCTTCGCTGGAGGAAGTGGATACAAGCACATCCGTTATCTGATAGATTCGATCCATAACGTCCCTGTTCCCCAAGTAATGAAACCGGTTCTTGTAGCAGCTTTTGTCGATATGCCGTAAAACGTCTTCTTGCAACTTCCCGGCACCTACGAGCAAGAAATGGACTTGCCCTAACGAATCGAGCTCTCCGATCCTTTCTGCAACCGATAAAAACTTAATCGGATCTTTATCCTCCGCCATTCGCCCAATATAGCTGACGATTTTGCAGTCCGGCGGCAAGGCGAAATGTTTTTTTATTTGCATGACTTCTTCCAATGATACGGGGGTGAACAGGAGTGTTTCTACTTTATTGGAGATTACCGTTATTTTAGAGGATGCTACAGCGAACTCGTTCATCAAGGAGTCCTTGAGAGATGGCTTGATCACGACGTGATGGTCAATCTTATGATCATATTTAGCCGCTTTTCGGACATGATCCCAAGGAAGTTCAGGAACATATGAATGAAGCAGCGTTACTGTAATGACATGCGGAAAATCTTTTTTTAGGACAGACAGCATGTCATAACCGAATTCGCTGTTGCATATATGGACGATATCGATCTCCCGGATCTTTAGAATATGTTTAAAAATGGCTTCCATTTGCATATTATCCGAACAATAATTTGGCAGCATCAGTATGTCGTCTATATAATTTGCAAAACGTTCATACCAAGGATTCGGGCTATAAAGAGTCGTCACTAGGGTGACATCAAATCTTTCTTTCGAGAGCCCCGTAATGATATCGAGCACAACCTTATCGGCGCCCCCGATTTCGAGCCAAGGCAGGACGAACAAGATGTTCGTCTTATTCTTAGGTCTTGGCAAGAATTCATAATCATTATTATTACTGCTCCAAGGCATGACGGTTGGGACTACGGAGTCCGTCCAAGCTTTCTTTATTTCATCTATCTGTTCGTCACCGAAAAGCTTTGGGTGGTTGGAACGAATCGTTTCGATAAGGTGTTCCCGCATTTCATTGTGCTGGGTCAAGGTTGATACCTTGTGTTTACGATAGTAAAACAGCGGCTCGGGAATTTGATAACCTAACCAGCCCTTCTCCGCGATGGAAAGCCAGAAATCCCAGTCTTCATAGCCTTTTATTTTCTCATTGTAGCCTCCCGCCGCTTCCCAGGCCTCCTTGCGAAACAGTGAGGTTCCAATGATTATGTTATCTTGAAGCAGGTTGTAAAGATTGTAAAGCGGCGGGCTATAAACCCAGTCCTGGTTCCCGAAATGCTTGAGCCAAGATGTTACAAACCCAACTTCGGGACGTGTCTCGAGAATCCAATATTCCTTCTCCAGTAAGGTAGGATGAATACGATCATCTGCGTCCAGCGGTAAAATATACTCACCCTTAGATTCCCTAATTCCGAAGTTTCGGGCGGCAGGGAGACCACGATCCTCCATATGGATGACCCTTGTTTTCGGGTATGAAAGTGAATGAAGAAGTTGAAGGGTTTCCGGCTCCGTAGAACCATAATCCACGATAATGATTTCAAAATCCTGAAAGGTTGACGACATGCATGAATCCAAGGCATCCTTAATAAAATGACCATAATTTTTGCACGGAATGATGATCGATATCCGGGACATTTATCTCCCTCACTTCCTTAAAGATGTTTTCGAATCCAAGCTGTTCGACCTCATTTCACCAGTTTACTAGCTGTTTCACCATAATACGCGGAATATTCGGTTACTGACTGGTTATTCGTTTAGTAATTCCGGAGTTTTTAACTGTTTTAGTCAGCAAAGATATCTCCCGTAAATTGAGATCTATTAATAAACTTTTAGGTCTTCTCGAGGACGCGCGCAAAAAATAAACCGACTGAAATGGCTTCAGCCGGTTTTCATCATCAAAGAATGATCTGAATGGTAAAACCATCCCTTTTAGCAGGGAATACATTCAATTCTAGAACTTTCTCTAGTTTTAATTGTCTGTCATCCCTTTGGCAGGGCATTGGTGCCCGGCAGAAACCCGGATCCCTTAAAAACATGCAGTATTCGTTTTACCAACATCGTTTTACGTATCATTCCTTTTCGCCCAGCGCCTTGGATTAGAATGTCAGGATCGCCGATAAGAACCAACTCTTTACGGGCTCTCGTAAGCGCCGTGTACAATGAATTCTTATACCACATCGATTGCCGATGCGGGATTTCAAGGCCAATGTCAGTAAGCGGAATTATGACCCCCTCATACTGACTGCCTTGCGTCTTAGCCGTTGTAATGGCATAGGCAAGCTCCATTTCGCTCATTAACTCCGGCAACGTGTAGAGAACTTCCTTATCCGGCTCGAAATAAATGCAGCTGCTTTGGGATGGATGGAACGATCGAATTACGCCTACTTCACCATTGTCGGCTCTTGATGTATTGGTCATTTGAATGACAGGATCTCCTATCCCCATTCCGTCCGCCATGTTAACCGGGTTGATTCGCTGCTTCATAAATATGTTCAATCGGTCTGTACCAAGACTGTACTGCTCCCTGTACATGGTGATGACCGGGTATTGTTTGGCTTTATCCTGATAAAACCGAAGAATGCTTTCTTTCGTTTCCGCCACGGATTCAGTAGGAATCATCTGAATGCCTGCTGCTTGCAACTGCGAATAGTCGACCTCTCCAAGAAGAACGGCTCGTGCCAGCGAAAGGATCGCGCTGTCGTTCCTATAATTACATTTTAACGTGACTGTCGGGAATCCAAGGGAAATCATGTCCAGGAACGGACGCCCCGGACCTATCGGTTCCAACTGATTCGGGTCGCCGACAAATACCAGCCTGGTCCCCCGCTCCACCGACCATAATAAATCGCGCCATAGATACTCGTTGACCATGCTGGCTTCATCAATAATCAATACGTCCGCGTTCAGCGGATTTCTCTTGTAGTGATACCAAATGCGGCTTGTTTTCTCTCTGCCTTTACCCAGCAGCGAATGAATGGTTTGAGCCGGATAGCCGGTCATCCCCTCCAACTGCCTCGCCGCTTTCCCTGTAGGAGCGGCCAGTTTGACTTGAATACTAGGCAGCAGTGTTTGTAAGACCTTAATCAGATAGGCGATCCAGCTGCTTTTCCCCGTGCCCGCTTCTCCGCGGACCAGAAGAACCGGTTGCTCGAAGAATTGTTCGATCCCCCGCTGTTGATCCTCATCCAGATCAGGAAGCCGACCAGCTCCAATTAAGTTCTGAATCGTGCTGCTCAAGTTTCCCGGTTTCGTTACTGGGCATGATATTAGGTCAGCTAAACGCTGCGCAATTTGGATTTCGGCGAAATATAAGTGCCGGTCAAAGAATAGATTCCCTCTGCAGATAAGCTCATGATCCCGCTCCTGAGCAAACCGCTCGATTTCGAGGCGTATTTTATCCTTAGGCAGCGATTTCCCTAATATGGCATAGACCCTATTCTCGAATTCGGCAGCGCTAATGTAGCTGTTTCCCCCGTTTAAATATTGGATATACACATATTGAACAGCAGCGCCAATCCGATATGGGCTGTTCGCTTCAATTCCTTTTTCCAGCGCAAGCGTATCGGCGACCTGGAAAGGGACGGAAGGGACGCGGTTCAACAAATACGGCTGCTCTTCGATTAAGTCGATGGCAGTAATGCCTAATAGTTCACATATCTCATGAAGCATTTTACGTGAAAGATCGAACCTTTGCAGATAATTAAGCAGATTTGGAACGGTATACTGCTCGATCAGGCTATTTCTCACAAGATCGCTTACCAATTTGTCGCCTGTGGTCAATCGTTCCAGCAGCTCCGGTTGTTCCATCAATGTGTGAATCTGGTTATCGAGATAGGGATGCATGCGTTGAAAGGCTGCGGGATGGCTTGAGGAGAAATGCTCCGGAAGCAGCTTGGAGATTGGCTCGAGGAGGCGGTAGCGATGGATGATGAATGTATGCTCGGTTGTGAACTGACCTTCTATGCTAAGGTTTCGGAAACGAGTCGGAAGCGCCCTTGCACGGATGCGCAGCGGAGAACCTTGTTCAGGCTGAAACCAGCCTGCTTTCTCCTGCCCACTCGACCTGATCTTCGTCAGCCGACCTGAAAAGATAGGGTTATCCTTCATTCTGCGCTCCGTTCATTCCATATATTTCGCAAGCTTTTCTTGTTCTTGAAGGACATAGATCTTATTGGATCTGCATGCGGCTCTCCCTGCTCATTATTGCTGCTACCAACAACGCTTAGCCAGGAGCTTGGGCGCGGCAAGTAACAAACTTCCTTAGATGCGGGATTATAGCCGGGAGGAACCGGCGACGTAACTGCATAGTACCACTGCTGTAATTTATCCTCGTAATATCGGATGGGAATGGCCCTCATCGGTTCATCTTGATAAATCCAGCTCTTATCCTCCGTGATTTCAACAACCTGAATGTTCGCAACCTTCCCGTAGCCTTGCGAGCGCTTCGGTCCTAACGCAGGAATGAAGGCTGCAAGTTCCTGAATCGCGCCAAGTGCTCCCCGGCAGTAAAACGTGACTTCAACCGGGCAAGCAAGCGTATATACATGCTGGTGATACGCCTTGAAATAGCCACCGCTTAAATCAAGGTCATGGGGAAGATCGCCTGAATAACGTTTCGTGTAGAATTGCACATTTCTCCCTGCTGAACGAGTAAACCCGACGCTGGCCATATACAATGAAGATTCTTGATGACGTTCGATCGGCAGATCTGGGGTCTGAAATCTCTCTTCACTCTGTCCCAGCCAGAGGCCCTCCCTTAAGCTTAACGCCTTCATTAAGAGGGCATCAAAGCCAATCGGGTACTCGGGAACGATCATTTCCGAGCATAACGTGAATGTGATCTGGAGGTTCTTACAGCCGATCATAGAACTCTCCTCCCCCCGGATAATGGTCGCGAGTTCTGATCCAGATTCACGCGTCCCATCCCGAAAGAGCATTTCCAGCCGACACCGGAGTAGTGCGAGAAGAGAAGCAGCCGGTTAAGAATTCCCCTCAAGTTGCCGATTTCGTGCACATTTTGAATGACCGCTCTGCCGGAAAAGGTATTCAGAATGATTTGTTTGCGAATCGGATATAACACCGAATGTATGTCATAGGAGGAAATGAACAGACCGGATGCAAGGCGTTTTCTATACTCCGCGGTGGAATCGATCGATTGGGGCGCGACTTCATTCCATTTGTTTACGAGGCTGTTCACGATCTTATCCGGAAGAGGCAATATCACCGTATGGCGCCCGCTGTTGAAAGCCGTATATTGAAAGTTCATCTCTATGCTCTCGGCAATAGGCAGGCTGTTAAAGACATCATAGCTGACGATTCCCGCCTTCGGATGATCGTCCTGGTGCATGACGGTCTCTTCCACCAAATAATAGTGGTGTCCGAGCCTCACTTCCTTTCCCTTCTCAACATGGCGTAAAAATGTCAACATGATCCTCTCATCGAAAAATACAACATGAAGCAGCAACAAGCCATTGCGATCTTGCTCTATCTCTTTAATCGAGAAAGGAGATTTCTGTGCTTCATGATAGTATTGGCCGATCGGAGTATCGCGGATTTCGCTATACACCCATCCATGAATGTAATTCGGATAGACGTGCCGAACCTGGCAACCCTGCCTGTTTCTCAACAGCAAGACCGTATTCGCGATCAAGACAACACATCCTTAGCTGCCGTATAAGCATCTGTATCATCTTAAGGATATGTATTCCGTTTCCAGTTCTTGAACGCCAACACGGTTGCAATACAGCGCATTTCATGTTCGGTGCCCCCGCGTACACCGCAAGTCCACGACCGCAAGTCCACTATCGATTGTCTAAACCGGAAATCAGCCCCAGCCGCTGTGCTTCCGCGATGGCCTCTCCTCGGGAGCTGACATTCAACTTCTCGAATATGCGGGTCAAATGATATTCGATGGTTCGCTGGCTCATGAAGAAAATCTCGGCCAACTCCTTATTGCTTTTTCCACTGCAGACTTCATTCAGGATGCTTTGTTCTTTGGAGCTGATCGATACTCGATCAAGCGACTTCTCTCCTCTGGCATGCAGAACCTGGATGTCGGTCCTTCTAAGCTGCTTGAGAAGTTGAATCGGGACTATCGCTTCCCCGTTCACTGCGCACCGGAGAGATTGGATCATTTGTTCACGCGTTGACAGTTTGCTGATGAAACCGGAAACTCCGTTTTCTACCAACAGATTGAAATGGGGTTCAATATCATAACCGGTATAGATGATAATCCTTACATCCAGATTTAGTTCGCTAATACCGCGAGCTACCTCAAGACCGTTCATGCCAGGCATAATCAAATCAAGAAGTAAGATGTCATAGGTTTCCCTCTGCAGCTTCTCCAGTACTTCCGCACCTGTAGATACGGCAGTAATCGACATATCGCTTTCCCTCTCAAGCATATGAATGGTTCCTTCACGAACCGACGGATGGTCATCTGCAAGCAATATGCTGATCATGAGGCACTCCTTTCATTGATCATTGGCTGATGTTCATTCCCCTATCGAAAGTATCCTTGGAAGCCTGATCCTGACAATCGTCTCTTGGCTTCCGCTGAATTGGATTCTACCTTCAAGACTGTTCACGCGTTCTTTAATGCCGGTAAGTCCGATACGATGGTTCAACTCGCCTTGCTCGGTGGCATTGCCAATGCCTACTCCGTCATCCCTATAAAATAGGGATACTTCATGAGGCATAATAGAAATGTAAACCTTAACTTTGGTGGCGTTGGCATGTTTCCCCGCGTTTCCGAGCAACTCTTGCAATATCCGGTACATCGCAATCGTGTATTCATAGTCCAATTCCGTATCAAATTCATCGTAATCGAAGTCAATTGTAAAATTTTCGCGCAGCTGAATCGTATGGAACAACTGCTTTAACGATTCAACGAGCCCAATCTCCTTTAGTAGAGATGGCCTAAGCTCATTGCAGGTTGAACGAGTTTCATGAATGACATCCAGCAGCCCTTCCCTGATGGCGGTCAACTCCTTCCGCAGGACATCGGACATTTCAAAGTCAGTCGTTGTTTCCCCGATTCTTCTATACCAATACAGTTGATTCTGCAAGACCGAATCATGCAGATCCAGCGCAAACCGGCTTCTTTCATTTTCCTGCAAATTAAAAATGAATCGCATCAGCCAAGGCGGCGTATTCTTCTCCGGCTGTTTCTTTATCGTATCCTTGAACTCATCGGTAAGCCCTTGAATGAGGTATAGATTCTCAAACACGATACTGACGTATCGAGATAAAGTTTGAAGCCATATCATTTCGTCAATGTTCAGCGAGGTGCCATTGGGTTTGTCGCCGATCCATACGACATACCTGTTCTCCCTGCTCTCGCCGGCTGATAGGATGGCACCATTACTTAATACTTTGATCACTCCTGCAGGCAGAGGTTTCTTAAACATGACATCCATTAATAATTCGGTCGGATACTCCTCGTAGCCCATAATGAACCGAATGGAAAATGCCTGCGAGTCGACCTCCAATAATGAAACAGCATGAATGCCCAGCACCTGTTTGATCTCCCGAATGAATCGTTCTTCCAAATCAGTAACCTTCATTACTTTGGATATGTGGGAAGCAAATTGGTCCAATCGATATTGAAAGTCATTTGCCTTCGAGAAGAGCCTAGATCCGAAGCGGAATTCCAACATTTCCTTGAGATACAGCAATAACAAGACAATTATGGGAAAGAAGATCAGCGTCTCTATTTCAAGATCCGGCGAATGACTTAGAACGGAATCCAGGAACCAATGAATAAACGACAGAATAAGAGCTAGTCCGGCATTATAACGAAATCGCCCAATATAGAAGTCAATATCAAGCAGCCGTTTGGCCGTGATTAAATAAATGAACGTTGCAGGGAGCAAGACAAGGAATATCACGGTTTGACCCGCCGATACCCATCCAGTGCCGACAATTAATTTAGGGATCGCATATAAAGCGATAAATGGACCAAACGATAAAAATACGCCGATGAGCATAATTTTTATCTCTGTCTTAAATAGCAGCGATCGATCTCTAAGCCCGGCAATCAATAGAATCAGTAGGCATATCACGCATTCCATAATAAACCAGCCTAGCAGGGAAATCGTCACGATCTCATAGGAAGAACCCACACGCATTAATGTGACAACCGCTTCGAAGACGATAAGCAGTCCATTAACCAAGGTGAGTGATTGCAGAATCAAGGGATGAACGATTCGCATTTTGCCGATCGATTGGATGTAGCTGTTCAAAAAAACCAGTAGAAAGTATGGCGTGAACAAGAAAGATGCGCCGCTGAATAATTCAGGCAAAATATGTCCTTGAGCGGACGCTCCTCCGCATACGCAACACAATCCTACAGAAATAAGAAAGAAAAAAAGTCCGTAAAAGTAAGCATTATCGGTTTTTTTATATACAACAAACGCTGCAACGAAAATGATAATAAGGAAAATAATCCCAGGATAGAGTATAAATAATTTGAACTGATCTTCCGTCAGACCTCTTGGGATCTCGAAAGACAATTCAGTCCCGTTGTGTTCAATCGTTATGCTGTGCACCTGCTCGAGAATACCAAAGGTTTGGACAGTAGTAGCAAGCTCTGGTGTATTCTCATCGACCAGAATGACAGAATCGCCTTCTCGAATGTCTTGCGTATGAGCCCATCCATCCGTATCGATACTGGCTATTTGCCATCCACCGTCATCCATTTCTTGAAGCTTGATGCCGATATAGGGCTTTTGAATGGTCAAGATAAATACGAATGCCACAAAAAAAAGAATCGGTATGACCAAATATTTCATATGAAAACGGACAACCACGGGTATCCCTCTTTTCGGTTCTAGTTCTCCCCGCTGCTCCAATTCGACTGCAGAAACGCGAGTATCTTCGTTTTGTTTTGTTCGATATAGCTGATGTAGGGATCTGCTGAAGAACGGTTGGCCTCCAGTGAATAATGGAATTCGACTTTACCGTGGCCTTGCGCTACTTTACCGCCGACCCTGCCGTACCGGTTCAGCTCCTCCAATAGATGATAGAACAAGGCCGTCTCCACGCTGCTTGCCCCCATTAAAGTGAACGCATGCATGAATGTCATGTTCGGTACGATATATTCGGTTTTATAGATCATTTGATTCCGTTCCGTCTTCGGATCATCGGAATGGTCTTGCCTTGTATAGAATAGCCAGTCGGTAATTTCGGCGGCGCGAATGCCTGGTTTTGGTTGCCCATATAGCTCAGCCACTTCGTCCACGATTGGTACTAAGAAGTCGGTAATCAACTTACCGCTAATCAGCTGCCGCTTGAATGAACAACCCATCAAGGAAGCAAGCGGGATATGCTCGCGGAGATCCTCTATGAATGGCCTATGCGCTTCCTGATTTTCTTCCTGCTTTGCTTTCTGCCGCACTTTCGCCGCACCTGCCTCGAGTGATCCTCCGGAGAATAGCAGATAGCGCAACTTCCGCCCGATCCTGTCCGGATCAAGTTCCAGCATCTCCAAGTAGGATTGTGCGCCTAACCGGCGCATAATGCCGCGGATACTGTTGCCGCTGATCACGGGTATATGTACGGCCTTGCCTTCATACCACACTTTCATTTTCCTGTGGAAACGCTCATTCCCTTGAGAAGCCACGCCTTCATCTGGCATGTCAGCTCCATGAACAATCGGTTGAAGTGATTTTACCGTGCCTTGAATCGTTACAATGGCTGACACGAAGTTCCCCCCCTATCCCTCCAAACTCGCTTGGCTTGAATTCGTTAATTGCAGGACAAGCGATAATAATGGCGATGGTCGAAGTGACGAAAGGATGGATTCGTTGTTTGGAAGATAACCTCGTGCATAGGTGCCTCTTTCAATCTGAACGGCGGAAATGCCTGCTTGCATGAGCAGCCTTACCGACTCATATACGTTTCGGTGCAAATCCGGTATTAGCAGGACGGATTGTTCGCCGAATTGCACGTAGAACTGTGACCGGTCGTAATTCAGCTTTGCGCGAAGCATAATGTGTTTCCGGTAGTCGGATGGAATACTGATTGCAAAAGGTGTGGAAGGGGGCGAATAAAAAAGCGACCGGACGAGCGATTCTCTGTCGCGCGGATCTGCCATTGTCAAGAATTGCACCGCTTGCGCTTCGGCAACGACAGCTTTCCGCCGGAAATCATCCGTTCGCAGAACGGTTATGCATGGCAGACAGAACGATTCGCTTGTTCGGACTTGATGCAGATGCCAATCGGTATAACGTGACAGCTCCAACTGCTTCATCGGCACCATGAAATCAAAACAGTATCCGCAATAAGCGCACACTTCTCCTTCATGAGGAGATGTCAGACGCAGCCGCCGCTCCAAGTCCGTGTTTCTGAAGATGTCAAATACAAGGCGGGATAAGCTAGTTGGAGTGTCCTTAGCCATATGAGAATCCCTCCCGTATAGAATACTCGGAATAAAAACTGAACATGACATGAATTCGCCGTCCTCAATTCAATCTTGAGAACGTTCCGTTTAGAGAATAAAACGACCGGCGACCGAATATAGACCGGTGCCGGCCGAAAGCAGCCTTACATTTCCAAGAGTTTTGTTAATTCGATTTGCGTGGAGAGCCACTCCTCCCCTTCAATTCTGCCGTTGATTAACGTCTCCATGCCCTGGCCGAGATCAAACGCGACTTTCCCTAGCTCTCGCGCTATATAAGGCGCTAGGATGACTGCATTAATACCGGCAGCCAGCAAACACAAGTCAAATTCGCATGCATTTATCTCCTGCTTTACCCGAGGGAGATCCTCATACCGCTCGATCTTTATTGTACCTGTAATTTGGAAATTGAGCATGGCTTTGAGCTGAATGTCCAGCGCTTCTTTAACCTCGTCCGCATAGCTGCAGACGATGATGATTCTTCTGTTAGCCAACATGGCATGAAATTTCTGTTGCTGAGAAATCATAATGACCCGTCTTGTGTAGGCCTCAAATACGAAACTCGGGGCTATACCATAGACATCAAATACATGTCTGGTCAATTCCCCTGACCTTGATACCCGAATATTGATTCCGACGATATCCGTATTTCTCACCGCTTCTAACGCTGCATCCCGAGCTTCTATGTTTGGAAACGTAATCCCGCGATGCCCGTGCCCTCTTCTTGTTACGTTTGGATGATTCGCAACATGTGCTTCCGGATGGTTCATAAATTGTTCCTCCGAATAAACCGCATATTGAGCCAGGACATGCGTTTCGGTAACCCCCACGGATATGACAGAGAGAGGCAATCGAAGGTCAAGCGAGTTCAGGATTCGATCCATGACTTGCCCGGTATTCAGTTCTTGATAAGCCAATGATGTGCCCCCTCACCATGCATATCCTCTAGGATTGTGTGATTGCCAGCGCCAAGCGTCTAGACACATCGCCTCCAAATCCTTCTCAGCCTTCCAACCGAGTTCTTGCTTGGCCTTTCGCGGGTCTGCATAACTGACGGCCACGTCGCCAGGCCGGCGGTCCACCAGCTGATAGGGCACATTGCAGCCTGCAATCTTCTCAAACGTATGCACGAGATCAAGCACGCTATATCCTATACCCGTCCCCAGATTATA
This sequence comes from Paenibacillus sp. J31R98, assembly GCF_056269245.1. Lineage (NCBI taxonomy): Bacteria > Bacillati > Bacillota > Bacilli > Caryophanales > Paenibacillaceae > Paenibacillus > Paenibacillus sp. J31R98. Next base: position 1,015,075 of record NZ_JBWDNO010000002.1, read on the forward strand.
TGCTGCTATTCCTTCCGTTTGCAGCGAACGTTCTAACGCTTTCAAATGACCCCTTGCAAGATCAACCACATGGATATAATCCCTCACACCCGTACCGTCCGCAGTCGGATAATCGCTGCCGTACACGAGCAGCGTTTGAAGCTTGCCCACCGCAACCTGTGTAAGAAACGGCATGATATTATTAGGCACGCCTTTGGGATCCTCGCCTATACGCCCGCTCGGATGAGCTCCTACCGGATTAAAGTAACGGAGCAAGGAGATGCTCCACGATGGGTCGGCAAAGGTTATATCCCTTAATATGTCCTCAATCATCTGCTTGGTCCGCCCGTAAGGGTTGGTAGCCTTGAGAGACTCTTCCTCTTTGACCGGTACATGAACCGGATACCCGTATACGGTCGCCGAAGAACTGAATACTAATTTCTTTACATTGTACGTCTGCATGATATCCGTAAGAATCAGCGTACCGGTAATATTGTTATGGTAATAGCTCAGAGGATTCCTCATTGATTCTTCCACGGACTTAAATCCGGCAAAATGGATCACGGCTTCAATCGCATGCTCAGCGAACACGCTGCCTAGCCTGTTACGGTCCAGTAGATCGACATTGTAAAACCGCAGCGGTTTTCCTGTGATTTCCATCACGCGGTTTAGAGACTCCGGATTACTGTTGGATAAGTTGTCAACCACAATGACATCGTGGCCTGCATGCAGAAGCTCCACGCAAGTGTGGCTCCCGATAAAGCCTGCTCCCCCGGTCAGAAGGATCGACATGATTTCCCCCCCTCTTTCTCTTTCAACTTCCTGAAGATTTGGGGTGAAGATCGACGATTTTGATCCAACCGCTTTCCTTCACGAACACGGGCTCAAATTCGTCACCCCAGCGCTTCAGGGTATCGCGAATATTCCATTCGGTAATCTCGCGGTAAATATCGACTAAATTCGTTTGATTGTGGTGATGCCGGCGGTGGATGTAAAGCGGTACGTCAATCCAATGGAAATGACTAACCTCGATCAATCGCATCAACACCCGTTTATCTTCCATATACCTGCCTTCATACGGGTCATCCGTTGGCCAGCCGCCAATCGCTCTTAACATCGAAGTCTTGTAAAATCGGGGCCATTGCGACATATTGGATAGCAGAAAGTCGTACTTTTCGCGGAAAGATCGATTCTTCGTTACGATATTAAAAAATAAGCCGCCGCTCGGATTAATCGAGATGGAGTTGATGTTTCCGCTGATCAATCCGACATGCTCAGGCTGGTTATGGGCTTCGGCGAGCAAAACCTCAAGCGTGTACGGAAAGAACCAGTCGTCCGCATCCAGCTGGATGACATATGGCGTTGTGACGGCTGCCAAACCGACATTCATCGTCTTCGATTGACCGATGTTCCGTTCGTTGCACATGTACGTAACGCGGGGATCCCCGAGGTAAGGCTTAGCCAGAACAATGCTTTCATCCGTTGATGCATCATCGACCACAATAAGCTTCCAATGCTCGTAGGTCTGTCTAAATACGGTTAAGATCGCTTCCTTCAAGAAACTTCCCGCATTATACGTAGGAATGATTACCGTCACTTCCGACTCCATCCGCATCACCTCAAGTCCTTGACTAAAGCTTCAAAGTCAAATCCGTCTTGGCCGTCGACAAGCAAATCCAACGCATGGCCGAAATCAATCGCTACCCTGCCGGTATCGCTCGCCAAACGCGGAGCCAGAAGCGTCGCTGGAATGCCTGCCGCGATAAGCGCGATCTGCCACTCCTTGTTGCCTTGCAGCTGCTCATACGCCGTCTCCAACTGTTCGTAGCCTTCCAGGTTCACGGTATCGACAACTCTCACGCCATTGCTTTGAAATACCGGTGCAGCCTCCGCGGCTCTACGCCCAACCAGAATGACACGGTACTGCTGCATCCACTGCCAGAAATAAGGGAGTCTTGTCATATGATGCGTAACCCAGGCCGAGCAAATGGTATAGAAGCCCAGTCCAAGATCCAGAAACGTCCTCTTCGAATATTCCGCACCCGAGGCGTTCTCGCTGGTTGGGAGAATGCCAGCTGTGGTCGCGGAAGTAAAGGCCTTAATCAGCTCCGAGCGAATGTTCTGGCCGGCAAGGCCGTTATACCTGCGATAATAGGTCATGCCATTATAGAAATCGGGAAAAATCCGCAGCTCGGCAATTTCGGCATGACCGAAACGGGCCAGCGAATACGGTTTGCCGTCCTTTACCGCATCATCGATGCAGCCTACTACTTCTTCCGTCGTAAGAAGATAACGTTCGTAGCTGAAATCATTCGAGAAATATCGATTATCCCTGTACTCCATGGCCATCTTCCTTTCATTCAATGACTTCGATCGGAATGCGCGGGAACCCGTTTTGAATATAGGGCAGCAAGTAGTGGCATTGACGCGATCCGAGTAGAAAAATGCGGTCTATCTCACGGGTAACGATTAGTTTGGAGATTAACCTCTCCATGATGTCAAGTTTCAGTTCGATCTTGGGAACGTACAGCGACAGATGAAAAATATCGCTGGTCAACCAGCTAAACTCATCCATATCCGAGTCCCTTAAAAATTCGGTAGCAACCATGGTGACCGAGTAGTAGTCGGCATGCAGCCCATCTATGAAATTCAAGCAGCGGGCGGACATGCGGTCTCTTCGTGTTTGAGGCATGAGCAGCAACCACTTCGGCAGTCTTGTGGTCATCGGCTTGGTCGAATAATGATGCCAGGGGCTTTCCTTCAAGATGCGCGGACTCATTTCCAGCAGCGGCGAGAGCTCCCACTTCCGCTTCAACGCCTCCATATAATCCTCTTGATACAGCACCGGATGACGAGCCTTGATTTGCTCGACCAGCTGTTCATGGTGATCGATCGCTTCATGGACCATGGATCTTCCATGCCTTCGATACAAGAAGAGCCGTTCGAAAATTTGGTAACCGAGCCAACCCTTTTCGCCGAGCGAAATCCAGAAATCCCAGTCCTCGTAACCCATGACCACAAACCCGGACTTATAGCCGCCCGCTTGCATGCAGGCTTCCTTGCGAAACAATGACGTTCCGCACGTGATATTTCGGGACAGCTGGGTATAGAAGTTGTATTGGGGAGCGTCATGGACCCAATTCTCCGTACCGAAAGCTTTCACCCACGGGGATACAAAGCCGATCTTCGGGAAGAGCTCCATAATCCAAAATGCCTTCTCCAAGAACGTCGGGTGAATCAAATCGTCTGAATCAAGCGGCAAAATATAAGCGCTTCTCGCTGCTATAATTCCGCTATTTCTAGCCGCAGCCACTCCTTGATTGCTCTGCTTGATGACACGCGTCTTCGGCTTCTTTAAAGCGGTTAAAATGGCAATCGTCGCCGGATCGGTCGAACCGTCATCGACCACGATGATTTCAACGTCTTGGAACGTCGAATTCAGGACGGAATCAATCGTATCTCCCAAAAATTGTCCGTAGTTATAGCATGGAATGACGACGCTAATGAGCGGAACATCAGGCATGGCAGCATTTCTACCTCCCTTTGGACGGCCGGCTTATGATGGTTTATTTGCTCTCATTCCCCTGGCACCAGCGAATCGTACGCCCCAGCCCCTCTTCCAAGGAGACGAACGACGAGAATCCCAAGATAGAGCCTGAACGTGTTAAATCCGGGATCCGGGCCGGCGTGTCTTCATAGCCCCTTCCATAAGCTTCATCATAGGACATGAATTGAAGCATGGAATCCGAGTCCGTCATTTTAACGATCATGCGTGCTAATCGGAGCACCGTGGTCGGTCGATTCGAACCAATGTTGAAAGCGAGTCCGTCCGCCTGCCGGCTAAGAGCATTTATGGTGCCTCTCACCATATCGTCCACATAGGTAAAGCAGCGGGATTGCGAACCGTCTCCATAGACGAGCAGCGGCTCTCCTCTAAGCGCGGCATGAATGAACCTAGGGATAACCATTCCGTACTGCGAATTCGTTTGCCTTGGGCCATAAGCGTTAAAGTATCGAAGTACGGTGACGGGCAATCCCTTATCGGCGTAAGCAAAGCATAAATGCTCGTCAATGGATTTGGCTGTCGCATAGCACCACCGATGGATGGACGGCGTTCCATACACCCGATCCGAGGTTTCCGAGAACGGGAGACTCGTATTCTTGCCGTATATTTCCGACGTTGAAGCAAAGATGACCTTGATCCCTCTTCGAAAGGCTAACTCCAAGACATGCCTCGTTCCGTCTATATTTCCTTCAATGACCTTCTGGGGGTCTTCTACCGTATTCTTCACGCCAAGAATTGCCGCCAAATGGAACACGGCTTCCACTTGATCCATGCACTGCTTGATCACATGGTGATCCAGAACGGACCCCTGGATGAAAGTATGGTTCTCATGCGAAAGTACTTCCTGCAGAAACGCCTCGTTGCCTGCTGACAGATCATCAAGCGTAATAACCTTGTGTCCTTGCAGCAGCAAAGCCTGCACCAGATGGGATCCTATGAACCCCGCACCTCCGGTTACAAGAATATTCATGGCTGAAAATCCCCTCCCGATTCCGCTCTCAGAGTAAGACGATTCTCGATTTGTCTCTCACGCCTTCCGTCGCATTACGAGTATCTACGATTAACTTGGCGTGCTTGGCGAGCTCATCGTATCGAATGGAAGAATGATCCGTTAGAATCAACAAACAGTCCTTCCGCTTCACATTTCGAGTCGTAAGCGGAGTCCGTGCAAAAGTTGTGCCATCTACATGGAGTTCGGCGATATAAGGATCGTAGTAGCTCATATTTGCCCCCTGCTTCATCAGCAGCTCAAACACTTTCAATGCCATGGATTCGCGCAGGTCGTTGACATCTTTCTTGTACGTTACGCCAACTACCATAATGCTGCACTGGTCCAGTGTAAGCGGGTAAAGACTCTTCGCCGTCCGATCTACGATATAACCGGGCATTTCTTCATTCACTTGATGGCTTAACTCGATGAAAGGCAGAGGGATGTTAAATTGCTTTGCCTTCCAAAGTAAATACATGGGATCGACGGGGATGCAGTGTCCTCCTACCCCTGGGCCAGGGTAATACGGCATATAGCCATAAGGCTTGGTACGCGCTGCTCGAATAACCTCCCATATGCTGATATCCATGGCCTCGCATAACTTAACTAAATCGTTCATAAACGAGATATTCACGAAACGCTGACAGTTTTCTACCAGCTTCGTCATCTCCGCCGTTCTTGCATTAGAAACCGTGACCACTTCATCAAAGACTTTTCCGTAAATCCGCGCCGCGTACTGGGTGCAGGCAACAGTTACACCTCCAACCACTTTGGGAATTGACTGTAATGCTGATCGCTTCTGACCAGGATCGATTCGTTCAGGCGAATAGGCCAGAAACACATCGAATCCGACCCGAAACCCTCGCTGTTCAATGAACGGTTTCAGCTCCTCCTCCGTCGTGCCTGGATAGGTGGAGCTTTCCAGGACCAATAAATGTCCCTGACGCAAATGGGGTACCGCCTGTCTCATGGCTTGAAACACATAGGACAAGTCGGGCATCGCCGCTTCATTGGTCGGAGTCGGCACGCACAGAATGATACAGTCAGCTTCAGCAATGGCTTCGTATGAAACGCCTACATGAAAACGTCCGCCGCCAAACATTTCTTTGAGTTCCTTGCGGGTTAGATCGGATAAGTAGGGCTGCATCATCTGAAGCTGCTTGATTTTACTCTGATCGGTATCAACGCCTATGACGGTATGGCCTTTCTCCAAGAAAAGCCGGGCCAGCGGCAGCCCAACATATCCGAGCCCGATGATGGCGATCTTACAGCGTTCATTAGGCTGCATGATAAGTCCCTCCTAGCTAGAATACTCCTGCCATCATCGTACGCAGCTTGAACTAGCAAAGCGCTAGATAACTGCCTCTCTTTATGAAAATAGGAAATTGTCCCAGGTCTAATATTTTTGAAACCGGGTTTTTGTCCCTTTCGGAAAGCCAAGATGACACATACACATGTAAGGACTTGAGACCAGAAAGGCAGGTTACCTATGCGCATTCTGCTTGCCACCTATTGGGGGCTTCCTTCAGTTGGCGGATTGGAGAAATATGTGATGCAGCTGAAGAGGGGATTGGAAGCACGGGGTCATGTTGTGGATATTTTCTGCAGAATGCCAGATGACTCCGGTTTTCATCTGCTGAACAAGGGCTGGGGGTTGGCTAAAAGCAGCATTCGGCCCATGATTTCAGCCAAAGCGGATACTTACTTCGCGAACCATCTCCCCGGGCTTGATCATGAAGTCAAATCTATGGAAATCGATAAATATTGCTACGAGGCTGCCGCAGCATATTTCAGCCCGGAAATCTATGATGTTATTCATTCGCAGGACGTGATTTCCGCAAGGGCATTCTCTCGGGTCCGCAGCGCCCATACAGCACTCGTTTCTACGATACACGGGTGCCTCTCGACTGAAAGTCTTGCTAGACATCAAGCGGACGGCGTTGCGCATGATGCTTTTCGCAGAACCCCGCTTTGGTATTACTACGGTCTTATCGAGCACATCGGTATTATGCAAAACCATGAAACCATTATGCCGACAGAGTGGCTTAAAGGAATCATGAGCCGGGATTTTCAAGTCCCGGACGATCGGATGACAACGGTCCCAAACGGAATGGACATTGAGGAGTTCTTGGATAAAATGAACAAACCCTCCTCGATGCCCGACGCCGGAGGGAAGAAAATCATTTTATGCACGGCACGCTTCGACCCAGTCAAAGGGCATTTTCATTTGCTTCGGGCGTTATTCCGCTTAAAGCAGGTCAGAAGCGACTGGGTGTGCTGGTTGGCGGGAAATGGGCAATTGGAAGGAAGGATGAGAGAGCAGGCTGCAGTCTACGGACTTCAGAACGAGGTCGTATTCCTTGGAAATCGCGAGGATATTCCGGCTTTGTTAAACAAGTCGGATATTTTCGTGCTTCCGAGTTTGCAGGATAATCACCCTTACGCCATTATGGAAGCACATGTTGCCGGGAAGCCGGTGGTCGTATCCAATGCCGGCGGCATTCCGGAAATGGTGGCGCATGAGAAGACCGGCCTGATCTTTCCCGCAGGGAACGATCAGGATCTTTACGGCAATCTTCTTGCCGTTCTCAGCGAAGACGATCTTAGGCTCCGGCTCGGGGAACAGTCCAGAGCGTTTGGCCTGCAGCACTGGTCTCTTCCGGCGATGACCGAGAGAATCTTGGCGATCTACGAAAGAGCACTCCAAAAGAGATGGAGGTAACCTCATGGCCGTGCGAAAAAAAATTAAACTCGGGATATCGAATAGAAGAGTACCCCGAGGACGAAGACATAAGAGCAAGAGCAGGAAACAGCGGCGTCCCGTGCGTCTTGGAAAGAAGAAGCTGAGGAGGAAACGCCGCTATGTCCACCTCGTCTCCGCTAACAGATATAACCGTTTCTTTCTCCCGCCACACCGAACGATCCGTCTCAAAGTGGAACGCCGGATTTGGGATCGTATCGCTGCCGGACTCCCCCCATCCTACCTGGCGCCTGATATTGATTTCGTGCAGCATATGAAGCAGTTTTCTCCCAGTCTCTAATTCTCCTTGACCGGTCTCGAATGCGACTTCAGCGTGCCATTCGAAGCCGGTCCGTTCTATGGCCAAGCTTGTCCATCTTGCATCATCATCCGCCTGGCGCCCCCTATTAAATAGGGGGTGCTAGATTAGGCGGATTTTCGCAGCCTTCTGCGCGCCTTGAATCTTCGTGCCGGTTTTCCTATGTGAATGTGTTTTCTTTTACGATTCTTTCTACCCTTTTTCTTCCTTTGTCCTTTCCTTATTACTCGGCCCATAGGGGGATAGGATAGATGGTCGTGCCGGATTACCAAACCAACGGGGTATGCGAAGAGACTTTGCTCCGGCACGACAAATACATCGGACAAACGGAATCCGAAATGTCTGAAAGCTTCCGGCGAAGCAAATGGGCGTTTCGTACCCAGCTCCAGCAGGTACGCAGACGGGGTTAGATAGCCACGATATAACCGGCCTGGCTTCAAAGGTCGTATATTGGCGGCAGCTCTTTGCATATCGGCCCTTGCCGACAACAGACTCAGCATGCTCATAAAAGAGGTCAATCTGGCCCGATAGGCCACCATTCCGAAACACCGCGTCACAAGGTCGACATCCACAGCTGCGGGCTGCATAAGAAGCCCTTCCTTTACTTTGGCGGCCAGCCCGCCGATATCTCCCTTATCAACAAGCATACTCTCCTGGCCTGCCGCCGTTAAAACTTCTTCCAACCCTCCCGAACGATAGGCAACCGTCTTCTTCCCGAGTAACAAAGCCTCAAGCGCGATCATGCCGAAGCCTTCATCGATTAAGCTCGGAACGACAACCGCATCCATCAAGGGATACATGCTCTCGATGTCGGTCTGAAAGCCGAGCAACCGGAATCGGTCTCGGTATTCCGACTGTTCTACCATAGACCGGCAGTACCGTTCATAGTCGGCATCGCTGGCAGGACTTGCGATACATAAGAAACAGAGATCCTGCTGCTCCGCGCAAAGCTTCAAGGCCATGAGCAGGAAATGCTCCAGTCCTTTCTCCCTCTGCACGCCTGCCGAAATATAACCGATCAGATGCTTGTGCTCGGGTAATCGGAATCTCTTCTTTAACTCCTCATTTGCTTGCGGCAACGAGCTTGACTCACAAACAGGGGAGGACGGAGGCAGAAGTACGAGCTTCTCTTCCGGCACGATTTCTCGGAACAGGGCGAGTGAATGATTGGAGACACCTACGATAAGGTCAGAATAACGGTTGATCAACTGTGCGGATTGCAGAGCTGCCGCATGCTCATGAATTTTCTCCATGATCATCCAAACGACAGGTATGCCTAGTGACTTGGCCGCCATGGCGGGCAGCGCGTTCACGCAGCTGTTCACAATGACGAAGTCGGGTCTGTGGAGCTGCAGCAATTGAATGAGCATCGCATGCTTTCCTTCGGCTAAGATCGACGCTTCCGCCTGCTCAAGCTCACCATCGGGACGATAGATGGACCATAACAAAGAGAATGGTTCAATTACGGTTCGGATCCCGTTTGCCTCGGCTTCCCGCATCAAGATGCCGTCCTCGGGCACGACCATGGTACATTCCGCGTGAGGAGACATTTCCTTAGCCAGCAAGGACAAGTATTTCTCCGCGCCGGTAATGAATCGCTCGCCGCAGATGTGCGAGAATAGCATAACCTTCAAGCGAGTTGATCCGGCTTCTTGTCCTTGAGGAGCAGGGACCTGGTAACGTTTCTTTTTTGCGAATTTCTTTCTGCGTTTACGCCTCCCGCTCTTATTCGCAGCTGCCGTTTTTCCGCTCATGAGATCCCCTCCCGGTGCCGGCTAGCCGCAAGCGCCATCTCGTAAACCGCATCCATCCTGGACATCATGTCATCCAGCGACCATCGTTCGTTTCCAGCTTGCATTGCCTGAGAAGAGAGATGATGGCGCAGCTGTTCATCGCTTAAGAGCGCACGCAAATATTGGTACAGCTGCTCGTCATTGCCTACCGGAAATACCAACCCTGTTTCTCCGTGAGCAACCATTTCAGGCATGCCTCCTGCATCGGACACGATGACTGCTTTTCCAGCCGCTTGCGCTTCCATAACCGCGTACGGATGATTATCCTGCAAGCTCGGAAGGACAAAGATATCAGATTGCTTGAGCAGAGCCGGCACATCTCTGCGCGTCCCCAGAAACGCGACATCACCCTCGATTCCATGCAGCTTTACGAGCTCGCGCAGATTGAATTCCAGCCCGCCGCTGCCCACTAGCCAGCATATCCAGTCGTCTCTCTCCCGTCTTAATTTGGCAAGCGCCCGTATGAGATACTTGTGACCATTGATTACATCAAAGCGTGCCGGACAGATGATGACCTTCTTCCCTGAAGATGATGGCATATCGCTTCCGCCATGAAGCTGGTCCGTGTATTCTCTAATATCAATACCGTTCGGGACGACCGCTAACTTATCAATGGGAATGGCAAATTCTTGTGCCAGCATCTGTTTCATCCAATGCGTCGGCAAAGTCGCGGCATCTGCGCTGTTCAATCCAAGCTGCTCGCGAAGTACGGCATAGTGCCACAGCAGCTCCTTGCGTGCCGGATTCTCGAGGTCCCCCTGTCTGAGCAAAGAAAGAAACCATTCGCCAGCTAGATGCTCGTGAATCGTGGTAACCAGCGCGGTTAGCGGCTTCTTAATTCGAAACAATGCCCGTGCAGAGATGACATCCTGCGCATGAATGAGGTCATAAGAATCCACGCCCAAATATGCCGCGCCCAGCTCATAGCAATACTGCTCCACCTCGGCATCCTGAATAACCGGATCCAAGCCGGATAGACTCTCCTTGAAATACGATTTTACGTTCGAATCTACTAAGGAATAGATCGATTTTCTCCGCAAATGCCGACGTTTGTTCAGGATCGAATACCCGCTTCCATCAGGATACCGGCACAAAATATCCACCTGGTGGCCGCGCTGTTCAAGTCCCAGCTTCAACTGCCGAATATAGAGATCCACTCCCCCAACATGAGGCAGACCCCAGAAGGTGGCCAAGAGTATTCTCATCGCTATCTTGTCTTCCTTTCCGGTACGGATTCTCTATAAGCCCATCTGTTTGCAAAGGTGCTCAAGGTCAGGGATGGAAACGAATATGTTGTCAAGACCCGCCCAATACCACGGAATCCCCTCATAGCTAGGAGGTTTGGAGCCGATTCCCATATAGGCAATATGGTGCAGCCCTCCGTAATCGCATATTCGTTTAATATCATGGACAATAAAATTTGGAGAAAAGAACTCAAGCACCTTGGTTTGCGAGCTGCAGAAGGTCAGATTCGTGAGCGCGCTTCCGGTAGGAGATATCACGTATGCGGCCTCCGAGAACAGCTTGATCTGTTCTTTCACTGGCAAGTGCTCCGGATAGACGGTCTCAAACCCATACGATTGCAAGACCCGGATGACTTCTTCTTCATTCGTTAAGGTCCTTCCGAGGGAATGCCCGCGGCTTATATACAATCTTCTTGAAGGCCTTGGCTCTTCAGAGAGAAATTCGCTTCTTAAGAAATGATAGACCCATCTCTGTCCGAAGCCGATTGATGGCGCGATCAGCCGCTCAGCCTCGATATGAGATTGCTTATTGCTATAGATCAAACGATCAGCTGAAATGCCCAGCATCCCCAGCGTTTCATACTGAAAGGGTTGCAATTCTTGACTCACGATGTATCTATCTACAGGTATCCTGCTGCAAGAGAGCAAATAGATACGAGGCAGGACATCATACATCCAATGATAGTAGTTGGAGGAGCCGATTTTTGTAAGGACAGCAATATTTCCGGGCATATATTCGACCGGCGGCAACGTCTGAGTGAGATAAATCGGATGTTTGTGGGGATCATTGCTCCAATCATAGGAGACTTCCCAAATCAACACATTATTAGGAGAAATCACGGTTCCGCTGTCACCGTACACCCTGCCATGGGGAATCGTAGCTACGAAGGTTGGGAACTGGGCATTAATGGCGACCTCGCAATATACATCCGATAATGCATAACCCGAGCTGACCGCCCAATCTTTCATCCAATAATAATAATCCGTTGGCCTGTTCATCAAACGGTAATACCCCCTCTTAGATTGGGACAGATCCCGTCCGTTCCATCATGCCGCTATTAGAAACCTGGTAAGTTCCATACCGCTCCGTCGTAATTAACTGTCCGATGTACTCCGCTAAGTCAAACGTATACGCAGGGAAGCCGACTTGATCGTCAACCGTCCTAATCGTCTCCTGACTCTCGGCCAGCGAGCGCACAATGAAATGCCGGGAACAAACCGCCTTCACGAACTGCTCCCCCAGCAGGTTCGATTTGCCATAGATATAGAGATTGGTCCGATCCATTTCGCGATCCAGCGCTCCTTTGGCATCGTCAAACTTATACTCCGTACTGACATGCACCAGCTTTGCACCGGCCGACTCCGCAGCAATTGCCAAATGGCTGACACCGAGCGCATTGAATCTGTAAGCCTCCTCAGCAGCATCCTCGGCCTGATCCACATTGGAGTAGGTCATCGCATTGATTACAACGTCGGGTTTCACATCGCCAACCATCTTCTGTACTGCCCGCAGGTCGCAGATGTCGAGTTCCTGCCAGCTATAAGCCGTACACGCAAACGTTGGCCCGAGAACACGGAGCAGATCCCGCCCGAGATGCCCGCCGGCGCCTGTAATAAAGATGTTCATGTGTCCCCTTCCTCCTTCAATCGGAAGTTGTTCATGGCCTGACTATTTTCTCTCAACGAGGGACAATCTCAGACAATACCATGCTGCTATGATATGCATCCTCATCGGATGACTAGTGGACGATTACCGTCATCGTTCAAAATTGGCTATTGCCCGTACCGAAAACGGAAACACCATTTCCGCATGGACTGAGTAAAGTAAATCATCTGTTTTCAGTGCTGGTAGAGGGAGGAGCATTGTCATGCTTAAAGTCAGCTGTATCTTAACCAGCTATAACCGTCCCGTCATGATAAGGGATGCCATTATGAGCGTCATGAATCAATCCTACCCGTATTGGGAGCTGCTGATCGTGGATGACCATTCGAACCGAGAAACGCAAGAAGTGCTCCACGCTTTCGCAAGCGCGGATGCCAGAATTCAAATCATCCAATCAGGCGTTAGCGAACAAGACAGGCGAAAGACGACACTCTATGCGACCTGCATTAATATTGCCATCCCGCGCATAACAGGCGATTTGGTTACGTACCTGACGGATGACGATATTTATTACCCTGAACGATTCAAGAAGATGGTTGAACGGTTTGAAGTAAATGAGCACATTCATATTGTCTATGGCATGCAATGCTTTGCCGTCATGACAGATGATGGTCAGATCCATAAGAGCGGAATAAGACCTCTGGTAGGCATAACAAGAGAGCCCGTCGAAAAAATAGATCATAATTCAATCATGCACAGAACATCATGCTTTGAGCTTGTGCCTCGTTGGAATGACGACCCTTCGATTTGGGCTTGGGCCGATGCCTTGTTTTTTCAGCAACTGGCTGTTCACTGGGACTTTCATCCCGTAGATTATATATCTGACGAACATCGGTATCATGTCAATTCCGTTCAAGCTAAACACAACCGGCAAGAAAAAGTGTATCTCGGCATAACGGAATTCTCGAAAAATAATTCGATCAAAAGGAATCGCTTTGATGAGCTTATAGATTTGCAGTTTCGTAAAAGGCAGTAAATCCCCATGCCTCTCCATTCTTTGGGAGAGGCTTTAATTCGTTCAAGGTAGTCATCAGAGCTTAGCCCATTCTCTAGTAAATGGGTTTACAACGATAACATCTGATAGATTCGCTACATAGAATATAAAATCCTGATAGAGAGGGGTTGATTGATATGGCAGATTCAAGAGGCAGCAATGGTTCACAAGGCACCAACGGTTCGCGTGGCTCCAATGGTTCCCGTGGCTCCAACGGTTCGCGCGGCTCCAATGGTTCCCGTGGCTCCAATGGTTCGCAAGGCACCAATGGTTCGCGTGGCTCCAATGGTTCGCGCGGCTCCAATGGTTCCCGTGGCTCCAATGGTTCGCGCGGCTCCAATGGTTCGCAAGGCACCAATGGTTCCCGCGGCTCCAACGGTTCGCGTGGTACCAACGGTTCGCGTGGCAACTAATTCTGGTCACCGCTTCATCGAGCACAAGAAAAAGCTGCCGGTTTAACCGGCAGCTTTTTCTCACATCGCTTATTAGCAGATCATCAACATGACTAAACGACAGGTATCCAAGTACCCGTCAAACCTCCACCTATCGAGACGACAGCACCCGATTCAAGCTCGCTGTCAACGCCCTCGCAAGTAAATCTCCATTTGGTGCACTCTGGATAAATCGCCGTCAAATCAACCTCGAAAGAGCGACTCTCCGATCCCAAATTCGTCAGTTTGAAAGCATCTTCTTCGTATTGGTAGCTTAATTGGTAACCGCTTTGTTCAAGAACAACATTGCCATAATTCATTATCCGAGGCGATACTTGCAGATCCGCTTCGAACGTCTGGCGAATGCCTAAGTATTCATGGATTAGGACCCAGGAAAATACGCACGGATACTCGTAATAATGCGCTGCTCCGTGCCAATCTTTATCGTCGATATAATAGACATAATTCATGTCATATCGCTCGCCCATGATGTAGCCTTCTTTGGCAGCTTGCTCCGCCACGCGCATTAACTGGCCTAACAATACCTTCCGATTGTTCTTCCATGTCCAGTACGCAGCATCCCAGCACCAATAACGGCCCGCTGCACACAAATCATATGGACCTCCGTCGCCAATCTCGGCTTCCGTATACTGGTCGATATGAGCGGCAAGGAACGTAGGGAAACGCTGGAATTGATCGATATGCTCTTCGACAAGCGCCGTGATGTGCTCTTCTTGTTCCTTCGAGGCATATCCGAAGAGGACAGGCAGGATATTGGCAAGCAAATGAATATGGTCATGCGCGATGCCGCTCCGGTCGACCCAATCCACGAAACGCTGATTCGTCTCATCCCAATACCCCATCGGGAGAGGCTTAGCCAGACTGCTTCCAAGAAGAGCCGCCATATTGGTGTAGTACTCGTCTTTCTCAGCATGTCCTAAGCGGCGCTCAAGCTCAGCCAGCAATTTAAGTGAATGCGCGGCCAGCGCTGTAGCGAACGTTTCCCGTCCATCCTTGATGACTTGATCCTCGTAATAGACATCGGACCAAAGCCTGCCGTGCCGATCCACTTGATCGATGATGCAAGAAGCGGCGCCTTCCAGTCCGTCAATATGAAGACGCAGCCAATCGAAATCTTTCGTCGCCGCGCAGTAGAGCCACGCCGATTCTAACACTTCTACATTGCCAGTAATCAGGAACATGATCGCATTTGTCGAGCCGTCGAGACTGCTTCGACGAACATGGTACTCCCTGTCCCCATTCGGTTGAATGGCGCAAGGATTACGCCACAAGCCTTCAGGATCTTCTTTCATCAGTTTCATCTGCAGTTCCATCATTCGGCGGACGACGTCATAATCGAGGTCATTTCCCCAACTTAGACGCCCTTTAATTTGGAATTCGTGATCCACGTCAGGATATGTACCGCTGTACTTGGAATGCAGCGTGCTAAGAACATATCCATCTGATATCGGATATTCCTTCGCACGAGTGCGTTCGATAATCGATGGAAGCATCGTTCCCCAGTAAAGAGAAGCGAAGGTATGTGCGAGCTTCTCTCCATGTTCGAACTCTAAACGAAAACGCTTGCCAAAGCTATCTGCTTGGGGCCGGCTTTCGTATGCAATTAACTCGCAAGATTCAGCATATATGAAGACGCTAATGCTCTCATTGACGACTGTTAGACGGATCTCTCCATCTGCTTTTATTAACCAGGAGCTGTCTGAGGAGTCAGGATCAATTGGAAGTATCCATGCAAAATCTCTGCCCGCAATAGACTGATTCTCTGAGTCCATCGGCAGCACGAACCATTCTTTATTTCGATCGAGTGCGAATGAAGGCCCTTGCTTTACCTCCAATTCGATCGGGCTTTTATCACGAGCTTCAAGTCGCCACGACCCCTCGTTTATTCTCGTGCTAATTGCTTGCACGCGTTGTATAATACCACTTTCTAAAGTCATCTCCGCCACGTTGTGACACCTTCCTTTATCCGGAATTTCTGGTTTCTCATTTCAAAAAGGATCTCTGTAATCGTCGTGTTCGTGTTGTCCTCCCTCAATGAAACCGATTTAATGCAACAGTCTACAAGCCTAATATTTACGTGTCAATAGTCATCATACCGGTGATTCAAATATGTCGAAAAAAGATAGTCGACGTCGAAATTGAGCAGTAGAACGGATTTCCGTCGTAATGGTATATTCGACAAGCAAGTTATTTCACTACTCTGGGGGAACAAAAATGAAGAAGCAAAAATCACTCGTAGTTGGTTTGTCGGTCTTGTCATCACTATCCCTAATACTTGCAGCATGCGGAGCGACAAGTAACGGCGATGAAGAATCTGCTAAAACAAACAATACGACTGCAGCCGCTACTAATAACGCAACGAATGCAGCAAGTTCGGCAACCGGTAAATATGATCCAGCCATTACGGTGCATGCCGTAAGACCGGTTGAATCTAACGTAACATTCGACAGTGGCGATTCCATTAGTAAAAACATATGGACCGATGAATTCACGAATTCGCTCGGAATCAATATGGTTTATGATTGGACGACCGTCAAGAACGACGATTATGTCAATAAACTCAATGTGTCCATCGCCTCTGGCGAGAAGCTGGCCGACATCTATCAAGTAAACGCTTCACAGCTTCAACTTCTTGCAGACGGAGGTCAACTTGCGGATCTGACCGATGCGTTCAACAAATATGCTAGTCCGCTGACCAAGAAGCTCATGAACGGAGACGGCGGCAAAGGCATTAACTCTGCAACCTTTGACGGCAAGCTTCTCGCAATTCCGCAAATCGGGGGCACGATCACCAGCAACGACGTCCTCTGGATCCGGACAGATTGGCTGAAGAACGTTGGTCTATCCGAGCCGAAAACAATCGATGATCTCGTGAAAATTGCCGATGCATTCACGAACCAAGACCCGGATAAGGACGGTAAAAAAGATACGGTCGGGCTTGGCATCACGCAAGGTCCTGGGCTGACCAATGGCGGAGTAGCTGATCTTGGCGGCTGGTTTGCTGGATTCAAAGCTTATCCGGACCGGTGGATCAAGGACCAATCGGGCCAAGCTGTATTTGGAAGTGTGCAGCCTGAAGTCAAGCAAGCTCTCGGCAAGCTGCAAGAGATGTACAAGAGCGGTCTGATTGACAAGGAGTGGGCAGTCAAGGATTCTGACAAATTCGGTGAAGACGTGCTTACGAACAAAGTCGGTATGTGGTTCGGCGCGAACTGGAACTCCATGTATCCAATTGACATTACGAAGAATAAAGATCTGCTTCAAGTCAAGCCGTTCTCAATCGCATCTGTTGATGGACAGCAGCCTGTCGTGCAGGTCGTAGATCCATCGGTCAATAATTATTTCGTCGTCAACAAAGATTTCGAACATCCAGAAGCCATCGTCAAATTGCTAAACGATTTCCAAGAGAAACTGTGGGGCGAGACTTCCGACTTTGAGAAGTACGGCACGAATGCAAGTCAATCCGTATCGTATTTCAAATACCCGCTCGTGCAGTCCTGGCCAACAACAAAAGACATTCCAGATAACCTTGATGCAGTTCGCGGCGCGCTCTCTTCTTCCGATACTTCCAAATTAAACTCGGAACAAAACGGTATCTATGCCTCGATTAAAGCATTCAATGACGGCGATATCGCGAAAGGTTATGCGACAGCGCGCCAATATGACGCTTTCGATGTCATTAAGCGAGATAATCTGAGCAACCAACAATTCTCCGTATTCTATGGTGCTCCGACACCAACGATGGTAGAGAAGAAACAAGCTCTGGACAAGATGGAGCAAGAAGTGTTCACCAAGATTATCATGGGTGCTGCGCCTGTTACCGAATTCGATAACTTCGTAGCCGATTGGAAGAAACTTGGCGGGGATCAAATCACTCAAGAAGTGAATGATTGGATTTCGGCTCACCATTAATACGAACGGGACTTTTGGGGCCAGCGCTTGCTGGCTCCCCTTCTTATACAGATCCAAGATTAGGAGTCGAAATCTGATGCGAGTCTTAAACAGTTTTAAACGAGATTACATGCTTCATCTCATGCTGCTTCCTGCACTACTGTTAGTTTTGGTCTACAGCTATTATCCCATGTTCGGCGTTATCATTGCTTTTGAGAAGTTTTCGGCATTTAAAGGATTTCTCCATTCCCCATGGGTCGGTTTCGATAATTTTCGTTATATCTTTGATACGCCAGACTTCCCTATCGCTCTGCGGAATACAGTCGTTATCGCGATTCTAAAAATCGTTGGAAACTTAATCGTTCCAATCGTCATAGCTCTATTATTGAACGAAGTACGTCAGGTCTTCATTAAACGCGGCGTACAAATCCTCGTGTATTTACCCCACTTTCTCTCTTGGGTCATTCTCGCAGGAATTTTAAAGGATATCCTCTCGCCCTCTGGCGGGATCGTGAACGAATTGATTACTTGGATGGGATTTAAACCAATCTTCTTTCTAGGGGATAACCACTGGTTTCGTTTCACTCTCATCACTAGCGACATCTGGAAGGAATTCGGATTCAATACCATTGTATATTCGGCCGCACTTACAAGTATTAATCCGTCGTTATATGAAGCTGCTACCGTGGACGGTGCTTCCCGCCTGAAACAAACCTGGTATATTACGCTTCCCGGCATCGTGCCCGTTATCATCTTGCTCGCGACCATCAGCCTCGGGAATGTGCTGAACGCAGGCTTCGATCAAGTATTCAACCTATACAGCCCTGTTACTTATTCGACAGGCGATATCTTGGATACCTTGCTTTATCGAATCGGGGTTGTCAGTGCTCAATATAGCGTCTCGACAGCTATTGGATTGTTTAAATCCGCCATTTCTTTTGTTCTTATTTGCGTCTCGTACGGATTAGCCTATCGGCTGGCCAATTATCGGATCTTCTAGAGAGGAACTAGCCGAACAATGATAAAACAATCGTTATCCCGACAAATTTTTATGGTGTGCAATTTCGTCTTTTTAATCGCACTTTCCCTATTGTGCGTGCTACCCATTCTGAACGTGCTCGCAGTCTCTTTCAGCTCTGCAGGTGCGGCAGCAGCAGGCGAAGTTAAATTCTGGCCGGTTGACTTCAATATCAAAGCCTATGAAGTGGTCATGAAGGAAGGCAAGTTTTTCAACGCTTTGGGCATATCCACCGAGCGCCTTATTCTAGGCACGGTCATCAATATGATCCTGTGTGTCATTACGGCCTATCCATTATCGAAGGAGAGCAGTCGGTTCCCGCTTCGAACTACCTACGCTTGGGTGTTTGTCTTTACGATCTTGTTTAGCGGCGGATTGATTCCATGGTACTTGGCAGTCAAACAAACGCATCTGCTAGATACCATCTGGGCGCTGCTTCTCCCTGGCGCTGTGAATGTATTTAACATCATTCTGATGTTGAATTTCTTCCGGGGCTTGCCCAAAGAGTTAGAGGAGTCCTCTTTAATGGATGGAGCCGGCCATCTGACAACGCTCTTCCGTATTTACATTCCGATTTCCTTGCCCTCATTAGCGACGGTCACCTTGTTTACGATGGTTGGGCACTGGAACTCCTGGTTCGATGGGCTCATGTTAATGAAAAATCCGGATCACTATCCGCTCGCCACCTACCTGCAGGCGAATGAGATTGATCTGAATACGCTAAGGCAGCTTAATCTCACGGATCCTTCTGCTGCGCAGATGGTATCCAACCGTACCGGACGCGCTGCGCAGATCTTTATGACGGCGCTCCCCATCCTGCTGGTTTATCCCTTCTTACAGAAATACTTTGTCACGGGACTGGTCTTGGGCAGTGTAAAGGAATAACTTGGCTAGCAGATTTTCACATGTGTCAATTGTCTATCAAACAACTATAATAGTTTCGGATGCACCAATGCATGCGATGAGTCCGATCAAGGGCAGAAGGATGGATTTTCCATGACTTCTGTCTTTTTCCCTTTATTTGCATGCATGACTGGCGCTATTACTGACACTACATGTGACTCATCTTAGAAGGAGCGCTTAACTTGCTGACATCGCTGAAGAGGCTTATCTATCGTCTGAATATGTTTTCTAAACTTCTCCTTTCCTTTATGATTGTCATTATTCCAATTGCAGTCCTCAGTCTGAAAATGAATCAGTCAGGCGAAAATATCGTCCACAACGAGCTTGTTCAGTCTAATGCTGCCAATGTGCATTTCTATCTCTCTTCTCTCGAAACCGAGATGAACCGAATCATTCGTGTCGAAAGAGAGTTCACGAGCAGAGATGACGATTTCAGAAAATTCGCTGTCATTCCAGAATCATTGGATGATTACGAACGTGCACAGACCATACTCAGAATTGAAAATAAACTATCGATTCTAAAAAGCTCAAGCCCCTATATAGAAACCGTTAAAATATACTTTCCCAAATTGGGACACAGCTTGCTATCTGGTAGCTTCGGAGAGCCGATACCTGCCGATGAACTAGAGGCGATTTCCAGTAATATGAAGCGCTCTGGCTCGCCATTTGTCTACTGGCACAATCGTTTGTTCCTTGGGATGGTGTATCCAGCTACCGGACCGACGATGTCATTCGCGATTGAAGTCGAACTCTCTCTTCCATTGCTAAGAGAAGCACTCGCCCAAATGTCCCAGCAAGCGTCCTCCAGCACCATATTAATTAATGATCGCGAAGGTTGGACAGTCAGTGACAAAAAGTTGAACCCGCTGATCGCCAATCAACTGCAATTAATCTCGAAAACTTCGATGGTTGGAAAGAACGTCGACCAGAGACAAGTCTCACTGAACAAGGAACAATACTTAATGTATTATGAGCATTCCGCTAATCTTGGGCTTACGCTCGTTCATTTTGTACCTGAGCAGCAGGCGATGGGTGTGCTGAAGCAGTACCGAACCTGGTATTGGACGCTCATCTTGTTCTGCATCATCGTCGTGATTATCTTTTCTTATTGGATGTACCTCTTGATTCAGAAACCGATGAAAGGTCTCATCAAAGGGTTGCGACAAGTAGGAAAAGGAAATCTCTCCATTCGTTTGGAACATCCCTATCAAGATGAATTCCAAGACATATACAACCAATTCAATACAATGGCTGACCGCATTCAAACTTTAATAGATGAAGTGCTCGAACAGACCAAGCGCTCTCAGCATGCTGAACTGAAACAGCTACAATCGCAAATCAACCCACACTTCTTGTACAACAGCATGTTCATTCTGCAGACGATGATTAGACAAGAAAATTTGAGCCATGCAGAACAATTGATCAAACACATAGGGAATTATTTCCGTTCGATTACACGCAACGGTGAGGACGAAATTACGCTTGAGAATGAAATTCTTCATGTTCAAGCTTATGTGAACATACAATCTGTCCGGTTTCCCACTATGGAAATCAATTGGGGCGACTTCCCTTCTGCTGTATTGCATATGAAAGTGCCCCGTTTAATCCTGCAGCCCATTGTCGAAAATGCGTTTGTACATGGGATCGAACATATTGAAGGACCTGGCAGATTGAGCATTGAAGCCACGCAAGGCGATGGTTTCTTGGCTATCCGTATCGAAGATAATGGCGACAAAATAGACGATTCAATGATTCAGAAGTTAACCGAACGATTGTTATCGGATGCGAAGTCAAAGGAAACGACAGGCGTTATTAACGTTCATCGGAGGTTGCAGCTAAAATACGGGAACTCGTACGGGCTCGGGCTTAGCCGCGGGAAGTTCGGTGGGATGCAAGTAACGATTACTCTTCCTTTCATCGAGGAAACTGGAATGATAGAAACTCTCCCTGACAAAAGCAATTAAGCAAATGGAGGACTTGCATGTACACTTTACTAATCGTCGATAACGAGACTCTTATCGTTGATGGACTGGTTGCCCACTTCACTGATCTTCAGGAAAGTTTGAATGTAGATGTCTATGGAGCTTATTCTGGGAAAGAAGCCATTCAGCTTCTGGAGAAAACCAAAATCGATATCGTGCTGTCAGATATACAAATGCCGGGCATGAGTGGATTAGAGTTACAGGAGGTAACGACACGTCGTTGGCCAAGGTGTAAGTTCATCTTTCTTTCCGGTCATGACGATTTCTCCTATGTGCAGCAAGCCGTTCGTGGCGGTGCCAGCAATTATATTCTCAAAACAGAAGGTTACGATGTTATCACTCAAGCCGTGTATCGCGTAGCGGAAGAACTTAGAGAAACTGTTCAACACGATCGGCTCTTAACAAATGCGAAGAATCAGTTGCAGCAATCGTTGCAAGTCATGCAAAAAGAAGCGATGGAAGAGCTGCTGCTCGGAGAACCACTCGCGTTAACGAACCTACAGAGCAACTTCGAACAATTGGACATTAAACTGAGTTCCTATGCCCCTCTCCTCCTCGTTGTTGGCCGGATTGATGAATGGAGGGGAATTACAGCTCCTTCTGAGCGAGCATTGATTAAATTTGCGATACAAAATATTGCAGAAGAGTTCCTGTCGCCGTTCCTGCATGTCCATTCATTCGCGTACGAGCCCTCACGATTGATTTGGTTGCTGCAAGTCAAGGAGGATGCCAATTTGAACGAAGTGGACTGCCGAGCGCATGCACTGCGATTCGTTCATCAGACACTTGGTGATATCCAACTGACCTGTAAAGAACTATTGAAAGTGACGCTGTCTTTTGCCGCAGCTGGTTCGTTCGTAAACTGGGAGAGCCTATCGGAGCAGTTCGAATCTTTGAAATCGGCCTTCCAATTTGGATTAGGCATACAAAAAGAAACCATCTTCCTGGATAACCCTAACTCGGACATAACGCCTGATGAACCCGTACAGAAACAGATCATGTTGACGGTAAACAACCACATTCGCAAACTACAGAAACTGCTGGAGAATGGTGAAGGCGAAGACTTTATTCTGCATTTGACGGAGCTATTGAATGAAGCGGATGAAATACTCCCTGTTCAAGAGGCAATCCGACTCGAAATCGCGTTATCCCTTTCAGGTATGCTAATGTCGGCTATTAACAGCTGGGGGCTGCAGAAGGAGATTAGTCAGACGATCGATCTTAGGAAGCTGATCCAATTGGACGTTCACGCCTGGAAAGCTTGCTCGGCATTCTATGGTCAACTTGCTAAAGCGATATTTGAAAGTAAATCAAACCAGAAGAATAATCAGGAACAAAACATCGTTTCGCAGATCCAATCTTACATCGATGAGCATCTGACCAATAATCTCTCGCTAACCAAGATCGGTGAAGCTTTCGGCCATAATCCGTATTATCTATCACGTTTATATAAGCAGATTACCACAGTCGGATTAGCTGAATATATCTCTGAAGTCCGGCTAATGAGAGCTAAACAACTGCTCAAAGAAAGTGATCGCAAGGTGAACGATATTGCCAAAGATATCGGCTTCATCTCGGAAGCCTACTTCTACCGATTTTTTAAGAAATCGATTGGTATTACCCCACAGGAATATCGCGACTCGTAAGGAGATTGTGGAACGTTCATTGCGCCACAACAAAGGCTGCCATTAGGCAGCCTTTTGGCTGTCGAGAAAGTCTCGACAGTCTGAGAGTGTTGAATCTGTTCTCTCAGACACAGATTATCGGTTAGTTTGTTCATCTTCGGCGCTGAGAGCACGTATGTGTTCTCTCAGTTTCTTTATTCCGAGGTTTGCGAAGCGGATCGCCCGCTGGTGCTAAGTGATCATACTCGATCTCACCGCATCTTTTTTTAACCTACTGCTCGCGCTCGCTCCTCCGCTGAGAGAGGCATTTCCCTCTCTCAGCACCTGTTTTCGCTATTTTCGCTCTCCGAGAGCGGGTATTTCCTCTCTCGGCACAAAAAATCAGAGCGCGGAGCGGTTTTCTCCTGCTGAGAAAGGCTTTTTCCTCTCTCAGCACCTGTTTTCGCTATTTTCGCTCTTCGAGAGCGGGTATTTCCTCTCTCGGCGCTGAAAATCAGAGCGCGGAGACTACGCTTTCATCAGATCATCGCAGAATGCCGCTACGTCACTGCCTGTAACTTCAAGCACTTCTTTCCCTGAGGCTGCGCCTTCTTGGAATAGATCAACAATTCCCGAGAGCAAATCTATCCCGGAGGCTTGCTCAACAATGCTTACCTTAAAAAGGTATTTCTGAACCTCTTTATAAACGATCTGATAATCCTTCGGGAGCGCTTTGACGCGCGCCACGTGCGCTCGCCATTCTTTTTTGCCTTCGATGATATCTCGTATGCTCATGGTTAGCCTCCTATTTGCCTAGTTTTTTGGCGATATTATGGTTGAGCTGCTCCCGCCACTTATCTCGATAGGACTTAGCTCCTTTTTCGCCGGCCAGCGCAGAACAGAAGCCTTGGATATCATCTCCCAGAGCTTCTTTGACACTCTGACCATCCGCCGCCGTTTCTTCGAGCAGGCCAAGCACATCGTCAAGAATGGGCATGAGGTTGCGACCGCTGAAATTCGAGTGCGGCCAAAGATGAGCGTAAATTTGTCCCCATGCGGCTTGATAATCAGCCGGCAGCTTCTTGATTCGTGATTCAAATTTCTTAAAATCTTTCCTCATGTCATTTCCAGTCATTTTGTCCCACAAGTTCATCGTTTCCTCTCCTTTAACTCGCTCATCTTTGATGATACGAACTCCCATTTCTCCCAGAACCTCTGCAGCTCTTCGCGCCCTGCGTCATTTATTGAGAAAAATTTTCGCGGCGGTCCGATATCGGATGGCTTCTTGGTAATCTCCACCAGTTTATTTCGTTCAAGCCGGATTAGAATCGTATACACCGTTCCCTCCACAACATCCGTGAAGCCGAGGTCATTCAGACGCCGGGTAATTTCGTATCCGTAGGTTTCTTTGCGGCTTATAATTTCAAGGACACTGCCTTCAAGCACGCCTTTGAGCATTTCCGTTAAATTTTCCAATATAATCACCCCATGCTATTCTGTATGACAGGTATGCAGTACTACTTATTACCACTATAAAGTATCACTCAGTAGCGTAGATGTCAATAAACGCATTGAAGCCGCCGAACAGGTCCTCCTATAGACTAAAGATAAAAAAGAGCAGATTCGCTGTTTAGCAACCTGCTCTTAAAGTTTACGCTTATTGCTCCATAGGTCACGTACAATCGGATTTCGCCGGCTGCTCGATTTTTGCTTGATGTGGGATTAATAGGCATAAGCCGCCTCTGAAGGTTGACCGAGTGGTCATGCTAAACGTTTCTTTTCAGAAGCTTCGTCCTCGCTGTTATTCGCCGCTACCGATTACCCCGTACTCCACACTTCTTCCGTTTACTTCAATCAAGCACCCGGCTTCGCTAATCGCATCGACGACGCAGCCATCTTGCAGCCGAAGACCGAGCAATACGCCATTCGTAACCGTGATCGCATTGCCTCTGAAGGTGAAGCTGCAATTGATCTGCGCATCCCATCTGCCTGTAAGCGTCAAGACGGAAGTATCTCTATCATTGAATACTTTGCTGATCACATTGTCAGGCAAATCCAGCTCGTGGGCAGCCTCCAAACTAGCGAGCAGCTGGTCTGAATGGGCAGTAAGCGGCATTTCAAAAGCGTAATAGTCGACATTACCTTTGCTGACACCAAGCGTATCGCCTTCATGCACAAGCCGTACTTCACCGTCCAGCACGTGAAGCGGATACGCGTTCATTTCGATTTTGGATTTCGCGAACCACAAATCCCACTCGACGTATTCGTACTCGCCGTTATAGACGGCACCCGAGCAAGCATCCCCAGCACTTGCGCCGGTCAACAGTTCGAATTCCGCTCGTATATCGCGTCCATCTGTCGTACACTGCGCCGGAGGTCCGATGAAGATCAGTCTTTTTCCGGTCGCCGCATAGGCAGTGATGGATTGCCATGCGGACTCCGGCAGCATGGTCGGCCACAGCACAATCAATGCTTCGTAACGGTCCAACTCCGACTCGTTAGTCGGAATGACGTCGATCTCCAGGTGCTGCTGCATCATTTTATCGAGAAGGGCTTTCATGCTTAATCGATGATAGTGCATATACTCGTTGTTGAAGAACGCGACAGACTCCCACACATACATCATTGCGAGCTTCGGCTTGTTTACAGCCCTGCCTATGAACTGCTGGATGGTTTTCTGCCGCGTTAGGCATTGCCTCGTATCTTCCCATGTCACATGATCGGGATAGCCCGGCCCGAAAGGTCCCACATACCCATAGGCGTGACCGACCCACCTGACGTTGCGTACGGCCAACAGCCGCTGGTAATAGTCCAACTTCTCCTTTGTCGTGTTTCGATCCCAGCACATGTTGTAGGCATTTCCGCTTTCGGAATATTTGGCAAGCGATTCGGCGAGCATCGTTAATGACACCATCGTGCGCTCCGCATCGAACTGCGCGTCCACGAAGCCGCCGCTTAAATTGTCCGTTAGCCTGAAGTAGTCAATGTTACCCGCCCATAAATCACCCGAGTTGCCTTCTCCCCACCATGTGCTGTGAAAGCCGCCGAACAATTCTGACCCGGTTCCATTCCTCTCGATATATCGGTCTTTCACATACTTTTGCAGGTTATAAGTAAGATCGATCGTAAGCTGGTAGTAGTCGTATCTCGCTTTGCCCGCGCTAGCCGCTGTAGTTTCATTCTTCATCAAGTAAAGATTATCGGCAAAGTCATAGCCATATTTATCCCGAAACATCTGCAAGAAATGTCCGCCGACGAAATAAACGTCCTCGCTCGACCTGCTGCCCGCACCGAATTCGTCTATCGCGTATCCGTCCAGAGGCAAGCCCTCATATTGCTCCAAGAAAGAGTCGACTGAGCGATGCATGCCATCGAACGCAAAATCCATATAATCGGTTTCATACTGCACATAAACGAGAATTTCGCCTTCCACCTCGCAGGTGCCTGACAGCGTTGTTTCAATGTTCATGTCGATAGCAAATGTGATGCGGTCCGTGATGTCGATGGCTTGCGCTATGCGAGCGCCATCCCTCACGATATGGAAGGCTTTCGCGATTCCGCGGACTCTCGGCGAGGTACTTACAAATCCAACATTATGCACTTGTTTGACCGCGATCGAGTACCGGTTATTCGCCACGGTGGCCGCATGCTCAACCGCCCAAGCTTGGCGTGCTTCCGGATAATCCTTCACAATATTGGGCCCGAGCATCGGCATGATCATCAGAAACTTTATGCCGAGCCTCCGTGCTTCCTCCGAGACGATCTTCATCGCTTCTTTCCCCTGCGGATCGTATTCATCGTATATATTATTGCGAAACTCGATGCATACCGTATCGAAGCCTTTCGCGTGAATATCGGACACCGCTTCACGAAGGCGAGCGTGATCGATAGTGATGCTTGTGTCGAGCAACAGCATAATCGGTGCTGAGAACATGTTTCTTGCTCCTTCCTTATTGAATAATGAGCAGCGCATCCTGTCCGAATGGGGACTCTGCCGCGAATCGTTCCCCGCTGATCGTACCTGCTTCAAGCCGTGACCCATCTGCTGGATTCCACCAAAACGCGGTCATAACTGCTTCACTTCGAGCACTGACATTCAATTCAATCTCGCCCTTCTCCGGTAAGTAGACGAGCATAAGACTGCCATCCGGCGTTTGGGCGACGGACACCATGCAGGATAAGCTGCTGCTGAGCAGCTGCTCCGGTGCCGGCTCAAGGTTATACCAAGGAAGCTCCATCAGCAGCTGCTTCATGCGCACCGCGTCGTAAGCTCCCGGCAGTTCAAGCGCATTCCGCCAGGAGAAGCGCGACGGCTCTGCATGAAGAGGCGCTTCTCCTGCTCGTGCCCAGTTCCAAATCCAATAAGCACCGTACGTTACGCCTGTCAGCGAGCCGTCCAGCACGCTCCGCCAGCAAGCGCGTCTCACACCGTACCGATCAAACCGCCGTTCTCTGCCGCTCTCGGGATGATGCTCGTAACAAGGCTCCGCGTTAAGCACCGGCTTAGGCGGCTTCTTATCCCACTCTTCACGAATTATCGCCAAGCTTCTCTCCTGATTGATGCTGTGGCCGCTCTGAACCATATTGAAATCGAGCCAATTCGCCTCATGGTAGGTATCGCCGGACTTGTGAACCGGATGCGTCGTCATCAGTCGGCCGTACCGATCTGCTGCTTTCATGGCCATGGCGACCTCGTGATAGAACGCCTTGACGCCTTCGCCCCTGAATTCGTCATCGCCGCTTATGACCCAAACGACGTTCGACTCTTCCAGCTTCTCCACCAAATACGTGCCGTATCGGACCGCTTGCTGCGCGGTCATTCCCGGATGGACGGGGATGACATCAAGGCGGGAATTCGGCACATGCTCGAACCAAAGCACAATCAGGGCGACAATCATGCCCTTGCCGTTGGCGTAAGCAATCATCTGCTTGAGATGGTCAAAATAATCTTCATGAATGACATCATAATTCCATTCGAATATACGTCCGTCCGCACTTCTCGTATCTTTGAGCTCGAAGGGTAGCCGTCCCTCCAGAAAAATCGGCTGAAATGCATCGTGCTGTGGCAATGCGTTCAATTGAATCGCATTGAAGCCCTGTGCAGCTCTCGTATCCACATACTCCGCCCATTCCGACCAGGTAGCGCGACCTGAACACGCCCAAGCCGTATCCCCGAGCCAGAAGACCGGTTCACCTTCTCCGTTTACGAAGCTTCTCTTATTGGGACTAATGGTCAAACCCGGTTTCATTGAATCGCAATCTCCTCTCCGCATCCCGCGCTCAAGACCAACTCCACCGTCGCCCTCCCATTGGCAGCATCATACTGAACGTCAACGCTTCGCCCGCCGATGGTTACGACGGGATGATGCTTCGCGATCAGCTTCAGCCTGCTCGTGCCCGAGCCTTGCACCGTAGCCCGAATGACTCCATCCGAATAGCGGTACGACGACAGCTCAATGCCGAAGCCTTTCTCGATGACGACCGGATACGGATTCTCCATCGTCCGCCAAACGGTTACGGCAACGGATGGATTGTCGCCTGCCACGTCAACCGGCAGCTTATTCGTCGCTTCCAGCCGTCTTCCGTTTACTTCTATCGCGTGAACATAAGGACCGGAGCCCTTCATCTCGATATTGAATAGGCGATTCAGGGCATGCAACCCCTCCAGGCTCATCTCTTCCCCGGCATAAGGATGGAACGTCAAGCCGCCCGCTTCCATCGAGACGCCGACTACGCCGTGGATTGCAGCCTGATACCAGCCGCGCATCGAATAGGCATGCCAGCTTCCCTGCTCCGTATTCCAGCGGTCCAAGTCCGGTTCAGCCGTATCGATGTAGCAGGAAATCCCCTCCGGACAGGTAAGCTTCCCGGTCCAATAGCTAATCCATCCGATCCACTGCTCAATAAGGTCGGCACGATTGCCGCCGTTGATTAGCTGCATATAATACTCGCCCGTGACCGGCCACCAGCAATGAAGTTGGTTCGCATCCTGATCGAACGCATCCGACCAGACCGGAATCTCCCGCAAGCCGGCACGACAGACGATGTTGTTCTCGAAGAATTGCAGCGCTTCCGCTTGAACCGGCTCCATCAGATCACTGAGATAATGGCTTTCCCATTTGATCGAGTTAGAGTTGTACGAATTCCGCTTCTGCAGCGTCTTGGAGTCAATGGAGCTGACAACGAACTGCTTCTCCTGATCGAAGAACAAGGGCAAGAAGTTTCTCTCGATGCTGGCGAAGACCTTTCCCGCTCTCTCCTTCATCTCCAGATCGCCCACGAGCTCCGCCAAGTATTCCATCGAGCGCGCAGCACAGTAGAAGATCGTATTGTTCAAGCTGCTAATGTCGCTCGT
Source organism: Paenibacillus sp. J31R98 (assembly GCF_056269245.1). Classification (NCBI taxonomy): domain Bacteria; kingdom Bacillati; phylum Bacillota; class Bacilli; order Caryophanales; family Paenibacillaceae; genus Paenibacillus; species Paenibacillus sp. J31R98. The sequence continues at coordinate 1,044,565 of NZ_JBWDNO010000002.1, forward strand.
TCCGGTCTCGTGCATGAAGGCCGGGAAATCCGGGAATAGCGAAGCCCCTTCGCAGAAGCCTGTACCTTGCACCTCGCGCGTCAGGATCAAGTTAAAGATTCTCTTCGCAAAAGGGTACCTCTCCAGCACTTCCTGCTTGTTCCCCGTCGAAGCAAGATACTGCTGAAGCAGCGAAATATACATGCTCTGCGCAGGCAGCGCGCTGACGCTATTAAGCGACATGTCGTGCCGATAGCTGTGCGCGATCCCGAATTCCGCGTCCGCGGTTTCCTCGTAGAAACGCAGCATGTCACCGATGAACGCCTGATCCCCCCAATACAGGGAAGCGTAATTGCTCGTTATACCATCCCAGCCCCACACCCAGTACTGTTTGTTCTTCGCTTTAATGGCGCCCGGAACATCCGTTACTTTGCAGGATTCATGATACATCGGAATAAGGCTCATGAAATCATTAAGCGCCGGATACGGGCTGCGCAAGACCGGCACGGTCTTCCGGATGCGCTCGTATCTCGCAAACTGTTTGGCGACGGCATCATCTATGCTGTCCGACAAGGTTTCCAGCTTCGCATCCAGAACCGCCTCATCCGGATGGAAAGATATGATGAAGCTGTACGTCCGGTTCGGCTCCAGCCTCTCGCTGCTGCTCAAGATAAACTTGGCGTTAAGCGGTCTTCTAACATAGGTCATTGCAAAATTCGCAGCAATCCCGATATGGAGCGGAACAGGCTCTTCGCTCTCCTTCTTGCTTACGTCCGGGTTGTTGATGTTAATGTCGCCCTCTTGGTGCGCAGACGCAGATGGTTCCAGGTCTCGCGTCTCCATGAAGGAGCCTCGAAGCTGGCTACGCTTCTCATCAAAGCCCCATTCTGCCCACTTGCGGTCCATACCGCCGGCGCTGAAGCGGAAATCCTGTGCATCCGCCGGAATCAAGCCGAAATCCTTGTAGAACTCCAGCTTATAATGGAACGATGCTGGCAGCTCGGCAGGCGTAATCAGCTGAAGCACGATTGATTCATCAACAGCAAGTAACCTGTGCCGAAGCGTCACTCCGTTCACGATACACGCCGAGTCTATGCCGAACGGCCACAGCTGCGAGTTTGTATAGTCCAGTTTCAACGTTATGCCGTCCTGCTCGGCGAAGTGGCGAAATCCGTCCCACAGCCGCTGCAGAAATACGGTATTGCAGCCCCGCACCGCAAGCGGATTATGGTAATTAACCTGGGTAATCGCACTCTCGTTGATTTCAAAATTCAGCCTGCTGTCAGAAAACCATCTTGGCACTTCCGGAACGCCCTTGCCGCATTCTACTACGCCTCTGTTCACCTGGTACGTCATCATGAATTCCTCTCCCTCGCACGCGTTCTAAACAAACACAATACCCCATTCACTTGCTTTTCTTCATTCTATTGGAAGCGCTACCTTCGGTAATAGTGAATATTCGGAAGATTTATGCCACTATGTGAAGAAAAAATGCAGCCAACCGATTGGATCGGCTGGCTGCATCTCGCGCGGCTTCCTATGTTGTAATAAGCACTCGGTCAGCTACGACCCAAGTGTAGGATGAGCTGGCATTCTTCGTTCCGGTTACGCGGATCTTGATGGTATGGCTTCCGCTCGACAATGTAGGGCTTGTGTAGATGAGCGTATTCTTCAACATGCTTGCGTTGTACAGATCGATCATCGTTTCGGCACCGCCATCGATGGAGATTGCCGCAATGCCGGACGACGTATATTTCTGGCCGTACACTTCGATCTTCGTTCCCGTGAAGTCGACCTGATAGTAATCATTCGTCGTGCCGGAGTAGTGCTCATCGTCCAGATAAGCCCCTGTGCTCGCGCCGGAACCCCAGCCACCTACAAACTCGAACTGGTTCTGTCCGGTCCCGGTTACGGAATCGTTAACCGTCGTCGTAATGGTATACGCGGAGCTGGCAACTGCAGAATCGGTCATCCCGGATTTGATGGCGATCGCCTTCAACGTCAATGACGAGGATACCGAAACCGGACCGGTATACAGCGTCGATGATGCGGTCGGCGTGCTGCCGTTCGTCGTATAACGGATGTCCGCGCCGGAAGTCGTAGTCGAGATCGTCACTGATTGCGTGGCGTTGTACGTACCTGCCGCCGGACTGAACGTTGGCGTTGCAACTGCAGCCGTTCCAGCCGTTACGACGATCCGATCCGCAACGAGCCAATAGCTTGATGAGCTGGCATTCTTCGTTCCCGTTACGCGCAGCTTCACTGTATGCGTCCCGCTCGTTAACGTCGGACTCGTGTAAATCAGCGTATTGAGATTCAGCGTCGGATTGTAGAGGTCAATCATCGTCTCGGCTCCACCGTCGATGGAAACGGCAGCGATACCCGATGACGAATATTTCTGAGCGTATACCTCTACTTTCGTGCCTGTGAAATCAAATTGATAGTAGTCATTCGTGTTCGCCGAATAATGCTCGTCATTCTGATAGGCTCCCGTACTCGCACCGGAACCCCATGAACCGACGTATTCGAACTGATTTTGCCCAGTGCCTGTGACCGTATCGTTAACCGTTGTCGTACCCGACAAGTTAATCGTATAGGCTGCAGTCGCTACAGCGGAGTTCGTCATTCCTGATTTAAGAGCGATTGCCTTCAGCGTCACGGACGATGATACGTTAATTGCCCCGGTGTAGAGCGTCGACGATACCGTCGGCGTGCTGCCGTCGGTGGTGTATCGGATATCTGCCCCGGATGTACTTGTCGATAACGTTACCGACTGCGCGGAAGTATAAGTGCCTGCTGACGGGCTGAAGGTCGGCGTTGCCGCGACGGCAACCGGCGCTACATAACCCGGAACCCAATCCGTGCCGCCATACTCATATGCGCCAATATCCGGTGCGGTCCCAACATAACCGTCGGTCACGCCTGTGATAACAGCGCCCGCATCCTTAGCCGGCGACGTTGATGAAATCCGGTATTGCAAGCCACCCGTGCCGCTGCCGACAAACAGCGGGTTCGTCGTTTGGAAGAGCGACGTCGTGGATGGATTGTAGTTGATGACGTCATCGCGGAAAATATTATTTTTCATATTATCCAGCGCAGTGTTCTGGTAGGTGACATAAGAGGCATAGCCCGATGTCGCAAAGGTGTTGTTGAATATCTTCTGGATATCCACAGACGAAGTATGCTCCACATAATAGTCGGCGACGACGTTATTCCAGAGCACATTGTGATCGGATTGCGACAAGCCGGAGCCTTGGTCGAAATAGATGCCGACTTGGATGCCTTCGCCCGTCGACAACGCGGATGAATCATGGATCCAGTTGTGATGGATGCGTAAGCCGTCCGTCACGAAGCCTCTGGAAGAGTAGATCGCGCCCATATCCATGTTCAGCATGCCAAAGTTGTACATATCGTTATAGCCGATATTGATATTCTTGCTGTTCATGAGATCAATGCTAGAGCGCCCGGTGCGATAGATCGTATTGTTCGTGATCGTCTGGCCATCTGTGCCGTCGATCGGCATGACCGCGCTTGCATATGTGCCTTCATAGTCGATATCGTGAATCAGGTTGTTGTTCGCTGTAGCGCTACCGCCGAGCGCGACGCCGACGCTTGAGCTGAACGACACTTCGCTGTTCTGGATGATGCTGTTCGCGCCTTCCAGACGAATGCCCGTACCCACGCCTGTCACGACTTGGCCTGTATGCGTATAGGTGAGGTCCGAATCCGTGATTGTTACGCCGTGGTTGATGTACTTGGCGTTCAAGCCGTCGAGCGTAATGTTCGTGCTGCTCGAATTCGAGGTAATGGATGCTGCGAAGATATTCATATTCCGAATCGTAATGTAGGATTTGCCGCTGAGATCAAAGGCATAATTCCGTTTCTTCACTTCGACGTTCGTCGGGCTGCCTCCGCCCGGTGCCCAAAGGTACAGCGTCGTGCCGTCATAGAAGAACTCTTTTGCCGTGTCGAGCGCGCCAAGCTTGCCGGTCAAATAGTAATACTTGCGCAGTCGGTCATCGGCGCCGATAATGCCGCCCGACAACGTAAGCTGCGTGCCTGTCTGCGCGGTAACCGAACGCGTCTGAGAGATGAACCAGCCGTTCACCCACATCGTCGCGCCGACCCAGCCGCCGCTGATGCTCGGAATGCCGGAGTCGCCCACCGTCTGCGAGCCGGATGTCGACCAGGTACCGAGTGTTCCGTCGCGGAAGTCGCTGCGGCTGAATAAATTGGTTGAATCCGCCACATTCGGCCAACGAGCCTCAATCATCATTTGACCGTTCACGAACACCTGGTTCGCAAGCAGCGTCGTATTGTTGGTCATATTGGCGTTGTAGCCGTTAGTCATGGAGATCGTTTTCTTGTAGATATTACCGCTATGCACCGTCCAGCCGCCGTCGGCGGTGTCCGCACCGCTCACCGTTACGGTTGCGCCGTTATCCGACTCGTAAATAATGGGATTGCCGGAGCTGCCGGAGTTCGTTGGCGTAATCGTTTCGCGGTACGTGCCCGTACGGATCTTGACCGTATCGCCCGCCGTAGCAACAGTTGATGCCTTCTGAATAGTTGCAAACGGCTGCGAGGACGAGCCCGGATTGCTGTCAGACGCCCCGGAGCCGCCGACATAATAGGTTGCTCCTGCGGCTGCCGCGCGGTCAATCGGAGCGATAAACGGAATGCCAAGTGTGGCTGTCATTGCGAGAAGAACCATTTTGCGAAGAAAGCCGCTGCTTTTCAAGGAAATGTTCATATCACAATCCTCCTAATATCGTTAGGTTCGCTGGACTTACCTCTTCTCCGTAAATCAATCACTGTATTGCATTGTCGTCTCTAGTTCATTATCCGCCTCCTTGTACGGGGAGAAATAATAGAACGGGAGGGCATAAGCCCTGATTAAGTGACCTTTGCCCTCCCGGTGATACACCTTGAATCCTAAATAGTTATTCGTTCTGTACGTAAATCGAAGGCTCCGACAACGGGGTGCCATCTTCGCTTGTCACGTACACTTTAACGGTATAATGCTGCCCATTCTCGTTGAAAGTAGCGGAAATCCGCTGCTCCGTTGTGATATCGTTCGTTACCGTTTTGATTGTTTTCTTGCCATTCTTCTTCGTTAGTTCAAATACGACCACTTCATTGCCAGGATGCTGTCCAAGCGGCTTGACGGTCACGGCTGCCGTGAACCCCTTCTTCCCAGTCAAGCTTCCATCGCTCAGAGCAAAGAATGGGAAAGTTGGCTCCGGCTCCACAACCTCATCGCCTTCAACACTGATGTAGTCGATGTTAATTCGTCCCGTATCGCCCTCATCCTTCTTGATGGCAATCGTATTCTCGCCAGCGACCAGAGACAGCTTCACGATTCGGTTGCCCCACGTATCCCAGCTTCCGGTTCCGGAGAAATAGACTTGCTTGATTTTCTTCCCGTTCACGTAAACTGACATCGTTCTCTCGTCATCGCCGTCACCGTAACGGATCGCGACATCCTTATTACCCGCGGAATCAGCATTCACCGTAAAGGTTAACGATGGAGATCCGTCCCCGATACCGTCAACGAAGCCGTCGCCGGAGTAGCCGATATGATCCGTATTCGGTTTCGCGCCGCCTTCCAGTACGGCGGACTCCGCTTCATACTTCACACCGTTCGCGTGCGGGTGGTCCGCGTCGAACGGAATGCTGATATTGTCGATATTGACGGCGCCCGTATCGCCTGCATCCCTTACATAGGAGATCGTGTTATCGCCAGCCTCCAGCACCAATTGCTCGGTTCTGTAGCCCCAGCCATCCCAGCCGCCGGTACCGATCAATTTGGTTTGCGTCACCTTCTCGCCATTCAGATAAACGCTGAGCGAACGGACATCGGAATCGCCATTGGAATAACGAAGCGTAACCGCCTTCGTTACTGTAGCGAGCGTATGAACCGTGAAGGTTGCCGCAGCTCCCTGACCGTTGAAGCTATCCACGAATCCAGTTCCGGTAAAGTCTACGTGGTTGGTTGCTACGGCAGCCCCTCCTTCAAGCGTTGCATTCTCGGCTTCATAGATATTGCCTGGATCATGCAGCGTCTCTGCGACCGGATCCGGATCAGTCGGTTCGCCCGGCTCTTCCGGTTCGCCGGAAGCTGGGATCGTCGATGGTGTCGGTTCGTCAATCGCCCCGCTCGTCGTAACGACGATGCGGTCGGCCGTCGTGAAAGTACCGCCGGATGCCTCATTCTTCTGATCGGTCACGCGAACCTTCACCGCATGGCTGCCATCCGGCAATCCTGGGCTCGTGTACAGCAGCGTATTCGCGGATTGAGTCGCGCTGTACAGGTCAACCAATGTCTCTGGACCGTTGTCAATGGATACCGCGATAATGCCGAACGAGCTGTTCTTCTCGCCGTATACCTTCACCTGCGTACCCGTAAACTTCACTTGATAGCTGTCATTCGCGACATTGCTATAATGATCGGTAGAATGATAGGCTGTTCCATTCGTCGTGCCCGATCCCCAGCTGCCCGTAAATTCATATTGAAGTGCATCCGTTCCGACTGTTGCGTCATCCACCGTCACGGTTTCGGCCGGCGGCAGCTCGGTTGCCGTAATGACAACGCGATCGGCTGTAGTGAAAGTTCCGCCTGAGCTGCTGTTCTTCAGCGCCGTAATTCTGACCTTCAGCGTATGCCCGCCAAGCGGCAGCGCATGGCTTGTGTACAGCAATGTATTCGGCGTCTTCTCCGCGCTGTAGAGATCGACCAACACTTCCGGTCCGCCGTCAATGGACACGGCTACGATACCGAAGCTGCTATTCTTCTCGCCATACAGCTGGATTTGCGTTCCCGTAAAACGAACCTGATAATAGTCGTCAGCCTTGTTATTGAAGTGATCCGTCTGCATATAGGCTTGCTCGGAAGGACTTCTGTTCCAGCCGCCGACAAACTCGTATGCATTCTCGTCAATGCCCGTGTCGTCATCATCGACAGTCAACGTGTCCGGCAGCGTATTGCCCAGCTTGACGATGACCTTATCCGCTGTCGTATAGTTATGGCCCGAAGCAACGTTCTTATCGCCTGTAATCCTTACCTTCACGACATGGCTGCCCTGCGCCAGTTCAGGACTGGAATAGAGGAGCGTATCCGGAACTTTCGTCTCGCTGTACAAGTCGACGAGCGCTTCTTCGCCACCATCGATGGATACAGCTACGATGCCGAACGAAGCGTTCTTCTCGCCGTATACGTCAATCCCCGTACCGTTAAACTTGACTTCGTAATAATCGCCCGCTTTATCGTTGAAGTGATCGGTATGCATATAAGCCGTTTCGCTAGGGCTCTTGTTCCATGAACCTGCGAAATTGTACTGCAGCTCACCAGTGCCTGTTACATCATCATCTACGACTGCAAGACCGTTCGTCACGACTACACGATCGGCGGTTGTAAAGTAGCCATCCGCTAGTTGATTCTTCGTGCCGGTCAATCTCACCTTCACGGTATGACTGCCGCTCGGCAGCACGAGACTGGAGTAAAGCAGCGTATTCGCCATTCGCTCTGGCTTGTATAAATCCACTAAGGTTTCAGGACCGCCATCCACCGATACGGCGATGATACCGAACGATTTATTTCGTTCCCCGTACACCTTCACTTGCGTACCTGTAAATTTCACTTCATAGTAGTCGCCTGCGGTACCGCTGAAATGGTCGGTTTCCATGTATGCCTGCTCGTTAGGACTCGCATTCCATGCTCCGAAATAATGATACTGAAGCTCATTCGTACCCACCTCGCTATCATCTACCGTTACCGTTCCCAGCGAAGATGACGATGATGGAGCTGTCGGAGTAGGTTCAAGTGGCTGCTCGGTGGCGTAATACGACGGCACGTAACCATCTGCCGTATAGCCCGGCACCCATTCTTCGCCGCCCAGCTCATACGCCCCAATGTCCGGAGAATCGCCAACGAATCCATCGGTTACGCCTTCAATAACCGCGCCTGCGTCAACACCCGGAGAGTTAGCCTGCAGTCGATATTTCAACCCGCCATGGCCATCATTCACGAATTTCGGATCCGTCTTTTGTTTGATCGCGTTCGTTGCGTTATCCACGCTTAGAATCGCATCGCGGTGAATGTTGTTCTGGTTGACGTCGATCGCCGGATTCGTATACGTCAGATAGGATGCCGTATTCATTGATCCGAACGTATTGTTGTACGTCGTGAATACTTTGACCGGCTTGCCGTCGCCGGATTCATGCTGATTGTAATAGTCGATCATGTTGTTCCAGATTACGTTATGGTCGACCTGAGCAGGACCCGACCCTTGGTCGAGGTAAACGCCGACTTGAATGCCTTCGCCGTCCGATGGCGCTTTATTGTCATGAATCCAGTTATGGTGGATGCGCGTTCCCGTCAGATCAGACGATCTGGACGAGTAAACCGCGCCTAGGTCGATATTGGACAAGCCGTATTCGTATAGATCGTTATAGCCGATCTCGACATTCTTGTTATTGTACATGTCGATGCTGGAGCGGCCGGTTCGGTAAATCGTATTGTGCGTGATCGTCTGATTGTTCGTGAAAGGCTTCGGCACAATGCCACTCGCGTATGTGCCGTCGTAGGCAATGTCGTGCACCAGATTGTTCGTGGCGCTGTTGCCTTCGCCGAGCACGATCCCCGAGCCGGAGCTGTATTCGATAACGCTGTTCTGAATATGGCTGTTCGGTCCAATCAGCCTGATACCGGTTTCGTCCGAATGGGAGTATGTCAAATCCGGTCCTGGAAGTGTGACGCTATGATTGATATATTTGGCCTTCAGTCCATCAATCGTGATGTTCGAGCTGTTCACGTTGGTAATAAGGGAAGCCGCTTCTACGTGGATGTTGTTGATGGTGATATTGGATTTATCGCCTAGATCGAATGCATAGTTGCGCTTCTTCACTTCCACGTTCGTCGGGCTGTTGCCGTTCGGCGCCCATAGATAGAGCTTCGTCCCGTCGTAAAACCATTCTTTCGCACTGTCGAGCGCGCCAAGCTTGCCCGTCAGATAGTAATGCTCGCGGAACGCTTCAGCCGTATTCTTGGATAGCGTCAGCTGCGTGCCGCTTTGCGCCGTAATTTGCGCGGTCGACGGAATAAACCAGCCTGTCATCCACATTTGACCGCCGACCCAGCCGCCTTCAATAGCAGGAATACCGGCATCGTTCACGGTCATACCTGCTCCAGCCGAAGCCCAAGTACCACTCGCGGCGCTTCTCCAATCCGCACGATTCATCAGGTCATCCGAATTCGATACGTTCGGCCAGCGCGCTTCGATCATCATTTTGCCGTCGACGAACACTTGATTTGCCATCAGCGTATCGTTATTGGTCATATGGTCGTTATAGCCGGTTACCGGCAGCGAGATCGTCTTCTGATAGATGCTGCCTTGATACACCGACCAGCCGCCGTCCGCACTGTCTGCGCCGCTGATCGTAACAACGGCATCGCCATCCGGCTGGTAAACGATCGGACTGCCTTCTGTACCGGAATTAGCAGGGGTAACGGTTTCCCGGTAGATACCGCTTCGGATCAGTACGGTGCCGCCGGCTTCAGCGACGCTAGCCGCTTTCTGGATCGTAGCGAACGGCTCGGCCGACGTTCCCGGATTATCGTCCGAGGCGTTGTCTCCGCCGACGTAATAGTCGCCGGACTCTGCTGCATCTGCATGCTGTATAGGCGCCACATAAGGGATGATAATCGTCATTGCTAGCAGCGTCGAGCTTACGGCTCGCAGCAGCTTCTTGCGATTGATCTGCAATGCGGACATGAACAAACCTCCTAAATATTGTAATCGCTTTCAAGCATTCACTCACAAAAAAGGCATAATAATTCCCCGGCCCCACATGATGAACGTTACATTCATATGGAACCAGGGAAGGTCTATCTCAGAAGCTATTCATTAGGGAAGCATGCCTTCATTGCCTTTGAGGAAGTAATCATTGATGTCTTTCAGCGTTTGATCGTTGGCGCCGTTCTTCGTTGCGATATCGCTGAATGTTTTCCACAGATCCTCGAATTGCGCATCGTCCTTCGCTGCCAATGTTTTTGTCAGCGCTTTCTCGAATGCGTCTCTGCCTTTCCAGAACTTATCCGCGCTCGCAACAGGACTGAAGAAATTCCAAATCGCAGGGTCAACATTAACCGTTGTCGTAATTGTCGCGGTTGAATTGTTAGGCAGGTTGCCTGGGTTGAAGAAGTTCAGACCATCTACAGGAGCTATCACTTTATCGTATGCGTAGCTTGGTGTCACCGTGGAACCGCCCCACATGTAAGTCGGATAATGCGGGAATTGTTTGGACGAGGAACCAAGTCTGTTGTTAAGCAGGTTATACTTGTTGTTCGCACCGTTGTCTTTGTTGTACACCATCGCTTCTTCCAGCGCTTTGTCCTTGAATACGCGCTTGCCGTCTTTCTCGTCGAACAAGCCTGCGCTTCTTGGACCCCAAGTGTACATTTTCTCGCCGACCTCGGATACCATGTAATCGAGGTAGCGAACGATTTGCGGCAAATCCTCTTCCTTCACTTTATCTTTGAAGATCATGATCGCTTGGTTGTTCCCGCTTGGGCTGTTTGGCGAAATGAATTGGTCGGTATTGACCGGCGAATCCATGAACAGCTTTCTGTAACGGAACGTCTTGCCAGCAGCTTTCAATACGCTCTCATCCGGAGTATCCCACAGATAAGCAACCGCATATTGTCCATTGTTGATCTTCTCCGAATGCGTAGCTTGATTCTCAAGCAACGATTTAGGATCCATGACTTTGTCGCGAACAAGCTTGTTAAACTCCAGAAGCGTTTGCTTGAACCAATCCTGCTGGAACATGAACTCGATTTGTTTGGTCTTCTTGTCATAGTACGTGAAGTAGTTGTTGTTGGCAGGCACGCGGTTCAGGTACGTTTGCAGCATCGTCAGCGTGCTCCAGTTATCACCGCCGCCGAAAGCGTAAGACGTTTCGACAGGCTTGCCGTTCTCTTTGATGTTGTCCTTCTTGATCAGCGCTTGCATGTCATAGAGGAACTTATAGAAGTCTTCTTTTGTTTTGACAGGTACATCATAGAGCTCTTCCTTCGTAAACTTGCCGCCGTTCTTCACATACAGCGCATCAATCTCATCCTGTGTTTTAGCCGATGGGTACAGCTTCTTCAGCAAGTCGTCGCGCACCCAGATTGAGCCCATTCCATCCGGAGCTTGCTGGGAGTTTGGCGTTTCGAACGATGAATCAAGCACTTTCAAGGTTTTGTCCGGATCGCCAAGCTCCAGCGGGAAGCCGTAAATCTTGCCGTCCAAATTCTTGACCGTAATGTTATCCAAGACTTTAGGCAGCTTGTCAAAAGGAGTTCTCTTCGCCAGATTCGGCGCGTACTGCTTGATGACGTCGGTTAAATCATAGACTTTGCCTGCTTTGATGAGGTCGGACAACGTGCTCATGTCGGAGCTCATTACGATGTCCGGCCAATCGTTAGCCGCATTCAGCATGCCCATCTTCACATTCAAATCCTGGCCGCCGTTATCGAAGGAGTTCTCCTGGTCAATCTCAACGCCGGTAACCCGCTTCGCCTCAGGCGTTACAACATCCTGCTCAGCCGTATGGTGCTCAGGCTCGCCGGTGCCGTGGGAATACCACATTTTTAGCTTCAGCTGTTTTCCTGTCCAATCCGGGAAATCCGAGCTGTCGGTAACTGTATCGTACATGTCATAATACAATTTCTCCGCAGGCGCGGTATTCGTCGTTGTGTCCGTCGTATTTGCAGCATTCGTCGTGTTCTTCGTATTCGTCGTATCTTTCGTATTGGCAGCATTGCCGGTTTCGTTCTTCGCAGGTTCATTATTATTGGAGCAGCCGGCGAGCATGGCTACAGTCAATGCGGCCGTCAGCGATAAGCGCAATCCCGTTGATAGTGGCTTCTTCATTTACGATCCTCCCTAGTGAAAATATGTGTGGTATGGACTTGTAAAGGTATGTGATAATAGAAGTGTTACAGCTCGAGAGAACATGTTCATGAGCACGGCCGGCTAGTAGGTTTGGCGACAGATTAGCCCGCAACTCTCATTGATATGTTCTTTTTTGATCTGTTCTTTTTTCATGGCTTGCGGTTATGATCCCCTCATCCTTCTCCCACTCTATCACAGTCCGGATGGCCCCACCTCCTTAAGTTACTAGCGTTTATGCTAGCTTCGAACGATCCCTTATTCTTTGACCGCTCCTAGCGTAATGCCCTGTACGAAATACTTCTGTAGGAATGGATACACAATGACGATTGGAATTGTTGTAATAATAATGTTGGCAGCCCGGATCGCAGCAGGCGTCATTTGCCTCGGCGTACCTGTCGCGCCCATCGTCCCCATTCGAATCGCTTCCTCCATCAGCTTGGAAACCCGCTCGCCTTCCCGCAAGATTTGCATCAGAATATATTGCAAGGTGTACAAATGCTTGTCGGTTATGAAATACAGCGTTGTGGTCCAATCGTTCCAGTGGCCAACCGCGCTCCACAGAGCAAGAACGGCGATGATGGGCATCGAAAGCGGAACGTAAATGCGGAACATAATGATGAATTCGTTGGCTCCGTCGATGCGTGCCGATTCAGCTAAGCTGCTAGGGATGCTGTACAAGTACGACCGGATAATGACCATATTGTATAAGCTGAAGGAAACCGGCAGCACGTATACCATGAACGTGTTGAGCATGTGCATCTTCGAGAAGAGCAAGTATTGGGGAATCAATCCGCCGTTGAAGTACATCGGAATCATAAGAAACATCAGAACGACCGCTTTGCCTTTGAAGTCCTTGATCGTAAACGCATAAGCGCACATATATTGCACGATTAGCGCGATGATCGTTCCCACGATAACCCTCAGCACCGATATCCCCGTAGCGGTAATGATATCTTTGTTCTCTACCAGAACCCGAAAGTTATCGACGGTGAAGACCCTCGGCCAGAAGGTGATGCCGCCGAGCTGTGAATCGAGCGGATCGTTGAAGGCGATTGCGAGCACGTTCACATAAGGGAAGATCATGGCGACGACCAGAATGAATAGAAGGCTGATGTTCCCATATTTAAATACTTTGTATGTGCCGGATTCGTGGTTCATGGAAAGCCTCCTACCATATCGATACCCCAGAGAATTTCTTGGATATCTTGTTTGCGACAATGATGAGCAGCAAGGCAACCAATCCTTGCACGAATCCAACGGCTGTTGCCAGAGAATAGCTTCCCTGTTGGATACCCGATGAGAAAATGACAGTGGCGATAACGTCGAAGTTGATAAAAGCGTTCTGCATGCCGTAGACAAGCTCGAAATTGCTGGCGAACAGCGTACCCAGCGTAAACAGCAGCAGCAGAATCGTCGTTTGCTTCAGACCCGGCAGCGTAATGTGCAGATGCTGCTTGAACCGATTCGCGCCGTCCATCTTGGCCGCTTCATAGAGATGCGGATCAATGGATGTGATCGTGGCGAGATATACGATCGTCCCCCAGCCTACTTCTTTCCACACGCTTAGCAGCAGGAGCAGCGGCAGGAACAGTCCCTGCTTGGATAAGTACATCTCCCGCTCCGTATTCGGTCCGAACATCGCAACCCGCAGATCGTTCAGTGGACCGTAGGAATCGAAGAACGAGTAGCACAGACCGACTACGGCAATCCAGGACAGAAAGTGAGGCAGATACGTCAATGTCTGTACGCTTCGCTTGTATAAGCCGTTCTTCAACTCGTTTATCATAAGCGCCAGCACAATCGGCGCCGGGAATCCGACTAGAATGGTGAGAACGCTCAGCTTCAGCGTATTGACAATCGATCCCCAGAGCAGAGGGATTTGGAAGATCTCCTTGATATGCGCAATCCCGACCCAATCGCTCTTCCACAATCCCGCGAACATGTTGTAATCCTGGAAGGCTGCCAGCAGTCCCGGCATCGGCATGTAAGAAAAGATGAAGGTCAGCGCGATGGACGGAAGCATAAGCAGGTAGCCGAATAAATTCGCCTTGATATTCCTCCGGAGCCTATAGCCTATGGACCTCTTCAATGGCACTTCACTTGCAATCGTTTTCAACTTGTTTCCTCCTCTCTTGTCACTAGCACTTCTCTTGTATATTTCAAATTATAGAACGCTTTCATAAACTGAAATAGTAAATATACGGCTATGAAATACCGCAATCCGGATATGATGTATATCGAAAAAAAGACCTTATTCCGCATACCCTTTCGGAATAAGGTCTTACTATCAGCCTGCAGCAGGCGGCTGTATTGGGATTCGTTCGACAGCTGCACCCTCGGGAATCGAGAGCGTAACCTTCGTTCCCCGCTTAGGCACGCTTTCAACTTCAAACGAATAACCGTCCCTGTAGTAAATTTCCATCCGATTCCGTACGTTCTTCATTCCGTAGCCGCTGTATTTGCTTTCATCGTGTCCTTCGACGATTTGCTTGATTTTCTCCGGTCCCATGCCCCGACCATTATCGACGATTTCGAACCGAATCGATTGCTGCTGCCTGTAGACGCGAATCATGATGTGCCCGCCGCGCTCAAGTCCGTTAATGCCGTGCAGGAACGCATTCTCCACAATCGGCTGAAGCAGGTTCTTCAGCACGGGATGCTCCCCGGTGCCATCCTCGATCTGAATGTCATACTCGAAATCATTGCCATATGCGAACATTTGCAAGCGGAGGTATTCCCGGATCATCTCCGTCTCCTGCTCAATCGTAATGATGCTGCTGCCTTTATTGAGCGCGATCCGGTAGTATTTCACCATGGAATCCACGACCTCATGCACCTTAGGATCATTATAGATCCATCTGAACGTGGAGAGCGTATTGTACAGAAAATGCGGATTAAACCGCTCCTGCAGCAGCTTCGTCTCAAGCTCCGTCTTCTCAAGCTCGTAGTCGGCAACCTTGCGATAATACTCCTTGATCCGCATCGTCAGCTCATAGAACACATGCCCCATTTTGCCGAACTCGTCGTTCGTCTGCTCGAACGGCAGGAAGCTGTCGCTGCTGATCAGGCTTTCCACATTGGTGTTCATTTTGCGGAACAGAGTCTCGAGCTTCTTCGTCAGGAAGTAGGACACCATCTCCACGGTCACGAAGAGAATGACGATGATCAATATAAAAATAGCTAGGACAGAGATAAGATAGCCCCTTAATTCATGCGGCACCATACTCTTCGGGACGAGCATCGAGATTTCACCAATACCTGGCTTCAGCTCTTTATGTATGCTGTAATAAGAGTCTTGATTCAAGTCCTCAGGTATGGCATCCAAGCCGCCGCCTTTCATCAGATGCTGCTGGCCGTCCACGTCATAGACGATGAAGCTCCCCTTCGGAATGTCATACCTGAAATGGGTGAGCAGCTGTTTGATTGGTATTTGCAGCTCGATGATCGCGAGCGTCTCGCCAATCGACATCATTTTCTTGTAACCGTACAGGTAACTGCTCTCTTGTCCATTCTTCGCAACAATTGTACGGTATTTCCAGTAGATCTTCGAGCCGTCGGTATTCATAATTTCGTCTTTGAGGCTGACTTTGTCTTGATCCTTCACTTTCTCCAAGTTCTGTATGCTGCGCAAGTAGTCTCCGTCATATTCCGTATCCCTAAGGGCATAGATCAGGAAATCCACGCTTGGATTATCGGACTTCATCGCGTTGACGACGCTTTGCAAATAATCGCTGAAATTCATCACGCCGACGAGATTCTGATCCGACCTTGTATCCAAATAATTGTAAATGTAGAAATTGTTATTGAGCGCCATCAATTTATCGATGTTGGAGGATAGCAGACTGTTAATCCCGTTGACGCTGCTCGTGAGCTGAATATCGTTCTTCGTAATAATATCCTGCACCTTCGCGTTCCAAGTGCTTCGAATCATGATCGAACCGAGGACAATCATCGGCAGCAACGCGAAGACGAAGATGATCACGGCGATTTTGTGCCTATACGTGAGTCTTCCGATCATAAAGCGGCCTTGCTTTTGTATTCCGCGGGCGTCATGCCGACATTCTTCTTGAAGGCCAGGCAGAAGTAGGATGTATTCATGTAGCCGACCTCTTCGGCAACTGTCGCCACCCGGCTCTCCTTCACCTTCAGCAGCTTCTTCGCCGCATCAATCCTGACGTCAATGACATAGTCGAAGATCGTCTTGCCGACTTCCTTCTTGAACAACGCATTCGCATATCTGGCGCTCAAGTAGACGGACTTGGAGATGTCCTCAATGGTGATTGGCTCGTTGTAATTGGTCCGGATCATGTCCTTAATCGTTTCCACGACTTTGCTATTCTTGTTCGTCGACTTCTCGTGAATCCGTTCGATGATGCCGAGCAGCCACTTGCAGATGTTATCGCCTACATTCGTCCTCGTATCTGACTGACTAGGCGGCTTCCACAGGTTCACATCGTCCTCTGCCAGATCTCGCAGCGACTGGTTCGCTTCCTGCAGAATGATCCGCGTCATATTGACTACCATAAACGCGAAGCTTCTCACATAGCTGCCGTCCCGCTTCCTGGCGCGTTCGCCAATATACTTATCGACGAACTCCCGAACGTCCGTCTCGGTGCTGTATACCAGAATTGTTTTCAAATCCTGATACACGGCTTCCAGATTCGGCAGCTCTTCGAATGGAACATCCGTGCGATCTTCGACCTCCGCGAACGTAATGATCGGGTTGCTTCCGCTGTAGAACCGGGTATTTACCGCGCGCTGGGACTGCTTGTATAAGTCCGAAATGTCCGCAATCCTGCTTGCGGCTTTGCTGATGCCCGCGGTAGCCGTAAGCTCCGTCCTTCTGCCGATCTCCATGCTGATTTCAACAGCCGTGTCCATAATGCTGCCGGTCGCAGTGACCTCCTCGTCGACAACAATCGCTGCATATTCCCTGGACGAGAATTGCACCGGATAGACGGTACGGGTGTCGCTGCTCAATGATGCAATGCTGCGTTTAATCGAATAGGAAACGAAATAGGTGTCGGCTATAGCCTGATCCGCCGGCTGCTCGCCTTGCTCTTGGAGTTGAATGGAGAGGATATGAATGCGGGCATGCGGCCGAACGGCGATCTTCAGGAACGCCATACGGTTCATGATGTCATCTTGGTTGTGGAAGTTGCCAAGCAGAAGCTCCTTGAAGAACTGCTCCTGGACGAGAGGGAGCATCATCTCCAGCTGCTGAAGCATTTGCTCCTTCTCTTGCGATTCGGAATGCTTGATGTCGATATCGTGGACCAGCTTCTTCACGGCCAAGACCAGCTCGTTCGAGACGATCGGCTTGAGCACGTAGCCGTATATGCCGAGGTCGACGGCAGACTTGGCGAACTCGAAATCGCTGTGGCAGCTGATGAAGATAATCTTGATGTCGGGGTACCGCTGGTAGATGTGTTCGGACAGCTGGACGCCGTTCATGATCGGCATCGCGATATCGGTCACGATCAAATGCGGTTGAAGTTCATCAATCTGCTCGAGCGCCTCTTCGCCATTCGAGAACGTCCCTACGACCTCGATGCCGAGAGCTGCCCAGTCAATTTGGTTCTTGAGGCCGTTTCGCTCGTATTTATTGTCATCGACGATGAACATACGATACATACTAATCCCCCTTGGTTATAGCCGCTTGCTTCTCATCTACAAAATATAATGAAAGCGTTTTATTAGCAAGGGAATTTTCTTAAGCTGCAACAAACAGCCACCGCCAGGTGAGTCACTCGGCTCGAATATGGTCGGTTCGAATCAGCGTCTCTATGAATAAGAACCATACATACGGGGAATCTTCCAGCAATATAAAAGGAGGTTATCTTATGGGACGTTTTATAGATAATCTCTTTCCCTTAAGAACGAGATTAAATGCTCGGCAGCTTGCGGATTGGCAGCCCAAGCGATATGCGCACGAGAAACTCGGCTGCGTGGTTCTGTCGGATCAGAAAATCGCGGTTCCCGGGGGAGATACGCTCTCGGCGGATGTATATTTGCCCAAGCAAGAGGGGCGATATCCAGCGATCGTCATGATCGGCGCCTACAATAAAGAACTGCATTCCTCCGGTGCACCAACGGCGACGAATGAAGTTGGCGCGCCTGCCGTATTCACTAACTACGGTTATGCACATGTCATATCCAGCAGACGTGGCGTCGGCCGTTCGACGGGAAGCTCTGGCCTCTATTTTGACGAACAGGAAATGGACGATTTCGTTCAGGCGATCGCTTGGGCCGCGTCTCAGCCATGGTGCAGCGGAGAAGTAATGATGTACGGACATTCGTATTATGGAATGATCCAGCCCTTGATTGCCGCGCGTAAGCCTCCGGCTCTTAAAGCGTTCTTCGCAAGCGAGTTTTGCACCGATTTTTACAGGCATACGACGAACTACGGCGGAACGAATAACATCGGCTTTTTTAATGTCTGGATGGGAGCTAATTTCAAGGAATCCGATCATCGCCGCCGAGTAGCGCCATGGGTACGGGGTTTGCTGGGGCAAATCATTAATCGTGATTATTTCTGGAGAAGAGTCATTCATCCGAACATAAATAAGCTTTTTCATTATTTCGAGACTCTTGAGCCTTCCCTGCAGACACTTGAACATTACCGCGATTTCGGACTTCATCGGAAGCGTCGGAATCGATATAAATTCAATCCCGGTTCCTATCTCGAATTAAATCAGATTACGATTCCTTTCGTCGCGATTCAAAATCCAGCCATGTGGAATATTCACCAATTCGGAGCTAACGACTTGTTTGAGCATGCGGGTACACCGAAGCACCTGCGCTGGCTGATTCAAAGCAAGCACGAGTACGAGCTGCCGGTTACGAATTGGCAACTCGAAGCCATCGCTTTCTTCGATGCCGTAGTAAAAGGGATCGATAACGGATATCTTGATCAAGCGCGCTACCGCTACTATGTGGACGGAGATCGGAAATTCCATTCGGCTTCGGACTTCCCGGTTCCCCATAGCAGGAGGGAAAGACTTTATTTGGCTACGGAAAGCACGTTAGCAGAGACGCCGCCGCAACAAGGATGCACGCATTGGACGGCGATTCCATATGGCTTTAAGGTGCTTAAAGGTACCGATAAAATCGTGGATCAAGTCATCTCCTTCCGTTATGCCGTCCATCAAAAATTAACGTTTGCCGGACCGCTCACCGTCAGTCTGAATTTCAGTTGCAACGAAATCGACAGTTATATCATCGCGAGGCTTTCTCGGGTGGATCAACAAGGCAACATACATGATCTCGCTATCGGCGCGGTCTCTCCTGCAAGGAGCCGGGAAGTCAGCGAGCTCGGCTCTTCGGCTGAGATCGTCAATGACGCTGAGAATCCTATCCCGCTCATCCCCAACGTACCCGTATCCTTCCGATTTAGCTTGACGCCCTCCGCTTCCAGCTTGCAGCCAGGCGAGTCACTTGTTGTGCAGATCGGCAGTCGGTCAGACCTCTTGGCATCCGCTCCAAGCAAGGGATTCGCGCATTTCCCGATGGCCGTGCCGCCATATTTTTCGAGAAACACGATTCACTTCGGCCCGGAAACATACTTGGAATTTGATCGGATCACTACATAATCGAACAATAGAAGCTGCCAGCTAATCGCCGGCAGCTTCTACTCGTTTAGGAAACTATTCTATCTTTACTTTAGTACACCCGAACCTCAACGATCTCCGCACGCTCGCCCCCGTTCGTCTCGCGGACAACGACGCGAACGCGGTCGGTGCGAGCCGGCGTCTCTATCCGGTGGATGCGTTTGCGCTTGCGATTGTTTTCCTCGGTCGCAATCGTCTTCCATCCGCCATCGACGCGGGCTTGAACCTCATAACGCTTCACGACTTCCGGTATAACTGGGAACGGCGTTTCGTGATGATGCAGGTTGATCAAATCTTCATTGACGTCGTCGTTGAACGTCAAATGCACTTCCCTCACATCGGCTGTCTCGACGAAGGCGACCTCTAGCCACTCTTCACCGCTATCCGCAAGCAGCCCGGATACCCACGCATGCGGTCCGCCGTATGGACGAACATAACCGTCCAATGCCTTCAAAGCCTTGTACGCGTTCGTGTCAGCCGCGAAGCAGAACGGCTGTCGGTTCATCCGTTTCATCGTCCATTCAACGACCGGCTGGTCCGGCTGATGGTCTTCCAGATCGGTGCTCACGAGCGGCTTCAGTCCCCGTTCGAAAGCAAGAACGCCCGTCATTGGAACGGCCGACTTGAACAAGCTTACGTTCTCGTTCATACGCACGATGATAAACGCGTTGCATGGCTCGTCTCCCAAGCTTACGTTCGTTGGCACGTCGATCCACTGCCGTACCCCGGCTTCGACCGGGACGATGACAACGTCTTCGCGGACAGCCGGCACGTAATTCTCCGCGAGCCCTGTTCCCCATACTTCCACCGCCAACGTCGTCGCTTCCGTCGCCGAGACTAGCAGCTTCAACCCGCCGAGCGGTCCGTCGACCGGATACAGGAAGCCGACGTCTCTTACGAGCGGATAGGCATCGGCTGCCCGATCCAATCGGATACCGGTCACCTCGCTTGAAGCGCGCGCCGTTCCTTGGCGCGCCAGATCGGCTTCATCCTTGTTGCGCACGCCGATAACCGAAGCGTCGCCGCGCAGCAGCGTCTGCTGCAGCTCGGCCAGATGCGACTCGTGCAGCTCCCGCGGCGTTACGCCTTTCTTGGAAGCGAGTGCGGCGCCGACACCGGCCGCTTCGCCCATGACCGCGCACGTCGCCATGACGCGGGTCGTCCCGAACGCGACGTGCGTCGCGCTGATGTTGCGTCCCGCGAACAGCAGGTTGCTTACGCTCCGCGAATAGAGCGATCCGAACGGGATATGGTAAATCCCGTCGGCATGCAAATGCTTCGAGCCGCTCTCCTGTGCGTACATCCCCTGCGGCGGATGCAGATCGATCGACCAGCCGCCGAACGCGACGCGATCCTCGAACTGGCGCTGTTCCAAGACGTCATTCTGCGTAAGTACCGTGTTTCCGAGGAATCTCCGGTATTCACGCTTGCCTGGCACCGAGCCGACCCATTCCAGCGTCATCGTTTCCGAATCGAACTTGCCGGAATTCTTGATATAGTCCCAGATACCGTAGATGACCGACCACAATTCATCGCGAATGCGCTCGTTCTCATGCACTGTGTCGAGCTCTCCGCCCCACTCAATCCACCAGTAATGGCAGCCCGAGTCGCCGCTGCGGATGACTCGCTTGATCGGAATTGAAGTCGATGCGATATCTTTGGCAAACGAAGGCGCGACGTAGCGAACCGGCTTGCCGACATCCTTCGTGTAGAACAGCAGCGTGCTGCCGAGCGTAATCTCGTCGGCGACTTCTGGAGCCCAATCCTCCTTGTACTCATGGCGCGCTTCGCGGCCGAGCCGGAACGCGGCTCCAGCCAGGAAGCCGACCAATCCGTCGCCCGTGCAATCGAGGAACATATCGCTTTCGAAACGGATAAGCCGCTCCGAGCCCATCATCCAGCCCGTCGCGCTGCGAATGATGCGGTGATTCTCATCTCCGTCCGCCTCCACCTCGCGCACGTCCGTATTCAAGAACAGGCTGATGTTCGGCTCGGCTTTGACCGCCTCCAGCACCGTTAAATCCCACAGATACGGATTGCCTTCCGGATTGCGATATTGGTTCTCGGCGAACAGCTCGCCCATGATGCCTGTTTCGCGGGCATAACGATTGACGCCATGCCCCGTCGCTCCGCAGACCCACACGCGCACTTCGGAGCTGGAATTTCCCCCAAGCACGGGGCGGTTCTGGACGAGAGCTACCTTGCGCCCGAGTCTTGCCGCTGCAATAGCCGCGCATACGCCTGCCAATCCGCCGCCGACGACCGTGACATCCGATTTTACCGTTTCATGTCTCATTCGATTATTCCCTCCCGGTTAGTTAGCCTTTGACGGCCGAACTGGAAATCCCTTGGATAATATATTTTTGGCCGACGAGGAAAATGATGATCATCGGGACGATCGCCGCCGCCGAAGCTGCCATCATGCCATTGTAGTCGACGTTGTTCTCGAGGATGAAATTTTGCAAGCCGAGCGGAATCGTGTACAGCTTCGGACTTTGCAAGAAGACGAGCGCGTTCTCGTAGTCATTCCATTGCCAAGAAAAATCAATGATCGCGAACGTTGCGATCGCCGGCTTCGCCAGCGGAAGAACCAGATTTACGAAAATCCGGAAATGGCCGGCTCCGTCCAAGAACGCCGATTCCGTTATTTCCTTCGGAATTCCCATGAAGAACTGCCTAAGCATGAAGACGCCGAATATCGAGAACATAGCCGGCAATATGAGTGCCCAATGCGTGTTGTAGATATGCAGCCAGTTGAACAGGATGAACTTCGGCACGAATACGACCTGCGGCGGAATCATCATCATCGACAGGTAGATCACAAACAGCGAGTCTCTGCCTCTGAACTCCGTGCGGGCGAAGCCGTAAGCCGCTAGCGCAGACATGAATATCGCGCCTGCCGTACCAATAACCGCGATTTTAATCGAGTTCCAGTAGTAAGGGGCAAAGTTGTAATCCCCCGTCCAAATCCGCTTGTGGCTGCTCCAATCGAGCTTGGAGGGAAGCCACCTCGTGAACACCTCGCTCGGGGTTTGGAACGACGTGCTGATCATCCACAGGAAAGGAAGGATCATGAACGCACCGGCGATCAGCATGACGACGGTCGTCGGCAGTTTGGTTCTCATCGTAGTTTCCATTGCGGCATGCTCCTTTCTCAGTAGTGAACCCAGCGCTTTTGGCCGACCCACTGAATTATCGTAATAACGAGAATGACGGCGAACAAGAACCAGGAAATCGCCGATGCGTAACCCATTTCGTAATAGCTGAACGCCGTTTTGTAGACGTACAGGGAAAGAATCGTCGTGCTTCCGCTCGGTCCGCCTCCCGTGATCGCTTGGATTAAGGAGAACGATTTGATTGTCATGATGAGACCCGTAATCAGCAGCAAGAATGTCGTCGGACTCACCAGCGGCCAGATAATTCTCCAAGTGATCGTCTGCTTGCCCGCTCCGTCGATACGCGCCGCTTCAAGCTGCTCGGTCGAAATTTCTTGCAATGCGGCCAAATAGATGATCATGTTGTAGCCGAGCATGAACCAGATTTGCACAATATCGATCGCGTACATCGCGGAGTCAGTATCGGCGAACCAGCCCGGGGGCGATGCGATTCCGATCCATCGAAGCACTTCGTTAATCGGTCCGTGCGACGGCTGGAACAGCAGCATCCAGACGAACGCGACGGCAACGCCGCTCGAAATGTACGGCAAGAAGAACATCCCTCGGATTAAGCCCTTCAGGTATACACTCCGGTTCAGCAAGAGTGCCACGACGAATGCGATCAAGAGCGAGACGGGCACCGAGAGCAGGAAGATGCCCGTATGCTTGACGGCATTATAGAATTGATCGTCCCCGAACATCCGCTTCAAGTTGTCGAGTCCAGTGAAATGCCAGTTCGGATTGGAAAATTGATAATCGGTAAACACAAGACCCAAGGAGAACAACGCCGGCAAAATGAAGAAAGCGAGAATGCCCAGCATGTTCGGCAAGATGAATGCGTATCCGACCCATCCTTGCTTATGAATCCAACTGCTCCTTTTCATGGGAACGCCTCCTTTCGTATATCACTTATTGAAAGCAGCAAAGAGAAGAAGGAAGCGCACGTCCTTCTTCTCTTTGGAGGGTAAAGCTATTTATTCGTTCTCGAAACTCGAATTATTTGATGAATTCCTGATGGCGCTTGGCCATATTCGCTAACGTCGTATTCAGGTCCTGCTCGTTCAGGAAGTACTTCTCGTACTCTTCCTTACGTGCATCAAGCGCTTGCTGCGGCACGTTCAGCTGGAATGAAGGGAATTGTCCGAATACGATTTTGTTCATCGAATCCGTGTCGTACTTATCTTCTACGCCTTTGAGCAGCAGATCCATCGCTTCTTTCTTCTCCACGCTCTTCGAGGACGGGATGCGTCCGCCGCTCGCCATCGGCAGCATGCCGCCGTCGGCGTACCATTTCGCGAACTTCCATGCCGCTTCCTGGTGCTTGGATTTCGCATTGACGGACAGGACGTCGCCTACGCCGCCAGCGTATTTGAAGTCAGGTTGATCCTTCGTCACTTTCGGAATCGTAGCGAAAGCAATTTGGAAGTCATGCGGGTAGTCCTTCAGATTGTTCGCGTTGCGGAAGATGAATTCGCCGGCGCTCAGCATTGCAGCTTCACCTTTGAGGAACATCGTGTCGACAGGCATCTTGCTTGTAATTTGCTCGCCAAGCTCCGGCGTCGACTTGTCTACATACATCATGTCATGCAGCGTTTGGAACTGTTTCTTCCACAGGTCGTTGTTAAAGTTGGACGTTCCGTCCGCTTTCGTAACGCCGAGACCGGCAATCGTGCCATCTATCG
Source organism: Paenibacillus sp. J31R98 (assembly GCF_056269245.1). Taxonomy (NCBI): domain Bacteria; kingdom Bacillati; phylum Bacillota; class Bacilli; order Caryophanales; family Paenibacillaceae; genus Paenibacillus; species Paenibacillus sp. J31R98. Next base: position 1,068,930 of record NZ_JBWDNO010000002.1, read on the forward strand.
TTGCCGTGAATGATGCGTCGTGCTGGAGCAATCCGTATACGCCGTCTTTCGTCAATTTCTTCGCGTAATCACGCAGATCGTCCCATGTCCAATCCGCTGGTGGAATCGGCAAGCCTGCATCGTCGAGCATCTTCTTGTTCAACCAGATGAACGCCATATTCTTCTTCGTCGGAATGCCGTAATATTTATCATTGATTTTCCATTGTGCGGCGTCAGCACCCATTTGACCGTCGATGTCATAGTCTGTCTTCGCGCTCAAGTCGAGCGCGACACCAGCGTCGATACGCTTCTGCAACCGAGTAATCGTATAGTTGATATAAAGGTCGGAATCCTGTCCGGTCATAAGCGCCGTGTCTAGCTTCAAGTTGCCTGGATCGTCGTTGACGTAGCGTACATATTCGACTTGGATGTCCGGATTATTCTTGTTCCAATCATCAAGGACTGCCTGCGGACCCGCTTCGGCAGGAACCGCTCCCCACAGGGTAAGCTTCACTTTCTCCGCAGAGTCGCTCGGAGCAGCCGCGCTTTCATCGCTCGACTTGGCTTCACTGTTACCGTTGCCCGCAGTGCTCGCGTTGTTGGCGTTACCGCCATTCGCACCGCATGCGGAGAGCATAGTCGCAGCCAATATTACGCTTGCTGTTGCCGTAAACAACTTTTTCTTTTTCTTCATTCTGTTTCCCCCTCGGAAGGATGAGATGATGTTCTCTACGTCTTTAACTTTATCACTGGCACGAATATTGGGGGATGAACGGCGTTTGGACATTCATAGAACGGATTTTGGTTGTTTACGGTATTCAGTAGGGGTCATATCGCCGCACCATCGTTTGAAAATCTTAATGAAGTAATTGTCGTTCTCGAAACCGACCTGCCTGCCGATGTCGCTGATCGTCCGGTCCGTCTCGGACAATAGCATCTTCGCCGCCTCAACACGGCGGTTCTGAATGTAATGCGTCAGTGTTTGCCCCGTCTTCTTCTTGAACAAGTCACTCACATAGCTCGCGTCCATTCGAATCAGCTCCGCTAATCCTTTCAGCGTGATTTCCTCTGGATAATGGTCTTCGATGTAAGCGATCAGCTTATTCATCTCCGGGTGGTCAGTTGGCTCCGTGGACGACTTCTTCGGGAACCACTTGTCTGCCTTCCGCGCCTTCTCCATCCGTTCGAGCTCGACAGCAACTTTGCCCATCGCTTGTTTGATGCCTTGAAGGTCGAGCGACAGCTTCAGGAGATAGCCCGATGCTCCGTATTCGACCGCTTGGCGGGCATATTCGAACTCGCTAATTGCCGTTAGCATGATGAAGCGGCATTCGAAGCCTTCCTCCCGGGATGCCTGCAGCATCTTCACGCCGTCCATGATGGGCATGTCGATATCGGAGACAACGACGTCCGGATGCAGCTCTCGGATGAGGCGCAGCCCCTCTTCCCCGTTTACGGCTTCTCCGATGATTTCGAACGGAATGCCGGCTTTGCCGAACAGCTTGCGGATGCTTGCCCGAGCAGGCTGTTCATCCTCTACAATTAACGTCCGCCACATCATCAACTCTCCCCCTTCTCGTATGGTTTCGCTAGCAATAATGGCAAATGCATGACGACCCGCGTACCGACTTCGGACGACTCAATCGCAAGTCCCGTGCTCTGATGCTTGAACATGAGCTCCAAGCTTTCACGGATATTCTGAATGCCGATGCTCTTTCTCTTGCGGGAGACGACGCTCTTCTTCGCCTGCTCGACGCCGACTCCGTTATCTATGACTTCCAAGATCAGATGACCATCTCGCGAGGTCGCATGAATTTCGATTTGGCCTTCCGCAAGCGATCTGCCGAAACCATGCAGCAGCGAATTTTCCACGAGCGGCTGCAAACAAAATTTCGGAATGAGCGCGAATCGCAAATCTTCCTTGATATCGTGCTTCAGAAGTATGCCATGTCCGAACCGCCTGCGCTGAATGTCCATATAGGATTCAATGAGTTCGAGCTCCTCCTTAAGCAGGATGAGATCGACATCGGTATTCAATGTCGTTTCCAATATTTTTCCCAACGCCACGCATATTTCAAAGATCTCGTCTTCATCTTTATCAAGCGCGATGCTTTTGATCGTATTCAGCGTATTAAGCAAAAAATGCGGGTTCATCTGCGCGAGCAGCACCTGGAACCGGACGATCTGCTTCTGCCGTTCCTCAAGGCGCAGCTTCTCCACGAGCCCGTTCAAATCGTCAATCATCGCGTTGAAGCTGCGTGTCAGGGACAACACTTCGCCTCGGCCTTCTTCGGGAAGCTTCTCCTTCAGGTTCGATTTGACGGTAATGTCCATCTTCTTCTGAACGAGCTTTAGCCGCCTTGTAATCTTGGAGGAAATGAAATACGTAAGCGCTACGAACAGCAGCAAGATGGCGCTGTATGCGGCGAAGAACAGTTCTCTTTGCTTGTCCACTTCCTTGAACAACAACGCTAGCGGCACTTTCTTGACCAAGTAACCGTTCAGTTCTTGAATCCGGTCATACGTATACAGCGTTTTGCCCTTCTTGTCGACGATGGAGTAAGACTTCCCCGAATCATCCCGGGATGTCGTTATACTATGCACGATCCCGCTTGGCAACCGTTCGCTGTCGCTCGAATGAAGAATCGTCCGTCCATTCGAATCTAGCAGATAGTAAGTTTCCTGCTGCTGCCTGTTGTTCTTCGTCGTCTGCTCGAACCACTCCTGGTAGTCGATGCTTAAGCGGGCGTAAGCGTAAGGACGGAGGGCATCGTCGCGAAGCACCTCATATAGACTAAGCATCATGCGCCTCTCCTCGACCTCGCGAACGGCGACATTGCGGTCATTCGGATTCCAGAGATATCGTTCTCCCCCTTCGCTTCTAAGAGCTTGCACCCAGGGCTCGTCCATCAGCTCATCGTAATTCAATGCGTCCTTCGGGGTATACGAGGTATAGGCATTGCCATGTAAATCAATGACCGTGTAATACACCGTTGCTCCGGTGAGGAAAAATGTATTCTCAATCGCGCTGAACTTGTTTTCCACCGTTCTTTTGCGTTCAATCGGATCTTGGAGCTTCGGATTTCGCATCAGCTGGCGAATCGTCGAATCCTGCTCCAGCAGCAAGCCCGTCTTCATGACGAGACTCATGAGATCGACAAGCCCGGTCTTAAGCCCGTCCAGCTGCTCGATGTTTTTCGTTGAAGCTTCCCGTTGGAGCAGCCGTTCCGTTTCTTTGAAGTTGTACAAAGCAAGGAGTGCGATTGGCGTTAATAGAAATAGCAAAAAAGAGATCAAAATCCGGTTTTTCAACGTTTCAGGCGTCAGCGCGCGAATAAATCTACTCAGCATCGTGTTATTCCTGCATAACTATGCTTCCTTTGATCGGTCATTGTGATCTCCCCTATTGTTGAAGTTACTAGTTGAAGTTACTAATCGAATAATGTTATTGATTACATATTAGAACAGCAAGTCTAGCCTTGCAAAGCGTTTCGTCAATAAAATTCGAGCCCGTTCGACAGTGATGCTGTCTAACGGGCTCGGTGGTTATAAACAAAAAAAGCCGACTGATTAAAGTCGGCTTCTAGAGTGTAGAGATGGCCTCTTTTTCAAACGGCCGATATTTGATGTTTGGCAGCGCTGAGAGTTCATTATTCGCGCTCTCAGCATGAAAATGGGCCGTTTGATGCTCTGAGAGTGCAATTTTCGTACTCTCAGCATGAAAATCCACCATTTGCAGCGCTGAGAGTTCATTATTCGCACTTTCATGCTGTCGAGACTTCCCCGACAGCATGAAAGCCGACTGATTAAAGTCGGCTTCCTTCGCATCTATTCAAATTGCTTCATATTAATTTAAGATTGCTTTTTACTGCCGGAGGAACTTTGTTCAAACCGTTGACGGTCAGTCCGTTCGATCTGGACGATCGTTCCGTTATGTACGGTAATGTGTACAGAACCGTATTCCAATCCGTTTACTTGCTCCAGAATCCGTCTAACCCAAATCTCATCCACTACCGTTTTAGCCATAACAATCCCTCCTTATTTTTAGTACTGCTGTTAAGCTTTGGCTGAAGCTGTTTCACGAAGCGTCTTAATAATCTCAAAATCACCCTGCGTGACCGCGTCGATTTCCGCAAGCTCTTCGGCAGTCAGCTTCTCTGCTACTTTTGCAATCGATTCGGTTATATTATGCGGTTTGGATGCCCCAAGTATGGCGGACGTGACATGCGGCTGGCTGACGACCCATGTCAGCGCCAGCTGCGCCAGCGTCCAGCCTTTCCTAGCCGCAATCGGCTTCAATGCTTCAACGATATGGAAGTTTCTTTCGTTTTCCAGCAGCGGCTTAATTCTCGCTTCGCCCGCCGCCCCGCGCGATCCAGCCGGAGGCGCTTGATTGAACTCGTACTTGCCGGTCAACAAGCCGCGGCCTAGCGGGCTATACACGACTACCCCTACCTTCTCGGAGGCTGCGAACGGCAGCAGTTCCTGTTCGATTCCCCGTGCAATAAGGCTGTACTCCGGCTGGATGCTCTCATACCGGTGCAAACCAAGCTGTGCCGATATGCCATGCGCTTTCGCCAGCTGCCAAGCGGCAAAGTTGGAGGCGCCGATGTAACGGACTTTGCCTTGGCGGACAAGGTCGTCAAGCGCTCGCAGCGACTCCTCAAGTGGCGTTTCGTGATCAAAGCGATGTACTTGATACAGATCGATATAGTCGGTTTTCAGGCGGCGCAGGCTGTTTTCAACCGCACGAATGATATGATACCTGCTCTGTCCCTGGTCGTTCGGCTCGTTTCCGACGCGGCCATGCACCTTGGTCGCCAGAATAATCCGGTTCCGGCGGGAGCCCAGCAGATTGCCGAGAATCGTCTCCGATTGACCGCTCTCCTGCGGGTTGCTTAGGTCGGTGCCTTTGCCGTAGACATCGGCTGTATCGATAAAGTTAATTCCGGCATCCAGTGCCGTATCCAGTACCTCCGCCGACTTCGTCTCATCGATCCAACGCCCGAAGGCCATCGTACCGAGTGCAATCTCAGATACCTTTAATCCCGTTCTTCCGAACTTGTTCAATGCAATGCTCATTACTAGCACACTCCTCTAAAATTAGATTTGAATAAAGAACCAAACAACCCACATCAAGCAGCCAGTTCAACCGTACTGTCCAAAAAAGACAGAAAACCGGAGAGTCGCAAAAAGTCTGGCGTCTCTCCGGTTGGCCGGTCGATTAACTAGTAATCCTATGAATATACTGTGCTTTAAAATATAGCATCGCCTCCCACGCATGTCAACTTGTGGAAAAACATTTTTTCACATCGTTGACGAGGCTCACGCATGATGATACGATATAACTGATTATTCCGCTAGGTTTAGTATAAATAGTTGACCAGCCCCCTGGAGACACAAGGATCAATTTGTGTCTCCTTTTTGTTTATTCAATACCGGAATCATCAGATTATAAGGAGGAGTACGATGGGCAAACCCAGCAAACAAGTGCATTTGAACGTTTTCCTTCGGCAGGCAGGCCATCATGCCGCCGCCTGGCGCCATCCCAAAACGACGCCGGAGCTCACCTTCGATTTCGCCTATTACAAAGACCTAGCACAAACCGCGGAACGCGGGCTGTTCGATTCAGTCTTCATGGCGGACGGCTATGTCGGAACCGGACGGCGCCTTGAGCCGTTCACGCTTCTATCTGCCCTCTCGGTCGTTACCCAACACCTCGGATTAATCGGCACTGTCGGCACAACGTACAATGAACCATATCACGTCGCGCGCAAGTTCGCTTCGCTTGATCACATCAGCGGCGGACGCTCGGGCTGGAACATCGTGACCGGGCATACAGATGCGACTGCATACAATTTCGGCAAAGAGTCGCATCTGGAGCATTCGGAACGTTACAAATGGGCCGAAGAATTCGTCGAGGTCACGAAGCAGCTCTGGGACAGTTGGGAAGAAGATGCGCTTGTATTCGATAAGGAAGCAGGCATTCAATTCGACGAGAATAAGCTGCATGAAATCAATTACTCGGGCAGTATCTATCAGGTGAAGGGACCGCTCAACATTCCAAGGCCGCCTCAAGGCTTTCCCGTGCTCGTGCAGGCTGGCTCCTCCGAGTCAGGACGCGAATTAGCCGCGCGCACCGCAGAGGTCATCTTCACGGCGCAACCAACGCTGGGAGAAGGCCAAGCGTTCTATGCCGATGTCAAAAGCAGGCTGGCAAAGTACGGCAGAGCGCCTAACGAGCTGATCATCCTGCCAGGCTTCAGCCCGATTATCGGCGATACGAGAGCCGAGGCTCAAGAGCTCGAGGATGAACTGAACGCTTTTCACGATATCCATGAAGCGGTGGCACGGTTATCCGAACGGTTCGGCGTCGACTTGACCGGCCTTCCGCTTGACGAGCCGGTCCCTCAGTTGTCAGACACGAAAGGGATCGATTCGGTCAATGGAAGCAAGAGCCGGCATCAACTCATTCTCGATATGCTTCACAGCGATGCCAGCCTAACGCTCCGCCAGGTCGTGAACCGGCTCGCTGGCGCACGCGGCCATCTCATCCATACCGGCACGCCGACCGAGATCGCGGACGTCATTCAGCAATGGATTGAGAACGATGCGGCTGACGGCTTTAATCTGATGCCCCCTATCTACCCGCACGGTCTAGATATCTTCGTCGACAAGGTGGTGCCCGAGCTGCAGAACCGTGGCATCTTCCGCACAGCATACGAAGGCTCGACTCTTCGGGAGCACTACGGTCTGGCTCGTCCGGCGAATCGGTTCGGCTCCGGCGCCGCAACTTCGCTTCCTAACTAATCCGAGATTAAAGGAGTGTCCGCAAATGACAAAGATCGCCACCAACCTCACCCAGCTGATCGGCAACACGCCCCTGCTGGAGCTAAGAAATTTCAATGCCAAGCACAACCTTGGCGCCGTTCTGATCGCCAAGCTGGAATATTTCAATCCCGCCGGCAGCGTCAAGGACCGGATCGGGTTCGCCATGATCAAGGACGCAGAAGAACGCGGTGTCATCAACAAAGACTCGGTCATTATTGAACCGACGAGCGGTAACACAGGGATCGCTCTTGCGTTCGCGGCGGCCGCGCTCGGCTATAAGTTGATCATTACGCTTCCCGAGACGTTCAGCATCGAGCGAAGAAAGATGCTGCTTGCCCTGGGAGCTGAGCTGGTGTTAACGCCCGGCGCGACGGGCATGGCCGGCGCGATCAAGAAAGCCGAAGAGCTCGCGGCGTCCATCCCGAATTCGTTTATTCCGCAGCAGTTCCGCAATCCGGCCAATCCGGCCATTCACCGCACAACGACTGCCGAAGAAATTTGGCGGGATACGGAAGGCACGGTCGATATATTCATTGGCGGCGTCGGAACCGGCGGCACGATATCCGGCGTCGGCGATGTGCTTAAACAGCGCAAACCGTCAGTCCAAATCATTGCTGTCGAACCGGCCAGCTCGCCCGTTCTCTCCGGTGGGGAGAAAGGCCCGCACAAAATCCAAGGAATCGGGCCGGGCTTCGTACCGGACAACTTCCATAGGCACATTGCGGACGAAATTCTCACCGTCACGAACGAAGATGCGCTAGAAACAGCGCGCTCGCTGGCCAGGACCGAAGGGCTGGTCGTCGGCATCTCCTCCGGTGCCGCCGTCTTCGCGGCGAGCCGAGTCGCGAACCGACCGGAGAATGCCGGCAAAACCATCGTCGTGCTGCTGCCGGATACTGGCGAACGTTATTTGTCCACCGAGCTGTTCCCGGTCGAAATCATCTAGCGTTCCTCCTCTCCGATAAATGCGATGACAGCTTCCGCGAATCCCCTTGTGGAAGCTGTCCCGCCCATATCGGTCGTACGGACGCCGGCGGCTACCGCAGCCTCGACGCCGCGCACGATTCGTTCCGACACGCTCCTCAGCCGATTATCGCCATGGCGGGCAACGAGCCAATCCAGAAGCATGGCCGAGGATATCAGCATCCCGATTGGATTGGCGATCCCCCTTCCGGCAATATCCGGCGCCGAACCATGCGCCGCTTGAGCCATCGCATAATTGTCTCCCGCATTCAACGCCCCTGCCATGCCAAGACTTCCAACCAGCTCGCCCGCAAGATCCGATAAGATGTCGCCGAACATGTTTGTCGTCAGAATGACATCGAACTCTGCGGCGCGACGCACCAGACGAGCGCAAGCGGCATCAATGTGGTAATCATCCACCTGCACGTCCGGATACTGCGCGGCGACTTCCCGACATACGGCGAGAAATAAACCGTATCCCAGCTTGATGACATTTGCTTTATGTACGATCGAAACCCGCTTCCTGCGCAGCCTTGCAGCCCGGAATGCCGCGTGGGCAATCCGTTCGGCCGCTCGCCGCGTAAACACGCCGGATGAAATGACGAGATCAGGCGTCACCTGCCACTCCCCCGTTCCGGATGCCATATTCCTGTCGGCGTAGAAGCCTTCTGTATTCTCGCGGTAAATAATTAGATCTGCGCTCTTCGCCACGCTCGCGATGCCGGTCATCGTCCGGTTCGGGCGGATATTGGCGAACAGATCGAAGGCATGACGCAGCTCCCCGCTCGGATTCCGAGCGGCACGATGTTCCGCTGGATACGAGACGGAATCATGCGGTCCCATCAACCAGCCGCTGCAGTCCATCAACGCCTTCTTCGTCAGCTCTGGCAGCGGGTCACCATACTCCCGAATTGCCTGCAGCCCCATTGGCAGAGGCACCCAATTCAGTGCCGTAACCCCGCTCTTCTGCTCCGCCGCCTCGATGACCTTCCGTGCAGCCGCCACGATTTCCGGTCCAATTCCATCTCCATCCATAACGCCAATCCGATACACGTTCCTCATACCAGTACACCTCGCGCGTTCAAATACAGCCTAGAGTAATAACCATTCTGTTCCATTAATCTGTCATGATCGCCTTCCTCCACGATTTGGCCTTGATCCAGAACGATAATCCGGTCAGATCGGCGGATCGTGGACAGCCGGTGCGCAATGACCAGCGTCGTCCTGCCCTCGGAAACGACTCGAAGCGCGGACTGAAGCAGCTGCTCCGTATGCGAGTCCAGATTGGCAGTCGCCTCGTCGAGAATCAAGATGTTCGGCTGGAAGACGATAATGCGGGCAAACGAAATCAACTGCTTCTCCCCGGACGAGAGCCCGGTACCGTTCTCGGACAGCCGGGTTGCGTAGCCATCCTTCATCCGCCGCACCAGCTGGTCGACGCCGACTCGCTCGCATGCGCGGATCACCTTATCTTCCGGAATCGATTCATCGAACAGCCTGATGTTATCCAGCACGCTTCCCGAGTATAGAAAAGGCTCCTGCTGCACAAGCCCGACAATTCGCTGCAGCTTCTTTTGCTTCAGCTTGCGAATATCGAAGCCGTCGATCCGAATGCTGCCCTCCAAGACGTCGTAAAACCGGCACAATAAGCTGATCAAGGAGCTTTTGCCCGCTCCGGTAGCGCCTACGATGCCCAGCATTTCGCCCGGCCTTATGTTCAGATTCACTTTATTCAGTACATGCCTGTCTTCCTTGTAGCCGAATGTGACGCCTTCGAATTCCACTTTACCCGCAATCGCTGCCCTCTTAACCGGAGAGGCTTCCTCCGGATCGCGGACATCGGGCGCCGTCTTGAACACGCTCCAAATCCGGTTCACCGATACGATGGTCGATTGGACCGTATTCCACTGCTGCGTAATCGAGTTGATGGGCTGGAAGAACTGGCGGATATACGTGATGAACGCATAGAGCACGCCGAACTCGATCTGTTCGCCTAACACCGCGCGTCCTCCCATCCACACGACGAACGCAACGGACAAGTTGCCTAGGATGTCGAAGATCCGGTTGAACACCACCATCGTTCGAATTTCGCGCAAATTGGTGCGGTAGAATGCGTCATTGCGTTCTGTAAACTGCCGCTGCTGTTCCTTCTCCTGATGGAATACCTGGATGAGGTTCATGCCGGACAAGTTCTCCGCGGCGAAAGCGATCATCCGCGACAACGCGGTTCGAACGAGCTGGTAAGTCGCCCGCATATAGGCTCGGAAGCCATACGCGATTAGCGCAATCACGGGAATGATCAGCAAGCTGAACAGCGTCATCTGGACATCCAGCCTGAACATCAGCACGACAATAAATATCAAGGTCAACCCATCCCGAAGCAGGCTCGCCAATACTTGATTGAAGAATCGGTTCAACCCTTCCGTATCACTTGACACATGCGCAATGAGACTGCCGGTCGATACGCGGTCAAAGTAGGAAACGGACAGCTTCAGCAAGTGCCTGAACATCCCGCTGCGGATGCCGGCTACGATACTCTGCCCGATCCGCTGCAGCAAATTGTTCTGCAGATAAGTGAACACGAAGCCGGCAACCGCCAGCAGGAAGTAGATGCCGCATAGAAGCAGCAGCGACCTATAATTCGCATGGTCTGCAATCAGCACGTCATCGATCGCAATCTTGACCAGATAAGGCTGCAGCAGATCCGCCGAGATCGATAACAGAATAAAGAATAACAGCAGAACAAACGACAGGCGGTGCGGCTTGGCGTACGTATACAACGCTTTTATGGCTGAGCCGTAATCGAGCGCCGCATCCGTATCCTGCTGGATGCCCGTGCGCTGATCCTGCTGCCAATTATTCATAATGGCTTTAGACATCCGTATCCCCTTCCTCCTGAATGGCGTAGAGACGCGCATAGACGCCATCCTCCGCAACGAGCTGCTCATGCGTGCCCCGCTGCACGATCCGTCCTCCGTCCATGGCAATAATCAGGTCAGCATGCTTGAGCGCGCTGATCCGATGGGATACGATGATGGTCGTCTTGCCCTTGCGTTCGGCGCGCAGAGAGTCGATAATCGCTTTCTCGGTCAGCGAATCAATCGCGCTTACGCTATCGTCCAGAATCATGATCGGCGCCTGCTTGAACAAACCACGGGCGAGGCTCGCCCGCTGTCTTTGACCGCCGGACAGCGATAATCCCCGTTCTCCGAGCCTCGTCTCGAACCCATCGGGTAACGCATGCACCTCTTGGTGAATATGGGCTTGCAGCGCGGCCTTCTCGATCTCCTCCAGCTCCGCTTCTCGGTTACTGAAAGCAATATTTTCACGAATCGAGGTACTGAACAGGAAGCCGTCCTGCGGGACGTAGCCTATGCTGCTTCGGAGACTTTCCAAAGTCAGACTCCGGATATCCCGACCATCGGCAAATATCGTATCGGCCGGCGGATCGTAGACGCGGAGAAGCAGCTTCATTAACGTCGTCTTGCCGCTTCCCGTCTTGCCGATGATGCCAACCGTCGCGCCAGGCGGCACCGTGAGATCAATCTCAGATAAGACCGGCGAGGAACCATCCGGATACGAGAACGACAGCTTTCGAATGTCGATAGCTGCATGTTCCGGGTTCGCGAGCTTTAACGTGCCTGTATCGGGAACGTCCGGCTCTACGCCGAGCAGATCGTTCAACCGTTCGAGGGAAGCCCGGGCACGCTGCATCGCATTGATGACGTCCCCGATCCGTTGAAGCGGATTGATCAGCATGCCGATGTACAGCACAAGCGTTACGAAATCACCGAGCGTGATCGTCTGATTGGCTGTCAAATACCCGACGAGCGCGATCGAGGTAATCATCGACAACGCACCGAGGAACGGAATGACCGCCTGCAATAACGATGAGACGCGCACCAGCTGAAGCTGGTTGTCGCGAATTTGGGCGACCGTCGCATCGAAGCGATCGGTCATGATGGCTTCAGCAGCGAATTTCTTCGTGACCCGAATCCCGCTGAATTGCTCGGCTGCCGTCTCCGTCATTTTGCCTAGCGATTCTTGCACTTGGACAGAACGCTTGCGGATTAACGGTCCTAGCCATGCGACGAACCACGGGATAAAGAGCAGCGGGATCAAGCTGACCAGAATCGCGTAAGCCGGAATCGAGCTGAGCAACATCGAGATGATTACAGATATGAGCAGAATGGAAGAGTTCGTAATATGATTGATCCCCATCGATATCGATTCCCTGACGGCGGTCACATCGTTGATCAGATAGTTGAGCAGCTTGCCAACCCCGTACCGGGCATAATTGCTCAGGCTGAGGTGCGTGAATTGGACGAACAGCTTGCCCCTGGTCAACCGCTCGAACAATCGTCCCAGATACATGATCAGAAACTGTCCGCTGCCGCCAAGAAGACCGTATCCGAGCGCGATCGACGCGACCAGCAAGCTGTATGGCGCAATATCAGCCTCTGTCAGCGTTCCCTTGTGAAGCTCATCCGTAAAATTGCCAATCGTGCGCGGCATACGCGCCAATATCACGTTAGCTGTGCCGATGGCGCAGACGGCGATCAGATAGAGATACCATTTGGACTTCATATACTCGCTTAAGAGTTTCGGCTTTTTCAACAAGCATTCACTTCCTATATCATTCTTTGAAACCAAGGTGGAAAGGGTTCAGTCAACAAAAGCCGGGGCCTTATCAGCCCCGGACTTTCGTCTCTATTATGGCGTGCCGACCGTCGTCTTGAGCGTCTCGACATCCTTGTTGATCGCTTCCTCGGTTTTTCGGATCGTGGAGTTAACATCCAGTCCGCCGATCGCCAAATCTTCAGCCGCCTCTGTCAGGCGTTTGGCGATATCTAGCTCATACGGGTGAACGTAGTGCTCTTGCAGCGGTTCGCCGATGAACACGTTCTGTACCGACTTGCCCTGCAGCACCGGAATATCAAGTCCGTACTCTTTTTTCAGATCATCATTGATAATAGCAGGCACCCTGCCGTTACGTGCCAGGATCCGCTGCCCTTCGTCCGACAGAATCTCCTGGATGACTTGGAACGCTTCGTCTTTATGCTCGCTCTTGCTGTTTACGGACAACGAGTGAATTTGGGCTTCTCTCGTCTTGCCGAGCTGGTCCGCGAAGTTCGGCGCAGGCGCGATGTCCCAGTTGAACTCGACCCCCTGTTGTCGCAGCTCCTCAAGCGGTCCCACCATGTTGGCCAGCCAAGTGACGCGGATCGCCACATTCTGGTCCTTCATAAACTGGTCGCGCCCGTAATTCCAGAATTTATCCGGTCCGATGTAGCCGGGAATCTCGAATATTTTCTTCTGCAGTTCGAATACTCTGCGCCATTCCGGCGTATCAAGCGCCGCCTGGCCTGTTTCCTTATTCAAGTATGGCAGGCCAAGGCTCTTCGCCAGACCGGTCAAGTTATCGACGGAAAGGCCGACATAATGCTTGCCGCCTTCCGTGCGGGTCAGCTTCTTGGCCAACTCCAGCACTTCATCCCAAGTCAGCTGCTTCTCAGTCGGGTAAGGAACGCCGAATTTATCGAAGATATCCTTGTTGTAGTACAAGACGTGCTGGTTGGCGTTGAACGGAATCGCGTAAATCTGGTCTCCCTTGCCAGCCGTAATTTCCGTAATATAGTTCCACAGAATCGGTTTGATGCGCGAAGTATCGAAATTATGGCGTTTGATCAACTCGCGTAGATCTTCATAAGCCCCTGTGCGGATGATCTGCTGGTGCGAGGACGAAGACGAATAGATGATGTCCGGCGTATACGTCGATAATACTTCCTCATTGGTCGTTTCCGCCGCCGGCGTGATCCGCTCGATCGTCACGTTCGGATATTTCTTCTTGATCGGTTCGGCGATCAGCGTGTTGAATTCGACGTCCGGGAACGTGCCGCTGGTGTTGTAGAATGTGAGCTTCAGCGGTTCGTCGCCAAGCTTCTTGTAATCCGCGGACTCGTCTTTCTGGTTTCCGGCATTTGCGTTGCCCGCTGTTGTGGCCGCATTGTCAGCTTTGTTGCCCGCTGGCTCATTCGCGCTGGCCGCCGTGCCCTCGTTCTTGCCTCCTCCGCTGCTGCAAGCGGCTAACATCGTAGCCGCCAGCAATAAATTGACCATTGTAAGTTTCTTCTTCATCTCATGACACCGCCTATAATTATATTTGTCGTAATGCAAGCGTTTCGTCGCTCTGCCAAACAGGAGAGCTGTTACGGGTTATCCATAAACATTCCGCAGCGTTGTGGACGACACATGCCGATCACCTCCTTAAAACTTAAGGCCAGCCCTGGCCGCATTCGCCGGTGCCATTATTCCACCAGCCCCGTTCGTTCGACGCCTTCGATAAACCAGCGCTGCGCGAAGAAATAGACGATGAGCAGCGGGAACACAATCAGGAACGAGGCCGCCATCTTAATCGACTCCTCGTAAACCGACATCTCGCCCGCACCTGCAGCCCGGGCCATCTCCGCAGCCATTCTCGCCAGCGTTATGGACAGCGGCACGTTCTCGGCCGTGAACATGAAGATCGATGGCAAATAAAAGTCATTCCAATTCCAGACGAAGGAGAACAAGACGACAACGACGATGGCAGATTTGGAAAGCGGGAACATGACGCGGAAGAACAGCCTGAACGCGTTAGCCCCGTCCATTCTTGCCGCCTCGTCCAGCTCCTTCGGCAACGTGGAATAGAAGGAACGGTAAATGATAACGAACAAGGCTCCCTTCAAACCATGGCCGAAAATAGCGGGAATGATCATCGGCAGCACGGTATCCAGCCAACCGAAGCTCTTGAACATGATGATCGTCGGCAGAATGACTACTTGCGGCGGCATGATGAACGTGAACAGCAGCATCGCCATCCAGAACTTCTTGAACGGAAAGTCGAGCCGGGCAAAGGCATAGCCAGCTACCGCGCAGGAGAAGACCTGCAATACCGAAACCGCGCCGGCGAGCGATACGCTGATCGCCAAGCTCTTCGTATAGTCGAGCAGGCGCATCGCTTCCCGAATATGACCAAGGAAGATACTCTTCGGCACCCAGATAACCGTCGGGTCGAGAATGTTACGGGCATCCTTCACCATCGTCGTGACCATGTAGAGAATCGGCTTAATATAGATGAAAGCAACGTTGATCAAGATGATGTACATGACGGTCTTGAATAGAAGGCCTTTATCGATCTCGCCTCCAATCACCCGGAACCGGATGAAATCCGTGATTCGGTCAATCGCCGCGGATGGAGCGCGCCTTACTCGGTCGATCATGATTTTGGCCATTGACGAATCGCCTCCTTATTATTGATGAGCACTGCCTGAGAGCGCCTTATCCACCCGGCTGTACAGCAGCAGCGTCAAGCCGACGAACAGCAATATAATGGTGAAATAAATCCAAGCCAGCGCGCTGGAGCTGCCATAATTGGCCGTATTGACCTTGCTGACGATGGGGTTGGACGGGAACGTGAACAAGTCGACGACCGTGTACATCAGATTCAAGAAAATGTAGGGAACGAGTCCTGGCAGCGTGATTTTCCAGAAGGTGTTCCATGGTCCGGAGCCGTCAATCCTGGAAGCCTCGTACATCGACGGCGGCAGCGTCTGTCGCCCTGCAAGGAAGATCAGAATCTGGACGCCCGAGTACCAGAGCACGAGCACGAATGAACTCATGACGGTCTGAATCGGATCCGCCCATGATGCGGGCACGTATTCTCTCAGGTACTCTTCGATATGCAGCGACTGCAGGACGCTCAGCGAGCCCTCCCCTTGATTGATAAATTCCTGGACGATCTGTCCGGACGAGAAAATGACGGGAAGAAAGAAAATGACGCGAAACAGCGTGCGACCCGGGAATTTCAAGTTGAGCAGAATCGCGACCAGCAGCGAGAAGACGAGAATGATCGGTATCATCATGATCGACTCGCGCAGGAACGGAATCAGATCCTCGTAAAGCAAGCTCCCGTTCGAAACGAGTATTTCTTTGTAATTCCGGAAACCGAGAAAGGTGTAGACAGCCGAATCGACGGTAATCCGAACCTGGTGGAAGCTCATGTACAAGGAATAGCCGAGCGGAAAAGCGACGAATGCGAGAAATCCGAGTATCCAGGGGGCGATAAAAATCGAGCCTTCGATTTTACGGATCGTCGATGCGTGCAGTCTAGCCTTTCGGATCATTGGTCCGCCCCTCCCTTGATTACGGTAAAGTCCTGCGCAGCCACGCGAAGGTCGCCTTGCGCGTACGCGCTCGTTCCATAGTTGACGATCACGCGTTGCCCGCCTTCGTAAGTCGTTTCCTTCACGTTCTCCGCGAGAGAGCGATGACCAATGATTCGCTTATCCTGCACGTCGCGCAGCGCTTCGCTTGCCTTCGCGTATTCCTCCGACAGATTGTCCAGCCAATCCCGGTAATTCAGGCTGTAATACCAGATTGAATAAGCATGCCGCAGCTTGTCGGACGGTGAGGCAGTGAAGACGTACGTCGGATACGCCCCGTATTCGATGCTTCGCAGAAACTCGGTCCGCGATTCCCGTCGCACGTTCGCCCATTCGGACGTATAAGTGACGGCCCCATGGAGCACGATCTGCGCAAAAGGAACCGCCTCATCGACAAACACGTCGTATGAATAATCATCCGCGAGCCGAGGAATATGCTTCAGCCCTTCCCATACATAGGCATTAGCGTTAACAGCCGTGACGGAACCGAGTATTTCCTTCGCTTGCTTGAAAATATCGCGCTGAATGCCGATCTCGTCAGCACGGCTTGCCTCATAGCGGCCGTTGAAATCAGTATTCAGCTGATATCCGATCCCGCTGCCATCGAACACGATGCCGTCCGCGCCTAGCTTCTTGTACTCGCTCAGGTCCGAGTCGATGACCTTGCGGTAAAACCGCGGGCTCACGAGCCAATTATCTTCTCCCGCGGACAATGTGTTGCCCGAGAGATCGCGCTGGCCATCCCTTCTGTACCAGAAGCCGTCGTCCCCGTTATTGTTGATCGTATAGTTAGCCGTTAAGTAAACGGGAATGTCTAGCGTATGAGCATAATCGATAAATGCTTTCATGCCTTTATTGCCGCCGAGCTTCGACTCCACGGGAAAGTAGCCGCCATGCGTGCTGTAACCATCTTGCTGCCACCCGTTATATTGCACGACTAAATCATGAATGCCTCGGTCATAGATGCTGGAGACCAACTTCTTCGCTTCATTCGTCGTTGTAGCCGTCAAGTAGGAGTCGAAGAGCAAGCCTTGTTCGATGTCGCCGCCGACGATATCCACGTAGAGCGGAATGTCCTTCTTCGGCTCTACCGGATGAAGCGCGCCGCCCGCAGTCAAGTAATCGCGGTATTTGGCGGCCATGCCCACGTAATCGCTTTGATCCGGCGGCAGCAAGTAATAGCGTACTGTCCGCCGGGGAGCGTCGAACCGCTTCTCGCTGTAAGTGAAGAAGCCCGCGTCCGTGCTTTTGCTGACGCTTTGAAAGAATCGCTTGCGATACTGCCACTCGGTCGTCACCCAGTTCGACAAGCCGATCGAACCGGAAGGCGCCGCGAACACGTTGGCGTATTCTGCCCCTTCGGTAATGACCGCCGCGAATGCCTGGTCGCCAGACTTCAGGCCGAATACGGGGATCGACAGACGCTGGCGGTCCGGCTGATCGAAGTAGAAAGAACCGTCGTAGCCGTAAACCGGTTGATTGTACGTGAGCTGCGGGAGAACGCGGCCTTCCTTGAACCGAATCAGCGCCCCGGAGCCGTCCGGAACGAAGATATAGCCGTCCTGGCCCTGGGTAGTCTCTCCCCCGAACAGCGGGTAGAGCTTGGCGTTCAGGAGGCTGAACTTACCGGCTTCCACGATCTGCTCATCGCGGATAGTCGTCTCGACGCTGTCTTCCTTCAGCGCAACCTCGACCGGAATCTTCAAAGAGGCTTTAGGCAGTACGAACGTGACGGCAAAGCCATTCTCCGTCGTTCTGAAATCCTCCGCGAAACCGCCTTCGTCGACTAAACCGACTGTTCTGGACGCCGACTTGTAGTTGGACAAATCCATGTATTCCACAATGATGGGCGAAAGCAGATTGTTCTTCCAAGCACCGCCAATCGTTTCCTTAGGCCACTGCGCGGGATTGGGGTAAGAGTACCAAACCTTGCCGGTTTGTTTGCTCACGACCTGGAAGTGCCCTGTGTCCTTGTCGGCTGACAGCAACAAGCTCGCATTCTCAGCAATCAGCTGGAATCTGCCATCAGCTGGCAGCACTGGCTTGAATGGGGCTGTACCCGCCTTAGGCTTGAAGGAGGCCGTCGCAACGACGTTTCCAGTCCCGGCGGCGGACGCCTTTCCCACTGAAACGGCGTCATCCCGTGTGTGGAATTGAACGGCCAGCCCTGTCAGGACGGCAACGATCACGATGCCCGTAATAATTAAGGATAGCCGCAGCTTGCTGCCGGTCATCGGATGATCACCTCCTGATAGATGGAATAAATGAAGTTGATCAATTCCCCGCTCAAACTAAAGAAGATAAAGATCAACGTCGCGATGATGGCCAGCGCCAGCAGCGTAAACACGATGTTAAGAATCGCTTCGCCGACGCTGTAGTTGTGGATCCCTTGCACCATCCAGAAGAATTGCAGGAACGTCCACGCATACATCGCCAATTCAAGAAAATCGAAGATCGACGCTTCGCTTAAAGTGAAACCATGGGAGATTATTGTTAAGGGTATACCGATAGAAATAATCGGAAATAAAGCATAGGCACTCCCATAGAACACGTCGCGCAGCCGTCCTTCTCCTCGCATCAAGGAGCTAACCAAGTAATTCGCTATCACCCATCCTAGCCAAATCGCGGCAAACTGCACCAAGATCGGACCCAGCTTGACGCCTAGGTAAATTTTCGGATTAAAGGTGAAGCTTGTTTGGGAACTAATGACGCCAACGGAGAAGATCGCGAGCGCAAGCAAGAGCAAGCTGCTTACAGGCCCTGCGCCGTTCTGATATCGGATCGCATGGTAGCCGTCAATCGGATGTTTCACGAGCGTGTTCACATGCCGAAGTTGACTATAGAGCCTGCTCTGCGGGCGAAGCCTCCCAGCCCCTGCTGCGGCCCAACCATATCTTCGAGATAGCTTCAGGACAGCGAAACAGAGAATCCCCGAAGCTGCAACGACATTCATCAAGAACCCGAAGTGGTCCTGGAACCAGAAGAGACGGTTCTGCCAGAAGGAGTCCGAATAGCCCTTGTTCACGCCTGCTTTCAGGAACAGGTCTTCCGCCAGCTCGAATTGCTCTTTCTTATAGGCAGCCTTGGCAAGCCCGATCAACGCCGGGGTGTAGTAGGCGTTCTGACGGTATACTTCCGTCCAGAGCGGCTCGCTTTCTTCGTACTTTCCATCTTGGGTAAGCCTGTTCGCTTGATGAACAAGCGATCCGTACTCGGTGAGCTGAAGCCGCTGGATGAGGCTGTTGACGCTGTCCAGCACCAATAGATCCCCCGCCCGGGTCGTTGCGATCGAGGCTGGCGTCTTTACGAGCCCGAGCTTCGTCGCTCCCTCGCCGTTATCTCCGCCCCAGAAGAAGAGCAGATTGCCGTCGGCGTCATACTGGCTAATCGTGTTAAACAGCGAATCGATAACCGTAAAGTTGCCATCCGCATCGATGCTGATATCCTGCAGCTGCGGCTCTGCTTTCCTAGGCGCCCACCAGGCATTCTCGCCGAACGCCTTGTTTCCGGATGCGGGCGTAAACTCGCCGCCGCCTTCCAGCTGGTCCAATCCGGCGATATTGAATTTCTTCACTTGCTCGTTGTCGATTTCCTTCGTCACCGTGTAGACGAAGCCGCCCTGATCAATCGCCGTGTTCACGATCGCTCCAGGCAGCTTGCTTAGCTCCCTGCTATACATTTCTCTCGTATAGAACGCCCGTTTGAAAGAATCGAACAGCGAGAACTTCACTTTGTTGGAACCGAAGAAGCTCTGATAACGCCCTTCCGGGTCGAGCTGAAGCAAGCCCTGAAACGCGCCTAGCGTCGTGATATAGAGGAATCCGCGTTTGTCGACGACCAGCTTCGTAGGTTCATATTTGAATGAATCCGGCAAGTAAGGCGAGTCCGGCCGTTTGTATTCCCGCAGCAGTTTGCCTTCCCCATTCAGCCGGACGACCCGCTGGTTGCCCGTATCTGCCACGTAAATGTCGCCGTTCTTATCCACGAACAGACCGTTCGGACTGCTTAATGGACTATCTTTAACTTCAATAGAGCGGACGAATCGTCCCTGTTCATCCAGTTGCACGATCCGGTTATTGCCCGTATCGGCGATATAGATCTGATCCTTGCCGTCGACGTACAGATCCTGCGGCTGATTAAGCGTGCCGATCGGAGCATTGTCGGCTGCAGCCGTTTGGACGGTCCCTTTCTGAGGAGCCGTCTTGTCTGGACCGATATCCGGTCCTAGCAATTCTCCTGGCTGATAGGCGTTCTGAATTTGTACGAGCTGACCGTACCCGTCCTTGTAGAACGTTTGGTACGGGGAATATGCGCTTACCGCGGGCAGCAACAGCGACACCGCCAGAAGCGCGACAAACAGAATCATCGTTGTTGTACGAAGCCACCATCGCCTGCTCAATGATGCGCCCTCCCTCCTTATTTGATTCCAGAATGCGCCATCGTATCGATGACCTTCCGCTGCAGAATGATGAAGAACACCAGGTTAGGCAGCAGAATAATCAATGCCGCAACCGCGGCCGCACCCTGCCGTGCGACGTTGTTCGCCAGATTGTTCGTCAGCGTGGACAGGAAGAACGGGAACGTCTTCATGTCGTCGTCCTGCATGAAGAAAGTCGATGTCTCGAGGTTGCTCCATGAGTTCTGAAACGACAGAATGGCGACTGTAGCGACGGCCGGCATGCAGACCGGAATTACGATCTTCAGGAACAGGCCGAACTCCGTCGACCCGTCAATGCGCGCAGCTTCCAGAAGCGCCGACGGAATCTGGTCCATGAACTGTTTAAGCAGAAAGACCCCGACCGGCAGCGCCACCATCGGCAGCACATGCCCGAGATATGTATTCATCAGCCCTAGCTGGCTGACCACCAAGTAGCGCGGGATCTGGACGACTTCTGGCGCGAACATGAGCATGAGGACGATGGACGAGAACACCAGTCTTTTGCCTGGAAATTCATGCTTGGCAAGCGCATAGGCGCACAAGGAGCTGACGACCGTCACCGCCACGATGCTCACAGCCGTGATCAAGAAGCTGTTGAATAAGTAGCGGGAAAGCGGGATGACCGAATTCGACGTGACCCACATCAACTCGATGAAGTTCTGAACCGTCGGTTCCTTGACGAAGAAGTTCGGCGGATAAACGAACAGCTCGTGATACGGCTTGAACGCATGATTGAAAATGTAAATAATTGGCAGCAGCATGAACGCCGCGAAGGCAGCCATGGCCAGATGAAGCGAGATTCTCGATATGGAGAACGATTTCAGCATGATTACTCCTCCTTGCTTCCGAACAATCCCCAAGCGAGCTTATTCGATCCGTACATCAGCAGCAGGAGAAAGACCGAAATCGCCGCCGCATAGCCCATCTCGAAACGGATAAAGCCGAAATCCTGAATATGGTTGACGATCAGATGCCCCGCGTATTCAGGCGTCGGATTCTTGCCCGATAGCTCCGGGCCGATCGCTCCCGTCTTGAAGGTCGTGACGATCGCCATGACGGCGCCGAACAACATCTGAGGCTTCATCGAAGGAATCGTGATGTACCAGATCTCCTGCAGCCTGCTCCGGATGCCGTCAATCCGTCCTGCTTCATACAGAATCGGATCAATGTTCAGAATGCCGGCCAGCATAGCCAGGAAACCGACGCCCATACTCGACCATAATGACACTGCAATCATGGATTTCATCAGCAGCGCGGGGTCGGTCACCCACAGCTTCGGCACGTCGATCAGACCCTGCCCAAGCAGAAAGCTGTTCAGATAGCCGATCCGGTCCCCGGACAGCAGCGGCAGCCAAATGACTGTCAACGCGATGCCGACCGTGAGCGAGGGCGTGTAGACCGCTAAAGCAATCCACTTGCGGATGTTCTTGCCCAGCAGAGAGATTAGCCATGCCACGATGAAGCCCGCAATGTAACCGCCAGGTCCCACGATGATCGCGAATTTGAACGTATTCGGAAGGGCGTATTTCAAGAACAGCAGATCCTGCGAGATCAAATATTGAAAGTTGCTCCATCCGATAAAACGAGGCCGCTCGACCGCGTTGTAATACGTAAAGCTAAGTCCAATGGCAATGACGACCGGAACGACGATGAATGCGCCGAATATGAGCATGAACGGAGCAATGAACAAATACGACGTCCGGCAGGACCACAGCTTGCTCAGGATGACGTTCGTCTCCCTCTCACGGCTAGCCGTTACCCCGTACGCCGTCCGAATAGACAATAATCTACTTAACATAGCGGTCGATCCCTTCCCATGGTTTGTCGACATTCGGCAGCTTGAACGGCTTCAGCCGCTTGCCGTCGGCATCGATGAAGCCGAATTCCTCCTGCTTCCTGCGGAGCTCCCGGTTAATGTCGCGTACCGCTTGTTCGAGCGAAGCCCGATAGTTCATCTTGCCGATAACCGACCGGTTCCAGGCGTTGTTCGCTTCCCGCTCCAGGTAATAGCCACCGGGAACGTTCGGGATATCCTTGTACCATCTCCATTGCTCCAAGATCACTTCCGCGTCCTCCCGCTTCCAAGGTAGGCGGCTGAACGCCTGGACATTCGACGTATTCCAGCGGAACGCGACGCCGTTAATGGCTTCAAGATCAGCACCATATTGCTGCTGGACATCGGAGGACAGCCACCACTGCAGAAACTTCCACGCCTGCTCCTTCTTCGGCGACCGTTTGAAGATGACGTCGGTCCGCTGCCCGCCTCCCGCCCAGCGCGAGATCGTGCCATCGGCCTGCTTGACGCCCGGTATTTCAGCGATCTTCCAGCGGTCGTTCAGTTCGGGCGCTGCCGCCGCCAGCTGTACGTACATGTTGTAATCCGATATGCCGATCGGCATCGTACCGTCGCGGAAATGCTGATAGAAGCTCGGCACTTCCTTCTCGATCGCATACGTGTTGAACAGATCCGTCCATTGCTTGAACGCCTTGAACGCGTCCGGATTGTCGAGAGCAGTCTTCAAACCGTCCGGCTCGTAGAAATCGATGCCGTTCTGATAGAAATATTGCGAGAATTGCGTCGGATTGATATAAAAGTTCATGTAATTCTGCTGCAAAGTCGGCAGGATATCGTAGACATCCTCCCACGTCTGCGGAACCTGGATGCCTAGCTTCTTCAGAATATCCTCCCGGTAGAACAGCACTTGGAACGACTGCGTTTCCGGCGTGCCGTATAGACTGCCGTTGTAGTTGAGCGGAAGCCAAGAGCCGGGACTGAACTGCTCATAGAGCTTATCGAACCCGTCGAACTCGGATAGGTTCGCAAGACTTCCCCGAATCGCGAGATCGACCGGCAAATCCTGCGTTAGTCCGAGCGCAAGATCAGGCTGAACGTCGGCGGCATTGGACATAAGCAGCAGCTCGGGATTCGCGAGCAGATTGACCTTCACCTCGATGCCGGTCTCCGGCGTGAACGATTCGTCGGCCAGCTGCTGAAGCTGATCAACGTAGTCTCGACCGCGCTGGACCCAGATGTTCAGCTTATTCTCATCGAGCTTCGTGATGCTGTCTCTGCTGTCGAATGAGTAGCTGAAATTTTGAATGCCTCCCCAAATTCGGCTCCAAAGCTTCGCCTCCATGTCGGGAAAGTCAGATCCGCTCGGAGCCACGTACAGTTCGTCGAGCTGGAGCGTCTGCTTCAGCAGCGTTTCGATGAACAGGTTCAGCTTCTCCCGAATGGACGCGATTTCCTCGACGTTATATGGAATCTCCTCCGGCTTCTTCAGCAGCGAACGAATGTCTTTGGCTGCCGTGCCCATTCCCTGGCTTACGGAATCTTTGGTTCCGTTAATCAGCACGTTCTTCTGCGACAGAAGCTCCAAACGATCCGCGATGCGCTGCAGCTTAGTCGGCATATCCGGATAATCCCGCTCCACGATCCAAGTCCGGTTACGATCCACGACCGCTCCCGTCAAAGCCCGCAAATCCCAATCGACCGCATCGAGCTCTTCAGAGACCGATTTGATTTCGGCAATGATGGGTTCTACCGGAGCATGAGTGACCGCAAGCGAGAGCGTGTGCTTCCCTTTCTCCAGATAGACTTCATAGGGGCTGCCTGCATCGTCTTCAAGCACCAGTCCTTGCCAGCTTGGCGAATAAGGAATGGCGAAGGCTTGGAACTCTCGGAACGGAACCTTGCCGTCGATGCGAACGGTCCGAAACGATGTCTTCTGCGAAGTCACGTTCTGAATCTCGCGGAGAGCGAATTTATACCGTCCGCTCTCCGGAACCTCGAAAGCCCATGTGATTTCCTGATTCTGGTCGACCCACCTTGCGCCTCCGACCGTATTGTACGTAATCCGACCTTTTGCCCTCGGCACGGTACGAGGATTGCGATCCGAGAACAATTTAATGGCGGTATCGTTCTTATAGGCAAAATCTTCAGCTTGAATCGTAATCGGACTCTCGCCTGCCGCGTCGCCGCCAGCAGGATAGCCGGCGGATACATCCGCATAGCTGCCCGGCGTTTCACTTGGCGCCAGCTCGATCCTCTCCAATGCAATCGGCTCATAGCCCGAGAATCGGATCGTATGGCTGCCCTTCGTGAAATACCATTGGAGCGGACCAGCGTAAGCGCCTGCCGAATCGACCAGAGGCTCGACGCTCCACTCGGATACATCCTTCGATCTCGGACGGATTTGATCGCCGTCGCCGTTCTTCAAGATGGGCCGCACATCTTGCCACGTGCGGTAAAGCGCAACGGACGACGCTTCTGCGAACGGACGCTTACCATCGATATTCACTTCCCATAGGATCGGAGCCGTTCTGCCGTCGTCCGTTACCGGCTTGTAAGAAAGGCGAATTTCGTACAGCCCCGCCTCTGGGACGACCGCCTTGAATTCAGCCCATTCTTTGTCCGGTGAATTCCAGTTTAGGACGCCGGATTTGACGCCATATTCGCCGGTTGAGAGCCGGTCTGCATCCGACACCGCCTGCGGGCTGCCAGCGCCCACCGCGACGACAGCCTTGGCGCTTTGGATTCCTTTGCTTTTCCATTCGCTCAAAGCTTGGGCATACGTGAGCTCTCCCTCTTCGGTGCCGGCAGGCGGCGACGTATTCGAGGCATCGTCCGCGTTGACCGAAGCCCCTGCCGCTGCCGCAACCGAAGCCTGGTCGTTTCGACCGCCGGAATGCTGTAGCGCAGCCTGCACGGAGAATACGAGCAAGCCGGCTGCCAGCACGGCTCCGACCGCCTTCCCCCATAAACGTGTTTTCACAAAGCTCTCTCCTTCCGGCGTGGTTTAGGACGAAAACCGCTCGCCGGTTTCCTGATGAAAGAACAGCATCTTCAACGTGTCGAGCCCTAATCTCACCGTTTCGTTCGATTCGAAATGCACCGACGGACTGACTCGGGCGATGAGCAAATTGTCCTGACCGATATCGAGATAGAGATAGCGGTCGGCTCCCATCAGCTCGCCGAACTTGTACGAGCCCGTGATGACGGCCTCCGAGAACAGCGCTTCGAGGCTGATGTTCTCGGGCCTTATGCCGAGTATGACTTGTTTGTCGATCTGCTTGTGCTTCCGAAGCGCAGCCGCGTTATCGCCATGAATCGGAAGCTTGAACCGCGAGGTATGAAATTCAAGGACGCCAAGCGCATTCTCTTCGATCTTGCCTCGGATGAAATTGATTTGCGGCGATCCGATAAAGCCGGCGACGAACGTATTGGCCGGATATGAATAAATCTCCTCAGGCGTATCGATCTGCTGAATGATGCCGTCGCGCATGACGACAACCCGGTCGGCCATCGTCATCGCCTCCACCTGATCATGCGTCACGTAGATGAATGTAGTGCCCAGCTCTTTATGGAGTTTAATGATTTCCATCCTCATGGATACCCTCAGCTTGGCATCCAGATTGGATAGAGGCTCATCCATGAGAAACAGCTTCGGATTGCGGACGATCGCCCGGCCTAGGGCGACGCGTTGACGCTGTCCCCCCGACAACTGCCGCGGTTTGCGGTTCAGATACGGCTCGATCTCCAGAATCCGGGAAGCCTTCTTCACGGCGATATCGATTTCGTGTTTCGGCAGCTTCCTCATCCTAAGGCCGAACGCGATATTCTCATAGACGCTCAAGTTCGGATACAGCGCGTAGTTCTGGAACACCATTGAGATGTCGCGGTCCTTCGGTGGCAGATGATTGACCACTTGGCCGTCGATGATGATTTCGCCTTCCGAAATATCCTCAAGACCGGCTATCATGCGCAGCGTCGTTGACTTGCCGCAGCCGGACGGACCGACGAATACGATGAATTCCTTGTCCCCGATCGACATGTGGAAGTCTTTCACGACCGGATGTTTATCCTTACCGTAGCGTTTGTATAGATGATTGATCTGCAAGCCCGCCATTGATATCCCCCTGTCTTTACGCCCGTATTCCAAATGAAAAAAGGAGATATCCGGCAGGCTTCATAAAGAAACCTGATCAGACATCTCCGAGTGTACGGTCGATTATTTGGTCGAAATCGATATAACCAATAAATCCGATGAATTTTATATGCTTTCGTTCAGCATGGGTCTTACTATAACAACGGCTCCTAGATATTGTCAACCTCATCTGCTAAAACTTTTTTTGAGAAAATCAATTGACGATTGTCTCATGATCCTATAATATTCGAGTAAAATGATGGGATTACCCAGAGTTAGAGACCGGTCAACCGGATCCATGGCTATTTAGCGTGGATCCGGTTTTTTTTCGTCCTTTACTCGGCAATGGGCTCCCGGAATCTGAGGTGATTTGTTTGAGTACAAACAAGGGAAAGTCGAAGAAGCAGGCACATTTTAACGTATTTATTCGCGGAGCCGGCCATCATGCCGGGGCTTGGAAGCACCAATCCAGCGATCCGAAAGCGGATCTTGGTCTGGAGTATTATGCAGGTCTTGCGCAGATCGCCGAGCGGGGACTGTTCGATTCCTTATTCACGGCGGACAACTACTCCGGCCTCGGAAGAAGGCTCGAGCCTTTCACATTGTTATCGGCGCTTGCGGCGCTGACCAAACATGTCGGTTTCATTGCCACCGTCAGTACGACGTATAACGATCCGTACCATGTCGCCCGCAAGTTCGCGTCACTCGACCACATTAGCAAAGGTCGCGCCGCATGGAATATCGTAACAGGCCATTCGCAGTCGGATGCCGATAATTTCGGCAAACCCGGACATCCCGAGCCCGAGACGCGTTACGATATCGGAACGGAGTTTGTCGAAGTGACGAAGCAGCTATGGGACAGCTGGGAAGAAGACGCTCTCGTCTACGACAGGTCGACCGATGTGACGCTTCATCAGGACAAAGTGCACGAAATTAATTTCAAAGGGAAATATTTCAACGTCAAAGGTCCTTTGAACATTCCACGCCCGCCGCAAGGATATCCCGTTCTTGTTCAAGCTGGCTCCTCGGAGAGCGGCAGGGAGCTCGCCGCCCGTACGGCGGAAGTGATCTTCACGGCGCAACAGACGCTTGGCGCCGCGCAGGAGTTCTATACGGACGTCAAATCCAGGCTGGCCAGATACGGCAGAACGCAGGATCAACTGCTCATCATGCCTGGACTCAGCCCGATTATCGCTGACACCGAAGCCGAAGCCCGCGACCTCGAAGACGAGCTGTTCTCCTTGGTGGATCCTGCCAAAGCGCTGAAGCGGCTCTCCAATTATTTTACCGTCGACCTTTCCGAATACTCGCTTGACGATCCTGTCCCGGTTGATAAGTCGCAGCCGTACGGCTTCTCGAACAGCGGCATTACGAGCCGCCATGAAGTGGTCGTGGATGCAGCGCGACGCGATAACATGACGATCCGCCAATTCCTGAGCCGGAGCTATGCCGGGCATGGCCATGTTTCGTTCACTGGCTCGGTCATCCAAGCTGCCGATTTCATTGAGAAATGGCTGGCAGAAGGCGGAGCCGACGGCTTTAACATCTTGCCTCCGCTCTTCCCGTCCGGTCTTGATACCTTCGCCGACAAGGTCGTGCCGGAGCTGCAGAACCGGGGCTTGTTCCGCACCGTATACGAAGGCAACACGCTGCGTGAGAATCTCGGCCTTGCCCGTCCGGATAATGAGCATAAGCAGATTTGGGCTCTCAGCAAGGCGGCAAAGTGATAACCGATTCATCCTACACTGAACGGAGGTTTCAATAGATGGCAACCCATTCTTCAGATGAAGTCGAATTCGGCTGGTACATGCCGACAAGGGGCGATGGCCCTTACATTGGCGTCAAATCGGAACGCGTCGTCGATACGCCGTACATGATACGTGTGGCCCAGGCTGTAGAAAATGCCGGCTATACGTTTGCACTCATCCCGACCGGAGGCACCTGCAGCGACGCCTGGATAATGGGGGCGACGCTCGCGGCCCATACGCGCGTATTCAAGCCGCTTGTCGCGATGCGTCCCGGATTAATCGCGCCAGCGCTTGCTGCGCGAATAGGCGCAACGCTTGATGAGGTAACCGGAGGCCGCGCGCTCATCAACATCGTGACCGGCAGCTCGCCGGAGGACATGAGAGCGATGGGCGACCCGCTTGCGGATGACAAGGAAGCGCGTTACGAACGGACGCTGGAATATATCAAGATCGTGCGCGAGCTGTGGATCCGATCTCACGGCGCGGAAGGTCGCCAGTTCCTTGCCGGGGGCAACTTGGCGGCAGGCAACCCGGAAGGCTCCGCTCAAACGTTCGATTTCAACGGCAAGCACTTCTCCATTGAAGGTGGCAAAAGCTACCCGCCTCCGGTGCAGCGTCCGCATCCACCCTTCTACTTCGGTGGAAGCTCGCCTGCGGCGAAGAAGACCGCGGCAGAAATTGCCGACGTCTACCTCATGTGGGCCGAGCCGATCGATTGGATAAAGGAACAAATCGCGGAGGTTGAGCACCATCGCGAGCAGTTGCTTGAGCGCGAAGGCATCAACCGTACGATCCGGTACGGCCTTCGGGCGCAGGTCGTCATTCGCGATACCGAAGAGGAAGCATGGGAAGCTGCGAAACATATCATCAGCAAAGTCGACAAGACGACCCTCGACGCGAACGAAATTCAATTCGGCGGCTCGCAATCGGAAGGCCAACAACGGCAAAATCAGGTTCGCGCACTCGCCAAGGCTAACGATTATGTTATCGGGCCGAACTTCTGGGCGGGTCTGTCCGCCATTCGCGGAGGCGGCGCCATGGCATTCGTAGGCACGCCTGATCAGGTCGCGGACCGCTTGCTCGAGTACGTCGATATCGGCATCACCTCCTTCATTCTTTCGGGCTATCCGAATCTGGAGGAAGCGACGATATCCGGGACGAAGCTCATTCCGGCGTTCCGCCGTAAGCATGCGCAGCGGCTTCAGGTTATTTGAGTAGCTGAGCCAAAGCCGCAATCGGATAAACAAACAGCGCCCATTGCGTATGGGCGCTCAGAGTGTAGAGAAACTCACGTTTATTCAACAAAGTGAGTTTCTCTTTTTATAGACATGTCCCTTTCAGGGTTTCGGAGAGGCACTCAGACTGGGAAGCCACCGATTTCGGCAGCATTGCGAAGCTGAGAATGCATTTTTCGAACTCTCAGCAAAGAATTCGGCCGTTTACTGCGCTGAGAGTGCAATTATTGAACTCTCAGACTGGAAAACAGCCGATTTCGGCAGCATGGCGAAGCTGAGAGTGCAATTTTCGAACTCTCAGCGAAGAATTCAGCCGTTTGCTGCTCTGAGAGTGCAATTATTAAACTCTCAGACTGGAAAACAGCTGATTTCGGCAGCTTGGCGAAGCTGAGAGTGCAGTTATCCCGGCCGTTTGCCGTTCTGACAGATCAGACGCAGCACGCACAGGCTGTCGAGACTTTCTCGACAGCCTGTGCGCCCATTGCGTATGGGCGCTGTCCTTGTCTTAGCAGCAAAGCTTCGCTTACTCGCTTACTTGAAGCGGTAGCCTTGACCTTCAATAAAACCGTGCAAGTGTTGGCGCAACCGGTCTTTGCGGAAACGGGATGCCATCTCTTTGGACCAGTACGTATCCTTGCTGCCGCCCGCACGAGATGCATAATACGCCTTCGTTGTCTCGTCATAGTCTCTAATGCTGGATGAGAACACTTCGTCTCCGTAAATTTCTTCGTGGTAAATGGCAGACACAGGAAGCCTAGGACGAATGTCGGGCTCCTGATCGGGCACGCCAAGGCACATGCCGAATACCGGATAGACGAGCTGAGGCAGCTTCAGCAGCTCCGCCGCCCGTTTCGGATCGTTGCGGATGCCGCCGATGTAGACCATGCCAAGTCCGACCGATTCTGCCGCAATCGTCGCGTTCTGCGCCGCAAGCGTGGCGTCGATGGTCGCCAGCAGAAACGTTTCCACATTCTGCACAAACGCTATGTCTTCATCGCCTTCGTGCAGTTGTACCGCTGTCTGCAGACGGTTCAAGTCTGCGCACCACACCAGGAATAGAGGAGCCTCCTCTATATGCTTCTGCCCGCCTGCAAGCTCGGCGAACTGGCGTTTCGTCTCCTTATTGCGCACGCCGACAACGCTGTAAGCTTGGATATTGGATGATGTCGATGCCGCTTGGGCGGATGCAAGTATGGAAGAAAGCTGCTCCTCCGTCACCGGATCTGGCTTGAATTTACGGATCGAGCGATGTGCCTTTAAATGATTAATAATATCGTTCAACTTATTCCCTCCTCATGAGATAAAAAAAACCAGAGATGCACAGGTGCGCAATCTCCGGTTTTCCGGTGGATCCTTATTCCTACTATTCCAACTGGTAATATTGAATTTAGCATCAAAGCCGGATGCTGTCAACACGAAGCACGGATCCCGCTTCTTATTCTATTAAATATCTAGGAGGGGTCTCCATGGTGGATCTCGCAATTATAGGTGCAGGCCCTTATGGCATATCGTTGGCTGCGCATGCCAAGTCCGCAGGTCTCTCCTATGCGCTGCTCGGACAACCCATGCATTTCTGGAAGGAGCAGATGCCGCAGACGATGTTCATACGCACCAACCCGCTTTACATCAGCCTCTCGGATAGCGATGACAGATGGACAATC
Source organism: Paenibacillus sp. J31R98 (assembly GCF_056269245.1). NCBI lineage: Bacteria > Bacillati > Bacillota > Bacilli > Caryophanales > Paenibacillaceae > Paenibacillus > Paenibacillus sp. J31R98. The sequence goes on from NZ_JBWDNO010000002.1 coordinate 1,099,916, forward strand.
GAGCGATTCTGCGAAGAAACCGGCACGCCTCTCGCTTCGCCGTTTCCACGTCCCGCATTCGTCGATTACGCATTCTGGTTCGCCCGCCGGGCTGGCATTACGTTTACGCCTGACCTGGCAGCCCGAATTACACGTTCTCAGCATGCTTTTGAGATCATCACCCAAACAGGAACTCGTCTGTCGGCCGCCAACGTCGTCATCGCCACTGGCCTGCAGCACTTCAGCTACATTCCGAAAGTGCTGAGTTCGCTGCCTCCTTCACTGCTAACGCATACCTTCGGCCAAACCTCGTTTGACCGTTTCCGCGGCAACTCGGTTGCCGTCGTCGGCAGCGGCCAGAGCGCCTGGGAAGCGGCAGCCCTGCTTTATATGGCTGGCAGCGACGCGGAGCTATTGTTTCGCGGTGAAGAGGTGCGCTTCTCCGGGGAGGACAACGCCTCCTCCGGACTACGGCTGATCGAATCGGCTGAGCAGTTTTACCGGCAACCACCTGAAGAGAAGCAGGAGCGCTGGAATACGCCGAGGCACGGCAGCGTCGCCTCATTCCTGAGGCCTTACGTCGAAGGCAAAGTGAAAGCGACGGGCAGCGTCGATATCATACGCGCGGAGGCCAGGGACGATGGCAAGGCGCAGCTTATGCTCTCAAGCGGCGGATCCCGCGTCGTTGACCATGTAATCAGCGCCACCGGCTACCGCATTAATTTGGATCGCTTGCCTTTCCTGTCGCCCGAGCTTTCCAGCAACGTCCTTCGGGAACCTGAACCATTCCATGGCTTCCCTCACTTAAGCGAGCACTTCGAATGCAGCATACCCGGACTCTATTTTTCCGGACCGCTGGCCAGCCATACCCATGGTCCTGCCTTCGGCTTCATTGCAGGCCTTCGACAAGCATGCCGTTCTATTATCCCGCATATCGTCGGCGTGAAGAACGCCAGTCCCGTTAGCGAGCTGCCGCAATAATCGGTTTGGGCATGGCAAAGAGCCGCAACGGTCTGCTACCTGCAGACTGCTGCGGCCCTCCTTATTATTGCTGCATTCCCGTCAATTAGACGAGATGGCAGGCGACTTTGCGGTCATTGCCAACATCTCTGAATTGCGGCACTTCCTCACGGCAGCGCGCAACCGCGTATGGGCAACGGGTGTGGAATTTGCAACCGGAAGGCGGATCAGCCGGATTCGGCAGCTCGCCGCTCAGCACAATTCTCTCGCGCTTCAGCTTCGGGATCGGGATAGGCACGGCCGACAGCAGCGCCTTAGTATACGGATGCAGCGGGTCACGGAATAATTCATCACGCGGCGACGTCTCCATCATCGATCCGAGATACATCACGCCAATATGCGAGCATAAATGCTCGACGACGCTAAGATCATGCGAAATAAACAAATAGGTCAAGCCCTGCTTCTCTTGCATGCCGCGAAACAAATTGATGATCTGCGCCTGAATAGAAACATCAAGCGCAGAAACAGGTTCATCCGCGATGATGAGATCCGGATTGAGGACGAGCGCTCTTGCGATGCCGACGCGCTGTCGCTGTCCGCCGGAGAACTCGTGAGGGAACCGGTCGAAGTGGTACGACGACAGGCCGCAGGCATTTAATACATCCATCACGCGTTCTTGGACCTCAGACTGGGAGGCTAGCCCATGATCGAGCAGCGCCTCGCCGATGGCATCCCCGATCCGCACGCGCGGATTGAGCGAGCTGTACGGATCTTGGAAGATCATCTGCATCTTCGGCCGCATGCGGCGCAGCTCGTCCGGCTGCAAGCCATGCAGGTCGATACCGCCGAATTTCACTTCGCCGGCGGTCTTGTCCGTCAAACGAAGAATCGTTCGGCCAACGGTGCTTTTGCCGCTTCCGGATTCTCCGACAAGACCGAATGTTTCGCCGCGTTTGATCGAGAAGCTGATATCGTCGACGGCTTTGACATGTCCGACCGTGCGGCTGAGCAGTCCCGACTTAATCGGAAAATACTTTTTCAACCCGTTTACCTCAAGCAGTGCAGTAGCTTCCGTCATGCGCGTGTCACCTCCTCGTTCAACCAGCATGCGGCTTTTTGCCCGTTCCCGATGTCTTTCAATGGCGGTTGCTGCGTTCTGCAGATGTCCATGCAATGCTCGCAGCGCTCATGGAAATAACAGGATGGCACGAGCTCCAGCGGATTAGGCACCTGTCCCGGAATGGAATACAGCTCATCTTGGCGTTGGTTGATGACTGGTTTGGACTTCAGCAATCCCTTCGTGTACGGATGCTGCGGATTTTCGAACAAGGACACCACTTCGCCTTCTTCCACAATCTTGCCCGCATACATCACCACAACGTAATCCGCCATCTCCGCCACGACGCCAAGGTCATGGGTGATGAGCAGAATGGACATGCCGGATTCTTCCTTGAATCGGCGCAGCATGTCGAGAATCTGCGCTTGAATCGTGACGTCGAGCGCTGTCGTCGGCTCGTCCGCGATGAGCAGCTTCGGCTCGCACGATATCGCGATTGCGATCATGATGCGCTGCAGCATGCCGCCGCTAAGTTCATGCGGATACGAATCCGCAATCTGCTCCGCACGGGAGATGCCGACCTCGCCGATGAGCTCGATCGCCCGCTTCCGCGCCGCTTTCTTGCTCATTTTACGGTGTTCGATGAGCGGCTCCATCAGCTGCTCGCCGATCTTCAGCACCGGATTCAGCGACGTCATCGGTTCTTGAAAAATCATCGCGATCTCGTTGCCACGAATGGCACGAAGCTCACTGCGGCCCAGCTTGAGCAGATCGAGTCCGTCAAAAGCAATCCTGCCGCCAGTCACACGCCCGGCCGGCCCTTCTACCAAACCCATAACGGACATCGCGGTAATGCTCTTGCCGCTTCCGGATTCGCCCACAATGCAGACGATCTCGCCTTGGCGAACCTGCAGCCCGACGTCGTCCACAGCCCGCACTACGCCTTCTTCGGTATGGAAATGCGTGCTTAGATGCTCGATCTCAAGTACGTTATTCATGTTAGCATGCACCTACCTTTTCTGCTTAGGATCCAGTACGTCCCGCAATCCGTCACCAAAAATATTAATGGCGATGACTGTTGCGAAGATCGAGAATCCAGGCGGAATCCACAGCCACGGATGATCCTGAAAGTCAATCATATTGTTCGCCGCGTCGATCATGTTCCCCCACGTTGGCGTGGGGGCCATGACGCCGAGACCGAAATAGCTCAGAACGGACTCGCTTAGAATAGCACCGCCGATATTGAGCGTGGCGATGACGATAATCAGCGGTACCAGATTCGGAAGCAGATGGTTAAACAGCTTCCGGCGGTCACGAAGGCCGAGTACCACGGTTGCTTGCATATACTCCCGCTCCCGCAAGCTCAGCATCTGACCACGCACCATCCGGGCGAGTCCCGGCCAACCGACGATGCTAAGCATCAGCATCACGATATACATCCGGTATTCTGTCGGAACCTTCCACTCCGACAGCAATGCTCCGAAGATGAATAGCAGCGGCAAGCTTGGAATGGTGAGCAGCAAATCCGCAAGTCGCATGACGAGCTGATCGACGACACCTCGGTAGTAACCGGCAACGACACCGAGCAACGTGCCAACGAAAACCGACAGCACCATCGACGCCAGCCCGACGGTCAACGAGATCCGTCCAGCCATCAGAACGCGAGTCAGCACGTCTCGTCCAAGCATATCCGTACCTAGCCAGTGCTTGAGGTTAGGCGCTTTGTTCATAAACGCCATGTTGATTTTATTATCCGTGTACGGCGAGAACACCGGGCCGATGAAGCAGGCCACGAACATGAACGCCACAACGACGAACCCGAGCACGGCCAGCTTGTTCTTCATCAACCGCCGGAGCGATTGCCGCCACAGTGAAGCTTGCGCTGCCCTTCGAACCGGTACTGCTTGGGCGGCACCGCTCGCGCCTTCTGCGTGAATCGTTGACATTCCTTTGACCTCCTACAATCGAACCCTTGGATCGGCGACTCGGTACAAGATGTCCGAGAGTAAGGTGCCGATCACGGTCAGTATCGCGATAAACAGTGTGAATCCCATTAGCAGCGGATAATCCCGCAGCGTGAAGGACTGCATGTAGAGCTGCCCAATTCCTGGCCAATTGAAAATTTTCTCGATGATAAGCGACCCGCCGAATAAAGCGGGAAGCTCGAAGCCCACCAGCGTAATCGCGGGCAGTAAGGCATTGCGCAGCGCATGCCTGAACAGCACCTTACGTTCCTTTAGACCTTTGGCTCTAGCCGTGCGGATGTAATCCTGCTTGATGACATCGATCATATTGCTGCGGAAGTACCGCGTCAGCGATCCGACACCGAGCAAGGTCATTACAATTACCGGCAGTGTCATATGATGAATGACTTCTTTGACATAAGCGAGTCCCGTCGCGTTGCTGCCTGTTGTCAGCATCCCGCCAGGAGGAAGCCACTTCCAGTCAACAGCGAGGATCTTGATCAGGAAGAGACCGATGAAGAACGACGGGATCGACATCGCCGCGAAGAGAAACAACATCACGAAGGTATCAAACCAGGAATATTGTTTGTACGCGACGAAGACGCCGACGACGACCGCAATCACCCAGGTCAGGAATGTGGAGACGATAGCAAGCAGGAATGAGTTCCAGACATATTGGTTGAACAGCGTTAGCACCGGCTTCTGCTGTGCGAGCGAGTAGCCGAAGTCGCCATGGAAGGCGTTCTTCATCCAGGTCCAATATCGTTCGACCACAGGCCTGTTCAATCCGTAAATCTCGCGGAGCTCCGCTTTGCGTTCTGGCGTCAGCTTGATATTCCCCGTAATGAAGTCCCCGGGCGTAAGGGCGTACAAGCAGAAAATCAAGAAGGAAGCCGCGAACAAAATGATGATCATATATAAGATCCGCTTCGTAATGTACGTGCTCATAGTCGACTCCTTAATCTTAGATTCCCCGCCCGCTGCCGGACGAGGAATCTCGTATCATATCGCCTTATTTGCTCAGCGTCCAGTTTGGCAGACTCGGAGCAAGGCCGTTAAATGGGCTGATGCTTAAGTTTTGAATGCGTCCGTTATAGGCATATACGCTTTTCTTGTAGCTCGTAAAGATGACCGGTAGATCGTCATTAAGAATCTGGAAGATTTGTTTGTAAACTTCTTTGCGTTCGTCGATGTTCGACGTCGCTAAGCTTTTGGCGTATAGCTCTTTGAATTTCGGATTATCATAACCAGTAATCTCGCCGTCAACGAACTGGAGCAAACCGTCCGCAGGATCGGTCAGAAGCGATGTCGAGAAGGAAACAAGATCATAATCCCCGCCTTCGACTTTAGAGACGAGCGCATTGAAATCCGCGAACACTTCCGGCTCGAATTTAATGCCGATCGCTTCATAGTCTTCTTTCGCTACTGCGATGAAAACATCGGTATCCGGCTTCTTGGATCCCAGGTAATGGATCGTCAGCTTCTTGCCGTCTTTCTCGCGAATGCCGTCAGTTCCGACCTTCCAACCTGCTTGGTCCAGCAGTTGCTTCGCTTTCTCCGGATCATACTTGTACGGGTTAATACCGTCTTCCGTGTACGCCCATGAAATCAAAGACGAAGGAATATTAGCAACCTGGTAAGCGCCTTGGCTAGCTTCTACGTAAATACTTTGGCGGTCTAGCCCGTAAGTTAGCGCCTGACGAACTAGCTTGTCTTTCAAAGCCGGGTGTTCGAGATTCACTTGAAGGTAACCGTAGTTGCTTGGCGTATACGGTTGGACATTCACGAATCCAAGCGCTTTGAGCTTATCGATATTTTCTTTCGTTGCGCTGAACGACGCATAGTCGACCTCGCCTGTCTCCAAGTACTGCCACGTATCCCCTTCCGATGTTTTATAGATAAAGTGCTCTGTTTTCGGCTTGCCGCCAAAATAGTTCTCGTTCGCGATCATCCGCACTTCCTGCCCCGGAATGAACTTCTCCAGCTTATACGGGCCATTGCCGAGCGGGCTGCCGCTGAGCTTCTTCATATAATCCAGTTGACCTTGCTTGTACTCCTTGCCGTAATAAGCTTTCGACAATACATCGGAACCTAGCAGCGTCAGCGCGCTGGCGTTAGGCTGCTCAAGCGTAACAGAGATCGTCTGCGGATCGATCACCTTGATACCCGAAACGCTTGTTGCCTTGCCTGCTTTATAATCCTCGCCGCCCTTGACATGCAGCGTGCTTACTTGGGAATCGCCGTCATACGATTTGTCGTGGAGAATCGTCCATGTGAATGCGACGTCGTCAGCCGTAAGCGGTGATCCGTCGCTGAATTTCAAGCCTTGGCGCAGGTGGTACGTATAAGTCAAATTATCTGCCGATACATCCCATTTCTCCGCCAACCCCGGAATTGGAAGCCCTTTGTTATCCACGCTGACAAGCGGTGTATAAAGCAAGGACGATACGTTGCCGTCATATCCGCTTTGCTGGAAATACGGCGTGAACGCACCGCTTGGATCGGTCAAGCCCACGATAATCGTGTCCGTGCGGTTCTTTGCCGTATCCGGCAGCTTAGACATATCCACCGCTTGATACAGTCCATTGGCATCAGCTGCCGGAGTCGTTGGCGTATTAGATGCCGTATTGCTCGGCGCAGTCTGGTTCGTGTTTGGAGCGCTGTTGTTTGCTGTTCCAGCATTGTTGCTATTGCTTCCGCAAGCGGTTAATAAGATCGCGCTGGCGAGGATAGCAGTGGATAAGGAAAAGATTTTCTTCTTCATAATGAACAACCTCCCGAAATAAAAATCCCCTATTCAATATTTTATAATTCCGATTGAATTACTCAACATTGTAGATGACCCTATTATAGGCTGGCTTTTTAGTTCTGTAAATAGAGAACTATATAAATATTTCTTTAAGAAAAGAATTAAATGAATAGTTCGGATTAACTGCTCCGATCCCACTCGCTTAAAGACATCAAAAAAAGCCATTCCCACATCGTATGAACGATGCACAAATGGCTTTGCTTTCTTTATAGAGTTATCCGTCCAGCTAGTCGACCTTCTCAATATATTCCATAAGCTTGCCGTACATCTGAGCCAACGCGCCTGACCGTAAGCTGTATGCCGTTAGCGTCTCGCCATCGAAGTGTGCAGTCAACATGCCTGCATGACGCAGCTTCGCAATATGGTCGTGCGTGATGCCTTTCGACAGCTCCAAATGACGCACGATCTCAATAAACGATCTTGGACCTTTGTTCAGGAACCGTAATATTTTTAGCCGGCTCTTCTCAGCCACGCTTCGGATCATGCGATACTCATGCGTCGACAGGAAATCATCATCGCCCAAATATATTCTAGCGGCATAATGGCATACCGTGATGCTGCCGTAGTGGTTAACGACGTTGAACGGTTGGAAATGATACTGCGGCATGAGCACGAGCTTCTCCAATCCGTTGATCGGTTCAAAGAATAACCCGTTCGAGGTTTCGTCGACGAACGCTGCCGGTTCCAACGAGGGAAGCGCTTGCTTCCGGATGTGCACCGATTCATCGAGCCGATTGATGATTGTTCCATCGATATGCTGGAAATATTGCTTGTCCCAAAGCTCGAACAGTTTCGCGGTCCGATCGCGAAACACGGCCATATTAGCAGGAAATTGATTGCCGTATGGTGACATTATTTCATATAGTTCCCCTACCGTCAGGCCTCTGAGCCATTCGGTGAATCCAGCGGCATCTTCGTTCGGGCACAGAAATACGAGCAGATAAGTGAGTTTCCAATCCCCGTCGATGCTCATGCTATCTAGTATTTCAGCTAGTTCCGACGTAATCCGCTGACTGGCCTGTTTAGGCCACGATTCCGTCAGATCCAGTTTCTTATGCGATTTCCGGCAAATATAGGCATGCAAGCTGCTAAGAGCTTCGTAAAGCGGTTTGAATCGAACATCTAAACTGTATGGCACTGCCGCACGCCCCTCTCTGCCTCCTATTATAGCGTGCGTTATTCGCTCCTTACCACTTCGAATTTCCTAGGGCCTTTATTTGCCAGCGAAAAAGCCGCGTATTACGCGGCCTCAGTAAACAATCCTCTTATTCACTTTATCGCTTCGCTTTATAAAACTCGTGATACAGCTTCATCAATGCTCGCTTCTCAATACGCGATACATACGACCTCGAGATTCCCAGATCCTTAGCAATCTCCCTCTGCGTCCGTTCTTCGCCGCCAGTTTCCAAGCCGAACCGGGCAACGATGACTTCTTTCTCACGATCGTCTAATATATCTAAATTCTTATAGATCTTGGATTTCTCAATTTGCAATTGCACTTTCTCAACCACATCATCATGATCTGTTCCGAGGATATCAATCAAGGAGATTTCATTGCCTTCCTTGTCCGTGCCAATTGGATCATGCAAGGAGACATCTTTATTGGACTTCTTCTTGGAGCGAAGATGCATCAGAATCTCATTCTCAATGCATCTCGCGGCAAAAGTAGCCAGTTTCGTCCCCTTCCCAGGAGAATACGATTCAATGGCTTTGATTAAGCCGATCGTGCCGATCGAGATCAAGTCCTCGGTATCTTCTTTCGTATTATCGAATTTCTTCACTACATGCGCGACTAGCCGCAGGTTATGCTCAATGAGAATATTTCTGGAGTTTTGATTGCCGCTCAAGAATAGCTGTATATGCTTCGCTTCTTCCTCCTCCTGCAGCGGCTGGGGAAACGCATTATTTTTGACGTACGAAACAAGTAGTGTCAGCTGTTTGATAAATAAAGCAATCGTTGCGAAGAAACCGGGCATAACGACCATTCCCTCCTTCAATTTGGATGCCCTCTGCCAAGGAGATTCCTCCTTACGCGTACTGACAGTGAAGACTGTTTTACAGTGTATGTAGGCAGTGGCCTAGAAGTGCATGTACCTCCTGTTTGCGGCAAAGAAAGGGAGGGCCAAAAAATATTTTGCGGGAACAGCTTCCTAGCAGGGAACGGTTTATAGTACGATAACAACTAACACTAGCCAAAAGGAAGCGAAGAGATGCCTGTCAATTTAGCTTATTTCCTGTTCTTCTACTTCTTTCTGTACATGGGCAATGCCGTCTATGGAACATTCATCCCGCTCTACTTCCAACATGTCGGGTTTACCCAATCACAGATCGGGACGCTGCTTAGCCTAGGTCCACTCGTCGCCATATTGGCACAACCGGTCTGGGGACTGCTTAGCGACCGAGCACGGACGAAGAACAGCATTCTGCTGCTGCTTATCGCCGGAACCGGCGTGAGCGTTCTGCTCTTCCCGCTCAGCAACATGTTTCTGCTGCTGCTGCTCTTTATTTGTATCTTTACCTTCTTCCAGTCATCCATCTTCACAATTAGCGATGCCGTTACGCTAGAGGTGCTGGACAAGCGGGGCTCAGGCAATTTCAGCCTCATTCGGATGGGAGGGACATTCGGGTTCGCTCTGATGTCGATTCTATTCGGGCTGCTCGCGCAGAAGCGAATCGATCTACTGTTCATCGTCTACACGCTCATTCTCGTCGCCTGCCTGCTGCTCGCGCTTCGTTTTCCTAAGATCGAAGGGCATCAGAAGCGAGGCAAGAAAATATCGGTCTGGGTGCTCCTCCGCAACCGGAAGCTGATGCTCTATATCGGCGCGAATTTTGTGTTTCAGATTACGCTCGGCTACTATTACGCCTTCTTCCCGCTCTATTTCAAAGAGCTTGGGGGCGACAGCGCGTGGCTTGGCTGGTCTATGGTTATTTCCTCGCTGAGCGAGGTTCCGTTCCTGCTGCTGTCGAGCCGTATCTTCAAGCGCGTGCCCGTCTCGTTCATTCTGCTTGGCGCCGGGGCAGCGGCCGCTCTGCGCTGGTATTTGTACACGATCGTGCATCATGCCGGTTGGCTGCTTCCGATTCAAGCGCTGCACGGTCTTATCTTTATCGTCCTATCCGTCACGATGGCGATTGTCATCAACAAGGAAGTGCCTAATGAGCTGAAGGCAAGTGGACAGACGCTCAACGGCCTGCTCTCGATGGGCGTTGCCCGCATTATCGGCAGCTTCTTCGGTGGCATTACGAGCGAAGCGATTGGGATGCGCCAGACATTCTTCTACAACTCGATTCTTGCTACCGTATGCATTGTCATCTTCGCAGGCGCCTTCTGGTACCAGCATGTACAGGATAAAATAAAAAGGCCGCCAGGCATTCGCCAGCAGCCGCAATAATAATGAATTGGAGCCAGCGGAGACATCCGTTGGCTTCACTTGTTCTGTCTTCTTCAGTTCTAAGACGCGTACCACTGTTACACCGCCTGTTCCCTATTTTGCACAAAAAAAGAGAGAGCCTAAGCTCTCCCTCCCATCTTACAGTGACGACGGCACTTTGCCTGCAATCTCCGCAAGCGTGACCGGACGATTCTCCTCCATCGAGAGGTAGGCGCCGAACACCATTTGCATCGTCTTCAAGTTATCCTCAACGCTGTTCTCCGGCTCCCGATCCTCTTCCACAGCTCGCATCAGCTCGCCCATCGTTCCCATGAAAGCATGCGGGAACCATTTGCCATGCAGCCTCGGCGAGAACCAATAATCCTCGTGAATCGCTTTGGTATGAAAGCTCAGCGTATCTTCGCGACCGACCGGATAGTTGTACAACGACCCGTTCGTCCCTTTAATAATGCCTTCGGTTCCTTCGAATCGGTAAGTCGCGTACCAATCATCCTCAGTCGCGATATGATTATGATTGTCATGAATGATGCCGCGTGCTTCGCCGGCGAATTTCATATGAAGCAGCGTCCGTGTCTCGCCAATCGTCTGTTGACCAGGGAAACGCGCACCATCTGCATAGACATACTCAGGCGTACCGAACAAGAAACGAATCGCATCCATGTAATGAATGCTATGATACATGAATTCCAGCGTCGGCATCTCTCTCAGCCAGCCCCAGTTGGCAAAATCCTGCTTCACATTCACTTGAATCGAAGCCTGCAGCAGCTCGCCCAGCCAGCCGCGCTTGATAATCGTATGGCTAGCCCGAATGCTCGGCGACCATCGCATCTGCTGGTTGACCGCGCCTTTCACGCCATACTTGGCGCAAGCATCGCGAATGCGCACCGCTTCCGGATACGATTCCGCAAGCGGCTTCTGGCACAGAATATGCTTGCCGGCAGCTGCCGCACGCTCAGCAATCGCTGGCTGCACCTTCGCTGGAACCGCCAAATCCGCGAACTGAACTTCTGGATCGGCGAGCAACTCATCCAGATCCCCGTACACTTTCGGAATGCCGAATTTCGCAGCGAGCTGTTCAGCGCGCTCCTTGTTCAGATCGAAGATGCCCACTACGCGCAGACCCGCCATCTCATAGGCCGGCAGGTGACAAGCTTCGATAATTTCGCCCGCTCCGATGATGCCGATACCCATCTCCTTGTTGACAGGGAGCTGCGGCTTATATTCCAGATCGAGCCAATCCTTTGCTATCGTATTCATCCCTCGCGTACCTCCGTCTACATGTTTACAAGCTTGGACCGATCCGATTAATGCTGAACTCTTGGTGGCCAAGCACTTCGGCTTTCGTCCATTTGCCTTCTGCAACATCCATAATCTCTTGCCAAATCCGATCTCCAGCCTGTTCAAGACTGCTAGTTCCGTCCAGCATATCGCTGACGTCAACGTCCATATTATCTTCCATCTTCTCGAACGTCATCTTGTTGCCGGTAATCTTAATGACAGGAATAACCGCTGCGCCAGTTGGCGTCCCACGACCTGTCGTGAAGCAGACGATATGTGCACCGCCCGCTGCCATCCCCGATACGCACTCAATATCATTTCCCGGGGAATCCATGAAATAGAGACCATGATCCGGAATGTTCTCCGCATACTCAATAACGCCTTTAATTGGCGCTTTGCCGCACTTACTAATGCAGCCGAGAGATTTCTCCTCAATTGTGGACAGGCCACCTGCGATATTGCCAGGGCTTGGATTGCCGCCGCGCATATCTGCGCCCATCCGCTGTACTTCGTCTTCAAAGCGATTCACGATATGATAGAGCTGATCAGAAACTCCCTGCGTCACGCAGCGCTCTGCAAGCAGATGCTCCGCACCGATGATCTCTGTCGTCTCTCCGATAACGATGGAGCCGCCTTCAGCAATAAGTGAATCTGCTGCAGCTCCAAGCGCCGGGTTCGAAGCCAAGCCGCTCGTCGCATCAGAACCGCCGCATTTCACCCCAACCTTTAATTTATTCCATGGCACTGGCACCTTTTCCTGCTTCTCGAGATCCGCCATCATTCGCTTCGCAAGCTCCGCGCCATGCGAGATCGCCTTCACCGAACCGCCTACAGATTGAATATCGAAGAATTCAACCGGCTTGCCTGTTTTACGGATGTCTTCCGCAAGCGCAGCAGGATCGACAACCTCGCAGCCGAGACTGATAATAAGGACTGCGCCAACGTTAGGGTTTTTTCCCGTTCCGGCAAGCACCTCGAACGTCCGCTCCTTGTCCGCGCCAATTTGGCTGCAGCCATGCTGATGCGGAATCGCCACCGCACCAGGCACCATTTGCATAACCCGATTGCATACTTGGTTGGAGCAAATTACAGTTGGAATAATAAGCAGATGATTGCGAATGCCAATATCCCCGTTCGCCCGTTCGTAGCCCATGAATGTTCCGTTCATCATTGCGCTGCCGCCTCCTTCAAGCCGAGGTCTCCGCGACCGCGAATCCCTTCAATGTTATGGACATGCACATGCTGACCAATGACAATAGATTTCACGGCTCGTCCAATGACTTCCCCATATTTGCGGACCTCCGCGCCTTCTTCCACAGCAGTAATGGCCACCTTATGGCCGAATGGAATAAGATCAACCAACGTTACCGCTTGCAAACCTTGCGAGTTCCGGTACTGAACCGTTTCTCCTGCCGACATGTCGCGAAGCGCGGTTGCAACATGATCGCGTTCGTCCATATAAAGCGCGTCAGCGCCGGATTCAATGTGATGCTCCATCGTAAATTCACCTTCCAGATAAGATAGGATAGACAAACAAGCTGTAAGTCCGATATATTTTATTATAGAAACGAAGATACAGAATAGAAATAATCATTCCCGCTGAAAATATACCTTTTTTTGTCCTATCTTGTTTGTCTTATCCGCGAATCTTCACAAGGAGCTGACGCTAGCATGAATCCGCTTCGCAAACATTTCGACGTCGATACCTCGCTTCCGATCGAGCTCGTCCTGCGCAGTACGAAGAACACGCAATCCGAGCTGCCGGACCATCTGCATGACTGGTTCGAGATTATCTATATCCATAACGGCTCTGGTTCGATCTTTATTAACCATACGTTCTACGAGCTGCAAGCCGGGGATCTGTTTCTCATCCCAGGCAATACGATTCATCGGACGCTTCCGAATCCCGAACAGCCGATTACGTCGTCTGCGATATTCTTCAGCAGCCAATTTGTTCAAGCAACCGTCGTCAGCAAGGACGCTTTCACGTATCTTCGATGCTTCGAGCTCGCCAAGTCGAACCGCCATTATAAGCTCGAGCTGCTTCACGCTGAACAGCAGCGGCTTGAAGCAACGATTGATGAGCTGCAGGAAGAGCTTCGGCACCGTCAGTCCGGCTACCGCCAAGCCGTTCTGCTGCTGCTGCAATCGGTGCTCCTTCATCTGAACCGCAAGACCAATCCCGGCGATGTTTCGCAGCCGCATAGCGGACTTAACAGTCCAACCTGGATGCAGGCAGCGCTTGATTATATCGACGCGCACCTGACCGACAACCTGCAGCTCACGGCACTTGCCAGCCGCGCCGCTGTAAGTCCGTCCTACTTCTCCAGAACGTTCAAGCAAATGACTGGACTTAGTGTCATCGAATTTATTATCGCGAAGCGGATAACGATGGCGAAGGAGCTTCTGTTGACGACCGATCACACGATTGCTGAGATTGCGGTTCAGTGCGGCTTCGAGAGTCTCCCACACTTCTACCGGATGTTTAAGAAATTCGCCGGCAGCACACCGAACCACTATAAGCGCTCCATCTAATTCACAGCACACACAAAAAAAACGCTGCAGCTACATGAAGGTTAAACCTTCTGCAGCGCAGCGTCTTTTATTATTTAAGATCCGCAGGGAACACAAGCCCTTGCTGGCGTCTCGCTTCATCAAGCACGTTCATCACGGCAAGTGAATTCGCGTGCGTATTGACCGGAGATTGACGCTCTCCCGTACGGATCAGCTGCATAAACTGCTCCGCCTCGTAGCTCATCGTCGGACGATCATCCGGTCTCGAAATATCCTCCACCCGGCCATCGCGGTAACGGATTTGAATCTGCTTCGGAATGTTGATGCTGTCGATCGTCATCGTACCCTCTTCGCCTTGAATTTCGGCGAGCAGCGAGGAGTTCGAGATTTTCGAATACATGATCGTCGCATTCATGCCTTCATACTTCGCGATCAAGCCGCCTTGGCCATCCACGCCGGACTCCAGCATAATGCCGTTAGCGGCGATCTCCTTAGGCGCACCGAACAGCACTACCATTGGATAGATGCAGTACACGCCGAGATCCATCAGCGCGCCATTCGAGAACTCAGGCTTGAACGCATTCAGCACGGTCCCGTTCTTATAAGCATCGTAACGCGAAGAGTATTGGCAGTAGCTTGCAAAATATCTCCGCACCGTCCCAAGCTTCGGCAGATTATCCACAATCGCTTGGAAGCCAGGAAGCAGCGTGCTCTTCAGCGCTTCCATGAATACGACATTGTGCTCCTGCGCGGTTTCAATCATCTTCGTCAACTCACGCGCATTCGACGCAGCTGGCTTCTCACAGAGAACATGCTTGCCCCCGCGCATACAGATCATCGCCTGCTCAGCATGGAAGGAGGTTGGCGAAGCGATATATACCGCATCAAGCTCATTGCTTGCAGCCATGTCAGCCAAATTCGTGAACGTGAACGGAATGCTATGCTTGGCAGCGAAGATGTCTGCTTGTTCCTGCGTTCTGGAATAGACAGCAGTTAGCGTGAAGCCCTCTACCGTTCTAGCCGCCTCAATAAACTGTTCTGTAATCCAATTTGTACCAATAATGCCGAATCTAATCATGTTGTAGAATCCTCCATCTAAAAATTTAACCGATAGATTGCCTTGTTCTCCAGCCCACGAATTGGTGGCGTCCACGATTCATCATCGGGAATTGTTGCAAAAGCATCCTCAATCATTTGCAGCTTCGCATCCATCGAGTCGATATGATGCAGGGCAACTGCCTCTGCCAGCTGCGGCTGCACCGGACTGCCCCACTCGCCAAGGTTATGATGAGAGAGAACAAGATGCTGCAGCGCCATAATGCGTTCAGCGTCTGGATCAATGCCAAGGTGAATCGCCGCTTCCGTGATCCACAGCGATGCCTGCGAAATATGCCCAATCAGCTTGCCTGGCGTGCTGTAATCCGATACGATGCCAAGCTCGGAAACCATCTCAACGGGCTTCGCGATATCATGAAGAATGATGCCTGCTTTAATCAGATCTGGATTGAGAAAAGGACGCTGCTTGCACAGAAATGCGCCGATCTCCAGCATTCTTACAATATGATACACCAATCCGGCGTAATATGCATGATGATGCGTCTTCGCTGCCGGCGCATGCAGAAGCCGATCACCGATTTTGTCCAAGCAATATTGAACGATTGCGCGAATATCCGGATCCGCGATACTGTCTTTAGTGGTGTAGACGGTTGTAAGCAGCTCTTCCGCCTCAACCGGCGCTGAGCGAATGAAATCCGTTAAGTTGACACCGTCTGCTTCCGTCGTCCTGCGGATACGAATAATCTTCACCTGCAGCTTATCCCGGTACAGCTGTGCAGTACCTTGCACCTTCACAAGCGACATCGCAGTGAAACTATCTTTATCCGTTTGAGCAGCGTCCCAAATTTTCGCTGAAATCTGTCCCGTGGAATCGGACAGCATCAAATTCATAAAATCCTTCGGAGGCGTCGTGTTTGTCTGCTTCACTTCGCTCTCCTTAATGAGATAGAAGCCGACGAATTCCTCGCCATCGCGCATATCCCGTACATTTGTCATGAGTAGCTCTTTCATACTTTAACCTCCAACTCTTGCTGTATATCTCCATACATTTCGAGCTTAAGGTCGCAATTTCCTTTTTTACAGTGAACGTAAAAAAAAACCATACCGCCCGATAAATATCGGTCCAGCATGGTTTCCTTCGCATTTAGCGTGTATTGCTCAGCATATTTCGAACCAAACGATCGAGCATATCCTTCGGGAGGAATGGAGCGAGCTTCGTTACAAGCTCGGTATCGAACGTAACTGACTCCGCAAGGCTGACCAACCTCTCAACATTTTCCTTCTGTAGAAAAGGTGCAATTGAAACAAGCGTATGCGTATCGATAGATCCTTCTGCCACTCTCTCGATAAGCCGGTTCAGCGCTTTCTCACCTAAGAAAGGGGCGAGCGCTTTCACAACGTTCCAGCCTACAGTGCCGTTTTCAACTTTCTGCATGAGGCGATCGAGCTGGCTTTGCTCAAGAAAGGGCGCCAATCTTGTAATTTGGTTCAGCTCCACGGCATTATCCGTTGCTTTATCGACTAATTTGCCGAGCATCTCTGAGCTTGCAAACGGTGCGAGTCTCTGCACAAAATCCAGGCTGACCTCATCACTGTCCAAGCGGCGATCAATCATTTCATCGACGAGGTCTGTGCTCAGGAATGGAGCCAGCTTTAGAATCAGTTTCAATTCACGATTCGTATTCTGGTCCTCATCATTGTTATCATGATGATGGTCATGATGATGGTCATGATGGTGGTCATGATGATGCTCATGGTGATGTTGATCATGATGATGTTCATGTTCATGCTCATCTTCATGTTCGTCCTCATCTTCATGTTCGTCCTCATCTTCATGCTCATCCTCGAGCTCATCCTCGTGCTCATCTTCATGCTCATCTTCATGTTCGTGCTCATCCTCTTGCTCAACTGCCTGATCATCCTCTGCCGCAGTAACAGCCACTTCTTCATGTTGAAGCTCTTCTTGCTGTGCTTCCGCAGCAACAGTCAGAGGAAGAACAACAACAACTTTCTTTTTCTCTCCGGCCAGCAATTCTTCAATCGTTAGACCAAGGAGCTTGCTAATCGGCGACAGCAGACTAATATCCGGCATGGACTCGCCGCGCTCCCATTTGGATACCGCCTGATGGGTAAGGCTTAACTGTTCGGCAAACTCAGCTTGCGTCATCCCGTGCTCTTTTCTAAGCTTAGCAATGAAAGCCCCGATCTTGTACATATCCATGTATCTAACGCCTCCGCTATCGCAATTTGTACAGTGCGCACTGTCTGGATGTAGAATAGCACAGTGACATGCCTTGGCCTATCAAGCATCAGTTGAACAGGTCATTTCAACTGTCGGTTGAATCGCTTTTCGACTACTCTTGGCA
Organism: Paenibacillus sp. J31R98; assembly: GCF_056269245.1. NCBI lineage: Bacteria > Bacillati > Bacillota > Bacilli > Caryophanales > Paenibacillaceae > Paenibacillus > Paenibacillus sp. J31R98. The sequence continues at coordinate 1,117,294 of NZ_JBWDNO010000002.1, forward strand.
TACATCATCATCATAGGCACGCTCATCAGAAACGAGATGACTATAAAGATCAGCGGAAACTTCGCATTAATCGTATACGCCCAGCCGCCGATCAGTCCCGCAGGGAAAGTGAAGATGAGAATCAGTACGCCGAGGATAGAGAAAATCTTCGCCCTATTGTCGTCATCGATCGCATTTTGAATGGATGATTCCAAATACGGGCTAGCGAGAAGTCCACCAATTGCCATGACAACCGTACTGATGATTGTAGCCGTGATGTTGCCCGGTCCCGCTGACAGCAGAATCATGAATGAGGCTGCCGAGATCAAGAAGCCCCAGATCATATAACGATTGGCCAGCTTTTCTTTAAGCCGCGGCGATGCAGTGAACAGGAACAGTATCATGGCCGCTGACGAAATCGCTGGGAATATCGAGATGAACGCATCATTAATCTGTAGGGCATCCACCCAGTAGACCGACAAATAGGTATTGCGCAGCGTCATCTGGAAGTTGAATAGAATGTAGACGCCAAAAATAATCATCAATGGCTTATTCGTCCCTATGAGCTTTAACACGGCTTTGTATTCAGCCAGCGTATCCGAGAAGCTGATCTTCGAGCTCTCTTGCATTTTTTTGATCCCAATTTCCGTCTCATGTGTTTTGAAATGCCTTACAATGATCATGATCGTCATCCCGACAAAAGCGAGGAGATACATGAACCGCATTCCAGGAACGAGTGAATAATGGTTCACAAGCAAGCCGCCAAGCGGCGCAAACAGCCCGCCAACAACATTAATAAACATCAGAATGGTAAAGACGATCGAACGGTTCTCCGGCTTCGTATCCTCCACGAGCAGACAGTACCACGCAGTCGTCGGCACACGCTGAAAGCTGTTCACGATTGCTGCGATAAGGAAGAACCAGAAGTTTTGCGATACTGCCCACAATAACGTTGCGATGCTCCAGCTCAGAAGATCATATACAAGCAGCGCTTTTCTTCGACCCATCTTGTCCGTTAAGTGACCACTGATAAGCGCAGTGAAGATCTGAATCGCCATGCCGATGGACGTGATAAGTCCGATTTGGGTTTCGTTAACGCCAAGCTTAAGCATGTAGATTGAAGCGTAAGTCATGTACATATTAAACGGTATTAGAAAAAGCGGTTCATACAGCAAACAGTTTCTTGCATTGCCTTGAATCCTTCTCCACACAATGGGCATCTCCTCGGAATATGTGTTGTTATGATTTCAGTTTTCGTATCTGCGCAGCTCACTTCCGAGCTTGCATAAGCAGGCTTCGATGCTTGGTAGGTTATGTCATTATCAGTCCTCCGAGAATAAGTAAAATCCATAACAGTATATATTCGAAAGCGCATACACACAATCCTTTTAAATACAAAAAAACCGACCATATGAATATGGTCGGTTATCTCTGCTTGGCGACGTCCTACTCTTCCAGGACCCTGCGGTCCAAGTACCATCGGCGCTGGAGGGCTTAACGGTCGTGTTCGGGATGGGTACGCGTGGTTCCCCTCCGCCATCGCCACCAAACGTGGTCTGCGTTAGCAAGACTCTATATACAAGGCCTTACGCCCTGAAAACTGGATACGAACCTTTGCGAAGGTTTCTTACTTAGCTGGATTTACTTATTTAGGATAAGCCCTCGACCGATTAGTATTCGTCAGCTGCACACGTTGCCGCGCTTCCACCTCGAACCTATCAACCTGATCGTCTTTCAGGGGTCTTACATACTGG